>NZ_JBFPNN010000001.1:0-1251376 GCF_040815675.1 Microbacterium sp. LMI1-1-1.1 | reverse complement strand
CTGAAAGCATCTAAGCGGGAAGCCGGCCTCAAGATGAGACTTCCATACCTTCGGGTGAGAGGCTCCCAGCCAGACTACTGGGTTGATAGGCCGGATGTGGAAGCGCAGTAATGCGTGAAGCTGACCGATACTAATAAGCCGATGACTTGATAACACACCGTTTTTGGTGCTTGCGTCCACTGAGTGGTTCTCGATGTACGGTCGGGAACACAACAATGAAATAGTCGTTGTTGGTTTTTGAAACATCAATAGTGTTTCGGCGGCCATAGCGAGAGGGAAACGCCCGGTCACATTCCGAACCCGGAAGCTAAGCCTCTCAGCGCCGATGGTACTGCAGGGGGGACCCTGTGGGAGAGTAGGACACCGCCGGACTTCTTCAACGAAATGGCCACCCAACGCTGGGTGGCCATTTCGCATTTACAGGCACATTTGCCGGAGGAAGGACTGACATGTCGTCGGACGACACGAATGCACGCAGGGATGATCGGGAACGTCGCAACGACGGTCCCCGGAAGCGTGATTCGGACTCCGATCGTCGGTCCCGCCCGTCCGGCGACCGGCCGTTCTCCGCAAACGGTCGTCCGCGTCGCGACGGCGACAGCGCGGGTCGTCCGCGTCGCGACGGTGACGCGCGTCCGTTCCGTCGTGACGGTGACGCCGCTGGCCGGCCGCGTCGCGACGGTGACGCGCGTCCGTTCCGTCGTGACGGTGAGGGCGGTGACCGTCCGCGTCGTGACGGGGATCGTCCCTTCCGGCGGGAAGGCGACTCCGCGGGGCGTCCGCGCCGCGAGGGGGAGGCCCGTCCGTTCCGTCGGGACGGAGAGAATGCCGGTCGTCCGCGTCGCGACGGCGAGGCGCGTCCCTTCCGCCGCGACGGTGACACCGCCGGTCGTCCGCGTCGAGACGGCGACGCTCGTCCCTACCGCCGCGACGGTGACACCGCCGGTCGTCCGCGTCGAGACGGCGACGCTCGACCGTACCGCCGTGACGGGGAGAACGCCGGTCGTCCGCGCCGCGACGGTGACAGCCGTCCGTTCGGCGGCGGCGACCGTCGGTCCACGGATCGACGTCCCGGCGCGGGAGCCCCTCGCCGCTTCGAGGGCGATGACCGCCGCGCCACGCGTCCGCCGCAGGACCAGCGCGAGCGCGGTCCCGAGCTCCCCGAGGAGATCACCGCGCGTGACCTCCCCGGTGCCGCCCGGAACGAGCTCAAGACGCTGAGCAAGGAGAACGCCGACACCGTCGCGCGTCACCTGGCGATGGCCGGCCGACTCATCGACGAGGACCCGGCGCTCGCGCACGAGCACGCCCTGGCCGCGTCCCGTCGGGCCGGTCGTGTCGCGGTCGTGCGCGAGACCGTCGGCATCACGGCCTACGCGGTCGGCGACTTCGCCCTCGCGCTGCGCGAGCTGCGCACCTACCGCCGCATCTCCGGTTCCGACGAGCAGATCGCGCTCATCGTCGACAGCGAGCGGGGCGTCGGCCGGCCCGACCGCGCGCTCGAGGAGGGGCGCACCGTGGACCGGTCGACGCTGTCGACCTCGGCGCGGGCACACCTCGCCATCGCCATGTCGGGGGCCCGCCTCGATCTCGAGCAGCCCGAGCGCGCCCTGCAGGAGCTCGACATCCCCGAGGCCGACCCGGACCGCGCGTTCGAGTGGAGCCCCGAGCTGTTCGCCGCGCGCGCGGCCGTCCTCGAGGAGCTCGGCCGTGACGACGAGGCCGCCACCTGGGCGCGTCGCGCGACCGTCGCCGCGGAGGCCCTCGACGCGGCCAACGGCGTCGCGGACCGCGAGGTCATCGTCGTCGAGGAGATCGACGTCATCGACGACGACGGGGGAGTGGACGTGGCATCCGGTGTCGTCGTCGACGACGAGCCCGAGGACGCGACCTCCGACGAGGAGCCCTCGGACGGCCCCGCCGAGCCGGAGGAGGACTCGTCCGAACCGCTCGACGAGGGTGACGGCGCGGCCGCCGACGAGACGCGGGGCGACGCGGCGTCGGACGAGACGCCGGTCGACGAGACGCGGGTCGACGATGCCTCGTCGGACGAGGAGGACCACCGGTGATCTTCGGCCGCAAGCCCGCGCCGCCGACCCCGCTCGACGGCGTGGACGTGCTGCTCGCGGATCTCGACGGTGTCGTGTACGCGGGACCCGGCGCGCTGCCACACGCCGTCGACAGCCTCAACCGGGCCACCGCCGGCGGCGTCCGCCTCGGATTCATCACCAACAACGCCTCCCGCACCGACGTCTCCGTCGCAGAGCACCTCACGTCCTTCGGCCTGACCGTCACCGCCGAGGACGTCGTCACGAGCCCCCAGGCCGCGATGCGGCTGATGCGGGACCTCGTGCCGGCGGCATCCACTCTCCTCGTCGTGGGAGGCGAAGGGCTCGTCGTCGAGGTCGAGAAGGCCGGCTACACGGTGACGCGCAGCGCGGACGACTCCCCGGCCGCGGTCGTGCAGGGGTTCGCGCCCGAGGTCGGCTGGGCGCAGCTGGCCGAGGCCGCCTACGCGCTGGCGACGCCGCCCGAGGAGGGAGGCATCCCCTGGGTCGCGACGAACACCGACTGGACCATTCCGCAGGCGCGGGGGATCGCGCCGGGCAACGGCACGCTCGTGTCCGCCGTGCACACCGCCGTCGGCCGCCTCGCCACCGTTGCGGGCAAGCCCGAGCGAGCGATCTTCGACGAGGCCGTGACGCGGACGGGTGCGCGCGCGCCGCTGTTCATCGGCGACCGGCTCGACACCGACATCCAGGGCGCGCGGGCGGCCGAGATGACCTCCGTGCTCGTGCTGACCGGCATCGACCGTCCCAAGCAGGTGCTCGCGGCGCCCAAGAACCAGCGTCCGGACTACATCGTCGAAGACCTCCGGCAGCTGTTCGAGCCGTACCCCGAGACGATCGTCAAGGGCGACCGCACCCGGGTCGGCGACGCCGTCGTCGAGATCGACGGGGTCGACCTCCGCATCGTCTCGGAGGGGGATCGTCAGATCGACCTGCTCCGCGCGGGAGCGGCGGCGATCTGGAACTCCGGGCGGGCGATCTTCGGATTCCGCGTCCCGGAGAAGCTGTACGCCGACCCGTTCCGGGTGGGGCGCCGCGGCTAGCATGGGCGGCATGTCCGACAGCGTCCCCGCCCCCGACCCTGAGCTGACCGACCGGCTCCGCGCGATCGAGGAGCAGCCGCTGGCGGACCGGGCCGTCGCCTACGCCGCGCTGCACGACGAGCTCGTCGCGCGCCTGGAGTCCGGACCCGACGGCATCGCGACGACCGCCCGATGAGCGCCCGACTCGACGCCGAGCTCGCCGCGCGGGGGCTCGCGCGCTCCCGCACGCACGCAGCCCAGCTCATCGCGGACGGGCTGGTCAGCGTGGACGGGCGCCCGGTCGTCAAGCCGTCGGTGAAGGTCGAGGCATCCACCTCCCTCGTCGTCGCCGGCGCCGACCATTACGTCAGCCGCGGCGCGCACAAGCTGATCGCCGCGCTCGACGCGTTCCCCGTCGACGTGACCGGACGCGTCGCCCTCGACCTCGGGGCGTCGACGGGAGGGTTCACGCAGGTGCTGCGCGAACGCGGGGCCCGCAACGTGCTCGCGGTGGATGTGGGACACGGGCAGTTGTCCCCAACCGTGGCATCCGACCCGGGTGTCGTGTCGGTCGAGGGGTATAACGTGCGGTTCATGACGCCCGAGACCCTCGCCGCCGCGACCGGTGTCGACGAGCGACCGACCGTGGTGACGGGGGACCTGTCCTTCATCTCCCTCACGCACGTGCTGCCCGCCGTCGCGGCCACCGCCGCGCCGGAGGCCGACGTGATGCTGCTCGTGAAGCCGCAGTTCGAGGTCGGCCGCACGGCGGTCAAGGGCGGCCTCGTGACCGACCCGGCCCTGCGCGCCGACGCGGTGACCGGCGTGCTGTGGGCGGCGTGGGACGCGGGCCTGCGTACGGCCGGGCTGATCGCCTCGCCGATCGCCGGCACGCACGGCAACCAGGAGTACGTCGCGTGGTTCTCGGCCGGTCGCGGCAGCGATCCGTCAGAATGGGTGAGCACCGTGACCCGACTGACCGGAAGCCGATGACCCCCAGCGACCGCAACATCCTCCTCGTCGTCCATGCGCGCCGCGACGACACCGTCCAGGCGGCGCAGCGCATCATCTCCGCCGTCCGCGGCGCCGGCGCGACCCCGGTCGTCGCAGCCGACGACCGCCCCGAGCTGGCGGAGCGGCTGCCGCTCGACGGTGTGCGCACGCTGGGCGTCGACGTGGACCTCGACGACATCGAGCTGGCCATCGTGCTCGGCGGCGACGGGACGATCCTGCGCGCGGCCGAGATGGTCCGCGGGGGAGCGGCTCCCATCCTCGGCATCAACATGGGGCACGTCGGCTTCCTCGCCGAGATCGAACGCGACGACATGGACGACGCCGTCCGCCGCGTGATCGCGCGGGACTACCAGGTGGAGGAGCGTCTCGCGCTGGCCGTCCGGGTCCTGGATGCCGATGACCGCATCATCTTCGAGACGTGGGCCCTCAACGAGGCGACCGTCGAGAAGGCGAGCCGCGAGCGGATGCTCGAGGTCGTCATGGAGGTCGACGGCCGACCGCTGTCGTCGTTCGGATGCGACGGCGTCGTCATCGCGAGCCCGACCGGCTCCACCGCCTACAACTTCTCCGCCGGTGGTCCCGTGGTGTGGCCGACGGTCGAGGCCATCGCCGTCGTGCCGCTGTCGGCCCACGCGTTGTTCGCCCGCCCGCTCGTCGTGAGCCCCGACGCCGTCGTCGCGATCGAGGTGCTCGAGCGCACGAGCGGGAGCGGCATCCTGTGGTGCGACGGGCGTCGCTCGCACGAGCTGCCCCCGGGTGCCCGCGTCATGGTGCGGAGGTCATCGCGACCGGTTCGCCTCGCGCGTCTGCACCCGGCCGCGTTCACGGACCGTCTCGTCCGCAAGTTCCGCCTTCCCGTCACCGGCTGGCGCGGCTCGGTCGGAGGCGCGTCGTGATCGAGGAGATGCGTCTGCACGACCTCGGCGTCATCGCCGACGCCACGCTGCCGATCGGCCGCGGCTTCACCGCGATCACCGGTGAGACCGGCGCGGGCAAGACCATGGTCGTCACCGGTCTCGGGCTGCTGCTGGGGCAGCGCGCGGACTCGGGAGCCGTCCGTTCCGGCGCGGCCCAGGCCGCCGTCGAGGGCGTCTGGATCGTGCCGGAGGACGGCCCGGTCGCCGAGCGCGTCCGCGAAGCCGGCGGAGCGGTCGAACCCGTCGGCGGCGGAGCGGCGGAGCTGTACCTGGGCCGCACCGTGTCGAGCGAGGGGCGCGGGCGCGCCACGGTCGGCGGCCGGACGGCCCCCGCGGGGGTCCTGTCGGATCTGGCCGACGCCCTCGTCGTCGTCCACGGACAGTCGGACCAGCTGCGGCTGAAGAGCTCGACGGCGCAGCGCCAGGCACTCGACCGCTTCGGCGGCGAGACCGTCACGACTACGCGCGAGCGGTACCGCACCGCCTGGGACGCGTGGCGCGCTCTCGATGCCGAGCTGACGACGCTCGAGACCGACCGCGACGACCGCGCCGCCGAGGCGGAGCGGCTGCGCGCCGCGATTGCCGAGATCGAGGCGGCCGCACCTGTCCCCGGCGAGGAGGACGAGCTCTCCCGCCGAGCCGAGCGCCTCGCCAACGCGGAGGAGCTGCGGGTGGCCGCCGCCACCGCGCACGCCGTGCTGTCGAGCGACGACGAGGGTCCGGACGTCGTCACGCTCCTCGCCGAGGCGCGACGCGCCCTCGAGCGGATCGCCGACAGCGACGCCGCCCTCGGGACCATCGGCGAGCAGGTCGCCGACCTCGGGTACCGCGCCGCGGACGTCGCCGTCGCCCTCTCGGGCTATCTCGCCGACCTCGACGAGTCGGGACCGCACGAGCTCGCCGCCGTCGAGGAGCGGCGCTCGGTCCTGGCGGGTCTGGCCCGCACGCACGGCTCCGTCGACGCGGCGCTCGACCTGTTGGCATCCGGTTCCGCGCGCCTCATGGAGCTCGACGACGACGGCGACCGGATCGCGCGGCTGACGGCCGACCGCGACGCCGCCGCCGCCGAGCTCGACGCCGCGGCCGAGGACCTCACCGCGGCCCGCCGCGAGGCCGCGGAGCGGCTGGGAGCGGCCGTGACCGAGGAGCTGCACGCCCTCGCGCTCCCCGACGCCCGTCTCACCGTCGACGTCTCCCCGGCCGCCGCCCCCGCGGGCCACGGTCGCGACGACGTGGCCATCCTCCTCGCCCCGCATCCGGGCGCCGACCCGCGGCCGGTCTCTCGGGGGGCGTCCGGCGGCGAGCTCAGCCGCGTCATGCTCGCGATCGAGGTCGTCATCGCCGGGGTCGACCCGGTGCCGACGTTCGTGTTCGACGAAGTGGATGCCGGGATTGGCGGTGCGGCGGCCATCGAGGTCGGTCGCCGTCTGGCGCGCCTCGCCGAGTCGTCGCAAGTGATCGCGGTCACGCACCTCGCACAGGTCGCCGCGTTCGCCGGCAACCACCTGACCGTCGTCAAGGGCAACGACGGCTCCGTCACGGCATCCAGCGTCCGCCGCCTGGACGGAGCGGAGCGCGAAGCCGAGATGGCGCGCCTGCTGTCGGGGCTCAGCGACTCGGACGCCGCGCTCACGCACGCGAGGGAGCTGCTCGCCACCGGGCGCGCACGATGACGACGCGGACGACGAACGGGGGCGCGCGGTGTCCGCGGGCCCTCGGTCGCTGATAGGATCGAAGCCCGTGATGCAGACTTCGGACGCGGGACATTCAGACGACACCACGGCATCGACCTTCACCACGAAGCACATCTTCGTGACCGGAGGGGTGGTCTCCTCTCTCGGGAAGGGCCTGACGGCGGCGAGCCTCGGCAACCTCCTCACGGCGCGGGGTCTCCGCGTCGTCATGCAGAAGCTCGACCCCTACCTCAACGTCGATCCGGGAACGATGAACCCGTTCCAGCACGGCGAGGTCTTCGTGACCGACGACGGGGCCGAGACCGACCTCGACATCGGCCACTACGAGCGCTTCCTCGACATCGAGCTCAGCCAGGCGGCCAATGTCACCACGGGGCAGATCTACTCCCAGGTGATCGCACGCGAACGGCGTGGCGAGTATCTCGGCGACACCGTGCAGGTCATCCCGCACATCACCGACGAGATCAAGCGCCGCATGCGCCTGCAGGCGAGCGAGCAGCCGCAGCCCGACGTGATCATCACCGAGATCGGCGGCACGGTCGGCGACATCGAGTCGCAGCCGTTCATCGAGTCGGCGCGGCAGATCCGCCACGAGCTCGGCCGCAAGAACGTGTTCTTCGTCCACGTCTCGCTCGTGCCGTTCATGGGCGCCTCCGGTGAGCAGAAGACGAAGCCGACGCAGCACTCCGTCGCGGCGCTGCGCTCCATCGGCATCCAGCCCGACGCCCTCGTCCTCCGGAGCGACCGGCCCGTCACCGAGTCGAACAAGCGCAAGATCGCGCTCATGTGCGACGTCGACGAGGACGCGGTCGTCAACGCCGTCGACGTGCCGAGCATCTACGACATCCCGACGATGCTGAACGACCAGGGTCTCGACGCCTACATCGTCGACGCGCTCGACCTCGACAAGGCCGCGGACGTCGACTGGTCGCGCTGGCAGCGTGTGCTGCAGGCCGTCCACAACCCCAAGCACGAGGTCACGATCGGCCTCGTCGGCAAGTACATCGACCTGCCCGACGCGTACCTCTCCGTCACCGAGGCCATCAAGGCCGGCGGGTTCGGGCAGGAGACGCACGTGAAGATCACGTGGATCCCCTCCGACCTGTGCGAGACGCCCGAGGGTGCGGCGAAGGCCCTGTCGGTCGTCGACGGCATCATCGTCCCCGGCGGCTTCGGCATCCGCGGCATCGAGGGCAAGCTCGGCGCGCTGCGGTTCGCCCGCGAGCAGGGCATCCCCACGCTCGGCATCTGCCTCGGCCTGCAGTGCATGGTCATCGAGTACGCGCGGACCATCGCCGGTCTCGAGGGCGCCTCGTCCAGCGAGTTCGACCCCGACACCGCGCACCCGGTCGTCGCGACGATGGCCGAGCAGGTCGACATCCTCGAGAGCGGCGACCTCGGCGGCACGATGCGCCTGGGCCTGTACCCCGCTGCACTGGCCGAGGGCTCGCTCGCCGCGGAGGTGTACGGCTCGAGCAGCATCTCGGAGCGACACCGTCACCGCTACGAGGTCAACAACGCCTATCGTCAGCAGCTGAGCGACGCCGGCCTCGTCTTCTCGGGTCTGAACCCCGACCTCGACCTCGTCGAGTTCGTGGAGCTGCCCCGCGACGTGCACCCGTACTACATCGCCACGCAGGCGCACCCCGAGCTGCGCTCGCGCCCGACGGAGCCGCACCCGCTGTTCCGCGGTCTCGTCGGGGCGGCGCTCGACCGTCACCGCTCCAGCGAGCTGTTCGACGTCGAGGAGGACTGATGGCCGACGAGCTCCGGGACGAGCGGGTCGACCTCGACGTCGTCTCGACCGAACGCGTCTACGAGGGCGCGGTCTGGGACGTGCGGTCCGACACCGTCCGATACGGCGACGGCGAGATGACTCGACAGTACGTCGAGCACCCCGGTGCGGCGGCCGTGGTCGCGATCGACGACGAGGGTCGGGTCGTCCTCGTCCAGCAGTACCGTCACCCCATCAAGGAGCGCGACTGGGAGATCCCGGCGGGGCTTCTCGACGTCGCGGGGGAGCCGCCCCTCGAGACCGCGAAGCGGGAGCTGACCGAGGAGGTCGACCTCGCGGCGGAGCGGTGGCAGCACCTCGTGTCGATGCACACCACGCCCGGGGGCAACGACGAGGTCGTGCACCTGTACCTCGCACGCGGGCTCTCCGACGCGACGACGGACTTCGAGCGCGAGCACGAGGAGTCCGACATGCGCGTGGAACGCGTGCCGCTGGCCGACGTGATCGACGGGGTCCTGGCGGGACGCCTGCGCAACGGCATCCTGGCCGTCGGGGCGCTCGCCGCCGCCGAGGTGCTGCGCCGCGAGGCCGCGTCGGCCTGACGTGGAGCTCGAACGGGCGGTCGAGGCATACGTGCGCCACGTCGCGCTCGAACGGGGTCTCTCCGACCACACCGTCGCGGCCTACACCCGCGACCTCGCCGGGTACGTGACGTGGCTGGGCGACCGCGGCATCCATGACAGCGCCGCGATCACGCCCGGCCTCGTCGCGGACTTCGCCGCGGAGCGCGCCGCCGCCGACCCGCCGCCGGCGGCGACGTCGCTCGCGCGGCTGCAGTCGTCGGTCCGCGGGCTGCACCGCTTCCTCGTCCGGGACGGCATCGACCTCGACGACCCGAGCGCGCGCCTGCGGCCACCCAAGACGCCGAAACGCCTGCCGAAGGCGCTCACCATCGCGCAGGTGGAGCAGCTCCTGGATGCCGCGGGCCCGACCCCCGGGACGGAGGACGCGAGCGCGGCCGATCCCGCCGCCGTTCGGGACCGGGCTCTGCTCGAGCTGCTGTACGCGACGGGCGCGCGCGTGTCCGAGATCGTCCAGCTCGACGTGGACGACACCGCGTACGGCGACGTGCTGCGCGTCCGCGGGAAGGGCGGGAAGGAACGCGTCGTGCCCGTCGGCTCGTACGCCCGTGCCGCCGTCGACGCCTACCTCACGCGCGTGCGTCCCGCGCTCGCCGCGAAGGGACGGGCCACGCCGCGGCTGTTCCTCGGCGTCCGCGGCGCGCCGCTGTCACGGCAGAGCGCCTGGCTCGTCCTCCAGGCCGCGGCGGAGCACGCCGGCCTGACCGCGCACGTCTCGCCGCACACACTGCGTCACTCCTTCGCGACGCACCTCCTGCAGGGCGGGGCGGACGTCCGCGTCGTCCAGGAGCTCCTCGGTCACGCCTCCGTCGCCACGACGCAGATCTATACGCACGTCTCGGTCGACGCCCTGCGGGACGTGTACGCCGTGTCCCATCCGCGCGCGCGCTGACGCCGCGGCACCCGTTCCGTCGTCGCCGTCGTGCGGAAGTTCGGACGACACGCCGGGGGCGGTGACCTCGGCTGCGGCGTGTCGGTCGGGGAGTCCGCAGGACGGTTCGGGGGAGGGATGCCGCCCGGTGGCGTTCAGGCCGTTGAACGCAATCGCTGGGCGATTTCACAGGTTGGGGCATCGTGCCCCAGAATGAGCGCACCAGCACCACGTCGACCCGACCAGCCCGGAGTGCACCCGATGAACACCCGAACCCGACTCGTCCTCAGCACCGTCCTGCTGACCGGAGCCGTTGCGCTCAGCGGCTGCTCCATCGTGCAGAGCATCATCCCCACGTCGTCGCAGCCGGTCCGCGACGCCGGCACCGGGGAGGTCACCGAGGAGGTGGCCAACGGCGACGTCTTCTCGCTCCGCGTCGGCGACTGCCTCAACTCCACCGAGCTCGGCGTCGACACCGAGGAGATCCAGTCGGTCCCGATCGTCCCGTGCTCGGGCGCGCACGACGACGAGGTGTACTCCGCCTACCTCATGGACGACGGCGAGTACCCCGGCGCGGACGAGACCACCGAGCAGGCCTCGGCTGCGTGCGAGACCAAGTTCGACACCTTCATCGGCCTGTCGTACCAGGAGTCCGAGCTGGACTTCTGGCCGATGACCCCGACCCCGCAGTCGTGGGCCGAGGGGGACCGCGAGGTCCTGTGCATCGCCTTCGACCCGGTCGGCAAGGTCACCGGCACGCTCGCGTCAGCCCAGCGCTGACCCGACCGACGGATCGCTCCTCCGGTTCAACGCTCCGTCGGCCCGGGCCGATCCCGGCCGGCGGAGCGCGACCGACTCGACGACGGGTCCGCCCGCGTGGTCTCCCGGCCCGGCGACCCGCGGCGGCTAGACTCGGCAACGTTATGGCGAAGGCAGGAGCGACGGTGTCGGCGAGCACGAAGGGGACGGCGAAGGCCGCCCGAGGCGCGGACGAGGTCATCCTCGGGCCGACGGGGCGTCCCTACCAGGGGTTCGCCACTCCGCCGAAGCTGGAGGGTCACGGGCCGGCGCGCATCATCGCCCTCTGCAACCAGAAGGGCGGCGTCGGCAAGACGACGACGACCATCAACCTCGCCGCCGCGCTCGCCGGGTACGGCCGCCGCGTCCTCGCGATCGACTTCGACCCGCAGGGGGCGCTCTCGGCGGGGCTGGCGATCCAGCCGCACGACGTGCCGACCATCTACGACCTGCTCCTCGACACCAAGCGCGACCCGCGCGAAGCTGTCGTCCACACGCGCGTCGAGGGGCTCGACGTCATCCCCGCCAACATCGACCTGTCGGCGGCGGAGGTGCACCTCGTCAACGAGGTCGCCCGCGAGACGATCCTGGCCCGCGTGCTGCGCAAGATCGCGCCCGACTACGACGTCATCCTCGTGGACTGCCAGCCGTCGCTCGGTCTGCTGACCGTCAACGCCCTCACCGCGGCCCACGGCGTACTCATCCCGCTGGAGTGCGAGTTCTTCGCCCTCCGCGGCGTCGCGCTGCTGATCGAGACCATCGACAAGGTGCGCGACCGCCTCAACCCGGCGATCGAGCTCGACGG
This sequence comes from Microbacterium sp. LMI1-1-1.1, assembly GCF_040815675.1. NCBI lineage: Bacteria > Bacillati > Actinomycetota > Actinomycetes > Micrococcales > Microbacteriaceae > Microbacterium > Microbacterium sp. LMI1-1-1.1. The sequence goes on along the minus strand of NZ_JBFPNN010000001.1, from coordinate 1,239,810 downwards.
CGTCCTGGCCACGATGTACGACCCGCGCACCCTGCACTCGCGCGAGGTGCTGGAGCGCGTCGTCGACGCCTTCGGTGACGACGTCCTCGAGACGGTCATCGGCCGCACGGTCAAGTTCCCCGACGCCTCGGTGTCCGGGATGCCGATCACCGAGTTCGCGCCCGAGCACGCCGCCGCCCAGGCCTACCTGCGGTTGGCGCGGGAGCTGGTCGCCCGTGGCGCCGTCGCCTGAGGACGCCGACACCATCACGCCCGCGGGTGACACCGCGCCGCCGGTCGAGACGGAGGACGCCGACACCATCACGCCCGCGGGTGACACCGCGCCGCCGTCGGAGACGGCGGACGGGTTCCGTGTCTCGCTCCCCGTCTTCGACGGCCCGTTCGATCTGCTGCTCAACCTGATCTCGCAGCACGAGCTCGACATCACCGAGGTCGCCCTCAGCCGCGTCACCGACGAGTTCATCGCCTACCTCCGCGCCCTCGGCCCGGAGGGGGACCTCGACGAGGCGTCCGAGTTCCTCGTCGTCGCCGCGACGCTTCTCGACATGAAGGTCGCCGGGCTCCTGCCGCAGGGCGAGCTCGTGGATGCCGAATCGGTGGCCCTCCTCGAGGCGAGGGACCTGCTGTTCGCCCGACTGCTGCAGTACCGCGCCTTCAAGGAGGTGTCGTCCTGGTTCGCCCGCTGCCTGCAGCGCGAGGACCGGCGCCACGCCCGGTCGGTGCGTCTCGACGAGAAGTACCGCAGCGCCGCCCCGGAGCTGCGGTGGACGCTCAGCGCCGACGACTTCGCCGCGCTCGCCGTGGTCGCCATGACCCCGACCGAGCTGCCGACCGTCGGACTCGACCACCTCCACGCACCCCTGGTCAGCATCCGCGAGCAGGCCGCGATCGTCGTGACGCTGCTGCGCGGCGCGGGGAGCCTGAGCTTCCGGGAGCTCATCGCCGGGGTCGCGCAACCGGGTGTCGTCGTCGCCCGTTTCCTGTCGATCCTGGAGCTGTACCGGCACGCCGCCCTCAGCTTCGAGCAGCTCGAGCCGCTCGGCGAGCTCACGCTGCGCTGGACCGCCGAGCGCTGGTCCGAAGAGAACCTCGCCACCTTGGGAGCCGACTATGACCGATGACACCCTGACCGACGACGCGCCGACCTCCGACGGGGCGCCGGCAGGGGCGGCATCCATCGCCCGTCGCCTCGAGGCGATCCTGCTCGTCGTCGAGGAGCCGCAGAGTCTCGTGAGCCTCGCGGCGGCCGTGGGCGCCCCCGTCGCGGCGGTGCGCCAGGCCGTGGAGGGGCTCGTCGCCGACTACGACGGCGAGACCGGCGGACCCCGGCGCGGCTTCGAGCTGCGGGAGGTCGGCGGCGGCTGGCGGCTGTACGTCCGCGAGGAGCACGACGACGTCGTCAGCGAGTTCGTGAACACGCAGGCCCCGTCCCGGCTGTCGCAGGCCGCGCTGGAGACTCTGGCCGTCATCGCCTACAAGCAGCCCGTGACGCGCGGGCAGGTGGCATCCATCCGCGCCGTCAACGTCGACTCGGTCGTCCGGACGCTCCTGGCCCGGGGGCTCATCACCGAGGTGTTCACCGACGCCGACACCGGGGCCATCCACTACGGCACCACCGACGCGCTGCTGGTGAACCTGGGCATCAACTCCCTCGACGAGCTGCCGCGGATCTCGCCGCTGCTCGACGACGGGGCAGACGGATTCGAAGGAGAGGTCGTGCGATGAGCACTGCGAACGACGAGGGCGTACGCCTGCAGAAGGTCCTGGCCAACGCGGGGGTGGCCTCGCGCCGCGTCTCGGAGCAGATGATCGTCGAGGGGCGCGTGCGCGTCAACGGCGAGGTCGTGACCGAGCTGGGGTCGCGCATCGACCCGGAGCGAGACCTCGTCGACGTCGACGGCGTGGCCGTGCAGCTGGACGCCTCGAAGCGCTACGTCATCCTGAACAAGCCGACCGGCGTGGTCAGCTCCATGAACGACGACCGGGGCCGTCCCGACCTGCGCCGCTTCACGAAGGACTGGGAGGAGCGCCTGTTCAACGTCGGACGATTGGATGCCGACACCTCGGGGCTCCTCGTGCTGACCAACGACGGCGACCTCGCGCACGTGCTCGCGCACCCCTCGTTCGGGGTGACCAAGGTGTACATCGCCAAGGTCGAGGGCCAGGTGCTGCCGCAGACCGTCCAGCGCCTCCTCAAGGGCGTCGACCTGGAGGACGGCCGGATCGCGGCGGACAAGGCGCGCCTGCTCGACGCCTCGCGGGGCGAGAGCCTGGTCGAACTGACCCTGCACTCGGGCAAGAACCGCATCGTCCGGCGGATGATGGCCGAGGTCGGCCACCCGGTCGTGGAGCTGGTCCGACGGCAGTTCGGCCCGCTGCACCTGGGAACTCTCCCGGTGGGCAAGGCGCGGGAGTTGACTACAGTAGAACGCGGCGCCCTCCTCACGCTGTCCCGTCAGGACGACAGCACCGCGGCCGATCCGGCCGAATGATCCTCCGGGGTGCCGTGCGGCGCCCCCGGCGCTGCGATGGGCAGCAGGAGACCCGATGACCGAGACGAACGGAACGTCCGCGCGCGCGGAGGCGCCTCTGGCGACCCGGACGAGCGGCACCGTGCGCGTGGTCGGCTCGGGACTGCTCGGCGCGAGCATCGGTCACGCGCTGACCGCGCTCGGCGTCGACGTCGTCCTCGCCGACACCTCGCCGTCGCAGCTGCGCCTCGCCATCGACTACGGCGCCGGCCGCGCCGAGCGCGACGACGACCGGCCCTCCCTCATCGTCGTGGCCGTGCCGCCCGACGTGACCGCCGACGTCGTGCAGCGCGAGCTGGCGGCGTTCCCGGATGCCATCGTCACCGACGTCGCGAGCGTGAAGCTCGAGCCGTTGCGCACGCTGCGCTCCCGCGGCGTCGACCTCACCCACTACATCGGGTCCCACCCCATGGCCGGTCGCGAGCGCGGGGGAGCGATCTCCGCCCGCGCGGACATCTTCGTCGGACGGCCCTGGGTCGTCTGCCGCGACGGCGAGACCTCCGCGCACGACCTCTCGCTCGTGGAGGGTCTCGCCCTCGACCTCGGCGCCACGCTCATCGAGATGACGCCCGAGGAGCACGACGAGTCCGTCGCTCTCATGTCGCACGTGCCGCAGCTGGTCGCGAGCCTCCTGGCCGGCCGCTTCGTCACCGCGCCCGACGGCTCGCTGCGCCTGGCGGGGCAGGGCGTCCGCGACACCACCCGCATCGCGGCATCCGCCCCCGAGCTGTGGGTGCAGATCCTCGGCGCGAACGCCGCCCCGGTCGTCGAGGTGCTCGACCGGCTCGCGACGGACCTCTCCGACGTCGCGGCCGCGCTGCGCGACCCCGACGTGCCCGGCGCCCGCCGCACTATCGCCGACACCATCCGCCGCGGCAACGAGGGCGTCGAGCGCCTTCCCGGCAAGCACGGCCAGAACCGCCGCTTCGACACCTTCGTCGTCATGGTCGACGACACCGCCGGACAGCTCGGCCGCCTCTTCGGCGAGCTCGGCGACCTCGACGTCAACGTCGAAGACCTGCGTCTCGAGCACTCGCCGGGGGCTCCCTTCGGCCTGGCCGAGATCAGCGTCGTCCCCGACGCCGTCCGCCGAGCCACCGACGGGCTCCAGCAGCGCGGATGGCGGATTGCGAGCACCACCCATGACTGACGCCTCCGAGCCGATCACCAAGCCCGCCGCCGGCGGGGTGGCATCCTTCCCCCTCGTCGTCGCCATCGACGGCCCCGCCGGGAGCGGCAAGTCGAGCATCTCGAAGGCCACCGCCGGTCGCCTGGGCTACGGCTTCCTCGACACCGGCGCCGCCTACCGGGCCCTCGCCTGGCACGCGCTGTCGCACGGCACCGACACGTCGGACGCGACCGCGGTGCTGGAGGTGTTCGGCGACTTCGACTACGCCATCTCGCTCGACCCGGCCGACCGCTGGGTGCGCGTCGGCGGGACCGACGTGACCGCGGCCATCCGCGAGCCGCGCGTGACCGAGGCCGTCAGCGGCGTCGCCCGGGTCGGAGCCGTACGGCACGCCGTCAACGACATGTTCCGCCGACTCGTGGCATCCGCGGGTCTTCCGGGGGTCGTCGTCGAAGGACGCGACATCACCACCGTGGTGTTCCCCGACGCCCCCGTGCGGATCCTGCTGACAGCGGCGCCCGAGGTGCGCGCCGCGCGCCGCAGCGCCGAGCTGACGGACCAGGATGCCGCCAAGGTCGCCGCCGCCCTGCACAAGCGGGACGCGGCCGACTCCACGGTCGTCGACTTCCTCACCGCCGCCCCCGGCGTGCAGGTGGTCGACTCGACCCACCTCGATTTCGAACAGACCGTCGACGCCGTGCTGGACGTCGTCGACAACACGATGGGAGCCCGCGATGGGCGTTGAAGACGAATACGAAGGCGGGCCCGACCAGCTCGCCGAGAAGATGGAGCAGCTCGACGAGGTGCTCGCCGAACAGCGGGCGGAGGCGCTGCGCGCCGGCCTCGAGGACTTCGACCTCGACGAGGACGACGCCGCGCTGCTCGCCGGTCTCGCGTCCGGCGAGGGCGGCATCGAGTTCCTGCCGGCCCTGCCGGTGGTCGCGATCGTCGGTCGCCCCAACGTCGGCAAGTCCGCGCTGGTGAACCGCATCCTCGGCCGCCGCGAGGCCGTCGTGGAGGACACCCCCGGCGTCACCCGCGACCGCGTCACCTACAAGGCCGAGTGGCTCGACCGCCGCTTCTCGCTGGTGGACACCGGCGGCTGGGAGCCCGACGCCCGCGGCATCGACCGCTCCGTCGCCGCGCAGGCGGAGGTCGCGATCGACCTGGCCGACATCGTGCTGTTCGTCGTGGATGCCACGGTGGGCGCGACCTCGACCGACGAGCACGTCGTGCGTCTGCTGCGCAAGAGCAAGAAGCCCGTCTTCCTCATCGCCAACAAGGTCGACGACGCCCGTCAGGAGCCCGAGGCCGCGGCCCTGTGGAACCTCGGCCTCGGCGAGCCGCACCCCGTCTCGGCCATCCACGGCCGCGGCGTGGCCGACCTGCTCGACGAGATCATGAAGGTGCTGCCGGAGGTCTCGGCGGTGGCGAAGTACGAGATCGGCGGCCCCCGCCGCGTGGCGATCCTCGGCCGTCCCAACGTCGGCAAGTCCTCGCTGCTGAACAAGGCCGCCGGGGAGGAGCGCGTCGTCGTCAACGAGCTCGCCGGGACCACCCGCGACCCCGTCGACGAGGTCGTCGAGCTCGGCGGCAAGCTCTGGACGCTCGTCGACACCGCCGGCATCCGTCGTCGGGTGCACCTGTCGCAGGGCGCCGACTTCTACGCCTCGCTGCGCACCTCGACGGCGTTGGAGAAGTCCGAGGTCGCCGTGGTCGTGCTCGACGTGTCGCAGCCGATCAGCGTCCAGGACCTCAACATCATCGACCTCGTGCTCGAGTCGGGCCGCGCGCTCGTGCTGGCGTTCAACAAGTGGGACCGCCTGAACGACGACGACATGGAGAACCAGGACCGTCGCCGATACCTCGAGCGCGAGATCGAGCAGGACCTGGCGCACGTGACGTGGGCGCCGCGCGTGAACATCTCCGCCCGCACCGGGCGCCACCTCGACAAGCTCGTCCCTGCGCTCGAGACGGCCCTGGAGTCCTGGGACCAGCGCATCCCCACCGGCAAGTTCAACGCGTTCCTGTCGGAGCTCGTCGCCGAGCACCCGCACCCGCTGCGCGGCGGCAAGCAGCCCCGCATCCTGTTCGGGACGCAGGCGGCCACCCGCCCGCCGACCTTCGTGCTGTTCACGACCGGGTTCCTCGACCCGGGCTACCGCCGCTTCATCCAGCGGCGCCTGCGCGAGATCTACGGCTTCGAGGGAACGCCGATCGTGCTGAACATGCGCATCCGCGAGAAGCGTCAGCGCTGAGGTCTGCGGACGCCCCGGCCCCCTGAGGGTCGGGGCGTTCGTGCGTTGTGCGTGCGCGCGTCCGCGGGTGCGTTCCCCGCCGTTCGCGGCGCGGGGGGTGCGGGGGCAGGCGGGGCGGCCGGGACAGGGCGTTTCGCGGCCGTTCCGCCTGTTGCGGGCGCGGTGCCTGTTTTCGGTGCGTGGGAGTTCCCGGTTCGCTGCCCGTCCCGGGCGCGGTGCCTGTTCCCGATGCGTGGGAGGGCGGAGGGATGCCACGGCTCACGGCGGTATGTGTCGCGGGTCGGCGCCGCCGCGGGTGACGTGTGCCAGGCTGGACGCGATGACGATCCAGCCTCCCGCCCCGGGTGAACCGCGGCGTCCCCACGGGCCCCGCGACCCCGGCGACGCGTGGGTCGTCGCGCCCACCGGCGAGAAGTACTGGGGACGTTTCGGCGCGGCCGGCCTCCTCGCCCTCGACGCGGACCGCGGCGTGCTGCTGCAGCACCGCGTGGCCTGGAGCCACTTCGGCGACACGTGGGCTCTTCCGGGCGGCGCGCGGCACGAGGGCGAGTCCGCTCGCGACGGCGCGCTCCGCGAATCGGGGGAGGAGGCGGGGGTGCCCGTCGACGCCGTGCAGGCCCGGTTCGAGAGCGTCCTCGACGTCGGCATCTGGTCGTACACGACCGTCGTCGCCGACGTCACGGCCCCCTTCGAGCCGGTGATCAGCGACCCGGAGAGCGTCGCCCTCGCGTGGGTCCCCGTCGACGAAGTGGACGACCTGCCGCTGCATCCCGGGTTCGCTGCCTCCTGGCCGTCCCTGCGCGCCGCACTCGCCGTCCGCCCCGCCGTGGTCGTCGACGTCGCGAACGTCATGGGCTCGGTGCCCGACGGCTGGTGGAAGGACCGCTCCGGCGCCGCGGAACGCCTCCTCACGCGCCTGTCCGCGCTCGCCGTCTCCGGAATGGATGCCACGGCCCTCGGTCTCACCGCCACCCGCTGGTTCCCCTTCGTCATCGCGGTGCTGGAGGGCGACGCGAAGGCCGCCGATGTTCACGCCGATCTCGTCCGGGTGGTCCGCGCCCCCGGCTCGGGAGACGACGCGATCGTCGACGCGGTGCGCGACCTCGATCCGTCGTGGCATCCCGTCGTCGTCGTGACGAGTGACCGCGGCCTCGCGGCCCGCGTCGAGGCCCTCGGCGCGACCGTGCACGGCACGCGCTGGCTGCTCGACCAGCTGTCCTGACCCCGCGCTCGCGGGTCCGTCGGACCGCAACTCGCAGAATCGCGCGTTCCTCGCAGAGTTCCGGCGGGATCCTGCGAGGAGGGGATGCCGCTGCGAGAAGCGTGCGGCCGGCGTCAGTCGAGCTCGCGGCCGCGCAGCTTCTCGATCTCGCGGCGGTCCCGCTTCGTCGGACGGCCGGCGCCCCGGTCGCGCACGGGGACGAACGGCATGCTCTCGCGCGGCGGCGGCGGGGGAGTGCGGTCGTCGACCGACTCCGCGACGAGCGCCGCGCCGACGCGCTTCACGATCGTCTTCTTGACCACCAGGATCCGGTCAAACCCCTGGATCCGGACCCGCAGCTCGTCTCCCGGGCGCACCGGCTGCGCAGCCTTGGCCCGCTCGCCGTTCACGCGGACATGCCCGGCGCGGCACGCCGTCGTCGCGGCCGAGCGGGTTTTGTAGACGCGAACGGCCCACAGCCACGCGTCGACGCGCGCTGAGGGGGTGGCATCCATCGTCCGGAGTCCTTCGATCGGGGACCTCCATCGTAGGCGGGGTCGCGGCGCTCAGCCCTCGACCGGCATCACGGCGGCCGCGTACAGGGCGGGGTCGGTGGCGTGCGTCTCGACGTGGTAGCGGGCCGTGGTGTCGGACGTCTGCCGCTGACAGCGCTCAGTCGCGGAGGGTGAGACTGACGAGCGCGCGGTCGGGCTTCGGGCGGGCGACGATGTCGAAGCCGGCCGACTCGAAGACGGGCAGGATGCCGCGGAACAGCTGATTCGACGACTTCTTCGCCACCGCGGGGTCGAGGGGATAGCCCTCCACCACGCGGGCGCCGCCCTCCCGGGCGACGGAGACGGCGGCATCCAGGAGCCTCGCCGTGAGCCCCTGGCCCCGGTGCTGCTTTCGGACGACGAAGCACGAGACGGACCAGACGTCCGCGGCGTCGAGCGGCTCGGCCGTCGCGCCGACGATCTCGCGGGTGCGGAGGATGCGGGTCTGGTCGATGCGGGGTCCGACGCGCACCCAGCCGGCGACATCGCCGTCCACGTACGCGATGAGGCCGGGAGAGCGTTCGCCGTCGAGCTCCGTGCGGAGGAGCTGCTCGCGCTCGGTGTGGGGAGTGCGTTGCCATTCGGCGTTGGGGAGGAGCCACCATTGGCACTGGCATTCCGGTCCGTCGCCGCTGTCCAGAGCCTTCTCGGCGTCGTCGAAGCGGTCGCCGGTCGCCGGGAGGATCTCGACCGTCATGGGGCGACGCTAGCGGCGGGTGGGGTGAGCGGCAAGGGGTCGGGGCGGCGGCGGGGCGCGCCCGGGGCGGAGGCCGGTTCGCGGGCGCGGCGCGGAGAGGCTAATATAGGGGAGTTGCCCGCTCGCGGGCGACGGGATGTGGCGCAGCTTGGTAGCGCACTTGACTGGGGGTCAAGGGGTCGCAGGTTCAAATCCTGTCATCCCGACCAATTGAGTGTTACTCAAACCAGGGGACAAGTTGTCCCCCTTGATGGTCGACAACGAAGAGCCTTCCACGGGAACGTGGGAGGCTCTTCGTTTGTAGCTTCTGCGGCCGCGGTGTTCCATGCATGAATCGCGTCGTTTACCTCAGTCCTCACGGGCTGCAGGCTGATCGCATCGTCTTCCACATGGACGACGAGTCGCTCGTAGAACGCGGAGAGCACGTCCCGGCGGATGTTGGGGGAGATGCTTGCGTATAGGTCCCCGGGACTCTCGAGCAGATCGATGTAGGCCAGGACCTTCTCTGCGCCTGATCTCAGGTGGGTCTCCGTGCGCGCAAGACGTTCCTTGATCGCACCCTTTTGAAGCGTGATGTCGTTCAGCCGATCACGAAGCTTGTCGCTAGGCATCGTGCCGTCCGCAGCCAAGTCGATGAGTCGTTCTTCTTGTGCCTCGAGCTTGGTTAGGTGCTGTCGCAGGTTCTCTTTCAGCTCTCGGTCTGCGGCTTGCAGCGAAGCCATCTGTGTCGACAGCTCTCGGCGTATCGTTTCCGCGGCCGCGGAATGAAGGCCTTCCAGGTGAACAGTTCGAGCAACGGCCGCCTCGATGTCGTCCATTCGGACGGCGCCCAATGAGCACTTGCCGCGCTGTTTCGCTGCGCAGAGGTAGTACTCGTACGTCCCGCCGTTTCCAACATTCTGGCTGTAGATGAGCCTGCTTGACCGTCCTTCACCGCTACACAGGCCGCAAGATAGCATCCCCTTCAGGTAGTGAAAATGAACGATGTCACCGTCGCCTTTGCGGTTTCGGCGGTCGAGGATGCGCTCCACGGTCAGGAAAGTTGTCTTCTCCACGATTGCTTGGTGGCGGCCATCGTAGAGAGCATCTTTGTAGCGAATCGCGCCCGTGTAGTAGGGGTCGCGCAGGATCTTGGCAAGTGCGCTGGGTGAGAGCGGGCGTGCGGGGCGCTTTGCTGACGGGCGATGAACGCATCCGTGCCGTAGTGCTCGGGGTGGAGGTTGATGCCCCAGAGGTCTTCCTGACGTGATCCTTGCTCCAGCAGGAACGCTTCGCCGTCGGCGTGCATGTCCATGTCGAGCACGAGCACGCCACGGGCGACATCAACGTCTGCTTTGACGAGCGTGCCGTGCATCCGCTCGGCGAGTGGAGTGAGTTCAGCGATGGTGAGCCTCGACGGCCTTTTCGCGATGGCGCACCTCGATCTCCCCGCGCCGGCGTACGAGATCGTGCGTGTCACGACCGTGCGGCGTCTGGGTCGTGACGGTCTGGTCGCCCCGCAGCAAGACATCCCAGCGCCCGGGGAGTCGTCATCGCGTGGGAGATCACGGAAGCGGGCAAGGCACTGCTTCGTCAGCAGCGCCACTCCACACCCGTAGCCTGAGAGTTATCATGACTGAGGACTTCAAAGACGTCGCCCGCCGCATTGAAGCGAACCCGCTCGGCCGGCTCATGTACGGTCAGCGCGAACTGTTCCATTCCAACCTCGTCGGCTGGTTCTTCGACCAGCTTCCTGAGGCTGCGGACGCGACGTTCCGACCACTCACATCACCCGGCACGGATTCTGGTCGATTCGTAGAGCGCGAGCGAGGTCACTTGGATCTCGTGTTCCGCTGGCCAGACCGTGCTCCGCTCGTCATTGAGAACAAGGTCTTCTCTCTGCCCCACCGCGACCAGCTCGACGAGTATCAAGCCGCCACATCGAAGTGGCCGCACACACCGGCCCTCGTGCTGCTCTCCGTCAGCGCGCCGGACTTCGACCTGGGGGAGTGGCACTACCTGAGCTACGCCAACTTCTCTACTCGAATCCTCGACGCGCTCCCCACCGACTCCTCCTACGAGGTCGAGACGATGCGCCGATACACCGCGCTCGTTGCCGACTTGCATCAGCTCGTCTCGGCTGTCGACGTGCAGTCTGATGACGAGGCGGTCTGGCTGCCCGCGTCGCTCCTCTCTGCGATCTCCAGCTCGCAGATGCGCGCGGCGCTCCACAAGGCGCGTGCACAGCGCGTCGCGCGGGTGCTCAACGAGTTCCTCCCGGGGCTGGAGCAGCCCGCTGGAAGTGGCATGACCAATGCGACGCCGTTCGTCGAGTCTTTCGAGTACACCTTCACAAGCGGGATCCATGCGCATCTGGGCTGGCAACTTCAAGGCAGCCAGTTTCGACGCACTGCGATCTACCATGATGAATCCGTTCGTGGCCGAAGCGAGGAGTCACATCGTCTCCGAGAGGCCGTGAGCCGTGAGCATCCGGAGTTCTACACCTTCCCTGCCCACTTGCCACAAACGGCCGCGGGACGCAAAGAGTTCAATCACTTCGCCCCTTCGTCTGTCCTGAAGTACGTCAAGACACCTGACCTCACGATCTCTCAGCTGAAGGCAGCTGCGAGCGAGGTGCATGTGGAGATCGAGCTGTTGCGCGCCGAGGGTGCAGTGGAAGACCGCCCCGCCGACGCGGTGCGCAAAGCGCCGTAGCACGACGTCGCCCCGTGCTGGTTCCGAGGCGGCGTCGGTGCCGCTGGCTACCCTCGAAAGCGTGGAAGCCTTTGAGCAGTTCGTCGCCCTCGCGCTGGAAGCCGAGGGGTTGGTCGTCTCGAGCGCGCTCAAGTTCCCGGTCAAGCGCCGCACACGCAAGACCGCTTACGAGGAGTGGCAGACCCACGGTTTCGAGGTGGATCTCGTCGCCGCTCGCGCTGACAGGCTCGTGCTCGCGACGGTGAAGTCCTTTTTCGGCTCTCGCGGGGTCGTAGCGGCGCACGTGCGCGGTGAGAGCGAGAACCGCGCTTGGAACGCCGCGTACGCACTCCTCAACGACGACCAGATTCGTTCCACCGTCGTCGCGGCTGCTGCGGATCGGTTCGGTTTTACCGTCGAGCAAGTCGAGCTGCGACTCTACGTCGGCAAGTTCGCCAGCGGCGGGAGCGAGGCTGCCGTGCGCGAGTGGTCCGCCCAGCAGATCGTCGGTGCGGGCCCGATCACGGTGGTTGGTGCTGCCGAGGTGGTGAAGACCGTTCGCGAGGTCGCCGGCTCCAAGCAATACCGCGACAACGCTGTGCTGGCGACGATGAAGGTGCTGGACGCCGCCGGAGCACTCTCCTAAGCATTCGCCACGCCCGAACGCGCACTTCTCGGTCGTGTCTGTGCGTCTCGCTACCCTGAGGGAAAACCATCTTCCTGGTAGTCCGGGAAGCGACGAAGGAGCGCCGTGACCCGGATTTTCGACAACATCGAGTTGGCCCTTGGGAGCCATCTCGTAGAGACGCTTGCCGAGTCGGATCGGATCGACGCGGCCGTGGGGTATTTCAACATCCGTGGCTAGAACCTCTTCAGCGAGGTCATCGATAATCGTCCGGCAGGCGAGACTGCGGTCGCTCGGGTGCTCATCGGCATGGTGCACGGAGACCCCGAAGCGCGTACTCCTGCGTCTACAAGCCGACCGGCGATCGGCCAGGCACTCTTCGCCCCGATCCCTTCGTTGAATAGCCACGGGCGAAACAGGATCCGATTCGACACGCCGAGAGTGAAAATGAGCACGCACTCTACTGACCTGCGTGTATCTTTGTCTCATGACCGCAGAAGATGACGCACTCTCCGCCTTCCAGGCTTCTGGACTGATCGATGTCTTGAAGTGGGGCGCGCCCGTGGCGTTCACTGCAACGGATCAGCTGTACGACGAGGACCAGGGACACGACCAGGGTGTCGTCGGCTACCTCAATTTCAAGCACTTCAAGGACCTCATCGATCGGGCGACCTCGAACGGTCGGTTCAAGGTGGGCGAAGGGATCGAGAGTCTTGGTGGCGATGTCCTCGAGCGAGGTATCACGCCGGATGCCTTCCGAGCGATGCCGCTCCTTTCGTCGGATGCGGTGGTGCGCCGGGATTACAAGCAGTCCCCGGGCTGGGCGATCGAGGGCTACCGCGTGCTGCTGCAGTCGTATCCGTACGGCAAGGTCGATGACATCAAGTGGGTGCAGCGCAGCGACGCGAAGCGCCGTGTCGCCTCGCAGCTGTTTATCCGCGAAAACGCGCTGTTCGACGACGAGGAGTTCGGCCTCGAGTCGATCGCTGGAATTCCTGACGACGACGACTTCGTCGGCGTCACCCTCGTCGTAGCGCACGCCTTCGACCCGACGACTAAGCAGTTTGAGCTCCATATCGGGCAGAGCAAGAACCCGGAGTACCCGGGCGATTCCTGCTGGTACTGGAAGAAGTTGCTCCTCACGGGCGGCACCCCCACCGGCGGCATTGGTTTGCCGGTCACACCGCAGATGCCGAGCGGGGGCGCCTCCACCGAAGTCGAAGATGTACCGGTGCGGCTCAAGCGTTCGGGTGCGGGCGAAGGGTCGGGCGCGGCGAATGGCTGACGTGCGTCGACCGTCCCAGACGCTCGCCGCAGCAGCTTCGTTCTTCAACGGTGAGCGCCTCACCATGGCCCGTCAGTTGAAAGGGCTCAAGAAGTCCCATCTGGCGACGCTCATCGAGATGTCGCCGGCCTCGGTGACCGCATGGGAGAGCGGTGCCAAGCAGCCCAACCGTGCGACGGTGGCGAAGCTCGCCTTGGCGCTGCAGGTCGAGCCCCAGTTCTTCGGGGGAGGTGCACCCCCCAAGACGGATAAGCCGAACTTCCGGTCGCTGCGCTCGACGCCGCAGATCGCTCAAGACGAGGCGGAGGCGTACGGCCGGTTCGTGGCTGAGATCGCCGGGATGCTCGAGAACGCGGTCGAGTTCCCGGAGGCGCTGTTGCCGGACATCCCGGTCGACCCCGACGAGCGCTCGATGACGCCAGAGGAGGCCGCGCGGGAAGCCCGCGAGTTCTTCGGCGTTGGACCTGGTCCTTTGCAGCATGTGGTTCGGCTCGTCGAGCGGAACGGCGTCGTCGTGGTGTTCAGCGAGCCAGGTGTGGCCTCAATCGACGCGTACTCGCTGCACTCGGCGACCAGGCCGATCATTGTGCTGAACCCAGTAAAGGACGACTACTACCGCCAGCGCTTCGATGTCGCTCACGAGCTCGGGCACCTGATCATGCACCACGACGCTGAACCGGGCGGGAAAGTCGCCGAGGAGCAAGCCAACCGTTTCGCATCCGAGTTCCTCACGCCAGCCGAAGAGATCGCTCCGTCCCTTCCGGCGTCGACCGCAGGCAAGGCGTGGGCGCAGCTTGCCGAGCTGAAGGAGTACTGGGGGGTCAGCCTCGCCGCGCTTCTTTACCGCGCGCGGGCGCTCGGCATCATGAATGACGTTTCGTATCGCAATGCGGTCATCCGCATGTCGCAGAACGGCTGGCGCCGGTCGGAGCCAGGGCGGATCTCATCGCTGGAGATGCCGTCGATGCTGCCGCGCGCCCGCGAGGTGCTCCATGAGGCGGGAGTGGACGAAGCGTCCTTCCTCGCTGGTTCCGGGCTGCCCGTCGGGCTCTATGCGATCGCGGCATCGAGAGTGCCCACATCCACTTCACCCTCGCCGGAAGAGAGCAGCACCGCATGACGCGCAACCTTGAAGTGATCGGTGGGTACACCAACGGCGGATGGCAGCCACTTGATGGAGCCGATGCTGGTGATCAGGACGCTCTAGCGCTTCAGGAAGTCGCCTCTCGCGCGCTCCGCGAAGAACTCTCTTTGATCACGAACGCAGAGAACCTTGTGGTGCTCGCTGGTCTTGGCACTTCTCTAGGGATCACCAACTCGAAGGATGCAGGCAGAACTGCGCCCAAGATGTCGGACCTGTGGGCGGACGTAGAGAAGCTTGCTTCGTTCGCGGCGGTGAAAGCGCTTCTCAGTTCCGATCTCGTCGAAGAGCAAAATCTCGAGCACGTCCTCTCCGATGCGCAGGCGCGCTTGGCGCTGAACCCCAAGAACACCGAGCTCGATGCCTTCGTCCAGGAAGCAGAGGACGTGGTCTGGCGGAGTTGCAGTTTCGTCGACGATCACTCTGAGGTCGAAGGCCATGAGCTGTTCCTGCGAAAGGTTGCGCGCCGATCAACACGTCTGCAGCGAACCCAGCTGTTCACCACAAACTACGATCTCGCGTTCGAGGTTGCTGCCCGTCGCGCGCGGTTCAACGTCATCGACGGGTTTGGCTACGGCGGCCAGGACTTTGACGGCGCATCGTTTGATCTCGACTACGTACGCCGTCGACCACATGAGCCCCTTGCGCTCGAACCCAGCGTGTTCCATCTGCTCAAACTTCACGGATCGGTGGACTGGGATGCTACGAATGCCGGAGTCCGGAAGGTTCCGGGCTTCGCTAAGCCCGACAGCCCGGTGCTGATCTATCCGTCGTCAGCGAAGTACCAGCTGTCGTATCAGCAGCCCTATCTGGAATTCATGTCGCGGTTCCAGATCGCTCTTCGTCAGCCTGATGTCGGCCTGATCGTCGTCGGCTTCGGGTTCAATGACGATCATCTGGTTGCGCCGATCGAAGCAGCGCTGCGGAGCAACATTGGCCTCCGAGCCGTCGTCGTGACACCGGGAGCGCGCGACAAGAAGCGCTCCAAGACTCTCGCCTGGTTCGAGAAGCTGATCGCACGCGGCGACCGGCGCCTCAGCCTGCTGAACGGCACCTACGACGACCTCGTCAAGCTTCTCCCGGACATCCCCGCTCGTGACGAGCGCGACGCCCACGCCGACCGGGTGTCTGCTGATGGCGCCACTCGCTCATGATGAAGCTGCACCCGTTCAGCCCGGAGCGCCGGATCGGGTACGTCTACCAGGTTGAGGGTTCGTTTGCGGACGTCGCGCTCATCGCGGCGAACAAGCTGCCGCGAGCCCACTTTGGTGAGTACCTCGGCCGCGGCGAAGTCGGCGAGTTTGTCGTCGTGGACGTCGGGGGAGTTGCCACGTTCGGACGTCTTCTGCGCGTCGGCACGGCACTTGGCCGTGCAGACGACGTCTCCGCGCAAGGCGACAAGAAGATCCCGATCGAAGGTCGAGTGCAATTGCTCTCGACCCTTGAGCTGAGCGGCGCGACCACTCGAGGCATCGCAAAGTACCCGAAGGTCGGCGACGCTGTCTACGCCGCGAGTTCGGAAGCGATCCTCGCCGTGATCGGCGCCGCCTCTAGCTCTGGAGCCGCAACACTGCCGCTCGGACGGCTATCCGTCGACGAGTCCGTTCCAGTTGCCGTGCCGTTGTCGCGGCTATTCGGTAGGCACCTCGCTGTAGTCGGCGCTACGGGATCGGGCAAGAGCTGGACGGTCGGTCATCTTGCCGAGAGCGTTGCCGCGCTGCGGGGGAAGATGATCCTCATCGATGCGACTGGTGAGTTCCGCACGCTCGCCGACAGAGCCACTCATCTCGCGTTCAGCTCAACCGCCGGCGAACCAACGGGAACTGTCGCAGTCGGCATCCCCCACTACATGATGCGGGAGTCGGATCGGAACGCATTCCTGAACCCTTCGAGCGGCTCTCAACTGCCGCGATTGAGAGAAGCCGTCCGCTCTTTGCGGCTGGCCAAAGCGATCCAGGCGGACGGCACTGCCGACCCTGCACACCAACGAATGGTGCAGGCCTCGGGCGAGATCGTCAAGCGCAACGGCACGATCGCCGTTCACCAGGCCGCGGTTAACAAGTACATCGCGACAGTGGAAGACCCAAACTCGCCCTTCAACATCCGCCTGCTTGCGGCGCAGGTTCAGAACGAGTGCATTTGGGGAACCGATCGCAACAATGCGGCCAAATTTGGCGATACAGACCAGACGTCGCTCGGATACGTAGCATCGTTGGTCAGCCGGATCAGCGACTTGCTCCAGACGCCGGAGATCATGAACGTGATCGATCCCCCGGCCGGCGTCAGCAATGTCATCGACGAGATCGAGAAGTGGCTTCAGGACCAAGATCAGCATGTGCTGCGTATCTCGCTCAAGAACCTGACGTTCGCAAATCACCTGCGGGAAATCGTCGTCAACATCCTCGGACAGACGTTGCTCACCTGGGCGCGGGACGGCGCGTACGCCTCAGCGCCTGTCGTCGTTGCTGTCGACGAAGCGCACCAGTTCTTTGACGTCACGGTCGGTGACGAGTTCGCCAGCACCCACCTCAACGCTTTCGATGCGATCGCGAAGGAGGGGCGCAAGTACGGCCTCACCGTGTGTGTCGCAACCCAGCGTCCCGGTGACTTGCCCGCTGGCGTCCTCAGCCAGGTCGGGATGACGATCGTGCACCGACTCGCCGATGGGCGCGATCGTCAACGTGTCGAGCAAGCCGCCGCCGAACTCGATCACTCCGCCACCAAGCTCCTTCCTGGACTGGTTCCAGGGGAGGCAATTCTGATGGGTGTTGACTTCCCGGTTCCGGTGAGCGTGCGGGTTCAGAAGCCCGTCGCGCCTCCAGCGTCCGATGGACCGAGCTACGACAGTTGGGGGTCCTGAGCTCATCCTCGGCATCTACGCGCTTTTCGCCTTCGTCGGCTCGCGGAGTATGACGCCCGCCTCGAGGATTGCCACCCGCATTGTCTCCTGGTTTACGTCGAGCCGCTTGGCGACCTGCGAGAGCGAGAGGCCGGATTCGTACAAGTCCGCGGCTTCGCTCACCTGCTCGGCCGTCAGTGACTGACGACGCAGGACAACGCGGGACTCACGGAGGATCCGCAAGATGGTGGACTTCGCGACGCCGTACTCGTCAGCGAGCACGGTTGAGGTCTCACCGCTGCTGTACCGTGCAACTACAGTGGCTTGCTGCTCGGCGCTCAGGCGGTTCCAACCACGCTTGACACGTGGTTGGAACTTCCGCTCAGAATCCCCGACTGCCGCGGAAATCCGCTGAATCTCTGCGGACGTAACAGAGGTCGCTGATTTATTGGAACAGAGGTAGACGATGTCGACAGCACAGGCTGTTGGCAGCGCAAATCGCTCGACAGTCCGGCGAAAAAGCAAGAACGAAAGGCCCCTGCGGGATCGCGGGGGCCTCTCGTGTTTCGTCGCACCTCACCTGGTCCTGAACGTCCGCCGGAGCGGAACACGGGCACAGTGAGGTCTTCGCGCCTTCCGGGCGTTGGTCAAGGCACCGAGCCTGCGGAGTTCTTGACGGCTGCGGTGGTGGTGGCGGCATCGAGGAACTCAGCGACATCGCGCTGCACCTCCGGATGGAGCTGTGAGATGGCGGTGTTGAAGGTGTCGTCGAAGCGGGTGAGGCAGTTCCACGGCTCGACACTGAGCTCGACCTGCGCGTAGATGTGACTGGCTCGACGATCTTCGTTATCGGATTCGCGCCGGAGGATGTCTCGTCGGACGAGCCTCTCCACGATGGTGGTGACCCCCGCTGAGGTGATTCCGAGGTGGTTCCGCAACTCCGACGGCCGGATGCCGGGGTGCTTCGAGACGTGCAGCACCGCGGTCACATCCAGCTCGTTGAGTCCGAGAAGTCGACGAGCGTCAGCCAGGCAGCTCGTCCTCTCGCGCATGTACCGCTGCAACGCCCCCGCCACGGGGGACTCGCTCGTCATCGTCTCGATCATCTTCAGTCTCGATATCTCTCAGGCAGGACGGCACGGCGCCGACCGGCGGCTGGGTCAGGCGGCGCCGCTGCCGTGACGCAGGGACGCGCTCGTGGTCAAGGCAGTCATCGCCTCGATCAACGTTGCGAACCGTCCGAGGAGGTTGGCTTCGCCGTCATGAGCGGCGAAGTGCGTTACGCCCGACTGTTTCTCGATGTATCCGATGAAGACTCCCGCGTGGTTGCCCACGTAGAAGCCTTCCTCGACGCGCGCCCAATTCACGTCCTCGGCGGCCAGCGCCGGCGTGAAGGGGATCATTTCAACGGTGGAGCTCATCGGAGTGACGCTCATGCGGCGACGAGCTGCGGCTGCTGTCGCGCGCTCTCCTGCTGCTCCCAGGTGGCGGCGTCGATGACGAGACCGGCGGACAGCGCGGCTTGGTCGGCGAGCTGGCGCAGGTACGCCCCGGAGAGTCGGGCGGGGGTGTCGGTGGTGTAACTGAAGCGCATGGGGATCGCGGGCTGGATCCACAGCGTTGTGCGACCGGCGGTGCTGTCGCGGTCGGTCCACGTCAGAGTGAACGACTCGGACCGTCGAAGCTTCGTGGCTACCAGCGTCTGTACGTACTGCAGCAGGCGGTCATCCATCTCGACCGGCTGGGGGTCGGAACCGTAGAAAAGCTTTCCCATGATGACTCCTCGGTAAGGGTGTGCGGGATCAGACGAAGAAGGGCAGGGCGGCGGCGGCGACGGTGGTCGCGCCGACCAGGGCGGTGACGGCGATGGCGGTCACGCTGACAGCGGACATCCGTGCCGGCCCGGGGATGTAGGTGGAGCGGCGGCGGGCGGGGCGACCCAGAACGGGGAATGCGGTGCTCATGTCGTGGCCTCTCGTCTCGTGGCTCGGGGTACTCAACCCCGGTGATACTCAACCTAGCAGATAGTTAGCGCGCTTGAACACCATCACTCTGAATGACCAACAACGTTGAGCTTCAACGGACTTGAGAACCAATCGGGTTGAGCATCAACCCTGTTGAAGATCAACGGGGGACGTTCTTCGTGCGAGAAGCTAAGAACGCGAAGGTAAGATGGGTGTACGAGACAGCCGAGGAAGGGACGCTGGACGTGGAGAGTGACGGTTCATCTCGTCTGATCGCCGCGTTGGCCACCTATCTGCAGTGCCGCACCATCTCGCTCGCAGCTGCGCGAAAGCAGCTGGGCATCAACGAGATGGATGCCAAGGCCATCCTGTTCGTGGCGGACAATCCCGGCGCTCGCCCCTCGCAGCTCAAGGATCATCTGCGTGTCACCGCCGCGGGAGTCACGACCCTCGTGGAGCGATTGGTGCAACGGGGCATCTTCCGCCGAGAGTTCGATCAGAACGACCGTCGCGTCAACCACATCCATCTCGTCATCGACGTCACGGCGGAACCGTGGTCGTTGCTGACGGAGTTCGACGATGACTGCCAGACCGCGGCGTCAGGTCTCGACCAGGATGTCGCAACGCAGCTCGCTGCGTTCCTCGAGACAACTCTCGCGAACCGGCGAACCCTCGCCGCCGACAGAACCGGTTCGGAGCTGCGAACCGTCTAGTCCGCAGGGGGGTGCGGGCGGGTCCTGCGCTCGATGGAGCGGCTCACCAGTCCCCGAACTCGGGGTCCCAGCCATCCTGGGGCGGTGGTGTCGGCTTGGCGGGCACGGCCACGGCGACCGTGCGCGGATAGGCGGGCAGCATCTGCAGCATCATCGCCTCGCCGGAGAAGTCGGGCTCTTCTTCGTCCCACGGCGCGGGTAACGAGAGGAACTCGGAGGACGCGTTGATGATCAGCTGCGCCACCTCCCGTGACGCGGGAGGACCGGGCGCAGCGATTGGTACCTCGACGATCTCCGCTCCGCCGTTGACGCTGACACCCCAGGCCAATCGCAGCAGCACAGACGCGATCTCATCCGTGGTGAGGAACTCGCCTCCCGCATACCTGACCCGACGCATCATGCAAGTCTCACCCTGCTCGTCCTTCGAGCGGACGGGGGTTGCATCTCGGCAGCCGACACCCCACTCGCACGGCGGAGCCGCGGTGCACCCGTCCCCGTCTCGTTCGCCGGCCATCCTCACGGCGCGGGCTTTCAGGAGTACGCTGAGCCGTCGGCTCCTCCCGGACACTCGCCGCCGGTCCACTCATCAGCCGTGGACCACCAGAGAAAGCATCGCTCATGGGCCATCTGATCTACGGGGTCGCGCCCGCCATCAACATCGACGACCGCACCCTCCGCCACCTCCGAGCGGTGATCGTCACCAAACTCCGCCGCGACGAGTCTTTCAGCTTCACGTGGAATGACGAGCCGGCGGTGCACGGTGACGACGCCCTCGAGGGAAAGAGCGGACGCTGGGGAACGATCTGGATCTCCAAGGCGAGCTCGCTGTACTTCGCCTTCGACTCCGAACCCCACGGACCTCTCAATCAGAACTGGCTGAAAGCCATGGCTGATGACGCCACCGGCGCCATCGGCCTGCGCCCGATCCCCGAGCCCTGACGCACGGGGCCGCCTTCTGCGGTCATGCGGCGCACGATCGCGACCCTCGGCACGGCGAACGCACCGTGCACGTCAGGACGTGGGGAGCTCGTCCGCCTTCTCGCGGTCCGCGTCGAGGGTCTTGCTGTCGATGACGTAGCGGAAGCGAATGTTGTTCGCGACCATCTCGTCGAACGCTCTGTTGACGTCCTGAACGGGGATGACCTGGACCTCCGGGCGGATACCGTGCTCCGCAGCGAAGTCGAGCACTTCCTGCGTCTCGGCGATGCTCCCGATGAGCGAGCCGGCGATGGTGATGCGGCTCATCGAGACCGCCCCGAAGTCGATGCCCTCCTCGTGGATGGGCTCCAGCATCCCCACGGTCACGAGGGCGCCGTCGTGGCGGATGAGCGAGAGGTAGGGCTTCATGTCGAACGGCGTCGGGATCGTGGACAGGATGAAGTCGACGCTCGCGGCGAGTCGTTCGACCGCCTCGTCGTCGTTCATGTCGACGACCTCATCGGCTCCGAGCTCGCGCAGGTCGTCCGCCTTGTCGGGGGTGGTCGTCAGGGCGATCACCTTGTCGGCGCCGCGTGCTTTCGCCAGCTGAAGACCGAGGTGGCCGAGCCCACCGAGGCCGGCGATGGCGACGGTGCTCCCCGGCCCCACGTTCCAATGGGCGAGGGGCGACCAGGTCGTCACACCGGCGCAGAGGAGGGGAGCGGCTTCCTCGAGCGGGATGGCATCCGGGATGCGCAGCACGAAGTGCTGATTGACGACGATCTCGTCCGAGTACCCGCCGAGGGTCACCGCACCGGTATCGGGGTCCTGGCCGTTGTAGGTGAAGATGGCCGGCGGGTTCTGGTACTGCTCCTCGGGGACGCCCCGCTGCGACTCGTCGCCCCAGTACACCAGGCAGCCCACGCCCACCCGGTCGCCCACGGCGTAGGTCGTGACGTCAGCACCGACTTCGGCGACCGTGCCGGCGATCTCGTGGCCGGGGAGGCACGGCCACAGCGTGGCGAGGGCGCCGCCGAACTCGTCGCGGGCCTGGTGGACGTCCGAGTGGCAGACACCGCAGTAGGCGATGTCGATCCGCACGTCCTCGGGACCGACATCGCGCCGGTCGAAGATGAAGGGAGCCAGCGGGGTGGTCTTGTCCGGGGTCGCGTAGCCGATGTTCTTGCCCATGGGGGTGGTGTCCTTTCCGTCGCCCGTCTTCGGACGAATCGAAACGGTATGGTCGCCGCCTGCGAGCAACGGACCGCTGGTGTTCTGCGCCCGAATGGGTATCATGCGGTGCCCGCGACGGAGCCTGTGCGGGGCGTCGGAGGGGGATGACCCCCCTGAGTGCAAGGGGCGCGGAACAAGGGGGTCACCCACGTGATATTCGGCGCGCGGCGCTTCACGGTCGGTCCTTCACAGACGTCTGACAGCATCCGGCGGCGCACGTGAATCCTGCCCCGGAGGCACCAGGACGGCGACACGATCGACCGCGCGGGCGTCGTCGCCACAAGGGGTCTCGCGCGGGCGGCATCCCTCGCCTACGCTCGCGGCATGAGGAGAGCCGGCGCCGTCGTGGTCGCCCTCGCGTCCGCCGCGATGCTGAGCGGGTGCGGGGCGCTGCCCGTCACACCGGCGCCGCGGACCTCGACCCCGGACGCGGTCCCCACCGCGCAGGCTCCCGTCGAGGACGTCCTCGCGCAGGAGTCGGCGTACATGGCGGCGCTGCGCGCGGAGCTCCCGTCGATCGATCGGTCGCCGGCGAGCGTGTGGCTGGACCTCGGACACGCGGTCTGCGAGGCGTTCGACAGCGGCTTCACGCCGAAGCAGGTCTACGACTCGATGAGCGGCGGCTCCGTGACCCAGCAGGAGGCGAGCGCGGTCGTCGTGATCAGCGGCATCCACCTCTGTCCCGAGTACGCGCCCACCCCCTGACAGCGGCATGAGCGCCGGACGCCGCACACCGCGTCACGCGTGGAATCGATGGATGCCGCCCCGCCGACGCCGCGGTCCTCGCGGGCTTCCACGATCAGGCGCATCTCACCCGGCACTTCCGTCGGGTGCTGGGCGTGACGCCCGCGGTGTTCGCCCGCGGGTGAGTGCGGTCGGCGCCCGGCGTTTTACGACCTGCTCCGTCCGTCACCGCGCGCGGACCCCGGGCCGCAGCCGGCCGGGTCGTCACCGCCGCACGGCGGCTCCGTCCGCGACAGCGCCCCCGGTGGACAGCGGCTCGTCGCGTCGCAGGGTCTCGGGCAGCGCGCTGATGCCGACGACGCCGATGATGCTCAGGCCGACGAGGTAGCCCGCGACGAGCCAGGGCGTGCCGCCGGTCAGGCCGACGAGCGCCGTCGCCACGAGGGGTGCCGTGCCGCCGACGAGGGCCGCGGGGATCTCACGCGAGATCGCGATGCCGCTCCATCGCATGCGGGTGGGGAACAGCTCGGCGAGCATGGCCGCGCTCACGCCGATCGTCGCGCCCTGGACGATCGCGAGGCCCAGGACGAGACCGACGGCGACGAGGAACGAGCTCTCGGTCTGGAACAGCAGGAACATCGGGAAGGCGAACACGATCGCGAACACCGCCGCTCCCAGCAGGACGGGCTTGCGGCCGATGCGGTCGGCGAGGAGCCCGAAGCCCAGGGTCGCCGGGATGGTGATCAGCTCCGCGACGATGAGGCCGATGAGCGCATGCGTGGGGTTCACCGTGAGCGTCCCCGTCGTGTACGAGATCGAGAACGTCTGCACGATGTAGACCCAGGGCAGCGCGAAGACGAAGAACGCCATGCCGGCCAGCAGCGTCCGCCAGTGCGAGCGCACCGCCGTGGCCAGCGGCGCCCGCGACACCTCGCCCTGACGTTCGGCTGCCGTGAAGGCCGCCGTCTCGGTGACGCGCAGACGGAAGTACAGCGCGAACGCGACGATCACGATGCTGGCGACGAAGGGGATGCGCCACCCCCACGCCTGGAACTGCTCGAGCGGCAGCAGGCTGATGAGCGCGAACGTCGCGGTCGCGAGCGCCATGCCGAGGTAGACGGACGCTCCGGGGAAGCCGGCGACGAACGCGCGGTTCCGGGTCTCGGACGACTCGCTGGCCATCGTCATGGCCCCCGCGAACTCCGCGCCCGCGCCCGCCCCCTGGAACAGCCGCAGCACGATGAGCAGGATCGGCGCCCACGCGCCGATGCTCTCCGCGGTGGGCAGCAGACCGATGAGCGTGGTGGCGATGCCCATCATCAGCAGGGTCGCCAGCAGCGTCCCCTTGCGGCCGATGCGGTCGCCGAAGTGCGCGAAGACGAGTCCGCCGATCGGGCGCGCCCCGAAGCCGACGGCGAACGTGGCGAAGGCGCCGAGGAGACCAGCGAACTGCCCGCCTCCCGGGAAGAAGAGGGGAGCGAAGACGAGGGCGGATGCCAAGCCGTACAACGTGAAGTCGTACCACTCGATCACCGTGCCGACCGAGCTTCCGATGACGGCTCGGCGGCGCTGCGCGCGGGGGTTCAGGTCTCGACGGTCGATGTCGTCGGCGATGTCCATGGCCAGGCACTCCTTCGTGTCGGTGGCGTTCCTCCCCAGGCTAGGAAGGGCCGTCCCGATATCGGATGTGCTCCTGGCCCACCATCGCGGCGCCCGGATGGTGCCCGCGCACAGCGCCCCCGGCTCACTCGTAGCGGAGCGACTCGACCGGATCGGCCCGCGCGGCCCGCGCGGCCGGCAGCGTCCCGGCGAGGAACGCGATCGCCATGACCGCCAGCATCGTGAGCGCGATCGACACTGGGTCGAAGGCGATCAGCTGCAGGCCCGGCAGGTCGCTGAGGAGCGTGGATGCCAGCTGCGCGCTGACCGCGGTCCCGACCACGATCGCGACGACGGCGCCGATCGCGCTGCCCAGCAGGCCGATGAAGACGGCCTCCAGGCTGAACAGCGTGAACACGCGGCCGCTGCCCATGCCCATCGCCTTCATCAGCCCGATCTCGCGGGTGCGCTCCTGTACGGACATGAGCAGGGTGTTCACGATCCCGAAGCTCGCTGCCAGCAGCGCGATGACCGCGAACGCGTTCAGGACGAGGACGATCCCGTCGATGACCGCCGTGAACGTGCCGAGCTGATCGCTCACCGTGCTGCCGGTGTAGCCGGCGTCGGCGAGGGTGGTCTTGACCGTGTCGGCGTCGGCGCCCGCGGCCATCGTTGCGCTCGCCGAGGCGTACCGGTCCTGCTGGTCGAGGGGGACGCCCGTGTTCTGCGCGGCGGACAGGGCGTCCTCGAGCGCGGTGTTCAGGGTGAGCGCGGTGGCGCTGCCGAAGGCGTCCTCCGTCACACCCGTCACCTGCGCCTCGACGGTGTGCTGGGTGCGCAGCGGATCGGTGACGGCGATGGTCACCGTCGCCCCGACGGCCGCGTCCGCGTCGGCGAACCCCATCGGCACGACCAGCGCGTCGGGGAGCGCGACCTGCAGCGCCGCGGCATCCACGTCGGGCGCCGCGCCCGCCGCCAGCTGCGGCGTCTGCCCCGCGACCAGGCTTCCCGCCCGGGCGACGTAGGGGTCGCCTCCGTCCGCCTGCACGTAGTCGATCGACACGGCCCGCACAGGCACCACCCGCGCGATGCCGGGCAGCTCCGCCAGCGCCGTGATGTCGTCGTCGGTCAGCGCGGTCACCGCGCTCGTCGTCCCCGGAGGGCCGGCCTGCGGCGCCGAGGCGATGGCATCCGGATCGTATTCCTGGGGATCGGTGGATGCCGCCGCGTCCGCGTCCGTCCTCGTCACGGTGAGGGTGTCCGAGGCGCCGATCGCGCCGACGGTGTCGTCGATGAAGGCGTTGATGCCGGTGCCGAGGCCGTTCGTCAGCGTCAGGGTGAACGCGCCGACGAAGATCGCCAGGACCGTCAGGATCGTGCGCGTCTTCGAACGGAACGTGTTGGCGACGGCGGTGCCGATCAGATCGAGGGTCTTCATGCCGCGCTCCGCTCTTCGGAGACGACGAGGCCGTCGCGGATCTGCACGCGCCGGTCGCACCGGGCCGCGAGGTCTTCGTCGTGCGTGACGACGATGAGCGTGATCCCATGCTCGCGGTTCAGGCGGAACAGGATGTCCTCGACCACCGCGCCGGTGGCGGAGTCCAGGTTGCCGGTCGGCTCGTCGGCGAAGATCACCTGCGGGTCGTTGACCAGGGCGCGAGCGATCACGGCCCGCTGCTTCTGACCGCCCGAGAGCGCCGTCGCCTTGTTACGGGCCTTGTCGGCCATGTCCAGCTCGGCCAGGGCCGCCAGACCCCGGCGGGAGCGCTCGCCGCGGCCGATGCCGGCGATCTTCAGCGGCAGGACGACGTTGTCGAACACCGACGCGGTCGGGGTGAGGAAGAACTGCTGGAACACGAACCCGAACATCTTGTTGCGGGTGGCGTTCAGGCGACGCCCGCGCAGGGTCGCGGCATCCACCCCGTCGATCCGCACGGTGCCGTGGGTGGGGGCGTCCATCAGGGCCAGCAGGTGCATGAGCGTGGACTTGCCCGAGCCGCTCTTGCCGACGACGGCGATGCTCTCGCCCCGGTGGATGTCGAGGCTCACGCCGCGGAGCGCATCGAAGCGCGCGGAACCGCGACCGTAGGACTTGTGCAGATCGGTGACCGAGAGAAGCGGGGGAGGATGATCGGATGCCATGACCCCACCCTCCCGCCGGCGCCTCGTGCACGCGTCCCCTCGGCGGGCGGACCGCCTCCCCCCACGGGGTGATCTGCGAATGCCCCCGACGGGGCGATCGTCCGGACGGGCGCGAAGGGACAGACTGGACCGGTGAGCGCCCCCGACCCGACGACGTCCCCGCGCGCCGCGCGGCCCGCGCGACGCCGGCTGGTCGACCTCGGGCTCGCCCTGCTCGTGGCCGCCCCCGCCTTCGCGCCGATCCCGGCCGCCGAGCTGCGCCCGGAGACGCCCGCCGTGCTCGCGCTGGTGCTGCTGCCGGCCGTGGTGCTCCCGTTCCGCCGCGTCCGCCCGCGTCTCGCGCTCGCCGCCTGCGTCGCCCTCTTCCTCGGCGCGCTCGCGCTGGGCACCCTGTCGCCCGGCGCGACGGTCGCCATGATCGTCGCCGCGTACGCCGTCGCCCAGTGGGCGCCCCGGCGGATCTCGGCCCCGGCGGTGCTTCTGGCCGTCGTCGTCACCGCCGGGGTGAGCATCGTCCTCTCGCTGGTCACCGGCACCGACACGCGTGTCATCCAGGTCGGGCTGGCCCTCGCGCTGGCCGGCGCCCTCGGCGACGCGGCGCGCTCGCGGCGGGCGTACGTGGAGGCGGTGGAGGAGCGCGCGCGGCGCGCCGAGCAGACGCGCGAGGCCGAGGCCCGTCGCCGGGTGACCGAGGAGCGGCTGCGCATCGCGCGCGACCTGCATGACGCGGTGGCGCACCGCATCTCGGTCATCAGCCTCAACGCCGGCGTCGCGTCGTCGTCGCTCGAGACCCGTCCGGAACGGGCGCGGGAGGCCCTCGCCACGATCCGCACCACCTCGCGCGACGTGCTGGGCGAGATCGGGGCGATGCTGAGCGTCCTCCGCGCGCCGGAGGATGCCGCGCCGCAGGAGCAGCCCGGACTGGCCCGCGTGGCCGAGGTGGTCGAATCCGTGCGGGTGGCGGGGTGGGAGGTGGCCGTGCGCGACGAGGTCGGTGCGGATGCCGATGCGGCCGGCATCCCGATGGGGACGGGCATCGTGGCGTACCGGGTCGTGCAGGAAGGGCTGACGAACGCGATGAAGCACGGCACCACCCGCCGTGCCCACCTGCTGCTCCGCCGCGACGGCGAGGCGCTGGAGATCGTCGTGACGAACCCGCTCGACCGTCTGCCCGTGTCCGACCCGCCGCCGACCTCCGGCTTCGGACTGATCGGCCTCCGCGAGCGCGTCGAGGCCGTGCGCGGCGAGCTCGAGGCCGGTCTCGCTCCCGGCGGTTTCCGCCTCGCCGCCCGACTTCCCCTTCCCGCCCCCGCCGCATCGGAGACCTCCTCGTGACCACCGTGATCGTCGTCGACGACCAGCCGCTCATCCGCTCCGCCGTCCGCGACCTGCTGGACGCCGCCGACGGCGTCTCCGTCGTCGGCGACGCGGCCGACGGGGAGGCCGCGGTCGAGCTGGCCCGGCGGCTGCGGCCCGACGTCGTCGTGTGCGACATCCGGATGCCGCGGATGGACGGCATCGACGCGACGGCGGCGATCTGCGCCGATCCTGACCTCGCGGAGACGCGGGTGCTCATCCTCACCACCTTCGAGGAGGACGAGTACGTCGTCGCGGCGCTGCGGGCCGGGGCGAGCGGGTTCATCGGTAAGGGCGCGGAGCCCGACGAGATCGTCCGCGCCGTGCTCGCCGTGCAGGACGGGGGAGCGCTGCTCTCGCCGACCGCGACGCGGGCGCTCATCGAGACGTACGTCCGGTCCGCGCCGACCGGTCGGACGACGACGGCCGCGCTCGACGCGCTCACCGACCGCGAGCGCGAGGTGCTGCTGCTCGTCGCCCGGGGATGGTCGAACGACGAGATCGCCGCTCAGCTGTTCATCTCCCCGCACACGGCGAAGTCGCACGTGAAGAACACGATGGTCAAGCTCGGCGCGCACGACCGCGCGCAGCTGGTGATCGCCGCGTATGAGAGCGGGCTGCTGCATGCCGGCCGCTGAGGGGCGCCTCCGTCGGGACCTGCGCGGAGCTCCCGGCGGCGTCCCGCGGGCGCGGACGGCGAGACGATGACCGTCGCGACCCTGCGGATCGAGGGTGCCCGGATCAGCGGCATCCCGTCGCTCTACGGCGAGCTGAACCGCGTCTTCATGCCGGACGAGGACTGGACGCTGGGGGAGTCCCTCGACGCCCTCGACGACCTGCTCTACGGCGGATTCGGGGTGCTCGACGGCGCGGCACCGGTGCGGGTGGTCTGGGCCGACCATGCGGTCTCGGCGGAGGCGCTCGGGACCGCGGCGACCCGTGCATGGTACGCGGCGAAGCTCGCGCGCCCCGAAATCTACGCCGCCGGTCCGGCCCGGCGGGCGCTCGACGCCCTGGAGGCGGGGACCGGCGAGACGTACTTCGACCTCGTGCGCCAGGTGTTCGCGGGGCACCCGAACATCGACCTCGTCCTGGAGTGAGCCCTCGGTCCTAGTCGGTCGGCTTCTCGATGCCGCGGGCGCGGATCTCCTCGAGGTCGAGACCCGCGAGGATCTTGCGCGCGACGAGGTCGTCGATGGTGCCCTCGCGGCGCAGCCGCAGCAGCACCTCGCGCTTGCGGTCGAGGATCGCCAGGCGCAGCCGCTGCGCCTCCTGGTGCCGGGTGAGCGGCGACCGCTGGGTGAGGTCGATGTCGTCGCTGACCGCGATCATCTCCAACGGTCCCGCGGTGCGCCGGCCGTCCTCCGAACCGGTGCCCGGCGGGACGGGGCCCATCGCGGAGGGGGAGTCGGCGGCATCCATCATCTGGTCCAGCTCGGCCATCTCGCGCTCCTCCGCGGCCCGGACGCGCGCCACAGCGCGGGCGTTCGCCAGCTCGAGCTGCTCGTAGCCCTCGCGGCGGGCGCGGTCGCGCACCCGGTCGCTGATGCCGTGCTCGACGGCGAGGTCGTCCAGCGCCGCGAGGGCCGCGCCCGAGATGGCGCGCTGGGCGAGCTCGTACTCCTCGATGGCGGCGTCGTCCGACGGCAGCTTGGCCCACCGGATCACCACGGGGAGCAGCGGCCCCTGCACGAGGAGGGTGAGCACGATCACGCCGGCCGTGACGAACACGATCGCGTCGCGCCCCGGCACGGGGGAGCCGTCGGCCATCGTCGTGGGCACGGACAGCGCGATGGCCAGCGAGACGGCGCCGCGGAAGCCCGCGACCGTGCTCACCACCCGGGAACGATGGCGCAGCGACCGGTCCGTCCCGGCCGGCGGCCGCGAGAACGGCGAGAACAGCCACTGGAACAGGTAGCGCACCACGAACAGCGCCACCCAGGCCGCCACCGTCACGAGCAGCAGGATGCCGATCTCGGACCCGGAGATCTCGTGCGCGACGAGCTGCACCTCGAGCCCGATGAGCACGAAGAGGGCGCCGTTCAGCAGGAACACCCCGAACGGCCATGTCGCGTCGGCGGCGCGACGCGACACCGCCGTGGTGATGCGCGGCGAGACCCAGGCCACGATGAGGCCGGCGAAGACGACGGCGAGCACGCCCGACGCCTCGACGAGCTCGGCCAGCAGGAACGACAGGAAGGGGACGATCAGCAGCGTGAGGTTGATCGTCAGCGTCGACTCCATGCGGCGCAGCGCGAAGTAGGCGAGCACGGCCACGAGGATGCCGGCCGCCGCCCCGCCGAGGTAGGACACGAGCACCATGCCGGTGATCTCGAGCGGTGTGATGTGGTCGCCGAGCAGGAGCGTCACCGCGATCGCGTACAGCACGAGGGCCGTGCCGTCGTTCGTGAGGCTCTCCGCCTTGAGCTTCTGGAACGTGCGCTGGGGGAGCAGACGGCCGAGCGCGGCGACGGCCGTCGCGTCGGGCGGGGCGACCGCGGCGCCCAGGACGAGCGCGGCCTCCCACGGCACGCCCATCCAGGTCGCGACGGCGGCGACGGCGAAGGCGGATGCCACGACCAGCAGCGTGCTCATCGGCACGATGTACCGCAGCGAGCGGCGGACCGAGCGGAGCGAGGTGGTCCACGCCTCACGGAACAGCATGACGGGGAGGAACAGCAGCAGCACCGTCTCGGGCGGGAGCTCGATCGCGCGCAGCGCGGGCACGAACCCGAGGGCGAGGCCGATGACCAGCAGCACGAGCGGGGTCGCGACCCGCAGGCGCGGCGCGAGCACGGTGCCGACGAGCATCGCGACACCGAGGAGGACCGTGACTTCGAGACCCTGCATGCGTACCGCCTTCCTCGCGCCCCCAGGGCACAGCGTAGACAGGCCCGCGGACATTCCCCAGACCCGATCGCGACGCCGGGGGAGCGGCATCCGGGATCCGCTAGGCCGGCAGACCCACCTTCGCCTTCGCCCAGGAGCGCCCGCGGGTGTCCTTGAGGATGTCGTACTCGACGTCGACGTGCGGCTCGATGGCGCTGTACTTGTCGTTCGGGGCGCCGATCACGAGCTGGAAGCCGAGGCCCCGCCACGCGCCGATCGCTCGCTTGGTGAAGTGGGCGTCCGCCTTGATGAGCGCCTCGTCGAGGAAGACCGGCGCGTAGCGGGGACGCTCGGCCCCCGCGTCGCCGAGCTGGTACCGCAGGGCCGCGCCGACGATGAACGCGATGAGCTCCTGCGACTCGCCGCCGGACTTCTCGCCGATGTGGTCGTACAGCGCGACGTGCTCGCCGGTGTCCGCGCGGAAGCGCTCGGCGCTGACCCGGACGTGGTTGCGGACGTCGATGAGGTCGGCGTAGTCCGGTGCCGTGGGGCGGATGCGATTGATGATCCGCGCCATGCGGTGATAGACCGCCTCCCGCTCGTCGTCGCTGCCGGCCGTGTCGATGAGCCCGCGGACGTCGCGCAGCTCGCGGCGGAACCGGCGGCGCACCTCGGACTGATTCTCGCGCGGCACGATCTGCAGCCGGTGCTCGTCGTCGTAGAACGGCAGATCCTGCATGATCAGGTTGATCGGCGCGATGCGCTCGCGGATCTCCCGCAGCGACCGGGTGAGCGTCGAGTCGAGGTTGGTCAGGTCGTTGCCGGACAGGCGCAGCAGGCTGTCGCGCCACTCGGCCTCCAGCTCGTGCAGGCCGCTGGCCTCCAGGTCGGCGAGGATGCGCTCGAAGTCGCCGAGCGACTCGTCCGGGTCGTCGAGCAGGTTGGGGCTCGGCCACCGGTCCGTGAACGCGGTCAGCGTGCGGCGCAGGCTCTCGCGCTGGTCCGCCCAGGTCTCGTGCGCGGCCCGCTGCTCCTCGGCGAGGCGCTTGCCGGCGGACTCCAGGGCGGAGTCGAAGCGGGCCAGCTGCTGAGAGGGCGACACGTCGGCGTCGGACGGCGTGACGAAGAGGGCGTCGAGGTAGGCGGCCTCGTCGTCGGTGAGGGCCACATCCGCGTCCTCGGCGTCCTCCAGGCGGATCCGCGCGTCGTCGACCTCGTCGGTGATGTCGGCCCACCGGGCGGCGAGTCGCTGATGCTCGGCCTTCGCGCCGCCGATCTCCTCCCGCAGCCGCGCGGCCCGCGACCGCGCGCCGGAGATCTGCTCCTGCAGCTCCGCGATGCGGGGGTTCCCGGCCGTGACCTCGACGATCGTCTCGTTCCAGCGGTTGATCTCGGACTGGACGGATGCCACGTCCACCTGCTCCCAGGACAGGTCGGCGATCCGCTCGTGCGCGCTGCGCCGCTCGTCGAGCGAGTCCAGCGCCGCCGCGGCCGCGTCGGCGGCGGCGCGGGCGGTCTCGAGGTCGCGGCGGACGGCGGCGATCTCCTCGCCCAGCTCGCCGAGACGTGCGCGGCTGGAGAAGCCGAGGATGTTCTGCCGCACCGAGCCGCCGTGGGCGCCGCGCGCACCGCTGCTGGTCTGCCCCGAGATGGTGAGGGCGAGCCGATGCTGCGACAGCTCGCCCGCGGCATCCACGCACACGAACGCGAACTGCTGCTCGAGCCGGTCCTGCAACCACCCCGCGAAGGGGGAGCGGCGGAAGTCGAGACGGCCCGGCAGGGTGCGAGGGTCGAGCGCGCCGCGCTCGGGCAGGTCCGTCGACACGCCCTCGAACCGGAGGCGCTCGCCGAGGCGGACCCCGTCGATCGCCGCGCGGAAGGCGGGCAAGTGCACCGCGTCGACGAGCAGCGTCGTGGCGAAGCCGCCGAGGGCGAGGGTGAAGGCCCCGCGCCACGGCTCGAACTCGGTGCGGACGTCGACGAGCTCCGCCACGAAGGGGAGCTCGGCCGCGGTCAGGCCGGCGGCCTGGGCGAGCGCCTCCCGCGCCTCGTGCAGGCGCGGCGGGATGTTGTCGTCGCGGGTCTGCGTGCGACGATGCTCGGCCTCGAGCCCGGACAGGCGCTGACGCAGCTCGGTGTGACGGCTGCTCGCGGCGACGAAGTCCTCGCGCACCCGCCGCTTGTGGTCGGCGTCCGCGAGGGCCGTGCGCGCGTCGTCGCGCAGCGCCGCGAAGCGGGCGGGAGTGGATGCCTCCGCGCCCAGGGCCGTCAGGGCGGACTCGAACCGCTCGCGGTCGCGCTGCATGTCCGCCAGGCGCCGCTCGAGCGTGCGGAGCTCGCGCTGCGCGGCTTCGAGGCGGTCGCCGCCGGCGGCGCGGAGGACGTCGCCGAGGCTCTCGCGCTCGGTCTCGGCGGCGTCGGCGAGGGCCTGCCGCTCGCGGACGAGCTGGTCGGCGGCGTGGGTGCGCTCGCGCAGTTCCGCCTCGACCGCGCCGAGCAGGTCGATGCGCCGCTGCGCGCGCCACAGCGACGCGCGCGAGTCGGGCGCGCCGAAGCGGCCGAGCGCCTCGATCAGGCGCGCGCGCTCCGCGGCGTCGTCGATGCGGGCGCGGATGTCGCGGATCGGCTGCAGCGCCCGCACCTGCTGCCGGGCCTCGAGCATGCGGGTGCGCGTGCCCTCCAGCTCGTCGAAGTGCGCGACGACGGCCTCGGCGGTGGCGAGCGTCTCGGGCTCCTCGAGCACCATCCGCTTGTACAGGTCGTCGACGGTGGTGATCTGCTGCCCGGCCTGGATGCGGGCCAGCAGGCTCATCGCCTTCGTGCCCGCGCCGGCCGCGCCGATGCCGAGCACGGTGTGCAGCCGCGCCGAGAACTCGCGATCGGTGGCGAGGGTGTCGAGGCCCACGGCCCGGACCGCTGCGTCGCTGAGCTGCTGCATGGCGGCGCGCTCGAGATCGCGCAGGTCGAACGCGCCGTGGATCGTGCCGCGCACCTTGACGGCGTCGTCGAGCACGCGTGCCCCGGCGGGGATGTACCAGGCGCGCACCGCCGTGAATCGCGACCCGTCGTGGTCGAGCCACGTCATCGCGATCGCCGTCCACGTGTCGGTGCCGTCGCCGCGCAGCACGCGGACGCGCGTGCCCTCGTCGGTGCGGGACTCGTCGAGCTTGCCGCGGCCGTAGGAGAGGATGTTTCGCTGCTCCTGCCCGCGCGGGCGCCCGACCACCGCGCCGTTGGAGGCGCCGTTGAAGGGGGTGGTGTGCGGCATCATGAGCGCGACGTAGGCGTCCATGAGCGTCGATTTGCCCGACCCGGACCCGCCGCACAGCAGGGTGGCGGTGGGCGCGAAGCGCACGCGGTGCGGGCCGTCGTAGCCACCCCAGTTGATCAGCTGCAGCTCGTCGGCGACCCACTGCTGACCGCGCGAGGCGGCCGGGATCAGGCCGAAGAGGGTGTCGAGCATCGTCACGGTGCGTCCTCCTGGACCACGTCGAGGGGGAGGGATGCCGCGCCCTCCGGCGTCACGCCCGGACCGGCCGCCGTGGGGGTGTCGCCGGGCCGCGAGGCGGCGGCATCCGGGACCCCCTCCGACGTGCGCTCGTCGAGCCAGCGCTGCAGCTCGCGGAGGGTGTCGGCGCTGAGGATCACCTCGACGAGGGGGCCGATGCGGTAGCGGCCCTCGGACTCCTCCTCGATGATGCCCTCGCGGTCGAGGCGGGCGATGGCGGTGCGGACGGCGCGCTGCTGGCTCGCGCGCGTGCCGTCGGACTCGGCGAAGTAGGTGAGGACGGTCTGCTCGACCTCTTCCACGTCCACCCGGGCGGAGGCGGCGCCGGCGGTGGTCTCGCGCTGGAACACCGCGCGCAGGTACACGAGCACGAGGGTCTCGGCGCGGGAGTAGGCCTCGTCCTTGAGCAGGATGGGCACGTCCATCTCGTCCGAGCGCACCTGCTCCTTGTACGCCACGCCGCGCTGGTGGTCGACGACGAGCCGGACGAACAGGTCGTTCAGGCGCGACTCGATCATCTGCTGGTGCGCGATCAGCAGCTTCCACTCGGCGGGGCTGCTCTCGGCCAGCAGGAACCGGCGCTGCAGCACCCGGACGAGGACGCGTCGGATGTCGGCATCCAGGATCCCGCGGTCGCCGGGGAAGAGGGTGTCGGGGTCGTTCTCCATCGCGACGGGCGCGATGAAGGGGGTCTCCGGCTCGGCGTCCGCCGCGGACGGGTCGGCGGCGCGGACGGGGGTGTCGACGTCAGTCATCGGCGTCCGTTCTGGTCGTGCGGGCGGCGGTGACCGCCCCGAAGGCGAAGCGACGGATGGAGCCGTCGGGGCGGCGGGCGGAGACGACGGACACCTCGTCCGTCTCGTCGAGGCCGCGGCGGTGGACGATCTCCAGCAGGCCGACGAGGTCGACGGGCCGGCGCGAGTCCGCCTCGACGCCGTCGAAGGCGGTCGCGAGGTCGAACCCGTCGTCGAGCGTCGCGACGTACCGCTCCAGCTCGGCGTAGTGCGGACCGCCCCAGGCGCGCGTGTCGGCGTCGACGAACTCGACGTCGGCCGCGTCGTCGGCGAGAGGGGCGGGGGCACCCGGCGGGACGACGCTGCCGAGCGACCGACGGAGGTGCCCGACGTCGGCGAGGGGCAGCGTCCGGACCGGGTCGACGCGACCGGGCGCGCGGGTCTGGCTCCAGCGGTGCAGGCCCGACATGACGCCGCGCAGAAGGTCGTCGACCTGCCGGTCGCGGATCGGGTCGTGCGTGCGGACCTGCGCCGTGATGACGTGCGAGGCGCGCCGCTGCGCCGTGAGCACCTCGTGCACACCCGCTTCGACGCGCCGCGCGATGGCATCCAGTTCCGCCCGCTGTTCCGCGGTCAGCAGTCGCGAGAAGGGCTGGACGAGCACGCCGTGCACCTGCTCCGTGAGGTCGTCGATGTGCTCGGGGTCGCCGATCAGGCGCAGCGCCCCCTGGAACGCCCGCCCCTCGGGCGTCGCCTGCATCACCTGGCGGCCGCGTTCGAGGTACTCGCGCAGCACGTCGCCCGTGGGACGCGCGTCGCGGCGCAGCTCCGACACGACGTCGCGCTGCATCGCGGCGATCGACTCGGCGACGCGGGAGAAGTCCGCGGGGAGCTCGCGGGCGAGATGGATGACGTTCTCGGCCTCCTCCAGGAGGTGCTCGTCGTCGAGGTGGTCGACGGTCCCCGCGCGGAGCGCCGCGATCTCGGCATCCAGGGCGTCCCGCTCCGCCGTGAGCAGCTCGATGCGGCGCTCCGGGTCGGACTCGGCGTCGCGGGCGAGACGCTCGACGGCGTCGAGGAGGGTGCGCATGCGGGAGCGGGAGACCCGCGCGCGGCCGCCGCCCGCCCGGCCGGCGATCTCCAGCGCGCCGACGGCGTGCGCCGAGAGACGGTACACCTCGACGTCGTCCTCGATCTGCAGGCTCAGCCAGCCCACGCGGACCCATCCGCGGCAGATCTCCCGCGCGGTGCCGGCGGGGATGCGGCGGTCGTCCTCGGTGTCGTGACCCGCGGCGCGGAGCTCCTCGATCGCCTCGGCGACCTCGGCGTGCGCGTCCGCGACGGCGACGGCGGGGCGGTCGGCGGTGAACACGACCGAGAGGACGGCGACGACGAAGGGGGCGAACCGGCCGTGCAGAAGGTCGAGCGTCGGGTTCTTGAAGGCCGTCACCGAGCGCAGATATGCGGCTTCGGTCCGGGTGCTGCTCACTGTCTCGATCCTACCCGCCCCCTTCTTCCGCCCCGTCGCCGGCCCCTCCCGGCCAGATGTTGCGATCTCGAAACCTGCCGCCGTTCTCCCGGACGCGGGCGCCCATTATGATCACGGCAACAAAAAGGGGATTCGGGTGCCATGAATCGCGTAGGGGAACGTGTCAGAAGGCGGTGGACGGCGGCGATCGGCGCGGTCGGCATGGTGATCGTCGGCGGCCTGGCGGCCGCCGCGGGACCGGCCTCCGCCGCGGAGTCGCTGCCGGGCTGGCTGAAGACGGACAGAGCCAAGATCGTCACGGCGTCCGGGACGCCGTACACGATCCGGGCTGCCAACTGGTTCGGCCTCGAGACGCCGGAGTGCGCGCCGCACGGCCTCTGGGCGGTCACGATGGAGCAGGCCCTCACCGACATCGCGGCGATGGGGTTCAACACCATCCGCCTGCCCTTCTCCAACCAATGCCTCGCCGCGAGCTCGGCGTCCGCGATCGACCCGAACATCAACCCGGATCTGATGACGCTGACGCCGCTCCAGCTCATGGACAAGGTCATCGAGCGTTCGCGGGCGCACGGCCTGTCCGTGATCCTCGATCGGCACCGCCCCGGCTCCGACGCGCAGAGCCAGCTCTGGTACACCTCCGCCTACAGCGAGCAGCGCTGGATCGACGACTGGAAGATGCTCGCCGCCCGCTACAAGAACGACTCCACCGTCATCGGCGTCGACCTGCACAACGAGCCCAACGGCCCGGCGTGCTGGGGCTGCGGCGACCCGGCGCGCGACTGGGCGGCCGCGGCCACGCGGGCGGGCAACGCCGTGCTGTCCGTCAACCCGAACCTCCTGATCGTCGTGGAGGGCGTCGACCGGCAGAACGACGGGACGTACACGTGGTGGGGAGGCGGTCTGAAGGACGCCCGCACGACGCCGATCACGCTCTCCGTGCCGAACAGGGTCGTGTACTCGCCCCACGACTACCCCGCCTCCGTCTACAACCAGCCCTGGTTCTCGGCGCCGGAGTACCCGGCGAACCTCGCGCCCCTGTGGGATGCGAACTGGGGCTACCTCGTCAAGGAGAACATCGCGCCCGTGCTCGTCGGCGAGTTCGGCACGAAGTACGAGACCCAGAGCGACAAGACGTGGCTGGCGACGATCGTCGACTACATCGCGAAGAACGGGATCAGTTACGCCTACTGGTCGTACAACGCCGACAGCGGTGACACCGGCGGCCTCGTCAAGGACGACTGGAAGACGTGGCAGACGGCCAAGCTCGAAGCGCTGCGGCCGATCCTGACCCCGCGGGCGACCACCACGCCGACGCCGACGCCGACCGCCACGGCGACCCCGAAGCCGACGTCGTCCCCGACGCCGACGGCGACGCCGAAGCCCACCGCCTCGCCCACGCCGACGGCCACGCCGAAGCCGACGGCGTCCCCGACGCCCACGCCCACGGCATCCGCGAGCCCGACGCCGAAGCCGACTACCACGCCCGCGCCGGCCCGCGTCTCGGCGACCTGGATCCTGCAGAACTCGTGGCGCGGCGGCTACGTCGCCGAGTTCGACGTCACCGCCGCGACGGCCGCGAAGTCGTGGACGGTCTCGTGGGAGTCGCGCGGGGCGGTGTCCATCACGAACACGTGGGGGATGAGCTGCAGCATCAAGTCCTCGATCATCACGTGCAAGGGCTCGGGCTGGGCGACCTCGCTCGCCCCGGGGCAGACCGTCCGGGTCGGGCTGCAGGTCGCGGCCACGCGCACGCCGTCCTCGCCCAAGCTCACCGTCACCGCGACCTGACCGGGATCGTGGATGCCACCGCGGTGGCATCCACGGTCCTCCCGCGTCAGCGGGTGAGGAAGGCGATCCCCGCCTCGCGGAAGGCGCGGGCGCCCGGTGCGTTGACGTGGTGCCGCTTCGGGATCTCGGCGAACTCGCCCTGCGGCGTCAGGGCCGCGAGTCCGCGGGACTGCTCGAAGATCGGGTCGTCGGTCCCGGTGGCGATGAGGACCGGCTGCTGCGGCGGCGACGCCGGGTCCGGGTCGCTCTCGCCGAGCCGCATCCCCTCCGCGATCGCCACGAGCGCGCGCAGGTCGTTGCCCGGCACGCGCTCGGCGAGGCTCACGTACTTCTGCGTCACGGCATCCTGAACCGGTTCGCCCCGGTCGAGGAACGCCCGCGCCTGGTCGACCTTCAAGCGCGCGAGCGGCGTCCCGTCCGGGATGCCGCCCAGGACGGCGCGCTCGACGTGCTCGGGGGCGTCCACGGCGAGCTGCCAGCCGACGCGACCACCGAGGGAGTACCCGAGGTAGCGCGCCTGGTCGACGAGATAGGTGTCGAGGACGGCGACGAGATCCGCGACGAGGGTCGCCATCAGGTATGCGGCCGGGTCGTGGGGCTTCTCGCTGGCCCCGTGTCCGCGCTGGTCGACGGCGATGACGCGGAAGCCCGCGCGCAGCAGGTCCCGCACCCATCCGGTGTTCACCCAGTTGTCGCGCGTGCTCGAGCCGAAGCCGTGCACGCACAGCACGGGCTCGGCCTCCGGGTCGCCCCAGGTGTAGGTGGCCAGGCGGGTGGTGTCGCCCACGATGACGTACTGAGGGACGGGGATCTCGGTGAGCGCGGGGACGGCATCCATTCCGCCGATCATGGCACAGGGCCGGCGGGCGCCCGGGGTAACGGACATAGTGGTCGCGCCGTTCTCCTTGCCGGGGACGCCCCGCCCGCGGGACGATGGTTCGGTGACCGCCTCCCGCCCCCGCCCCGTGCTCCTCGGTGTCGGGGTGCTGTTCGGGGTCCTCGTGGCCGTCGCCGTCCTCGTGCTCGTGCTGACGCGGCCGTGGGCGGAGCAGCCGGTCGCTCAGCCCACCCCGACCGCGGTGCCGACCTCCGCGTCGCCGACGCCGTCACCGACGCCGACGCCCACCCCGACCCCGACCCCGACGGGCTTCCCCGCGAACACCGCGGCGTACGACCTGTCGGGGCTGCCCCGCACCGACGTCTTCGCGGTCGTGCCGGCGCTCCCGGTGGACCCCGACCCGGGCGGCGCCTTCACCGGCGAGCTGGTGCGCGCGTCGGCGGACCTCGTCCCGGTGTTCGCGGACCCCACGGCGGCCCCCGTGGCCGCGCTGCCGCGCGACGACGCCTACGACGGGACCACCCTCCCCGTGGTCGAACGCCAGGAGAACTGGGTGCGCGTCCTCCTCGCCGGGCGGTCGGCCGTCCCCTCGCAGGGCGATCCCGCCCAGCTGAGCGGGTGGCTGCGCGTCGCCGACTTGCAGTTCACGCCGACCACGCAGACCATCGAGGTCGACATCGCGGCGCGGACCCTCGACATCGTCGGCGCCGACGGGTCGCGCGAGCGGGTCGCCCAGGACTTCGCGTGGGGGACCGACGCGACCCCGACCCCGCGCGGACGCACCTTCGTCATGCTCGTCCGCGCCGAGCCGTCGTTCGGCTACACGCGGGGCCACCCGCTGGTCTACCTCGGCGTGCAGTCCCCGACGCTCGACGGCTTCGGCGGCGCGACGGTCGCCGTCACCGCCTTCCACTACCACGACTCCCACAGCGGGGCGATCTCGAACGGCTGCATCCGCCTCGACGCCGCCGCGATCGACCGCCTCGCGCAGCTGCCGACCGGCACACCCGTCGTCATCCGGTGACCTCTCCTCCCCAGGGGAGGAGACGTCGCGGCCGGCGGCCGGCGCCGATACAGTGGCGTCGCCTCGGAACGGACGGCCCGGGGTCGACCGAGGGGAGTCGCGCATGCTGATGGAGTTCGAGGGCGAGGTCTGGCGCTGGAACGCGCGGCGCGACGCGGACTGGTTCTTCGTGTCCGTGCCGCTCGAGCTCAGCGAGGCCGTGCGCGAGACGCAGACGTACCGGCGCGGCTTCGGGGGTGTGCGCGTCGAGGCGACCATCGGCGGATCCGTCTGGCGGACGTCGATCTTCCCCCAGGCCGACGGCGCGTACGTGCTGCCGCTCAAACGGACCGTCCGCGAGGCGGAGGGGTTCGGCCTCGACGACGTCGTCGCGGTCCGGCTGGCCGTCATCGACGCCTGACCCGTGGCCGTTCTCGCGTTCGCGGTGTTCGCCGTCGCGAGCGCTGCGCTCGCCGCCATCGACGCGCGCACCCGCCGCCTGCCCGACGCCGTCGTCCTCCCCGCCGCGGCGGTCGCGCTCGCGCTGCTCCTCCTCGCCGCCGTCCGCCGCGACGACCCGGCACGGCTCGCCGGCGCCCTCCTCGGTGCGGGGGTGCTCCTCGCCCCTGCGCTCGTCGTGCACGTCGCCCGTCCCGTCGCCTGGGGCGGGGGAGACGTCAAGCTCGCCGCCCTCGTCGGGCTGCACCTGGGCTGGCGAGGAATGGATGTCATCGCCCTCGGCGCCGCGGCCGGCGCGCTGTTGAGCGGGGCGGCGGGGGCCGGGGCGCTCAGCGTCCGCCGCGGGGGAGAGGTCCCGCTGGGCCCGCCCCTCCTCGCCGGGTGCTGGTGGGGTCTGGCGGCGACCCTCTGACCCCGCCCCCCTCGCCGGGTGCTGGCGGGGTCTGGCCACAACCCTCTGACCCCGCATGCTCCGCCGCCCTCCGACCCCGCATGCTCCGCCGCCGTCGCGCTCCCCGGTGCCGTGCCGTGCTGAGCCCGTGAGGTGGCGCAGATGTACGCCCCACCGCCCTCCCGGCGGACATCTGCGCCAACTCACGGCAAGGAGGGGGAGTGGGGCGGGGAGGGGTGGCATCCACGTATCGTCACGGCGCGCGGGTCAAGCCGCCGACCGGGGCCGGTCCCCGCCGATAGCGTGGGGCCATGGCCGCCCTCATCCGCCGCGTCACCGCCTGGGCCCTCTCGCTCCGCGTGGTGCGCGCCTATTTCGTCTACGCCGGGGCCCGCGGCCCCATGCTCGCCGACAGCATCACCTACCGCACCCTGTTCAGCCTGTTCGCCGGCGTGTTCATCGGGTTCTCGTTCGCCGCCCTGTGGCTCTCGGGCAACCCCGCCGCGCTGCAGTCGGTCACGGACGCGGTCGACGGCGTCGTGCCGGGGCTGGTGGGCACCGACGGGCTGATCGATGTGCGGGACATCGATGCGCCCGGCGCGCTCTCCGTCGCGGGTGTCCTCGGGTCGCTCGGTCTGACCGGCGCGGCCATCGGCGCCATCGGCTCGCTGCGTGCGGCGCTGCGGCAGATCGCGGGCGTCCGCACCGACGACGTGCTCTTCGTCTGGGTGCTCCTGCGCAACCTCCTCCTCGCGCTCGGCATCGGCGCGGCCCTCGTCGCCGCGGCCGCCGCGACGTTCCTCGCCACCGCGGGCCTGAACCTCGTCGAGTCGTGGCTCGGGATCCCGCAGGACTCCGTCGTCGCCGGGTTCGTCACATGGCTGGTCTCGACCGCCGTCGTGCTGGCGCTCGACACGCTCGCGGTCGGGGTGGCCTTCGCCGCGCTGTCCGGGGTTCGGGCACGCCGTCGCACCCTCTGGACGGGGGCGCTCCTCGGCGGCGTGGGGCTCGTCGTCCTGCAGCAGCTGTCGGGGCTGTTCGTCGGCGGTGCCACGAGCAACCCGCTGTTCGGGGTGTTCGCCTCGCTCATCGCGCTGCTGCTGTGGCTGAATCTCTCGAGCCAGGTCATCCTCATCGCCGGCGCCTTCATCACCGTCGGCGTGGAGGAGGACGAGAACCGCGTGCGCGCCAAGTACGGGGCGTCGACGTTCGTGCAGTTCCGGGTCCAGCGGGCGGAGCGGGCCGTGCAGTCCGCGACGGACGAGCTCGTCGCGGCGCGCGAGGCCGAGAAGACCGAGCGGGAGACGCTCGCGAAGGCGGAGTGACGCCCGCGCCCCACGCGGGTCTAGGACAGGACGGGCGCGGGGGCAAGGCCACCCGTGGGGCTCCGGCCCGGTCCTAGGGTGACGCTATGAGCACTGCACGCGTCGCGGCGTATTCGGCCGCCGCCGTCCGAGCCGCGGAGGCCCCGCTGCTCGCCGAGGGTCGACCGCTCATGCGCGAGGCGGCGTCCGCCTTGGCATCCGTCGTCCTGGCCGAGCTGCGGACGCGACCGGGTCGCGTCCTGGTGCTGGTCGGGTCGGGCGACAACGGCGGCGACGCCCTGTTCGCCGCCGCCGAGTTCGCCGCGGTCGCCGACGGCGTCGACGTCGTGCTGACCCGCGACCGCGTGCACCGCGAATCCCTGGCGGCGGCGCGCGCGGCGGGGGCGGTCATCCGCCCGGCATCCGACATCTGCGAGGGCGCGGCGGACTACGCGCTCGTCCTCGACGGCATCCTGGGCATCGGGGCGTCGGCCGACCCGCGCCTGCGCGGCACCGCGCGCGCGGTGGTCGAGGCGCTCCTGCCCGCCGTGACGTCCGGGCGCACCCGGGTGATCGCCGTCGACCTGCCGAGCGGACTGCATCCCGATACCGGAGACGCGGATGCCTCCGTCCTCCCCGCCCACACGACGGTCACGTTCGGCGCGGTCAAGGCCGGACTCGTCCGCGGGCACGGTCCGCGGCTCGC
Organism: Microbacterium sp. LMI1-1-1.1; assembly: GCF_040815675.1. NCBI lineage: Bacteria > Bacillati > Actinomycetota > Actinomycetes > Micrococcales > Microbacteriaceae > Microbacterium > Microbacterium sp. LMI1-1-1.1. The sequence goes on along the minus strand of NZ_JBFPNN010000001.1, from coordinate 1,197,219 downwards.
GGGACGCATCCACCTCGTCGACCTCGGGCTGCAGCCGCACCTGCAGCGGGTCCAGCCCGCGACGACCGCGCCCGTCGACATCCAGACGATCCCGGCGACGCAGCCCGCCTGACGTCCCGCTGCTGCGTCGTCGACGTCGAGATCACGCGATCCCGCCGACGTCGCACGCTCCGGTGCGCGCGAACGTGCGCTCTCGACGAGATCGCGTGTTCTCGCGGCGGAGGGCCTGCTACCGCGCGTAGCGCTCCGCGAAGCGGCGCAGGATCCGGCCGGTGTGCGTGACGGCCGCGCGACGCACGGCCGCGAGGGTGAGGTCGAGCTCGTCCGCCGCGAAGTACCCGAACGACGCGTACGCGTAGATGCGGGTGACGATGCCGTCCAGGTCGAGCTCCGGATGGAACTGCGTCGCGTACACGTTGCGCCCGACCCGGAACATCTGCACCGGGCAGGTCGGCGACGACGCCAGCAGGGTCGCCGCGGACGGCAGCGCCGCGATGGCCTCCTTGTGCCCGACGAAGGCGGGGAACGTCGGCGGCATCCCGGCCAGGAGGGGATCCTCCCGTCCCGCCGCGGTCAGGCTGACGTCGACGACGCTGATGGGCTCGGCGAAGGTGCCGTCGATGGGCGCCCCGAGATGCGTCCCGACGGTGCCGACGCCATAGCAGGCGCCGAGGAACGGCACGTCCCGCGCGACGACGTCCTCGAGGAGGGATGCCATCTCGCTCTCGACCCGCCGCTGCACCTCCGACTTGCGCGCGACGGGGTCCGACGCGTTGAACGGGCTGCCGCCGACGAGGATGCCGGACAGCTCGTCGAGATCGAGGTCGGGCAGGCAGTCGCGCTCGAGGCGGACGCGCCGCAGACGCTCGGGCGGCAGGCCCGTGTAACGCAGGAAGAGGGCGTACTCCTCGTCGGCGGGGCCGTCCTGCGCGCGCGTGGCCAGCAGCACGAAGGGTCGGGTCCCGGGCAGGGCGGGCGCGGTCACCCGAGCGATTCTAGGCGACGGGTGTCAAGGCGCTCGGACGGGGCGGGCCCCGCCCCTACGCTGGGGACATGGCTATCGCACGACTGACCGGAGGACCGCTCGACGGTCAGGTCATCCCCCTCGACAACGACTCCGACGACACCCTCGTCCTGCCCTACAGCGACGGGCAGATCGTCTACCGCCGCGACGGCGGTCTGGAGAACACCGGCGACGCCGACGGTCCGACCCAGGCGGTCTTCGCCTACGCGGAGGAGACCGAGGAGATCAACCGCGACGTGAACGAGCGCGACGATTGAGCGCAGACCCCGGGCACGGCTCCGCCTCGATCGAGGTGGAGTCCAAGTACGACGTCGATGAGGCGACCCCGCTTCCGGACTGGTCGTCGCTGCCCGGGATCGTCGCGGTCGGCGCGCCCGAGCCGCGCGACCTCGACGCCCGGTACGTCGACACCGCCGGTCTCGACCTCGCCCGCAACGGGGTCGCCGTGCGCCGCCGCCGCGGCGGTCCGGACGAGGGCTGGCACATGAAGGCCCCGGCGGAGGGCGGGCGGTCCGAGACCGGCTGGCCGATCGGTGAGGTCGCGGACGACGAGGCCGACCCCGTCGTGCCGGACGAGATCGTGGATGCCGTCTCCTCCTGGGCCGCGCCGCCCTTCGTGCCGCTGGCCCGGGTCCGCAACCACCGCACGGCGTACGCGCTCCGGGACGCCGACGGCGGGATGGTGGCCGAGTTCGTCGACGACCACGTCCGCGCGCGCGACGAGCGCAGCGGCACGGAGTCGTCGTGGCGCGAGTGGGAGGTCGAGCTCGGTCCCGCCGGACCGGAGGACGCCGCGCAGCGCGCCGCGTTCTTCGCCGCGGTCGATGCGGCGGTCTTCGCTGCCGGCGGCCGCCCGGCGTCGTCCGGCTCGAAGCTCGCACGCGCATTGGGACACTGACCTGCACATACGACGACGCCCGCCCGGAGAACCGGGCGGGCGTCGTCGTGTCGCGGGGCGATCAGAGGTTGATCATGTGTCCCGTGAGACCGTGGAAGGCCTCCTGGAGACCCTCGGACAGCGTCGGGTGCGTGTGCACGTTGCGCGCGGCCTCGAGAGCGGTGAGGTCCCACTTCTGCGCAAGCGTCAGCTCCGGCAGCAGCTCGGACACATCGGGGCCGATGAGGTGGCCGCCGAGCAGCTCGAGGTGCTCCGCGTCCGCGATCAGCTTGACGAAGCCGACCGGCTCGCCGAGGCCGTTCGCCTTGCCGTTGGCGGAGAACGGGAACTTGGCGACCTTGATCTCGTGACCGGCGTCACGCGCCTGCTGCTCGGTCAGGCCGAACGAGGCGACCTGCGGGTTGCAGAACGTGGCGCGCGGCATGTTGCGGTAGTCGCCGAGCGTCTGCGTCTCGGCACCGCCGATGGTCTCGGCGGCCACGACGCCCTGCGCCTCGGCCACGTGGGCCAGCTGCAGCTTGGCGGTGACGTCGCCGATCGCGTAGATGTGCGGCACGTTGGTGCGCATGAGGTCGTCGATGTCGATCGCACCGCGCTCGGTGAGCTTCACGCCGGTGTTCTCCAGGCCGAAGCCGTCGACCTTCGGGGCGAAGCCGATGGACATGAGCACGCGGTCGGCGTCGATCGAACCGGCGTTGCCGTCCTTGCCGGTGTACGCGACGGTGACCTTGTCGCCGTGGTCGGTGACCGACTCGACCTTGGTCGAGGTCAGGATGTCGACGCCGTAGCCCTTGTACTGCTTCTGGATCTCCTTCGAGACCTCGGCGTCCTCGTTGGGGAGGGCGCGGTCGAGGAACTCGATGATGGTCACCTTCACGCCGTAGTTCGTCATGACGTAGGCGAACTCCATGCCGATGGCGCCCGCGCCGACGATGACGATCGAGGAGGGGAGCTCGCGCGTGAGGATCTGCTCCTCGTACGTGACGACGTTCTCGGAGAGGGTGACGCCGGGGAGCAGGCGGACCGTCGAGCCCGTGGCGATGATGACGTTGTCGAAGGTGACCTGCTCCTTCGAGCCGTCGGTCTTGGTCACGTCGAGCGTGTGGTCGTCGACGAAGTGACCGCGACCCTCGTACTCGGTGACCTTGTTCTTCTTCATCAGGTAGTGGATGCCCTTGACGTGGCCGGCCGCGACGGACCGGCTGCGGTCGAAGGCCTTGCCGAAGTCGAAGTGCACGTCGCCCGAGATGCCGAAGAGGTCGGCCTTCGCGTGGAACGTGTGGGCGAGGTCGGCGTTGCGCAGCAGCGCCTTCGAGGGGATGCAGCCCACGTTGAGGCACACACCGCCCCAGTACTTCTCTTCGACGATCGCGACCGACAGCCCCAGCTGCGCGCCGCGCACGGCCGCGACGTACCCGCCGGGACCCGCACCAAGAATGACCAAGTCGTAATGAGGCATGGCTCCAGCCTATCGTCCGGGGGTGCCGGTCGAGCCGCCGTCGCCGGCTCCGCGGCGCCCGCGTGCGACGAAGAGATAGGCGATGGCACCGGCGACGATGAGGAGCGCCACCACGAGCAGGATCCACGGCAGCGGCGAGGCGTCCGACGCCTCCGCCGTGGCCGGGTCGGTGGCCTCCGGGGTGGCCGCCGGGGCAGCGGTCTCGGACGTCGTGGCGCTCGGCGACGCGGACGGGGCGGAGCTCGCCGTCTGGGTCGGGGTGGGCGCGGCGGCGGCGGCGGCGGGGACGGTGAAGGTGAAGTCGCCGGAGATCGGGTGGCCGTCGCTCGAGACGACGCGCCAGACGACGGAGACGACTCCGGATGCCGCCGGGCTGAGGGTCTGCGTGACCTCGGTGCCCGACACGACCGGTGCGGTCTCGGCGAGCGAGGCGCCCGTCTCGTCGGTCACCTGCACCTGCGTCGCGCCGTCCTCCGCGAGGATCTCGGCGCTGTAGGTCAGCGTGATCTCGGCGGGGACGGCGTCCAGGGTGGCGCCGGCGGCCGGGTCGCTGGACACAAGCTCGTCGTGCGCGGAGGCGGGGGCGGCGGTGGTGAGGACGGCGGCGGCGGCGAGGGCCGCTGCGGCCAGGAGAGCGGGGAGGAGGCGCCGACGCGGCGCGGCCGAGGAAGTCACTCCTCGACCCTAACCACCCCCGTTCGCACCCGGCTGGGAGCCGCGTCAAAGGGGTACCGCGCCGCCGGGGGCGGTTCTACCCTGAGCGCAGGCGGACGGCGGGTCCGTCGACGTCGACCCTTCGGAAGGAACGCTCATGGACGCGATGCGGATGATGCAGGAGAACGACAGCGCGACGATGTCGGCCATGGCCGAGATCGACCAGGACCTGCTGCAGGCCTGCCTGGACGCCTGCGCGGCCTGCGAGCAGGCGTGCACCGTCTGTTCGACCATGGAGATGTCGTGCGCGCCGGCCTGCATGAACTGCGCCGACATGTGCCACACGATGATGCGGTCGCTGCTGCGGATGCAGGGCATGACGCCGACGACGGCCATGGCGATGCTCGACGCCTGCATCGCGATGTGCCGTTCGTGCATGGACGAGTGCGCCGCGCACGCCGATCACAGCGCGGTCTGCGCGATGTGCGCCGAGTCGTGCCGCGCCTGCATGGACGCCTGCATGGCCCTGCGCGAGTCGATGCAGACGGCCTGACTCAGAGCCGGTCGAGTCGCGCGACGTTGAAGAGGCGTCCGGCGGCCCAGAGCGCGTGATAGCGCCCGTGCACCGCGACGGGCTCGCCCGCCACGGCCGAGGCGGCCGCTCCGGCCGCGTTCCACAGCCGCAGCTCGCTTCCGTCGAGAGCGTGCACGACCACCTCGCCGGCGGCGGCATCCGCGTGCGTCACGACGCCGTCGATCCATTCGGACGGGGTGGCGGCGACCACGCGCCGCTGCAGCAGGTGGACGGCGTGGCCGGGGGCGAACGACGAGCAGGCGGCACCCCGGGCGCACATGCAGGCGGCGACCGGGGTCGACGGTGCGGGCGTGGAACGGAGGTGCGGACTCGACACGATGGTCTCCTGCTCGGTAGGTTCGAGTGTCCCGTCAGGCTAGGCCGCCACCCGAACTGAGGTGCCCGACGCCGACATACGAGGACATACGACGACGCACCAGCACGGTCCGCGCCATGGTCGATACGACCGTTCTGCGCCGGAATCGATCGGCTATGGTGGAAATGAAGGAGAAGCCGTGGACGAGACCCGCCGATTCGAACGCGACGACATCCGTCGTGCCGCCGACGCCGCCCCCGCTGCGCGCGCGAACGACACGACGCAGACGTTCGGTCACGACGCCGACCTCTCCTTCGTGCCCTTCGGCGCCGACCTGAGCGAGGCCGAGCTCGAGGCGATCGAGGCGCTGCCCTCCGGGGCGGCCCTGCTCATCGTCCGCTCCGGCCCCACCACCGGCGCGCGCTACCTGCTCGACACCGACGTCACCACGGTCGGCCGTCACCCCGAGGCCGACATCTTCTTCGACGACGTCACCGTCTCGCGCCGGCACGCGGAGATCACCCGTCAGGGCGCCGCGTTCGAGATCGTCGACCAGCGCTCCCTCAACGGCAGCTACGTCAACGGCGAGCGGGTCGACCGCTCGGCGCTCGTCAACGGCGCCGAGGTGCGGATCGGCAAGTTCCGCCTGAACTTCTTCGTCTCGCCCGTCGATCTCGCCGCGGCAGAGCACTGATGGCGGCAGCCCCCGCCCGCGGTCGTCCCACGGCTGCGGGGCTGCTGAGTATCGGCCAGGTGCTGGCGCGCCTGACCCCCGAGTTCCCCGCGCTCACCTCGAGCAAGCTCCGCTTCCTCGAGGTGCAGGGCATCGTCTCGCCGACGCGCACCGACTCCGGGTACCGCAAGTTCTCGCCCGCCGACCTCGAGCGGCTGCGGTTGGCGCTCACCCTGCAGCGCGACCACTACCTCCCGCTCGCCGTCATCCGCGACTACCTCGAGGACCTGGATGCCGGCCGCAACCCGGCCCCGCCCACGGCCATGCCGTCGATGACCGCGGCCCCACGCCGCTATCGCCGCGACGAGCTGCTGTCGGCCTCCGGTGCCGCGCCGCAGCTGCTGAACGACGCCATCAGCACCGGTGTCGTCACCGCGGCGGAGTCCTATCCCGAGCAGACCGTGACCCTGCTGCGCGCGCTCGTCGCGCTGGACCGTCACGGCATCGAGCCGCGTCACGTGCGGTCGCTGCGGCAGAGCGCGGAGCGCGAGGCCTCCCTCGTCGAGTCCGCCCTCTCCGCCCTGCTGCGCCGCCCCGACGCCGCCTCGCGCGCCCGCGCGAGCGAGCTCGCCCCCGAGCTGGCCGCGCGGCTGGACGAGGTGCGGGCGATCTTCGTGCGCAGCGCCATCGACCGCGTGCTCTCCTGAGCGCGACACGCCGAATCGCTCGGGCGGATGTCGTTGCCGGGCGGGCATCGCTGATCTAGCGTGGAACCAATGACCCGACGAGGAGGGACGCGAGCATGACCGCTGGCGACACAGTCGGCGAACCCCGGTTCGCCACGGAACTCCTCTTCACCGACGGTCTGCCCGAGATGGACGACGACACGGGCTATCGCGGCGCCGTCGCGGCGCGCGCCGCCGGTATCAGCTACCGCCAGCTCGACTACTGGGCCCGCACCGAGCTCGTCGTCCCCACCGTCCGTGGAGCGAACGGCTCGGGCACGCAGCGCCTGTACGGCTTCCGCGACATCCTCGTGCTCAAGCTCGTCAAGCGCCTCCTCGACACCGGCATCTCGCTGCAGCAGATCCGCACCGCCGTCGACCAGCTCCGCGCCGCCGGCATCCGCGACCTGGCGGGCACGACGCTGATGAGCGACGGCGCCTCCGTCTACCTGTGCACCTCCAACGACGAGGTCATCGACCTCGTCAGCCGCGGCCAGGGCGTGTTCGGCATCGCCGTCGGCAAGGTCCTGCGCGAGGTCGAGTCGACGCTCGTCGACTTCGAGGCCGCCGCGCCCGAGGCCGTCGACGAGCTCGCCGCCCGTCGCGCGGCCCGCACCGCCTGACCACCACCGTCTTCGACGAGAAGGACCCCGGATGCCGCGGCATCCGGGGTCCTTCTCGTGACGACGCCTCAGGCGCGAGCGGCGTCGCCCTCGACGGGGATGCGGCCGGTCCGGACGATGCGGTCGAGCAGCGCGTCGAAGTCGGCGGCGAGCTCCTGGGCGGAGTCGCCGGGCCAGACGTGCAGCGGCTTTGCCGCACCCTGCGCCTGCTGGAGCGAGGTGCGCTCGGGCAGCTGCGGGTTGAGGACCAGCGGGCCGAACATGTCGCGGAGCTCCTTGATGCGGAACTGGTGCTCGATGGACTGCGGGCGGACGCGGTTGACCACGACGCCGAGCGGCTGCAGACGGGGGGAGAGGCCGCGACGGATCTCCTCGATGGCGCGCAGCGCGCGGTCGGCCGCGGCGACGGAGAACAGACCGGGCTCCGTGACGACGACGACGCGGTCGCTCGCCGCCCACGCGGTGCGCGTGAGGGCGTTCAGCGAGGGGGCGCAGTCGATGAGCACGAGGTCGTAGTCGGCCTCGATGGTGGCGAGGGCCTCCTCGAGCTTCCAGACGTCGCGGACGCTGGGGTGCGGGCCGTCGAAGTTGATCGCGGACGGGCTGCCGATGAGCACGTCGATCGTGCCGGGGTGGACCTTGGCCCAGCCGCTGGAGGTGATCGCCTGACGGACGACCTTCTCGCGCGGGTTCGCCAGCACATCGGCGATGTTGAGGCGTCCGGCGACCTGGATGTCCATGCCGGTCGACACGTCGGACTGCGGGTCGAGGTCGACGACGAGGGTGCGTACGCCACGCGCGAAGGCGGCGGAAGCCAGCCCGAGCGTCACGGTCGTCTTGCCGACCCCGCCTTTCAAAGAGCTGACGGAGAGTACGTGCACGAGCGTCTACGTTACCTTCCCCTAGGCTGTGAGCACATTCAGCTCCGCCAGCTTGACGTGAGGTGCGCATGTTCTCGAAGATCCTGGTCGCCAACCGCGGAGAGATCGCCATCCGCGCGTTCCGAGCCGCCTACGAGGTGGGAGCGCGCACGGTCGCGGTGTTCCCCTACGAGGACCGTGCCTCTCTGCACCGTCTCAAAGCGGACGAGGCCTACCTGATTGGGGAGCGCGGACACCCGGTGCGCGCCTATCTCGATGTCGACGAGATCATCCGCGTCGCGCTCGAGTGCGGGGCGGATGCCATCTACCCCGGGTACGGCTTCCTGTCCGAGAACCCGGAGCTGGCCGAGAAGGCCGCCGCCAACGGCATCACCTTCATCGGGCCGCCCGCCGAGGTGCTGTCCATGGCGGGGAACAAGGTCACCGCGAAGGAGCACGCGATCGCCGCCGGGGTGCCCGTGCTGCGCTCCACCGCGGCATCCGACGACATCGACCACCTCGTCGCGCAGGCGGACGAGATCGGCTTCCCCCTCTTCGCCAAGGCCGTCGCCGGCGGCGGCGGGCGGGGGATGCGTCGCGTGGAGTCGATCGGCGAGCTCGCCCCCGCTCTGGCCGAGGCCATGCGCGAGGCGCAGAGCGCCTTCGGCGACCCGCGGATGTTCCTCGAGCAGGCCGTTCAGCGTCCCCGTCACGTGGAGGTGCAGATCCTCGCGGATGCCGCGGGCGAGACGGTCCACCTCTTCGAGCGCGACTGCTCGGTGCAGCGTCGCCACCAGAAGGTCATCGAGATCGCGCCGGCGCCGAACCTGGACGACGCGATCCGCGCCGACCTGCACCGCTACGCCGTCGCCTTCGCCCGCTCGATCGGGTACCAGAACGCCGGGACCGTCGAGTTCCTGCTCGAGACGGCGGGACCGCGGGCCGGCGAGGTCGTCTTCATCGAGATGAACCCGCGCATCCAGGTCGAGCACACGGTGACCGAGGAGGTCACCGACGTCGACCTCGTGCAGTCGCAGATGCGCATCGCCGCCGGGCAGACCCTCTCGGAGCTGCACCTCACGCAGGACGAGATCCGCCTGCGCGGCGCCGCCCTGCAGTGCCGCATCACGACGGAGGACCCGACGCAGGGCTTCCGCCCCGACACGGGCAAGATCACCACCTACCGCTCTCCCGGCGGCGCGGGCATCCGCCTCGACGGCGGGACGACGGCGGCGGGCTCGCAGATCAGCCCGCACTTCGACTCGATGCTCGCGAAGCTGTCGTGCCGCGGCCGCGACTTCGGCGCCGCCGTCGCGCGCGCCCGCCGCGCCCTCGCGGAGTTCCGCATCCGCGGCGTCTCGACCAACATCCCGTTCCTGCAGGCGGTGCTGGACGACCCGGCCTTCGTCGCGGGCGACCTCAGCACGTCCTTCATCGACGAGCGCCCGGAGCTGCTGCGCGGACGGGAGTCCAAGGACCGCGGCACGAAGATCCTCTCCTGGCTCGTCGACACCACGGTCAACCGGCCGCACGGCGAGAACCCCGTGTCGGTGGATCCCGCGACCAAGCTCCCGCCGCTCGACACGACCCGGCCCGCTCCGGCCGGGTCCCGCCAGCGCCTGCAGGAGCTGGGGCCGGCGGGCTTCGCCCGCGCGCTGCGCGAGCAGACCGCGCTGGCGGTCACCGAGACGACGTTCCGCGACGCGCACCAGTCCCTGCTGGCGACGCGGGTCCGCACCCGCGACCTCGTCCGCGTGGCCCCGCACGTCGCACGGATGACGCCGCAGCTGCTGTCCGTGGAGGCCTGGGGCGGCGCGACCTACGACGTCGCCCTCCGGTTCCTCGGCGAGGACCCGTGGGAGCGGCTCGACGCTCTCCGCAGCGCGCTGCCGAACGTGGCCATCCAGATGCTGCTGCGGGGACGCAACACCGTGGGCTATACGCCCTACCCGACGCAGGTGACGGACGCTTTCGTGAGCGAGGCCGCGGCATCCGGGGTCGACATCTTCCGCATCTTCGACGCGCTCAACGACGTTTCGCAGATGCGGCCGGCGATCGACGCCGTCCTGAGCGCCGGCACCGCCGTCGCGGAGGTCGCGGTCTGCTACACGGGCGACCTGCTGAACCCGTCCGAGGACTTCTACACCCTCGACTACTACCTGCGTCTGGCCGAGCAGATCGTCGACGCGGGCGCGCACGTCCTCGCGATCAAGGACATGGCGGGGCTGCTGCGTCCGGCGGCCGCGGCCCGCCTGGTCGCGGCGCTGCGCGAGCGCTTCGACCTGCCGGTGCACGTGCACACGCACGACACCGCCGGGGGGCAGCTCGCCACGCTGCTCGCCGCCTCGGCGGCGGGGGCCGACGCGGTCGACGCCGCCGCGGCGCCCATGTCGGGCACGACCAGCCAGCCCTCCCTCTCGGCGCTGGTCGCCGCGCTCGCCCACACGGAGCGGGACACGGGGCTCGACCTCGACGCGGTGTCGGACCTCGAGCCGTACTGGGAGTCGGTGCGTCACCTCTACCGCCCGTTCGAGTCGGGCCTGCCCGGTCCCACCGGCCGCGTGTACCGTCACGAGATCCCCGGCGGGCAGCTGTCGAACCTGCGGCAGCAGGCGATCGCCCTCGGGCTCGCCGACGACTTCGAGCTCATCGAGGATCTGTACGCCGCGGCCGACCGCATCCTCGGCCGGGTGCCCAAGGTGACGCCGTCGTCGAAGGTGGTGGGCGACCTGGCCCTGCACCTCGCGGCGGTGAAGGCCGACCCCGACGACTTCGAGCGCCACCCCGAGCGGTACGACGTCCCCGACTCCGTCGTGTCCTTCATGGCCGGCGAGCTCGGCGACCTGCCGCGCGGCTGGCCCGAGCCGTTCCGTTCGAAGGTCCTCGCCGGGCGCGAGGTCAAGACGGGCGTGACGCCCCTGACCGACGACGACGCGGCGGCCCTCGCCGGCGACGCCGCCACGCGGCGCGCGCGCCTGAACACGCTGCTGTTCCCCGGGCCCACCCGCACCTTCGCCCAGATGCGCGAGACCTACGGCGACCTCAGCGTCCTCGACACGGCGGACTACCTCTACGGCCTGCGTCCCGGCGGCGAGCACATCGTGGAGATCGAGCGCGGCGTCCAGCTCTTCGTCGGGCTGGAAGCCATCGGCGACGCGGACGACAAGGGCATGCGGACGGTCATGACCACGCTGAACGGCCAGCTGCGGCCGGTGTTCGTCCGCGACCGGTCGATCGAGGTGGAGGCGCGCCAGGCGGAGAAGGCCGACACGTCCAAGCCGGGTCAGGTCGCCGCACCGTTCTCCGGCGTGGTGACCGTGAAGGCGACGGCGGGGGACCGCGTCCGCGCGGGACAGGCCGTCGCGTCGATCGAGGCGATGAAGATGGAGGCGGCGATCACGTCGCCCGTCGACGGGACGATCGAAAGGATCGCGGTGCGGGCGACGCAGCAGGTCGAGGCCGGTGACCTTTTGCTCACCGTCCGTCCCTCGCAGTAACGTGGAAGGGGGCGCTTCTCGCGCCCTCTTCCCGTTTGGAGACCGCAGTGACGCCCGACCGCCTCGACGAGACCCCCGAGGAGAACGCCGAACACGGCGTCCTCGACGACAGCGGAACCCTCGACACGGCCAGCATCTCGATCCTCGGCGGGCACATCGCCCAGGTGAACGTCAGCCTCCCGTCCACGGTCGACGACGATCGTGACGACGACGTCGTCGAGGACGAGCTCCCCGTCGACGACATCGTGATCCCGGATGCCGCCCCCGCGCTGCCGCACGGCGAGGACGAGGCCGCGTCGGCCCCGGTGGTCGAGGCCCACATCGACGAGGTCCCGACCGGCGACATCATCCTCGAGCCGCACACCCTCGACGACGGTCACGACACTGCGCACCACGACGGCCGTGACGGCGAGGACGAGGTCGTCGATGCCGAGCTCGTGTCCGAGGACCACCTCGACGAGGGCGGCGACGACGCGTCTCCCGCACCGGATGCCGACGCGGCCGCGGGGGAGGACCCCGACCCGTCCGCCTCCGCGGACGCCGGGCAGGATGACGTCGGGGCCGATGCGGACGCCGCCCTCGCCGCGGCCGAGGCGGACGCCTTCACGGAAGCGCCGGACGACGCGGACGTCGTCGAGTCCGTCGACGCGTACGAGTCCGTCACGGAGAGCGGCGACGACGTCGCACCGGCCGACGGCATCGACGGGACTTCCGTCGACGCGCCCTCCGCCGCGCCCGCGCAGCAGAACGCCGAGCCCGTCGCCGCCCCCGAGCAGCACGACGACGCGCCCGCGGAGCCGCTGACCCGCGCTCCGTGGGTCGCCCCCGAGGAGGGCGGCGTCACGGCCGCGGTCGCCGACGCGCCGTCCGACGAGGCGGGGGAGTCTGCTCCCGCGCCCGCCGCCGAGCCGGCATCCGTGCCCTTCGCCGCCACCGAGCCGGCGTCCGAGGCCGCCGCCGCCGCGCCGGCATCCGAGCCCTCCGCCGCCGCGCCGGCATCCGTGCCCTTCGCCGCCGCGCGCGCCGCGGAGCCCGCGGTCGCTCCGGCTGTCGAGCCCGACGCGCCCGCGGCGGCGCCGAGCGCGCAGCCCGTGGCCCCCGCCGCCGAGCGCGCCCCCCAGCCGGAGGCGCAGAACGCCGCCGCCGCGGCATCCCCTCCCGCCCCCGCCACGCGCCGGGCCGCCACCGGCGTCATCGGCACCGTCCCGCTGACGCGTCGCGAGGTGCACCAGGCGGACGAGGCCGCCCGGGTGGATCGCGCCCATGCGATGGAGCGCGTCCGCACGTCGGCGCCCGAGGTGACGCTGTCGTCCAAGCGCCTCGGCGAGCTCGACGACACCCGCGAGAGCCCCGATCTGCTCACCGCCGATCGGCTGCTCGACCCGCGGCAGATCGCCCGCCCGGAGCCCGAGGGCCTGTGGCAGCAGCTCGTCTACTCGCTGTCGCGCCACCGGATCAACCTCGGCGACGGCCGCCGTGCCCGCGCGCGCAAGGAGCTGGATCGCCGCATCTCGTCGCCGCTGCCCGGCGGCGCGCGGTTCGTCCCGGTGCTCTCCCGCAAGGGCGGGGTCGGCAAGACCACCGTCACGGCCCTCCTCGGGATGGCCCTCGCCGACGCCCGCGACGACCGCATCATCGCGGTCGACGCCAACCCCGACCGCGGGACCCTCGCCGATCGCGTCGGCCGGCCGAACGGCCGCACGGTGCGCGACCTGGTCCGCGCCCGCGACGAGGTCACCGGCTACGCGGACGTGTCCTCGATCGTCGCCCGCGACGCGACCCGCCTGGACGTGCTCGCCTCCGACGCCGACCCCCGGGTCAGCGAGGCCTTCAGCGACGACGACTACCGCGACGTCGCCACCGTGGCCGCCCACTACTACTCGATCGTCCTCACCGACACCGGCACGGGCATCGTCCACTCGGTGATGGGGGCGACGCTCGAGCAGTCCGACAGTCTCGTCATCGTCGCCGGTCTTTCGGTGGACGAGGCGCGCCTGGCATCCGAGACGCTCACCTGGCTCGAGACCAACGGGTACGCGGACCGCGTGCGCGACGCGGTCGTCGTGCTGAACAACGCGCGACCCGGCACCCCGCTGGTCCGCGAGAGCGAGCTCGAGACGCACTTCCGCACGCGCGTGCGCGCGGTCATCCGGATGCCGTACGACCCGCTCATCGCCACCGGCAGCGCGATCTCGTTCCGCGACCTTCAGCCCGGCACCCGTCAGGCCGCCCGCGAGCTCGCGGCGGCCGTGGTCGAGGGCCTGCGCTCCCCGGCGGCCGCAGCATGACCGTCCGGCAGATCCGCTTCTTCGGCGACCCCGTCCTGCGGGCGCCCAGTGCACGCATCGAGACGATCGACGACGGCGTCCGCGCCCTCGTGCAGGACCTCCTCGACACCGTCGAGCCGCCCGGACGCGCGGGCGTCGCGGCCCCGCAGATCGGCGTGGGCCTGCGGGCGTTCAGCTACAACATCGACGGCGACATCGGCTACGTGCTCAACCCGGAGCTCGTCGAGACCCGCGGCGAGCCCGAGCCGGTGGGGGAGGGATGCCTCTCGGTCCCGGGCCTGTGGCACGAGGCGCTGCGGTACCCCTGGGCCAAGGTCGTCGGCACCGACCTCGACGGCAACGAGGTCGTGCTCGAGGGGGACGGCCTGCTCGCGCAGGCGCTGCAGCACGAGACCGACCATCTCGACGGGATGCTCTACCTGTCGCGGCTCCCCGCGGAGACCCGCCGCGAGGCGATGAAGCAGATCCGCGAGAGCGACTGGTTCTGACCCGCGCCGCTTCCGCTCCGGAGCGCGGCCGGTGCCGGTGGCATCCCTCCGCCGGAGTGTCGCGGTGCCGACGCAGGCGATGCGTCCGGAACAGGCGCTACCGTGCCGGATCGGCCTGCGCCGGCGATTCTTCCTGTCGCGGTGACGCGGGAGACGACGCGGCCCGGCTCGAGGAGCCGGGCCGCGTGCGTGCTCAGGGAAGCGAGACGTTCGTCGTGTTGATCGGCACGGCGTAGATGTCCTCGATCGTCTCGGCGAAGTCGGACACGATGACGTTGCGCTTGATGCTCATCTTCGGGGTGAGGTGACCGCTGGCCTCCGTCCACTCCGTCGCGAGGATCTCGAACTTGCGGATGGACTCGGCGCGCGAGACGGCCGTGTTGGCGCGGTCGATGGCGCTCTGCACTTCGGCGCGCACCTTCTCGTTCGCGGCCGCATCCTTCAGCGACATGTCGGCGGGCAGGCCGTTGTTCGCCAGCCACGTCGGCAGCATCTCGGAGTCGAGGGTGACGAGCGCGGAGATGAACGGCTTCTGGTCGCCCACCACGACGACCTGGCCCACGATCGGGTTGGCGCGGATGGGGTCCTCGAGCGCCGCGGGGGCGACGTTCTTGCCGCCGGCGGTGACGATGATCTCCTTCTTACGGCCCGTGATGGTGAGGAAGCCGTCCGCGTCGAAGGCGCCGATGTCCCCCGTCTTGAACCAGTCGCCGTCGAACGCCTCGGCGGTCGCCTCGGGGTTGCGCCAGTACTCGGAGAAGACGTTGATGCCGCGCACCTGGATCTCGCCGTCGTCCGCGACGCGGACCCCGACGCCGGGGAGCACGGGACCGACGGTGCCGATCTTTGACTTCGAGGCGAGGTTGACCGTCGCCGGTGCCGTCGTCTCGGTCAGGCCGTACCCCTCGAGGATGACGACGCCGAGACTGCGGAAGAAGTGGCCGAGACGCGGGCCGAGCGGAGCGGATCCGGAGACGGCGTAGACAACGCGCCCGCCCATGGCGTCACGGAGCTTCGAGTAGACGAGCTTGTCGAAGAGGGTGAACTTGAGCTTGAGCCCGAGGGGGATGCTGCGGCCGTCCTGCTCGCGCTGGGAGTGCTCGACCGCCACGGCGGCGGCGGCGCGGAAGATCTTGCCCTTCCCGCCGGCCTCGGCCTTCTGCTCCGCGGAGTTGTAGACCTTCTCGAACACGCGCGGCACGGCCAAAAGGAACGACGGCCGGAACGTGCCGAGCGCAGGCAGCAGCTGCTTGGTGTCGGGCTGATGACCGGTCTTGACTCCCGCGTGCACGTTCAGCAGCGAGATGAACCGCGCGAAGACGTGGGCGGTCGTGACGAAGAGGAGGGTCGACGCGTCCGGCGTCTCCACGACCTCGTGGAGCGCCTTGGCGGAGTTGCGTGCGAGCTCGACGAAGTTGCTGTGGGTGAGGACGCAGCCCTTCGGCCGTCCGGTGGAGCCCGAGGTGTAGATGAGCGTCGCGATGTCCGAGCCATTGGCGAGCGCGCGGCGGCGCTGGACCTCGGCGTCGTCGACGCCGGCGCCCTGCGCGACGAGGGCGTCGAGCCCGCCGCCGTGCATGGTCCACACCTCGCGGATGAGCGGGAGGTCCCCGCGCACCTCGCCGAGCCGCGACTCGTGCTCGGCCGTCTCCACGATCGCGGCGACGGCACCCGAGTCGGACAGGATCCAGGAGATCTGCGACGGCGAGCTGGTCTCGTACACCGGGACCATGACGGCGCCGGCGTAGAACAGCGCGAAGTCGACGAGGGTCCAGTCGTACGTCGTGCGGGCGATGAAGGCCACCTTGTCGCCGGGGGCGACGCCCGCGGCGACGAAGCCCTTGGCCAGCGCGATGACCTGACTCTCGAACGCGGCGGCGGAGACGTCACGCCAGCCGCCC
Source organism: Microbacterium sp. LMI1-1-1.1 (assembly GCF_040815675.1). NCBI lineage: Bacteria > Bacillati > Actinomycetota > Actinomycetes > Micrococcales > Microbacteriaceae > Microbacterium > Microbacterium sp. LMI1-1-1.1. The sequence continues at coordinate 1,181,239 of NZ_JBFPNN010000001.1, read as the reverse complement.
GCGTCGGGGACGGCGAACAGCGCGCGGTCGGGGGTCGCAGCGACCCGCTCGGCGAGCAGGTCGGACACGTTCGCGCTCGGGTCGGCGGGGACGACGGGGGCAAGGTCGAAGTGGATCACGGCAACTCCTTCGGTACCGGAAAAGATCATCGATCGGTGCGACGAGTCTATCCGCATGGATGCGGCGTCCCCGCCGTCACACAGGGTCCGCGGCGGGCTGCGCCGGATGACTAGACTGCTTCGGGCCGTGCTACGGGGCGGGCCGGAGGGGAGCGCTGTGCGCAACGTCGGGATCGACATCGGTGGCACGAAGATCGCCGGAGGCGTCGTCGAGGAGGACGGCACCATCGTCGAGAAGCTGCGGGTGGACACCCCCATCGACCCCGCCGCCCTCGTCGATGCCGTCGTCGACATGGCCGAGCATCTGCGCCGGGCGCACGAGATCCACGCGATCGGCGTCGCCGCCGCCGGGTTCATCAGCCTCGACCGCAGCACCGTCATCCACGCCCCCAACATCGACTGGCACGACGAGCCGCTGCGCGCCCGCCTGGAGGACCGGCTCGGGGCCCCGGTCACGATCGAGAACGACGCCAACGCCGCCGGCTGGGGCGAGTACCGCTTCGGCGCGGGCCAGGGCGTGCACGACATGGTCATGCTGACGATGGGGACGGGCGTCGGCGGGGCGATCATCACCGGGGGCGAGCTGTTCCGCGGCGGTCACGGCATCGGCGGCGAGCTCGGCCACATGCGATTCGTCCGCGGCGGGCTTCCCTGCGGGTGCGGCCAGAACGGATGCCTCGAGCAGTACGCGTCGGGACGCGCCCTGCAGCGCGAGGCCAACGCCATCGCCGACGGCGGCGGCATCGGCGCTGCCCTCGCGGCGGTCCGCGAGGAGCGCGGAGCGATCCCCGGGCCCGCTGTCTCGCGTCTCGTGCTGGCGGGGGACGCCGGCGCGATCGAGGCGCTCCGTCGCGTGGCGACGGCGCTGGGCGAGGCGTGCGGCGGATTCCAGGCCGTGCTCGACCCCGAGCTCTTCGTCATCGGCGGCGGCGTCGCCCAGCTCGGGGCCGACCTGCTCGCGCCGGTGCAGCTGGCCTACGAGACGTCGCTCCCGGGGTACGGTGAGCGTCCCGTCGCGCAGTTCACGATCGCGCGTCTGGGCAACGACGCCGGCCTCATCGGGGTCGCCGACCTCGCCGGGAAGGACCGCTGACGATGTTCTACTGGCTCATGAAGTACGTGGTGATCGGCCCGGTCATCAAGGCCGTCTTCCGCCCGTGGGTCGTGGGCCGGCGGAACATCCCCCGGGAGGGCGCGGCGATCCTCGCCAGCAACCACCTGTCGTTCTCGGACTCGATCTTCCTTCCCCTGATGATCGACCGGCGGATGGCGTTCCTCGCCAAGAGCGACTACTTCACGGGCCGCGGCCTCAAGGGCTGGGCCACGCGGGTCTTCTTCACCGCGACCGGCCAGCTGCCGATCGACCGGTCCGGCGGCAAGGCGTCGGAGGCATCCCTCAACACCGGCCTCGGCGTGCTGGGACGCGGGGAGCTGCTCGGCATCTACCCCGAGGGCACGCGCAGCCCCGACGGCACGCTGTACCGCGGGCGCACGGGCATCGCCCGCATGGCGCTGGAGGCGCGCGTGCCGGTCGTCCCCGTGGTGATGGTCGACACCGGCGCCGTCATGCCCATCGGCCACCGCCTGCCACGGGTGGGCCGCGTCGGCATCGTCATCGGGGAGCCGCTGGACTTCTCCCGCTTCGAGGGGATGGAGAGCGACCGCTACATCCTCCGGTCGGTCACGGACGAGATCATGGTCGCCCTGCAGCGCCTCGGCGAGCAGCGGTACGAGGACGTCTACGCCTCGACCGTGAAGGACCGTCTCGCGACGGCGCAGGCGGCGAAGGCGCCCGCGGCGCGCCACTAGACTTGCGGGGTGAATCAGCAGCTCCACGAACTCGACCACTGGCGAACCCTGCCCATCAAGCAGCAGCCGAAGTGGTATGACGAGTCCGCTGTCGCTGCGGCGTCCGCGGAGCTGGCGACCCTGCCCCCGCTCGTCTTCGCCGGCGAGGTCGACATCCTCCGCGACCGTCTCGCCCGCGCGGCCGCCGGCCAGGCGTTCCTGCTGCAGGGCGGCGACTGCGCCGAGACCTTCGCGGGAGCCACGGCCGAGCAGATCCGCAACCGCATCAAGACCGTCCTGCAGATGGCCGTCGTGCTCACCTACGGGGCGTCCATGCCGGTGGTCAAGATGGGCCGCATGGCGGGCCAGTTCGCCAAGCCGCGCTCCAGCGACACCGAGACGCGCGGCGATGTGACGCTTCCGGCCTACCGCGGCGACATCGTCAACGGCTACGACTTCACCGAGGAGTCGCGCAAGGCGGACCCGGCGCGTCTGCTGAAGGGCTACCACACGGCCGCGTCGACGCTGAACCTCATCCGCGCGTTCACCCAGGGCGGCTTCGCCGACCTCCGCGAGGTCCACAGCTGGAACAAGGGCTTCGCCAGCACGCCCGCCAACCAGGCCTACGAGCGTCTCGCCACCGAGATCGATCGCGCGATCAAGTTCATGGAGGCGGCCGGCGCCGACTTCGACGAGCTCACCCGCGTCGAGTTCTACACCGGCCACGAGGGCCTGCTCATGGATTACGAGCGGCCCATGACGCGCATCGACTCGCGTACCGGCCTGCCGTACAACACCTCGTCGCACTTCCAGTGGATCGGGGAGCGCACGCGTGAGCTCGACGGCGCGCACGTCGACTACTTCTCCAAGATCCGCAACCCGATCGGCGTCAAGCTGGGTCCGACCACGACGACCGACACCGCGCTCGCCCTGATCGACAAGCTCGACCCGGAGCGCGAGCCCGGTCGCCTGACGTTCATCACGCGCATGGGCGCGGGCAAGATCCGCGACGCGCTGCCGCCGCTGCTCGAGGCCGTCCGCGACTCCGGTGCGACGCCCCTGTGGGTCACCGACCCGATGCACGGAAACGGCATCACGACGCCGACCGGCTACAAGACGCGCCGGTTCGACGACGTGGTGGACGAGGTCCGCGGCTTCTTCGAGGCGCACCGCGCCGTCGGGACGCACCCGGGCGGCATCCACGTCGAGCTCACCGGCGACGACGTCACCGAGTGCCTGGGCGGGTCGGAGCAGATCGACGAGGCCACCCTCGCGACGCGCTACGAGAGCCTGTGCGACCCGCGCCTGAATCACCGTCAGAGCCTCGAGCTGGCGTTCCTCGTGGCCGAGGAGCTCGAGAAGCGCTGAGCCCCGCGACAGAGGAGGCCCCGACCGTCCGGTCGGGGCCTTCGTCGTCACCGGCGCGTCCGGCGAGGGCGCGCGCCGGGGTCAGAGCGTGGGGGTGAGGGTGATCGTCGCACCCTGCGGGGCGGTCGAGCCCGCCGCGGGGTTGGTGGCGCGCACCTTGTAGATGTCCCAGTAGCGGAAGCCGAGGGGGAGCGTCCCGTCCTCGATGCCGGCGTTGACCTCGAAGCCGAGGCCCTGCAGCTGCGCCACCGCGTCGCGGATGGACTTGCCGATGACGTTCTCGGGGATCTGCACGGGACGCGGGCCGATGGACACCCGCAGGGTCACCGTGTCGCCGGGCCGCCAGTTGCCGCCGCCGGAGCGGGCGTCGTAGGAGATGACGTCGCCGGAGTCGACGCTGTTGCTGTACTCCTCGACGCGGGTCGACTGCAGCTCGACGTCGTCGAGGGCGCGCTCCGCCTGGCCGGCGGTCAGTCCCACGACGTCGGGGATCGGGCCGAGCGAGACGACCATCGAGGCGGTGTCGCCCTCGTACACGGTGCAGCCGTCGGTGCAGGCGAAGGGCTCGGCGCCGGAGCGCGGGGTGATCGTGACCCCGAGCACGGCGCCCTCGTCGGCGTCGGTGAACTCCGTCGCCTCGTCGCCGACCGTGACGACGGCGGACTCCAGGATGCCGCGCACCTCGTCCGCCTGCACCCCGGCGAGGCCGGGGATCTGGTGGGTGGCGGGGCCGACCGACACGAAGACCGTCACGACGCTGTCCTTGTCGACCCGCTGCCCGGCGGCCGGGTCGCTGCCGACCGTGGTGCCGGCCGGGACGTCGAAGTCGTTCACCTCCTGCGGCTGCGCCTGCAGCTGCTCCAGGGCGAGGGCGGTGGCGGCGTCGTCGAAGCTGCGCTGCGCCACGTCGGGGACGGCCACGAGCGAGCCGGGGCCCGAGCCGAACCACCAGCCGAGGCCCGCCGCGGATCCGGCGAGCAGCAGCACGAGGGCGACGATCCAGGCGCCGCGAGCGGTGCGGCGCCGCGTGCGGGCCCGGAGGTGAGTGGCGTTGTCGTGGTCGTCGACGGAGGCCTGGGGGAGCGATGCGGTCTGCGGGAGGACCTTGGTGAGCTCGCGCGACTCGGCCGCCGTCGCGGGCGTGGCGATGCCGACTGACACCGCGCGGGCGACCTGCGGCGCGAGCCCCAGCTCCTTCTCGACCTCGCGCAGACGGGAGAGCATGGTTCCGGCGTCGACGGGCCGGTCGTCGGGGGAGCGCTCCGTCGACCACAGCACGAGCTCGTCGAGCTGCTCGGGGACGGTGGAGACCTTCGCGCTCGGGCGCGGCACGGAGTCGGTGGCGTGCTGATAGGCGATCTGCATCGGCTGCTCGCCCTTGTAGGGCTGCTCGCCGGTGAGCATCTCGTAGAGCATGATGCCGAGCGAGTAGATGTCGCTGCGGGCGTCGGCGGTGCCGCGCGTGACGAGCTCGGGCGCGAGGTAGGCGATCGTGCCCATCAGCTGCGCGCCGCTGGCGGTGTTCGCGGTCGTGGCCCGCGCCAGGCCGAAGTCGCCGATCTTGATGCGGCCGTCCTCGGCGAGCAGCACGTTCTCCGGCTTGACGTCGCGGTGGACGATGCCCGCGCGGTGCGCGGCGGCCAGCCCGGACAGGATGGCATCCATGATCGTCAGGGTCTGATCGACCGTGAGCCGGCGCTGCTCGCGCAGCAGCTCGCGGAGGGTGATGCCGGGGAGGTACTCCATGACCAGGTAGGCCATCTCGCCGTCCTGGCCCTGGTCGAAGACGTTCACGACGTGCGGATCCGCCAGCCGGGCCGCCGAGCGCGCCTCCTGGATGAACCGGCTCTGGAACACGGTGTCGTCGCTCAGGTGGCCGTGCATGACCTTGAGTGCCACGCGGCGCTCGAGGCGCAGGTCGGTCGCGACGTACACGGTCGCCATGCCGCCGCGCGCGATGCGCGCACGGACCCGGTACCGGCCGTCGACGAGACGGCCGATCAGCGGGTCGGCCTGCTGACTCGTGCTCACGGGGAGAGTCTACGGAGCGCCTCCTGTGAGCTCGGGGAGCGGCTCACCCCCAAAGCCGCATGCATGCTCAGCCGAGCGCGGCCAGCCAGACCGTCGCGGGCTGCTCCCACTGCCCGTAGCGGTCCGGATAGGCGGAGATCTGCACCGCCTGGGCGGCGTCGGCGTACGGCAGGACCTCCCAGCCCGGGATGTCGACGAGGCCGAGAGTGACGGTCCCGCCGGCGTCCGCGACGCCGAGGAAGAACGCCCGCGTCGCGTAGTCGGGATCCATCAGCTGCTCCGGTGCGCCCCATCCGGTGCTCGGCCGCTGCTGGAACAGGCCGACGGAGTCGCGGTCGCCCCAGTCGAGGTTGCGCAGCCAGGACTCCTGCATCGCGGTGCCGAGGGCGATGGCGATGCCGCGCTCGGGCACGCCGAGCTCGCGGCCGATGCGGATGATCGTCCGCGCGTTGGCGCTCTGCTCGGCGTCGAGTCCCGGCGCGAGGACGGGGGCGACGGATGCCACGGCGACCATGCCGCTCGGGATCTGCAGCGTCTCGCCGGGGTAGATGATCGACGCCCGGGTCAGGCCGTTGGCCGAGAGGACGGCGTCGAGCCCGACGCCGTGGGCGGAGGCGATCCCCGAGAGCGTGTCGCCCGCGCGGACCTCGTAGGCCGCGGCCGGCGCAGGCGCCGGGGCGGGGGCGGCGGCGGGTGCCGAGAGCACCAGCTCCTGGCCCGGCCGGATGATGCTCGACCAGCCGAGGCCGTTGGCCGCGAGGACCGCGTTCGTGTCGAGGCCGTACCGCGCCGCGATGGACGACACGGTGTCGCCGGACTGGACGACGTGGACCGCGGGAGCGGGCAGAGCGGCCACGCGCGGTGCGAGGGTCGTCGGCACCGGATGCGGGCCGGGGAGGGTCGCCGGGGCGGGCGCCGGCGGGACGGCATGGGCCGCGTGCTCGCCCGCCAGGGCGAGCGCGATGGAGCCGGCCAGGGCGGCGGGGGCGGATACAGGGAGGCGTCGTCGCATGGTGGGGGATTCCGTTCTTCCGACTGCCGACACGTTGCCACGGACCTGTTGCGAGTGTCAACGCGTGTGACTGATGTGACTCGTGTGACCAAGCAGCCCTCGGCTGGTGTGGAAAGGGCGGGGAAGGGATGCCACCGGCCGGTGCCGCGAGACCGCGGCATCCCGAGCCCTCGTCGGTGAGAGACTGGGAGCGTGACCGACTCTTCACGCTACGAGACCGACTGGCTGGCCCTTCCCGACCTCGTGGAGGTGCTGGGGGAGTCGCTCGGCCGCGTCCGGCGCCTGCTGGACGACCACTACCTCATCGGCTCGCGTCGCAACGGCGTGCTGCAGGTGCCTTCCGTCTTCATCGTCGACGGCCGTCCGCTGTCGTCGCTGCGCGGGACGGCGATCGTGCTCCACGACGTCGGCTTCGACGACGACGAGGCGATCGACTGGCTGCTCACGCCGGAGGACACCATCGGCGTCGCCCCCATCGAGGCGCTGCTCGCGGGTCGCAAGAGCGAGGTCCGGCGGGTCGCCGCCACCCTCGCCTGAGACCGTGTCCCCTTCTGTGCGGGTTCGGAGGCGTGGACCTGCACGAAAGGGGACATGCCTAGCCGGGTCCGGCTGAGCTGCGGCGCCCGCCTGTTATGAGGTGCGCTGGGTCGCCGCGCGGGCGAGCTCGCGCAGCTCGTTGACCGCGGCGTCGCCGAGACGCGCGCCGGAGAGGGCGCGGTCCGCGCGACGCGCGTACTCGGCGATGAGCTCCTCCGTGCGGGCGAGAGCGCCCGTGTCGACGATCGTCCGCTGCAGGGCCGCGATCTGGGCGGCATCCAGGTCCGGGTCGCCGAGGAGCTCGTCGACCGTGCGCCGCGCTCCGGCGTCGAGCCGTTCGCGGGCGTAGGCGACGAGGACGGTGCGCTTGCCCTCGCGGAGGTCGTCGCCGGAGGGCTTGCCCGTGACGGCGGTGTCGCCGAAGACGCCGAGCACGTCGTCGCGCAGCTGGAAGGCCATGCCGACGTCGTGCCCGAAGCGTCCGAGCGCGTCGAGCTGGTCGCCCTCGGCTCCGGCCAGCGCCGCGCCGATCTGCAGGGGCTGCTGGATGCTGTAGCGGGCCGACTTGTACGAGGCCACGCGCAGCGCGCGGTCGGCGTGGTCGCCGTCGGGGTGGACGACGTAGGCGGACTCCTCGGCGACGTCGAGGAATTGGCCGATCGTCACGTCGCGACGCATGTGGGCGTAGTGCCGCCGGGTCGCGGCGGCGGTGGCGGCGGCATCCGTCAGTCCCTCCTCGAGGAGGTCGTCGCTCCAGGCCACGAGCAGGTCGCCGAGGAGCACCGCGCCCGAGCGCCCGAAGGCGGCGGGGTCGGTCGCCCACCCGGCGGCACGGTGCGCGGCCTCGAGCGCGCGATGCGCGGCGGGCTGTCCGCGGCGGGTGTCCGAGTTGTCGATGATGTCGTCGTGGACGAGGGCCGCGGCGTGGAAGACCTCGAGGGATGCCGCGACGGCGACGAGCGCGGGGATCAGGGCGGCGGGGGCCGGGCGGCGGTGCTCCTCCACAGCCCTCCACCCGGAGATGCAGAATCGTGCGCGCAGACGCTTCCCGCCCTGCAGAGCGGCGGCGCCCGCACGTGTCATCGTCTCGGCCTCGGGCCCCAGAGAGGCGGCGAACGATAGCTGGTCGGAGAGGAAGTTGTCGAGTCGCTGAGAAACAGCCTCGATCGGTTCCGAGGAGGGCGGCACGGGCCTAGCCTAGTGATCTACGCCGCGCGTAAGATCGACGGTACGAGCAAAAGAGGGGGATGCATGCCACTCTCCGAACAGGAGCAGCGCCTGCTGGACGAGATGGAGCGCCATCTCATGAGCAACGACGCGGATGTCGTCACGGCTCCCGGGCGTGCCCTCAGTTATCGCAACATCGTCATCGGCTCGATCCTCGTGCTCGCCGGACTCGGCGCCCTCATCGCGGGCGTGTCCATCGGCTTCAACACGGGCTTCCTCGGGATCGCCGTCGGCGTCGTGGGCTTCCTCGTCATGCTCGGCGGTGTGGTCTTCGCGGTCACCCCGACGCGCGGCGCCGCGCAGACGGCGTCCGCACCCAAGGCGGCCTCGTCCCGCGCCCCCCGCGCCTCCGGCTCGTCCTTCATGGACCGCATGAACGAGCGCTGGGATCGTCGCAACGAAGGTCGCTGACCCTCCACCCCCCTCCACTCCAAACACCGGCTCTTCGGAGCCGGTGTTTTTTTGTGCCCGCGAGGTTCTCTCCCGCGTCTTTCCGGGGCTCGCGCGCCTCGCGAGGTGGCCCGCGGCGTGGGTGCAGAGAGTACACGGGGGAGCGTTCGCCCAGAAGAGGCTGAGTGACGATGGCTAAGTGGAGGGCAGTGGAGTAAAGTGGGGGAAACTTCGCTGGCCGGACGAAGGGGGGTGTGTCCCGGATGCTGCTCGGCACGCACACGCCCAAGCTCGACGACAAAGGTCGGGTCATCCTGCCCGCGAAGTTCCGGGACGATCTCGGCGCCGGTGTGGTGATCACCCGGGGGCAGGACCGCTGCCTCTACGTGTTCAGCACGGAGGAGTTCGAGCGCGTCCACGAGCGGATCCGCGAGGCCCCGCTCAGCAACAAGCAGGCCCGCGACTTCCTGCGCATGTTCCTCTCGGGGGCCAGCGCCGAGAAGCCCGACAGCCAGAACCGCATCACCGTTCCGCCGGCCCTCCGGGCCTACGCGGGCCTGGGGCGCGAGCTGGTCGTCACCGGAGTCGGCGCCCACGCCGAGATCTGGGACGCGGAGGCGTGGAACACCTACGCCGAGAGCAACGAAGAGACGTACGCCGAGATGGAGCAGGAGGTGATCCCCGGACTGTTCTGATCCTCGGCTGTGATTCCCAGCCGCACGCCCTGACGCACTTCCCCGGCGCCAGGTCGATGCGGATGGGGATCAGAGCCCGGGACCGGATCCGGAGAATCATGGACATCCGCGACATCCACACCCCCGTCCTCCTCGAGCGCTGTGCCGAGCTCCTCGGCCCCGCGCTGCAGCGCGAGGGCAGCGTCTTCGTCGACGGCACCCTCGGCATGGGCGGCCATTCCGAGGCGTTCCTCGAGCGCTTCCCGACGACGCGACTCATCGGCCTCGACCGCGACACCGACGCCCTCCGCATCGCGGGGCAGCGGCTGGCGCGGTTCGGCGATCGCGTGACCCTCGTGCACACCGTCTACGACGGCATCGCCGCGGCGGTCGCCTCGGCGGGAGTGGACAAGGTCGACGGCATCCTCTTCGACCTCGGCGTCTCGTCCCTGCAGCTCGACGTCGCCGACCGCGGCTTCGCCTACGCCCAGGACGCCCCGCTGGACATGCGCATGGACCAGACGAGCGGCGTGACCGCCGCCCACGTCCTCGCGACCTACGGCGAAGGCGACCTGCGACGCATCTTCGAGCGGTACGGCGAGGAGAAGCTGGCCGGGCGCTACGCCCGCGCCATCATCGCCGCACGGGCGCAGGCCCCGCTGGAGCGGTCGGGTCAGCTCGTGGACGTGCTGCAGGCCGCGACGCCGGCGGCGGTCCTGCGCGAGCGCCACCCCGCCAAGCGCGTCTTCCAGGCGCTGCGCATCGAGGTGAACGCCGAGCTGTCCGTGCTCGAGCGCACCATCCCCGCCGCGCTGGACGTGCTCGGCGTGGGCGGTCGCATCGTCGTGCTGTCGTACCAGTCGCTCGAGGATCGACTGGTCAAGCGCGTGTTCGCCGAGGCATCCACGTCCACCGCCCCGCGCGGTCTGCCCGTGGAGCTGCCCGAGCACGCCCCCAAGTTCCGACTCCTCGTCCGCGGCGCCGAGCTCGCGAGCGAGGAAGAACGCGCGGCCAACCCCCGCGCCACCCCGGTGCGTCTGCGCGCCGCCGAACGGGTCGAGGAGGCCGCATGAGCACGTCGAACGCCGCCCTGCTGCCGGAGTTCCCCACCCCCGTCCGCACCCCGCGGCGCCTGCAGCCCGTCCCCGCCGCGCCCGCGCGCCGGCGCGCCCCGCGCCGGGCGTTCGGTGTGATCGCGGTCACCGGGGCGGTGCTGATCGCGCTCGTGCAGATGGGTCTGTCGATCCTCACGACGCAGAGCACGTTCGAGATCTCCACGCTCACCCAGCAGCAGCGCGACCTCACGTACCAGAAGCAGATCCTCTACGACGAGGTCGCGGGGCTCAGCTCGCCGCAGTACCTCGCCGCCAACGCGTCCGCCCTCGGGATGGTCATCGACGAGTCGCCCACCTACCTGCGCCTCAGCGACGGCGCGGTGATCGGCTCCGGACAGCCCGCGGAGGGCGCCTCGTCCATCGACGCGCTGGGCCGCGGCTCGGTGCGCAACGCCCTGATCGCCGGCGTCCCCCTCGTGACCGACCCGGCCGCCGACGCCGAGGCTCCCGCCGCAGGATCCGACGCCGCCGGGACCTCGGACCCCGCCGCAGGCACCGACCCCGCCGCGTCGACGGATGCCGCCGGGGGAGTGGTCGCGGTCGAGGGGCCCGGCGACGCCTCGCGCACTCCGGCCCCCACGATCACGACACCCCCGTCGATCTCCGACGGTCTCCCGACTCCGGCGACACGATAAGCCCATGACGACGATGCTCACGCGGTCCCCGCGCCGCCGTACCGTGGTCGCCCTCGCCGTCGTGCTCATCGTGCTGACGGCGTTCATCATCCGCCTGGTCGACATCCAGGTGGTCAACGCCGGCGAGCACGTCGACGACGCCAAGGCCATGGGCATGCAGAGCCAGCGCACCGTGTACGGCACGCGCGGCTCGATCGTCGACGAGAACGGCGTCACGCTGGCATCCAGCGTCCGCCGTTACGACGTGGCGATCGACCCGTCCCTCGCCGTCGACGGGATCAGCTACCGCGACGACGACGGCCAGAAGGTGACGCGGTCGTGGGCCGACATCGCCGGAGAGATCGCGGCGATCACGAAGCAGGACGTGGCCGAGGTCGAGAAGATCGTCGTCGACGCGCACGCCGCGAACCCGTCGTCGCAGTGGGCGCAGATCGTCAAGAACGTCTCGACCGAGCAGTACCGGGCGCTCGCCGACCTCGGCGTGCCGTTCCTCAGCTTCACGCCCCAGCCGGCGCGGGTGTACCCCGACGGCGCCGTGGCCGGCAACCTCATCGGGTTCGTCGGCAGCGACGGTCAGCCGCTGGCCGGGCTCGAGTCCGCCGACGACTCCTGCCTGCAGTCCACCGACGGCTCGGTCGTCTACCAGCGGGGGCGCTACGGCGGCGTGCTGCCCGGCACCGAGGTGGAGACCGCGCCGGCGATCGACGGCGGTACGCTCAAGCTCACGATCGACCGCGACCTGCAGTGGTACCTCAGCCAGCTGATCGCCGAGCAGGTGCAGAACACCGGCTCGCTCGGCGGCACCATCACGGTCGTCGAGGCCAAGACCGGCAAGGTCCGGGCGCTCGCGGAGTACCCCGCCGTCGACCCCAACGACCCGACCGCCACGCCCGCGGCCGACCGCGAGAGCCGCGCCTTCGCCGGGCCCAACGAACCCGGCTCGACCTTCAAGGCCCTCACGGCCGCCATCGGGCTCGAGACCGGGGCCTTCGACGCGAGCACGACCGTCACCGCGTCGTCGTCCGAGACGATGCCGAACGGCGCGCGCGTCCGCGACGCCTTCGTCCACCCGGCGAACAACTACACGCTGACCGGCGTGCTCATCGACTCCTCGAACGTGGGCATCAGCAAGTTCGGCGAGATGATTCCCGTCGAGACGCGCTACGACTACCTGAAGAAGCTCGGCATCGGCACGCCCACCGCGATCGGCTTCCCCGGCGAGTCCGGCGGCATCCTGCGTCCGGTCGCCGACTGGGAAAACCAGACGTTCTACAACACGACGTTCGGCCAGGGGCTCGCGGTCACGGTGCCGCAGCTGGTCGGGGCGTATCAGACCATCGCCAACGGCGGCGTGAAGATGCCGCTGTCGCTGGTGGAGAGCTGCACCGCGGCGGACGGGACCGTGACCGACGTGCCCGACGCCGAGGGGGAGCGCGTCTTCTCCGAGGGCGTCGCCGACCAGGTCTCGCTCATGCTCGAGAACGTGGCCACCCAGGGCACGCTCGCATCGCAGGTGTCGATCCCGGGTTACCGGGTCGCGATCAAGACCGGAACGGGCGAGAAGTCGGACCCCGAGACCGGGGCCTACAAGCAGGGCGCGTACTACACGACCATGATCGGCTTCGCGCCCGCCGACGACCCCCAGTACGTCGTCGCGGTCAACCTCGACGAACCCCGGACGGTAAAGTCGTCTGCGGCCACCGCGCCTGCCTTCCAGAAGGCCCTCACCCAGGTCCTGAAGAACTATCGAGTGATCCCGTCCGGAACGACCACCCCCGAACTCCCCAAGTTCGGCTGACCCCGCCGGATGCCGTCCCCCCACAGGAAGGGCGTCCGCACACAGCCATGATCTCTCTGAGCCTCTCCGACATCTCCGCCGTGCTCGGCGGGCGTCTCGTCCTGCGCGGCGCCGACACCGAGGCATCCCTCGTCTCCGGTCTCGTCGACACCGATTCCCGTCTCATCGAGCCGGGCGACGTCTTCGTCGCCAAGCCCGGCGAGACCACCGACGGGCACCTGTTCGTCGCCGCCGCCGTCGAACGCGGGGCCGCCCTCGCCATCGTCGAGCGCGAGGTGGACGACCCGGTGTCGCAGATCGTCGTCCCGGATGCCGTGGGCGCCCTGTCCGTTCTGGCGCGCGAGGTCGTCGCGCGCGTGCGCGCCCGCGGGGATCTGCGCGTCGTCGGCATCACCGGGTCCAACGGCAAGACCACCACCAAGAACCTGCTCGCGCGCATCCTCGCGGACGAGGGCGAGACCGTCGCTCCGCGCGCCTCCTTCAACAACGAGGTGGGCGCCCCCCTGACGATGCTGCGGGTCACCGACGACACGCGCTTCCTCGTGAGCGAGTTCGGGGCGAGCGCGCCCGGGGCCATCGCGCGCCTGGCCGGACTCGTGACGCCCGACATCGGCGTGGTGCTCATGGTCGGCATGGCGCACGCCGGCGGCTTCGGCGGCATCGAGTCGACCTTCCACGCCAAGAGCGAGCTCGTGAAGGCCACCCGCGAGGGCGGCCTGGCCGTCCTCAACGCCGACGACCCCCGTGTGGCCGCCATGGAGCCGATCGCGCGCGAGCGCGGGATCGACGTCCGCTGGTTCGGCCGGGGCGAGCGCGCGCAGGTGCGGGCGACGGACGTCGAGGTCTCGGCATCCGGCACCCGGGCCCGCCTGCTCGTCGACGGCCAGGAGTTCGACCTCACGTTGCGCGTGCTCGGGGAGCACCACGTCATGAACGCCCTCGCCGCCCTCACCGCGGCGATCGCGCTCGGCGTGACCCCGGCCGACGCCATCGCGCGACTCGAGACCGTCGAGATCGCCGAGCGCTGGCGGATGCAGCCGCTCGGTTCCGACCGCGTGCGCATCATCAACGACGCCTACAACGCGAGCCCCGACTCGATGGCCGCGGCCCTCCGTACGCTCGCGCAGATCACGGCCCCGCACGAGCGCACCGTCGCCGTGCTCGGCGCGATGAGCGAGCTCGGCGAGTACGCCGAGGAGGAGCACGACCGCATCGGACTCCTGGCCGTCCGGCTGCGCATCCAGCGCATCGTCGTGATCGGTCAGGACGCCCGCCGCATGTACCTCGAGGCCATCGCGCAGGGGTCGTGGGACGGTGAGGCGGTGTTCTTCGCCGACGCCGACGCCGCGTACGACTACCTGCTCACCGAGCTGCGCGACGGCGACCGCGTGCTGGTCAAGTCGTCCAACTCCGCCGGGCTCAGGCTGCTCGGCGACCGTCTGGGAGAGGCGTTCGCGTGAGGTCACTTCTGACGGCGGCAGCGATCTCGCTCGCCTTCACCCTCTTCCTCACCCCGGTCTTCCTGCGGTGGTTCCGCAAGTGGGGCTGGGGGCAGGTCATCCGCACCCCCGAGAACGTGCACAACCCGTCGCACGCCGCCAAGCGCGGCACGCCGACGATGGGCGGCACCATCTTCATCCTCGGCACGATCGTCGGGTACCTGATCGGCTCCTTCGCCGGCAACAACCCGCCGACGGTGTCGGGTCTGCTCGTCCTCTGGCTGATGGTCGGCTTCGGCGTCGTCGGATTCATCGACGACTACATGAAGATCCGTCAGCAGCGCAGCCTCGGGCTGTCGGGCTGGCGCAAGATCGCCGGCCAGGTCATCGTGGCGGTGCCGTTCGCCATCGTGGCGCTGAACTTCCCCAACAACTTCGGACAGACGCCCGCCTCCGCCTACATCTCGGTGTTCCGGGACATCCAGCTGCTGTCGTTCTTCGCGCTCGGCCCGATCCTCGGATGGCTGCTCTACCTCGCGTGGATCTCGCTCATCGGCACGGCCACGTCGAACTCGGTCAACGTCGCCGACGGACTCGACGGCCTCGCCGCGGGTTCCGGCATCTTCGTCGTCGGCGCCTACAGCCTCATCGCGTTCTGGCAGGTGCAGCAGGTCTGCACCGGAGCGCTCGACCCGGCCGTGCAGCCGGCCTGCTACGCCGTCCGGGATCCGTTCGACCTCGCGATCGTGTCCGCGGCGTTCGTCGGCGCCCTCGTCGGGTTCCTGTGGTGGAACGCGCCGAAGGCGAAGGTGTTCATGGGCGACTGCGGCTCGATGGCCATCGGCGGCGTGATCGCCGCGATGGCGATCCTCACTCGCACGGAGCTGCTGCTCATCCTCGTCGCGGGCGTCTACGTCATCGCCTCCGGCTCGGTGATCCTGCAGCGCGCCTACTTCAAGGTCACCCGCGGCAAGCGCCTGTTCCTCATGAGCCCGCTGCACCACCACCTCGAGATGCGGGGGTGGCCCGAGGTCACCATCGTCGTCCGCATGTGGATCATCGCCGGACTGCTGGCGGTCTCCGGGGTCGGCTTCTTCTACGTCGAATGGCTGTCGCGCGCATGAGCTCCCCTCGTCTGGACTCCCTGACCAGCTGGTACGCCGAGTGGCGCGGCCTCCGCGTCGCCGTGCTCGGCCTGTCGGTGACGGGCTTCTCCGTCGCCGACACCCTCGCCGAGCTCGGTGCCGAGGTGCTCGTCGTCACCGAGAAGGCCGCGGAGGAGTATGCGCGGTTGCTGCCGGTCATCGGCGCAGGGCTCCACGTCGGTCCTCTCGACGCGCCGCCGGCCGAGCTGGTCGACTTCGCGCCCGAGGTCGTCATCGCCTCGCCGGGCTTCCCGCCGTCGCATCCGGTCATCCGCTGGACGCAGGAGAACGGCATCGCCCTCTGGGGCGACGTCGAGCTCGCCTGGCGCGTGCGCGACAAGGTCGTGCGGCCCGACGGACGCCCCGCGGACTGGGTCCTCATCACCGGCACCAACGGCAAGACCACGACGACGCGCCTGACCGCGGAGATGCTCGTCGCGGGCGGTCTCCGTGCCGCCCCCGTCGGCAACATCGGCACGCCGGTGCTCGACGCGGTGCGCGACCCCGCCGGGTTCGACGCATTCGTCGTCGAGCTGTCCAGCCACCAGCTCTGGTACCTCAACCTGCAGACCGGCGACGACGCTCTCTCGCCGCACGCCGCCGTCTGCCTGAACCTCGCCGACGACCACCTCGAGTGGCACGGCGGCGCCCAGGAGTACCACGACGCGAAGGCCGGGATCTACGCCCGCACACGCGTCGCCTGCGTCTACAACAAGGCCGACGAGGCCACCCGCGGCATGGTCGAGGACGCCGAGGTGATCGAGGGAGCCCGGGCCATCGGGTTCGACCTCGGCATCCCCGGTCCGAGCGACCTCGGCGTCGTCGAGGGCATCCTCGTCGACCGGGCGTTCCTCGCCGAGCGGGCGACCTCCGCGCTCGAGCTGACGACGGTCGAGGACCTCGCCGCGCGGGGTCTCGCCGCGCCGCACATCGTGGCGAACGTCCTCGCCGCGAGCGCCCTCGCGCGCTCCCTGGACGTGCCGCCGGCGGCCATCCGCGACGCGCTCCTGCGCTTCACGCTCGACCCGCACCGCATCCAGGTCGTCGCCGCGCATCGCGGCGTGACCTGGGTGGACGATTCCAAGGCCACCAACCCGCACGCCGCGTCGTCGTCCCTCGCGGCCTATCCCGGTGCCGTGTGGGTCGTCGGGGGTCTGCTGAAGGGCGTCGACCTGAGCGACCTCGTCCGCGCCCGCGGCGGAGCGGCGCGCGCGGTCATCGTCATCGGCACGGAGCGCGCCGACATCGTCGCGGCGTTCGCGCGACACGCCCCGGCGGTGCCGCTGTTCGAGGTCGACCACGCCGAGACTGAGGACGTCATGGCCCGGGTCGTCGATCTGGCGGCGGGCGTGGCCCGGGACGGAGACACCGTTCTCCTGGCTCCCGCGGCGGCGTCCTTCGACCAGTTCGCGTCCTACGCGGACCGCGGCGAACGCTTCGCGGACGCGGTGCGGTCGTGGATCGCGAGCCAGGACGACTGACCGAACGAGCGGACCGGAAGGGGACACCGTGACCACGACGGCACCTCCTCCCCACCAGAGCCCCGACGAGGCTCCGCGTGAGCGCGGCGGCCTCATGGCGCGGGTGTCGCTGGGCAAGGCTTTCGCGCCCGTGCCGAGCGAGTTCCTGCTGATCGCCTCGACGGCACTGCTGCTCACCGGCTTCGGCCTCGTCATGGTGCTCTCGGCGACCTCGGCGCTCGACGGTGGACAGAGCCCGTTCGAGCACGTCATGAAGCAGGGCGTGTTCGCGCTGCTGGGCGTGCCGTTGATGTTCGTCCTCAGCCGTGCTCCGCTGAAGTTCTGGAAGCGGATCGCGTGGCCCGCCCTCATCGGCGCGCTGCTGTTCCAGCTGCTGGTGTTCACGCCGCTGGGCGTCGAGGCCAACGGAAACCGCAACTGGATCGACCTCGGGTTCGTCCAAGCGCAGCCGGCGGAGTTCCTCAAGCTCGCCCTCGCGCTGTGGCTGGGGTACGTGCTCTTCCGCAAGCAGACGCTGCTGGGCGTCTGGCACCACGTCTTCATCCCCGTGGTCCCCGTCGCCGCCCTCGTCATCGCCACGGTCATGGGCGGCCGGGACCTCGGCACGGCCATGGTCCTGGTGCTGGTGCTGCTCGGCGCGCTGTTCTTCTCGGGCGTCAAGCTGCGCATCTTCGTGCTGCCGGCGATCGCCGCGCTCGGCGCGGTGGCCGTGCTCGCGGTGACGAGCGCCGACCGCATGCGCCGCATCATGAGCTTCCTCGACCAGGACTGCCTCGCGCAGTACCTCGGCGACTGCTACCAGCCGCTGCACGGCATCTGGGGGCTCGCTGCCGGCGGCGTGTTCGGGGTCGGACTGGGCAACTCGGCGGAGAAGTACGACTGGCTCCCCGCGGCCGCCAACGACTACATCTTCGCCATCGTCGGCGAGGAGCTGGGACTCATCGGCTGCATCGTCGTGCTGCTGCTGTTCGCCCTCTTCGCGGTGGGCGCGTTCCACGTCATCCGCCGCACCGACGACCCGTTCGTCCGCATCGTGTCGGGCGCGATCACCATCTGGATCGTCGGTCAGGCTCTGATCAACATCGGCGTGGTCCTACGGGTGTTCCCCGTGCTGGGTGTGCCGCTGCCGTTCATGTCGCAGGGCGGGACGTCGCTGCTGTCGGTGCTCATCGCGTGCGGCGTGCTGCTGTCGTTCGCTCGCGGGCTGCCCGAGCGGCGCCCCGCGGACGCTCCCGTGGCGTCGGCGCGCCGGCGCCGCTGAGGACGCCGGAGAAGCCGCGCCGGCGCCGCTGAGGACGCCGGAGAAGCCGCCGCGCCGACCTCGCCGAGGACGGCGGAGCCGGCGTCGCTGACTACGGTGGAACGGTGACGACCTACCTCCTCGCCGGCGGCGGCACCGCCGGCCACGTGAACCCCCTGCTCGCCGTCGCCGATGGGCTGCGCGCCCGCGACGCCGCGGCCGACGTGCTCGTGCTCGGCACCCGCGAGGGGCTCGAGGCGCGTCTCGTGCCGCTGCGCGGGTACGAGCTGCTCGTCGTCCCCAAGGTCCCCTTCCCGCGCCGGCCGAACCGTGCCGCCGCCGCCTTCCCGTCCGCCTTCCTCCGTGCCGTCGCGCTAGTCCGCCGCTACATCCGCGAGCGCGGCGTGGACGTGGTCGTCGGCTTCGGCGGCTACGCGTCCGCCCCCGCCTACGTCGCGGCACGGCGGGAGCGCATCCCGTACGTCGTGCATGAGGCCAACGCCAAGCCCGGGCTCGCCAACGTCCTCGGGGCCCGTGGGTCGGCGGCGGTTGGCGTCGCGTTCGAGGGCACCCCGCTGCGCGGGGCGGAGGTGGTCGGGATGCCGCTGCGTCGCGAGATCGTCGAGCTCGAGGCCTCCGGTCTCCGCGAGGAGGCGGCGCGGCACTTCGGACTGGATGCCGCCGCCCCGACGCTCCTCGTCTTCGGCGGCTCGTTGGGGGCGCTGCGTCTCAACGAGGCCTTCGGCGGCGCGTGGCGCGACGTGCGGGAGGCCGGCTGGCAGCTGCTGCACGTGACGGGGGAGAAGTCGGACCTGGCCGATCCGGGGGAGCCCGGCTACGCGGTCGTCCGCTACGTCGACCGGATGGACCTCGCCTTCGCGCTCGCCGACCTGATCGTCTCGCGCTCGGGGGCGGCGACGGTGAGCGAGATCAGCGCCCTCGGCATCCCGGCGGTGTACGTGCCCTACGCCGTCGGCAACGGGGAGCAGCGCCTGAACGCCGCGTCCGCGGTGCGGGCGGGCGCCGCGCTGCTGATCCCGGATGCGGACTTCACCGCGGACCGGGTGCGGACGGACATCGTGCCGCTGCTGCGCGACGAAGAGCGCCGCGCGGCCATGCGGGCCGCCACGGCGCGGACGGGGACGCGCGCGGGCACCGAGAACGTCATCGCCCTCGTGGACCGCGCCCTCGCGCGCTGACACGACCGGCAGCGCTGACACGACCGGCAGCGCTGGCTCGACCCGCGGCGCCGGCGAGGGCAGCCCCGCTGGGCGTGCCAGGACGGCCCCCTCGGCCGGGCGACGTAGGATCGCAACGCCATGATCAGACCCGACCTGAGCCTCCCCATCCCCGAGTCCATCACCGCCGCCCACTTCATCGGGATCGGCGGCTCGGGCATGTCCGGCCTCGCCCGCATGTTCCTCGACCGCGGCATCCGCGTCTCGGGGTCCGACCGCGCCGACAGCGCGGCCCTCCGCGACCTCGCCGCCCGCGGCGCCACGGTCCACATCGGCCACGACGCCGCCCACCTCGGCGACGCCGACACCGTCGTGCACACGGGGGCGATCTGGCCCGAGAACCCCGAGTTCGTCACGGCCAAGGAGCGCGGCCTCCACGTCATCCACCGGTCCCAGGCGCTGCACTGGCTGATCGGCGGCCGGCGCCTGGTGTCCGTCGCCGGCGCGCACGGCAAGACGACCTCGACCGGCATGATCGTGACCGCGCTCCGGGCCCTCGAGCTCGATCCCACCTTCGTCAACGGCGGCGTCATCGCCGACCTCGGCGCCTCCAGCGGCACGGGCTCGGACGACCTCGTCGTCATCGAGGCCGACGAGTCCGACGGCACGTTCCTGCTGTACGACACGTCCGTCGCGCTCATCACCAACGTCGATCCCGACCACCTCGACCACTACGGCTCCCGTGACGCGTTCGACGCCGCCTTCGCGCGCTTCGCCGACGCGGCGGGGGAGGCCGTCGTCATCTCGGCCGACGACCCGGGGGCGCGGTCGGTCCGCGAGCGGATCACCCACCGCACCGTCGTCACCTTCGGCGAGGACGCCGACGCGGACGTGCGTCTCGGCGGCATCCGCACCGACGGGCCCGTCGCCTTCACCCTCACCGCCGGCGACGAGACCGTCGACGTGCAGCTGAGGGTGCCCGGCGCCCACAACGCGGTGAACGCCGCGGGGGCGGTCGCCGTCCTGCGGGTGCTCGGACATCCCCTCGCCGACGCCGCGCGCGCCGTCGAGGGCTTCGGCGGCACGGTGCGCCGGTTCGAGCTGCACGGCGTGCAGCGCGGGGTGAGCGTGTTCGACGACTACGCCCACCACCCGACGGAGGTGGCCGCGGCGCTGTCGGCGGCCCGCACCGTCGTCGGGGACGGCCGTCTGATCGCGATCCAGCAGCCGCACACCTACTCCCGCACGCAGGAGATGTACCGCGAGTTCGCGGAGGTCCTCGAGACGCACGCGGACCACACGGTCATGCTCGACGTCTTCGGCGCCCGCGAGGACCCCGTGCCCGGCGTGACGGGAGAGCTCGTCAGCGGCGCCTTCGCCGACCCCGCCCACGTGCACTACGTGCCGGACTGGCAGCAGGCCGCCGACTACACCGCCTCCATCGCGCGTCCCGGCGACTACGTCATCACCCTCGGCTGCGGCAACGTCTACCAGCTCATCCCGCAGGTCCTCGACGCGCTGGCGCGCACGGACGGCGCGGCGGTCTGAGCCATGGACCGGCCCTCGCCCCTGCCCACCCCGCCCGCGGCGGAGCGCCGGGCTCCCGCCCCGGCACGGGAGGCGAGGCCGACGGCATCCGCTCGTCCGGATGATGCGGCCCCGTCCCGTCCGGCCGTCGCCGCGGCGGACCGGACAGTCCCCCGGGAGACCGCGGTCGACCCGGAGACGGATGCCACGGGCACGAGCCTGCGCGACGTGTGGCGGGCCTCGCGGGCCCGGCGCCGCGCCCTCCGGGCCGAGGTCAAGCGCTTCACGGTCCGGCAGCGCCGGCGGCGGCGCGTCTGGATCGGCGTCGGCGTCGCCGTGCTGGTGACCGTCCTGGGCACCGCGGGCGCGGCCTACAGCCCGCTCTTCGCCCTGGAACGCGTCGAGGTGGTCGGCACGTCGCAGCTGGACGCGGCCGCGGTGACGGCGGCGCTGGACGACCAGCTCGGCACGCCCCTCGCGCTCGTGGACGACAGCGCCGTGAAGGCGGCGCTCGTGCGGTTCCCGCTCGTGGAGTCCTACACCCTCGAGGCGCGTCCGCCCCACGACCTCGTCGTGCGCATCGTGGAGCGCACCCCGGTCGGCGCGATCGAGTCCGACGGCGTCTTCACGGTGGTGGATGCCGCCGGCGTGGCGCTCTCGACCTCGTCCCAGGCCCCGTCGGGCGTGCCCCTGCTGCGGGTCGACGGCGGCGCCGACTCCACCGCGTTCCGCGCGGCGGGCCGCGTGGTGCGGGCGCTGCCCGACGGCATCCGCTCCCAGGTGGCGGAGGTCACCGCCACGACGGCGGACGACGTCGCGTTCACCCTGACCGGGAGCGGGTCCCGCGTGGTGTGGGGGAGCGCGGACGAGTCGGCGGAGAAGGCCGTCGTCCTGAACCTCCTCCTGCAGAAGAGCCCGCCGCAGGCCGGTCGCGAGTACGACGTCACATCCCCCGAGGCCGGCGTCGTCCGCGGATAGTCGGGGCGATGTTCCGACACGCCGCGTGTCGATCGGTCGGGGCGGGAAGCGCCGCCTACCTTCGAGCTAAGGAATTGCATACCGGGCAATTCTTTAACCCTCAACATGAGGTTTAGAGTTTCGGGTTCGGGGATAACGGAGGCCGGCATGAGCCACAACCAGAACTACCTCGCCGTCATCAAGGTCGTCGGTGTGGGCGGAGGCGGCGTCAACGCCGTCAACCGCATGATCGAGCTGGGCCTGCGCGGCGTGGAGTTCATCGCGATCAACACCGACGCGCAGGCGCTGCTGATGAGCGACGCGGACGTCAAGCTCGACGTCGGCCGAGAGCTGACGCGCGGCCTCGGCGCCGGTGCGGATCCCGAGGTGGGCCGTCGCGCCGCCGAGGACCACGCCGAGGAGATCGAGGAGGCGCTGCGCGGCGCCGACATGGTCTTCGTCACCGCGGGCGAGGGCGGCGGGACCGGCACGGGCGGCGCGCCCGTCGTCGCCAAGATCGCGAAGTCGATCGGCGCCCTCACCATCGGTGTGGTCACCAAGCCGTTCTCCTTCGAGGGCCGTCGTCGCCAGAGCCAGGCCGAGGGCGGTGTGGCCCGCCTGAAGGAGGAGGTCGACACCCTCATCGTCGTCCCGAACGACCGTCTGCTCGAGATCAGCGACCGCGGCATCTCGATGATCGAGGCGTTCGCCACGGCCGACCAGGTGCTGCTCGCCGGTGTCCAGGGCATCACCGACCTCATCACGACCCCCGGTCTCATCAACCTCGACTTCGCCGACGTCAAGTCGGTCATGCAGGGCGCCGGTTCGGCCCTCATGGGCATCGGCTCGGCCCGCGGTGCGGACCGCGCCATCAAGGCCGCGGAGCTGGCCGTCGAGTCGCCCCTGCTCGAGGCCTCCATCGAGGGCGCCCACGGCGTGCTGCTGTCGATCCAGGGCGGATCGAACCTCGGCATCTTCGAGATCAACGACGCGGCCCAGCTCGTCAAGGAGGCCGCGCACCCCGAGGCGAACATCATCTTCGGAACGGTCATCGACGACACGCTGGGCGACGAGGTGCGCGTGACGGTCATCGCGGCCGGCTTCGACGGCGGCGAGCCCTCGCTGCGCATCGACGCCGTCGGTGCGGCGCGCCCGGCCGCGACCCCGGTCCTGCCGTCCATCCCCGCGGACGACGTGGCGCGCGACCTCGACGCCGCCGAGGAGCAGAAGGCGGCCACCGATCGCGGGACCGAGCGCACCCCCGAGCGCGCGCCCGAGCCGGCCCCGGTCGTCGCCCGCGTGCCCGAGAGCTCGTTCGACGGCTACGCCGACGACGACCTCGACGTGCCCGACTTCCTCAAGTAAGCCGCGCGGCAGCGAGCGGGTCCGGTTCCGACCGGGCCCGCTCTGCCGTCGAAGGAGACCCATGGATGCCACCCTCGCCGACCGGCTGGCGGACGTCGACGCCCGCATCGTCGAGGCCGCCCGTGCCGCGCACCGGGACCCCGCGGAGATCACCCGGATCGTCGTGACGAAGTTCCACCCCGCGGCGCTCGTGGCGGAGCTCCACGCGCTCGGCGTCCGACACGTGGGCGAGAACCGTCAGCAGGAGCTGAGCGCCAAGCGGGAGGAGCTCGCGCATCTGCCC
This sequence comes from Microbacterium sp. LMI1-1-1.1, assembly GCF_040815675.1. NCBI lineage: Bacteria > Bacillati > Actinomycetota > Actinomycetes > Micrococcales > Microbacteriaceae > Microbacterium > Microbacterium sp. LMI1-1-1.1. The sequence continues at coordinate 1,157,930 of NZ_JBFPNN010000001.1, read as the reverse complement.
GGTCTCACCTGGCACTTCATCGGCCAGGCGCAGACGAACAAGGCCCGCGCGGTCCGCGCCGCGGCGGACGTCGTCCACTCCGTCGACCGCCCCCGGATCGCCGACGCGCTCGACGCGGCCGGCGGCGACGACGTCCTCGACGTGCTGCTGCAGGTGAACCTCACCGAGGACCCGGGTCGCGGCGGCGTCGCGCCCGCGGAGGTGGAGGCGCTCGCGACGCACGTGCACGCGCTTCCCGGGCTGCGCACGCGGGGCGTGATGGCCGTCGCCCCGCTCGACGAGGACCCGGCGCGCGCCTTCGAGAGGCTGCGCGCCGCCTCGGACGTGCTGCGCACCCTCGACCCCGCCGCCGGGTGGATCTCGGCCGGCATGACGAACGACTTCCCGGAGGCGATCGCGATGGGCGCGACACACCTACGGATCGGCTCGGCAATCACGGGTCCGCGGCCCGTGCGCGGCTAGCCTCGAACCAGACGAGCGAACGGAGGATGCGATGTCGAACCCGCTCAAGAAGACGATGGTGTACCTGGGACTCGCCGACGAGGAGGAGACCTATGAGGAGCCTGCCGCGCAGCCGGTCGCTCGCAAGCAGCCGCAGCCGGCTGCTGTCGAGAAGACCGCGCCCGTGACGCCGCTGCACCGCCCCGCCGTGGTGCGTCAGCCGACGGCCGGACCGGTCAGCGAGATCCTGACGGTGCACCCCAAGCAGTACCGCGACGCTCAGACGATCGCCGAGAACTTCCGCGAGGGCATCCCGGTCATCATCAACCTGTCGCAGATGAGCGATGCGGACGCACGTCGTCTGATCGACTTCGCGAGCGGACTCTCGCTCGGACTGTACGGCCGCATCGAGCGGGTGACGAGCAAGGTCTTCCTGCTCTCGCCCGAGAACATCGCCGTCTCCGGCGACGGTGCGATCGCTCAGGCCGACCCCGAGGTCGCGCCGTTCGCGCAGCCGTAATCCTGTGGCCGTCCTGAGCCTGGTCGGCTCCATCCTCAGCACGCTCCTCTTCATCTACATCATCGTGCTGCTGGCGCGTCTCGTGCTGGAGTACATCCCGCTGTTCAATCGCGAGTGGCGCCCGCGCGGAGCGAGCCTGGTCGCGGCGGAGATCGTCTACACGGTCACCGACCCGCCCATCAAGCTCCTGCGCCGGGTGATCCCGCCGCTGCGCATCGGGGGCATCGCGATCGACTTCGCTTTCGCGATCACGATGTTCCTCTGCTTCCTGCTTCTGAGCGTCACCCGGTCCCTCGCGGCCCTGTGACGATCCGCCGCCGCCCTTCGACACCGGAGAAGGGCGGCGGCTATGCTGTTCCGAAGCGGTACGCCCCGGTGCGACACCCCCACAGTTCCGACTCAGAGCTCTCGAAAGAGGAAACACCATGGCACTGACCCCCGATGACGTCGTCACCAAGCAGTTCCAGCACGTGCGGTTCAAGGAGGGCTTCGACCCCGACGAGGTCGACGACTTCCTCGACGAGATCGTCGTCGAGTGGCGCAAGACCATCGCCGAGAACGAGGAGCTGAAGGCCAAGCTCGCCGCGTACGAGAACGGTGAGGCCGCTCCGGCCGCCGCCGCCGCTCCCGCCGCCGAGGAGCCCGCCGCCGCCGAGGAGCCCGCCGCCGAGGCCCCGGCCGCCGCTGCCCCGGCCCCCGCCGCCGAGCCCGACACGGCCCCCGCCGCCGCTAGCGCCGGCATCATCGAGCTGGCCCAGCGCCTGCACGACGAGCACGTCGCCGAGGGCAAGGCGCAGCGCGACCAGCTCATCTCCGAGGCGCAGGCGCAGGCGGCATCCATCGTCGCCGAGGCCGAGCAGAAGGGCCGCGAGGAGCGCGCCCGTCTCGAGAAGGAGCGCACGACCCTCGAGGGTCGTATCACCGAGCTCCGCACCTTCGAGCGCGACTACCGTGCACAGCTGCGCTCGTACATCGAGGGCCAGCTCCGCGACCTCGACACCTCGGCGTCCACCTCGGGCTCGACCCCGGTGTCGGCCATCGGCCTGTAAACCCTTTTGCGCAGTCGACCCCCCCTGCGTGCGGCGGCGGCCGGCATCCTCATCGCGATCCTCGCGGTGACGGTGCTGGCCGCCGACCAGTTCACCAAGGTCCTCGCCATCGCGTCCCTGCCACCCGAGCAGGTGGTGCCGATCCTCGGCGAGTTCCTGCAGTTCTACCTCGTCCGCAACCCGGGCGCCGCGTTCTCCCTCGGCGAGGGCGTCACGTGGTTGTTCACGATCGCCCTCGCGGTGGTCGCGGGTGTGATCGTGTTCCTCGCCGTCACCCGCGTGCGGTCGCGGCTGTGGGCGACCGTGCTCGGTCTGCTGCTGGGCGGCGTGCTCGGCAACCTCACCGACCGCCTGCTGCGCGACCCGGGCTTCCCGGTCGGGCACGTCGTCGACTTCATCTCGACGCCCTGGATGATGCCCGCCATCTACAACGTGGCCGACATGTTCATCGTCACGATGATGATCTCCGTCGCGCTCCTCGTCCTGTTCGGGCTCCGCCTCGACGGCACGCGCGAGACGCGGGCGTCGCGCGAGGCCGAGGCCGCCGCGGCGGCCGACGACACCGCCGCGCCCGCCGGTGAGGCCGCTACGGCCGCTGACACCGCCGCGCCCGCCGCTGCGGCCGCTGACACCGTCGCGCCCGCCGACCGCCGTCCGGCGACGTCCGAGCGACCCGCCGACGACAGCCGACGCGCCCAGCCCGGAGAGGCGGCGGACACCGCCGAGCCGGGGACCCGCTGACATGGAGTCGCGGAGCCTCCCCGTCCCCGACGGGCTCGACGGAACGCGCATCGACCAGGCGCTCGCCAAGATGCTCGGGTTCTCGCGCACCTTCGCGGCGGACGTCGCCGACGCCGGCGGCGTGACCGTCGACGGGCGCACCGCCGCCCGCTCCGACCGCCTGCGGGCCGGGTCGTGGCTCCTCGTCGAGTGGGAGCCGAAGCGCGACCCCGAGATCGTCCCGGTCGCGGTGCCCGATCTGGGCATCGCCTACGACGACGACGACATCGTGGTGGTCGACAAACCCGCGGGCGTGGCCGCGCACCCCTCGGTCGGCTGGGACGGGCCCACGGTCCTGGGCGCCCTCGCCGCGGCGGGATACCGGATCGCGACGACGGGCGCCGCCGAGCGGCAGGGGGTCGTGCACCGTCTCGACGTCGGCACCAGCGGCCTCATGGTCGTCGCCAAGAGCGAGCGGGCGTACACGCTCCTCAAGGCCGCGTTCAAAGAGCGCGAGGTCGAGAAGGTCTACCACGCGGTCGTCCAGGGGCACCCGGACCCGCTCGCGGGGACGATCGACGCCCCCATCGGACGGCACCCGAGCCACTCCTGGAAGTTCGCCGTCACACCGGACGGCAAGGACTCGGTCACCCACTACGAGACGCTCGAGGCCTTCCCGCGCGCCTCGCTGCTGGAGATCCACCTCGAGACCGGACGCACCCACCAGATCCGGGTGCACATGGCCGCCCACCGTCACCCGTGCGTCGGCGACCCGCTCTACGGAGCCGACCCGACGCTGGCCGCCCGGCTGGGGCTGACCCGGCAGTGGCTGCACGCCCATCGGCTCGCCTTCGCCCACCCGGCGACGGGGGAGTGGGTCTCATTCGAGTCCGCCTACCCCGCCGACCTCGCGCACGCTCTCGAGCTGCTGAGCGACGGAATCTGACGACACGCGCGGGAGACGTCCTCCGACTGGGTGTCCGCCACGAACATCGCGAGGCGATGTCGGAGGTCGACCGTAGACTCGACGCGTGGCAGCAGACTCCTTCGTTCACCTCCACGTGCACAGCGAGTACTCGATGCTCGACGGCGCTGCGCGCATCGGCCCGATGGTCCAGGAGGCCGTCACGCAGGGGATGCCGGCGATCGCCGTCACCGACCACGGCAACACGTTCGCGGCCTTCGAGTTCTACAAGACCGCCAAGGACGCGGGCATCAAGCCGATCATCGGCATCGAGGCCTACGTCACCCCCGGCACCCACCGCTCGGACAAGGCGCGTGTGCGCTGGGGCACACCGGAGCAGCAGGGCGACGACGTGTCCGGCTCGGGCGCGTACACGCACATGACGCTGCTGTCCGAGACGACCGAGGGCATGCACAACCTGTTCCGCCTGTCGTCGAAGGCGAGCATGGAGGGCTACTACTTCAAGCCCCGCATGGACCGCGAGCTGCTGCAGACGTACGGCAAGGGGCTCATCGCGACGACCGGGTGCCCCTCGGGCGAGGTCCAGACGCGGCTGCGCCTCGGCCAGTACGACGCCGCGCGAGCGGCGGCGGCGGAGTTCCAGGACATCTTCGGCAAAGAGAACTACTTCGCCGAGATCATGGACCACGGCCTGTCCATCGAGCGCCGGGTCATGAGCGACCTGCTGAAGATCTCGAAGGACCTCGGCATCCCGCTGGTCGGCACCAACGACCTGCACTACACGCACCAGCACGACGCCACGAGCCACGCGGCGCTGCTGTGCGTCCAGTCGGGCTCGACGCTCGACGACCCGAAGCGCTTCAAGTTCGACGGCGACGGCTACTACGTCAAGTCGCCGGCCGAGATGCGCCAGGTCTTCCGCGACAACCCGGAGGCCTGCGACAACACGCTGCTCATCGCCGAGCGGTGCGAGGTCGAGTTCGACACCTCCGCCAACTACATGCCGCGCTTCCCCGTGCCCCCGGGCGAGACCGAGGGCAGCTGGATGATCAAGGAGGTCGAGAACGGCCTGCAGGACCGCTATCCCGGCGGCATCCCGGATGCCGTCCGGAAGCAGGCCGAGTACGAGACCGACGTCATCCTGCAGATGGGGTTCCCCGGCTACTTCCTCGTCGTCGCCGACTTCATCAACTGGGCCAAGCGCAACGGCATCCGCGTCGGTCCCGGTCGTGGATCGGGAGCCGGCTCGATGGTCGCGTACGCGATGAAGATCACCGACCTCGACCCGCTGCAGCACGGCCTCATCTTCGAGCGCTTCCTCAACCCCGACCGCGTCTCCATGCCCGACTTCGACGTCGACTTCGACGACCGTCGTCGCGGCGAGGTCATCCAGTACGTCACGGAGAAGTACGGCGACGAGCGCGTCGCTCAGATCGTCACGTACGGCACGATCAAGGCGAAGCAGGCGCTCAAGGACGCCGGTCGCGTCCTCGGCTTCCCGTTCAGCATGGGCGACAAGCTCACCAAGGCGATGCCGCCGGCGGTGATGGGCAAGGACATGCCCCTCGACGGGATGTTCAACCCGGAGCACCCGCGCTACAAGGAGGCGAGCGAGTTCCGCACGCTCATCGAGACCGACGCCGAGGCGAAGACGGTCTTCGACACCGCGCTCGGGCTCGAGAACCTGAAGCGGCAGTGGGGTGTCCACGCCGCGGGCGTCATCATGTCGAGCGAGCCGCTCATCGACATCATCCCGATCATGCGCCGCGAGCAGGACGGCCAGATCGTCACGCAGTTCGACTACCCCGCGTGCGAGTCGCTCGGCCTGATCAAGATGGACTTCCTCGGGCTGCGCAACCTCACCATCATCAACGACGCGCTCGACAACATCGAGGCCAACCGCGGCCATCCGCTCGTCCTGGAGGACCTGGATCTCGACGACGCGGCCTCGTACGAGCTGCTGGCGCGCGGCGACACGCTCGGCGTGTTCCAGCTCGACGGCGGGCCGATGCGCTCGCTGCTGCGCCTGATGCGCCCCGACAACTTCGAGGACATCTCGGCCGTGCTGGCGCTGTACCGCCCGGGTCCGATGGGCGTGAACTCGCACATCAACTACGCGCTGCGCAAGAACAAGCAGCAGGAGATCGAGCCGATCCACCCCGAGCTCGAGGAGCCGCTGGCCGACATCCTCGACACGACCTACGGCCTCATCGTCTACCAGGAGCAGGTGATGGCCGTCGCCCAGCGCGTCGCCGGGTACACGCTCGGACAGGCCGACCTGCTGCGTCGCGCGATGGGCAAGAAGAAGAAGAGCGAGCTCGACAAGCAGAAGGAGATCTTCTTCGGCGGCATGACCGAGCGCGGCTTCGGCGAGGTCGCCCAGCAGACGCTGTGGAAGGTGCTCGAGTCCTTCGCGGACTACGCCTTCAACAAGGCCCACACCGCCGCATACGGTCTCGTCTCGTACTGGACCGCGTACCTCAAGGCCCACTATCCCGCCGAGTACATGGCCGCGCTGCTGACGAGCGTGGGCGACTCGAAGGACAAGATGGCGGTCTACCTCAACGAATGCCGCCGCATGGGCATCAAGGTGCTCCCGCCCGACGTCAACGAGTCCATCCGCTTCTTCGCCGCCGTGGGCGAGGACATCCGCTTCGGCCTCGGCGCGGTCCGCAACGTCGGCACGAACGTCGTCGACGGGATCGTGGCCGCGCGGCAGGAGGCCCCCTACACGTCGTTCCACGACTTCCTGTCGAAGGTCCCCGTCCACGTCGCGAACAAGCGCACGGTGGAGTCGCTCATCAAGGCCGGGGCGTTCGACTCGCTCGGCTCGACACGGCGCGCCCTGGTCGAGATCCACGAGGACGCCTGCGAGGGCGCCGTGCTCGACAAGCGGCGCGAGGCCAACGGCGAGGTCGGCTTCGACTTCGACTCGCTCTGGGACGAGCCCCAGCAGGTGCAGAAGGTCCCCGAGCGGCCCGAGTGGACGAAGAAGGACAAGCTCGCGTTCGAGCGCGAGATGCTCGGCCTGTATGTGTCGGACCACCCCCTCGCGGGTCTCGAGGTGCCGCTCGCCAAGCACGCGTCGACGTCGATCCACGACCTGCTCGCCTCGGAGGACGTGCAGGACGGCGATCAGGTCACCGTCGCCGGACTGCTCACGAGCGTGCAGCACCGCGTCGCGAAGCAGAGCGGCAACCCGTACGGCATGGTCACCGTCGAGGACTTCAACGGCGAGGTGACCGTGATGTTCATGGGCAAGACCTACGCGGAGTTCGGCCCGGCGCTCGTGGCCGACAGCATCATGGTCGTCCGCGGGCGCGTGTCCCGTCGGGACGACGGCCTCAATCTGCACGCGCAGAGCGCGTTCGCGCCCGACCTCGAGGGTCTCGACGAGACGAGCGGCCTGGTGCTGATGGTGCCGGAGCAGCGCGCCAACGAGGCGCTCGTGGGCGAGCTCGCGCAGATGCTCCGTCGGCATTCAGGCAGTACAGAGGTGACGCTCAAACTGCACAAAGCGGGCACGGCGAAGGTCTTCGAGGTGCCGCTGCCCGTCCGCGTCACCGCCGACCTGTTCGGGGAGCTGAAGGGGCTCCTCGGCCCCAACTGCCTCGGCTGAGCACCCCGCCGTGCCGACGGCTGTCAACCCGGGCGGACCGGCGGCGATCTCGCGGCACGCTCGATATGTGACGGTGCGCCGGGAGCGTTCCGGCACTCTGGATACGTGACGGTGCGTGCGCGCTCCGAAACCCCCGGATACGTGACGGTGCGCCTGGCGCTCCGGCACCATCGATACAGTGACGACGCGCTCCGGCGCTCGGAAAGGATGATCGTGACTGATCGCAACGACGACCACATCGCCGCGGTGGCGGCCTCGGACGACGGCGCCACGGGGCGCCCCGCCCCCGACGGGACCGCGGGGGAGACCCCCACCGCCGGCGCGGCGCACACGTCCCGCCCGCACGACGCCGACGCATCCGCGCGACCGGGCGCCGCCCGCCCCGACTCGACGGACGCGCCGCAGTACGGCGTCGGCCCGTTCTCGGTGCGCGAGGTCGTGCTCCTCGGAATCTGGGCCGTCGCGTTCCTCGTGTCGTTCTTCCGCCTCAACGAACTCGTCGTTCCGGCCCGGGTGCTGGTCGGCGGGTCGAACGTCTGGCTGTCGGGTCTGTGGTGGATCCCGGCCATTGCGCTGCCGACGGTCGCCGTGGGTCTCATCGTGCTGCGCCGCCTGTCGCCCCAGGGCATCCGGCGCGTGGGCTCGCTCGGCATCGACCAGTTCGCCTCCGTCGCGTTCTCGGTCGCGGCCCTCGTGTGGGTGGCGTGGGTGTGGGACACCGTCGCCGTCGCGAACGAGGCCGGCTTCTGGCCCCGCTCCTGGGTCGTGTGGGTGGAGGCGGCCCTCATGGTCGCCGGTGTCGTCTTCACCGTCTTCGCGCCGTTCATCCCGCCGTTCGAGCAGGACTTCCAGCGTCGCGACGAGATCCCCGCGCACCGCAACGCCCGGCCGATCGCCGGGGTCGTCCCGCGCCCGCGCGCTCCGCGCGCCCCCCGCGCGCCCCGCGCCCCGCGCGCCGCGGCGTCGAAGCCCGCCGCCGCACCGGCTCCGTCCGACGTCCGCCACGAGGGGGACGCCCCCGGGTCGTACACGGGCTCCGTCGATCTTCCCCACGACGGGGCACCGGCGACGACGGTGCTGCCGGCCTCCACCGGCGGTCACGACGCCGACACCCACGACACGGACGTGTTCGCGCCGCTGCGCGACGACACCGGCGCGCAGACGGCCGTGCACGACACCCACGGCGACGAGCCCCACCCGCACGCGGCGCAGGCGTTCTGGGCGCTCGTGCCGGAGGAGCGCGAGATCGTCGACGACTACGGCACGCCCATCTTCCACATCGGCCCCACCGCCTGGGCGCTCGTGGTCGAGGACCGCGGCGAGACGTTCGTCGTGCGCCACGACGACGGCCGCATCGGCTACCTGCACGACGTCTCCGGCGTCACGCGCGGCTGACCACCTGAGCAGCGCCTGCGAGCCGCTCCGCCTCGGGGCGGGCGGCTCGCGGGCGGCCGGTAGCCTGGACTCATGCTCCGCACCATCGATCTGCGCGGCCGCGTCCTCACGCCGGCCGAGCTGCTCGCCGCCGTTCCCCGCGCCGACGCCGCGCGCGACGAGGCCCTCGCGACGGCCGCCCGCCTCGTCGACGACGTCGCCGCCCACGGCGAGCAGGCCCTGCGCGACCAGGCCGAGCGATTCGACCGCGTGACCGGCCACGCCCTTCGCGTCCCCGCGGAGCACCTCGACGAAGCCCTCGACCAGCTCGCGCCCGAGATCCGCGCCGCGCTCGAAGAGGCCATCCGCCGTGTGCGCACGGCCTCGGCCGCGCAGGTGCCGCCGCCCACGGTCACCGAGATCGGTCCCGGGGCCCGCGTCACCCAGCGCTGGCAGCCGGTGCGCCGCGTGGGCCTCTACGTCCCCGGCGGCAAGGCCGTCTACCCGTCCAGCGTCGTCATGAACGCGGTTCCCGCGCAGGTCGCCGGTGTGCGCGAGGTCGCCCTCGCCTCGCCTCCGCAGGCGGCCTTCGACGGGCGCGTGCACCCCGTGATCCTCGCGGCCGCCCGGCTGCTGGGCGTCACGGAGGTCTACGCCATGGGCGGAGCGGGCGCCATCGGCGCGTTCGCCCACGGGGTGTCCGCCATCGGCCTCGACCCGGTCGACGTGGTCACCGGGCCGGGCAACAACTTCGTGGCATCCGCCAAGCGCGCCGTCGCCGGACGCGTCGGAACCGACTCCGAGGCCGGTGCCACCGAGATCCTCGTCGTCGCCGACGCCTCGGCCGACCCCGGTCTCGTCGCCGCCGACCTGGTCAGCCAGGCCGAGCACGACGAGCAGGCGTCCGCCGTCCTCGTGACGGACGACCCCGAGCTGGCCGACGCCGTGCGCGCCGCGCTGCCGGAGCGCGTTGCGGCGACGCGGCACAGCGCCCGCGTGACGACCGCGTTCGACGGGCCGCAGTCGGCCGTCGTCCTCGTCGACGACATCGCGCAGGCGACCGCCTTCAGCAACGCCTACGCGCCCGAGCACCTGGAGCTGCACCTGTCCGACCCGCGTCCCGAAGACTTCGTGCACGCGGGCGCGGTGTTCGTCGGCCCGTACACGCCGGTCAGCCTCGGCGACTACCTCGCCGGCAGCAACCACGTGCTGCCGACCGGGGGACAGGCGCGGTACAGCTCCGGTCTCTCCGCGGCGACCTTCCTGCGCCCGCAGCAGGTCGTGGAGTACGACCGCGACGCGCTGGCGGCGGTCCGGGATGCCATCGTCACCCTCGCCGAGGCCGAGGCCCTGCCCGCGCACGGCGAGGCCGTCACCGCCCGCTTCCCGGCGTAGTCTGGCGATCCCATGCATTGTCCCTTCTGCCGGAACCCGGACTCCCGGGTCATCGACTCGCGCACGAGCGACGACGGTCTCAGCATCCGTCGTCGTCGGCAGTGCCCGAAGTGCGGCGGCCGGTTCTCGACCGTCGAGACGGCGAGCCTGAACGTCATCAAGCGGTCGGGGGTCGTCGAGCCGTTCAGCCGCGAGAAGGTCGTCTCGGGGGTGCGGAAGGCCTGCCAGGGCCGTCCCGTCACGGACGCGGACCTGGCGATGCTCGCGCAACAGGTCGAGGAGGCGATCCGGCAGACGGGGTCGTCGCAGATCGAGGCCAACGAGATCGGCCTGTCGATCCTCGGTCCGCTCCGCGAGCTCGACGAGGTGGCCTACCTGCGCTTCGCGAGCGTGTACCAGGCGTTCGAGTCGCTGGACGACTTCGACGCGGCGATCGCGCAGCTGCGCGCGGATCACGCCGCCCGCGCGGCCGCCCGCCCCGTCCCGGCCGCGGACTGACGCCCGCCCCGGGAGTTCTCGCCCGCGACGGTCCAGTACCCTGGCGGTGATGTATCCCCTCCTCTTCCGCACGGTCCTCGCCCGCATGGATCCGGAGCGCGCGCACCACCTCGGCGCTCTCGTCATCCGTGCCGTCGGTCTTCCCCCCGTCGCCGCCGTCGCGCGGCGTCTGACCGCGCCCGCCCCCGGCGCCGAGGTTCACGCCCTGGGCCTGCGCTTCGACTCGCCGTTCGGCGTGGCCGCCGGGTTCGACAAGAACGTCACGATGGGCAAGGGCCTGCACGCCCTCGGCTTCGGACACGTCGAGGTCGGCACGATCACGGCGCTGCCGCAGCCGGGCAACCCGAAGCCCCGCCTGTTCCGCCTCGTCGCCGACCGCGCCGTCATCAACCGCATGGGGTTCAACAACGACGGTGCCGCCGTCGCCGCGCGCCGACTGCGGGCGCTGCGCCGCTCGCGTCGCCGCCCGGTCCTCGGGGTCAACATCGGCAAGAGCCGCGCCGTCGCCGTCGAGGACGCGACCACCGACTACGTCCGCAGCGCCCGTCTGCTCGCACCGCTGGCCGACTACCTCGTCGTCAACGTCTCCTCGCCGAACACCCCCGGCCTGCGGGGTCTGCAGGCGGTCGAGACGCTCCGTCCGCTGCTGACCGCGGTCCGGGATGCCGCCCGCTCGACGCCGCTGCTCGTGAAGATCGCCCCGGACCTCGCGGACGACGAGGTGCAGGACATCGCTCATCTGGCGGTGGATACCGGACTCGCCGGGATCATCGCGACGAACACGACGATCGCACGCACAGGGCTGACGGCCGACCCGGCCGCGGTCGAGGCGATGGGTGCCGGCGGGCTGTCCGGCGAGCCGCTGAAGGCGCGCGCCCTCGAGGTGCTGCGCCTGGTGCGCGCCGCGGTCCCGTCGGAGTTCGTCGTCGTCTCGGCCGGGGGAGTGGACACGGCCGCGGACGTCCGCGCGCGTCTCGCCGCCGGGGCGACGCTCGTCCAGGGCTACACCGCGTTCCTGTACCGCGGGCCGCTCTGGGCGCGGCAGATCAACCGCGGTCTCGCCCGCGGACACTGAGCCTGCGGAGACGGAAGCGGCGCGCCCCCGAGGGGACGCGCCGCTTCCGTCTGTCCGGGGACTCAGACCGGGTACTGCCCGCGCTTGACCTGCGCCTTGGGCAGGCGCATGAAGCGCATCTGGACCGTGCGCATCGCCGCGTACCAGCCGAGGCCCTTCTCGACCTTGGTCTCGCCGAACTTCTCCTTGGCGGCCCGCTTGACGCGGATGGAGGTGATGATCATGTCGCCGACCACGAACAGGATGAAGATCCACAGCGCGACGAACGACCAGTACTGGAAGAAGCCGACGGGGATGAGCGTGGCCACGATGACGAGGATCATGAACGGCATCACGCCTTCGCCGAGGTGCCACCCGGCGTCGACGAAGTCGCGGGCGAAGCGGCGCTGCGGACCCTTGTCGCGGACGGGGAGGTAGCGCTCCTCGCCGGCGGCCATGCCGACGCGCGCCTTCTCGCGCTGTGCGGCGAGCTCGGCTCGCGCACGCTGCTTCGCCTCCTTGGTGTCGGCGACGAGGGGACGCCGACGCGCCGCCTCCTGCTCGGCGCGCGACGGCGTCGCGCGGCCCTTGCCCGAACCGAGGTCCGTCGGCTCGACGGGGGTGTCGTTGGGGGCGGGGGCGGATGACTTGGCCACGGGAAACCTCGGGGATCGCTGATCAGGAGACTTAAGATTACCCGCATGACCCTCGACCTGTCCCGGCAGGATGCTGTGCGTGAGGCCGCATCCGCCGGCATCCCCACCGCTCTCGCCGACCTCGGCGCCCTCGTCCGCATCCCTTCCATCGCCTGGCCGGCGTTCGACCAGTCCGCCGTCGTCCGCAGCGCCGAGGCGGTGGCCGAGCTCGTGCGCGGCACTGGCGTCTTCGACCGGGTCGAGGTGGCCCGCGCCGCAATCCCCGGCACCGACGAGGTCGGTCAGCCCGCCGTCCTGGCATCCCGTGCCGCCCGCAACGGGCGCCCGACGGTCCTGCTCTACGCCCACCACGACGTCCAGCCCCCGGGAGACGACGAGCTGTGGGAGTCGCCGCCGTTCGAGCCGACGGTCCGCGACGGCCGCCTGTACGGTCGCGGCGCAGCCGACGACAAGGCCGGCGTCATGGCGCACGTCGCGGCCGTCCGCGCGGTGAGCGAGGCGCTCGGCGACGACCTCGACCTCGGCATCGCCATGTTCATCGAGGGCGAGGAGGAGTACGGCTCCCGCTCGTTCGGCCAGTTCCTCTCCGACCACGCCGACGTGCTCCGCTCCGACGTGATCGTCGTGGCCGACTCGGGCAACTGGGACGAGCGCACCCCCGCGCTCACGGTCTCCCTGCGCGGCAACGCCCGGTTCACGCTGACGGTGCGCACCCTGGACCACGCGTCCCACTCGGGCATGCTCGGCGGCGCGGTCCCCGACGCGATGCTCGCGACCGTCAAGCTCCTCGCGACGCTGTGGGACGACGACGGCGCGGTCGCGGTGGAGGGGCTCCACGAGCGCGACGCCGAGACGCCCGCCTACGACGAGCAGACCCTCCGCGCCGAGTCGGGACTCCTCGACGGGGTCTCGCCCATCGGCCGCGGCACGATCCTCAGCCGGATGTGGAACAAGCCGTCGATCACCATCACCGGAATGGATGCCACCTCCGTCGAGGCCGCGTCCAACACCCTGGCCCCGCAGACCCGCGTCGTCATCAGCGCGCGCGTCGCCCCCGGGCAGAAGGCCGAGGAGGCCTTCGCGGCGATCGAGGCGCACCTGCGCGCCCACGCGCCGTTCGGCGCGCACCTCGAGTTCGCCGACGTCGACTGCGGCGACGCGTTCCTCGTCGACACCTCGGGCTACGCGGTGGAGGACGTCCGCGCCGCGTTCGCCGACGGCTACGGGGTCGAGTCCGTCGACGTGGGCGTGGGCGGGTCGATCCCGTTCATCGCCGACCTCGTCGCGGAGTTCCCCGGCGCGCAGATCCTGGTCACCGGTGTGGAGGACCCCCACTCGCGCGCCCACAGCCCGAACGAGTCGCTGCACCTGGACACCTTCCGCAACGCCGTCGTGTCCGAGGCGCTGCTCCTGGCCCGGTTGAACGAGCGGTCGGCGTGATCTCGGACCGATCCGGGCGCGGCGGGCGTAGACTCGTGACCGTCCGCGTCCGATTCATCCGAAGGGCTTCGTCATGACCGACACCACCCTGTCGTCCGCCCCCGCCACCCGTGAGCACGGCGTCGCCCTGTCCGACGCCGCTGCCGACAAGGTCAAGAGCCTGCTCTCGCAGGAGGGCCGCGACGACCTGCGTCTGCGCGTCGCCGTCCAGCCGGGCGGATGCTCCGGACTCATCTACCAGCTCTACTTCGACGAGCGCTACCTCGACGGCGACAAGGTCGTCGACTTCGACGGCGTCGAGGTCATCGTGGACGACATGAGCGTGCCGTACCTCGACGGTGCGAGCATCGACTTCAAGGACACGATCTCGGAGCAGGGCTTCACGATCGACAACCCCAACGCGCAGGGCTCCTGCGCCTGCGGCGACAGCTTCCACTGACGCCCGACGGGCCCGGCGTCCTCGCCGATTCGACAACCCCCGGAACCGCGGATCACACCGTGGATTCCGGGGGTTTTCGATGTCTCGGTGCTGGACGATTGGCCTGAGGACCCTAGGAGGTTGCTCTAGACTGTCGAGAGCAACATCCCTGACTCGGAAAGGTGCATTGTGCCCTCCAAACGTCGCCTCCGCTGGGCAGCGCTCCCCGTCGGGATCGCCTCGGCCACGCTTCTGGCCGGCTGCACCACGTCGCAGCTGCACGGCTTCCTCCCCGGCTTCGTCGAGGACGGCACGCCCGCCACGAACCACACCGACATGGTCGCCGGTCTCTGGGTCAACTCGTGGATCGTCCTCCTCGCGGTCGGTGTCATCACGTGGGGCCTCATGCTGTGGTCCGTCATCGCCTACCGGCGTCGCAAGGGCCAGTCCGGCCTCCCGGTGCAGCTGCGCTACAACATGCCGGTCGAGATCTTCTACACGGTCGTGCCGCTGATCCTCGTGGTCGGCTTCTTCGCCTTCACCGCGCGCGACCAGACGATCCTCGAGACGCAGTACGAGGACCCGGACGTGTCCATCACCGCGTACGGCAAGCAGTGGGCCTGGGACTTCCAGTACAACGGCGAGCAGGAGGACAACTCCGACGCCGTGTACAGCATGGGCGTCCAGGCGCAGGAGACCTCCGACGGCTACGACCTCGACGACGTCCCCACGCTGTACCTGCCGGTCGACAAGACGGTGCAGATCGAGCTCCGCTCGCGCGACGTCATCCACTCCTTCTGGATCGTCGACTTCCTCTACAAGAAGGACATGTACATCGGGCGCGAGAACTACTGGTCCTTCACGCCGACCCGCGAGGGCACGTACGAAGGCAAGTGCGCCGAACTGTGCGGCGAGTACCACTCCGCGATGCTGTTCAACGTCAAGGTCGTGAGCGAGCAGGAGTACGAGGACTACCTCGACACCCTGCGGGCGGCCGGCGACGTGGGCGACATCAGCGACCTGCAGCGACTGCAGAACCTCAGCACGACGGTTGCCACCGAAGGGAACGAGTGATCATGGCGACGACGCTTCCTCTGCAGGAGAAGGGCGCCGGGCGACCGACGACCCTCCCGCCGCGTCAGGCCGCTCTGCTCAGCACCACGCGTGTCGAGCAGAAGGGCAACCTGGTCGTCAAGTGGATCACCTCCACCGACCACAAGACCATCGGGTACATGTACCTGATCGCGTCCGTCATCTTCTTCATGCTCGGCGGCGTGATGGCGCTCATCATCCGCGCCGAGCTGTTCGAGCCGGGCATGCAGATCATCCCGACGAAAGAGCAGTACAACCAGCTGTTCACGATGCACGGCACGATCATGCTGCTCATGTTCGCGACGCCGCTGTTCGCGGGCTTCGCCAACGCGCTCCTGCCGCTGCAGATCGGCGCTCCCGACGTCGCCTTCCCGCGTCTGAACGCCTTCGCCTTCTGGCTCTTCCTGTTCGGGTCGACCATCGCCGTCTCCGGCTTCCTCACCCCGCAGGGTGCGGCCGGCTTCGGCTGGTTCGCCTATCAGCCGCTCGCCAACGCGAGCTTCTCGCCCGGCGTCGGAGGAAACCTCTGGATGCTGGGTCTGGGCATCAGCGGCTTCGGCACCATCCTCGGCGCGGTGAACTTCATCACCACGATCCTCACGATGCGCGCCCCGGGCATGACGATGTGGCGCATGCCGATCTTCACCTGGAACACCCTCATCACGAGCATCCTCGTGCTGCTGGCCTTCCCGGTCCTGGCCGCCGCGATCTTCGCCGCCGCCGCCGACCGCGTGCTCGGCGCCCAGATCTACAACCCGGAGAACGGCGGCGTGCTGCTCTGGCAGCACCTGTTCTGGTTCTTCGGTCACCCCGAGGTGTACATCATCGCGCTGCCGTTCTTCGGCATCGTCTCGGAGATCTTCCCGGTCTTCAGCCGCAAGCCGATCTTCGGCTACAAGACGCTCGTGTACGCGACGATCGCCATCGCGGCGCTCTCGGTCGCGGTGTGGGCGCACCACATGTACGTCACCGGTGGTGTGCTCCTGCCCTTCTTCGCCCTGATGACGATGCTCATCGCGGTGCCCACCGGCGTGAAGATCTTCAACTGGATCGGCACCATGTGGCGCGGATCGGTGACGTTCGAGACCCCGATGGTCTTCGCCCTCGGCTTCCTCGTGTCGTTCGTCTTCGGTGGTCTCACCGGCGTCATCCTCGCGTCGCCGCCGCTGGACTTCCACCTGTCGGACTCGTACTTCGTCGTCGCCCACTTCCACTACGTCGTCTTCGGCACCGTCGTCTTCGCGATGTTCGCGGGCTTCTACTTCTGGTGGCCGAAGTGGACGGGCAAGATGCTCAACGAGCGTCTCGGCATGGTCCACTTCTGGATGCTGTTCGTCGGCTTCCACATGACGTTCCTCATCCAGCACTGGCTGGGCGTCGACGGCATGGTCCGTCGTTACGCCGACTACGCGGCCGCTGACGGCTGGCAGTGGGAGAACCAGGTCTCGACCATCGGCTCGATGATCCTCGGCGCATCGATGATCCCGTTCCTCCTGAACGTCTGGATCACCGCCCGCAAGGCGCCGCGTGTGACCGTCGACGACCCGTGGGGCTACGGCGCCTCCCTCGAGTGGGCCACCTCGTGCCCGCCGCCGCGTCACAACTTCACGTCCATCCCGCGCATCCGCAGCGAGCGGCCCGCGTTCGACCTGAACCACCCCGAGGCCGGCATCCCGGTCGGTGTGGGCCCGGCGAAGGACGCTCCGGACGCCCCGGTCGTCGACGCCGCTGCTGGAGAGGTGAAGTAAGTCCATGCGCACCAATGTCGGACTGTGGTGGATCCTCACCGCGTTCTTCTTCGCCGTCGCGGTCATGTACGCCGTATGGAACGTCATCAGCCACGGCTCGGTGGAGTGGGTCGGCACCGTCGCCCTCGTCTTCACGGGTCTCATGGGCACAATGATCGCGTTCTATCTGGGCCGGGTGCAGAAGGCCCAGGGCGGCGAGCTGCCCGAGGACATCCTCACCGCGGACATCGACGACGGCGACCCCGAGATGGGCGAGTACAGCCCCTGGTCCTGGTGGCCCATCGTGCTCGCGGCCTCGGCCGCGATCGCCGCCATGGGTCTCGCGGTCGGCAGCTGGCTCGTCCCGATCGGCTTCGGCGTCTTCGCGATCGCCATCGTCGGCTGGGTGTACGAGTACTACCGCGGGTACTTCGCGCGCTGATCCCGTGCCCCTCCGGCTGAACGTCGCCGCCGTCTCCGACGCCGGCGCCCACCGTCCCACCAACCAGGACGCCGCCTTCGCGGCGTCCTGGGGTGCGGCGGTGGCTGACGGCGTCGGGGGAGGACCGTCGGGAGACCTGGCCTCCGCGGCGCTGATCCACCGCCTCGTGGCGACACGGGGGACGGAGATGGATGCCGACGACCTCCTCGTCCGCATCCGCGAGGCCAACTGGGACATCCGCGCCCACGTCGAGCGCGATCCCGCCCTGCAGGGCATGGCCACCACGTTCACGGGGGTCTTCCTGGCGGCATCCGGAGACCTGCTCCTCGCGCACACGGGAGACTCGCGCGCCTACCTCCTGCGGGACGGTGCCTTCTCGCGCGAGACCCGCGACGACTCGTACGTCCAGGCTCTCGTCGACCACGGCATCATCCCGCCCGAGGCCGCGGCCGCTCACCCGCGCCGCAACATCATCACTGCATCGCTCGCGGGTGCGGAGGGTGACGTCGTCTCCGTCGCCGAGCGGCGTCCGACCGTCGGCGACCGCTGGCTGCTGTGCAGCGACGGTCTGACGGACTACGTCCCCGAAGCGGATGTGGCGCAGCTGGTCGCGGACGCCCCGGACCCGCAGGCCGCCGCGGCGTCGGCCGTTGCCCTCGCCCTCGAGGCGGGCACCCGCGACAACGTCACCGTCGTCGTCTGCGACGTCGTCGATGACGACGACCGTGGAGGACCGGAGCCGGTGTTCTTCGGCTCTGCGACGCGCTGGTTCGCCGAGGACGTGCAGACGGCCTGACGGCGCTGTCGGCGGCCGTGCCGGCCTCCACGGCGCGCTCAGGCGCCTCCACGGAAGGTCTGGCCGTCAGGGCAGGCTCAGGAGTCGTCGCAGACGGTCAGGCACCTCCACGGAAGCGCCGGCCGTCAAGGCGGGCGGAGTCCGCCACAGATCCTCAGGAGCCAGCACAGGCGCTCAGGCGCCTCCACGGACGCTCAGGCGCCTCCACGGACGCTCAGGTGCAAGCACAGACGCTCGGGCGCCAGCACAGTCGCTCACGCCGTCACGGAACGCTCACGCCGTCGCGGACGCCGTCTGCGGCTTCTGCCGCACGACCATGACGAGCGGGTCGAACACACGCTGTTCAGGGCCGTCGTCGGTCTCCCACGGCTGTCCCTCGCGCACCCAGTACTCGTAGCCGCCGAGCATCTCGCGCACGTCGTAGCCGAGGCGGGCGAACTCCCGGGCGCCGCGATGGGCACCGTTGCATCCGGGGCTCCAGCAGTACACGACGACCGGGAGGGACCTGTCAATCTCCTGTGGCGCGCGTGCGGCGATCTCCGCGTGAGGCAGGTGCACGGCCCCGCTGATACGGCCCTGCCGCCATGCATCCTCGCCACGGACGTCGACGAGCGCGAACGAGACGCCGGCACGCTGGTCCGCGTAGACGTCCGCACAGTCGGTCTCGAAGGCGAGGCGTGCGGAGAAGTGGGCGAAAGCGTCGGTCATGACCCCCACGGTAGGGCCCACCGAGCGCGCTGCCGAGGCGGCCGAACGTCATCGATGCGCCGGTTCCTGCCACGTCCTGGCGGGAGCAGGGGAGCGGAGCCGCCACACACGGGCGGACGGGCGTGCGGCACGGCCCTGCACGGCCCGGGAAACGCCGCCGGCGGGCCGGCCCGGAGAACGCCGCGGGCGGACGGGAACGACGAAGCCCCCGGCGCATGAGGCGCCGGGGGCTTCGAGAGGGACGACGGGTCTTACTCGCCCGTGTCGTCGCGACGGTTGCGCTCTTCCAGACCGCGCGGCTGACGCAGCTCGACCTCGGCCTTCTCGTGCGTCGGCGACATCGGCAGACGTCCGTCCTCCGCGGCCCGCGCGTTCGCACCGGCGATCTCGTCGGCCTCCTCGCGGTCGATGTGGTCGAGCGAGTGGTGCTGGTGTGCGATAGCGGCATCCAGCTCCGCCTGCGTCAGCGGGGTGAGACGGTCCTCGAAGAACCACCGCGAGGCGGCCGCACGCAGGTGCTGGAGCGGGGAGATCTGACCTTTGGCGTTGGGACGCACGACGAGCGGCTCGTATGTCTCGTTGTCGACGAGCTTCCAGCGCTCGAACTCGTCCACCGGCTGGTGCACCTCGATGTACTCGCCGCCGGGGAGGCGGACGATGCGACCGGACTCGTAGCCGTGCAGGGCGATCTCGCGGTCCTTCTTCTGCAGCGCGAGACAGATGCGCTTGGTGACGAAGTAGGCGAGGATCGGGCCGAGGATCAGCAGGGCCTGCAGCGTGTGGATGACGCCTTCCATCGTGAGGTGGAAGTGGGTCGCCATGATGTCCGACGAGGCCGCCGCCCACATGACCGCGTAGAAGGTGACGCCGGCCGCGCCGATGGCGGTGCGGGTCGCCGCGTTGCGGGGACGCTGGGCGATGTGGTGCTCGCGCTTGTCGCCGGTGATCCACGCCTCGATGAAGGGGTAGATGAGCACCAGGACGATGAACAGGCCCAGGATGCCGACCGGGATGATGATGTTCCACGAGAAGGTGTGGTCGAACAGCACGAACTCGAGGTGCGGCGGAATGAGACGGAGCATGCCGTCGGCGAAGCCGATGTACCAGTCGGGCTGCGTACCCGCGGACACCGGGGACGGGTCGTACGGGCCGTAGTTCCAGATCGGGTTGATCGTGAACAGCGCCGCGATGAGGACGATGACGCCGAACGTGATGAAGAAGAAGCCACCCATCTTCGACGCGTACACCGGGAGGATCGGGTAGCCCACGACGTTGCTGTTCGTGCGGGCCGGGCCGGCGAACTGCGTGTGCTTGTTGATGATCATCAGCATCAGGTGCACGGCCAGCAGCGCGACGAGGATCGCCGGCAGCAGGAGGATGTGCAGCGTGTAGAGACGTCCGACGATCGCCGTGCCCGGGAACTCGCCGCCGAAGAGCAGGAACGAGGTCCAGGTGCCGATCAGCGGGAGGCCCTTGATCATGCCGTCGATGATGCGCAGACCGTTGCCCGAGAGCAAGTCGTCGGGGAGCGAGTAGCCGGTGAAGCCCTCGGCCATCGCGAGGATGAAGAGGATGAATCCGACCACCCAGTTGAGCTCGCGCGGCTTGCGGAACGCGCCCGTGAAGAACACGCGGAGCATGTGCACGCCGATGCCGGCCACGAAGACCAGCGCCGCCCAGTGGTGGATCTGACGGACCAGCAGGCCGCCGCGGAGGTCGAACGAGATGTGCAGCGCCGACTCCATCGCCGCGGACATCGCGATGCCGCGCATGGGCTCGTACGCGCCGTCGTAGTGCGTCTCGACCATGGACGCCTGGAAGAAGAACGTCAGGAACGTACCCGAGAGGAGCACGACGACGAAGCTCCAGAGCGCGATCTCGCCGAGCATGAAGGACCAGTGGTCCGGGAAGATCTTGCGACCCATCTCCTTGACGATGCCCGAGAGGCTCGTGCGCTCGTCGAGGTAGTTCGCCGCCGCGCCGACGAAGCGGCCGCCGAGCGGCTTGCCGTCACGACCGGCAGCCGGGGGACCGGAGTAGACGGCCGGCTCGGTGGTGACGTTCTCGGTGGGGTGAGTACCGGTACTCATGAGCGCTCCCAGAAGCTGGGGCCGACGGGCTCCTGGAAGTCACCCTTCGCGACGAGGTAGCCCTCGGCGTCGACGGTGATGGGGAGCTGCGGCAGGGGACGGGCGGCCGGGCCGAAGATGACGGCCGCACCATTCGCGACGTCGAACTGCGACTGGTGGCACGGGCACAGAAGGTGGTGGGTCTGCTGCTCGTACAGGGCGACGGGGCACCCGACGTGCGTGCAGACCTTGGAGTACGCGACGATGCCGTCGTACGACCAGTCGAGGTTGTTGGTCTCGGGGTTGAGCTGCTCGGGCTGCAGACGCATGAGCAGCACGATCGCCTTGGCCTTCTCCTCGAGGTAGCCCTCGTCGTGGCCGAGGCCCGCGAGCTCCTCGGGGATGACGTGGAAGGCCGAGCCGAGGGTGACGTCCGCGGCGCGGATGGCACGGCCCGAGGGGTCGTGCGCCAGGCGCATGCCCTCCTCCCACATGGTGTGGCTGAGGAGCGCGACCGGGTTCTGGTCCTGCGGTGCGAGGCCGCGGAACAGGGTGATGCCGGGGATGACCGAGGCGGCCAGGGCGGCAAAGAGCGAGTTGCGGATGATCTCGCGACGACCGAAGCCGGAGTCCTTGTCGGCCTCGACGAACACGTTCACCGCGGCCTCGCGGGTCGTGTCCTGCCCACGCGTGGCGTGGCGGTCCTCGATGTACTCCTTGTCGGACATGACCGACTTCGACCAGTGGATCGCGCCGATGCCGATGGCCAGCAGCGCGAAGGCGATGCCGAGTCCGATGAACAGGTTGTTGTAGCGGATGTCGATCAGCGCGCCCGACTCGATCGGGAAGATCATGTAGGCGATGCTCGCCCAGATGCTCGCGGCGACCGAGACGTAGAACAGCGTGTAGACCGTGCGAACGGCGCGCTTCATCGTCTGCGGGTCCTGGTCCGTCGCACGGTGACGGTGCGGCGGCAGGCCCGGGTTCTCCACGGAGTCGGGAACCGCGACGGCGAGCCCGGCGGAGGGCTTCCACGAAGCCCTTCCGTGCTCGAGTGCGTCTTCCTCGTGTGCCATGGTGCTCCTCGTACGTTTACGTTGCGTCGGTGACGACGATCAGTTGGACTTCGCCGTGATCCACACGGTGAGGGCGATCAGTGCCCCGATGCCGAAGATCCAGATGAAAAGACCCTCAGAAACCGGTCCGAGAGATCCGAGCGAGAACCCGCCGGGGGACTCGGACTTCTGGAGGAACATCAGGTAGGAGATGACGTCGCGCTTGTCTTCGGGCGTCAGGTTCAGGTCGTTGAAGACCGGCATGTTCTGCGGGCCGGTGACCATCGCGGCGTAGATGTTGAGACCGCTCGTCTCGTGCAGCCCGGGGGCCCACTTGCCCTCGGTGAGCGCGCCGCCGGCGCCGGCGACGTTGTGGCACATCGCGCAGTTGATGCGGAACAGCTCGGCGCCGTGCGAGACGTCGCCTTCGCCGTCGAGCAGCTCGGCCGACGGGTAGGCGGGGCCGGGGGCCGACGCCTGGACGTAAGCGGCGAGGGCGTTGATCTGCTCCTCGGTGAACTGCACCGGCTTGACGGGGGCCTGGGGTCCCTGCGCCTGCAGCGGCATGCGTCCGGTCGACACCTGGAAGTGCACCGACAGCTCACCGACGCCGAAGAGCGACGGGCCCTGGTCGGAGCCCTGCAGGTCGAGACCGTGGCAGGTGGCGCAGTTCGCCTGGAACAGCTTCTCGCCGTCCTCGACCGCGGTGGCGGAGGTGGACTGCGACTCGGGGACATCGGATGCCGCCATCGCGGCCGTCGCGCCGGCGTAGATGCCACCGGTCAGCAGCAGGCCGATGCCGATGAGGGCGGCGGCGGCCAGGGGACTGCGGCGTCCGGATGCGCGGCGCTTGTTCTTCTCTCGTGCCATGGTGCAGCTCTCTTACTTGAGGAAGTAGATGACGGCGAAGAGGGCGATCCACACGACGTCGACGAAGTGCCAGTAGTAGGACACGACGATGGCGGTGGTCATCTCTTTGCGGCCGAAGTTCTTCACGGCGTAGGCGCGGCCGATCACCAGGAGGAAGGCGATGAGTCCACCGGTGACGTGCAGGGCGTGGAAGCCGGTCGTCAGGTAGAACGCGGACGCGTAGGGGTTGGTGGAGATCGACAGGCCCTCCGCGACGAGCGTCGCGTACTCCCAGACCTGGCCCGACACGAAGATCGCGCCGAGGAAGAAGCTCACGTAGAACCACTCGACCATGCCCCACCGGCGGATGCCGCGACCGGTGCGGTACGGCTGGTACCGCTCGGCGGCGAACACGCCCATCTGGCAGGTGACCGAGGAGAGCACGAGGATGATCGTGTTGACGAGCGCGAACGGCACGTTCAGCAGCTGCGTCTCCTCCGCCCACAGCCCCGCGGAGGTGCTGCGCAGCGTGAAGTAGATGGCGAAGAGGCCGGCGAAGAACATGACTTCGCTGCCCAGCCACACGATGGTGCCGACAGCGACCGGATCGGGCCGCTTGACGGCACGCACGGCCTGGGAATACGTCGCTGGGGTCGTCACCATCCCATTATGCGCGATCCCCGGGACGGATATTCCCATCCGAACCTGTCGATATTCCAACGTCGAGACTTAGGGAAACCTCAGAGTCCCCAAGGAATCCCCGGTGCGCCCGGTGTTCCCGGTCGGCCCCCCTCCGGCGAATCCGCGCACATGTTCGCACGACACGGTGTGGAAGGATCGTGGGCATGGCGGAACGCTTCACCTGGCCCGATCTGCTCACCTCGCTCCTCGCCGGGCGCGACCTCAGCGTGTCGGAGTCCACCTGGGCGATGCGCCAGGTGATGGCGGGCGAGGCGACCCCCTCCCAGCTGGCCGGCTTCCTCGTCGCGCTGCGCGCCAAGGGGGAGACCGTCGAGGAGATCGTCGGGTTCCGCGACGCCATCCTGGAGGCGGCCCTGCCGCTCCCCGTGCAGGCGGACGTCCTCGACATCGTGGGCACCGGCGGGGACCGATACGGCACCGTGAACGTCTCCACGATGGCAGCCGTCGTGGCGGCATCCACCGGCGTGCCGGTCGTGAAGCACGGCAACAAGGCGGCCAGCTCGTCGTCCGGGTCCTCGGACGTCCTGTCGTCCCTCGGGATCGCGTTGACCCTCGACCCCGACCAGGTCGCGGAGACCCTGGCGCGCACGGGCATCACCTTCGCGTTCGCCGCCGCCTTCCACCCGGGGTTCCGGCACGCGGGTCCCACGCGCGCCGAGCTGGGGGTGCCGACCGTCTTCAACTTCCTCGGCCCGCTGTGCAACCCGGCCCGGGCCGAGGCGAACGCCGTGGGCGTCGCGCACCTCGACCGCGTCCCCCTCATCACGGGCGTGTTCCGCACCCGCGGGGCGACGGCGCTGGTCTTCCGCGGCGACGACGGACTCGACGAGCTCACCACGACCGGTCACAGCAGGCTGTGGGAGATCAGCCGCGGCGACGTGCACGAGCACGACCTGGACCCCCGCGATCTCGGCATCCCCCTCGCCGACATCGACGACCTGCTGGGCGGCCAGCCCGACCACAACGCGGCGGTCGTCCGCCGGGTGCTCGCCGGCGAGGAGGGACCGGTCCGCGACATCGTGCTGCTGAACGCCGCCGCCGGCCTCGTGTCGTACCGCCTGTTCCAGGACGCCGGCGAGGTCCAGCGGCCGATCCTCGAACGTCTCGCCGAGGCGATGACGGATGCCGCGGCGGCGGTGGACGACGGCCGCGCCGCGGCCAAGCTCGACGACTGGGTGGACACCACCCGCGCGCTGGCGGGCTGACCCGTGCACCCGCTCGACGCGCTCACCGAGATCGCGTACCTGCTCGAGCGGGAGCGGTCCTCGCGCTACAAGTCGAAGGCGTTCCGCACGGCGGCCGCCGCGATCGAGGGGCTCGACGACGCCGCGCTGCGTGACCCGGCGCTGCAGCGGCGGCCGGGGATCGGCGCCTCCACCTTCGCGGTCATCCAGCAGGCGCTGGCGGGCGAGGTCCCCGAACGACTGGCGACGCTGCGGGAAGAGGCCGGTCTCACCGCGGGGGGCGAGCTCCGCGGGCGTCTGCGCGGCGACCTCCACAGCCATAGCGAGTGGTCCGACGGTCTCACCCCGATCGAGACGATGGTCGACGCGGCGCGGCGGCTCGGTCACGACTACCTCGCGCTGACCGACCACTCGCCGCGCCTGACGGTCGCGAACGGGCTGTCGCCGGAGCGGCTGCGCGCGCAGATGGAGGTCGTCCGCGGCCTGTCGTCCGACGGGTTCACGCTCCTCACGGGGATCGAGGTCGACATCCTCGACGACGGCGGGCTCGACCAGGAGGACGAGCTGCTCCACGCGCTCGACGTGGTCGTGGCATCCGTCCATTCCAAGCTGCGCATGGAGCGCGGGCCGATGACGAGGCGTCTGGTGGCCGCCGCCCAGGACCCCCGCGTCGACGTGCTCGGACACGTCACCGGACGCCTGGTCGAAGGGTCGCGGGGAACCCGTCCGCCGTCGGAGTTCGACGCCCGGGCGGTCTTCGCCGCCTGCGCGGCCTCGGGGGTGGCGGTCGAGATCAATTCGCGGCCGGAGCGTCAGGACCCGCCGGACGACCTGCTCGCCATCGCGCTGGAGGAGGGATGCCTCTTCTCCATCGACTCCGACGCGCACGCGCCCGGACAGCTCTCGCTGCTCGACTACGGAGCGGCTCGGGCCGAGGCCGCGGGCGTCCCCGCCGAGCGCATCGTGACGACGTGGGACCTGCCGCGTCTGCGGGAGTGGCTCACCCGCGAACGCTGAGAGGGCCGCGACGGTTCGGGCCGGTGACGGGGGTCAGCGCGCGAGGGCGGCCACGGCGCGGGTCATCGACGAGCCGAGGTTCCATCGTGTAGCGAGGTCGGTGGCGCGGGCGGCCGCATCCTCGTCGAGGGGACGGAGGACGTCGTCGTGGTCCGGGAGGGCGAGGTCGCGGACGACCCGCACCACGGCCGGGGCCTTGGCGAGGTAGTCGGCGGCGGCGAGGATCTTCGCGCGCTGGGCGGGGGTGCCGCCCGTGCCGTCCTCGACGGCGGCGGCGATGCCGGCGAGGTCGCCGTGCGCGGTGAGGAGCGTCGCGGCGGACTTCTCCCCGATGCCGGACACGCCGGGCAGGCCGTCCGACGGGTCGCCGCGCAGCACCGCGAAGTCGGCGTACTGGGCCGCGTGCACGCCGTACTTGGCGACGACGGTCGCGTCGGTCACCACTTCGAGATTGCTCATGCCGCGGGCGGTATAGACGATGCGGACGTCGCGCTCGTCGTCGACGAGCTGGAAGAGGTCGCGGTCGCCGGTGACGATGTCGACGGGCACCGTCGCGCGGGTGGCCAGGGTGCCGATGACATCGTCGGCCTCGTGCTCGGCCGCGCCGACGACGGGGATGCCGAGGACGCCGAGCGCCTCGCGGATCAGCGGGATCTGCGCCTCCAACGGGTCGGGCACGACCTCCACGTCGGGCGCGGTCGCGACGGCCTCGGCGACGCGATGCGTCTTGTAGCTGGGGAGCAGCTCGACCCGCCAGGCGGGCCGCCAGTCGTCGTCCCAGCACGCGACGAGCCGGGTCGGCTCGTAGGTGGTGACGAGCTTGGCGATCATGTCGAGCAGGCCGCGGACGGCGTTGACGGACGTGCCGTCGTCCGCGCGCACCTTGTCGGGCACCCCGTAGAAGGCGCGGAAGTACAGCGACGCGGTGTCGAGGAGCATGAGGCGGTCGGTCACGGCCACAGTCTCCCACGATGGTCCCGGTGAGCTCGGACCTAGGCTGGGACGATGTCGTTCGGCCACGCGTCCGCCCGGTTCCGCCGTCCGTCGGCGGGGGAGCCCTGTCCGTGCGGCGGGGGAGCATTCGGGGACTGCTGCGGTCCGATCCTGGACGGGACGCCCGCGCCGACCGCGGAACGGCTGATGCGGTCGCGGTACACCGCCTTCGCGGTCGGAGACGAGCCGCACCTGCGACGGTCCTGGCATCCCCGGTCCCGCCCCGAGACGCTGGACCTGGATGCCGCGACCACCTGGACCGGCCTGGAGGTCCATCGCTCCGCCGAGGACGTCGACGCGGCGACCGTGTCGTTCACCGCCCGCTGGCGACAGGGCGGGGAGCGCGGCGCGCTGTCGGAGACGAGCCGTTTCGTGCGGCGCGGCGGCCGCTGGGTGTACAACGACGGCGACGTCGAAGAGCGCTGAGGGCGGGCGCGCGCGGCCCGTGAGGCCGTGAGGTGGCGCAGATGTACGCGGGGAGGGCTTGGGCGCGTGCATTTGCGGCAAGTCAGCGTGGGGAGTGAGCCCTGCCGTGAGTGGGCGCAGATGTACGCGGGGAGGGCTTGGGCGCGTGCATATGTGACAAGTCAGCGTGGGGAGTGAGCCCTGCCGTGAGGTGGCGCAGATGTACGCGGGGAGGGCTTGGGCGCGTGCATTTGTGACAAGTCAGCGTGGTGAGTGAGCCCTGCCGTGAGGTGGCGCAGATGTACGCGCGAAGGGCGCGGGCGCGTGCATTTGCGACAAGTCAGCGTGACGGGGTAGGCGGGCGGTGAGTGAGCCCTGCCGTGAGTGGGCGCAGATGTACGCGGGGAGGGCGCGGGCGCGTGCATTTGTGACAAGTCAGCGTGGAGGGGGCGGAGGGGGAAGGGGCGCCGTCGGCCGGGGCGGGGTGCGCGTCAACCCCCGGCGGCCGCCGCGGGCCGCCTGCGTAGCGTCGATGACGACACCGCAACCCGGGAGGACGGACGACATGGAACGCATCGTGATCATCGGAGGACACGGAAAGGTGGCGCTGCACCTGGCGCGCCTGCTGGCGGAGCGGGGGGACGAGGCGACCTCGGTCATCCGCAACCCGGACCACGCGTCCGACGTGCGAGAGGCCGGCGGTCAGCCCCTCGAGCTCGACGTGGAGACGGCGGACCTGGATGCCATGGCGGACGCGTTCGCCGGCGCCGATGCGGTCGTCTGGTCGGCGGGTGCCGGTGGGGGCAGTGCCGAGCGCACCTACGCGGTCGACCGGGACGCGGCGATCCGCGCGATCGACGCGGCGGCGAAAGCGGGTGTCCGACGCTTCGTGATGGTGTCGTGGATCGGCTCGACGCCCGACCACGGCATCTCGCCCGACGACGACTTCTTCGCCTACGCCGACGCGAAGCTCGCCGCGGACGATCACCTGCGGCAGAGCGACCTGGACTGGACGATCCTGGGACCGGGGACGCTCACCCTCGACCCGCCCACCGGCCGGATCACGACGGCGCCGGAGGGATCGGGCGACGTCAGCCGGGCCGATGTCGCGGCGGTGGCCGCCGGTAGCCTGGTGCAGTCTGCGACGATCGGCCGGTTCATCCGGTTCGGACAGGGGGGGACGCTCATCGCGGAAGCCCTGGCGAGCGAGGCCGGCTCCGGCTCTACGGTGGACGCATGAACGCTCTGAACGACACGGCCGAGGCCTTCGCCCGGCTGCACACCGCCCCGGAGATCCTGCGCGTCGTGAACGTGTGGGACGTCGTCTCCGCCCGCGCGGTGGCCGCTCTTCCCGAGACCCGCGCGCTCGCCACGGCGGGCCACTCGATCGCCGCGACCTTCGGGTACGAGGACGGCGAGAACATCCCGCTCGACACGATGCTCGACATGGTGGGGCGCATCGTCGCCGCGGTCGACGTGCCGGTGACGGCCGACCTGGACTCCGGCTACGGCGACCCGGGTGAGACGACCCGGCGCGCCATCGGGGTCGGCGTCGTCGGCGCGAACGTCGAGGACCGGATGAAGCCGTTCGCCGAGTCGGTCGCCGCAGTGGAGGCGGTCATCGCCGCCGGTGAGGCGGAGGGCGTCCCCTTCGTCCTCAACGCGCGGACCGATGCGGTCCTGAAGGGCGGCGACCGGCCCATGGACGAGAAGGTGGCGGATGCCATCGAGCGAGGTCGCGCCTTCCTCGCCGCCGGTGCGACGACGGTCTTCGTGCCCGGCCTGCTCGACGCCGATGTCACGCGCCGGCTCGTCGACGGGCTCGGGGAGCGGAAGCTCAGCGTCATCGGCGTCCCCGGGGCGCTGACGGCCGCCGAGTACGAGGCCCTGGGTGTGGCGCGCATCTCCTACGGCCCGCAGACCCAGCGCGTCGCCCTGACGGCGCTGCAGGATCTGGCGAAGGACCTCTACGCCGACGGTGTCATCCCGTCGACGGTCCGCGCCCTGAACTGAGGGAGACCCCGGACCCGGCGGGCACGGTGCCCCGGGTCCGGGGAGGGCCGTCAGTCCTCGTCGTCGGGATCGTCGAGATCGTCCGTGAGGATGATGCCGTCGGGGACCGGGTCGCCCAGCAGCGGCTCGGCCGCGAGTGTGAGATCGATGGTCGCGCGCAGCAGCCCGCCCATGGTGGCCGAGCGCAGCAGGTCCATCTGGTCGAGCTCGCCGAGCGGGGCGATCGCCGCGACCTGCCAGGCCCGTTCCAGCGGCTCCTCCGAGAGCTCGACGTCCGGGTCCCAGCGCGTGCCGCCGAACTGGCGGGCGCGTCCGAGGACGCGACGTACGATCCGCTCGGCCTCGTCGAGCAGGGGCGCGAGCGCCTCGTTCCACTCCAGGTCGGGGAGCGCGCGGACGTCGGCTCGCGGGTAGGGCGCGTCGTCGAGCCACTCGACGATCTCGAAGCGTTCCGCGCCGCGCGCGACGACCTGGATCTGCCCCGCCTGCGGCACCACGTGGCTGAGGCGGGCGATCGTGCCGAGCGCGAAGCGCTGATCGCCGCCTCCGGTCTCGACGCCCCGTTCGATGAGGACGACGCCGAAGGCGGGGTCGGTCTCATCGAGCAGCCGGCCGAGCATCACGAGGTAGCGCTCCTCGAAGATGCGCAGCGCCAGCGGCGTGTGCGGGAAGAGGACGGCGCCCAACGGGAACATCGCGGTACCCATGCCCCCCAGTCAAGCAGCGTTCTCGGGGGTGGGCGCGGGATCGGGCGAGAACGATACGGCGGAGGAGGCGCCGTCGGGTTCTCAGCCCTGCGGCTCCCGCAGCGTCTCGTGGATGCGGTGCAGGTCCATGAGCAGGGAACCGACGAGCACCCAGTGCGCCGCGGAGGGCGTCTGGATCTGCAGCGGCCGGGTCAGCGCGGGCTCCTCGACGACGGGCTCGTCGCGGTCGCCCGTCGGCAGCGCGAACTCCAGGCGCACGTCGTGGGCGGCGCGGTGCAGCTGCTCGGCGATCGCGCGGACGGACGGCTCGTCGGCGATGCTCTGCTCGTAGCCGTCGTAGGCGGCCCGGGTCATGCCGATGACCTGCGTGACGACGGGGGAGAAACGGTCGAGGAGGCGTTGCATCGTCGCGAGGTCCGAACGATGGCGGCGGCTCCGCGGGTTGAGGGAGAGGGAGTCGGCGGCGTCGTTGATCGCGTCGGCCGCCGCGTCCCGCACCGGGCGCAGCAGACGCGCTTCCAGGAGCAGTCCCTCCAGGGTCTGCGACGTCTGCGGCTGCTCAAGCGCGTCGGCCAGGCGTTCGAGGGCGCCCGCGAGCTCGCGGCCTAGGACGTCGAGCTTCGCGCGCGCGGCGGGGACGAGGACCGGCGGCACGAGCGCGGTGTTCACGATCACCCCGATGACGGCGCCGATGAGCGTCTCGAGGACGCGGTCCAGGGCGTAGTTGGGGGTCGCCGTGCCGAGGGCCAGCACGAGGACGGCGCTGATCGCCACCTGGTTCGTCGTGCCGGGCGACATGCGCAGCGCCCAGGCGACGACGAGTGCGACGCCCGCGGAGAGCAGGATCACCCAGGTCAGGTCGCCGAGGGCGATGCCAAGCAGCGACGCGATGAGGACGCCGACGATGACGCCGACGCTGCGCTCGATCGCGCGGGTGAAGGACTGGTTGATGCTGGGCTGCACCACCAGCAGCGCGGCGATCGCGGCGAAGATCGGCGGCGGCCCCTGCACGAGCCAGCCCGCGACGAGCCACGCGGCGATGGTGGCGATCGCCGACTTGGTCACCTGCAGCAGCGGAGCGCGACGCGGCGAGCGGAACGTGAGGCTCTCTCGCATGAGACGAGCGTAGGCCGCCCGCACGGTCACGCCCGGGGGGTCGACGCGGCCGTGGGCGAGAGCATGTCGTCCGCGTTGTCCGCGATCCATTCCATGAGCGGCAGGACCCGCTGCATCAGCTCCCGACCGCGGGGGGTGAGCGAGTACTCGACTCGAGGGGGCACCTCGGGATGGGCGAGACGGGCGACGAGGCCGTCGGCATCCAGGGTCCGCAAGGTGCTCGCGAGCATCTTCTCGCTGATCCCGTCGACGGCGCGACGGAGCTCCCCCCACCGCAGCGTGCCCTCCGACAGGGCGACGAGGACGAGGACGCCCCACTTGCCCATCACGTGGTCCAGCACCGTTCGCGTCGGGCAGCCGTCGGCGAAGATCCCGGGATGTTCGGCGCGCAGTTCCGCAAGACTCACCATGGTGTCAGTAGCTTACCTGAAAGTGGGTACCCTCCCGGAGGAATGTGTGGGACGAGGGGGCGTTCGGATCATCGCACGCGGCGACTCCGTCCGGCCGTGCAGGTCACCGCACCACGTCGAAAGGACACCCCATGACCCTCCTCGTCACCGCCGCCACTGGCCACCTCGGCCGTCTCGTCGTCGACAGCCTCCTCGCCCGCGGCGTCGCGCCCGCCGACATCAGCGCCGGCGCGCGCACCCCCGACAAGGCCGCGGACCTCGCCGCCCGCGGCATCCGGGTGGTCGAGCTCGACTACGCGCGCCCCGAGACCGTCACCGCCGCCCTGGACGGCGTCTCGCGCGTCCTGCTGATCTCGGGGACGGATGCCGACCGCGTCAGCGGCCACCGCACCGTGATCGACGCGGCTCGCACGGCCGGCGTCGAGCGTCTCGTCTACACCAGCGCCCCGCGGGTCGACGAGATCGACTACGCCCTCGGCGCCGACCACAAGGCGACGGAGGAGGCCATCGCGGCGTCCGGGCTGACCGCGACCGTCCTGCGCAACAACTGGTACACCGAGAACTACCTCGACGCGGTGGCCCGGTCCGCGCAGACGGGGGAGATCGTCGCGGCGACCGGCGACGCCCGCGTCGCGAGCGCGAGCCGCGCCGACTACGCCGAGGCGGCGGCCATCGCCCTCGCCTCGGACGACACGATCGGCGGGACGCTCGAGCTGGGCGGCGACGTCGCGTGGACCTACGACGACCTCGCCACGGCGGCCTCCGAGATCCACGGGCGCCCGGTGGCGTACGTTCCGGTGTCGCTCGAGCAGCTGACCGCGGGTCTGCAGGAGGCGGGCCTGGATGCCGGGACCGCGGCGTTCGTGGCGGGGATCGACGACGCGATCGCCCGGGGTGCGCTGTCGAAGACCGACGGGACGCTGGCACGTCTGCTCGGCCGTCCGACGACCCCTCTGCGCGAGGGTCTGCGCGCGGGTCTCGCGGCCCGGTGAGGGAGCGGGGCGCGAACCCGCGGCGGTCCGGGTCGGCGCGTCTCGCGCGCCCGGGCCGTCAGCCGACGCTCGCGCCTCACGGAGGAGAGCGGGGCGCGGACGTGTGCGTCCCGCGCCCTGCCGGGCCGGTCGTGAGACCCCGAGCGGGGGTCGGGTCCGGGTCAGCGCGTCTCGCGCGCCCGGGCCGTCAGCCGACGCTCGCGCATCGCGAGGAAGAGCGGGAACGTGAACGCGAACGCCGTCACCCCCGACAGCACGATGTACACCCACGCATGCCGCATCCCGATGCGGCGGGCCTCCACGATGATGAGGATGCAGCCGGCGATCGCAACGACGAGCAGGTCGACCGTGATGGACGACACCGCCGGTCCGCTCGTGACGAGGTCGCCGAGGAAGTCGCGCATCTGCACGATGGCGAGGGCGTTGAAGGTCCACGTCCCGATCAGCCCGGCGATCGCCAGGAGGGCGAACGCCACGGCCGTCGGGGTCCAGTCGCGCCGCCAGGCGCCGGTTCGCGTGCTCATGCGGGATATCCTGTCGCGCTCCGGCGCCGGGAGGGGCCGACGCCGCTGGAACGCACCGGGGACGCAGGCCGGGACGCGGGGCGCACCGTCCCGCGCCCGGTGCGCAGGCCGGGGTTATGGTCGGGGGATGGATGCCACCGAGGCGACGCACCGGCTCGACGCGCTCGAGCGCGACGTCGACCGGCGTCTGGCCCGGTTGAGCGACGACGAGGCCGGACTGCTGCGGGACCGGGCGGATGCCACGGCCGACGACGAGCACGACCCGGAGGGCTCGACCCTGTCGGGGGAGTGGCAGCAGGTCGACGCGCTGCGCCGGGTCGCGCTGGCGGAGCGGGACGAGATCCGCGCCGCGCGGGAGCGAGCGGCCGCCGGGTCCTACGGGGTGTGCGAGGTGTGCGGCGAGCCGATCGCCGCGGCGCGCCTCGACGCACGGCCGTTCGCCCGGCGGTGCATCGCCTGCGCGGTGTGACGGCGCAGTGTCATGGTGCCTGGGTGAGGGTGCCCGTGTGCCGGTGCCTGGGTGAGGGTGCCCGTGTGCCGGTGCCTGGGTGAGGGTGCCCGTGTGCCGGTGCCTGGGTGAGGGTGCCCGTGTGCCGGCGCCGAGCGAGATCGTTCGCTCGGCGGTGGATCACCTGCACGGTCCGCCGCGCGCGGCTCGTTAGGGTCGAGGCGTGGAACCCGTTCTCATCGCGCTGCTCTTCGCCAACGCCGCCTTCAACGTCCTCGTCTGGCCGCGCTTCTACGTCCGCGTCGCGAAGGACCCGCGGGCGCGGGATGCCGCCGGCAAGCCCACGACCTTCCTCATCGTGCACGCGGTGCTCATCGGTCTCGCGCTCGCGCTGGCCGTGGCATCCGTCATCGCCGCCATCGCGGCCCTGGGCGCCTGACCCGGGTCGTCGGGGAGGCCGAGCGCGGACCGGGCACGGGGCGCCGCGGACTCGGCCGGCCGGACGCCTCGTAGACTGATGGGGTCCGTTCGACGGACCCCGGCATGCCGCCCCTCGAGGGGCGGCGGTGCATCTACCTACCGGACAGGCAAGGCGGCACGTTCCGCCGCCCCACCCCGGAGATGTATGACCTCGCCCGCGCCCGTGAAGCACCGTTCCCTGATCCACCACACCGGTGCGGGGTACTTCCCGATCGCTTTCGTCGCGCGATTGCCGTTCGCGATGATGACCGTCGGCGTCCTCGCGCTCGTCGTGGCGATCCGCGGGTCGGTGGCCCTGGGCGGGCTGACCTCGGCCGCGGTCGGGCTGGGCGTCGTCCTGGCCGGCCCGGTGCTGGGCGACCTCGCCGACCGGTACGGGCAGCGGCGCGTGCTCGTGCCCGTCGGACTGGCCAACGGCGTGCTGCTCGCGGTCTTCCCGCTGGTCGTGGCGGCATCCGCGCCCGACGGTCTCCTGCTCGCGACCGCGGTCGCGATCGGCGTCACCGGTCCGCAGACGGCGGCGATGTCGCGCAGCCGGATCATGGCGCTCATCGCGCTGCGTGTCGCGCCGGAGCGCCGGGAACGCACTTTCTCACGCGCCATGTCGTACGAGTCCGCCGCGGACGAGACGGCGTTCGTCATCGGTCCGTTCGTCGTCGGCGTGCTGGCGGCCCTGATCGCGCCGTGGGCGCCGATCGTCGCGGCCGCGCTGCTGAGCTTCCTGTTCGTCACCGCGTTCGCCCTGCACCCGACGGGACGGGCGGTCCCGGCCCGCGCCGACCGCGCAGCGATGGCTCCGGCCCGCGCGCTGCTCCACCCGCGGCTGCTGGTCCTCGTCGCCGCCGTGTTCGCCGTCGGCCTGTTCTTCGGGTCGACGCTCACGTCGCTGACCGCCTTCATGGAGGCGCGTGGCGCCCCCGAGGCCGGCGCGCTGCTCTACGGCGTGATGGGCGTCGGCTCGGCGGTGCTCGCGCTGGCGGTCGCGGTGCTCCCGGCCCGATTCACCCTGCGGGCACGGCTGCTGACGTTCGCCGTGATCCTCACGGCATCCGCGGCGGCGTACTCGGCCGGCGGATCGGTCGAGACCGTGACGGTCGTGCTGTGCCTGATGGGCATCGGCATCGGTCCGTCGCTCGTGACGCTGTTCAGCCTGGCGGGCGCCCGCGCCCCGCGGGGCCGGACGGCGTCGACCATGACGATCCTCTCGTCCGCGCTCACGCTGGCCCAGGCGCTGTCGTCCGCCGTGACCGGCGCGGTCGCGGAGAGCGTGTCGGTCGAGACGGCTCTGGTCTTCCCCGCGCTCGCCGCGGTGCTCCTGCTCGCGATGGCGGGCGTCAACGCGGCGTTCGCGAACCGGTGGGACGGCAGCGCGGTCCCCGTGGGCTCGCACGGCTGACGGTCCCGACAGAGAACTCTCCGCGCGGGTCCGGCGACGGGCGGGCGCGGCGGGGGGTTCTCAGCGCGCGGCGCGGCTCCGGCGGCCGACCAGTGCGGCGACGAACCGCCAGCCCACCAGGAGCAGTCCGAGGGTGAGCGTCGCGACAATGACGAACGCGACGGCGACGCCCTGCCCGCTCACGGCGCGCAGCAGCATGCCGACGACGACGGTGACGACCCAGACGGGCAGGCCCGTGCGTCGCACGGCGAGCGGATGCCGCCAGGCCCGCGCGACCGCCCATCCGAGCAGCAGGGCGACGACGAACGGCCACGCCGTGGTGAGCAGACCCGCGCCGCCGGCGCCCAGCACGTCGCCGTCGTGGGTCGCCCGGCCGATGGCGGCGAAGACGACGACGAGGGCGACGTCGACGAGGAGGGGGACGACGGGTCGGAGAGCCATGGAGGCCATTCTCCCGCAGCACGGGGGAGCGGGCATTCCGTTCCTGCCCCTGCCCGACCGGACCGGACCGGATATCGCGGATGTATGCGTTCCCGCGAACGCTGCGGCAACACCGCCCCCGGTGGAATGGTCGTCCGCCCAGCGAAAGGTCCTACGTGCCCCGCAGCTCTCTCCCCCCGCGCCCCGCGGTGTCCCCGCGTCCCGCGGTGTCCCCGCGCCCCGCGGTCTCCCCGCGTCCCGCCGTCTCCCCGCGTCCCGCGGTCTCCCCGCGTCCCGCCGTCTCCCCGCGTTCCGCCGCGTCGGCCCGCCCGGCGCCTGCCCCGTCTCCGGCGGCCGCGTTCCCGACGCCCGCCCGCGTTCTGATCGCGGCGGCGGTCCTCGCCGTCGTCGGAGCGCTCACCCTCGCCCCGCGCTCTCTCGCCCGGCCCCTGCGCGCCGCCGGGTTCGACGCGATGGACGTCCTGCCGGTCGAGGTCATGGACGCCCTCTTCGTCGCGGGCGCCGAGACGACGCTCAACGTCGCGTTGTTCGTTCCCGTCGGGATGGCCGTCGCCGCCCTGCTCCCGTTGCGGTGGGCGTGGCTCGCCGCGGGGTTCGGTGCGGTGCTGTCGATCGTGATCGAGACGGCGCAGGCGGCCATCCCCGGCCGGGTGCCCGACGCGGACGACGTCCTGGCGAACACGGCCGGGGCGATCCTCGGAACCGCCGCGGTGATCCTGGTCCGCCTCGTGGCCCGGACCGCGGCGGCGCTGTCGCGCTCGCGAGGCTGAGAGCCGGAGGGCACGGCAGCCACGCGGGACCCGCACCGCACCGGCACGGCAGCCACGGGGGACCCGCACCGCACCGACACGGCAGCCAGGCGGGACCCGCACCGCACCGACACGGCAGCCAGGCGGGACCCGCACCGCACTGGCGCAGAGCCACGCGGGACCCGCACCGCACCGACACGGCAGCTACGCAGGACCCAATCGCACCGACAGGGCTCCGGCGCAGCACCCACGCGAGAGGCGTTCAGGTGCGCGGCAGTCGAAGCCGCGCGTGCAGGCCGCCGCCGTCGCGCGGCCACAGCTCCAGCCTCCCCGCATGGGCACGGACGATGGATGCCACGATGGCCAGCCCCAGTCCGGTACCGTCGCCCCGCCCGCGTTGGCGTGCGGCGGCGCGGACGAACGGCTCCGGCAGGGTCGCCACCGTGGCGGCATCCAGGAGGGGTCCGGTGTTGAGGATGTCGACGATCACGTGCCGTCCGTCGACGTGCACGGACACGCGCACCCATCCGTCGGGGACGTTGTAGAGCAGCGCGTTGCGCAGGAGGTTGCCGACCGCCTGGCGGATCAGGATCTCGTCGCCCGCGGTCACGGCGACGGTCACCACCCGGTCGCGCAGGATCCGTACGCCCGGCGCGACGAGGGCGCTCGCCCCGATCGGGGTCTCGACGGCAGACTCCCCGGTGAGCTCCCCCGAGAGCTCGGCGACGAGCTCCGTCACGACGGCGTCGACGTCCACCGGGCGCCGTTCGATCGCGCCGCCGCGGGAGGCGCGAGCGAGCGCGAGGAGCGCCTCGGTCAGGCGGATCGCGCGTTCGTTGGTGTCGTCCAGCCGCTGCAGCAGCCGCGGGACGTCGGCGCCCGCGGGGTCGGAGCGGGCGACCTCGAGCATGGTCCGCATCGTGGCGTGCGGGGTCCGCAGCTCGTGAGAGGCGTTCGCGGCGAAACGTCGCTGCTCGTCCAGGGTCTCGGTGACGCGGGCGAGCATCCCGTCGAAGGTGTCGGCGAGGTCGGTGAGCTCGTCGCGGCGGCCGGGCAGGGCGACGCGATGGTCGAAGGCGCCGTCACGGGCGGCGCGGGCGGCGTCGGTGATGCGCCGCAGCGGGCGCAGCATGACCCCCGCGACGATCCAGCCGCCGCCGAGACCCACCACGGCCAGGCCGAGGAGCGTCCACGTGGCGTAGCGGACGAACACCTCGACGAGGTCCGTCCGTCGCGGGGCGAACGCGCCGCTGTCGGCGTACAGGTTGCCCTCGGGGACGAAGCGCAGCAGGAGGAACCCGAGGGCGAAGACGGCCACCCCGACGATGACGACGAACAGGGCGTAGCTCAGCGTGAGCTTCACGCGGACGCTCAGCCCGGCGGGACGCGCGTCGCGCAGCCCGGACGCACGCCCGGCGGGGTGGGACCCGGCGTCCGGCTCAGCCATCCGCGGGGCCGATGCGGTAGCCGACGCCCGCGACCGTCTGGATCAGCCACGGCTCGCCGAGACGCTTGCGCAGGGTCGAGATCGTGATGCGGACGGCGTTGGTGAAGGGGTCGGCGTTCTCGTCCCAGGCGCGCTCGAGGAGGTTCTCGGCGCTGACCACCCCGCCGTCGGCGGCCATCAGCACCTCCAGCACGGCGAACTGCTTCCGGGTGAGCGAGACGTACCGGCCGTCCCGATACACCTCCCGGCGGAACGGGTCGAGCCGCAGGCCGTGCCGCTCGACGACCGGCGGGGCGGTCGCAGCGGGGCGGCGGGCGAGCGCGCGCAGGCGCAGGACGAGCTCCCGCAGCGCGAACGGCTTCGTCAGGTAGTCGTCGGCGCCGTTCTCGAACCCGCTCGCCTTGTCGTCGAGACGGTCGGCGGCGGTGAGCATGAGCACGCGCGGCGCCTCCGCCCGGGTCGAGAGCCGGCGGGCGATCTCGTCGCCGTTCGGGCCCGGGATGTCGCGGTCGAGCACCACGACGTCATACGGGGTCACTGCGAGCATCTCGAGGGCCGTGTCGCCGTCGCCCGCCACGTCGGCGGCGATGGCGTCGAGGCGCAGTCCGTCGCGGATGGCCTCGGCGAGGTAGGGCTCGTCCTCGACGATCAGCACGCGCATGAGCACGATGGTAGATCGCGGCACCTATCGTCCACGTATCGCGCGTCTCCGGGCGCGCGTCAGCCGCGCGGTGCGCCGGGACCGACGGGGGAGGGATGTCGCGGGTCCCGCCTCGTCCGGCGCGCGTGGGGCGCCATCTCGTAGAGCGGGGTCGCGGTTACCGTGGAACGATGGCGACCCGGCTCCTCCTCCTTGCGGACACCCACGTTCCCCGGCGGGCCCGGCAGCTGCCTCCGGCCGTGCGGGCCGCGGCATCCACCGTCGATCTCGTGGTCCACGCCGGCGACTGGGTCACGGTCGACGTGCTCGACGAGCTGACGGCGCTCGCGCCCGTCCTCGGCGTCTGGGGCAACAACGACGGCGACGACCTGCGCGCGCGGCTGCCCGAGGTCGCCCGGGCCGAGATCGAGGGCGTCCGCGTCGCGGTCGTGCACGAGACCGGTGCCGCGACGGGACGGGAGGGACGGATGGATGCCGCCTACCCGCACACGGATCTGCTGGTGTTCGGCCACAGCCACATCCCGTGGGACACCGTCACCCCCGGCGGTCTGCGCCTGCTGAACCCCGGGTCCCCGACGGACCGTCGCCGCCAGCCGGTGTGCACGATGATCACGGCGAGGCTGGCCCGCGGGGAGATCCGCGACGTACACCTGCACGAGGTGCAGCGCGCGTGATGGTGGAGCCGGCGAGGCTGACCCGCGGGGAGATCCGCGACGTCCGGCTGCACGAGGTCCGGCGCGCGTGATGGTGGAGACGGCGAGACGGCGGGGTGGCTCTCCACGCGAAACGCCCGCCGCGTCGCCGAACCGAGTGGACAGTGGCGACGCGACGGGCGCGACGGTGTCGGCGGGTGTCAGACGCGGCGCGACGCCGACGTCAGCGGGCACTCGAACGGGTCGCGCGCGGCGAGGCCGACGCGGTTCAGGTACGCGATGACGATGCCGTACGACTGCCACAGCGTGGTCTCCACGTAGGGCACGTCGAGGGTGCGGCAGTGCTCCCGGACGATGGCCCGTGCACGGCTGAGGTGCGGGCGGGGCATGTTGGGGAAGAGGTGGTGCTCGATCTGGTAGTTCAGTCCGCCCATGAGCCAGGTCGCCCACCAGCCGCCGGAGATGTTGCGCGACGTGCGCACCTGCTTGCTGAAGAAGTCCAGCTTCGCGCCCGGCGCGATGACGGCCATGCCCTTGTGGTTGGGGGCGAACGAGGCGCCCATGTAGACGCCGAACACGGCGAGCTGCACGCCGAGGAACGCGAACGCCATCCCGATCGGCAGGAAGACGAAGACCGGTGCGACGAACACGGCGAATCGCAGCGCGAGGAGCCCCAGCTCGGTCCAGCGGCCCTTGACCTCGCCGCGGGAGAGCAGGTGACGGATGGCGAGGAAGTGGAGGTTCAGACCCTCCAGCGTCAGCAGCGGGAAGAAGAGCCAGCCCTGTCGCTTCGTGATCCAGCGGCGCAGGCCGCGCGCGCTGGCGGCATCCACGTCGAGGAACGAGATGGTGTCGATCTCGATGTCGGGGTCCTTGCCCACCCGGTTCGGGTTGGCGTGGTGACGCGTGTGCTTGGTCGCCCACCACGACTGGCTCATGCCGACGACGCCGTTGCCGATCCAGAGGGCCAGCCGGTCGTTGCCCGGGCCGGAGGCGAGGATCTGCCGGTGGTTGGCCTCGTGGGCGAGGAAGGCGACCTGGGTGAACAGGATGCCGAGGGCGGCGGCGATCAGCAGCTGGAACCAGCTGTCGCCGAGCAGGACGAAGCCGGTGATGGCCCCGCCGAAGCCGAGGACGACCGCGCCGGCGACCACGGAGTAGAAGAGGGGGGTGCGGACGAGGTATCCGCTCTCGCGCACGACCTGCGACAGCTCCGTGTAGGCCTTGGCGATCGGGGGGAACTCGGTGGTGCCGGAGTACGTCTGACGGACGGGGCCGAGTCGCGACTCGACGACAGTGGAGGCGATGAAGAGCTCCTGGGGGTTCCGGGGGTGTGGAGCCGAGGTGGCTACCCGGGCTGGGGCCCACATTACGTGCGGTCGTATGGGCCCGGCGGTATACGTCAGGCGAACTCCCAGGGGCGGGCGCGCGGTGTGCACGTCCAACGCTCGCGCTAGCCCTATCGGCGGCCCGGAGACGTCGGGCGAACTCCCAGCGGGAAGCCTGTCCCGTCCGGCGCACACGGACGGACGGCCCCCGAATCCCCCGAGAACAGATGCAGCCGGGGTGCCCGCGAAACGCGGTGCACCCCGGCTGCGGGGGAGCTGATGCTCAGAGGGGGCGGATGTTCGCCGCCTGCATGCCCTTGGGGCCCTGCTCAGCGTCGAATTCGACCTTCTGCGCCTCCTGCAGCTCCTTGAAGCCATTGCCCTGGATCGCGCTGAAGTGCGCGAACAGGTCGGCCGAGCCGTCGTCGGGTGCGATGAACCCGTAGCCCTTCTCGGAGTTGAACCATTTCACGGTGCCAGTGGCCATCGTGTTCTTCCTTTTTCTTCTCGGGCCGCAGGTGCGACCGTGGGCGCCGTTCCGACAAGCGCGGAGCGGACGGGGGTGACGCGCGACCGGGAGGGTCGCACGCGAGCGGTGGGGGGCGACGGGAAGGGCCGCGAGCGCACGGTGACGCCCGACGGCGGAGCGGGCCGCGTCGAGCGAGTCGTGCAGGCCGAGGTCCTCGCCGCGCGCGCCGTGGGCCTCGAATCGGCCGTCGCGGGCGCCGACGAACCCGGCGTAGTCGGTGAAGCCGACACCGGACATGGCGACGTAGACGTCGAGGTCGGCCTGACGCCAGTCGAGGGCGCTGACGACGTCAGCGAAAGGGAGGTCGCGCGGCGGTGCCGGCGGAAGAGAGGGGGAGAACACGAAGACTTTCGGAGGGACGCGGATCGCGTCGGACGGAGGTGCGAGATCGCACAAGAAGTTGAAGGGACTTTGACAGTCGCGGCTCGGTGCTGCGCACCCGGCATCTCGACGATGAGGCGGGCGGAGGCGAAGACGGTCCCGGAATGAATACTCCACGGTACCACGGATGTGCTGAACGTCACCGGGGAATGCGGATCCCGTCACCAGGGTGTGCAGTAGGCGGATGACGGATGCCGCCGACGACGACCACTGGCTCGTGATCGACGGGCGCCGGTGGCGGCGTACGGACCCCGAGCTGTCCGAAGAGGCGGCCGACCGGCTGCGCTCCCACCTGGGGCGTGCACGGTCGGCCGTGCGGACGGCGAAGCGCGCGGACGACGACGACGCGGTCGCGGCGGCGCGCCGCCGGGTCGACCTCGCCAAGCACGGTCTCGGCGAGCGCGGCCCGCGGTGGTGGGAGGACGATGTCGCCGCGCGGCGGGCGCGCGCCGACGAGGCGCTGAAAGCGCTCGACGGTCTGGCGCCCCCGCCGCGGGAGGGGTAGTGAGGCGAGACCGTTGGACGGCCGCCCCACGACAGCCGGGCGCTCAGCCGCCGGACGGGTTGTCCACGGGAGCGTCGTCGGAGCCGTCGGTGTCGCCCGGGACGTCGCCCGAGGTGGGGCGAGGGATGGGGGCGTCTGCGGTCTCGAGCTCGTCGCGCTGGTCCGCGGTGTCGCTCGCGCTGGTGGTGTCGCGTCCGCCGGTCGTGTCGTCAGGTGTCGAGGTCATGGACCCACCCGACCACGGCGCCCGCCGCGGCCGCACGGCCCTTGCGTCGAAGGGTGGTCCGTGTCACGCGCAAGCCCCCGATCGCGGTCCGGACCGGCTGGAACGATGTCGGCATGTCTCGACCACCGCTCCGCGAGAAGCCGTGCGCGTTC
Organism: Microbacterium sp. LMI1-1-1.1; assembly: GCF_040815675.1. Classification (NCBI taxonomy): domain Bacteria; kingdom Bacillati; phylum Actinomycetota; class Actinomycetes; order Micrococcales; family Microbacteriaceae; genus Microbacterium; species Microbacterium sp. LMI1-1-1.1. Next base: position 1,115,624 of record NZ_JBFPNN010000001.1, on the reverse strand, counting down.
TGCGGCCGCCCCTTCTCCGACCGCAAACGCTGGAACGGACGCGACCAGTGGGATGACGTGAAGTACTGCTCCCGCGGCTGCCGAGCCAAGGCGGCGGGGGCCCGGAGGCGGGCATGAGCGCGGAGAGCGGATCCCTGGCTGTCAGTACCGATCTCGGCCCGGAGGCGCTCATGACGACGGTCGACGACACGCACACCGGCGCGACGCCCGGTCGCGGAGAGGAGCGACGCGCATGAGCGCACGAAAGATCAAGGCCGCGCTCATCCTGGCCACGCAGCAGTTCGCGGAGCACCCCGCGTACGCCGACGACGACGTGGACGAGTTCTTCTTCATCGAGTCCGCCCCGCGGTTCGCGAAGCTGCCCTACCACCGGCACAAGATCGTGCTGCTCGTCTCTGCGATGCGTCACACCGCCGCGCGGCTCGAAGCCGAGGGGAAGACGGTCCGCCGGATCACGCTGGACGACGACCTCGGCTTCAAGGCCGGTCTCGAGCGCCTCCTGGCGACCCGCCACGTGGCCGAGCTGGTCTGGATGAGCGACCCGAACCGTCCCGTGGACGAGCGCATCGCCCGGATCTGCGCGGACCACGACGTGGACACCGACGTGCTGTCGGACGGGCTGTTCCTCACACCGGAGGAGGAGGTCGACGGCTGGTTCGCGGAGCATCCGACCCCGCTCATGGAGGACTTCTACCACTGGCAGCGCCGGCGCACCGGCATCCTGATGGACGGCGGCACGCCCGTAGGCCGGCGGTGGAACTTCGACGCGGAGAACCGCAAGCCGCTGCCGAAGAAGGGCGTGGACATCCCCGCGCTCCCGCAGCTGGAGCCGGACGAGATCACCGCGCAGGTCATCGCGGAGGTCGACGAGCGCTTCCCCGAGCATCCGGGCGCCGCGGAGGAGTTCTGGCTGCCGGTGACGCCGGAGCAGGCACGGGACTGGCTCGACGTGTTCGTCGCGGAACGGCTCACCGACTTCGGACGCTACGAGGACGCGATGAAAGCCGACGAGCCGTTCCTCTTCCATGCGATCATCTCGCCGATGCTGAACATCGGGCTGCTGACGGTCGAAGAGGTGGTCGCCGCCGCTACGCGGACCGATGCCCCGTTGGCATCCATCGAGGGGTTCCTCCGTCAGGTGGTCGGCTGGCGCGAGTACATGAGGGGGATGTACCGGGCCCACCCGAAGCTGGAGCACGTCAACGCCCTCCACAACGAGAAGCGCATCGAGAAGTACTGGTACACCGCGACACGGATGCCGTCGGATCTGCCGGTCCCGGTGCGCACGGTGCTGGAGCGCGTGCACCGCTGGGGCTATGCGCACCACATCGAGCGGCTCATGGTGCTCGGCAACTGGTTCCTGCTTCAGGGGTACGCGCCCCGCCAGGTGAACGCGTGGTTCCTCGCGCTGTTCGTCGACGCGTACGACTGGGTCATGATCCCCAACGTGATGGGCATGAGCCAGTTCGCCGACGGCGGCTTCGTCGCGACGAAGCCGTACGTGTCCGGTGGGGCCTATCTGCAGAAGATGGGCTCGTGGTGGCCGTCGGCGCAGGATGCCAAGGACTCGGTGTTCACGGACGCGTACTGGGAGTTCCTCGAACGCAACGAGGATGTGCTCGCCGGTAATCACCGGCTCGGTCTCGCCCTGGCGCAGATGCGCAAGCGACGCGATGCCCGGGATGGCTGACGGCCCGTTCCCGCCCCGCCCGATGGTGGGGGAGCAGCGCGACGCCCGGGATGGCTGACGGCGTCTGAGAACCGAGATCCGACACGACACCGGGGGAGCAGCGCGATGCCCGGGATGGGTGACGGCGTCTGAGAACCGAGATCCGACACGACACCGGGGGAGCAGCGCGACGCCCGGGATGGCCGGCCGGAGCCCATCCCGGGCATCGAGTCGAGCTTCCGCGTGCTCAGCTCTTGAGCTTGTTCAGCGCCGATCCCTTGTGGGCGGCCTTCGACCCGGACTTCTCCGACTCGACGATGTAGGCCGGGTCGTCGTCGGATGCCGTGAACTTCTGCCCGTCGTGCTGGAAGTCGCTCGTCTTCTTCTCCACGATCTCGCCCTGGGTGCGTCCCTGCGGGGTGTCCCAGCTGACCCGGTCGCCCTTCGACAGATCCTTCGACATGGTGTCCCTCTTTCTCATTGTCGGTCTTGCTCGGTCGGTCTTGCCCGGTCGGTCTTGCCCGGTCGGTCGTGCTCGGTCGGTCTTGCCCGGTTGGTCGTGCTCTCGGTCCGTTTCACCCGGGAACCCGACCGATCCGGACGCCCACCCGTGGCGTCGTGTCCTTCTCGATCCGGTAACCCTGTCCCGCCATGCTCGCCAGGGCCGGGAACCCGCCGCGGGGGATTGACAGGGCGGCTCGACGGCGGGGAGGGGAGGCGGCGACGGTACGTGCTCGGGACCGGATGCGCAACAGCTCGATTGCGCGACCGGGCCTGCCTAGGGTCGGAGAAGGTCACCCCACCGGACCTTCGACCGCGAGGAGAGCTCATGAGCACCCCCACCACCTCCAACAACGGAGCGCCCGTCGCCAGCGACGAGCACTCCCAGAGCGTCGGAGCCGACGGCTCCATCGCCCTCACCGACCACTACCTCATCGAGAAGCTCGCCCAGTTCAACCGCGAGCGCGTCCCGGAGCGCGTCGTCCACGCGAAGGGCGGCGGCGCGTTCGGCACGTTCCGCACCACTGGGGACGTCTCGGCGTACACGCGCGCGGCGCTGTTCCAGCCGGGCGTCGAGACCGAGATGCTCGCCCGCTTCTCCTCGGTCGCCGGCGAGCAGGGCAGCCCCGACACGTGGCGCGACCCGCGCGGGTTCTCGCTGAAGTTCTACACGACCGAGGGCAACTACGACCTCGTCGGCAACAACACGCCCGTCTTCTTCGTGAAGGACGGCATCAAGTTCCCCGACTTCATCCGCTCGCAGAAGCGTCTGCCCGGCAGCCACCTGCGGGACAACACGATGCAGTGGGACTTCTGGACGCTGTCTCCGGAGAGCGCGCACCAGGTGACGTGGCTGATGGGGGACCGCGGCATCCCGGCATCCTGGCGCCACATGAACGGCTACGGCTCGCACACCTATCAGTGGATCAACGCCGAGGGCGAGCGGTTCTGGGTGAAGTACCACTTCCACACCGACCTCGGGCACAAGACGCTCACGCAGGACGAGGCCGACCAGATCGCCGGTCAGGACGCGGACTTCCACATCCGCGACCTGTACGCGGCGATCGAGCGCGGCGAGTTCCCCACGTGGACGCTCAAGGTGCAGATCATGCCGTACGAGGATGCCAAGACGTACCGGTTCAACCCGTTCGACCTGACGAAGGTGTGGCCGCACAGCGACTACCCCGAGATCGAGGTCGGCACGATGGAGCTGAACCGCAACCCGGGCAACTACTTCGCGGAGATCGAGCAGGCGGCGTTCGAGCCGTCGAACTTCGTCCCCGGCATCGACGGCAGCCCCGACAAGATGCTGCAGGCGCGCATCTTCAGCTACGCCGACGCGCATCGCTACCGCGTGGGCACGAACTACCAGCAGCTGCCCGTCAACCGGCCGCACACGGAGGTGCACTCGTACTCCAAGGAGGGCGCGATGCGCTACGAGTACAACCCGCCCGAGGTGCCCGTGTACGCCCCGAACTCGGTGGGCGGCCCGGCGGCGGACCCGCGTCGCGCGGGCGACGGCGGCTGGCAGAGCGACGGCGAGCTGGTGCGTTCCGCGGCGACGCTGCACCCGGAGGACGACGACTGGGGCCAGGCCGGCGCGCTCGTGCGCGACGTCATGTCCGCCGAGGAGCGCGACCGTCTCGTCGAGACGATCTCCGGGCACGTCGGCGGGGTGACCCGCAGGGACGTCCGCGACCGTGCGGTGCAGTATTGGAAGAACGTGGATGCCGAGATCGGCGCGCGCGTGGAGCAGGCGCTGCCCCCGCTGGAGGACTCCTCGGCGCCGGGTGAGCAGCTGAGCGAGCCCAATCCCGACGGGGACCTCGTCGGCACGGACGTCGCCGGCCGGATCTGACGGCAAAGGGCCGGGAGGGTCGGCACGGCCTTCCCGGCCTCGTGTTGTCCGCCGGGCGCGTTGAAGAGCGTTCCGTCAGCGCGGCAGCGTGAGGATCTCGGCGGCGCCGTCGGTGATCGCGACGGTGTGCTCGCTGTGCGCGGTGCGGCCGCCGGTCGCGCTGCGCAACGTCCATCCGTCGGGGTCGGTGACGAGCGCGTCGGTGTCGGCCATCACCCAGGGCTCCAGGGCCAGGAGCAGTCCGGGACGCAGCCGGAACCCGCGCCCCGGGCGGCCGATGTTGGGCACGTGCGGGTCGCCGTGCATGGTCGAGCCGATCCCGTGCCCGCCGAACTCGGTGTTGACCGCGTACCCGGCGGCGGTGAGCACGCTCCCGATGGCGTGCGAGATGTCGCCGATGCGGTTGCCCGGCCGGGCCACGTCGATCGCGGCGGCGAGGGCGTCCTCGGTCGCGCGGATGAGCTCGACGCTGCCCGCGGGGCGCGCCGGCCCCACGAGGAAGCTGACGGCCGCGTCGGCGGCGATGCCGTTCTTGATGACCGCGAGATCGAGGGTGAGGAGGTCGCCCGATCGCAGCATGTAGTCGTGGGGGAGGCCGTGGAGAACGGCGTCGTTGACCGCGGTGCAGATGTAGTGCCCGAACGGGCCGTTCCCGAACGAGGGGGCGTAGTCGACGTAGCAGGACTCCGCACCCGCGGCCAGAATGAGCTTCCGCGCCCAGGCGTCGATCTCGAGGAGGTTGACGCCGACCGTGGCCCGTTCGCGGAGCTCGGCCAACGTGTCGCCCACGATGGCGCCCGTCTCCCGCGCCGCGGCGAGCTGGGTGGCGTTCAGGATCTCGATCATGGGCTCGTCCTCGGTGGGCGGGGCGGTGGCGGTAGGGCGAAGAGCTCTACCGGTCGAAGAATACCGGTCAAACAATACCGGTACGATGGGGTCATGATGGTTCGCCTGCCGCACACCCCCGAGGTCGTCGCGCGCGGACGTCGGCTCGGGGCCCTCCTCCGGGACGCCCGCGGTCCGCGCTCGCTCGCCGAGGTGGCGGCGGCCGCCGCGGTGTCCCCGGAGACGCTGCGCAAGATCGAGACCGGCCGACTGGTGACGCCGTCGTTCGCGACCGTCGCCGCGGTGGCCGGTGCGCTCGGGGTGTCGCTGGACGAGCTCTCGGCGCGTCTGGACGCGGATGAGGCGGCGCACGCCGCCCCACCCGCGCGTGGCGTGGCCTGATCCCCGCGCGGCCGGGCCTGCTCCACCCGCGGCACAGCGCATGCGCCGCCGATTCCCTCAGAGCGGGGCGCGGTCCTCGCGCGTGAGACGGACCCGGGATGCCACGACCCCGACGATCAGGGCACCGAGACCACCGGCCATCATGTCGCCGATGGTGTCGTCGTAGGTGACGAAGATCGCGTCGGTGATGAAGCGGTAGCCGAACCACTCCACCATCTCCCACACCGCGCTGAGGGCGAGGCCGGAGAGCGTCGCGAGCACGATGGGCGTGCGCCGCCGCCCGGTGGCGGGGACGACCCCGGAGTCCTGCAGGAGGATGAGGGCGACCGCGGCGAGCACGCCGGTGCACGCCAGGTGGACGATGAGGTCCCAGCCCGTCCATGCGCGGTACAGCTCCAGGACGTTGCTTCCGGCCGCGACGAACACGGTCACGCAGGTGATGAGGTCCAGGCCGGAGCGCAGGCCGATCATGCGCGAGAGCATGACCGCGGGCAGCGCCATGGAGAGGACGGCCGTGTCGGTGCCCGGCAGGGTGAACGCTGAGACGATCACGGTGATGATCGCCGCCGCCCGCACGATGTCGGCCAGCCAGGCGGTGACGCTGCGCGGCGGACGCTTCAGATTGGCGTAGAGCGCGCGGATCATCGGGCGTGCCTGGTCGGTCGGTGGGCGGTGCCCGCGATCCCGTCCGCGACGCTGCGCGGCGGACGCTTCAGGTTGGCGTAGAGCGCGCGGATCATCGTCGTCGGCCCCATCCGGGGAAGAGTCTCCCGGTCATGATGCCGAGCCCGTCGGGATGCGCACGACCGCCTGCACCGGCAGATGGTCGGACGGCCAGTTGGTCCCGGTGGGACGGGGGTCGATCCCGACGGCGCGGACGCCCACGTCGGGGGAGGCCAGGACCGCGTCGATGCGTCGCGTGCCGCGGCGCGGACGGCGGTAGTTGTTGAACGTGCCCCATTCCGCGGTGCGCCGGACCGGGGTGTACGACCAGGTGTCGACGAGGTGCCCGTCGGCGAACATCTCGGCCAGCTCGGGGGAGCGGACGTGCGCGTTGATGTCCGCCGTGAACAGCAGGGGACGCGTCTCCACGGCGGCGAGGTCGTGCAGCCATTGCGCGGATCGTCGGCGGGCGCGCCGCGAGAACGCGTCGAAGTGGCTGTTGACGACGGTGAAGCGCGCGTCCGTGTCGCGGTCGCGGAAATGGGCGATGACGGCGATACGGGGGATCGTGTTGCCCCACCCGGTGGAGCCGGGCACCTCCGGGCTGTCGGAGAGGGCGACCTGCGTCCAGTCCTCGACCTCGAGGCGGTCCCGGTCGTAGAAGATGGGCGTGCCCTCGCCGTCGAGGTCCTTGCCCCGGCCGAGCCCGATGCGTCCGAACTCGGAGCCGAGGGCGTCCTGCACCCAGCGGGCCTGGTCGGGCATCGCCTCCTGCGAGCCCACGATGTGCGGGTGGTTCGCCCCGAGGAAGGTCCGCAGCCGCTGCTTGCGCAGCCCCCACCGGTCGGCGGCGGGCCAGGTGAGCCGGTCGAACCGCCGGCGGATGTTGAAGGACATGACGAGCATGTCGGGCGCGGTCACGTTGGGAAAAAGAACGGCGGACATCAGCGGCACTCCCGGGCAAGGGCGGAGACCGTCGCGAGTCGCGGGGCCGGTGGGACAGCGGGACGGACGGCGGACATCAGCGACACTCCCGGGCAAGGGCGGAGACCGTCGCGAGTCGCGGGGCCGGTGGGACAGCGGGATGGACGGCGGACATCAGCGGCACTCCCGGGCGAGGGTGGGGACCGGCGCAAGCCGCGGGGTCGGTTGAAAAGCGGGATGATCGGTGCGCATCAGCGGGACCCCCGGATCGCGGCGTGCGGGACCGGACGGTCCGTCCGCGTGAGGCGGGCACGCGCGAGACGCGCCCACCGGGCGGGTGGGATGTCCTCCGGCCAGTGGGCGAAGACGGTGCCCATGCCGCGCGAGAAACTCTTGGCGAACCGGCCGGGGCGGACGGTCCGCCACGACACGCGCATGAGCCGCGACGAGCCGACACGGATGCGGTGGCGCTCGCCGAGGTGGTACGCCAGGTCAAGGTCGTCGTGCAGCTCCGGGTCGCGGTGGACCTGGTCGCGCACGTCGAGCCACGCGGAGCGACGGAACGCGAGGTTCGACCCCCAGAGCGGGGCGTGACCGAGGGCCGGAGCGGCGAAGGCGGTGTAGACGGTGAGGAACGCCACGGCGAGCAGCACACGCCCCCACGCGGGCCCGTCGTGGAAGACGGCGCCGGCGGTGACGGCATCCACGTCCTCCTCCCCGAAGGCGGTGACCGTGCTCGCGATCCAGGTGGGCTCGGGGATGCTGTCGGCGTCGAGCCGGAGGATGAGGTCGCTGCGGGCGGCGTCGTAGCCGGTCGCGGCGGCGGCGGGGATGCCGGGCTCCGCGCAGGGGACGACGCGCGCCCCGGCGGCACGGGCCACGTCCGCGCTGCCGTCACGGGACCCGTTGTCGACGACGACGATCTCGTCGGCGCGACGGGTCTGCGCGGTCAGGGCGTCGAGGCACCGGCGGAGGTGCTCGGCGTCGTCACGGACGGGGATGACGACCGAGACGGTGGGGCCTTCGAGCACGGGGTCCTCCAGGTGAGCGGTCCTGTCACGCTAGGCGATGGAGGATCGGGTGCCGAGGCGCCTTGACGGTGCGTCCGCGGAAATGCGACGGGAAGAGTGCGCGACCGGACACGCGCCGGTCCGGGCGCGCGGGCGGATTGCATACCCTGGATGCCGTGTCCCCCCAGCCCCTTCCCGCTCCGACGCCCGCCTCCTCGAGCTCCGCTGTCCCGGCCGACGCGTCCCCGCGGATGGAGGCGCCGGGGGGAGTCCTGAACGTCGCGGCCTACCTCTTCACAGCTATCGCGGACCCGGTCGCGCTCCGGGACCCGCTGCGGGAGCGCGCGGAGGGCGCCGGCCTGCGCGGCACGATCCTCCTCGCCCCCGAAGGCGTCAATCTGTTCCTCGCGGGCGCCCCGGCGTCGGTGCGGGGCTTCGTGGACGCGTTGCGCGCGGACGATCGGTTCGCGGCGCTGCAGACGAAGGAGAGCTGGTCGGACGACGTGCCGTTCGCCCGTCTGCTCGTGAAGGTGAAACGCGAGATCATCCGCATGGACCGTCCGGAGGTGCGCCCCCAGGACGGCCGCGCTCCCGCGGTGTCGCCCGAGACGTTGCGCCGGTGGCTGGACACCGGGTCGGACGACGAGGGACGCGAGGTCGTGCTCGTGGACACCCGCAACGCCTTCGAGGTCGCGTACGGCACGTTCTCGGGTGCCCTGGACTGGGGGATCGAGCGGTTCACGCAGTTCCCCGCGGCGGTGAGCGCGCACCGCGACGCCCTTGTCGGGAAGACGGTCGTGAGCTTCTGCACGGGCGGCATCCGCTGCGAGAAGGCGGCGTTGCAGCTGCGGGCGGAGGGCGTGGACGCCTACCAGCTCGACGGCGGCGTCCTCGGCTGGTTCGCTGAGCAGGGCGACGCGCACTGGGACGGCGACTGTTTCGTGTTCGACGGCCGCGAGGCGCTGACCCCGGCTCTCGCGCCCGCCGTCGCGCGCTGAGGACCGTTGTTCGCCGGTCCGGAGCCCCATGTGCGGGCCGCGCCGCGGCTAGCCTGGGCGTATGACGGACCCGATCCCCGCCGCCTCGCCCGCCCGCGACGACGCGCTTACCGCTGCCGCCGCTCAGGACGGTCACGTCCCCGCCGGTGCGGAGGCTGTGGACGGTGAGGCTTCCGCCGGTGCCGACAGTCTGAATGCTGACCTCTCGGTCCTGTCGACGCTGGCCGACGGCGCCGTGGTGCGCCGCGCTCGCCGTGGCGACGAGGAGGGCATCCTCGCGTGCATCCAGGCTCTCGCGGACTACGAGCGGGAACCGGATGCCGTGGAGAACACCGCCGAGATGATCGCGGAGACGCTGTTCGGCGCCGACCCGCGGGCGTTCGCGTTCGTGGTCGAGCGGGAGGGTGGCATCCGGGGCATCGCCGTGTGGTTCCTGACCTACTCGACGTGGACGGGGCGACACGGGATCTGGCTCGAGGACCTCTTCGTGTCGGCGGAGGACCGGTCGCGCGGCTACGGCGTCGCGCTCCTGTCCGCGCTCGCCGGGGAGTGCGTCGCGCAGGGGTATCCGCGTCTGGAGTGGACGGTCCTGGACTGGAACGAGCCGGCCATCGGCTTCTACCGCGCGCTCGGCGCGGAGGCGATGGATGACTGGACGACGCGGCGCGTGACCGGAGAGAAGCTGCGGGAGCTGGCTGCGCGGGTGTGATGGCTGGACGACCCGGCGGGTGACCGGAGAGAAGCTGCGGGAGCTGGCTGCGCGGGTGTGATGGTCTGGCGACCCGGCGCGTGACCGGAGAGAAGCTGCGGGAGCTGGCTGCGCGGGTGTGATGGTCGGTCGACCCGGCGCGTGACGGAGGATCGACGCCCACCGCGGACCCCGGCTCAGTCCTCGGCGACGATCTCGATCTTGAACCCGTTCGCGTTCTCCAGCCAGCCGGCGTAGTGCTGCGGCCCGCCCGCGTGCGGGTAGCGGTCGGCGTACAACGGCGTCCAGCCGTGTGCCGGCGCGCCGACCATGACGGCGTCGACGGACGAGCGTGGTCCGCCGTCGAACGCGAGGTGGTTCACCCCGGGACGGCGGCGGTCGTGCGCCGCGTCGACGACGGTGGGGGTGGTCGTGACCGTGATGTAGGGGGTTCCCGCCGGGGCAGGGGCCCAGGTCGCGCCGCCGGGCCAGGTGGCATCCATCGTCCACCCCAGTCGCTCGAAGAGCCACGCCCACGTCGAGAGCTGGTCGGGGTGGGAGATCCAGACGTCGAGGTGGTGCAGACCGGGCATCGGTCCAGTGTGCCGGACGGGGACGGACGGGGGTTCACCGCACCTGGTCTGCGAGCACGGCACGCGCGGTGCGCTCGCCGGAGACGAGTGCGCCCTGGATGGATGCCGTGTCGCGATGGTCCCCGGCGACGTAGCGTCCGTCGCCGAGGCGGACCGGCCGGCGCGCGCGCAGCGGCGGGTCCTGCGCGGGGAGCGCGTCGGGGATGTCGTCGCGACGCAGGAGACGCCAGGCGGCGACGTCGGCGTCCCACAGGTCGGCGAGCTGGCGGCGGACGTCGGCCTCGGTCGCGGGGCCGTCCGTCCCGGGGAGGAGGCACGTCGCGTGGACGAGATGCTGTCCGGCCGGGGCGTAGGAGGGGACCGTGCGGGTGAGCACGGACGTGTTGACGACGGGTCCGGGGCGTCGCCCCGTCCCCCCGGCCGGGAGGAGTCGTCCGTCGACGCGCAGTGCGGCGTCGTCGGAGGGGGCCTCGTCCGTGGCGAACCACCACGTCTGGAGGCCGCGCGTGCGCGGGGGTGCGAGGTCGAGGCCCGCGATCGGGGCGGCGAGGCCGGTGGCGAACACGACGGTGCGGGCGGAGACGGCATCCCCTCCCTCGATCTCGACGCGCCAGGAGCGTCCCGTGCGCTGGACTTCCGTGACCCGGTGCGACAGACGGATGCCGGCTCCGGCGCGTCGGGCCGTGGCGGCGAGCTGTGCGGGCAGCGCGCCGATGCCGTCCGCGGGCAGGCCGGGGCGTCCGAGCGCGAAGCTGCGGATGAGGAGGCGCACGAACGCGTCCGATGTCTGCTGCCGGTCGTCCGCGATGACCCCCGCGAGGAACGGCTCGAGGACGCTCTCGCGGAGGGGGCCGCGGAGTCCTGCGCGGTCCCATCCTTCGGAGAGGGGACGGTCCGGGCCGCGGGTGGCGGCCTGCGGAGCGAGGATCGCGGGGGCCGCCCAGCGGGCGAGCGCAACGAGATCGCCCGGGCGCACGAGGCCGCTCCGCAGGGTCTCGATGATGCGGCCGGGGTGGCGGAGGGGGTGGGCGAGGTGCGCGACGGTGGCACGGGTCGGGGGGTTCCCGGACGACGGTTCCTGCTCAGCCGCGTCGGTGGGGCCGGCGGGGGTTCGGGGGTCCCGGGACCGTGACGGTTCCTGCTCAGCCGCGTCGGTGGAGCCGGCGGGGGTTCGGGGGTCCCCGGACGACGGTCCCTGCTCGGCCGCGTCGGTGGGGCCGGCGGGGGTTCGGGGGTTCCCGGACGACGGTTCCTGCTCAGCCCGGTCGGTGAAGCCGCCGAGGCGGACGCCGACGGCGACGGGGAAGCGCCGCAGGTCGAGGGCGTCGATGTCCACGGCGCGCTGCACGGCGGGGTAGGCGGGGTTGAGCACGTGGAAGCCGCGGTCCAGGCGGAAGCCGTCGACGAGGTCGGTGCGTTCGCGGCCGCCGACGGCGTCTCCGGCCTCGAGGACGACGACGTCGCGACCGGCGTCCGCGAGGCGCGTTGCGCAACGGAGGCCGGCCAGACCGGCGCCGATGACGATGGTGTCGTGCGAGCTCACGCCCCGAGCCTAGAAAAGCCGCATCAGGTGACAGCAGGGGTTGCCTCGGCGGCGCCGCGCGGCCAGACCGGCGCCGATGACGATGGTGTCGTGCGAGCTCACGCCCCGAGCCTAGAAAAGCCGCATCAGGTGACAGCAGGGGTTGCCTCGGCGGCACCGCGCGGTCTGCCCGGGGGCGACGGTGGGTCTGTCGACCGTCCCGCGGCCGTCGCTCAGGTGTCGCTGAGCGCGCCCCGCGCGAGGTCGAGGGCGGTGTCGGGCGCGACGCCCAGGGCGCGCATCGTCTGCGCGAACGTGCGGGCCGCCTCGGCCGCGCGGACGGCGACGGGGTCCGAGCCCGCGGAGACGATCGTCCCCGCGCGGCCGCGCGTCTCGACGAACCCCGCCTCCTCGAGCTCCTTGTACGCGCGCGCGACGGTGTTGGCGGCCAGGTCGAGGTCGGCGGCGAGCGCCCGCACGGAGGGCAGCCGCGTTCCCGGGGCGAGTTCGCCGCTCTCGATCATCGCGATGATGCGCGAACGCACCTGCGCGAACGGCGGCAGGGGCGAGGCGGGGTCCAGGGTGAGGTGCATGAGCGGAAAGGGCGGGACCCGGATGCCGTGGCATCCAGGTCCCGTCGTGATCAGGCCGAGGCTTCCTCGCGCTTGGGGAGCACCCAGCCCGGACGCACGAAGTGGCACGTGTAGCCGTTCGGGATGCGCAGGAGGTAGTCCTGGTGCTCGGGCTCGGCCTCCCAGAAGGGGGCCTCCGGCTCGATGGTGGTGACGACCTTGGCGGGCCAGATGCCGGACGCGTCGACGTCGGCGATGGTGTCACGGGCGACCTGCTCCTGCTCGGGGGAGAGCGGGAAGATCGCGGACCGATAGCTGGTGCCGATGTCGTTGCCCTGACGGTTCAGGGTGGACGGGTCGTGGATCTGGAAGAAGAACGCCAGGATGTCGCGGTAGGTCGTCTTGGCGGGGTCGAAGACGATCTCGACCGCCTCGGCGTGGCCGGGGTGGTTGCGGTAGGTGGCGTGGTCGTTCTGACCGCCGGTGTAGCCGACGCGCGTGTCGAGCACGCCGGGCTGGCGGCGGATGAGGTCCTCGACGCCCCAGAAGCAGCCGCCCGCGAGGACGGCGGTCTCGGTGCCGGGGCGGCGCGTGACGGCGCCGGTGTCGGTGGGTCCGCTGGTCATGGTGTGGCTCCTTCTGCCGTGGGTTGTGCCGGGGGTGCTGCCGAAGAGGCTGCGGACGATCTTGCCGGAAAGGTTCGTGAGAAAGCTCATGACGCCTGGCTCTGGGGGAAGAGCGACAGGTAGGCGCCGTATCCCTGCGCCTCCAGCTCGCTGACGGGCACGAACCGCAGGGCGGCCGAGTTCATGCAGTATCTCAGTCCGCCGGCCTGGCGGGGGCCGTCGTCGAAGACGTGGCCCAGGTGGCTGTCGGCGCCCGAGGAGCGGACTTCGGTGCGCGTCATCCAGAGCGAGCGGTCGGTCTTCTCGACGACGGCGGCGTCGTCGATGGGGCGGGTGAAGCTCGGCCAGCCCGAGCCGCTCTCGAACTTGTCGGTCGAGGAGAACAGCGGCTGTCCCGACACGACATCGACGTAGATGCCGTCCTCGTGGTTGTCCCAGTACTCGTTGCGGAACGGCGGCTCGGTGGCGTCGTCCTGCGTGACGGCGAACTGGCGGTCGGTCAGACGGCTGAGCGCCTGCGACGTCTTCCGGTACTCCGTGCTCACGGTGTGCATCCCTTCGTCGTCGACGCCCGGTGCGGGCGACACAGGGTGGAACGTCGGACGTCCGTGTTTTGGTCCCGTTTCCGGCCGTGGGGGCTGGGAGCGGGCTGTGAGTTGTGCGGGCGGGCGGGCAGGGATGGCGTTGTCGGGGGGTCCGGGGACCTCGCGGATTCTCCGGGCTGTGACGGAGGCGCGGTCGTTGCGGTGTCCTCACGGTTCGGGATGCCGTGGGCAAGCCCCCGTGGGCGGGGAGGCGCGGTCGTTCCGGTGTCTCTTCGCGGTTCGGGATGCCGCGGGCAAGCCCCCGTGGGCGGGGAGGCGCGGTCGTTGCGGTGTCTCTTCACGGTTCGGGATGCCGCGGGCAAGCCCCCGTGGCCGGGGAGGGGCGGTCGTTACGGTATCCCTTCACGTGCTTCGGGCCCTGCCCGGGCAGTCCACCGAGCTTCGGGCCCCGCCCGGACGATCATGGGAGGTCGAGCCATGCCCCGCACCATCGTCATCACCGGCGCCAGCGACGGGATCGGCGCCGCGTCGGCGCGTCAGCTGCACGACATCGGCGAGAACGTCGTGGTCGTCGGTCGCAACCCCGACAAGACGGCGCGGGTCGCGGATGCGATCGGCGCGGACTCGTTCGTCGCGGACTTCAGCGACCTGGCCCAGGTGCGCGAGCTCGCGGCGGGCCTGCTCGAGCGGTATCCGCGTATCGACGTGCTGGCGAACAACGCCGGCGGCATCTTCGGGGACCGCACGGTGACCGGCGACGGCTACGAGCTGACGTTCCAGGTGAACCATCTCGCGCCGTTCCTGCTGACCAACCTCCTCCTGGAGCGTCTGATCGGCTCAGCGGCATCCGTCATCCAGACCTCCAGTGCCGCGGCGCGGCTGATGGCGCGTTTCGACGGCGATGACCTGCAGGGGGAGCGCCGGTACTCCTCGACGACGGCCTACGGGAACGCCAAGCTCGCGAACGTCCTGTTCACGAAGGAGCTGCACCGCCGGTACGGCGACGCCGGGCTGTCGGCGGTGGCGTTCCATCCGGGGGTCATCGCGTCGAGCTTCGGGTCGACCTCGGACGGTCCGATGAAGTTCCTCTACGGGGGACCGCTGGCGCAGAAGCTCATGACGTCGACCGACGTCGGTGGGGCGCGGCTGACGTGGCTGGCGTTGGGCAAGCCCGGGGTCGACTGGGAGCCCGGCGGGTTCTACTCGAACAACAAGCCGGCGCGGACGAACAAGATCGCGGACGATCCCGCGCCCGCGCGGCTGCTGTGGGACCGCAGCGCGGAGCTGGTGGGTCTGAGCTCCTGACGGCGGCGCCGGTGGGCTGAGCTGTGGCGGCGGCTCGGTCGCTGACTTCGGCGCCGGTTCGGGCGTCGTCCGCGGCTCTGTCGGTGGCCGCGGCTTTCTGTCGGCCCTGGTTCGAGCGGAGTGACCTCGAGAGAGGGTGCTCAGCGGACGCCGGCCCGGGGCGGTGCGACGTTCCAGCCCAGTCGCTCCAGCGCGTCGAAGAGGCGGCGGGCCTCGGCCCATGCGATGGCACCGGACTTGTCCGAGTAGACGTCGATGGCCAGCGGCGGCGGGTCGGCGAACTTGGGGATCTCCACTTCGGCCCACGCGTTCGGGGCGAGCCAGACCCGTGGTCGCGCGGTGCGGGCGTCGTCGACCGAGCCGTCCGCGGCGAACGCGATGGTGTCGAGCGCGTCGATCTTGGTGACCGGCATGTCGACGACGATGGTGACCGCGTGCAACTCCTCGGACATCGCGCACCTCCCGTTTCATCCTGACACGGCGTGAGTGAACGGGGCCGGGGATGGCGGGGTCGGATGCCGCGGGGCTGACGGGCGCGTCGGAGAGCGGCGTCGGATGCCGCGGATCCCCGCGATCGGCCCGATTGCCGACGGCGGATCGCCGGGTCGGGTGGCACGGCTCCGCCACCCCGCTGCCGGCCTCCGCCACCCCGCTGCCGGCGTCCGCCGCCCCTCTGCCGGCGTCCGCCACCCCGCTGCCGGCGTCCGCCGCCCCTCTGCCGGCCTCCGCCACCCCGCTGCCGGCCTCCGCCACCCCGCTGCCGGCCTCCGCCACCCCGCTGCCGGCCTCCGCCACCCTTCCGGAGGGTCTCCGCCAGCTCGCCGCCCTTTCGCCAGGCTCTGGAACCCTCCGCCACCCTTCCGCCAGGCGCCGCAACCCGCCGCCACCCTTTCGCCGGGCGCCGCAACCCTCCGCCGCCCTTCCGCCAGGCTCTGGAACCCTCCGCCACCCTTCCGCCAGGCGCCGCAACCCGCCGCGGCTACTCGATGGCAGCTCAGAATGGCGCATCTGTGGACGGCGGGGATCCCCGCCCGAGGTTGTTCTGGTCACGGTGTGCCCGCGGCTCGCCTCGGTCGTGATTCCCGCCCGGTCCGCCCCGGTCGTGATTCTCGCCCGGCCCGCCTGGAGCGCGGTTCTCGCCCGACTCGCCTCGGCGGCGGTTCTCGTCCGGCTCGCCCTGCCCCTCCGTTTCCGACTCGATGAAACGCACCGCCGGGGGATAGGCGGCGGGCTCGTCGACGTAGACCGCCCCGAGCGGAGACGTCCATTCCAGGACGCCGCCGTCGACCTGCCGCACGGACCACCCGGCGAACTGCTTCATGGAGTGATGGCGCTGGCACAGGCAGCTGAGGTTCGTGCTCGCCGTCGGACCTCCCCGGGCCCAGTCCACCGTGTGGTCGATCTCGCACCGGACCGTGGGCAGCGCGCATCCGGGCCACCGGCAGTGCCTGTCCCGGGCGCGGATGTGCCGGTCGATCGCGGCGGTGCGCTCGTAGGTGTCGGCGAAGAGGACCGCTCCGGTGATCGGGTGCGTGATCACCCGGTCCCACGGCACCAGGGTCGCCTCCGCGAGCCGACGAGCCGTCTCACCGTCGATCGGGCCGTGGCCGACGAGCTCGGCCGGGTCGTCCCGCTCTCGGCGCGGATCGAGGATCGTCATCGCCGGGACGGTGATCTGAACCTTCGCGCGGATGGCTCCCAGCGTGCTGCCGCCGCCCGCCGCGACGGGATCCGCCATCGGCGCGCCCGTCAGGAGGAGGTCGGTCAGGACGTCCGCCTGGATCTGGTCGGCTGTTCGTGAGTCCGCACCCCCGTCGGCGCCCCCGCGGGAGCTTCCACCGCCGCCCTCGCCGGGTACGTCAGCGACCGCCCTGCCGGAGACCGTCCCGCGCCCCGGACCGTTTCCGCTGGCGTGGTCACCGCCGTCGCCTCCCGCATCGCCTCCACCCGGCGGCGTCCGCCGGTCGGAGGGGGAACGGCGTTCGACATCGGCGATCGCGCGTCCCATCTGCACGAGCCGGTCCTGCACTGCGACAGCGAGAGTCGTGGGCAGCACCGCGATGAGCTCGGACATCCCGTCCGAGAGAGGGATCACCCGCACGCGGCGGTCTTCGCGCGCAGTCCGGTGGCGCTCGGTCGGCGTCCGGGGATGCAGCCGGGAAGCCAGGCGCAGCAGGCGCGGTCGCACGCGCGCCGGGGTGTCGGTCGTGGCCTCGGCCGCCGCGAGGATGTCGAACTCTCCGCGCGCCTGCGGCGGGAGCGGTGCGGCGGCGTCGACGATGTCGCGGAGGTGCCGGGCGCTGATGGCGCCCGCCTCACGGGCGGCGGTGCTCACGGGGAAGTCTTCGACGAGCGTCACGGCGTGGCCGATCTGCCGCTGGATGGTGCGGTCGGAGACACCGGTGGCCGCGCCGATCTCGGCGGCGATGCTCCGTAGGACCATGTCGTGGACCCGGACGGACGACCGCTGGGCGGCGGCGACCTCTCGCGCCACCTCGCCCGCGTCGGCGAGGGCGCGTTCACGTGCGATCTCCGCAGCCGCCAGCTCCGCGTCAGCCTGGCGGATGCGCTCGACGGCCGACCGCACGGCAGCGGCCTGCTCGTCGGTGTACATCGCGGAGGTCGAACGCATGTTCTAATCTTAGAGACGGACCCTGGAGCGGTGCGGTCGATTCACCCGCGTCCACCCGCGAATTCACCCGGCCTCGAACTCGCGGCATCCTTGCCCTCAACCCGAGCCTGCGGTCCTCATCTGTTCCCCACGCGAAGCCCGCGGCATCCCGTTCCTCCTCCGCACCCCCAACGCGCGTCACCGCGTGCGCGACCACTCTCGTCCACACCCCCAACGCGCGTCACAACGCGCGTCACAACGCGCGTCTCAGCAGGTCCGACAGCAGGGCTCCCGCGCACTTCACGATCTCCACCCGCCCACTCAACCACCCGCCCGCGACGTACTCTCGAGGGATGCCCCTCGCCTCCGCCCGCGACGACCTCGTCGCCCTCGTCGCGAATGCGCACGGCGAGGGCTTCCCGGCGCTGCAGGCGCTCCCCGTCGACGCGGGAGCCCGGGAGGCGGCGGTGCTCATCCTGTTCGGCATGCTCGACGGGATGCCGAGCACGCACGAGGCCCGCGTGGGCGCGGTGCCGCGCGAGCTCGACGTCCTCCTGCTCGCCCGTGCGGCGACGCTGCGCGCGCACCCCGGCCAGGTCGCGTTCCCCGGCGGACGTCTCGACCCGGGCGACGACGGCCCCGTGGCGGCCGCGCTGCGCGAGGCGGAGGAGGAGACCGGGCTCGATCCCTCCGGCGTGGACGTCCTCGGAACGCTGGAACGGGTCCCCCTCGCCTATTCGCGACACCTGGTGACCCCCGTGATCGGCTGGTGGCGCCGTCCGTCGCGCGTGGGAGTCGTGGATGCCGCGGAGTCCGCGGCCGTGTTCCGCGCCCCGGTCGCCGACCTGCTCGCTCCCGCCCACCGCGGCGTGACCGTCCTGCACCGCGACGGGCGCGAGTGGCGCGGCCCGGCGTTCGTCGTCCCGCACCCGGGCGGGAGCCACCTCGTCTGGGGCTTCACGGCGATGCTGCTGGACGGGCTCTTCGACCGGCTGGGCTGGACGGAGCCATGGGATGCCACCCGGGAGGTGCCGCTGCCCGACGCGGTCACCGGCGGGGGCACCGTTCCTCCCCAGACGGGCGCTTCCTAGCTGTTGTCCACGGGTTCGTCATCCTCCCCCCGCAACGCGACCCGGATCGCTACGGTGGGGTCCGTGACTGCACCCGTCGATCCCACCACCACCTCCGCCTGGTCCCGTCTGACCGCCCTGCGGGACGGTTTCGAACCGGACCTGCGCGGCTGGTTCGCCGCCGACGCGCACCGCGCCGAGAACCTCACCCGCACCCTCGGCGACCTGCACGTCGACCTGTCGAAGAACCTCGTCACTCCCGAGATCCTCGAGGCGCTCGTCGCGCTCGCCGAGGAGACGGGCGTCCTCGAGCGCTTCTCGCAGATGCTGGCCGGAGCCCACCTCAACACGAGCGAGGACCGCGCCGTCCTGCACACCGCTCTTCGCCGTCCGGCCGGTGCCGCTCCGACTCTCGAGGTCGACGGGCAGGACGTCGACGCCGACGTGCACGAGGTGCTCGACCGCCTGTCCGCCTTCGCGGACCGCGTCCGTTCGGGGGAGTGGCGCGGCGTGACCGGCAAGAAGGTCACCCACGTCGTCAACATCGGGATCGGGGGCAGCGACCTCGGTCCGGTCATGGTCTACGAGGCCCTGCTGCCGTACGCCGACGCCGGCGTCCACGCGCGCTTCGTCTCGAACATCGACCCGACCGACCTCGCGCAGAAGACGGCCGACCTGGACCCCGAGACGACGCTGTTCATCGTCGCTTCGAAGACCTTCACGACGCTCGAGACGCTGACCAACGCGCGCCTGGCCCGCGACTGGCTGTGGGAGCGGCTGGCCACGGCCGGCGCGCTGGAGGACTCCGACGACGCCCGCACGGACGCGGTGGCCCACCACTTCGTCGCCGTGTCGACGGCACTGGACAAGGTCGCCGACTTCGGCATCGACCCGGCGAACGCCTTCGGCTTCTGGGACTGGGTCGGCGGCCGCTACTCGGTCGACTCGGCGATCGGCCTGTCGCTTGCCATCACGCTCGGTCCCGGCGTCTTCCGCGAGCTTCTCGCCGGGTTCCACACGGTCGACGAACATGTCGCGTCCACGCCGGTCGACCGGAACGTGCCCGTCCTCATGGGTCTGCTGAACGTCTGGTACACGAACTTCCTCGGCGCGCAGTCGCATGCGGTGCTGCCCTACGCGCAGCAGCTCCACCGGTTCCCGGCCTACCTGCAGCAGCTCACGATGGAGTCGAACGGAAAGTCGGTGCGCTGGGACGGCTCCCCGGTGACGACCGACACCGGCGAGGTGTTCTGGGGCGAGCCCGGCACGAACGGCCAGCACGCGTTCTACCAGCTCATCCACCAGGGCACCCGGCTGATCCCGGCGGACTTCATCGCAATGGTGAACCCGGCCTATCCGCTCGCCGACGGCGGGCGCGATGTGCACGGCCTGTTCCTCGCCAACTTCCTCGCGCAGACCAAGGCGCTCGCGTTCGGCAAGACCGCAGAGGAGGTTGAGGCCGAGGGCACCACCGGGGCGCTCGTCGCCGCGCGTACCTTCCCCGGGAACCGCCCCACGACCTCGATCTTCGCGCCGTCGCTGACGCCGTCCGTGCTCGGTCAGCTCATCGCCCTGTACGAGCACATCACCTTCACGCAGGGGACCATCTGGGGCATCAACAGCTTCGATCAGTGGGGCGTGGAGCTCGGCAAGCAGCTGGCGCTGCAGATCGCTCCCGCGCTCGAGGGCGACGAGGAGGCGGCGCAGTCTCAGGACGCCTCGACCGCGGCACTTCTGGCCTACTACCGCGCGCACCGCGCCTGACGTCGGCGCCTCGCGGGCCGGGCAGGGCGGACGTCGCCTCGCTCGGCTCGCGGAGCCCCGGGGCGAACCGTGGTCGCGTCGGCGGTGGACCGGACCCCACCGTCGCGAGGGGCCTGAGAGGTGCGTCGCACCCCTCCCACCGGGGTCTTTCCGTGCGCGCGCTCCCATCGTCCTCCCAGGTAACGAAAAGATAACGTCCAGAAGAGCCGACCACACTCGGGGACTTGTGCCGACCCGACGGCACGATTCCGCGCCCGACCCGACGGGTGCGTGCCCCGACGAAAGTGCTCCTTTTGCTGCGTTCTGATGTGAAGCTCCACCGCGTCCACCGTGCCCGCCGCACCCTCGCGACCGCGGCCACCTGCGCCGGAGTGGCGCTCGGCATGATGGCCACCACGGGGGTCGCGGTCGCCGCGCCCGTCTCGATGTCCGATGTCGCCGGTTCGGCGTTCGCCGCCCCGTCCGCGTCGCCGTCCCCGACGCCGACGGTCGGCGCGGTCGCCCCGGCGGGGACCTCGACGCTCGGCACCGCGCCGCTCATCACCTCTCCGACGCTGGGGGCGATCACGTCCGGTGCCGCGGATGCCCAGTCCGGCGTCGACACCGCCCTCGCGGACGCGGCCGCGGTCCAGGCGGACATCGCCGCCGCCGGTCTGCCCCTGTCGGTCGGAGCCGACACCACCGTCGACACGTCCGACCTGCAGGACGCGGCGGATCGCCTCTCGACCTCCACGCTGCTGCCCGTGCTCATGCTGCCGGCGCTCACGCAGAACGCCGAGGTCGAGACGGAGCGCGTCTCCGACCGCGTCGAGGAACTGCGGGGCAGCCTGGACGCGGCGCTCGCGCAGAAGGCCGCCGAAGAGGCCGCCGCCGCGGCCGCGGCGGAGGCGCAGCGTCAGGCCGAGGCCGCCGCCGCCGCCGAGGCGCAGCGTGAGGCCGAGGCCGCCGCGGCCCTTGCCCGCGTCAACACGCCCGACGGCGCCCGCGCCGTCGCCGCTCAGATGGCGGCGGAGCGCTACGGCTGGGGGAGCGACCAGTTCTCCTGCCTGTCGTCGCTCTGGCAGAAGGAGTCGGGCTGGAACTACCAGGCCTACAACCCGAGTGGGGCCACCGGCATCCCGCAGTCCCTCCCCGGCAGCAAGATGGCGTCCGCCGGCTCCGACTGGCAGACGAACGCGGCGACGCAGATCGCGTGGGGGCTCGACTACATCGACCGCGCCTACGGCACGCCCTGCAGCGCCTGGTCTCACTCGCAGGCCGTCAACTGGTACTGAACCCGCTCCCGCTCGCAGTCCCGCCCCCCCCGGGCGCTGACTTGTCGCGAATGCACGCGCCAGCCCGCGCGGCGTGTACATCTGTGCCAAGTCACCGCGCCAGCCCGCGCCGCGCGTACATCTGCGCCGCGTCACGGCACAGAGTCAGCCCCTGGGCGCTGACTTGTCGCGAATGCACGCACCAGCCCGCGCCGCGCGTACATCTGTGCCAAGTCACCGCGCCAGCCCGCGCCGCGCTGACTTGTCGCGAATGCACGCGCCAGCCCGCGCCGCGCGTACATCTGCGCCAACTCACCGCTCAGCGCCAGCCCGCGCGCCACGTCACGGCACCGCGCCAGCACCCGGGCCTGTCGGCATCCCTCCCTGAATTCCCAGCCCGCACCCACCCTCAGCGATATATCGTTGTATATCGCTGACCCAGGTCGGGTCCGCGCGAAGGAGGTCGTCATGAGTGGTTCATTCCTGGGAGACGCGTTCGGCGGACGCGGCGGGCACAACGGCGCCGGCTGGCCGATGTCGAACATCCTCGACGCCATGGAGCAGCTGCGCACGCAGTTCGAGCAGAAGACCGGCGGCACGCCCCGCATGAACAAGGGCGACGTGCGTTCGGCCGTCCTCTCGCTCCTGCTGGAGCAGCCGATGCACGGCTACCAGATCATCCGCGAGATCGAGGAGCGCAGCAACGGCACCTGGAAGCCCAGCCCGGGCTCGGTGTACCCCACGCTGCAGCTGCTCACCGACGAGGGCCTCGTGCGGGCCGAGGAGTCCGGCGGCCGCAAGACCTACTCGCTCACCGAGGAGGGCCGCGCCGCCGCGGGCGACGAGACCACCGAACGCTCCGCCGCCCCGTGGGAGACCGCGGGCTCGCGCGACAGCGGTCGCATGACGGCGCTGCCCAAGGCGGGCGTCGAGCTCGCCCAGGCCGCGGCGCAGGTCGCGCGCACGGGAGACAAGGAGCAGGTCGCGCACGCCGTCGAGATCCTCGAAGAGGCGCGCCGTAAGCTCTACTCCATCCTCGCTCAGAGCTGAGGTTGCCGCCCTCCGACAGCGGGTGCGCGGCACGTCGGCATCAAGGAGACACGATGTCCGACGACGCCCTCATGCGCGCCCGCTACCGGCGCATCACGCGCTTCGCCGCCCGTTATCTGGTGCAGGCCTGGTGGTGGGAGCTGTTCCTCCCGCGCTTCGGCCTCGGTGCCCTGTCGGCCCGCGGGCGCACCCGCCGGCTGCAGAAGCTCGCTCGGCGCTTCCACGTCCTGGCGCTGGACCTCGGCGGCCTGATGATCAAGGTCGGCCAGTACATGTCCTCGCGCCTGGACGTGCTGCCGCCCATCATCACCAAAGAGCTCGAGGGCCTGCAGGACGAGGTCCCCGCCGTTCCCTTCGCGGCCATCCGCGCGCGGGCGGAGGAGGAACTCGGGATGCCGCTGACCGCGGCCTTCGCCTCGGTCGACGAGCGCCCGCTCGCGGCGGCATCCCTGGGTCAAGCCCATCGCGCCACGCTCACGGACGCCCTCGCGGCGGACACCGGCATGCGCGACGTCGTGCTGAAGATCCAGCGGCCCGGGATCGACCGCATCGTCGACGTCGACCTGCGCGCGCTGCGCAAGGTCGGGCGCTGGCTCAGCAAGGTGACGCTCGTGTCCGACCGCGTCGACATGCCCTCGCTCGTGGAGGAGTTCGCGGTCACGAGCCTCGAGGAGATCGACTACCTCCAGGAGGCCGCGAACTCGGAGCGGTTCGCCGCGGACTTCGCCGTCGACGGGCTCGTCGCCGTGCCCGAGGTGGTGTGGGAGCGGACGACCCGGCGCGTGCTCACCCTGCAGGACGTCACGGCCATCAAGATCAGCGACGTCGACGCGCTGCGGGCGGCCGGCATCGACCCGTCCGAGGTCGCGGCCCGGTTCGCCGCGGTCATGTTCGACCAGCTGTTCGAGGACGGGTTCTTCCACGCCGACCCGCACCCGGGGAACGTGTTCGTCACGCCGCTCCCGGCGGCTCCGGATGCCACCTCCCCGGCGTGGACGTTCACGTTCATCGACTTCGGGATGATGGGCGAGGTGCCCCCGACGCTCCGTCGCGGTCTGCGGCGCGTGCTGATCGCGGCGGCATCCCGGGACGGCAAGGGACTCGTCGACGGCATCCGGGACATCGGCGTGCTGCTGCCGACGGCGGACACGATCCAGCTGGAGCGCGCGATGACGCAGCTCTTCTCGCGCTTCGGCGGGATGGGCTTCGCGGAGCTGCAGGAGGTCGACCCGCGCGAGTTCCGCGCCTTCGCCGTCGAGTTCGGCGACGTCGTGCGCTCGCTGCCGTTCCAGCTGCCCGAGAACTTCCTGCTCATCGTGCGCGCCATGTCGCTGACGAGCGGGATGTGCAGCGCGCTGGACCCGCGCTTCAACATCTGGGACGCCGTCGAGCCGTACGCCCAGCGCCTCATCCGCGAGGAGAGCGGCAACACGGTCCAGGCGCTCGCCCGCGAGGTCGGCGCCGTCGCCGCGGTGACCGCGCGACTGCCGCGGCGCATCGACTCCCTCGTCGACCGGTTCGAGGACGGGTCCGTCTCGGTCCAGACCCCGCGCATCGAGCGTCGCATCCGCGACCTCGAGCGCATGGTGCGCCGGGTGGTGTCGGCGGTGCTGTTCACGGGGCTGCTGATCGGCGGCATCCTGTTGCAGGCCGAGCAGGCCGTGCTCGGGACGCTGCTGGCCATCGCCTCGGTGGTCCCGCTGTCGCACGCCGTGCTCGCCGGGTTCATCGCGCGGCGCAACGGCAGCGCCTGAGACGGTCCGGCGCCGGTCACCGGCTCGCGACGGCCGGGACGCGGCGCCGCCTGCGCGGCTCCCTCCGACCGGGCCGGCGCTACCGCCGCGGGCTACCGCCCGTCGACGATCGACATGAACCCGGCGAAGGCGAACAGCAGTGGCACGAGGTAGAGCCCGGCACGGAAGCCGACCCACGCCAGTCGCTCGACGACCGGCCCGATCCCGGTCTGCGGCGTCCGGGCGTCCAGGCGACGTCCGTCGGGGCCGATGAGCGGCCGCGGGGGACGCCAGGCGGTGGTCCCGGTCGCCGCGACGCGCTCCTGCGCCCCTTGGCCCGCGACCCGCTCGTCGACGTACCGCTCCGACTGCCCGACGAGCCGCGGGGCCACGCGGCGGAGCAGGGCGTCGACGCGCCGCCAGTCCTCCGGCGCGGTGTACGCGGCGTCGGCGGCGCGGAAGAAGACCGCCCGGTCGTCGCGGATCTCCAGGTCGAAGTCCGCGGCGTGGTCGACGAGGACGGCCATGACGTCGGGGGTGAGCACGTAGAGCGCGTCGGGCCCGTAGCCCGCCGGTGCGTAGGTCAGGAACGACCGGTCGAAGTCCCCCTCGAGCCGCAGGCGCTGACCGCGGTCGATGGATGCCGGGAGTCCTCCGCGTCCGCCGTCGTTGGCGCGTGCGTCGAGCACGAGGTGGGGGAGTGCCGCGGCCAGACGGATGCTCGCGTACTGCCAGGCGCGGGCACGGGGGGAGCGGGCGCGGACGGTGCCGAACTCGATGTCCGGGGACGCGAACCGCGGGTACTCGCGCACCCCGAGGCGGTTGTCCGTGACGAGCGACGAGAACGTCGCCCCGTCGCTGGGCATCGGTCGGAAGCCGTTGGCGAGCGCCGTGAGATCGCGGCGTCCCTGGCGCAGCCGCGCGCGCGTCGCGAGCGGTCGGCGCGCCCAGCGCCACAGCAGGAACGTCCCGGCGAGCCAGACGACCAGCACGAGCGACACCACCGTGAACGCGAGCGCGTCCGCCGGGAGCACGCGGCCGTCCTGGACCCCGTCGACCTGGATGCCGATGGTCAGGAACCCGATCGAGGCGAACCACAGCACCAGGGCGTTGTTGACGTGCAGCAGCACCTGGCGCCGGGTCGGGCGCCACGGCGGCCGCGGCCGTTCGCCCGCGACGGCGAGGGCGGCGGCGACATCGGCCGCGGGGGCGTCCAGCCATCGGAGGTCCACGCCTGCTCCTCGTGCTCGGACGTCAGCGCGCCCACCGGTCGGCGGACGTCCTCCCACCCTGCCGCAGCTGCGCCGACGACGACGCGCGCCGCCCCGGAGTGTCCTCCGGAGCGGCGCGCGTGTCGTGCGGGGTGCGGGTCAGTACCAGCCGACCGACTGGGAGTGCGACCAGGCGCTGCACGGGCTGCCGTAGCGGCCCGAGATGTAGCCGAGGCCCCAGGCGACCTGCGTCGCCGCGTTGGTCTGCCAGTCGGCACCGGCGGAGGCCATCTTGCTGCCCGGGAGGGCCTGCGGGATGCCGAAGGCGCCGCTGCCCGAGTTGTAGGCCTGGTAGTTCCAGCCGGACTCCTTGTTCCACAGCGACACGAGGCACGACATCTGGTCCTCGCCCCAGCCGTAGTTGCCGAGCATGCCGCGGGCGGAGGCCTGGGCGCCGGCCGGGCTGTTGTCGCCGCTGCTGCCGGTCACCGGGAGCGGGGCGGAGGGGGCGGCGGTGGACCCGCTGGAGCGCGTCGTCGTGGTGGTGGTCGTCCGGGTGGCGGCCTGGGCCTCGGCCTGGGCGGCCTCCTCCTCGGCCTTCGCCTTCGCCGCGGCGGCGGCCTCGGCCTCCAGGCGCGCCTTCTCTGCGGCGGCGGCCTCCTCCTCGGCCTTCTTGGCGAGGGCGCCGTCGAGCGAGCCGCGCAGCTGCGAGACCTGGGCGTCGACGGATGTCGAGAGCTCGGTGACCGAGTCGGTGATCTCGGGCAGGAAGGTGGCGGGCAGCTGCTGGGCAGCGGCGTCGAGGCGCTCGGCGGCCTGCTCCAGCGCAGCCGTGTCGACGGTGGTGACGGGCTGGCCGATGTCCAGGCCGGAGGCGGCGATGTCGCCCTCGACGGTGTCGGCGGCCTGCGCCGAGGAGACGGCCGCGGCCACCGCGGAGCGCGCCTCGGCGACCTCGGGGGCGGAGGCGACGGGCGTCGTGTACGCGGCCAGCTGGAAGGAGGCGCCGGTCAGCAGCGAGGGGGTGGTCGCCGCGACGGAGGGGGAGGCGGCGGTGCCGGTCAGGGCGGCCGCGGCGAGCACGCCGACCACCAGTCCGCCCGCGAGGAGGACGGGGCGACGGCGGGAGCGGCGAGAGGCCAGACGGCGGGTACGACGGTTGGACGGGGGCGTCGAAGTGGAGCGCATGAACCAGTTCCGGGTCGAGGGACGAGGCCCTCGGGAAGGCCCGTCAGTCCGCTGTTCGCGGACACAAGTCACATATCCTGCCCGCTCCGCCTGGACGATTCCTGGACGTAACCGTGATCCATCCGTTATTCGGAGGTCGGACGGACCCCGGGAACAGCGGGGAACTCTGGTATTCTTGAGTGTCACGCGTGTGGCCCGTTCCGCACTTCCGGGGGTCCCCCCGAGTGGCATCGCACGACACAATCCGCTTCGCTTCGGCCGTGGCATCCGTCCGTCGTCTCGACGGGAGGCTGCTCCGACAGCGTGGTCCATCTCCGGATCGCGCCGCGGGAGCCGGAGCCCGACACCACAACCCTCTAGGACAACCCACTACATGACTACCGCAACGACCGCCCCGGCCACCAAGCAGGTCGCGATCAACGACATCGGCTCTGCTGAGGACTTCCTGGCCGCGGTCGAGAAGACCCTGAAGTTCTTCAACGACGGCGACCTCATCGAAGGCACCGTCGTGAAGATCGACCGCGACGAGGTCCTCCTCGACGTCGGCTACAAGACCGAGGGTGTCATCCCCTCGCGCGAGCTCTCGATCAAGCACGACGTCGACCCCAACGAGGTCGTCAACGTCGGCGACCACGTCGAGGCCCTCGTTCTCCAGAAGGAGGACAAGGAAGGCCGTCTCATCCTGTCCAAGAAGCGCGCCCAGTACGAGCGCGCCTGGGGCGACGTGGAGAAGATCAAGGAGAACGACGGTGTCGTCACCGGCTCCGTGATCGAGGTCGTCAAGGGTGGCCTCATCGTCGACATCGGCCTCCGCGGCTTCCTCCCGGCCTCGCTCATCGAGTTGCGCCGCGTCCGCGACCTGACGCCGTACCTCGGCCAGGAGATCGAGGCCAAGATCCTCGAGCTCGACAAGAACCGCAACAACGTCGTGCTCTCGCGCCGCGCCCTGCTCGAGCAGACGCAGTCCGAGTCGCGCACCACGTTCCTCAACAACCTGCACAAGGGCCAGGTCCGCAAGGGCACGGTCTCGTCGATCGTCAACTTCGGTGCGTTCGTCGACCTGGGCGGCGTGGACGGCCTCGTGCACGTCTCCGAGCTGTCCTGGAAGCACATCGAGCACGCCTCCGAGGTCGTCGAGGTGGGCCAGGAGGTCACCGTCGAGATCCTCGAGGTCGACCTCGACCGCGAGCGCGTGTCGCTCTCGCTCAAGGCGACGCAGGAGGACCCCTGGCAGGTCTTCGCCCGCACCCACGCGATCGGCCAGATCGCTCCGGGCAAGGTCACCAAGCTCGTTCCGTTCGGTGCGTTCGTCCGCGTGGCCGACGGCATCGAGGGTCTCGTGCACATCTCGGAGCTCTCCGGCAAGCACGTCGAGCTCGCCGAGCAGGTCGTGTCGGTCGGCGAAGAGGTCTTCGTCAAGATCATCGACATCGACCTCGAGCGTCGCCGCATCTCGCTCTCGCTCAAGCAGGCGAACGAGTCGGTCGACCCCAACGGCACCGAGTTCGACCCGGCGCTGTACGGCATGGTCACCGAGTACGACGAGCGCGGCGAGTACAAGTACCCCGAGGGCTTCGACCCCGAGTCGGGTGCCTGGCTCGAGGGCTTCGACGCTCAGCGCGAGCAGTGGGAGCAGGAGTACGCCGCGGCCCAGGGTCGCTGGGAGGCTCACAAGGCCGCCGTCACCAAGGCCCTCGAGGCCGAGGCTGCGAACCCGACCGACTCGGGCTCGTTCGGCGGTTCCTTCTCGTCGGAGTCGCCCGCCCAGGGCACCCTCGCCGACGACGAGTCGCTGGCGGCGCTTCGCGAGAAGCTCTCCGGTCGCTGAACCACCCTTTCCTGAAGGCCGGTCCCTCCTCGGAGGGGCCGGCCTTCGGCTTTCCCGGGCGGCAGCCCGCCGGGGCGCAAGGCTTTGGCATCCGTCGTCCCGTCGGGGAGGATGGGGGCATGGCTTCTCGACTTCCCCTCCTGATCACCCTGGCCGGTGTCGCCGTGCTCTTCCTCTCCATCGCGTTCGTCTTCGCGCTCGTGCTGCAGGCGATGTTCCTGGGCGGCATGGAGTTCACCGGCGGTCACACCGACGCCCTGCCCGCGGCGGACGCGTTCTCGCTCATCGCCTGACCCGCCCCGTCATCTCCTCCGCCGGCGACGGGCGAGGCAACCGGAACCGGCCCCGTCCGGCTGCCGCGGGGTCTTCGGACTCGGGATGCCACTGGCGTCCCGGCGCGTCGAGGTCAATCCCCCGCGGACAACTCGTCGGGGCCGACTAGCGTCGAAGAACGACAAGAGGAGGTCGGAGTGGACGATGCCGACGAGCGGACCGTGACCGCAGACGAGGACGCCCGTCCCGTCGCAGACGACGGCACGGAGATCGACGAGCCGGCCGACCCGGTCGTCGAGATCAGCTACGACGAGCAGCGATACCCGGCCCGCCCGCGTCGCCTCCGACCGCGCGACCAGTTCCGTGGCGGGACCCTGCGCCGGTTCCTCAGCGACCCGCGCAGCGCGAACGGCACCAATCCCTCTTACATCGAGTGGCTGGTCCGCCAGTCGATGCTGAAGGACGCCGACGTGCTGAGCCGCCAGCTGTCCGGGCAGCCGTCGATGTGGCGCAACCCCTACGCCCGTCCCGATGCGCGTCGCGCGATCGAGTCGACGGACGTGTGGTTCACCGCCTACCCCATCTCGCTGATCACCAGAGCGGGGGAGTCCTTCCTCGACGCACTCGGTGACGAGGCGCTGTGGGAGGCCTTCGAGTGGGTCGGGATCAACGGCATCCACACCGGTCCCGTCAAGCGCGCCGGGGGCATCACCGGATGGCAGGAGACCCCCAGCGTCGACGGTCACTTCGACCGCATCAGCACCCAGATCGACCCGGACTTCGGTGACGAGCACGCCTTCCGCCGCGTCGCCGACGTGGCCGACGCGCACGGCGGCAGCGTCATCGACGACATCGTCCCGGGTCACACCGGGAAGGGTGCGGACTTCCGCCTCGCCGAGATGGCGTTCAAGGACTACCCGGGCATCTACCACATGGTCGAGATCCCGCGGGAGGACTGGGATCTGCTGCCCGAGGTGCCCGCCGGCCGCGACTCCATCAACCTCGACGCCGACACCGAGCGCGAGCTCAGCGCCCGCGGCTACATCATCGGCGAGCTGCAGCGCGTCATCTTCTACACGCCGGGCGTGAAGGAGACCAACTGGAGCGCCACCGCGCCCGTCATCGGCGTCGACGGCGTGGAGCGCCGCTGGGTCTACCTGCACTACTTCAAGGAGGGCCAGCCCTCGATCAACTGGCTCGACCCCACGTTCGCGGGCATGCGGCTCGTCATCGGGGACGCCCTGCACTCCCTCGGCGACCTCGGGACGAGCGCGCTCCGCCTCGACGCGAACGGCTTCCTCGGGGTGGAGAAGAGCGCGGAGGGACTCCCGGCATGGTCGGAGGGGCACCCGCTCTCGCACGCGGCGAACCACATCATCGCGGGCATGGTCCGCAAGGTCGGCGGCTTCACGTTCCAGGAGCTGAACCTGACGATGGAGGACATCCGCGACACGGGCGCCGTCGGCGCGGACCTGTCGTACGACTTCGTCACGCGACCGGGCTACCACCACGCGCTCGCGACGGCGAACACCGAGTTCCTGCGCCTCGCGCTGAACACGGCCCTCGAGACCGGCGTCGAGCCGGTGCAGCTCGTGCACGGGATGCAGAACCACGACGAGCTCACCTACGAGCTCGTGCACTGGGCCACGACGCACCGCGACACGGTGTACCCGTTCCGTCACGGAGAGCACACCGGCGCGGAGATCGCGGAGGCGGTGCGGGCCGATCTGACCCAGAAGCTCACCGTCGACGCGGACTACAACCTCGTGTTCACGCAGAACGGCATCGCCTGCACGACCGCGTCGCTGATCGCGGCGACGCAGGGCAAGGCGACCCTGGGCGACATCGCCGACGAGGACGTGCCCGCGATCCGCGACGCGCACCTTCTGCTGGCCAAGTACAACTCGTGGCAGCCGGGCGTCTTCGCCCTGTCGGGATGGGACCTGACGGGATCGCTCACCCTTCCGGCGGACGACGTCCGCCACCTCATCTCCTCGGGCGACACCCGCTGGATCGAGCGCGGGGCGCACGACCTGCTCGACGTGGCCCCGGAGGCCGCAGGGTCGGCGTCGGGCATGCCGCGCGCGCGGTCGCTGTACGGCTCGCTCGGCGACCAGCAGCGGGACCCGCGGTCGTTCCTGTCGGGCCTGCGCGAAGTGCTGCGCATCCGCGGAGAGAACGCGATCGCCGTGGCATCCCAGGTCGACATCCCCCAGGTGGGCCACCCGAGCATGCTCGTCATGGTCCACCGCCTGGACGGCGGCGACCGGCGCATCGAGGACGCCCTTCTGCAGATCACGGTGCTGAACTTCTCGGGCGAGACGATCGAGGGAACGGTGCGCTCGGAGTTCCTCGCGCCGCAGAGCACCGCGGTCGACGCCGCGACCGGCGACGTGGTGGGCCGGGTCGACGAGCTGCAGAGCTTCGCGCTCGAGCTCGGGCCGTACGCGGGCCTGTTCCTGCTGCTCGAGCCGCCGGTCCCGGAGGACTGAGCGCGGAGCCCGATGTCGGGGGCCGGGGATAGCCTGCGGGCATGATCCCCGGCCCCGTCTGCTGCCTGGAGGGATGCCGCGCGCTCGCGGATCCGCTCGCCCCGGTGCCGCTCTGCGACTGGCACCTCGCGGTGGCGTCGGACTGGGGGTCCGCGACGACGGGGGTGACCGACGTGCTGCCGTCCCCGTGCGTGCTGTGCGGGTCGCGTCTCGGCGTCCAGTGGCCGAGCGGGTGGCTGTGCGCGGTGTGCGAGTGGCGCCTGGGCGACCCCGTCGACGCGGAGCTGCCGCCCCCGCGCGTCGACGTCGTCTACTACCTGCGCTTCGACGACCGCATCAAGATCGGCACGACGGCCAACCCGCGTCAGCGCCTCGGTGCGATCTGGCACGACGAGCTCCTCGCGTTCGAGCGGGGCGACCGCCTCGTGGAGCGTCGTCGTCACGCGCAGTTCGCCGAGGACCGCTTCGCCCGCACGGAGTGGTTCCGCGCCTCGGAGACGTTGCGGGCGCACGTCGCCGCGCTAGCGGACGGGGTCGACGACCCCTGGCAGCGGTTCGCGCGCTGGACGAGCGAGGAGATCGCGCGGCGGGGGTGAGGCGGGGGTACCGCACCCGTCCGGCGCCGCACGCGGCGGGGGTGAGGCGGCGCTCCCCGGCGCGCCGTCGCCGCACGCGTCCGGAGCGACCCGGTGCGACCGCTAATGTCGAGCCATGCCCGGCCTCCTCCCGAGCGAACGAGCGGGAACCCGCCGCACGATCCTGGTCAATCAGACGCTGCTGGCCGCCGGCGCTCTGCTCGGCACGGTCGCCGCCGTGCTCCTCGGTCAGGTGCAGCACGCCTCCACCTTCGTCCTCGGCAGCGGCATCGTCTTCGCGGGGGCGGCCGCGGCCATCCTCCTGCCGTGGAGCCGTTTCCCCGTCTGGGTGAGCGGCCTCATCCCGATCGCCGACGTCGTCGCGGTCGGCCTGCTGCGCGAGAGCGCCCCGACCGCCGGGCTCGGCCTGCTGTGGGCCTTCCCCGCGATGTGGATCGGCAGCGTGTACGGCGTCGTCGGGGTGATCACCGTCTCGGTGAGCGTCTTCGGCGTGATCGCGCTGCAGCTCGCCGTGACGCCGGGAGCGGTGCTGTCGGCCTCGAGCCTGCTGATGCCGTTCATCGTTGCGGCGCTGTCGGCGATCGCGCACCTCTCCGAGCGGCGCGCGCAGGCGCAGCGCGTGCTCCTGCAGAAGCAGTCCGCCGAGCTCCGTCGCTCCCTCACGCGCGCCCGCCGGCAGGAGGACCTCGTCACCCAGGTCCTGGATGCCGTCGACTTCGGCGTCATCCGGATCGACGCGCACGGCGAGTCGGCCGTCGCGAACGAGGCGCACGCCCGGCTGCTCGGCGCACCGTGCCCGGACGGGGAGGCCGGCGAGGTCTACGCCGCGGACGGTCTGACCCCGCTCGGCAGGTCCGAGAACCCGCTGGCGCGGGCGCGCGCCGGCATGACCTTCGACGGCGAGCTCATGTGGTTCGGCGCACCCGGCACGGACCGGCGGGCGCTCAGCATCACCGCGAAACGGCTGCCCGACGGCGGCGCCGGGAATCCCGGGAGCGTCGTCGTGTCGCGGGACGTGACCGTGGAGCAGCTCGCCCTCCGCGCCCGTGACGATCTCGTGGCGAGCGTCTCGCACGAGCTGCGCACGCCGATGACGTCGATCATGGGCTACCTGGAGCTCGCGCTCGACGACCCCGGCCTCCCGCCCGAGACGCGCTCCCAGCTCGAGGTCGCCGCACGCAACGCCGCGCGCCTGCGCGAGCTCGTCGCCGACATCCTCGCGGTGTCCGCGGCCTCGGCGCACGGCGTCGACTTCGCGCTCGCGCCCGTGCCGACCGATGTGGCGGTCATCGTCCGCGCCGCGATCGAGGCCGTGGCGCCCCGCGCCGCGGAGCAGGCCATCGCCGTCGAGGCATCCGGGGTCCGCTCCGCCGTCGCGCCCGTGGACCCGCACCGCCTGCGCCAGGTCGTCGACAACCTCCTCTCGAACGCCGTGAAGTACAACGCGCGGGGAGGGACCGTGTTCGTCTCGGTCGAGCGCGGCGCCTCCGCCGTGACGGTGACGGTGCGCGACGACGGGGCGGGGATCCCGGCCGCCGAGCAGGCCCGGCTGTTCGAGCGGTTCTTCCGGTCGGACGCGGTGCGCAACTCGGCCACCCACGGCAGCGGGCTCGGCCTGGCGATCAGCCGGGACATCGTCCGCGCCCACGGCGGCGACATCAGCGTCCGCAGTCATCCCGGTGAGGGGGCGTCGTTCGTCGTGCGCCTCCCCGCCCCGCGAGAAGAGACCCCATGACCCTGGATCTGTTCAGCCTCCAGCTGATGACGTCGACGGTGATCCTCATCGCCGCCTGCCTGTACCTGCTCGAGACGCTGCTGCGTCGTGACGGCGCAGCGGGCCGCCTCTGGTCGGCGACGTTCCTCGCCGGGGTCTTCTCGGCGTTGTGCTACCTGGTGTGGGTCCTCCTGCCGCAGCCGTTCGTCGCGGTCGCCATCGGCAACGGCGCCTTCGTCGCGGCGACGGCGTTCATCTGGCTCGGCTGCGTCGCCTTCAACGGCCGGTCGCTGCGCACCCCGGCGATCTTCGCGGCGGCCGTCGTCGCCGCCGTGATCGTCGCCGCGCTGGCCGAGGGGCCGGACGGCGGCGACTGGGCGGGAGGGGTCGGGCTGTTCCTCGGCAACGCCGTCTTCGCGGTCCTGGGGGCGCTCGAGACGCGGCGGGGCGCGATCGGGCAGCGGTGGAGCGCGGCCGGGCTCACCGTCGTGCTCTGGATCGAGACCGTGTGGTTCCTCGGACGGACCGTCGTGTTCGTGACGGCCGGGCCCGAGAGCGAGCTGTGGCGCGCGGCGTTCGACACCGCGACGTCGAACTTCCTCACGATCATCCTCGTCGTCGCGACGGTCGTCGTGACGTCGGTCCTGCGGGCGAGCGAGTCCGCCCTGCGCGGGCAGGCGGACACGCGCACGCTCGTGGTCGACGAGCGCGGGGTCCTGCAGCCGGAGTCCTTCCGCTTCGCCCTCGGGGCCTTCACCGCCCGCGCGTCGGTGTCGGGGGAGCCGCTCGTCGTGGCGGTGGCCCAGATGTGCGACGCCGGCGCGGTGGCCCGCGCCTTCGGGCCTGAGGAGGCCGAGACCATCGTCCGCGCCTTCCGCGAGTCGGTGCGCCGTCACATCCCGGCGACCGCCCCCTTGGGGGAGATGGATGCCACCACCCTGACGGTCGCGTTCACCCCGTCCGCCGACGCGGACGCGGGCCGCATCGCCGTCGACCTGCACGACCGCATCGTCGACGACCTCGCCGCGCTGGGGATGTCGATCGTGCCGGTCGTCGGGGTGGGGGTCGCGACGACTGCCGAGGTCGGGTACGACGCCGAGGCGCTGCGGGATCGCGCGCGGGATGCCGCGGTCGCGGCGACCGCGGGCGGTGTGCCCGGGCGGTGAGCCGCGGGCGGTGTGCCCCGACGGTGAGCCGCGGGCGGCCGGACGGTGAGCCGCGGGCGGTGTGCCCCGACGGTGAGCCGCGGGCCCGCGCTCAGGCGACGGCGGGCTCAGCCGGCGGTCGCGCCGATGAGCTCCTGGACCCGCTCGCGCAGCTCGCGCGGACGGAACGGCTTGGTGAGGTAGGCGTCCGCGCCGCACGCGAGGCCCTGCCCCTGCTCGACCGGGGTGGCCCGGGCGCTGATGATCATGATGCGGGTCGCGCTGAACCCGCGGATGCGCCGCGTGGCCTCGAACCCGTCGATGCCGGGCATGCTCACATCGAGCGTCGTGAGGACGGGGTCGGACTCGCGGACGAGCTCGACGCCCCGCAGGCCGTCCGGCGCGGTCCGGACCTCGAGGCCGATCTGCTCGAGCACCGCCGAGATGAGTCCCCGGATGTCGACGTCGTCCTCGACGACGACCGCGACGTTCGACTGGGTCATGGGTCCGTTCTCCGTCGCACGCGGCGCGCGCGATCCGGTACAGCGTAGACCACTTCCCCGGGCGCGCCCGCGAACCCTGTGGCATCCTCGGTTCGTGCCCCTTCTCGCGCTGACCGGCGGAATCGCATCCGGAAAGTCCACGATCTCGGCCATGCTCGCCGCGCACGGCGCCGTCGTGGTCGACGCGGACGCGATCGTCCGCGACGTGCAGGCGGCGGGCTCGCCCGTCCTGCGGTCGATCGCCGAGGAGTTCGGTGCGGAGGTGCTGCGGCCCGACGGGTCGCTGGACCGGCCCGCGCTCGGCGCACGCGTCTTCGGGCACCCGGAACGGCTCGCGGCCCTGAACGCCCTCGTGCACCCGGCCGTCCGCGCGGAGTCCGCCCGCCGGTTCGCCGCGGCGTTCGCGGAGGACCCCGCCGCGGTCGTCGTCTACGACGTCCCGCTCCTGGCCGAGGCACGGAGCGGCGACGCGTGGGACCTGGTCGTGGTCGTGCACGCCCCGGCGGAGGTGCGCACCCGCCGGCTCGTCGAGGGACGCGGGATGACGGAGGACGAGGCGCGTTCGCGCATCGCCTCGCAGGCCTCCGACGAGGAGCGCCTGGCCCTCGCCGATGTCGTCATCGACACGGACGGGACGATGGATGCCACCCGTCGGCAGGTCGACGAGCTCTGGGCCCGCGTCGGCCCTGCCTGATCACCTCGCCGCGCGCGCCGCCGTCGTGCGGGTGAGGCGTCCACGCGCCCCCGTGGGGGCCGCCGCCGTCGCGCGCTCGCGCACGGCGAACGCAACCCGACCCCTATGTCGGAGGCCCCGCCTACGCTGGAAGCATGCAGGCCACGCGCTCCGTCCGCCCCTTCGAGGTCATCAGCGAATACTCGCCGTCGGGCGACCAGCCGCAGGCCATCGCCGACCTCGCCGCCCGCGTCAACGCCGGTGAGACCGACGTCGTCCTCCTCGGCGCGACGGGAACGGGCAAATCGGCGACGACCGCCTGGCTCGTCGAGGCCGTGCAGCGTCCGACGCTCGTGCTCGCCCACAACAAGACGCTGGCGGCGCAGCTCGCCAACGAGTTCCGCGAGCTCATGCCGAACAACGCGGTCGAGTACTTCGTGTCGTACTACGACTACTACCAGCCGGAGGCCTACGTCCCGCAGACGGACACCTTCATCGAGAAGGACTCGTCCATCAACGCCGAGGTCGAGCGCCTGCGCCACTCGACGACCAACTCGCTGCTGTCGCGTCGCGACGTCGTGGTGGTCTCGACGGTGTCCTGCATCTACGGCCTGGGTGCTCCCGAGGAGTACCTGCGGGCGATGGTGGCGCTGCAGGTGGGGGAGCGGTACGACCGCGACCAGCTCATCCGCAAGTTCATCTCCATGCAGTACAACCGCAACGACGTCGACTTCTCGCGCGGCAACTTCCGTGTCCGGGGCGACACGATCGAGATCATCCCGGTGTACGAGGAGTACGCCATCCGTATCGAGATGTTCGGCGACGAGATCGAGGCGCTGTACACGCTGCACCCGTTGACGGGCGACGTGATCCAGAAGATGGCGTCCGTGCCGATCTTCCCCGCATCGCACTACGTGGCGGGCACCGAGACGGTGCAGCGGGCGATCGGGACCATCGAGCACGAGCTCGAGGAGCGTCTGAAGGAGTTCGAGTCGCAGAACAAGCTGCTCGAGGCGCAGCGTCTGCGCATGCGCACCACGTTCGACCTCGAGATGCTCCAGCAGCTGGGCTTCTGCTCCGGCATCGAGAACTACTCGCGGCACATCGACGGGCGCATGCCCGGCGACCCGCCGCACACCCTGCTGGACTTCTTCCCCGACGACTTCCTCCTGGTGATCGACGAGTCGCACGTGACCGTGCCCCAGATCGGAGCGATGTACGAGGGTGACGCGTCGCGCAAGCGCACGCTCGTCGACCACGGCTTCCGGCTCCCGAGCGCCATGGACAACCGGCCGCTCCGGTGGGACGAGTTCAAGGACCGCGTCGGTCAGACGGTGTACCTCTCCGCGACCCCCGGCCGGTACGAGATGGGCATCGCCGACGGGGTGGTGGAGCAGATCATCCGCCCGACCGGTCTCGTCGACCCCGAGATCGTCGTCAAGCCGTCCAAGGGGCAGATCGACGACCTGCTCGAGCAGATCCGGGTGCGCGTCGACCGCGACGAGCGCGTGCTCGTCACGACGCTCACGAAGAAGATGGCCGAGGAGCTCACGGACTTCCTGGGCGAGCACGGCGTGCGGGTGCGCTACCTGCACTCCGACGTCGACACCCTGCGCCGCGTCGAGCTGCTGACGGAGCTCCGCGCGGGCACGTACGACGTCCTCGTCGGCATCAACCTCCTCCGCGAGGGCCTCGACCTGCCCGAGGTGTCGCTTGTGGCGATCCTGGATGCCGACAAGGAGGGGTTCCTGCGCAGCGGCACCTCCCTCATCCAGACGATCGGCCGCGCCGCCCGAAACGTCTCGGGCGAGGTGCACATGTACGCCGACAAGATCACCGACTCGATGCGCAACGCCATCGACGAGACCGAGCGTCGCCGCGAGAAGCAGATCGCCTACAACAAGGAGCGCGGCATCGACCCACAGCCCTTGCGCAAGAAGATCGCCGACATCACCGAGGTGCTGGCTCGGGAGGCCACCGACACCAAGAACCTGCTGTCGCGCAACGACAAGGCGGGCAAGGGCAAGTCGCCGACACCGCAGCTGCGTCGCACGGGCATCGCGGCCGAGGGCGCGGACCAGCTCGAGTCGACGATCGCCGACCTCACGCAGCAGATGCTCGCGGCGGCGGGGGAGCTGAAGTTCGAGCTCGCCGGTCGGCTGCGCGACGAGGTCCAGGACCTCAAGAAGGAGCTGCGCGCCATGGAGCGCGCCGGTCACGCCTGATCGCAGAAGCCGCCATGGATCAACGCGTCACGCTCGTCACCCTCGGTGTCGCGAACCTCGAACGCGCCATCGCCTTCTACGGCGCGCTGGGGTGGCGAGCGCACTCGTCATCGGTCGCGGGGGAGGTGGCGTTCTTCGACGCCGGGGGAATGGTCGTCGCCCTGTGGGACCGCGCGGCGCTCGCCGCGGACTCCGGTGTCGCGGACGCCGGGGGATGGGGCGGGATCACCCTCGCGCACAACGTCGGCGACGCTGCCCAGGTCGATCGGATCCTCGCGCAGGCGGAGTCCGCCGGTGCGCGGCTCGCGCGGGCCGGAGCGGAGACGCCGTGGGGCGGCTACTCCGGCGTGTTCGTCGATCCGGACGGACACCCGTGGGAGGTCGCGGTCAATCCCGGGTGGCCCCTCGATGCGCAGAGCAGACCCGTACTCGGCTGATGCCCGCGGCGTCGCGTCTCACGGGCAGTGCAGCAGCGGCTTCGGACCCGATCGGTCCACCTCGTGCTCGGTCATGGCGTGACCGCACAGGGGACACGGGCGGCCGGCGCGCGCCGGCTCCGGTGTGGTCTCGTACGGACCCACCGAGGCGGGTCCCGCCACGCGGATGAGCCGCGTGTTGAGGTATTGGTACCACCCGCCGGCCTCGCGGACACGGTCGCGCAGCGGCGGCCGGTCGGCATCCCTTCGTGTCATGATGATTAGTGTACTAACGATTCCCGGAGGTGGCGTTGTGGACGACCCGCTCGCTCTCGAGAGCCAGGTGTGCTTCGCGCTCGTCACGGCGGCGCGCAACGTGGTGGGCGTCTACCGGCCCGTGCTCGAGCCGCTCGGGCTCACTCACCCCCAGTACCTCGTCATGCTCGCGCTGTGGGAGGAGTCGCCGCGGTCGCTGGGCGCGCTCGCCGCGGCGCTGGCGATGGAGCCGGCGACGCTGTCGCCGCTGGTCAAGCGGTTGGAGGCGCAGGGCCGCGTCGTCCGCCGCCGTCGCGCCGACGACGAGCGTGTGCTCGACATCGCGCTGACCGAGGACGGGCGGGCGCTCCGCGCGCAGGCGCTGTCCGTGCCCGCCCAGATCATGCAGCGCACGGGTCTGGACGCCGCCGCCCTGGCCGCCCTGCGCGACGGCCTCGCCCCCTTCGCCGCTCCGACGCGGGACTGACCACGCGTCGGTCGGGGGAGGGGATGCCGGGAGGGGAGGAGCCGCGCCCGGGTTCTCGCCCTCCGGTCGCTTCATCTCCTCCCTCCGGCGACGCCGGGTCGCAGTTTGCGTTGGCGGTCGGGGGAGGGGATGCCGGGAGGGGAGGAGCTCCGCGCGGGTTATGGCCCTCCCGTGGCGACTTCTCCTCCCTCCAGCGACGCCGGGTCGCAGTTTGCGTTGGCGGTCGGGGGAGGGGATGCCGGGAGGGGAGGAGCTCCGCGCGGGTTCTCGCCCTCCGGTCGCTTCATCTCCTCCCTCCAGCCCCGTGCGGTCGCACATTCGTGCGCCCGGGGCGAACCCGGGGCCGATGTCGGAGGCCCGACCTAGACTTGACGGGTGCCCATCGTTCCTGTCTCCTCGCCCGGAAATACCAGCGGAAAGCTCAGCGTCCGCGGTGCCCGCGTACACAACCTGAAGAACGTCGACCTCGACATCCCGCGCGACTCGCTCGTCGTGTTCACGGGTCTGTCGGGCTCGGGCAAGTCCAGCCTCGCCTTCGACACGATCTTCGCCGAGGGTCAGCGCCGGTACGTCGAGTCCCTCAGCGCCTACGCCCGGCAGTTCCTCGGACAGGTCGACCGACCCGACGTCGACTTCATCGAGGGCCTCAGCCCGGCGGTGTCCATCGACCAGAAGTCGACGAACCGCAACCCCCGCTCGACGGTCGGCACCATCACCGAGATCCACGACTACATGCGTCTGCTGTGGGCGCGCATCGGCGTGCCCCACTGCCCGGAGTGCGGCGCCCGCATCCAGCGCCAGACGGTCCAGCAGATCGCCGACCAGCTCATGGAGCTGCCCGAGCGCACCCGCTACCAGATCGTCGCGCCGGTCGTCACGCAGAAGAAGGGCGAGTTCGTCGACCTCTTCAAGGAGCTGAGCGCCAAGGGCTACGCGCGCGCGGTCGTCGACGGCGAGCTCATCCAGCTGGCCGAGCCGCCCACCCTGAAGAAGAGCTACAAGCACGACATCGCCGTGGTGGTCGACCGCCTCGTCGCCACCGGCGACAACCTGTCCCGCGTGACCGACTCGGTCGAGACCGCGCTCGGGCTGGCCGGCGGGATCATGCAGGTCAACTTCGTCGACGAGGAGGGGGATGCCGCCTGGCAGTCCTTCTCCGAGAAGCTCGCCTGCCCCAACGGGCACCCGCTGCAGCTCACCGAGATCGAGCCGCGCACCTTCTCCTTCAACGCGCCGTTCGGCGCCTGCCCCGCGTGCTCGGGCCTCGGCACCCGCATGTCCGTCGACGTCGACCTGATGCTCGGCGACGAGGAGCTGTCCATCCGCGAGGGGGCGATCCTCCCGTGGACCACCCAGGGCAAGGGGCTGTTCCAGTACTACGAGCGGCTGCTCGAGGGGCTCGCCCGCGATCTCGACTTCTCGCTCGACACCCCGTGGAACAAGCTCTCGCGCGATGTGCAGAACGCGGTCCTGCGCGGCGAGAACTACAAGGTCACGGTCAAGTGGAAGAACCGCTACGGCCGCGAGATGCGCTACTCGTCCGGCTTCGAGGGCGTCGTCCCCTACATCGAGCGGCAGTACCTCCAGGCCGAGTCCGACACCCAGCGTCAGCGCTGGTCGGAGTACCTGCGCGAGGTGCCCTGCCCGGTCTGCGACGGCGACCGCCTCAAGCCCGAGGTGCTCGCGGTGCTCGTGCACGACACCTCCATCGCGGCGGCCTCGCGGCTCAGCCTCGCCGAGGCCCGCGAGTTCTTCTCGAAGCTCGAGCTCTCCGACCGCGAGGCCAAGATCGCCGCGGCCGTGCTGCGCGAGATCCGCGTCCGCCTGGACTTCCTCCTCCAGGTGGGGCTGAACTACCTCAGCCTGGGCCGCGCGGCCGGCACGCTCTCCGGCGGCGAGGCGCAGCGCATCCGTCTCGCGACGCAGATCGGCTCCGGCCTGACCGGCGTGCTCTACGTGCTGGACGAGCCCTCCATCGGTCTGCACCAGCGCGACAACCGCCGCCTCATCCAGACCCTCGTGACTCTGCGCGACCTGGGTAACACGCTCATCGTCGTCGAGCACGACGAGGAGACCATCCACGCCGCGGACTGGGTCGTCGACATCGGACCCCGCGCGGGCGTCGACGGCGGCAACGTCGTTCACTCCGGCCCCCTGTCGGAGCTGCTCGAGGACGATCGCTCGCTCACCGGCGCCTACCTCTCCGGTCGTCGCTCGATCGAGGCGCCGGAGAAGCGCCGCAAGATCGACAAGAAGCGTCAGGTGACCGTCGTCGGCGCCCGCGAGAACAACCTCAAGAACGTGACCGTCGACTTCCCGCTCGGCGTGCTCACGGCGGTGACCGGCGTCAGCGGCTCCGGCAAGTCCACGCTCGTCAACGGCATCCTGTACGAGGTGCTCGCCTCCAAGCTCAACGGCGCCCGTCGCGTCCCCGGCAAGCACACGCGCGTCACCGGCCTCGACAACCTCGACAAGGTGGTGCACGTCGACCAGGCGCCCATCGGCCGTACCCCGCGCTCGAACCCCGCCACGTACACGGGCGTGTTCGACCGCATCCGCACCCTCTTCAGCGAGACACCCGAGGCGAAGGTGCGCGGCTACCAGGCCGGACGCTTCAGCTTCAACGTCAAGGGCGGCCGCTGCGAGGCGTGCTCCGGCGACGGCACGCTGAAGATCGAGATGAACTTCCTTCCCGACGTCTACGTCGACTGCGAGGTCTGCCACGGCAAGCGGTACAACCGCGACACCCTG
The DNA here is from genome assembly GCF_040815675.1 of Microbacterium sp. LMI1-1-1.1. Taxonomy (NCBI): domain Bacteria; kingdom Bacillati; phylum Actinomycetota; class Actinomycetes; order Micrococcales; family Microbacteriaceae; genus Microbacterium; species Microbacterium sp. LMI1-1-1.1. The sequence continues at coordinate 1,073,685 of NZ_JBFPNN010000001.1, read as the reverse complement.
TCGGTGCACTACAAGGGCAAGAACATCGCCGAGGTGCTCGAGATGCCGATTTCGGAGGCCGCCGACTTCTTCGAGCCCATCCAGGCGATCCACCGCTACCTCAAGACGCTGGTCGACGTGGGTCTCGGCTACGTCCGTCTCGGGCAGTCGGCCACCACGCTCTCCGGCGGCGAGGCGCAGCGCGTCAAGCTCGCGACCGAGCTGCAGCGGCGGAGCAACGGCCGGTCGATCTACGTGCTGGACGAGCCGACCACCGGTCTGCACTTCGAGGACGTCTCCCTGCTGCTGAAGGTGCTGAACGGTCTCGTCGACAAGGGCAACACCGTCATCGTCATCGAGCACAACCTCGACGTCATCAAGAGCTCGGACTGGGTCATCGACCTCGGACCGGAGGGCGGCGCCGGGGGCGGCACGATCGTGGCCACGGGCACGCCCGAGCAGGTCGCCCGCGTCGAGGAGAGCCACACCGGTGCCTTCCTCGCCGAGCTGCTCGAGACCGGGCGGACCGGCGCGCAGCGCAACCTCGACGCGATCGCCGCGGAGCGCGAGCCGGAGCTGGCCGGCCAGGGAGCCTGAGCCGTGCCGACGCGAGAACGTCTGTCGCACCTCTCCTACCGTCCGGCGCCGGGCGAGATCCCCACCAACCCGGGGGTCTACCGGTTCCGCGACGCGGAGGGGCGCGTGCTGTACGTCGGCAAGGCGAAGAACCTCCGCGCGCGGCTGTCGAACTACTTCGCGCCGCTGCACTCCCTGCACGAGCGGACCCGCCGGATGGTGACGACGGCCGCGTCGGTCGAGTGGACCGTCGTGGCCAGCGACGTCGACTCGCTGCAGCTGGAGTACATGTGGATCAAGGAGTTCGATCCGCCGTTCAACGTCAAGTACCGCGACGACAAGTCCTACCCCTTCATGGCGATCACCCTCGGCGACGAGGCGCCGCGGGTCATCGTGACGCGTAACCCCAAGATCCGGGGGGCCAAGTACTTCGGGCCGTACCCGAAGGTCTGGGCGGTGCACGACACGATCGACCTGATGATCAAGGTCTTCCCCATCCGCACCTGCAGCGACTCCTCCTACAAGAAGGCGATGCAGTCCGGGCGGCCGTGCTTCCCGGGCCAGATCGGCCGCTGCGGCGGACCGTGCTCGATGAAGGTCACGATCGAGGAGCACCGCGCGGTCGTCGACGACTTCGTCGCGTTCATGGCGGGGGGCGACCAGCGCTTCGCCAAGGCCCTCACCGCGCGCATGCACGAGGCGTCGGCCGCGATGGACTACGAGGCGGCCGCCCGCTACCGCGACAAGCTGCAGGCGATCGACGCCGTCCTGGGCCGGAGCGCGCTCGTCCTGGCCTCCGACACCGACGCCGACCTCTTCGGCATCGCCGAGGACGAGCTCGCCGCGACGGTGCAGCACTTCGTCGTCCGCGGGGGCCGCGTCCGCGGGGTGCGGGCGACGACCATCGAGAAGGAGATCGACATCTCCGGCGCCGACCTCGTCGATCAGGTGCTGCAGCGCACCTACGGGGATGCCGCGGCCTCCGACATCCCGCGGCAGGTGCTCGTCCCCGAGCTCCCCGACGACGCCGAGCAGCTCGAGGCCTGGCTGCGGGAGCGCCGCGGCCGTCCCGTCTCGCTGCAGGTCGCCCAGCGCGGCCGCAAGGCGGACCTGCTCAAGACGGCGACGCTCAACGCGCAGCAGGCGCTCATGCTTCACAAGACCCGTCGCACCAGCGACTACGTCGCCCGGTCGCAGGCCCTCACCGACCTGCAGGAGGCGCTCGGTCTCGCCGAGGCGCCGCTGCGCATCGAGTGCTACGACGTCTCCCATCTCGCGGGCACCAACGTCGTGGCATCCATGGTCGTGTTCGAGGACGGTCTGCCGCGCAAGGACCAGTACCGCTCGTTCGGCGTGGCCGAGACGACCGACGACACGGACTCGCTCTACCAGGTGCTCACCCGTCGGCTGGCGTACCTCGACCGGCCGGATGAGGAGGACGAGCCCGAGACCATCCACGGCGCCATCGTCGCCGACCCCGAGAGCGACGCGGCCACCGCCGACGGCGACGTCGTCACGACCCGCAAGCGTCCCCGCTTCGCGTACCGTCCGCAGCTGCTCGTCGTCGACGGCGGGCAGCCGCAGGTGGCCGCCGCCGCCCGCGCCCTCGCCGACGCGGGACACGAGGAGATCGCCCTCTGCGGCATCGCGAAGCGCCTCGAGGAGGTCTGGCTCCCGGGGGAGGAATACCCCGTCATCCTGCCGCGCACGTCGGAGGCGCTGTACCTGCTGCAACGCCTCCGCGACGAGGCGCACCGGTTCGCCATCACCCACCAGCGCAAGAAGCGCAAGCGCGACATCTCCAGCGTGCTGGCGGAGGTGCCCGGCCTCGGCGACGCCCGCATCAAGGCGCTGCTGCGCCACTTCGGCTCGGTCACGGCTCTGAAGAACGCCGCACCCGAGGAGATCACGGCCCTGCCCGGCATCGGACCGAAGCTCGCCGAGTCGATCCACGAGCGTCTGTCTCGGTAGGCTGACACGGCGCGGACACGCGCGACGGGCACTCCGACGACGGGAACGGCGCACGCGGCGTCGCGCACCCGACGGAGCGCCGAGCGGGCGCACTCGACCAGAGGAGCGGAACCATGGAGTCGGCGAACGACGACCCCGGCGAGGTGCTGATCGTCACGGGCATGTCGGGGGCCGGCCGGTCCACCGTCGCCAACGCCCTCGAGGACCTCGACTGGTACGTGGTCGACAACCTCCCGCCGCGCATGCTGCGCCCGCTGCTCGAGCTGTCCGAGATGGCGGCCGGGGCGGTGCCGCGCGTCGCCGTCGTCGTCGACGTCCGCGGGCGGACCCTCTTCGGCGACCTCCCCGAGGCGGTGCGGACCCTGCAGGGCGGTCGGCAGGTGCGCGTGGTGTTCCTGGATGCCGCCGACGACGTGCTCGTGCGACGCTTCGAGGCCGTGCGTCGCCCGCACCCGCTGCAGGGCGAGGGCACGATCCTGGACGGCATCCGACGAGAGCGCGAACGGCTCGCGCCGCTCCGCGAGGCGGCGGACGTCGTGATCGACACGTCGACCTCGAACGTGCACCAGCTGTCGCTGCGCACCGTGGCGCTCTTCGGCGACGAGGGCGCGGCGCGCCACACCGTCACCATGATGAGCTTCGGCTTCAAGTACGGACTGCCGCCGGACGTCGACCTCGTGGCCGACATGCGCTTCCTGCCGAACCCGTTCTGGAGCGAGGACCTGCGCCCGCTCACGGGGGAGGACCCGCGCGTTCGCGAGTACGTGCTGGGGCAGGAGGGCGCGGAGGCGTTCCTCGAGGCGTACGCGGCGGCGCTACGTCCCGTGCTCGAGGGGTACCAGCGCGAGAACAAGCGCCATTCGGTCATCGCGATCGGCTGCACGGGGGGCAAGCACCGCTCCGTCGTGATGACGCGGGAACTGGCTGCACGACTGGAGGACGTGCCGGGCGTGGCCGTGCGGGTGGCTCACCGGGACCTCGGTCGCGAGTAGGCTGTACCCTTGCCCCCGCACCCCCCGACCCGAGGAGTACCGTGCCCCTGACCGCCGACGTGAAGGCCGAGCTGACCACCGTACGCGACCCGCGTCCGACGGCCCGCGTGGCGGAGCTGACCGCGATCCTGCGCTTCTCGGGGGGCCTGCACTCCATCGCCAACCGCGTCGCCGTCGAGGCCGAGCTGGACTCCGACATCCTCGCGCGCCGCGTCGCCCGCGACCTCATGGAGCTCTACGGCGTCCGTCCCGAGCTGCACCACGTGCAGGGGTCGGGCGGACGCACCGGCGGCCACTACGCCGTCCGCGTCATCGAGGCGGGGGAGACCCTGGCCCGTCAGACCGGTCTGCTCGACCAGCGTCGCCGACCCGTCCGCGGCCTGCCGAACAAGCTGACCACCGGCTCCCGCCCCGACCTCGCCGCCATCTGGCGCGGCGCGTTCCTCGCGACCGGCTCCCTCAGCGACCCGGGCCGCTCGGCCGCGCTCGAGATCTCCTGCCCGTCGTCCGAGGCGGCGATGGCCCTCGTCGGCGCCGGCCACCGCATCGGCATCCCAGCCAAGGCCCGCGAGGTGCGCGGCGTCCCGCGCGTCGTGGTGCGCGACGGCGAGGCCATCCGCGGCGCCCTGTACGAGATGGGCGCCCGTCGCACCGCCGGCGAGTGGGATCAGATGCGTCAGCGCCGCGAGGTGCGGGCGGGCGTGAACCGCCTCGTCAACTTCGACGACGCGAACCTGCGCCGCTCCGCCCAGGCCGCCGTCGCCGCATGCGCGCGCGTCGAGCGGGCGCTGGAGATCCTCGGCGACGACGTCCCCGACCACCTGCAGCAGGCCGGCGCGCTGCGCCTGGCGCACCGCGACGCGAGCCTCGACGAGCTCGGCCACCACGCCGACCCGCCCCTGACCAAGGACGCCGTGGCCGGACGCATCCGCCGACTCCTGGCGATGGCCGACAAGAAGGCGGAGGTCGAGGGCATCCCCGGCACCGAGGCGGCCGTCCCCGTCGGCGCCTCCGACTGACCCGGCCCTCCCCGAATGGATGCCTCCCGCCCGAGGCATCCATTCGTCGTTAACCACCGTCATGCGGGGAAGCAACCCCGTGGTCGGTGCGTTGGCCGTCACTAGGATGAACACGTCACCCTCGCTGCGCCGAGGTCTCGGTGCAGCGCCGATTCGGAAGTAGAGAACATGGCGAAGTACACGCTGCCCGAACTGCCCTACGACTACTCCGCGCTGGAGCCGCACATCAGCGCGACCATCATGGAGCTGCACCACAGCAAGCACCACCAGACGTACGTCAACGGGGCGAACACCACCCTCGACCTCCTCGCCGAGGCCCGCGAGAAGAACGATTTCGCCAACATCAACCGCCTGCAGAAGGACCTCGCGTTCAACCTCGGCGGTCACACCAACCACTCGATCTTCTGGACGAACCTCTCGCCCAACGGCGGCGACAAGCCGACCGGCGACCTCGAGTCGGCCATCGACGACCAGTTCGGCTCGTTCGACGCGTTCCGCGCGCAGTTCACCGCCGCCGCGCTCGGCGTCCAGGGCTCCGGCTGGGCCGGCCTGTTCTGGGACTCGATCGGCGAGAACCTGGTCATCCAGCAGTTCTTCGACCAGCAGGGTCAGATCGTCGCGGGCACCGTTCCGCTGCTCCTCCTGGACGTCTGGGAGCACGCCTACTACCTCGACTACAAGAACGTCCGCGCCGACTACGTGAAGGCGTTCTGGAACATCGCGAACTGGGCCGACGCGCAGGAGCGCTTCGCCGCCGCCCGCGAGAAGACGTCGGGTCTGCTGGTACTGTCGTAAACGGCTGGGCGTCCCGGTGGACACCCCGCCGGGACGCCGTTCCCTCCCGCGAATATCGCACTCTCGCGCACTCTCGCGCATGACTGATTCAGGAGAAATTCCGTGACCGTCAAGATCGGAATCAACGGCTTCGGCCGTATCGGACGCAACTACCTCCGCGCGGCTCTCGCGCAGGGTGCTGACCTCGACATCGTCGCGGTCAACGACCTCACCGACAACAAGACGCTGGCCCACCTGCTGAAGTACGACTCCATCACGGGTCGTCTCGACCAGGAGGTCTCGTACGACGAGGACTCGATCACCGTCGGTGGCAAGACCATCAAGGTCTTCGAGGAGCGCGACCCCGCCAACCTCCCCTGGGGCGAGCTGGGCGTCGACATCGTCATCGAGTCGACCGGTCGTTTCACCAAGGCCGAGGACGCGAAGAAGCACATCGCCGGCGGCGCCAAGAAGGTGCTCATCTCGGCCCCCGCGACCGGTGACGACGCCACGATCGTCATGGGCGTGAACGAGGACACGTACAACCCCGAGACCGACGTCATCATCTCGAACGCGTCGTGCACCACCAACTGCCTCGCGCCCCTGGCCAAGGTCTTCAACGACGCCTTCGGCATCGAGCGCGGTCTGATGACCACGGTCCACGCGTACACCGCCGACCAGAACCTGCAGGACGGCCCGCACAGCGACCTGCGCCGTGCCCGCGCCGCCGCGGTCAACATCGTCCCCACCTCGACCGGTGCGGCCAAGGCCATCGGCCTCGTCCTGCCCGAGCTCAAGGGCAAGCTCGACGGCTTCGCGCTGCGCGTGCCGATCCCCACCGGCTCGATCACCGACCTGACGGTCGAGGCCTCGCGCGAGGTCACCCTCGACGAGGTCAAGGCCGCGTACAAGGCCGCCGCCGAGGGCCCGCTCAAGGGCATCCTCAAGTACACCGAGGACGAGATCGTCTCGAGCGACATCGTCACCGACCCGCACTCGTCGATCTTCGACGCCGGTCTGCTGCGCGTCATCGGCAACCAGGTGAAGCTGTCGTCCTGGTACGACAACGAGTGGGGCTACTCGAACCGCCTCGTCGACCTCACCGAGTACGTCGCCGAGCGCCTGTAACCCTTCATGGCTCTGCGCACCCTCGATTCGCTGGGGTCGCTCGCCGGCACGCGTGTCATCGTCCGTTGTGATCTCAACGTCCCCCTGAAGGACGGGATCATCACGGACGATGGCCGCGTGCGCGCGTCGCTGCCGACCCTCAACGCACTGATCAACGCCGGCGCGCGTGTGGTCGTGTGCTCGCACCTGGGCCGCCCCGACGGGGCGCCCGACCCGAAGTACTCCCTCGAGCCGGTCGCGCAGCGCCTCTCCGAGCTCCTCGGCCAGCCGGTCGCGTTCGCGCGCGACACGGTCGGCGAGTCGGCCCGCGACGCGGTCGCGGCGCTGGAGGACGGCGAGATCGCCGTCATCGAGAACCTCCGCTTCAACGCAGGGGAGACCTCGAAGGACGAGGCCGAGCGCCAGGCGTTCGCCCGCGAGCTCGCCGCCCTCGGCGACGCGCTCGTGTCCGACGGCTTCGGCGTCGTGCACCGCAAGCAGGCCAGCGTCTACGACCTCGCGCAGATCGTGCCGTCGGCCGCGGGACTCCTCATCCAGAAGGAGCTCGAGGTCCTCGACCGCCTGACCGAGAACCCCGAGCGGCCGTACACGGTCGTCCTCGGCGGCTCCAAGGTCAGCGACAAGCTGGGCGTCATCGAGCACCTGCTCCCGCGCGTGGACAAGCTCCTCGTCGGCGGCGGCATGATGTTCACCTTCCTCGTGGCCGAGGGTCACAAGGTGGGTGCGAGCCTGCTGGAGCAGGACCAGATCGACACCGTGAAGGGCTACATCGCCACGGCGAAGGAGCGCGGCGTCGAGATCGTCCTCCCGGTCGACGCGGTCGTCGCGGCCTCGTTCTCGGCGGACGCCGAGCACGTCGTCGCCGACGCCGATGCCCTCGAGGACACCGCCTTCGGCGCGTCCGGCCTCGGCCTGGACATCGGCCCCCGCACGGCGGAGCAGTTCGCCGAGGCCATCCGCGGCTCGCGGACGGTCTTCTGGAACGGCCCGATGGGCGTGTTCGAGATGGAGGCCTTCGCGGCCGGCACCAAGACGGTGGCGCAGGCGCTGACCGAGGTCGACGGCCTGAGTGTCGTCGGCGGCGGCGACTCCGCGGCGGCCGTGCGCCAGCTCGGCTTCGCGGACGACGCCTTCGGTCACATCTCGACCGGCGGCGGCGCGAGCCTGGAGTTCCTCGAAGGCAAGAAGCTCCCCGGACTGGAGGTCCTCGGATGGCAGTGACCAGAACCCCCCTCATCGCCGGCAACTGGAAGATGAACCTCGACCATCTGCAGGCGGTCGCGTTCGTCCAGAAGCTGCACTGGACGCTGAAGGAGGCCCAGCACGACGTCGACAGCGTCGAGGTCGCGGTCTTCCCGCCGTTCACCGACCTGCGCACCGTCCAGACGCTCGTCGACGCGGACAAGATCCCGTTCGCCCTCGGCGGTCAGGACCTGTCGGCTCATGACTCCGGTGCCTACACCGGTGAGATCTCGGGTCAGTTCCTGGCCAAGCTCGACGCCCGGTACGTCATCATCGGGCACTCCGAGCGTCGTCAGTTCCACCACGAGACCGACGAGGTCGTCGCCGCCAAGACCCAGGCGGCCCTCCGTCACGGTCTGGTGCCGGTCATCTGCGTCGGCGAGACCTCGGAGGACCTCGAGAAGTTCGGCGCCAGCGCCGTGCCCGTGGGTCAGCTCGAGGTCGCGCTCGAGGGCGTGGCATCCGATGCCGACGTCGTCGTGGCGTACGAGCCGGTCTGGGCCATCGGCTCGGGCCAGGCGGCCACGCCGGACCAGGCGCAGGAGGTCTGCGCGAAGCTCCGCGCCGTCGTCGCCGACAAGCTCGGCGCCGACGCGGCCGCGCGCACGCGCGTCCTCTACGGCGGATCGGTGAAGTCGGGCAACATCGCCGGCTTCATGCGGGAGCCCGACGTCGACGGCGCGCTCGTCGGCGGCGCGAGCCTCGTGGTCGACGAGTTCGCCGCGATCATCCGCTACCAGAAGCACGTCGGGGTCTGACCGATCCCGATCCGGAACGCCCGCGGCGTCGCGCCGCGGGCGTTCCTGTGCATCCCCCGTATACTTGACGCTTGTGCGGTTCCGACGGAACCGCTGCGAAAGGCTTCGAAGTGCAGATTCTCGAGTTCGTGCTGCAGGTGTTCCTCGGCATCACCAGCCTGCTGCTGACCCTGCTCATCCTGCTCCACAAGGGGCGCGGCGGCGGTCTGTCCGACATGTTCGGCGGCGGCATGACCTCGGCCCTCGGGTCGTCCGGTCTCGCCGAGCGCAACCTCAACCGGTTCACGATCGTGCTCGCGCTGGTGTGGTTCACCACCATCGTCGGCCTCGGTCTCATCACCAAGTTCGCAGGGATCTGACATGGCTACTGGTGGCAACGCGATCCGCGGCACCCGCGTCGGTGCCGGTCCGATGGGCGAGCAGGACCACGGCTTCCACGCCGACCGCGTCGCCGTGTCGTACTGGGACGCCCTCGGCAACGAGACCGTCCGCTACTTCGCCGCCGGCATCCCCGACGACGAGATCCCCGAGACGATCGACTCCCCGCACTCGGGCCTTCCGGCCGGGCGCGACAAGAACAACCCGCCGGCGCTGTCCAAGACCGAGCCGTACAAGACGCACCTCGCGTACGTGAAGGAGCGTCGCACGGACGAGGAGGCGGCGTCCCTGCTGGACGACGCCCTGCAGCAGCTGCGCGAGCGCCGCGGTCAGTAAGACGTATCTCGAAGGGGCTGGATGCCATGGCATCCAGCCCCTTCGCCGTCTCCGGCGTCAGCGCACCGGGGTCCGGGTGACGACACGGGTCCACGGACCGGGCGGGACGTCGCGCTCGTCGACGAATGCCCAGTCGACCCGGTCGTCCTCGCCGTTCAGCTCCGCGAAACCGAGGCAGCCGTTCACCGCGGGGGAGACGTCCAGGCCCGCGCCGTTGTAGCGCGCGTTGGCGGGGCGGCGGTCGTCGTCGCCGAAGACGTAGGCCGCGTCGCGGTACTCGCCGGGGCCGGCATCCTGGATCTGCGCGTAGCAGAGCCGACCGTCCTTGTGCAGCGCCACCCAGCGGTTCTTCATGAGGCTGACGGAGCGGTCGTCGACGTCGTCCGCGTACGCCGGCTCACCCGCCCAGGGGACGACGTCGCCACGCGCGGCGAACGCCTCGTCGTCGTTGACGTCGTCGAACGGCAGATCGAGGTAGAACGGGTTCTCGCGCGGGGTCATACGGGTGGGGAAGAAGCCGTCCTCGGCGGTGCGCGGCTCCGTGCGGCACTCCCCGTCGACCTCGACGCCGTCGCAGCCGCCGTAGGATTCGAGCCAGTCCGTGTCGTACGCGGAGATGCGCTGGCTGCCGTCGTCGGCTGCCGGGTCGAACACCTCGCCGACCCAGAAGGTCGTGGCCACGATGTCCGTGTGCCAGGGGTAGCCGGTGTCGGGGAGGTCCCGCGGCGTCGCCCCGCACCCGGACGCCGGAACGGCGGCGAGCATCACCAGGGATGCCGCCGCCGTCCGGGCGAGTCGCCTCCTCACTCGGTCAGGTCACTCTCGGTGGGTCGGAAGACCTCCACCTGCGTGCTCGGGGCCGGCGCCGACGTCCGGGCCTGCGGCGCCGTCTGCGTGGCCGCGACGACGGGTGGCGCGCCCGCGCTGTCGTAGAGGGCCAGGTCGTCCGTGCGCAGCGTGCCGTTGCCGAAGATGGTGAGCGCGAAGCTGATCCCCGTCGAGCCGGACGGGATCGCCGGTGTGGTCCAGTCCGCCTGGCTCCAGCCCGCCGACGCGGCGAACCAGGGGCTCGACGTCCAGTACGACCACGCACCGGTGCTCGACCGCAGGTACACCGCGAACTGCGTCACCCCGCTGGACTGGTACCAGCTGCGCAGGGCGTACGTCCGGCCGGCGGTGACGGTGGGGGAGCACTGCCCCAGGTCGAACTGCGGCAGCAGCTTGGCGTCCCCGTCGGCGTACCCCGTCATGGTGATGCCGCTGGCGACGCTCCCGCCGTGGGCGGGCGCCCCGGTGGAGAAGGCGGGGGAGTTCGACCCGTAGCCGCCGCGCATCCAGCAGCTCGGCTGCCCGTCGGCGCCGAGCGTCTCCAGGCCGGGGTTGACGACGCCGTTGGTCGATCCGGTCGGGGCGGGCACGGCCGGCCCGTCGACGAGCGGCTTCGCGGCCCCGCCGACGACGTCGCCGACGGTCCGCACCACGGTGCCGGCCGCTTGACGGCCCTTCAGCCACGCCGCGAACTGGGCGAACACGGTCGGGGTGACGGCCAGGTCGCTGCAGGCGTTCGCGCAGACGTCGTGGAAGGTGTACTGCACCCAGCCGCCGCCGTTGCGCTCGGCGTTCAGCACACCCTGCTTCAGGTCGGCGAGGGTCCAGGTCTTGTCGACCTGATCCAGGGCGCGGAGCGCGCGGGGATCGGCCGGCGGGATCGATTCCGCGTAGCTGCACTGGTCGCAGCCGAACCGGCTGCGGATGTCGCCGAGCAGTCGTCCGCTGCTGTATCCGCAGTCGGCCACCGCCTGCTCGACCTGCGGCGTGCTCGAGGCGAAGGGGTAGGCGAAGCTGCGGACCGTGAACCCCCACGATGCGAGGTTCTTGCGGTCGGTGCAGATCTGCCGTCTCGCCTCGTCGACGCTGATCTGGGCGAGGTCGGGGTGGTTGACGGTGTGGCCGCCGATCTCGTGCCCGGCGTTCTTCAACCCGGTCAGGTCCGCGCGGGTCATGTACCCGGCGGCGCCGATGAAGCCCGAGGGGACGTAGAACGTCGCCTTCAGCCCGGTGCTCCGCAGGGCGGGCAGGGCGTTCAGCTGCGAGGCGTTGGCATCGTCGAACGTGAGGCTGACGACGGTCCGCGTCGCCGCCGCGGCGGGCTCGGGGGCGAGGACGGTGAGCCCGCCGACGCTCAGGGCGAGCGCGGCGACGGCGGCCAGCGCCGCGGCGAGCCGGGCGCCGGGGGAACGGGACGCGGCGATCCGGGCCCGGGGGGAACGCTGTTCCATCAGATCACTCCCCGGAACGCGCCGGCGCCGGCCAACGGCATGGCATCCGATCCGAGCCGTTCCCGCGAGAGCAGGTCGGCGGCGACGCGCATGATCGTCGTCGTGAGGGACGTGTGCGGCTCGTACCCGACGAGCGCATGCGCCTTGCTGTTGTCGGGCACGCGGCGGCGCATGTCCTCGAAACCGGGCGCGTAGGCCTGTGCATAGGGGATGAGCGAGATCTCGCTGCGGCTGTCGAGCGTGCGGACGATCTCCTGCGCCAGGTCGAGGATCGAGATCTCCCGCGCCCCGCCGAGGTTGTACGCCTCGCCGCGGGCGCGGGGGTCGCGCTCGATCCGGACCATCGCCGGCACGACGTCCTCGACGGCGGAGAAGCAGCGGGTCTGCCGTCCGTCGCCGAACACCGTCAGCGGCTGACCGCGCAGGGCCTGTCCGACGAGGTTGGGGAACACCATGCCGTAGCGACCGGTCTGCCGCGGCCCGACCGTGTTGAACAGGCGGACGATCGACACATCGAGGTCCTCCTGGTCGCAATACGCCTTCGCGAAGGCCTCGTCGATGCCCTTGGCGCCGGCGTACGTCCACCGCGACAGCAGCGGGTCCCCGAGGATCCGGTCCGAGTCCTCGCGCAGGCGGTCCGCGGTGTTCTTGCCGTAGACCTCGCTCGTGGACACCAGGAGGACCGACGCCTCCTGCTCGATCGCGGCGGTCAGCACGTTCTCGGTGCCGTGGATGTTGATGCGCAGGCCGCGCAGCGGCTGCTCGACGATGAGCTTCACGCCCACGGCGGCGGCGAGGTGGAACACGCGGTCGCACGTCGCCATCGCCGAGCGCACGGTCTGCGGGTTCAGGATCGACCCGTGGATCATCTGCAGTCGGGGGTGGTCGGCGACCGCGGCCAGGTTGCGCGCGGACCCGGTGGACAGGTCGTCGAGGACGACGACGTCGTCGCCCAGGTGCAGCAGGTGCTCGACGAGGTGACTGCCGACGAAGCCGGCGCCTCCGGTGACGAGGGTTCTCATGCGGATCTCCTCCGAGGTGGGGATGGGCGCGGTGGCGGGAGCCGGGTCCGCGTCGGGGGGAAGGACGTCGTCGGTCACAGCAGCACCCGTCCCACGAGGTCGTCGCTGCGGTAGGTGCCGTCGAGGACGACGGCGTCGGCCTCGATCCAAGTGAGGTCGGCGTCCTGGTGGCGGGTGTGCACGAGCACGACGTCCGGGTGGAAGACGCCCGGGTCGGCGAGGGAGTCCCGGGCGCGGCCGGAGGCGAGATCGACATGCGGGGCGTGGGTGTCGACGTACTGCACCTCCGCGCCGAGGTCGAGGAGGCCGTCGATGATCTCCAGCGCGGGCGACTCGCGCAGGTCGGACACGTCGGGCTTGTAGGTCACCCCGACGACGAGCACCCGCGCCCCGAGCGTGCCCTTGCCCGCCCGCCCGAGGACGTCCCGGACCCGGTCGACCACGCGACCGGGCCGGGCGGCGATGCGGGTCATGGCCTGCGTGATGACGCCCGCGTCGACGCGGAGCGCGCGCAGCTGCCACAGCAGGTAGTGCGGGTCGCACGGGATGCAGTGCCCGCCGACCCCCGGGCCGGGGTAGAACGCCATGAACCCGTACGGCTTCGTGCTCGCCGCCTCGATCACCTCGGTGATGGGCACGTCCAGCGCGCCGCAGATGTCGGCGAACTCGTTGGCGAGCGCGATGTTCACGGCGCGGAAGGTGTTCTCGAGCAGCTTGGTCATCTCGGCCGTCGCGAGGCTCGACACGCGGTGCACCCGAGCGGCGTACCGCGACAGCAGTCTCGCCCCCTCCTCCTCGCACTGCGGCGTGGCGCCGCCGACCACCCGGGGCACGGCCTCCTGAGCGATGCCGATGTTGCCGGGGTCGATGCGCTCGGCGCTGAAGGTGACGAACACGTCGCTGCCGATGTGCAGCCCGCGGGCGCGCAGCGGCTCCTCGACGAGGTCGTGGGTGCAGCCGACGTAGGTGGTCGAGGTCAGCATGATGAGCTGACCGGGACGGGCGGCGGCGACGACGGTGGCGCACGCCGCCCGCAGCGGCACGAGGTCGGGCACCTGCTGGTGGTCGACGGGGGTGGGGACGCAGACGATGACGGCCGCGGCGCGCGACAGCTCCGTCGCGTCGGTGGTCAGGCGGAACCCCTTGGGGGTGCGGAGCGCGTCCTCGAGCCGGCCCCGGTCGGAGTCGATGAGGTCGGCCGCCCGCGACGCGATGACCCGGAGCCGCTTCGGCGAGGCGTCCAGCGCGAGCACCCGCGACCCCGCCGCGAAGTACGCGAGGGCGGTCGGAAGCCCGACGTAGCCGAGGCCGACGATCGCGACGTCGAAGTCGAACGCCTCACGGACGGTCAGAGTGGGCGGCAGGGCGTCGATCGAAACGTCGGCGCGGACATCGAGAGTGGACATGCTCATCCTTCTGGCGGGGTCCGAGGGAGCGCGGGGGAAAGCAGCGCCCCCTCGGACGATCGGGTGGTATGCGGCGGGGCCGTCCGATTCGGGTGACGGCCCGCCGCTCACATTGATCCCGTCACCGGCCGGCGGTCAACGTCCGCCGGCACATCGTGCGGGTTGCCGAAGACCGCATCCGGACGTGCGTGAAACCGCAACCGCCTCTGTGGTCGCGCGGCGCCGGGCGTCGCGTACCGTCGTCGTGATCGGAAGGGAGGGATGCCATGACCGCCGGCCTCGCCCTGCTCGTCGCGGTCTGCACGGTCGGCGTGTCGACGCTGGTGTGGGGCGTCGCCGCCATGTGCCGGCTGCTGCGCGAGACGCGGGAGCCGGGGCTGCTCACCCCGTCGATGTACTACCGCGCCGACGAGGTCGCGATCCTCATCGCGGCGCACGACGAGGAGCTGGTCATCGCCGACGCCGTCGCCGCCGCCCGTCGTCTGGTGCCCGCCCGGAACGTGTTCGTCGTGTCGGACGGCTCGAACGATGCGACGGTCGAGGTCGCCCGCGCGGCGGGGGCGACCGCGTGGGATCTCTTCCCCAACCGCGGCAAGGCCGGCGCCATCCGCGCGGGCCTGCAGCAGTTCCGCATCGCCGAGCGCTTCCCGCTGCTCATGCTGCTGGACGCCGACTCCCGCCCCCGCCCCGACTACCTGCGGACCGGGTTGCCGCTGTTCACCGACGACGGCGTCGTGGCCGTGGCGGGGCGCGCGACCACCGCGGCCGACGCTCCCGCCACCCGCATGGGCGCGTTCCTCACGGCGTACCGCGAGCGCACGTACGTCTGCACCCAGTACCTGCACAAGTTCGGCCAGGCGGCCCGGGCGACGGATGCCGTGGCGATCGTGCCCGGGTTCGCGAGCCTGTACCGCACCGACATCCTGGACCGCGTGGACATCGACGCGCCGGGCCTGTCCATCGAGGACTTCAACATGACGTTCGAGGTGCACGCCAAGCGCCTCGGCCGGATCGCCTTCCACCCGGAGTGCGCGATCGCGGAGACCCAGGACCCCGCGGTCCTCCGCGACTACTCGGCGCAGGTGCGCCGCTGGAGCCTGGGGTTCTGGCAGACCGTGCGGCGTCACGGGCTCCGCCGCGGGGTGTTCTGGGCGTCCGTGGGCGTGTTCGCCGTCGAGACCGTCGTCTCCAGCGTCGTGCTGGCAGCCGTGCTCCCCGTGATCGCGCTCGACGCGCTCGCCGCCCTCGCGGCGGCGATGCTGCCGGGCGCGGCGGGAGCGGGGGCGGCGGCCGTCGCAGCGGTGATCCCGTCGGGGGCGCTCGCCGGGGGCTTCGTGCTCGTCGACCTCACGATGACCGGTTTCGTCTGCGTCCTCGCGCGCGAGCGGCCGCGGCCGTCGATGCTGCTCTATCCCGCGATGCGGGTGTGGGATGCGGTGCTGTGCCTCCGGGCGCTGGTCACGGCGCCGGGGCGTCCTTCCGACGGCCGGTGGCGGAGCCCCGACCGTCGCGCCGCCGTCGCGGACGCCGCGCCGGCCCCGCCGCCGTCCGGCGGCCCGGTGCCATCGCCCGCCGTACCGGCCGCACCGTCGCCGTCCGCACCGTCGCCCGCCGTGCCGACCCGCTGACGCCGCGCCCGATCACTCCTCGGCGGCCGTGCGGCTGACCCGCGACACGAGCTGCACCCGCGACGACACCCCCAGCTTGCGGTAAATGTTCGTCAGCCGCAGCTCGACGGTCCGCAGCGACACGAAGAGCGTCGACGCGATCTCGCGGTTGCGCATGCCACGGCCGACGAGGACGACGACCTCCTGCTCCTGCGCGGTGAGGCTGCGCGTGTGCGGCGCCCGGGCGGCGGGCGCGGGCCGGCGGGACTCGGACGGCAGGCAGCGCTCCCGCGCGGCGATCAGGCGCAGATGCTCGTCGGGTGCGTCGTCCGTGCGGTAGACGTCCTCGGCCTCCCGGAAGGCGGTCGATCCGGCCTCGGCGGAGCGGCAGACGGCACGGGCGCGAGCCACGGCGAGAGTGGTCCACCGGCGGGGGTGGCGGGCGGCATCCCGTTCCAAGCGCGTCAGCTCGACCCGGGCCTCCGCCCGGCGGCCGTCGAGCCACAGCGCCTCGATGAGATCCGCGTCCACGCGCACCATCGACGGGTCGTCGCACGGCGACGCGTCGCGGGCGGCCTGCAGCGCGAGCACCGCATCCGCGTACCGCCCGTCGGCCAGTGCCCGGCCGCCGTCGATCACCCCGAAGGCCGGGAGAAGGGCCGGCGTCCCCTCCCGTCGGCACAGCGCCCGCCCGCGCCGGACGAGGCCGTCGACGTCGCCGCCGTCCGGATCGAGCGCGGCGGCCCCCGCCAGCAGCAGCACGCTCGCCGCGTCGGGAGAACGGCCCGGCAGCCACTCGCGCCGCCACGCGGACACGGCGTCGCGGGCGGCGGACGCGTCGCCGGCACGGACCTCCGTCGACACGAGCCTCGCCAGGACGCGCTCGCGCCAGAGCGGGGGGAGCCGGGGCGTCCGGTCCAGCAGCGCCCACGCCAGGTGGCGCGCGGCGGCGTAGTCCTCGGCCAGCTCGTGGACGGTGATCATGAGGTGCGCCTCCTCGATCGGCGCATCCGGTCCGACCGGGGTGGCGATCGCGGCGGAGCCCGCGGCGTCCGTCGGCGGGGGGAGGCATCCCGTCTCCTCGAGGATGCGGGTCAGGAGCGCGATCTCGAGCGAGGCGACGCCGCGTTCGTGCGCCTCGGCGACGCGTTCGGTGGCCTGATCGAGCTCGCCCCGGCCGATGCGCAGACCGGCGGCCTCGGCGAGGATCCGCTCGGCGTCCCCCGCGCTGCTGCCGCCGAGGGCGTGGTCGACGACGGTGTCGTCCACCACGTGGTCCACGACGGCCGTCGCCCGGAGCTGAGCGAGCGCCGCGCGGGCGCGGGCGTGCGCGTCGGCCGGGTCGTCGGCGCGCCGCAGGTAGTGCTGGCCGAGGACGAAATGACCGTGCCGCACCAGCGCATCGCCGAGGTCGACGAGGCACCGGGTCCGCCCGTCCGTGTCCAGACTGTCCCGCAGGCCGCGCTCGGCGAACTCCACCGCGGACGAGGGGTCCCCGAGTCGGGCCAGGTCCGCGGCGGCCTCCAGGAGGGCGACCCCCGCGCCGGCGGCGGGGGCGAGGAAGCTCTCATGCCACCGGCGGGTCGCGGGGGACGCCACCGTGTGGGCCGACGCCGCCCGGGCGTGCAGACGCCTGCGCTCCTCCGCGGGCAGCGCGGCGTGCAGCCGCAGCCTCTCGGCGGGGTCGGCGATGCGCGCGAGGCCGCCCCGCACCGCGACGACCCCGCTCTCGATGAGGTCGTCGAGCTCGGCGTCCATCGTGCCCGCCTCGTCGCGCAGACGATCGAGGTCGAACACCGGCCCGATCGACAGCAGGTCCATCACGTCGCCCGCGACGCCCGCGGGGGACGACCGTCGTCCGCGGCGCCCGCGCGCCCCCTCCTCGTCGCTCAGGCGGAGGGGCAGGGGGAGGGGCTCCGCGCCGGACGCCTCGTCCGGCGTGAGCCGCACGCGCCCGATCACCCCCGGATTGCCGCCGGTGAAGGCCGCGACGATGTGCAGCACGGCTCGGACCGCTCCCGGGCCGAGCAGCGAGCGGGCGAGGTCGACGGACTCCTCGAACGCCAACGGCGCGATCTCCGCGTGCGCGAGTCCCGTGAAGGCGTGGCGGCCCTCGAGCCGGCCGACGGTGGCCAGCAGGCTGATGCCGGTGCCGCGCAGACGGCCGAAGACGTACGACAGGACCGTGATGCTCGCGGCATCCATGTCGTCGAGGTCATCGACGACCAGCACGCAGGGCTCGTCGTGGACGAGGTGAAGCGTGCGGCTGAGCTCCTCGGCGAGCAGATGCTCGGGCCAGTCCCGCCCGCGGCCGAGCAGCCCGTCGACGGCCGCCCCGCGTGCGCCGCCGAGCGCCGAGGCCACCGCGGACAGGCCGGAGTACGGCCACAGCCGCTCGTTCGGGCTGGCGACCACGACGACCGTGTCGTGCTCCTCGGCGATCTGCCGCATCAGTGCGGACTTGCCGACGCCGGGCCCTCCCACGAACAGGCACGCGGCCCCCACCCGCGAATCGATGATGCTCTGCGCGATCCAGATCTCTCGTTGACGACCGAAAAATGGCATCCGAACGCTCCCAACTGCGTCGGCCGGTCGGTGTCGGAACCGTGATCCCGACGGACCGGAAATGCCCCCCGCGGGAAGGATAAGTCGGCTGTCGCGCGGCGACAATGCCGAAAAGGTCACAATGACGGCCGGGGAAGGAAAAAAGGGGGGATGGATGCCGCAGCACCCATCCCCCCTCTTCGATCGCGGTCGCGCGTTCAGTACTCGCGGTCGATGAGCTGCGGCGGCACCTGGTCCGCGGCGGCCTCGTCGACGAAGAACGCCGTGCGCCGGCGGCCCTTCGCCCCGGCCGCGGGCACGCTCTGGTAGCTCGCGCCGGCGAGGGCGAGCCCGAGGGCGGCGGCCTTGTCGGCACCGGCGATGACCATCCACACGCGCTTGGACGAGTTGATGACCGGCCGCGTGAGCGACACGCGCTCGCTCGGCGGTTTCGGCGACTCGCGCACGGGCACCGTCGCGCGGTCCGTCACCGAGATCTCCGGACGGTCCGGGAAGAGGGAGGCGATGTGCGCGTCCGGGCCGACGCCGAGGAAGCAGATGTCGAACGACGGCCAGGGGCCGGTCTCGCTGCGGTCGCCGGGGGCGAACTGGGCCAGCTCGTCGGCGTAGGCGATCGCCGCGGCATCCAGGTCGATGCCGTCGTCGGTCGAGGCGACGGTGTGGATGTTCGCGGCGGGGATGTCGAGATGGTCGAGCAGCGCCTCGCGCGCCTGCGTGTCGTTGCGATCCGGGGAGGAACGCTCGACGAAGCGCTCGTCCCCGAACCAGAAGTGCACCTGCGACCAGTCGATGTCGCCCACGCGCGGGTCCTGGGCGGCGGCGCGCAGCACGGCGCCGCCCATCGTCCCGCCGGTGAGGCAGACGTGCATGCGCTTGCCCTCGGCGACCCGCTTGACCACGCGGTTCATGAACCGGGTGGCGACGTACTCGGCGAGCGACGCGTTGTCGCTCTTGATGATGACCTGCTTGCCGTTCTCAGACATCGGAGCTCCTGTCGGCCGACGCGGCCAGAAGGTCGTGACCCTCGGTGATGACCCGCCCGTAGAGCAGGTCGGGGTCCAGCCGGCGGAGCTCCTCGGCCAGGCACTCCCGCAGCGTGCGGCGGGGGAAGGCGAGATCGTGGGTGGGCTGACCGGGCTGGGTCAGCACCGCCACGCCCGGCGCCGGCCGCTCGAGCAGCGTGTCGCCGCTCGGGCGGGTCAGACGCACGGACTTGATGCCGCTGCTCCACTCGTCGGCGGGGAGGTAGGCGTAGTCCACCGGCACCTCGAGCTTCAGGCCCAGCCAGGCGGCGAGCAGGACCGTCGACGGCGAGTCGCCGGCGCCGCGCACCTCGACCGCGGTGACCGGCTCGAACGGCGGCTGGTCCAGCACCGCGGCGAGCTGCTCGCGCCACCGGGTGACGCGCGTCCACGCGAAGTCGGTGTCACCGGGGGAGTAGTGCCCGGCGAGGTCGCTCACCCATGCGGCCGGGTCGGCCTGCGACGACGCGTCGGTGATGCGACGCTGCGCGATGCGGCCGATGGGGGAGGCCGCCGGGTCGGCGGGCGCCTCGGCGGGCCACCAGGCCACGACGGGGGCGTCGGGCAGGAGGAGTCCGGTGACGAGGCTCTCGGCGTTCGAGCCGGCCGCGCCGTGCGCGCGGAGGACGATGACCTCGCTGGCTCCGGCGTCGCCGCCGACGCGGATCTGCGCATCCAGGCGCGGCTCCTCGTCGTCGTCGCCGAACAGCACGGCGATCACGCGCATCGGGTGCTCCCGGGACGCGTCGTTCGCGGCCTCGATGACCTCCTCCTCGGCACCGTGACGGGTGACGATGATGAGGGTCAGCACGCGGCCGAGGGCGACCGCGCCGCCCTCCTCCCGGACGCTGACAAGGCGCTTCGAGATGGCGCTGACGGTGGTGTCGGGCAGATCGATGATCACGGGCGCCTCCAGGTGCGGCCGTCGCGGGCGAGGAGCTCGTCGGCGGATGCCGGCCCCCACGACCCGGGCGAATACTGTTCGAGCGGTCCGCCCTCGGCCGACCAGAACTCCTCGATCGGATCGAGGATCTTCCAGCTGAGCTCGACCTCCTCGTGGCGGGGGAAGAGCGGCGGGTCGCCGAGGAGGACGTCGAGGATGAGGCGCTCGTAGGCCTCCGGGCTCGCCTCGGTGAAGGCGTGGCCGTAGCCGAAGTCCATGGTGACGTCGCGCACCTGCGTGCCGTCGCCCGGCACCTTCGAGCCGAAGCGGATCGTGACGCCCTCGTCGGGCTGGACGCGGATGACGAGCGCGTTCTGCCCGAGCTCCTGCGTCTGGCTGCGAGAGAACAGCTGCTGCGGCGCGCGCTTGAAGACGACGGCGACCTCGGTCACGCGGCGGCCGAGGCGCTTGCCCGTGCGCAGGTAGAACGGCACCCCGGACCACCGGCGCGTGTTGATCTCGAGCTTGATGGCCGCGAAGGTCTCGGTCGACGACGCGGGGTCCATCCCGTCCTCGTCGAGGAAGCCGTTCACCTTCTCGCCGCCCTGCCAGCCGCCGGCGTACTGGCCGCGGGCCGTGGCCTCGGCCAGGTTCTCGGGCAGCCGCACCGCGGCGAGGACCTTCTCCTTCTCGGCGCGCAGGTCGGCGGCATTGAAGCTGATGGGCTCCTCCATCGCCGTGAGCGCGAGCAGCTGCAGCAGATGGTTCTGGATGACGTCACGGGCCGCGCCGATGCCGTCGTAGTAGCCGGCTCGTCCGCCCACGCCGATGTCCTCGGCCATCGTGATCTGCACGTGGTCGACGTAGTTGCGGTTCCAGATCGGCTCGTACAGCTCGTTGGCGAAGCGCAGCGCGAGGATGTTCTGCACCGTCTCCTTGCCGAGGTAGTGGTCGATGCGGAAGATCGAGTCGGCCGGGAACGCGCTCTCGACGGTCTCGTTGAGCTCGCGCGCGGAGGCGAGGTCGTGACCGAACGGCTTCTCGATGACGACGCGGCGCCAGCCGGTGGTGTCGTCCGCGTTCTCGCCGACGAGACCCGACGCCTTGAGCTGCGTGGTCACGAGCGGGAACGCCTTCGGCGGGATCGAGAGGTAATAGGCGTGGTTGCCCATCGTGCCGCGCTCGGTGTCGAGCTTGTCGACGGTCTCGCGCAGCCGCTGGAAGGCCTCGGGGTCGTCGAACTCGCCCTGCACGAAGCGGATGCCCTGCAGCAGCTCCTGCCACGTCTCGTCGCGGAACTCCGTGCGGGCGTACTGCTTGACGGAGCGGTACACGACCTCCGCGAAGTCCTGGTCCTCCCAGTCGCGGCGGGCGAAGCCGACGAGGGCGAACCCGGGCGGCAGCAGCCCGCGGTTGGCCAGGTCGTACACCGCCGGCATGAGCTTCTTGCGCGACAGGTCGCCCGTCACGCCGAAGATGACCAGGGCGCTGGGCCCGGCGATGCGGCTGAGACGCCGGTCGTCGGGGTCGCGGAGCGGATTGTGCCCGGGGGAGATGTCTACGACCATTACTGTGCCGCCTCGAAGAGTGAGAGCACGTCGACCTGCGGGTCGGTGAGCGTGAGCGTGACGACGGGGCGGCCGTGGCCGTCCGCCAGCACGCCGGCGTCGCCCGCGGCCTGTGCCTGGATGAGTTGTCCGAAGGTGAAGGGGCGACCCGGGATCTCCAGGTCGACGTCCGTGCGCTCGACGATCTGCAGGAAGACGCCGGTCGCGGGACCGCCCTTGTGGTACTGCCCGGTCGAATGCAGGAAGCGGGGACCCCAGCCGAACGTGGTCGGACGACCGGCGTCGGCGGCGACCAGCTCGCGCAGGCCCGCCAGCTGCGGGACCTCGAGGCGGTTCACGTAGGCCTGGATGCTCACGTACCCGTCGGCCGGGATGCGAGCCCAGAGGGCGTCGAGCACCGAGGCGAGCGTCCCGCCGGCCGCGAGGGCCGGGTCCGACACGCGGACCTCGACGCCGTCGCGCGCGAACGCGGGCGGTGCAGGCTCGGGCCGGGCGTCGAGCAGACCCCGGGCGGCGACCTTGGCCGACTCGACGTCGGGCTGGTCGAACGGGTCGATGCCGAGCAGGCGCCCGGCGATCGCCGTCGCGTACTCCCAGACGATGAACTGCGCGCCGAGCGAGCCGCTCACGAGCACCTCGTCGTGGTGACGCTCGAACAGGTGGAACTGCTCGGCGTCGTCGACCAGGCGCACGATGCGGAGGTCGTCGGGGACGTCCTCGAGCTCGGGGGAGACCGGGAGCAGGACGACGGGAAGGATGCCGGTGCCGTTCTTGCCCGTCGACTCGGCGACGAGCTGCTCGATCCAGTCGGGCAGGCCGATGATGTGCGTGCCGTCGGTGACGAGTCCCAGCTTGTCGCGCCGGAGGGCGCCGCCGCCGGCGATCGCGGCCGCCAGGACCAGGGCCGGGTTCTCGGGGGAGTCGATGGCCACCTCGAGCAGGGTCGCGTCGGCCTCGTCGAGGAGCGCGTCGATGTCGACGCCGGCCAGGCCCGTCGGCACGAGCCCGAAGGCGGTCAGCGCGGAGTACCGGCCCCCCACGTTCGGGTCGGCGGTGAAGACGCGGTAGCCCGCCTCGCGGGCGGACGTCTCGAGCGGCGAGCCCGGGTCGGTGACGACCACGATGCGCCCGGCCGGGTCGATCCCGACGTCGCGGTAGGCCGCCTCGAACGCCCGGCGAGCCGAGTCGGTCTCGACGGTGGAGCCGGACTTGCTGGAGACCACGAGCACGGTCTGCGCGAGACCGCCGGACTCGGCGTCGCCGTCGATCGCGGCGAGCACCTGCCCGGGGGCGGTCGAGTCGAGGATGACGAGCGGGACGCCCGCGGTCTGCGCGATGACCTCGGGGGCGAGCGACGAGCCGCCCATGCCCGCGAGCACGACGCGGGTCACGCCCTGCGCGACGAGCTCGTCGCGCAGGGCGGTGATCTCCGCGACGAGGGGGCGCGAGACGGAGACCGCCTGCACCCACCCCAGTCGGCGGGACGCCTCCTCCTCGGCCGCGGGACCCCACAGCGTGGCGTCGCCCGCGGTGATGCCGGAGGCGATGAGCGAGCCCGTCAGGACCGGCAACTCCTCGTCGACGACCGACTTGACGTGGCCGGTGACCTTGACGGCGAAGCTCACTGCGCCGCCTGTGCGCTTCCGGCGTTCAGAGCGGTCTTCACGGTGTCCTGCAGCTCGTGCCACGAGGCGATGAACTTCTCCACGCCCTCGTCCTCGAGCGTCTGGGTGACGTCGGCGAAGTCGACGCCCACGGCGGCGAGGCGGTCGAACACCTCGTGCGCGTCGGCGTAGTTGCCCGTGATGGTGTCACCCGCGACCTCGGCGTGGTCGAAGGTCGCCTCGAGGGTCTTCTCCGGCATCGTGTTGACGGTGCCGGGCGCGACGAGCTCGGTGACGTAAAGGGTGTCGGGCAGCGCCGGGTCCTTGACGCCGGTGGAGGCCCACAGCGGACGCTGCACCGTCGCACCGGCGGCGAGCAGCTCCTTCGCGCGGTCCTCGGCGAACTTCTGCTCGTAGAGCTCGTACGCCAGGCGGGCGTTGGCGATGCCCGCCTGGCCCTTGAGCGCGGCGGCCTCCTCGGAGTCGAGCGCCGCGAGGCGCTTGTCGACCTCGGTGTCCACGCGGGACACGAAGAAGGACGCCACCGACTGCAGGGTCGAGATGTCGTGCCCGGCGTCACGGGCCTTCTCGACGCCCGCGAGGTAGGCGTCGATGACCTCGGCGTAGCGCTCGAGGCTGAAGATGAGCGTCACGTTCACCGAGATGCCGGCGCCGATGACCTCGGTGATGGCGGGCAGGCCGGCCTTCGTCGCCGGGATCTTGATGAGGACGTTCTTGCGGTCGACGCGCGCGGCAAGGTCCTTCGCCTGCGCGACGGTGCCCTCGGTGTCGTGCGCGAGGTCGGGGGAGACCTCGATCGAGACGCGGCCGTCGACGCCGTCGGTCTTGTCGAAGACGGGCAGGAAGATGTCGCACGCGTCGCGGACGTCGTCGGTCGTGATCGAGAAGATGGCCTCGTCGACCTCGGCGTTCTGCGCGGCGAGCTCGCGGACCTGGCCCTCGTAGGCCTCGCCCTTCGAGAGCGCGCCGGCGAAGATCGTCGGGTTGGTCGTCACACCGGTGACGTCGCGCTGCTCGATGAGCTCGGCGAGGTTGCCGGACTGGATGCGCTGACGCGACAGGTCGTCGAGCCAGATGCTGACGCCCTCGGCGGAGAGCTGCTGGGTGGGAGTGCTCATGACGTGGATCTCCTCGGGATTACTTCGCCGCCGCGATCGAGTCGCGCGCAGCGTCGACGACGGCCTCGGCCGTGATGCCGAACTTCTGGAACAGGGTCTTGTAGTCGGCGGAGGCGCCGAAGTGCTCGATGGACACCGAGCGGCCGGCGTCGCCGACGATGCGCTGCCAGCTGAGCGCCGAACCGGCCTCGACCGACACGCGCGCCTTCACCGCAGCGGGCAGAACCGACTCGCGGTACGCCTCGTCCTGCTCGGCGAACCACTCCAGCGAGGGGGCCGACACGACGCGGGCGTGCACGCCCTCGCCGGCCAGGGTCTCGCGGGCCTCGACGGCCAGCTGCACCTCGGAGCCGGTGGCGATGAGGATGACGTCGGGCTCGCCGTTCGCGGCCTCGGCGAGCACGTACGCGCCCTTCGCGGCGCCCGCGGCGGAGGCGAACTCGTCCCCGGACGCCTCGCCGTCGCCACGTGCGAACACGGGGATGTTCTGGCGGGTGAGTGCGATACCGGCCGGGCCGGCGGTGCGGCGCAGCATCTCGAGCCAGACCACCGAGGTCTCGTTCGCGTCCGCGGGACGGACGACGGCGAAGTTCGGGATGGCGCGCAGGGTCGCGAGCTGCTCGATCGGCTGGTGCGTGGGACCGTCCTCGCCGAGGGCGACGGAGTCGTGCGTCCAGACGAAGATCGTCGGGATGTTCATCAGGGCGGCCAGACGCACCGGCGGGCGCATGTAGTCGCTGAAGATGAGGAAGGTGCCGCCGAAGGGGCGGGTCGGTCCGTGCAGGACGATGCCGTTCAGGATCGCGCCCATCGCGTGCTCGCGGATGCCGAAGTGGAGCACGCGGCCGTAGGGGTCGCCCGACCATTCGTGGGTCGACCACTCGGCGGGGATGAAGGACTTGGCATCCTTGATCGTCGTCAGGTTGGACTCGGCCAGGTCGGCCGATCCGCCCCACAGCTCGGGGAGCTCCGCGGCCAGCGCGTTGATGACGGTGCCCGAGGCGGCGCGGGTCGAGACGTCCTTGCCGGCCTCGAAGGCGGGGAGCGCGTCGGCGATGTCGGCGGGGAGCTCGCGGGCCTGGATGCGGTCCCACAGCTGCTTGCGCTCCGGGTGCGCGGCGGCCCAGGCGTCGAACTTCTCCTGCCAGGCGGCCTTCGCGGCCTCGCCGCGCTCGACGAGCCCGCGGGTGTGCGAGAGCACGTCCTCGGCGACGTCGAAGCTCTTCTCGGGGTCGAAGCCGAGCACCTCCTTGGTGGCGCGCAGCTCGTCGGCGCCCAGGGCGGAGCCGTGGATCTTGCCGGTGTTCTGCTTGCCGGGAGAGGGGTAGCCGATGATCGTCTTCAGGATGATGAGCGAGGGCTTGCTCGTCTCGCCCTGGGCGGCCTCGATCGCGCGGTGCAGCTCGGCGACGTCCTCGACGTACTCGCCGGTCTTCTTCCAGTCGACCGTCTGCACGTGCCAGCCGTAGGCCTCGTAGCGCTTCTGGACGTCCTCGGTGAAGGCGACGTTCGTGTCGTCCTCGATGGAGATCTGGTTGGAGTCGTAGATGGCGATGAGGTTGCCGAGCTCCTGGTGGCCGGCGAGGGAGGACGCCTCGGAGGTCACGCCCTCCTGGAGGTCGCCGTCGCCCGCGATCACATAGACGTAGTGATCGAAGGGGCTCTCGCCCGCGGCGGTCTCCGGGTCGAAGAGGCCGCGCTCGTAGCGGGCGGCGTAGGCGAAGCCGACGGAGGAGGCCAGGCCCTGGCCCAGCGGACCGGTCGTGATCTCGACGCCGTCGGTGTGGCCGAACTCGGGGTGGCCGGGGGTGAGGGATCCCCACGTGCGCAGCGCCTCGAGGTCCTTCAGCTCGAGGCCGAAGCCGCCGAGGTAGAGCTGCACGTACTGCGTGAGAGACGAGTGCCCGGCGGAGAGGATGAAGCGGTCGCGTCCGGGCCAGTGGGTGTCGGCCGGGTCGTGGCGCAGCACCCGCTGGTAGAGCAGGTACGCGGCCGGCGCGAGGGACATCGCGGTCCCCGGGTGGCCGTTGCCCACCTTCTCGACCGCGTCGGCGGCCAGTACGCGCGCAGTGTCCACCGCGCGCCGATCGATCTCATCCCATTCGAAGTCCGACAACACGGTCGCCTTTCTCGATGCCAGCGCCCGGAGGAGTCCGAATCCCGCGCTCGTCACCGTCGGGGTGGGAGGGGAGGGGGTCGGCGCAGGGCGCGCGTTCAGGGCCAGCATAGCGAGATCGGTGGGGGCGCTTCACGCGTGTGACGGGGGGTGGACAGGTCGCGGAGGATGTGGTGCCGTCGGGGATGTGAGCGGTAACGTGGCGTCTGCGCCGCCTCGTGCGCGCGGGGCTGCCGTGCGGGCGCGCGCGCGGAGCCCCGGCGACCGTCGCGCGACGGGGTCGGCGGTATCTCGACGTCGGTGCAGCGGGCCGGGCCGGGTGAGGCGATGGCATAGAATCGGAGGGATTTGCTCGCGCTACCCCGGGGGACGATGGACATCTCGACGACGTCGCACGCGACTGTGACGACCGATCGCCGCTCCGTCGGACGCACCCTCCGCGCCTACGTCGCGCTGACGAAGCCGCGCGTCCTCGAGCTGCTGCTGGTCACGACGGTCCCGGTCATGATCCTGGCCCAGGGCGGCCTGCCCGACCTCTGGCTGATCCTCGCCACGGTCGTCGGCGGCTCGCTGAGCGCCGGCTCGGCCGCCGCGTTCAACATGTACCTCGACCGCGACATCGACGCGCACATGCAGCGCACCGAGAACCGTCCGCTCGTGACGGGCGAGGTCACCCCGCGCAACGCGCTCATCTTCGCCTGGACCCTCGCGGTGATCTCCACGCTGTGGCTGTGGGCGTTCACCAACCCGCTGGCCGCCGCGCTGTCCGCCGGAGCGATCTTCTTCTACGTGGTCATCTACACGATGATCCTCAAGCGCCGCACCGAGCAGAACATCGTGTGGGGCGGCATCGCCGGCTGCTTCCCGGTCCTCATCGGCTGGTCGGCGGTGACGGGCTCGCTCGCCTGGGCGCCGTTCATCCTCTTCGCGCTCGTGTTCCTCTGGACGCCCCCGCACTACTGGCCGCTGTCGATGAAGTACGCGCAGCAGTACGACGACGTCGACGTGCCGATGCTGGGCGCGACCCGCAGCGGCTCGCAGGTCGGCCTGCAGGTCATCCTCTACGCGTGGGCGACCGTGGCCTGCTCGCTGCTGCTGATCCCGGTGGCATCCATGGGTCTCGTCTACTCGGTGTCGGCCCTCGTCTTCGGCGGCTGGTTCGTCTACGAGTCGCACCGTCTCTACGCGCGTGCCGTGCGCGGCGGCGAGCCGCGGCCGATGCGCGTCTTCCACGCGTCGATCACGTACCTCACGCTCCTGTTCGTCGCCATCGCGGTCGACCCGCTGCTGCCGTTCTGACCTCCCGCCACGACGAGAAGCCGCCCGCCCCTGCACGGGGACGGGCGGCTCTCTCGCCGGGCTGAGGTCACCGACGAGAAGCCGCCCGCCCCTGCACGGGGACGGGCGGCTTTCTCAGAGGGCCGAGGTCACCGACGAAAAGCCGCCCGCCCCGGAAGGGGACGGGCGGCTTCGTCGTGCAGCGGGGGTCTCAGCGACGCGAGGGGTCCTCGGCGGCGTCCTCGCGGGCGGCGGCTGCGGCCTGCGGGGGAGCCGGGGTGTCGGAGGAGGTCTCGACGTCGGCATCCTCGACGGCGACCGGGGCGGGCTCGGCGGACGCGGTCGGCGTCGCGACGGTGCCGGCGGCGGCCGTACCGGCGGCGGCACCCGTGGCGGCCGGGGTGAAGACCGAGGTGGCCGGCTCGTCCGCGGTCTCGTCGTCGCTGTTCCAGTCGATCGTCTCGACGGCGACGTCGTTCCGGTGCGCGAACACGGAGGCCGCGCCCAGGGCGAGGGCGATGAACAGTCCCACGACGCCGGCGGCGAGGAGCCCGGCACCGACCGACGCCCACGTCTGGCCGACGTACACCTCGACGACCGTCGCGTTGGGGTTGGTCAGCACCTGCTCCATGGCGCCGATGCCCCGGAACACGTTCCAGAGGCCGGCGCCGAGCGCGGCGAGGGAGCCTGCGACGAGCACCCAGAACGGGATGCTGGTGATCAGGCGGGGACGAGTGCGCATGCGAATACTCCTTCAGGGGGCCGGCGCGGTCGCACCGGAAGTCCCACAGTCTCGCACGGGTCCGGACGATTCCTCGGTGAGCCCGATGAATCGTCTATGAAGCCCCGAGCACGTGAGCTCAGCCGCGCGCGACGCTCTCGCGGGCGCGGGACGCCTCGACCACGACGGCCGCCGGCTCCTTGAGGCGCAGCACGACGACGGTCATCGCGGCGGCCGTGAGGGCGGCGAGGACCATGTGCGTGCCCACGGCGAGCTCGGGGAGGCCGTTGCGCGCCTGGTAGAGCCCCACCGCGATCTGCACGACCTCGACGGCCAGCAGGGCCGTCGCCCAGCGACGCACCGGCAGGCGCAGGCGCCACGCGGCGACGACGAGCGCCAGGGTGAGGGCGAACAGGGCGTATCCGGGCCACGCGTGCACGTGCTCGAGCAGCTGAGCGTCGAAGCCGTTGCGGACGGAGGCGTCGTCGCCGGAGTGCGGTCCCGCACCGGTGGTGAGGACGCCGAACACGATCGTGACCGCGAGGACCGCGGTGGTGGCGTGGGTCAGTCCGGCGAACCAGCGCGGCACGGCGAGGTGGCGCCGGCCGGCGGGCAGGTACATGAGCGTCAGGAACGCGGCGCACACGGCGACCAGCGAGACGGATGCCACGTAGTGGAAGCCGACGATGAACGGGTTGAGCCCCGTGAGCACGGTGACGCCGCCGACGAGCGCCTGGGCGACGACGCCGCCGAGGACGACGAGCGCCAGGACGAAGAGCGCGCGCCGCTCCCGGCGCAGCCGCCACACGAGCACGACGACGACGAGCGCGAGGATGCCGACGAGACCCGTCAGGGTGCGGTTGCCGAACTCGATGATCCCGTGGATGCCCATCTCGGGGGTGTTGACGATCGACTCCGGGGTGCAGCGCGGCCATGTCGGGCAGCCCAGGCCGGAGCCGGTCAGGCGGACGGCGCCGCCTGTGCCGATGATGAGGACCTCGGCGAGGAACGAGAGCCAGGCGAAGACGCGGACGCGGCGGTCGACCCGGTCGGGGAGCCACGCCCGGACGCGGGCGGCGAGGGTGGGGGAGGTGTCGGGGGACATGCGCGCGGCCTCCTGGCGGCGGGCTCCCGGACCGGCACGCGGCGGGGATGGTCGCCGTGCCGGGGGCGGGTGTTGCCTGTAGAATCGAAAGGTCCGGAACTGCGGCGCTCGCGCGTTCCGCATCAGTGACAGTCTAGGCGCGACGTCAGCGTCTTCGAGCGGGCCCACCAGCGACATTCCTGGGACTTCGACCGGAGTCCGGAATGCCGGGGCGGATGACACCGTTGAGGCCCGAGAAGGAGAGTGACCACCATGACCGATGTGCTCATCGACCGTCCAGAACTCGAGGGTCTGGGAGTCTACGAATTCGGCTGGCACGACACTGATGCCGCCGGCGCCGTCGCGCAGCGCGGCATCAATGAAGACGTGGTCCGCGGGATCTCGGCTCTCAAGTCCGAGCCCGAGTGGATGCTCAAGACCCGCCTGAAGGGCTACCAGCTCTTCGGTCGCAAGCCGATGCCGACGTGGGGCGCCGACCTCTCCGACATCGACTTCGACAACATCAAGTACTTCGTCCGCTCCACCGAGAAGCAGGCGCAGTCGTGGGAGGACCTCCCCGAAGAGATCCGCAACACGTACGAGAAGCTCGGCATCCCCGAGGCGGAGCGTCAGCGCCTCGTCGCCGGCGTCGCCGCGCAGTACGAGTCCGAGGTCGTCTACCACCAGATCCGCGAGGACCTGGAGCAGCAGGGCGTCATCTTCATGGACACCGACACGGCGCTGCGCGAGCACCCCGAGTTCTTCGAGGAGTACTTCGGCACCGTCATCCCCGCGGGTGACAACAAGTTCGCCGCGCTGAACACCGCCGTGTGGTCGGGCGGCTCCTTCGTCTACGTCCCCAAGGGCGTGCACGTCGAGATCCCGCTGCAGGCCTACTTCCGCATCAACACCGAGAACATGGGCCAGTTCGAGCGGACCCTGATCATCGCGGACGAGGACAGCTACGTCCACTACATCGAGGGCTGCACCGCGCCGATCTACAAGAGCGACTCGCTGCACTCGGCCGTCGTCGAGATCATCGTGAAGAAGAACGCCCGCGTGCGCTACACGACGATCCAGAACTGGTCGAACAACGTCTACAACCTCGTCACCAAGCGCGCCGTCGCCCACGAGGGCGCGACCATGGAGTGGGTCGACGGCAACATCGGCTCCAAGGTGACGATGAAGTACCCCTCGATCTACCTGATGGGCGAGCACGCCAAGGGCGAGACGCTCTCGGTCGCCTTCGCCGGCCCCGGCCAGCACCAGGACGCCGGAGCCAAGATGGTCCACATGGCGCCCTACACCCAGTCGTCGATCGTCTCGAAGTCGATCGCCCGCGGCGGCGGCCGCGCCGGCTACCGCGGCGAGGTGCGCGTGGATGCCAATGCGCACCACTCCGCCAACACCGTCCGCTGCGACGCCCTCCTGGTCGACACCATCTCCCGCTCCGACACCTACCCGGCGATCGACATCCGTGTCGACGACGTGCAGCTCGGACACGAGGCGACGGTGTCGAAGGTCAGCGAGGAGCAGCTGTTCTACCTGCAGTCCCGGGGTCTTCCCGAGGACGAGGCCATGGCCATGATCGTGCGCGGCTTCATCGAGCCCATCGCCCGCGAGCTGCCCATGGAGTACGCGCTCGAGCTCAACAAGCTCATCGAGATGGGCATGGAAGGATCCGTCGGCTAGATGTCGTCCACCACCACCCCCCTGCCGGGGAGCACCGCGCACACCGACGGAGGATGGGGCGACACCAGCGCGCCCGTCGTCCCGGTCCAGACCCGTTCGGACCGCCCGTGGTCGTTCGAGCCCACCGACTTCGGTGTGCCGACCGGCCGCGAGGTCAACTGGAAGCACACGCCGCTCGACCGCATCGCGCCTCTCTTCGAGGACGCGGCGGGCGGCGGCATCCGGTACGAGCTCGGAGCCGCCCAGGCGCACCTGGTCTCGGGATCGGACGTGCGCGGAGAGCACTTCAAGCCCGAGGACCTGCCGAGCGCCATCGCGTACAAGCACGCCGGCGACGCCCTGCACGTCCAGCTGAAGGCGGAGGAGGAGCTGGTCGAGCCGCTGCGCATCGACCTCGTCGGCACCGGCGACCGTGCCACGGCCCACCTCGTCATCGAAGCGAAGAACCACAGCCGCGGCACGATCGTGCTGTACCACTCCGGTTCGGCGCAGTACGCGCAGAACGTCGAGATCCTCGTGCGCGACGGCGCCGACCTCACGGTCGTGTCCGTGCAGCGCTGGGACGACGACGCCGTCCACGCCGCCGCCCACCAGGCGCGCGTCGACCGCGACGCGAAGCTCACCCACGTCGTCGTCAGCTTCGGCGGCGGGGTCGTCCGCGTGAACCCGTCGGTCGAGCTCTCGGGCGCGGGCAGCGAGGGGCGTCTGTACGGCCTGTCGTTCTCCGACTCCGGCCAGCACCTCGAGTCGCAGGTGTACCTGCACCACAAGGGTCCGCACACGGTCGGCGACGTCCTCTACAAGGGCGCGCTGCAGGGCGAGAGCGCCCGGAGCGTGTGGATCGGCGACGTCCTCATCGGACCGGATGCCACGGGCACCGACTCGTACGAGGCGAACCGCAACCTCGTCCTCACCGACGGCGCGCGCGCGGACTCGATCCCGAACCTCGAGATCGAGACGGGCGACATCCAGGGCGCGGGTCACGCCAGCGCCACCGGGCGCTTCGACGACGAGCAGCTGTTCTATCTGCAGGCCCGCGGCATCGCCGAGGACGAGGCCCGTCGCCTGGTCGTGCTCGGCTTCCTGAGCGAGATCGTGCAGCGCATCGGCATCCCGGACCTGGAGTCCGAGCTGGTCGAGGCCATCGAGCGCGAGCTCGCCGAGGGAGCCGAGGCGTGAGCGTGTCCCGCGTCTGCGGTCTGAGCGAGCTGGTCCAGGACGAGGCCCGCCGTGTCGAGGTGGACGGCGTCGCGATCGCCGTCGTCCTCGACGGCGACGGCGACGTCCACGCGATCGGCGACGTCTGCACGCACGGCGACATCTCGCTCTCGGACGGCTTCGTCGAGGGCGACACGCTGGAGTGCTGGGCTCACGGCTCCGCGTTCTCGCTGCGCACCGGCCGTCCGCTGAACCTCCCGGCCTTCGAGCCGGTGCCCGTGTACGAGGTCGTGATCGACGGAGACGACGTGCTCATCGATCCCGCCGTCACCAAGGCGACGGCCTGACGGCCGCCCCCCACGCTTTTCGAACAACCGAGTAAGGAACACCATGTCTGTCCTCGAGATCCGCGACCTCCACGTGACGGTCGAGACGGATAACGGCACGACCCCGATCCTCAACGGCGTCACCCTGACGCTGCGCACCGGCGAGACCCACGCCATCATGGGCCCGAACGGCTCCGGCAAGTCGACGCTGGCGTACACGATCGCCGGTCACCCCAAGTACACCGTGACGAGCGGCTCCATCACCCTCGACGGTGAGGACGTCCTCGAGATGAGCGTCGACGAGCGGGCGCGCGCGGGCCTCTTCCTCGCGATGCAGTACCCGGTCGAGATCCCCGGCGTCACCGTCACCAACTTCCTCCGCACCGCCAAGACGGCGATCGACGGCGAGGCCCCCGCGATCCGCGGCTGGACCAAGGACGTCAAGGAGTCGATGGCGAACCTGCGCATGGACCCCGTCTTCGCGCAGCGCAACGTCAACGAGGGCTTCTCCGGCGGCGAGAAGAAGCGCCACGAGATCCTCCAGCTCGAGCTGCTCAAGCCGAAGATCGCCGTGCTCGACGAGACCGACTCCGGCCTCGACGTCGACGCGCTGAAGATCGTGTCCGAGGGCGTCAACCGCGCCAAGGAGCAGACCGACCTGGGCGTGCTGCTCATCACGCACTACACGCGCATCCTCCGCTACATCCGTCCCGACTTCGTCCACGTCGTCGTCAAGGGCCGGATCGTCGAGGAGGGCGGCCCCGAGCTCGCCGACCGACTCGAGGAAGAGGGCTACGACCGCTTCCTCGAGGCCGGTACCCCGGTCGACGCGTAGGATCGTCCCATGACCGCGACACTCGCTCCCGAGAAGTACGATGAGGTCACCGAGGCCTTGAAGGACGTCATGGATCCCGAGCTAGGGATCAACGTCGTCGACCTCGGGCTCATCTACGATCTCGCGTGGGACGACGAGAACGACGCCCTCGTCATCCACATGACCCTCACCTCGGCCGGCTGCCCGCTGACCGATGTGCTCGAGGAGCAGACGGCGCAGGCCCTCGACAACGTCGTGGACCGCTTCCGCATCAACTGGGTGTGGATGCCGCCGTGGGGCCCCGAGCGGATCACCGACGACGGCCGCGACATGATGCGCGCCCTCGGCTTCGCGATCTGAGAAGTCTCACCACAAAGCCCGCCCCTGCTCGGGGTGGGCTTTCGTGTTTCCCCGTCTGACGTCGGGGCCGGTGGCATCCATCGTCCCTCGTTAGGCTCGCAGGATGAGCGTCCCCCCTCTGCAGGCCCTGCCGCTGGAGCTGCTGCGCCAGCGGTCCAGCACCAAGTGGAAGTCGTACGGGGACGATGTCATCCCGATGTTCGTCGCCGAGACGGACTTCCCGCTCGCGCCCGCCATCACGGCGGCGCTGACGCGGGCGGTCGAGATCGGCGACACGGGGTACACGCCGCCGCGTCCGGGGATCGACCTCGACTTCGCCGCATACGCGGAACGGCGCTGGGGATGGCGTCCGGATCCGGCGCGCATCCGCTGG
Organism: Microbacterium sp. LMI1-1-1.1; assembly: GCF_040815675.1. NCBI lineage: Bacteria > Bacillati > Actinomycetota > Actinomycetes > Micrococcales > Microbacteriaceae > Microbacterium > Microbacterium sp. LMI1-1-1.1. The sequence continues at coordinate 1,039,515 of NZ_JBFPNN010000001.1, read as the reverse complement.
ACGGGCGACGTCATGATGGGCGTCGTGGAGGTGCTGCGGGCGGTCACGCGGCCCGGGGACCGGGTCGTGGTCACGCCGCCGGTGTACCCGCCGTTCTTCGACACCGTCGAGGAGGCGGGCGCGGTCGTGGAGCTCGTCCCGCTGCTCGACCACGGCGACGGCTGGGAGCTGGACCTGCCGGGCATCGAGGCGGCGCTGGCCGCGGGGGCGCGGTCGATCCTGCTGTGCAACCCCCACAACCCGACGGGCACCGTCCACAGCCGGGCATCGCTCGCCGCCCTGGCCCGCCTGGCCGCGCGGTACGGTGCCACCGTCGTCAGCGACGAGATCCACGCGCCGCTCACCCACGCGCCGTCCGTGTTCACGCCGTTCCTCGACGCCGCCCCCGAGGCCGCCGCGGTGGGCTACGCCGTGACCAGCGCGAGCAAGACCTACAACCTCGCGGGGCTGAAGTGCGCCGTGATCGTCACGGGATCGGACGAGACCGCCGCGGTCGTCCGGTCGCTGCCGTGGGAGGTGGAGTGGCGCGCCGGGCTCTTCGGCGTGATCGCGAATCGTGCGGCGTTCAGCGCCGAGAGCGACGCCTGGCTGGACGGCCTCCTCGCGGCGCTCGACGAGAACCGGCGTCTGCTCGCCGACCTGCTCGCGGAGCACCTCCCGCTGGCGCGGTATCGGATCCCGGATGCCGGCTTCCTCGCCTGGGTCGACGTGTCCGCCTACGGCTGGGGCGAGAACCCCGCGCCGTACATCCGCCGCGAGGCGGGCGTCGCCCTGCACCACGGGCCGTTGTTCGGCGTGGAGGGCATCGGACACGTCCGCATCAACGTCGGCTGCGCGCCGGAGGTGCTGACCGAGGCGATCGAGCGCATCGGACGGCTGGCCCGGCGCTGACGGGACCGCGACACCGGACCGCGGCCTCGGGGCCGTGGCATCCGGAGTCCGTGGTCAGACCTCGGGGCGCCCCGTCCGCCAGTAGCCCATGAACGCGACGGCACGGCGGTCGACGCCGCGCTCGGTGACGAGGTGGCGGCGCAGCGCCTTGATGGCCGACGCCTCCCCGGCGAGCCAGGCGTACAGCGGCGCCTTCTTCAGCGCGGCGCCGCCCTTCGCGGTGCGGGGCACCTCCCACAGCATGCCGGCGTCGATGTCGACCTCCTCCACCTCCGCGCCGTGTCCCTCGGGGGTGAGGACGGCGGCGGCGGCCTGCGTCGCGGCGACGAGGTGCGCGTGCCGGTCGGCACCGGTGCGGGGGGCGAGGTGGAACCGGAAGCCGGGATGCCGCGGCAGGTAGTCGAGGTCGCCGGGGGTGGGCACCTCGAGGACAACGGTCCCGGTCGCGTCGCGGGGGAGCTGCTCCAGGATGACGGCGATCGCGGGGGCCGCGGTCTCGTCGCCGGCGAGGAGGAAGTCGCCGGTGTGGGCGGGCGGGACGAAGTCCACGCCGAAGCTCACCTCGGTCAGGGCGACGGTGGGGGCGAAGATGAGGACCTCGTCGCCGGGACGGGCGTTCTCGATCCAGGCGGAGGCCGGTCCGAGGACCTCGTGCGCGACCATGTCGACGTCGACCTCGCGCACGTCGCGGCGGACGGCCCGGGTCGTGTAGGTGCGGAACGGCGGACGGCCGTCGTCGGGCAGCTCCCGCCAGGCGGTCCACCAGTCGTCGCCCGTGGGCATGGCGTCGATGCCGACGCCGTCGGTGGGGAAGACGATCTTGATGCGCTGGTCGAAGCCGGGGTCGCCGTACTCGTCGAGGTCGTCGCCGGTGAACGTGAAGCGGCGGAAGCTCGGGGTCAGGTCGGTGATGCGGGCGACGCGGACGCGGAAGAAGCGCGAGGTCTCACGGCTGGAGGGCATCGTGGGTCTCCCGGGGGGTCTCGGCGGCGTGCAGCCGCGGGGTGACGTGGTGGCGGCCGCGGGGCAGGATCAGCGGCGACCCCGACACGGGATCGGGGACGACGAGCGAGTCGAGGCCGAAGACCTCCGCGATCATCTCGGAGGTCATGACCTCGTTCGGGGTGCCCGCGGCGACGACGCGCCCCTCGCGAAGGGCGACGATGTGGTCGGCGTAGCGCGCGGCGAGGTTCATGTCGTGGAGCACCATGACGGTCGTGGTGCCGCGCTCGTGGTTGAGGTCGGTCAGCAGGTCGAGCACCTCGACCTGGTGGGCGACGTCGAGGAAGGTGGTGGGCTCGTCGAGGAGCAGGATGTCGGTCTCCTGCGCCAGCGCCATGGCGATCCACACGCGCTGCCGCTGACCGCCGGACAGCTCGTCGATCGACCGGTCGGCGAGGTCGGTGATGCCGGTCGCGGCGAGGGACTCGGAGACGACCTCGTAGTCGCGAGCGCTCCAGCGGGCGAGCGCGCGCTGGTGCGGGTGACGGCCGCGACCCACGAGATCGGCCACGGCGATGCCCTCGGGGGCGAGCGGGCTCTGGGGGAGCAGGCCCAGGATGCGGGCCACCTCCTTGGAGGGGCGCTCGTGCAGCGCCTTGCCGTCGAGGACGATGCGGCCGGCGCGGGGCGGGAGCAGACGCGCGAACGCGCGCAGAAGGGTGGACTTGCCGCAGCCGTTGGCGCCGACGATCGCGGTGATCCGGCCCGGGGGGAGGACGAGGTCGAGGCCGTCGACGATGGTCCGGTCGCCGTAGGCGAGGGTGAGTCCTTCGGCGGTGAGCGAGCGGTCGGCGGTCATCGCGCACCTCCGCGGGCGGTCGCGGGGGAGAGGCCGGGATGGATGCCGTGGGCGGCAGGCGAGATCACAGGGAGCCTCCGGAGCGGTTGGTCCTGATGAGCAGGTAGATGAGGTACGGAGCGCCGAGGACGCCGGTGACGACGCCCACCGGGTAGCGGTTGTCGAAGGCGAACTGACCGATGAGGTCCGACACCAGCACGAGCGCCGCGCCGACGAGCCCCGCGGGGAGCAGCAGGGAGCCGCCGGGGCCGATGAGCCGCGCGGCGATCGGGCCGGCCATGAACGCGACGAACGCGATCGGGCCGCTGGCGGCGGTGGCGAAGGCGAGCAGCACGACGGCCCCGAGGATGAGGAGGACCCGCGTGCGCTCCACGCGTACGCCGAGCGCCGCGGCGGAGTCGTCGCCGAGGCGCAGGACGGCCAGGCCGCGAGTGTTGCCGATCATCAACGGGACGATGACCGCGGCCGCCAGCGCGAGCGGCAGGACCCGTTCCCAGGACGCGTTGTTCAGGCTCCCCGTGAGCCACTGCATCGCGGTCTGCAGGTTCCAGTTCGCCGCCCGGGCGAGCGAGTACGTCGTGACCGCGTCGAGCATGGCGGCCACGCCGATGCCGATGAGCACGAGGCGGGCGCCCGCGAAGCCGCCGCGGCGGGACAGCAGGTAGATCGCGGTGGCGGCGCCGAGGGCGCCGAGGAGCGCGGCGACGGAGACCGCGGCATCCGACAGCGAGAAGAAGATGATGGCGACGACCGCGGCGGCGCTCGCGCCGGAGGAGATGCCGATGATGTCGGGCGAGGCCAGCGGGTTGCGCAGCATCGTCTGGAACGTGACGCCGGCCATGCCGAACGCGAGGCCGGAGAGCACGCCGAGCGTGGCGCGCGGGAGGCGGAGCTCGCCGATCGTGAAGGAGGCGCCGGGCACGGTCTGCCCGAACAGCACGCGGACGACCTCGTCCGGGGTGTAGAAGGTCTGACCGACCATGAGCGAGACGACGAACACGGCCAGCACGACGACGCCGAGCACGGCGGACACGAGCATCCGGCGGCGTGTGCGCTCGCGACGGCCGCGCACGAGGCGGTGCACCGCGGCGGGACGGGCGGCGTCGGCGGCGGGCGGCGGGGTGAGGACGGCGGTCACAGTTCGCGCACCTTCTGTCGGCGGACGATCCAGATGAAGAACGGGGCGCCGATGACGGCGGTCAGCACGCCCACCTCGACCTCGCTCGGCCGCGTGATGACGCGACCGACGACGTCGGCGACGAGCAGCAGGATCGCCCCGCCGAGGGCGGAGAACGGCACGAGCCAGCGGTGGTCCGTCCCGATGAGCAGGCGGCACACGTGCGGGATGACGAGACCGACGAAGGCGATCGGGCCGGCGATCGCGGTCGCGGCGCCCACGAGGACGACGGCGCCGGCGGTGGCGATCAGACGCGTGCGGGCGACGTGCTCGCCGAGCCCGGTGGCGACGTCGTCGCCGAGCGCGAGGGAGTTCATGCCCCGCGCGCACAGCACGACGATGACGGTGCCGACGAGGAGGACGGGGAGCGCGATCTGGATGCGGTCCCAGGTCGCGCCGCCGATTCCGCCGATCTGCCAGAAGCGGAAGACCTCGAGCAGGTCGATGCGGGGGAGGAGGATGGCGCTGGACAGGGACCCGAAGGCCGCCGTCGTGGCCGCGCCGGCCAGCGCGAGCTTCAGCGGCGTCGCCCCGCCGCGACCGAGCGAACCGACGGTGTAGACGAACACCGCCGCGACGGCGGCGCCGACCACCGCGAAGCCCATGTAGCCGAGCGCGCTGGAGACGCCGAAGAAGGCGATGCCGAACACGACGAACAACGCCGCGCCGGCGGACACCCCGAGGATGCCCGGGTCGGCGAGCGGATTGCGGGTGACCGCTTGCAGCGTCAGCCCCGACATGGCCAGCGCCGCCCCGACGAGCAGACCGAGGACCGTCCGCGGCAGACGCGCGGTGATCGCGGCCTCGCCGACCCCGGTCCCGCCGGTGAACGACGACACGATCTCGCCGATCGACACGTCGCGGGTGCCGAAGGCGATGGATGCCACGACGGCCAGGACCACGCCCACCGCGAGGACCAGCAGCCACACGAGTCGACGGGCCGCCGGACGCCGCAGGGCAGCGGCATCCGGGAGCGCGTCGGCGACGGGCGTACGGGTCATCACGGGGACGTGGTCGGAGACGGTCCGGGTCAGCGCAGCGCGGCGCTGAGGACGTCGAGGTAGGCGTTCAGGCCCCAGCTCACGGAGAGGGGCGACGGGTTGGCGGAGGCGGCCAGCGGCGTGCCGTCCTCGAGGACGGCGATGCGGCCTTCGGCGATGGCGGGGACCTGCGACAGCAGCGGGTCGGCCTGCAGCTGGGTCTGGAGCGAGCCGTCCGCGGGGCCGTACGTGATCCACAGGCCCACGTCGGAGAAGGCGTCGACCTGCTCCGCGCTGATGTCCGTGTAGAACGCGTCGGTCTCGCCGGACGCGGTCTCGACCTGCGCCGCGGTCGGCATGCCGAACTCGGACAGGTAGCCCGCGCGCGGGTCGTGCTCGGTGTAGTAGGTGACCGAGCTGAGGTCGGTCGGGTCGGTGAACGCGAACACCGGCGCCACCTCGGCGAGCTCCGGGTGCGCGTCGAACGCCGCCTGCGACTCGGTCTTGATCTCCTCGATGAGGGCCTCGCCCTCGTCGGCCATTCCCAGGCCCTCGCTGTTGAGGCGGATCATCTGGTCGAGGGTCGTGTTCCAGGGCGCCTCGGGGTAGGCCACGACGGGGGCGATCTTGGACAGCGTGTCGTAGTCCTCCTGCGTCAGGCCCGAGTAGGCCGCGAGGATGACGTCGGGCTGCGTGTCCGCCACGGCCTCGAAGTCGATGCCGTCGGTCTCGTCGAACAGGACCGGCGTCTCGCCGCCCAGCTCCTCCAGCTTGTCCTCGACCCAGGGGAGGATGCCGTCGCCGTCGTCGTCGCCCCACGTCGCCTTCGCCATGCCGACGGGCACGACGCCGAGCGCCAGGGGGACCTCCTGGTTGGACCACGCGACCGTGGCGACGCGCTCGGGCTTGGCCTCGATCGTGGTCGTGCCGAAGGCGTGCTCGATGGTGACGGGGAAGCCCGCGCCCGCGTCGGCGTTCGAGCCGCCCTCGGAGCTGCCGGCGGAGCCGGCGCAGCCGGTGAGGACGAGGGCGGAGCCGACGGTCAGAGCCGTCAGCGCGCGGAGTCGGGACACAGAGAGCCTCCTGTGAGGTGAAGTAAGGATAGGCTTAGTTTAGATCACGGCCAGGCGAGGTTTGCAAACCCGGCGGGTGAGACGCCGGGTGGTTGTCTCGACGGTGAAGCAGTCATCGGGCGGCTTCTCCCGCGCGCACCCGCACACGGTCCCAGGAAGCGTTCGACCGGCGACGTATACTGGGTGATTGGCCATCGGCCACCTCCCTCTTCCCGCCTCAAGAACGGACGTTCGCTGTGCTCTCCGTGCACGACCTCGAGATCCGCGTGGGCGCCCGCGTCCTCATGTCCGACGTCGCCTTCCGCGTCTCGGACGGCGACAAGATCGGTCTCGTCGGCCGGAACGGCGCCGGGAAGACGACCCTGACCAAGGTGCTCGCCGGCGACCTGCTGCCCGCGAACGGCGGCGTCGACCGGAGCGGCGAGCTCGGCTACCTGCCGCAGGACCCTCGCTCGGGCGACCCCGAGATGCTCGCGCGCACGCGCATCCTCGACGCGCGCGGACTGGGCTCCCTGGCGCTCGGCATGCACGAGGCGTCGCTGGCGATGGGGGACGACGACCCCGCCGTCGCCGCGAAGGCCATGAAGAAGTACGCCCGGCTCACCGAACAGTTCGAAGCGGCGGGCGGGTACGCGGCCGAGGCGGAGGCGGCATCCATCGCCCACAACCTCTCGCTGCCGGACCGGATCCTCGATCAGCCCCTCAAGACCCTCTCGGGCGGTCAGCGCCGACGCATCGAGCTCGCGCGCATCCTCTTCTCGGACGCGCAGACGATGATCCTCGACGAGCCGACCAACCACCTCGACGCCGACAGCGTCGTCTGGCTGCGCGAGTTCCTGAAGGGCTACAAGGGCGGCCTCATCGTCATCTCGCACGACGTGGAGCTCGTCGGCGAGACCGTCAACCGGGTCTTCTACCTGGATGCCAACCGGCAGGTCATCGACGTCTACAACATGAACTGGAAGAACTACCTGCGCCAGCGGGTGGCCGACGAGGAGCGCCGCAAGAAGGAGCGCGCCAACGTCGAGAAGAAGGCCTCTGCGCTGCAGCTGCAGGCCGCCCGGTTCGGGGCGAAGGCGTCCAAGGCGGCGGCCGCGCACCAGATGGTCGCGCGCGCCGAGAAGATGCTGTCCGGCCTGGACGACGTGCGTCAGGACGAGCGCGTCGCCAAGCTGCGGTTCCCCAAGCCCGCTCCGTGCGGCAAGACCCCGCTCATGGCGTCCGGTCTGTCCAAGTCGTACGGGTCGCTCGAGATCTTCACCGACGTGGACCTGGCCATCGACCGCGGCTCGCGCGTGGTCATCCTGGGCCTGAACGGCGCGGGCAAGACCACGCTGCTGCGCATCCTCGCCGGCGTGGACCAGCCCGACACCGGCCAGCTCGAGCCGGGCCACGGCCTGAAGATCGGCTACTACGCACAGGAGCACGAGAACCTCGACGTCGACCGGTCCGTCCTCGACAACATGATGTCGGCGGCCCCGCACATCACCGCGACCGAGGCGCGCAAGGTGCTCGGCTCGTTCCTGTTCGTCGGCGACGACGTGCTCAAGCCCGCCGGCGTCCTCTCCGGCGGCGAGAAGACGCGTCTGTCGCTCGCGACGCTCGTCGTGTCGTCGGCGAACATGCTGCTCCTCGACGAGCCCACGAACAACCTCGACCCCGCCTCGCGCGAGGAGATCCTCGGGGCGCTCGCGCACTACGAGGGCGCGGTCGTGCTCGTCTCGCACGACGAGGGTGCCGTCGAGGCGCTGAACCCCGAGCGCGTGCTCATCCTGCCGGACGGCGTGGAAGACATCTGGGGTCGCGACTACGCCGAGCTGATCACGCTGGCGTAGTCCCGCGCCTTCGGAGTCCCGGGGCGTCGGCTCAGCGGGCGTCGAGCAGGGCGTCCTCGTCGTCCGCGTCGCGGTCGCGGACGCGGCGGCGACGGCGGTGGGCGGCGACGGCGTCGCCCTTCGGGGCGGCCTCCTCGCCGCGGGCGTGAGCCTCCCGCGCCTCCTCCGCCTCCTCGCGGCGGATGCGGCGCTCGCTGACGATGACGTAGGCGATGAACGCGAAGCCCATGGCGGCGAAGAGGATCCACTGGATCGCGTACGACAGGTGCGGTCCGGGGTCGTCGCTGGGCGGCTCGATGGTGAGCGGCATGTCGGCGACGGCGGGGTCCTCCGAGACGATCAGGCCGTAAGCGCCCTGCTCGAGGGGACCGGTCTGCTCGGCCACGAGTCCCAGGTTGATCGTGGGGACCTGTCCCGCCTCGGCGGTCCGGCCGGAGGCGGGCACGGGCTCGCCCGGGCGCACCCGCACGACGATGTCGACGTTCCCGGACGGCGGCGCCGGGATGGCGTCCGGCTCGGACTGGCGGTCGCCCGGGGGCAGCCATCCGCGGTCGACGAGCAGGACGCGGCCGTCGTCCTGGCGGAAGGGGACGAGCACCTCGTAGGCCGCGGACCCGCCGTGGGCGCGGTTGCGGACGAGCAGCTCCTCGTCGGCGAGGTACTGGCCGCTCAGACGCACGGGACGCCACTCGTCGAGCGGGTCCAGCTCCGCGCCGGGGGCGAGCAGGTCGCCGAGGGCGACGGGCTCCTGGTCGTAGTTGTCGGCGACGAGGCGGAGGGCGGCGGACCGCTCCTCGTTCCGGGAGAACTGCCAGTGCGAGAGGAAGCCGCAGGCGATCGCGAACAGCACGGCGATCCCGATGTAGGCGCTCCACCGGACGGCGGCGGGGGCGTCGCGGCGACTCATGACACGGTCCCCGCGGGCGAGGGGGCGACGGGGGCGGTGCCGGAGGAAGCGGCATCCGTGTCCGAGGACAGGCTGCGCACCTCGAGGGGGAAGTCGCGGGCGGCGAGGAACTCCCGCAGGTAGCCGACGTGCGCGTCGCAGGCGACCCACGTCTTGCGACGGTCGGGGGTGTGGATCCGGGGGTTCCGCCAGAGGATCGCCCAGGCGGCGGTGTCGCGGCAGCCGGCGCGGGAGCACTCGGCCGTCGCGTCGCTCACGGGCGCTCGTCCCGGGGCGGCTCCACGCGCGGCGTCTCGGAGATCCGGATGACCGTCGGCGTGTCCGAGACCGGCGCCGTCGGTGCAGCCGACGGGGCCTCGAGCACCCGCTCGGGGTTCTCGGCGGCCGCGCGGGGCGCGTCGGGGCTGACGCTCGCGGTGACCACGGCCAGGTACGGCAGGAAGATCGCGCCGGCGGCGAACACCCACGTGTACCAGCCGTACGGGGTCACCACCGCCATGAGGATGAAGCACGCGATGCGGATGCCCATCATCACCATGTACCTGGTGAAACGGGAGTCGGCGTCCTCCCTCGGTGCTTGAGGGAGCGACGTCGCAGACTGAGCGCGGTGCGATGACTTCACAGTCCTTCCAGGGTACGCCCGGCATCCCGACCGGGCGCCTCCCAGCGTCTCACGGAAGACGGAATCCGACGCCATCGAGATAAACGTCGCGGCGGGCGCGATCCGGGCCGGTCACCGGGGCCCGAAGCGGGCCGGCCGGGCTCGGTAGGCTGGGCCGGTCCCGTCCCTCGCAGCGCAGGAGTCTCACCCATGTCACAGGACCGTGTCGTCGTCGTCACCGGAGGTAACCGCGGCATCGGCCGCGCCATCGCCGAGCGATTCGTCGCCGAGGGGTGGAAGGTCGCCGTGACCGCGCGCTCGGGCGAGGGCCCCGCCGGCTCGCTGACGGTCCGCGCCGACGTCACCGACGCCGCCGCCGTCGACGCGGCGTTCTCGGAGGTGGAGGCGCAGCTCGGTCCCATCGCCGTCGTCGTCGCCAACGCCGGCGTCACGAAGGACACCCTGCTCCTGCGCATGAGCGAGGACGACTTCGACAGCGTCGTGTCGACGAACCTCGGCGGCGCGTTCCGCGTCGTCAAGCGCGCCTCGAAGGGCATGCTGAAGGCGCGCTGGGGCCGCGTCATCCTCATCTCCAGCGTCGTGGGCCTCTACGGGTCGGCGGGGCAGATCAACTACGCCGCGTCCAAGAGCGCGCTGGTCGGGTTCGCCCGCTCGCTCACGCGCGAGCTCGGCGGACGCGGCATCACGGCGAACGTGGTGGCGCCCGGGTTCATCGAGACCGATATGACGGCCGAGCTGGCCCCGGAGACGCAGGCCGAGTACAAGAAGAACATCCCCGCCGGGCGCTTCGCCTCGCCCGATGAGGTGGCCGGCGTCGTGACGTGGCTGGCCGGCGACGACGCCGCCTACATCTCCGGTGCCGTCATCCCCGTCGACGGCGGCCTCGGGATGGGGCACTGACCGACGGCGGTTCCCGCGCGCGTCAGCGCACGGCTGCCGCGAGCGTCCGGGCGAAGCTCTCGGGCTGCGAGAACTGCGGCCAGTGGCCCGAGTCGAGCCGGACGACCTCGACGTCGGCGACCCGGCCGAACTCCTCGGCGAACGGCCCCCATTCCGCGAGCACCGCGGGGAGCGTCTGCGCGTCGAGCTGACCCGACAGGATCGTCACCGGGATGCCGTGACGCCGGTCGTCCGTGAGGGCGACGCCGTCGGTGGGTACGCGTCCGGGTACGTCCACCGCGCCCGCGGCGATCCGCCGACGGGTCTCGTCGTCGATGTCCGCGATGTCGGGCTCGTCGAACGCGTCCCAGCCGGGGAAGGGGACGCGCCCGTCCACGACGGGGAACTCCGAGATCATCGCCCCCGGAGGCGGCGGCACGGTGTCGACGAACACGACCCGGGCGACACGGTCGGCGCGGGCGTCGGCCGCACCCCAGGCGACGTTGCCGCCGCCGGAATGCCCGACGAGCACGACGGGGCCCTCGGTGCGGTCGATCTCGGCGACGACCGCGGCGACCCAGTCGGCGATGCCGATGTCGCCGGCGTCGGCACCGGGGAGGGTGATCGGGTGCGCGCGATGGCCCGCGGCGGTCAGGGTGGGGACGACGGCGTCCCATGAGGAGGCGTCGAGCCACAGGCCCGGGATGAGGATGACGTCCATGGCCCGAGCGTAGAGCCGGCCTCCGACATCGACTAGGCCCGTCTCGACAGGACCGCCTCCACCGGCCGCTGAACGCCGTCGGGCTTCGGTTCCGGCCCGCGTCAGCGGGGGAGCAGGGCGATGACCTCGCGCAGGTCGACCGGGCCGATGACGAGGTCCGCGCGCTCGCGCACGGCGGGCTTGGCGTTGAACGCCAGTCCGAGCCCCGCGACCGCCATCATCTGCAGGTCGTTCGCGCCGTCGCCGATCGCGAAGGTCTGCGACGGGAGCACGTCGGCCTCCGCGGCCCATTCCCCCAGCGTGCGCGCCTTCGCGGCGGCATCCACGATGTCGCCCTCGACCTCGCCGGTCAGCCGACCGTCCGCGACGGCGAGGCGGTTGGCGCGCCAGACGTCGACCCCGAGCTCGGGCGCGACCGTGTCGAGCACCTCGTGGAAGCCGCCGGACACGACGCCGACGCGTCCGCCGCGCTCGTGCACGGCGTCGATCAGCTCGCGGACGCCCGGGGTCGGCTCGATGCGCGCGACGGCGCGGTCGAAGGCGGAGACCGGGACCCCCGCGAGGGCCTGGACCCGCGAGCGGAGGCTGGCGGCGAAGTCGACCTCCCCGCGCATCGCGGCCTCGGTGGCGGCGGCGACCTCGGCACCGCGGCCGGCCTCGTCGGCCAGCAGCTCGATGACCTCGTTGCGGATCAGGGTGGAGTCGGCGTCGAGCACGACGAGGAAGCGGACGGGCGCGGGCACGCGCTCGACCCTAGCGCGCCGCCGCACGACACGCGGGCCGCGTGACGCCCGTGGTCGCCGCCCCGCCCCCTGCCGCCGTACGCCGCGTAGGCTTTCTCCGCCGCCGCACCAACTGAGGGAGACCGCCACCATGGCCGACGTCGAGAGCTTCACCCTGGACCACACCGCCGTTCTGGCGCCCTACGTCCGCCTGATCGGGACCGAGTCCGGCCCCCGCGGCGACGTGATCTCGAACTTCGACCTGCGTCTCGTGCAGCCCAACCAGGGCGAGATCCCCACGGCCGGCATCCACACCATCGAGCACCTGCTCGCGAGCCTGCTGCGCGACCGGATCGACGGGCTCATCGACATCTCGCCCTTCGGATGCCGCACCGGCTTCCACGTGATCATGTGGGGCGAGCCGGAGGTGGCCGCGCTCGTCGCCGCCGTGACCGACTCGCTGCGCGCGATCGCCACCGAGGTGGAGTGGGAGGACGTCCCCGGGACCGACGCCTTCAGCTGCGGCAACTACCGCGACCACAGCCTGCACACGGCGCGCGAGTGGTCCAAGCTCGTGCTCGAGCAGGGCATCAGCCAGGACGCGTTCCAGCGGGTCGGCGTCTGACCCGCGCACGCACCGCCGCGATACCCGATCGCACCGCCGCGATACCCGATCGCACCGCCGCGATACCCGATCGCATCGCCGCACCGCCGCGGACAGACGAGGGCCGGTGATCCCGACGGATCACCGGCCCTCGTGGCATCCCTCGTCAGGCGTCGACGCGCACGTCCTTGCCGACGACGGTGATCCCGGTGTCGGTCACGGTGAAGCCGCGGGCGAGGTCGCGCTCGCGGTCGACGCCGATCGTGGCGCCCGGTGCGAGTTCGACGTTCTTGTCGAGGATGGCGCGGTGGATGCGCGCGCCCGCCCCGACCTGGACGCCGTCGAAGAGGACGGAGTCGGTGATCGTCGAGCCGCCGCCGGCCAGCGCCCACGGTCCGACGACGCTGCGCTCCAGGTGCGTGCCCGACAGCACCGACCCGAGCGAGACGATCGAGTCGATCGCGTTGCCGATGCGGCCGACGGAGTCGCGGACGAACTTCGCAGGCGGGGCGTTGACGGTCTGCGAGTAGATCGGCCAGTCCGTGTTGTACAGGTTGAAGATGGGCAGGGTCGAGATCAGGTCCATGTGCGCGTCGTAGAACGACTCGATCGTGCCGACGTCGCGCCAGTAGGAGCGGTCGCGCGCGGTGGAGCCGGGGACGTCGTTGCGGTTGAAGTCGTAGACGGCGGCCTCGCCGCGGTTGACGAAGTAGGGGACGATGTCGCCGCCCATGTCGTGCGCGGAGGTCGGCAGCTCGCCGTCGTGCGTGACCGCCTCGACGAGCGCGTCCGCGTCGAAGATGTAGTTGCCCATCGAGGCGAGCACCTCGTGCGGCGCGTCGGCCAGACCCGTGGGGTTCTGCGGCTTCTCGAGGAACTCGCGGATCTTCGTCGGGTCGGCCGGGTCGGTGTCGATGACGCCGAACTGGTTCGCCAGCGAGATGGGCTGACGGATGCCGGCCACCGTGGCGCGCGCGTCGGAGGCGATGTGCGCGTCGAGCATCTGCGCGAAGTCCATGCGGTAGACGTGGTCCGCGCCGATCACCACGACGATGTCGGGCTTCTCGTCGCGGATGAGGTTCATGCTCTGCAGGATCGCGTCCGCCGAACCGGAGAACCACCGCTTGCCGAGGCGCTGCTGCGCCGGGACCGAGGCGACGTACGCGCCCAGCATCGGCGACATGCGCCAGGTCTGCGAGACGTGGCGGTCGAGGCTGTGCGACTTGTACTGCGTCAGGACGACGAGCTGTCGCAGCCCCGAGTTGATGAGGTTGGAGATCGCGAAGTCGATCAGGCGGTACTGGCCGCCGAAAGGGACGGCGGGTTTCGCGCGATCCGCCGTCAAGGGCATGAGTCGCTTTCCCTCGCCGCCGGCGAGGATGATTCCGAAGACCTTCGGCGCTGCAGGCATGGCTACACATTAGGGGTCCTTCGGGGCCGCGACTACATGCGGCGCGTCGGTTGACAGCGTGTACTACGGTTCGTCTCATGCGCGTCGACATCGTCACCAAGGAGTACCCGCCGGAGATCTACGGCGGGGCCGGCGTGCACGCCACCGAGCTCGTCCGCGCGCTGCGCGCGGACGGCACCGAGGTGCAGGTGCGGGCTTTCGGCGCGGATCGCGACGAGGCCGACACGACCTCCTACGGCGTGCCGTCCGAGCTGGCGTCGGCGAACGGGGCGATCCAGACGCTCGGCACCGACCTGCAGATCGTGTCGGACGTCGCCGGCGCCGACGTCGTGCACTCCCACACCTGGTACGCGAACTTCGCCGGGCACCTGGCGTCGCTCCTCCACGGCATCCCGCACGTCGTCACCGCGCACAGCCTGGAGCCGCTGCGGCCGTGGAAGGCCGAGCAGCTGGGCGGCGGCTACGCCGTCTCGAGCTACATCGAGAAGACCGCCTACGAGGGCGCGGCCGCCGTGGTCGCGGTGAGCGAGGGCATGCGCGCCGACATCCTGCGCAGCTACCCGTCGCTCGATCCCGCCGCCGTGCGGGTGATCTACAACGGCATCGACACCGAGGCGTGGCATCCGGTGTCCGACGACGCGTTCCTGTCCTCGGTGGGGATCGACCCGTCGCGGCCGTCCGTCGTGTTCGTCGGGCGCATCACGCGGCAGAAGGGTCTGCCGTACCTGCTGCGCGCGGCGGAGCAGCTGCCGGCCGACGTGCAGCTCATCCTCTGTGCCGGCGCGCCGGACACCCCGCAGATCCTCGCGGAGGTCGAGGAGCTGGTGCGCGGGCTGCAGGAGACCCGCGAGGGCGTCGTGTGGATCGACCGCCTGCTGCCGCGCAACGAGCTGTGCGCGATCCTCACCTCGGCGACGACGTTCGTCTGCCCGTCCGTGTACGAGCCGCTCGGCATCGTGAATCTGGAGGCCATGGCGTGCGGCGCGGCCGTCGTCGGCACCGCGACCGGCGGCATCCCCGAGGTCGTGGTGGACGGCGTGACCGGCCGGCTCGTCCCCATCGAGCAGGTGCAGGACGGCACCGGAACCCCCGTCGACCCCGACCGGTTCGTCGCGGACCTCGCCCGGGTGCTCACGGAGGTCGTGACGGATGCCGCGACCGCGCAGCGCTACGGCGAGGCGGGGCGCGAGCGGGCCGTTCAGGACTTCAGCTGGGCCGCGATCGCACAGACCACGGCGGCGCTGTACGCCGAGGTCGCGGCGAACGCGAAGGCATAGGGCAGGGCGGTACGGCGGGGCTGGTCCCGGCGGGGTTCCGGCGGGGGTCCTGGCAGGGTCCCGGCCAGGGTTCCGGCCGGGTGCTTCGGCCGCGTCGGACGGCTGTTCCGGGACGGTGCCCGATAGGCTGGGACGCATGCCGCAGGTTCTGGAATTCTCCGACGTCGTCGTCCGCCGGAACGCGCGGGACATCGTCTCCCACCTCGACTGGACCGTCTCCGACGACGAGCGCTGGGTCGTCCTCGGGCCGAACGGCGCGGGCAAGACGACCGTCCTGCAGCTCGCCGACACGCTGCTGCACCCCACCTCGGGTGCGGTGACGATCCTGGGCGAGCGGCTCGGTCGCACCGACGTGTTCGAGCTGCGTCCGCGGATCGGGTTCGCCTCCTCGGCGATGGCGCGCCGCGTACCGCCCGAGGAGACGGTGCTCGACGTCGTGCTGACCGCGGCGTTCTCGGTCGTCGGCCGTTGGCGCGAGGACTACGAGGACATCGACGAGCGACGCGCGCTGCGCGTCCTCGCCGAGTGGCGTCTGGACCACCTCGCCGATCGCACGTTCGGGACGCTGTCGGACGGCGAGCAGAAGCGCGTGCAGATCGCCCGCGCCGTCATGACCGACCCCGAGCTGTTGCTGCTCGACGAGCCGACCGCGAGCCTCGATCTGGGTGCGCGCGAGGAGCTGCTGTCGCTGCTGTCCGGGTACGCGCAGGCGCCCACCACGCCGGCGATGGTCATGGTGACCCACCACGTGGAGGAGATCCCCGTCGGCTTCACGCACGTGCTGCTGCTGCGGGACGGCGAGGTCGTGGCATCCGGGCCCCTTTCCGAGGCGTTGACGGCCGAGAACCTGACCGCGACGTTCGGCGTCGAGATCGCCCTCACGCACGAGGCCGGTCGGTACGCGGCCCGCGCGTCGTGATCGGGCCGATCGCCTGGTAGAATCGACGTTTGGTGCCGTCGGCGCCGCAGACTTTGACCGTCCTGGCAGAATCCAGGGCACCACTTCTCAAAGGACCTCCCATGAAGACTGACATCCACCCCGAGTACAAGGCCGTCGTGTTCCGCGACCTCGGTTCGGGCGAGACCTTCCTCACCCGTTCGACGGTGAGCAGCGACAAGACCGTGGAGCTCGACGGTGTCGAGTACCCCGTCATCGACGTCGAGATCTCGTCCGCTTCGCACCCCTTCTACACGGGCAAGCAGCGCATCATGGACTCCGCCGGTCGCGTCGAGAAGTTCAACCAGCGCTTCAAGAACTTCGGTTCCAAGTAAGACTCGCTCTTCCGCGAAGCCCCTCGTCCTCCGGGACGGGGGGTTTCGTGCTTTGCGGGTGGGAAACACCGCGGACGCCCGACGTCGTCTTCGCCCGTGGTGCGACGGTCGCGCGAGGGCACAAGGGGATCGCGGCGGGCGGCCGCCTCAGAACGGGGGCGGGTCGGAGCCATAGGTGCCGCCGAGCGGGGACGTCCACGCCGGTTCGCCGCCGGGGGACCGGGTGATGTCCCACCGCGACTCGTGACGAAGACGGTGATGATGTCGGCACTTCGGGTCGAGGTTGTCGTCGTCCGTCGTCCCGCCGTCGGCCCAGGCGGTGCGATGGTCGATGTCGCAATCGCCTGCAGCCCGTCCGCACCCCGGGAACACGCAGGTGGGGGAGGTCACACCGAGCCAGCGGCGCAGGGCGACCGGCACGCGATAGGTCGTCCGGTCCAGCACCAGCGGGGCGCCGGACACGGGATGCGTGAGCAGCCGGACCCACGACGTCGCCGATCCGGCGAGCCGTCGCGCGGTCTCGAGATCGATGGGGCCGTAGCCCTCCAGCGTCGCGGGCTCATCGCCGCGTCCGAGCAGCGTCAACGCGGGGACGGTGACGACGACCGTCGCCGGGGGAGCGTTCCGGAAGGTCCGTCGTGCAGCGTCGGGGGCCGCGGAGACGGGCGCGGCCGGACCGGGGTCGTCGGTGTGCGCGGGTGCGCTCGTACGGTCGGCGTCACCGTCGGCGTGCCCGTCGGCGTTTCCGACGGCGTGCCCGTCGGCGTCTTTGACGTTGCCCGCGACGTCGACCCCGACCGCGGGGCTCTCGGGCTCGCTCATCGTCACGAGGTCGGCGAACGCGTCGGTGCGGAGCTGCGCCAGCGTCCGCTCCTCGTCCTCCGCGGCGTGCACGTGCCGGGCGGCCCGATCGAGCCGCGACATCACCGCGCGGGCCCGGTCGGCGGGGAGCAGGGCATGGATGGATGCCATGCCGTCGAGCTCCGCCGACATCCAGACCCCTCGATCCTGGGCCGCACGTCGATGCCGCTCTTCGAGGGACTCCGTGTGCACGCGTTCGCGGATCGCCCGCGCCGCGACGGCGAACGTCGCCGGCGTGAGGGTGAGGGCCGGGACGAGGGCCTCCTCGTCGAAGCGGGAGAGGGCGTCGCGGTCCCCGGCGGGCAGGGTCGACGCCGTGCGTGCCGCGTCGGTCGCGTGCTTCTCCGACAGCCGTCCCTCGCCGAAGGCGGCCCAGATCCGCGGACAGCCGTCCGCGAGCGTGCGGGCGTGACCGGCGCGGGTGCGCACAGTCTGCTCCGACAGATGCAGGCGGACGGCGATCTCGGCCACGGCCGCACGCTCCGCCAGGTCGACGCGGTCGCGCTGCACGGCGCGCGCGGTGCGCCCGCGGGGATCGAGCCAGGCGCGGTCGACGGTCGGGTCGGGACCGACCCAGGGCGTCGGGTCGGCGGCCGCCTCGTCGAGGATCGTCAGGATGAGGCGATACTCCGCCGCGGTCGCGCGCCGGCGGTCTGCCGTGACGCACTCCAGGTGTCCGAGCCGGGCGTCGAGCGCGGAGACCGCGTCGGACGGTCGGAACCCCCACGTCGACGTCGCAGAGACCGAGGGGTGCGGTTCGCCGTCGACCCACCATCCGACCTCGTCGCTGTCGTGCAGGGCTGCCCATTCGGCATCCAGATCCAGCTCGTCGTCGGCGGGCCACGGCGCCCCGTCGCACTCCCGGAACGCCGGCGAGGGCCGGTCGGCGGGACGGGCGAAGCGGGACATGACAGAACGCTATCGGCGACCTCCGACATCGGATCGGCGGCGTCCTGACGCCGGAAACCGGCCCGTCAGGACGACTCCCGACACCTCCCACGACGAAACGCCCCCGCCCGGGAACACGCGGGCGGGGGCGTTCGTCACGTGAGGATCAGGCCGAGTCCGCCTGGTGTGCGAGACGTCGCCGGCGCACGGTGACGACCGAGAGCGCCGCACCGGCGACGAGCGCGCCGGCCGCCGCGACGATCGCGACGATCGGCAGCTCGGTGCCGGTGACGCCGAGCTGCCCGCGCGCGGATCCGGGGACCGCCACCGCGGACGCCGAGGGCGAGGGTGACGGAGAGGCAGATGCCGACGCCGACGGGGACGGACCGGGGACCGCCGCCGCGGCGACGGGACCGACCGGCGCGCTCGTCCGCGTCCGGGCGGTGTACCCGTCGAGCGACCCCGTGACCGTCACCGTCACCGTGCGCCCCTCGGCGGCAGCGGGGAGGACGAAGGTGGGGGCGGTGGCATCCGGGATCGAGATCCCGTCGATCGCCCAGGAGTACGTGAACGAGGTGCCGGCGGTCCAGCCGGGAGTGGTCGCGGTCAGCGTCGAGCCCACCGTGGCGTCGCCCTCGATGACGGGCGCCTGCGCGTCCACCGGGTACTCCTGCACGGCGAGATCGCTGGCGCACGACAGGCAGGTCCCGCCGAGGCTCGCGGCCGCCGTCGTCGAGAGGGTCCCGCCCGAGGCGTCGTCGTCCACCGTCACAGGGAACGACACCGACGCGGTCTCGCCCGGGGCTGCGGCGGGGATCGTCCATGTGAGCTCGTCGCCGACGAGCGTCAGCGCCGTGTCCAGCGCCGCGGGATCGATCGAGGCGCGGTCGAGGACGGCGGAGAGGTCGACGGATGCCGTCGAGGTGGCGAGCGGGACCAGACCGGTGTTGTCGGCGGTCAGGGTGTACGTCGTGACCTCGCCGCGCTCGAGCGCCGCCGTGGTGTCGGCGGACAGCGAGAGAGCGAACTCGTCGGGCCACGCCGGCTTGTCGGCATCCAGGATCCAGTCCTGGAAGAACGCCGTCAGGTCGCGGCTGGACACCTCCTCGGCGAGGGCGAGCAGGTCCGCCCCGGTCCGGCTGGTGCCGGCGAAGTCGGTCTGCCACTGCTCGATCAGGGTGAAGAACGCGTCGTCGCCGATCGCGACGCGCAGCGCCGCCCAGAACTGCGCCGAGCGGTCGTAGGTCTGGAAGCCGTACAGGCTCGCGGAGTCGGTCTGCGCGCCCGGGGCGATGGTCCAGGCCTCGTCGTCGGCGGGAGTGGCCTCCCACGCCGCGAACTGCTGCTCACGCGACGCCGGACCGGTGCCGAACCCGTCGCTGCCGCTGTAGAAGCTCTCGGACCAGGTGGCCATGCCCTCCGCGATCCAGATGTCCGTCCACGTCGTGGGCGAGACGTTGTTGCCGTACCACTGGTGCGCCAGCTCGTGCACGAGGGTGCTGAAGCCGATGCGGGTCGGGAAGAACGAGCGGTCCTGCGTCTCGAGCGCGTAGTTGATGCCACGCGGGACGCGGTCGACGACGACGCCGGCGCTGCCGCCGGGGTAGGGGCCGTAGATCGACTCCAGATCGCGGATGATCGGACCGAGCTGGTCGACCGCGGTCGTGACGGTCGCCTTGTTCGCGGCGGTGGATGTCGAGTCGACGAAGGACCACGCGGGAATCGTCCGGCCGCTGCCGAGCGTCACCGACGACTCGATGACGTCGTAGCGTCCGATCGAGATGATGACGAGCTCGGATGCCATCTGCCGCGTCTGCCGCCATTCCCACGTCGTGCGGGCGCCGTCGCTCGTCGGCGTCTTCGCGACCAGCTCGCCGTTGCTGACGGCGGCGGCCGGGGCGGCTCCCGCGCCGGTCGCGTCGGCGAGCGTCGTGGGGACGTCGACGGCGATCGAGTAGGTGGCCTTGTCGCCGGGGGTGTTGTTGTGCGGGAAGCCGGTCATGCTGCCGATCGGCTGCCCCAGCATCGTCGCGCCGTCGGTCGTGGCGTTCCAGCCCTCGTAGGAGCCGTCCGCGTCGACGTGCGCCTGGGGGACGCCGTGATAGGCGACGGTGACGCGGAACTCCCCGTCGACCGGGGTGGCCGGGGTCACGATGAGCTTGTGCCGGATGGCGTCGACGTCGACGTCGCGCTGCCAGGTCGCCGGGACGCCGTCCACCGTGACGGAGTCGATCTCGAGGCCCTCGAAGTCCATCGAGAAGCTGCGGAGAGGCACGGCTGCGCGGGCGGACATCGTCGACGTCGCGACGAGGGAGCCGGCCACCACGGAGCCCGTCTGCACGGCATCCGGGGTCCAGGCGATGTCGATGTCGTAGTCGAGCGCGTCGTAGCCGCCGTTGCCGACGTTCGGGAACATCGCATCGCCGGATGTGCGCGCGCCGTCGACGGGGTCGGCCGCGAACGCGGGGATGACCGAGGACGAGACCAGGCCCATCGCCACCAGGGCGGCGCCGGCGGTGACGAGGGAGCGGTGCAGGACGGGGCGTCGCGCAGGGCGGGCTGGCGGGGTATGACGCATGGGCGGGGGTCCGTTCGGAGGAGGGGGGGGGCAGGCGGACGCGGCCGCCGCCCGGATCGTTGACGCCACCGTAGGGGCGGCACGTTTCCGCGGCGTGACGCGCGGGTTCCGGGGTGCGCGCAGCCGGAGCGCGTCAGGGGATGGCGTGGGGGCGCGTCGGGGGCACCGCGCTCCGCGCGGCGAGAGCAACGGGCTCCGCGCGGCGGGAGCCCGTCAGCGGATCGGCCACGCGCCGTCGAGCGGCGGGGAGGTGGCGTCCAGGCGCCCGATCTTGACGAAGTACTCGGTGAGGCTCGCCGCCTGCGCCCGTGCCCACGCGACCTGCCGCAGGTGCAGCTCGTCGACCGTGGGCGGCATCCATGCCCCGAACCTCTCGGCGAGGGCCAGGGCGAGGCGCCCGGCCGCGACGGCGTCGGCGCAGGCCTCGTGGGCGGACTCCAGCGGGACCGCGTAGTGCGCCGCGACCACCGACAGCGTCCGCTTGCCGCGCCGCCAGCGGTCGTAGGTCTTGTCCATGACGAGCGGGTCGAGCACCGGCGAGGGCTTCTCGATCGGAGCGATCCCGTGCCGCAGCGCCTCGTGCTTGAGCAGGGAGAAGTCGAACGGGGCGTTGTAGGCGACGACCGGGATGCCGGCGGCGAACAGCGCCGACAGCGCTTCGACGACCTCGGCCACGACCGTGGCGGCGGGGGCGCCCTCCGTCCGCGCCCGTTCGGTGGAGATGCCGTGGATCGCGGCGGCCCCGGCCGGGATCTCGATGCCCGGGTCGGCGAGCCAGTCGCGCGCGTCGACGACCTGACCGTCGACGTCGAGGACGCCCACGTGCGCGGTGACGATGCGGTCGCTGACGACGTCGATGCCGGTGGTCTCGAGGTCGAACACACCCACCACCCGCGCCCACTCGGGCGTCTGGAACAGAGGGAGCGGCTCGGCCTGCCACGTGGTCATGGGCCCACCGTAGAGGCGGCCCCCGACACCGCGACGGCGACGCGCGAATCGGTGGACAGAAGGCGCGGGGCGACGGCTGGGGAGGACAGGACCCGGAACCCTCACGGGCGCGGCGAGCCGTCGCCCCGGACCGCGCCGCCGCACGACATAAACTCGACCGCGTGCCGAACCCGTACGTGTCCCTCCTCGCCGAGGTCCCGGTCACCCGCCGCGAGATCGAGATCGGCGGCGCCCGCACCGCGTACTGGGTCTACGGCGACGACGCCGACACCGCTCCGGCCGACCCCCGCCCGACGATCGTCGCCGTGCACGGCTTCCGCGGCGAGCACCACGGCCTCGAGCCCGTCGTCGCGCACCTGCGCGGCATCCGCGTCATCTCTCCCGACCTGCCCGGCTTCGGCGAGACGCCGCCGTTCGCCGGGCAGCCGCACGATCTCGACGGCTACGCCCGCTGGCTGCGCGCGTTCGTGGAGGCGGTGGCTCCGGATGCCGTCGTGCTCGGGCACTCGTTCGGCTCGATCGTCGCGTCGGCCGCGGTCGCACAGGGGCTCGCGACGCCGAAGCTGATCCTCGTCAACCCGATCGGCGCCCCCGCGCTCGAGGGACCCCGCGGCATCCTCACCCGCCTCGCCGTCTTCTACTACCTCGCCGGGGCAAGACTGCCCCGCCGCCTCGGCGACGCCCTGCTGCGCAACGGCCTCATCGTCCGGGTCATGAGCAACGCGATGGCCAAGACGCGCGACCCCGCTCTGCGCCGGTTCGTGCATGAGCAGCACGACGAGTACTTCTCTCGCTTCGCCGACCGCGACGTGCTGCACGAGGCGTTCGTGACGAGCGTCTCGCACGACGTCCGGGAGTCCGCGCCGCGCATCACGCAGCCCACGCTGCTCATCGCGGCCGAGAAGGACGACATCACCCCGATCGAGGCCGAGCGCCACCTCGCGACGCTGTTCCCCGACGCCCGGCTCGTCGAGATCCCCGACGTCGGGCACCTCATCCACTACGAGACCCCGCAGGCGGCGGCATCCGCCATCCGGGACTTCCTGCGCGAGACCGCCGGGCGTTGAGGTGGCGCAGATGCACGCGCCGCGCGGGCTCTCGCGTACATCTGCGACACCTCAGCGCGAGAAGGGTCGGGCGTCGCAGGGGCGGTGACTATGGCGCAGATGCACGCGCCGGGCGGGGTCTCGCGTACATCTGTGACACCTCAGCGCGAGAACACGCGGGCCTACGCGGTGGTCTCGGCCTTGCGCCTGCGGTACGCGATGACGTTCATGCGGTTGCCGCAGTTGCCGGCGTCGCAGTAGCGCTTCGAGCCGTTCTTCGAGAAGTCGACGTAGACGCCTTCGCAGTCGTCGGCGTCGCACACCCGCACGCGGGCGTACTCGTCGGCGCGGATCACGTCGACGAACGCCAGCGCGGTCTCGACGAGGATGCGCATCGCCAGCGGCTCGTCGGGATCGCTCGCGTGGATGTGCCAGTCCATCCCGTCGTGACGCACCAGCTGGGGGAGGGTCCGCCCGTCGGCGAGCATCGCGTTCACGAGCGGGACGGCGCCGTCGCGATCGACCCGCCACAGCTCCAGAAGGCGACTCCGGATGCCGCGGACCCGGGCCAGCTCGTCCTCGTCGCGCGTGCGCGATCCGGTGTACCCGTGCGCCGTGACGAACGCCTCGAGGTCGGCCCGCCGCGTGAGCGTGTCGACGCCGCTCACCTCGGTGTGGGGGAGCGTGTTGACCAGCTCCACGGCGGCACGCAGCACCAGTTCGGTGTCACGGATGAAGACCATCTTGACTCCTGACATGTCGGGCCCGTACTGTCACGAGTGTAAGCGCTGTTCACTCATGACAGCGTTCGCCGCCCCCGCGATCCGGGAACGCGGCCGCCGCTTCGCCCCTGTCCAGAGGAACCCGCATGACCACGACGCCCGTCACCCTCCCGCGCCCCGTCCGTCAGGGCTCCGGCGCGGTCACCGGGCTCGCGATCGCCGTCGCGTCGGCGCTCGCGTTCTCCTCCAGCGGCCCGTTCGTCAAGCCGCTCCTCGACGGCGGGTGGTCGCTCGGCGCGGTGCTCATCGTCCGCATGGGCCTTGCGGCGCTGCTGCTCTCGCCCGCTCTGGTCCTCGCGATCCGCCGGCAGCGCGGCTTCCTCCGCCGTCACGGCCTTCTCATCGCGGCCTTCGGCCTGACCGCCGTCGCCGGGTGCCAGCTGTTCTACTTCTCCGCGATGCAGCGCATGCCGGTCGCCGTCGCGCTGCTCATCCAGTACATCGCTCCCGTGCTCATCGTCATCGCCGTCTGGGTCCGGACCCGCCGCGCGCCGTCGCGGGCGGTCGTCATCGGATCGGTGGTCGCGATGACCGGACTCGTCCTCGTCGTCGACATCAGCGGTGCGCGCTTCGACCTGCTCGGTACCGTGTTCGCCCTGTGCGCGGCCGTGTGCGCCGCGGCCTACTTCGTCATCGCGGGCCGCGCCGGCGACGACCTCCCGCCGCTCGCCCTGGCGGCCGGGGGACTGCTCGTCGGAACCGCCCTCATGGGCGCGCTGGTCCTCGTCGGCGTCCTGCCCTTCGCCGCCCCCTCCATCACCGTGGAGCTCGCGGGACTCGAGGTGCCCGGCATCCTCCCGCTGCTGTGGGTCGGCGGCGTCGCCACCACCGTCGGGTATGCGCTCGGCGTCATCGCCGTCCCGCTCATCGGCTCGCGCCTGGCGTCGTTCGTC
This sequence comes from Microbacterium sp. LMI1-1-1.1, assembly GCF_040815675.1. Lineage (NCBI taxonomy): Bacteria > Bacillati > Actinomycetota > Actinomycetes > Micrococcales > Microbacteriaceae > Microbacterium > Microbacterium sp. LMI1-1-1.1. Next base: position 1,015,347 of record NZ_JBFPNN010000001.1, on the reverse strand, counting down.
GGCCTGTCGGAGGTGCTGTTCGCGCTCGGCTTCGCGTGGCTGCTCCTCGGCGAGACCCCCGCGCCGATCCAGTTCGTCGGCGGCGCCCTCATCCTCGCGGGCGTCGTGCTCGTCAAGCTCGACGCGTCCGGCCCGGTCGAGCCGCGCACCGAGACCGCGAGCATCCCGGTGATCCCCAGCCCCTGAGGCCGCGAGCGGGAGGGCGGGAGGGATGCCACGCCGGTGGCATCCCCTGTTCTTCCGACCCGACGGGTGGGAGATGGATGCCACGCGGGCGGCATCCACGGTCCTGTCAGGCGGGGGTGGCCCCGGCGCCGCGGCGGGCGAGCTGCATGAGCGGCGCGACCCGGTAGCCGATGACCTCGCCCATGACGAGGGAGGTCTCGGTGCGTTCGACGCCCTCGATCGAGAGGATGCGCGCGTCCGTGTCGAACAGGTGCTGGGTGTCCCGGCACGCGACGCGCACGAGCAGGTCCACCTGGCCGCTGAGACCGTGCGCCTGGACCACCTCGGGGACCAGCGCCAGCGCCTCGCGGATCGCGGGGAGCTCCGCCTGCCGCACGGTCACCTGCAGGAACGCCTCGATGGGGAAGCCCAGCGCATCGGGCGCCAGTGCCCGTTCGTAGGACAGGAAGACGCCACCGCGCTCCAGGCGGGCCATCCGCGCCTGGACGGTGTTGCGCGAGAGGCCGAGGCTCTCGGCCAGGGCGACGACGGTGGCGCGCGGATCCGCGGACAAGGCGCGGAGGAGGTCGAGGTCGACCGCGTCGAGCTTGGTCATGCTGCGAACATTAGCAGCGTTGACGGTCGGCGCAATGGGCAGCCTGCTCACTTCCGAGGCCGGGTCTTGAGCGGCTTGCCTTCCGCGCGTACGGTCGGCCCTGTCGGCGACGCCGCCGGCACCCGGATCGTCCGACGCACCCACAAGGCGCGCGGACAGGACTGGAGGGATGACGATGACGTACACCCGCACCGACGCCGCCGACCTCGCGGAAGACGTGGGCACCGCCCGACTGCTCGAGCCGGACGGGACGCGCGTCGCGGATCCCTCGCTCGATCCCTGGGTGGTCGACCTCGCCCCGGACGCGTTGCGCGCCCTCCATCGCGACATGGTGCTGACCCGCCGCCTCGACGCCGAGGGCGTCGCCCTGCAGCGCCAGGGGCAGCTCGCCCTGTGGGCCCCGTGCCGCGGGCAGGAGGCCGTCCAGATCGGCACCGCGCACGCGCTCGCCGCGGGGGACTTCGTCTTCCCCAGCTACCGCGAGCACGGCGTCCTGCTCGCCCGTGGCGCCCAGCCCGCCGACTACGTCCTCGCCTGGCGGGGCGAGGAGCACTCCGCGTACGACCACGCCGCGATCGGTGTCGCGCCCCTGCAGATCATCATCGGGGCCCAGTCGCTGCACGCCACCGGCTGGGCGATGGGCGCCCAGCGCGACGGCTCCACCGACGTCGCCGTCGCCTACTACGGGGACGGCGCCACCAGCCAGGGCGATGTGAACGAGGCGCTCGTGTTCGCCTCGTCGTTCCGGGCGCCGGTGGTGTTCGTCTGCTCGAACAACCAGTGGGCGATCTCCGAGCCGGTCTCGGTGCAGGCGCGGTTCCCGATCGCGGGCCGCGCGCCCGGCTTCGGCGTGCCCAGCATGCGCGTCGACGGCAACGACGTGCTCGCCTGCGTCGGCGCGATGCGCTGGGCGCTCGACCGCGCCCGCCGGGGCGAGGGTCCCTCGTTCCTCGAAGCGGTCACGTACCGGATGGGTCCGCACACCACGAGCGACGACCCCACCCGCTATCGCGACGCCGCCGAGGTGGAGCGGTGGGCGCGACGGGACCCGATCGCCCGGTTCGAGGCGTTCCTCCGCGCCGAAGGGCTGCTCGACGATGACGCGGCCGCGGAGGTCGACGCCGCCGCCGACGCGCTGGCCGCCGACGTGCGCGCGGCGTGCATCGGGGCGACCACCCGCCCCGCCGACAGCCTCTTCGACCACGTGTACGCGGAGCCGCACGCGCCCCTCGCCGCGCAGAAGGCGGAGTACCGCGCCTACCTCGACGGGTTCGGGGAGGACGAGTGATGGTCGCTCTCACGGTCGCATGCCCCACCGGCGCTCAGGACGAGGTCGCCTGATGGTCGCGCTGACTCTCGGCGCCGCGGTGAACGCGGCCCTGGCCGGCGCCCTCGCGGACGACGACCGCGTCGTGCTGCTCGGCGAGGACATCGGCCGCCTCGGCGGCGTCTTCCGCGTCACCGACGGCCTGCTCGAGCGCTTCGGGGCGGACCGCGTCATCGACACCCCGCTCGCCGAGGCCGGGATCGTCGGCACCGCGGTCGGTCTCGCCATGCGCGGCTACCGTCCGGTCGTCGAGATCCAGTTCGACGGCTTCGTCTACCCCGCGTTCGACCAGATCGTGTGCCAGGTCGCCAAGCTGCACTACCGCACGAACGGGCGCGTCCGGATGCCGCTGGTGATCCGCATCCCGTGGGCGGGTGGCGTCGGCGCGGCCGAGCACCACTCCGAGTCGCCGGAGGCGTACTTCGTGCACACCGCGGGTCTGCGCGTCGTGGCCGCCTCGACCCCGCAGGACGCCCACCTCCTGCTCCGCCAGGCGATCGCCTCCGACGACCCCGTCATCTTCTTCGAGCCGAAGCGGCTGTACCACGCCAAAGGGGAGGTCGACCTCGACCTCGACCTCGCCGACGCCCCGCCGCTGCACCTCGCCCGCGTCGCGCGGGAGGGGACGGATGCCACCATCGTCACGTACGGCGCGCAAGTCCGTGTCGCGCTGGACGCGGCGCTCGCCGCGGAGGACGAGGGCCTGTCGCTGGAGGTGATCGACCTGCGGTCGCTGTCGCCCCTCGACATGTCGACCGTGGCGGCATCCATCCGCAAGACCGGTCGCGTCGTCGTCACGCACGAGGCGGCCCGCGAGGCGGGGGTCGGTGCAGAGATCGTCGCGAGCATCACCGAGCGGTGCTTCACGTTCCTCGAGGCCGCGCCGCAGCGGGTGACCGGGCACGACATCCCCTATCCGCCGGCGAAACTCGAACGGCACCACCTGCCGGACCTCGACCGCATCCTGCACGCCGTCGACATCGTGTGCGACCGGGTCCCGGGCGAGGTGGCGCGATGATCGAGCGCTTCTTGCTGCCCGACCTCGGCGAGGGACTGCCCGAGGCGGAGGTCGTCCAGTGGCACGTCGACGAGGGCGACGAGGTCACCCTCAACCAGACCATCGCCGAGGTCGAGACGGCCAAGGCGATCGTCGAGATCCCCTCCCCGTACGCCGGCGTGGTCCGCGGACTGCACGCCGCCGCCGGAGACGTCGTCGAGGTCGGCGCGCCCCTCGTCTCGTTCGAGGTCGGGGGAGGGGATGCCACCGAGCCGGCATCCGATCCCGCCCGCCGTCCCGCGGAGTCCACGGCCGACACGCCGGTGGGGGCCGCCGCCGGGCGGCGTGTCGTCCCGGATCTCCGCACGACGGCCGAGACGGGGGACGGGGAGACCCGGGCCACACCCAACCTCGTCGGGTACGGCGCCGCCCCGACCCGCGGCGACCGGCCCCGGCGCCGCCCGCGGACGGGCGCCGGCACGCTTCTGGACCGGGATGCCGCCGTGCACGCGGCCGCACCGCACGACGTGATGCCCCACGACGCCGAGCCGCTGCCCGGCGGGCAGACGACGGGGGAGCGCCCGCGCTCGACCCCGCCGGTGCGCAAGCTCGCCAAGGACCTCGGCATCGACCTGGCGGAGGTGGCGGCGACGACCGCGCCGGGCATGGTCGTCACCCGGGAGGACGTCGAGGCGTTCGCCGCGCGAGAGAACGCCCCGTCGCCGCGTGCCGCCGCGGCGGCTGACGACCGGGTCACGCGCACGCCCATCCGCGGGGTGCGCAAGCACACCGCCGCCGCCATGGTCCGCAGCGCGTTCACCGCTCCGCACGCCACGACGTTCCTCACGGTCGACGTCACGGCGACCACCGAGCTGCTCGGGTCGCTGACCCGCGATCGCGCCCTCGACGGTCACCGCATCGGCATCCTGGCCGTCGTCGCGAAGGCCGCCTGCCTCGCCCTCGGACGCACCCCGGCGCTCAACGCGCGCTGGGACGAGGAGGCCGGCGAGATCGTGACGCACCACTACGTCCACCTGGGGATCGCGGCGGCCACCGACCGCGGCCTCGTCGTGCCGCACGTGCCGGATGCCGACCGTCTCGCGCTCGTCGACCTCGCCGACGCGATCGCCGAGCTCACCGCGACGGCGCGCGCCGGTCGGACGGCCCCCGCGGCGATGACCGGCGGGACCTTCTCGATCACGAACGTCGGCGTCCTGGGCGTGGACGCCGGCACGCCCATCCTCAACCCGGGGGAGGCGGGAATCCTCGCGGTCGGGGCGGTGCGACGGATGCCGTGGGAGCACGAGGGCGCCATCGCCCTCCGCGACGTCGTGACGCTGAGCCTGTCGTTCGACCACCGCCTGGTCGACGGCGCCGAGGCGGCGCGGTTCCTCACCGACGTCGCCGGCGTCCTGCGGGAGCCCGGCCGGGCCATGCTGCTCCGCTGAGCCGGAAGGGAACCGCACCATGAGCACGACATCCGCGACCCAGGAGAGCCTCGCCGGGGCCCTCCGCGACACCCTCGCCCGCACCGCGCGGGGCGGGTCCGACGAGGCGCGCGCCCGGCACACCGCCCGCGGCAAGCTGCTGGCCCGCGATCGCGTGGACCGGCTGCTCGACGAGGGCAGCCCGTTCCTCGAGGTCGCGCCGCTGGCCGCGCACGGGCTCTACGGCGGCGAGGCGCCGGGGGCGGGCGTGGTCGCCGGGATCGGTCTCGTCCACGGCCGCCACGTCATGGTGGTCGCGAACGACGCCACCGTGAAGGGCGGCGCGTACTTCCCGCTCACAGTCAAGAAGCACCTCCGAGCGCAGGAGATCGCGCTCGAGAACCGCCTTCCGTGCGTGTACCTCGTCGACTCGGGCGGGGCGTTCCTGCCGCTGCAGGACGAGGTGTTCCCCGACCGCGACCACTTCGGCCGGATCTTCCGCAACCAGGCGCAGCTGTCGGCCTGCGGCATCCCGCAGATCGCCGCCGTCCTGGGCTCGTGCACCGCGGGCGGGGCGTACGTCCCGGCGATGAGCGACGAGAGCGTGATCGTGCGGAACCAGGGCACGGTGTTCCTCGGCGGGCCGCCGCTGGTCAAGGCCGCCATCGGCGAGGACGTCACCGCGGAGCAGCTCGGCGGCGGCGACCTGCACGCCCGCCGCTCGGGGGTCGTCGACCACCTCGCCGACGACGACGAGCACGCGCTCGAGATCGTCCGCGACATCGTCGCGACCCTCCCGCCCGCCCCCGCACCGGTGTGGGAGGTGCTCCCGCCGACGGACCCGGCGCGCGACCCGCGGGATCTCTACGACATCGTCCCGGCCGACGTCGCCCAGCCGGTCGACATGCGCGCCGTCGTCGACACCCTCGTCGACGGCGGGTCCCTGCACGAGTTCAAGGCCCTCTACGGCGACAGCGTCATCACGGCGTTCGCGCGCCTGCACGGACACCCCGTCGGGATCATCGCGAACGACGGCGTGCTCTTCAGCGAGTCCGCCCTCAAGGCCGCGCACTTCATCGAGCTCGCCGACCAGCGCGGAATCCCCCTGCTGTTCCTCCAGAACATCACGGGGTTCATGGTGGGACGGGATGCCGAGGCCGGCGGCATCGCCAAGGACGGCGCCAAGATGGTCACCGCCGTCGCCACGACCCGCGTCCCCAAGCTCACCGTCCTCGTCGGCGGCTCCTACGGCGCGGGCAATTACGCCATGTGCGGCCGCGCGTACGACCCGCGGTTCCTCTGGACGTGGCCGTCGAGCCGCATCTCCGTCATGGGCGGCGCGCAGGCGGCATCCGTCCTGTCCACCGTCACCCGCGATCAGCGCGTCGCGCGCAGACAGGAGTGGACGGATGCCGACGACGCCGCGTTCCAGGAACCGATCCGCGCCCGCTACGAGGAGCAGGGCGACCCGTACTACGCCACCGCCCGGCTCTGGGACGACGGCGTGATCGACCCCGTCGACACCCGCACGATGCTCGGGCTCGCGCTCGACGTCGTCAGCCGGGTGCGGCTGGCCGACCGGGGCTTCGGCCTCTTCCGGATGTGATCGTGAGCGACCCCCTCTTCTCGACCGTGCTCGTCGCCAACCGCGGGGAGATCGCGCGCCGCGTGTTCCGGACGCTCCGGCGTCTCGGCATCCGTTCCGTCGCCGTCTTCACCGACGTGGATGCCGCCGCGCCCCACGTCCGCGACGCCGACCACGCCGTACGCGTGCCGTCGTACCTCGACGTCGACGCCGTGATCGCGGCGGGGGTGTCGTCGGGGGCGCAGGCCGTGCACCCGGGGTACGGCTTCCTCAGCGAGAACGCCGGCTTCGCCCGCGCGTGCGTCGCCGCGGGGATCGTGTTCGTCGGCCCGGGCGTGGAGGCGCTCGAGGTGATGGGGGACAAGATCCGGGCGAAGCAGCACGTCGCGAGGCACGGCGTCCCCACGGTGCCGGGGTTCTCGGCGGCGGGCCTGTCGGACGCGCGGATCGCGGACGAGGCCGATCGCGCCGGATATCCGCTGCTCGTGAAGCCCTCGGCGGGCGGCGGCGGCAAGGGGATGACGGTCGCCACCGGCCCGGACGACCTCGCCGACGCGCTCGCCACCGCCCGCCGCGTGGCCGCCGCCGCCTTCGGCGACGACACCCTGCTGCTGGAGCGGCTGCTCGACCGGCCGCGGCACATCGAGGTGCAGGTGCTCGCGGACGCGGACGGGACGACCGTGTCCCTCGGCGAGCGCGAGTGCACGCTGCAGCGGCGGCACCAGAAGGTGATCGAGGAGGCGCCTTCACCCGTGGTCGACGCGGCGACCCGCGCGCGCCTCGGCGACGCCGCCGTGGCCGCAGCCCGCAGCGTCGGCTACCTCGGCGCGGGCACCGTGGAGTTCCTCGTCGCCGGGGACCGGGTCGACGAGCCGTTCTTCATCGAGATGAACACGCGCCTGCAGGTCGAGCACCCCGTGACGGAGCTGGTCACCGGCATCGACCTCGTCGAGCAGCAGCTGCGCATGGCCGCGGGACTCGCCCTCGACCTGCCCGCGGTCCGCCTCGACGGGCACGCGATCGAAGCGCGCGTCTACGCCGAGAGCCCGGCCCGCGGCTACCTCCCCGCGACGGGGACCGTGAGCCGGTGGCATCCCGGTTCCGCCCGCGTCGACAGTGCCGTCGAGGCCGGCAGCGTCGTCAGCGCCCTGTACGACCCGATGATCGCCAAGGTCGTCGCCCACGGACCCGACCGCGCCACCGCCCTGGCCCGGCTCGACGCCGCGCTCGCCGAGACCGTCGTGCTCGGCGTCGACACGAACATCGCCGACCTCCGGGCGCTGCTCGCCGACCCCGCCGTGCAGGCGGGCGACCTCGACACGGGGCTGCTCGACCGGCGCGGCACGCCCGCGGTCCCGTCCCCGTCGGAGACCGCGCTCGCCGCCGTCGCGGAACGGGCGGAGAGGGATGCCGCGCCCCCCGCCGACGGCTCGGTCTGGGGTCGCGTCGGGGCCTGGCGCGCCGGCGGAGCACAGGCTCCCCGCACGGTGGTCCTGGAGGACGACGCCGGACGGATGCACGACGTCGCCCCGGGCGCCGCCGACGGCGCCGTCGTCACGGGCGGTCCGGTCGAGTACTGGGTGCACGCCGACGGCGCGGCGCACCGTCTGCGGCTGGTGTCGCGGCGGGACGCCGCCGCCCGCCGACGCGCCGCGGCCGGTCGCGCGCCGGGAGCCGTCGCCCCGGAGCTCGTCGCTCCGCTGCCGGGCACCGTCGTGGCCGTTTACGCCGCCGACGGCGCGGTCGTCGACGCGGGAGCCCGGCTGCTCACGATCGAGGCCATGAAGATGGAGCACACGGTCGTGGCCCCGCACGCCGGCATCGTGCGCGTCCGCGTCGCCGTCGGCGCCCAGGTCGCGCGCGACGCGGTCGTGGCGACCGTGACCCCCGGGGAGGTCGGGCCTCGCGATCACGTCGACGCCGCGGCATCCATCGACGTCCCTCTCCCGTCCGGGGTCCGCGATCGCGTCGCGTCCTCGGCATCCCTTCCCACCCCTTCTCTCAAGGAGACGCACCCGTGAGCATCGACAGCCAGCAGGCCTTCACCGACGACGAACGAGAGCTCGGGACGATGGTGCGGGAGTTCGCCGACGAGGTGGTCGCGCCCCGCTCCTACGAGGCGGACCGCGCGCACGAGCTCCCGCTCGACATCGTCGCCCAGATGGGCGAGCTCGGGCTGTTCGGGCTGCCCTTCCCCGAGGAGGTCGGCGGACAGGGCGGCGACTACGCGGCGCTGTGCGTGGCGATCGAGGGCATCGCGCGCGTCGACCAGTCCCTCGCGATCACCCTCGAGGCCGGTGTCGGGCTCGGAGCCATGCCGATCTACCGCTACGGCTCCCCGGCGCAGAAGGACGAGTACCTGCCCGACCTCGTCGCCGGACGCGCCCTCGCCGGGTTCGGGCTGACCGAGGCCGAGGCGGGCAGCGACGCGGGCGCCTCGCGCACGACCGCCCGTCTCGACGGGGACGAGTGGGTCGTCGACGGGTCGAAGCAGTTCATCACCAACTCCGGCACGGCGATCACCCGTTTCGTCACCGTGACGGCGGTCACCGGCCGGACCGGCGACCGGCCCGAGATCTCGACGATCATCGTGCCCAACGGCACCCCCGGCTTCACCGTGGGGCCCGCTTACGACAAGGTCGGCTGGAACGCGTCCGACACGCACCCCCTCACCTTCGACGGCGTGCGCGTGCCCGCGGCGAACCTGCTGGGCGAGCGCGGGCAGGGGTTCAAGAACTTTTTGCGCACCCTCGACGAGGGGCGCGTCGCCATCGCGGCGCTCGCGACGGGGGCGGCGGAGGGATGCCTGGAGGCGGCCGTCGACTACGCGCGCAGCCGCACCGTCTTCGGCGAGCGGCTGTCGACGCGGCAGAGCATCCAGTTCCTGCTGGCCCGCATGCACGCCCGTGTCCACACCGCGCGACTGGCGTGGGTGCACGCGGCGCGGCTGTGCGACGCCGGGAAGCCCTTCTCGGTGGAGGCCGCGGTGGCGAAGATGACCGCCAGCGACGCCGCCATGGCGAACGCGCGCGACGCGACGCAGGTGTTCGGCGGCAACGGGTTCATCAACGAGTACCCCGTCGCGCGCCACTACCGGGATTCGAAGATCCTCGAGATCGGAGAGGGGACCACCGAGGTCCAGCTCATGGTCATCTCGCGGGCGCTCGGGCTCACCGGTACCGTGGCGGCATGATCGAGCAGCGCGGCCTGTACCTGGAGGAGTTCGTCGTCGGCGAGCGGTACGCGCACCGGCCCGGGCGCACCGTCACCGACGCGGACAACGTCCTCTTCACGACGCTGACGATGAACACGCAGGCGCTGCACCTGGATGCCGCCTACGCGGCGACCCAGCCCTTCGGGCGGCCCCTCGTCAACTCGATGTGGACGCTGTCCACCCTCGTCGGCCTGTCGGTCGCGCAGCTGACGCAGGGCACGCTCGTCGCCCAGCTCGGGTTGACGGACGTGAGCTTCCCCGCCCCGCTGTTCGTCGGGGACACCCTCAGCGCGCAGACCGAGGTGGTGTCGGTCCGGCCCTCCGCCTCGCGGCCCGGGCAGGGCGTCGTCGTGCTCGCCCACACCGGCCGCTCGCAGAACGACGAGATCGTGGCCACGGCGACGCGGACGGTCCTCGTCTGGAGCGAGGGGAGAGGGCGATGAGCCGCGCAGATCCGCCGGCGCGTCGGCGACGCGGGGAGGGAGCACGATGACCCGTGCGTTCGATCTCGGGCCGGCCCTGCTGTTCGTCCCCGGGGACCGTCCCGACCGTCTCGCGAAGGCGCTGGACCGGGCGGATGCCGCCATCCTCGACCTCGAGGATGCGGTGGCCCCCGACGCGAAGGCCGCCGCGCGGGCGGCGCTGGTCGACGCCGACCCGGACCCCGACCGCCTCGTCGTGCGCGTGAACGCCCCCGGGAGCGAGGACTTCGCGCAGGACCTCGCCGCGCTGGCCGCGACCCGCGTGCGCCGGGTCATGGTCGCGAAGGCGGAGGACGTGGCATCCCTCTCCGCCCTGTCCGGGTACGAGGTGGTCGTGCTGTGCGAGACCGCTCGCGGGGTGGTCGCCGCCGAGCAGCTCGCCGCCGTTCCGCACGTCGTCGCACTGATGTGGGGGGCGGAGGATCTCGTCGCCAGCCTCGGCGGCACCGCCAGCCGCCGCGACGACGGCACCTACCGCGACGTCGCGCGCCTCGCCCGGGCACGCGTGCTGCTCGCGGCCGGGGCGGCCGGGAAGGCGGCCATCGACGCGGTGCACGTCGACATCGCCGACGTGGACGGCCTGGCGGAGGAGGCTCGGGATGCCGCGGCGTCCGGGTTCGCCGCCACCGCCTGCATCCACCCGGGTCAGGTCGAGACCATCCGTTCGGCGTACGCGCCGTCCTCCGCGGAGGTCGGATGGGCCCGTGCGGTGCTCGCCGCGGCGGAGGGGGAGGGCGGCGTGTTCCGCTTCCGGGGTCGCATGATCGACGAGCCGATCCTGCGGCACGCGCGTCGGGTGCTGCAGCGCGAGCGCTGACCCGCGCCGGCGCCGTTGCTCCCGCCACTGCCCGCCGGTAGCTCGCGCCTTCGGCCGTGACGTGGCGCGAATGTACGCGGGGGTACCCGCGCCGCGTACGTGTGCGCCACGTCAGCGCAGGGGCAGAAGGGCAGGGGGGCGCGGGGGAGAGCCCGCGAGGGGGACCGGGGTCAGGTGGCGACGCCGGCGTAGGCCAGCATCTCCCACGCCTCGTCGTCCAGGCGGAACGTCGTGACGGAGCAGTTCGGCAGGCGCTCGCCCTCGCGCGGGAATTCCCCGTCGGTCGCGTGCATGATGACCTCGCGGATCAGCGCGCCGTGCGCGACCGCGATGACGTCGGTGTCGGCGGGCGCCGCGGCGACGGCCTCGGCCAGCGCGGCCAGGGCGCGCTCGCGCACGACCGGCCACGCCTCGGCGTTCGGCACGTTCGCCGCGTGCCAGGGGCCGTACGTGGCGTAGAAGGTGGCGGCATCCATCCCTTCGGCATCGCCGTAGGAGCGCTCCTGCAGGCCGGGCAGGCGCCGCGCGACGCTCGTGCCGAGGGCCGCCGCGATGACGTCGGCCGTCTCCGCGGCGCGGGACAGGTCGCTGGAGACGACGAAGGCCGCGCGGCCGGCGTACTCCGCGGCGAGGATCTCGCCGACCTCGCGCGCCTGCGCCCGACCGGTCGCGTTCAGCGGGATGTCGGTCGAGCCCTGGATGCGACCGCCGGCGTTCCAGTCGGTCTCGCCGTGGCGGACAAGGGTGAGGATCGTCACCGTCCGAGCCTAACCCGGCGGGCTCGGCCGTCGGCCGGGCGAGGCGTCACAGGAGGGCGGGCAGGCGCGCGGCGAGCTCTTCGAGCACGTGGGTCGTGCCGCCGTCGATCTTGACGCTCGCGCGGGCGTCGGCACGGGTCTCGCCGCGGTTGACGATGACGACCGGCAATCGGCGACGGCGTGCCCGCTCGACGAGGCGGATGCCGGAATTCACCACGAGGGAGGACCCCGCCACGACGAGCGCACCCGCCGCGTGGACGAGCTGCTCGGCCTCGCGGAACTTCTCCAGCGGGATGTATTCGCCGAAGAAGACCACGTCGGGCTTGAGCGTCCCGCCGCACACCGAGCACGTCGGCACCACGAAGCCCTCGGCCGACGCCGGCGTCACGTCGCCGTCCGGGCCGAGCTCGACGTTCTCGGGCATCGTGATCCAGGGGTTGTCGGCCTCGACCCGCTCGGCCAGATCGCGCCGGTCGAACACCTGGCCGCAGTGGAGGCAGCCGACCCGGCGCATCGTGCCGTGCAGCTCGACGACGCGGTGACTGCCCGCGCGCACGTGCAGACCGTCGACGTTCTGCGTGACCACCCCGTTGGCGACGCCGGCCCGCTCCAGGGCGGCCAAGGCGCGGTGACCGCCGTTGGGCTGCGCCGCGGCGAACACACGCCACCCCAGGTGGCTGCCCACCCAGTACCGCCGCCGCGCGTCCTCGTTGGAGAGGAACTGCTGCGCCGTCATCGGCGTCCGCGTCGGCGCGCCCTTGCCGCGGTAGTCGGGGATCCCCGAGTCCGTCGAGACGCCCGCGCCGGTCAGGACCGCGACACGACGACCGGCGAGCACCTCGACGGCACGGTCGATGGATGCCTCCGTCCCGGCATCCCGTGTCGTGTCCGTCATGCGCACCTCCGTCCTGTCCGAGTGTAGATCGGGGCGTCGACGTCGAGCCCCGCGGAGGACCGCCGGGGTGTGTAAACGCTCCGGCCCGGTGGAAACGACGCGACACGGCGCTTCGCCCACGGGAGAGCGTTTACCGTCGGGCGCGAGCCGCGTGCACGAAGGAGGATGGATGCCATGGGCCCGACCCGCGGGGCGGCCGGGTCGTCGCCGGTCGCGCCGCCCATAACGATCCGATGAGCTCCACGCCCCCCATCCCCACGCTCGACGTCACCGCGATACGACGGGTGCGGCCCTGGGGCGGCGAGCCCGTCGACATCGCCCTCGCCGACGGACGCATCACCGCCGTCACCGCCCCCGCGACCTACCCGGTCGGCGCCCGCGAGTTCGACGGGCGCAACCTGCTCGCCCTGCCCGGTCTCGTGAACGCGCACGCCCATCTCGACAAGTCCTGGTGGGGGCTGCCGTGGCAGTCCTCCGGCGGTGAGCCGACGACGGAGGGCCGCATCCGTCACGAGCGGGCCGAGCGCGACGCCCTCGGCATCCCGTCGGCCGAGCGCGCGGCGCGCGTGCTGAAGGAGCTCGTCCGTCACGGCACCACCGCGATCCGCAGTCACGTCGACGTGGACACGGGGGTGGGGCTGCGCGGCATCCATGCCGTCGAGGACGCCGCCGGAGCCTACGGCGAGGCGCTGGACGTGCAGATCGTCGCATTTCCGCAGGACGGGGTGCTGCGCCGGCCCGGGGTGCTCGACCTGCTGCGCGAGGCCGCCGGACGGGACAGCGTGCGGTGGATCGGCGGGCTCGACCCGGCGACCATCGACCGCGACCCGGTCGGGCAGATCGACGCGGTCCTGGGGCTCGCAGCCGAGACGGGCGTCGGCGTCGACATCCACCTGCACGACCCCGCCGAGCTCGGGGCGTTCCAGATCGAGCTGGTGGTCGAACGCGTCGAACGGCTCGGCCTGCAGCGCCGCGTGAACATCGCGCACGGGTTCGCCGTCGCGCAGCTCGAGCCCGCGCGGCGTCGCGACCTGCTGTCCGCGATGGGGGCCGCGGGGGTCACGATGACCACCGTCGCCCCGCTGCGCCTGCCGCAGCTGCCCCTCGGCGAGCTGGAGGAGGCCGGGATCGATTTCGGGTTCGGCACCGACGGCATCCGGGACCTCTGGAGCCCCTACGGCACTGGTGACACGCTCGGCATCGCGTGGCAGTACGCGCGGGCTGGGGGACTCGTGCGCGACGACGACCTGCTGCGGGTCGTGCAGCGGGCGACGAGCGCCGCGGGCTGGGCCGTCGGACGCGAGGTGCACGACCTCGTCGCCGGTGCCCGCGCCGACATCGTCCTGCTCGATGCGGAGAACGCGATGGACGCGCTCGTCCGCCAGCCGGAGCGCGCGCTCGTGGTCGGCGGCGGGCGGGTGCTGCACGTCGCCTGAATCCGGGGGAGGGATGCCGCGGGCGTCCTGTTCTGCGTGAAGGGTGCGTCGTGCGCGGGGGTCGGCGTCTCGCGGACCGGTCGGCTGGCAGAGTGGAGGGATGCCCCTCATCCCCGTGGACTCCGCCGCCGACCCGCGCCTGGCCGACTACCGCGACCTGACCGACGTGTCGCTGCGCCGCGTCGCCGAACCGGCCGGCGGCCTCTACATCGCCGAGTCGTCGAAGGTGCTTGACCGGGCGCTGCGCGCGGGACACCGTCCCCGCTCGGTGCTGGTGCAGGAGAAGTTCGTCGACGACGCGGTGGCGCTCGTCGGAGTCGATGTCGACGTCTTCGTCGTGGCGTCCGAGGTGGCCGAGGGGGTCACCGGGTACACGGTGCACCGGGGGCTGTTGGCATCCATGCACCGTCCGGCGCTCGCGTCCGTCGACGACGTCGTCGCCGGGGCGCGGCTCGTCGTGGTGCTCGAGGACATCGTCGACCACACCAACGTCGGCGCCGCGTTCCGGTCGGCCGCCGCGCTCGGCGCCGACGCCGTGCTCGTCACCCCGCGCTGCGCCGACCCGCTCTACCGGCGCAGCGTGCGCGTGTCGATGGGCACCGTCTTCCAGGTGCCGTGGACGCGTCTGCCCGAATGGTCGTCGGCCGCTCCGCTGCTCCGTGACGCCGGACTGCACCTGGCAGCGCTCGCCCTCTCGGACGACGCCGTGCCGCTCGACGCCTTCTCGGCGGCCGGGCACGAGCGCGTCGCCCTGCTGCTCGGGGCCGAGGGCGACGGGCTGAGCCGCGGGGCGCTGGCCGCGGCCGACACGGTCGTCACGATCCCGATGGCCGGGGGAGTGGACTCGCTCAACGTCGCCGCCGCCAGCGCGGTCGCGCTGTGGGAGCTGGGGCGCGCGCAGCGCTGAGCGCGCGGGGTACGGCGGGCGATCGCCGAGCCGGCGCGGGGATCGGGCCGTGCCGTCAGTCGCGCAAAGGCGATCCGGCCACGTCGAAGCGGAACCCGCCGAACTCGCCGTTCAGCAGCGGCCGGGCCTCGGCGATGGCGGCGCGGACGTCCGGGTGCTCCAGCGACGCGCGATGCGCGTCGGCATCTCGCCACACCTCGACGACGAACACCGTGTCGGGCGTCTCGTTCGTGCCCACCTCGTACAGCTGACAGCCCAGCTCGCGCAGGGCGTCGTTCCGGCGGACCAGGATGCCGACGAGCTCCTCCCGTCGGCCCGGTTCGGTGCCGAGCGTGCCGGCGTTCACGAAGGGCACGTCACACCTCCGTGCCGTGCGGGCGGCGGGCGTCGGGGCCGGCGGCATCCGGTCCGGGCGCCAGGGTGACGACCGGCAGCGGCTCCGGACGCTTCGCGACGACGTGGTCGCCCGAGGACTGGTGGCGCAGTCGGCGCAGCACCCATGGCACGAGGTACGACCGGGCCCAGACGAGGTCCTTCTCGCGCGCGGCGCGCCAGTTCATGAGCGGGAGCGCCTGCGGCTGCATCGGCTGCAGGTCGTTCGGCACATTCAAGGCACGGAGGACCATGCGGGCGACCTCGTGATGACCGAGCGCGTTGTAGTGCAGGCGGTCGTCGTCGAAGAAGCGCATGTCCTGCACCTCTTTGAGGCCCCACTGGTCCGCGACGACGCAGTCGTACCGGTCCGCGATGGCGCGGATGTTCTCGTTGTAGATCGCGACCTTGCCCCGGATGCCGCGGAACACCGGCGTGAACTCGGTGTCGATCGCCGTGAAGACGACGACCGTGGCGCCCTGGCCGCGCAGCCGTACGACCGCGTCCTCGAACTGCTGCGCCACCGCGTCGGGGTCGGTGCCGGGGCGGATGACGTCGTTGCCGCCGGCGGAGAACGTGATGAGGTCGGGGTGGAGGGCGAGGGCCGGCTCGATCTGGTCCGCCACGATCTGACCGATGAGCTTGCCGCGGACGGCGAGGTTCGCGTAGGCGAAGTCCTCGACCTGGGCCGCAAGGACCTCCGCGACGCGGTCGGCCCAGCCGCGGTGCCCGCCCTCGGGCAGCGGGTCGCCGATCCCCTCGGTGAAGGAGTCGCCGAGCGCGACGTATCGTCGCCAGGGGTGCGGGCCGGGGTTGTCCGACGCGGCGGCGGCCGTGTCGTCGGGCCGGGCGGGCGCGGTGCTGTTCTGCGGAGTGCGGGGCGAGTGCGGATCGAGTGTCATCGAAACCTCCGTCCCCAGGCTAACCCCGCCCCCCGACACGGCAAGGGCGGCGGGGGTGGGAGCCGTGGCATCCGTCCGCCCCCATCCCTCTGCCGATAAACGCTCGCTGCACCGAGAAACGGTCGCACCCGGCGTTCCTCGGTGCAGACGGCGTTTCTCGCGGGCGGCGCCGGTCGGACGGGGTGGTGGCCGCACACCCCCGGGGCGCGGGCGTCGCCGCCGTGACCTATCGTGGATGTTCGCGCTCGCGAGGGATGGAGGTTCGATGCTGGAAGACGAGATACGCACCACACCCCTCGCATCGGCCGACGCCCTGGCCGACCGTCCCGTCGCACCCGTGCACGGCGCCCCCGCCGACGCGACCGCCCCCGTCGCCGATCAGCCGGCCCCGGGCGCCGTCCCCGAGGGCGACCTCGGCTCCGAGACGCACTTCGGCTCCTTCGCCGCCGAGCATCTGTCGCCGTCGTTCCCGCAGCGCGCGCCCTGGGGAACGGCCCAGCGCCTGCGCGCGTGGCAGGCCGAGGCGCTCGACCTGTACTTCGGCCTCGACGGACCCGACGGCGAGGGCAAGGGTCCCCGTGACTTCCTCGCCGCCGCGACCCCCGGCGCCGGAAAGACGACGTTCGCCCTCCGCCTCGCGTCCGAGCTCATGCGCCGTCGGGTCGTCGACCGCATCGTCGTCGTCGCCCCGACCGAGCACCTCAAGACCCAGTGGGCCGAGGCTGCGGCCCGGGTCGGCATCCGTCTCGACCCGTACTTCTCCAACCGGCACGCCACGCCGTCCCGGCAGTACCACGGCGTCGCGGTCACGTACGCCCAGGTCGCGGTCAAGGCCGACGTCCACCAGCGCCTGACGATGGATGCCAGGACCCTCGTCATCCTCGACGAGGTCCACCACGGCGGCGATGCGCTGAGCTGGGGCGACGCGCTCCGCGAGGCGTACAGCCGCGCCACCCGCCGCCTGCTGCTCTCGGGGACGCCGTTCCGCAGCGACACCGCGCCCATTCCGTTCGTGGAATACCACCCGAACGAGAAGGGCATCCGCCTCTCGCGCACCGACTACGCCTACGGCTACCGGCGCGCCCTCGACGACGGCGTCGTCCGCCCCGTCTTCTTCCTCGTCTACGCCGGCCAGATGCGCTGGCGGACCAAGGCCGGCGAGGAGATGGAGGCACAGCTCGGGCAGGACAACACGAAGGACATCACCTCCCAGGCCTGGCGCACCGCGCTCGACCCGAACGGCGACTGGATCCCCGCCGTCCTCCGCTCCGCCGACCGCCGCCTCACCGAGGTGCGCGAGACGGTCCCGGATGCCGGCGGCCTCGTCATCGCGACCGACCAGACGGCCGCCCGGGCATACGCCGCCATCCTCGAGGACATCTCCGGCGAGAAGGTCACCGTCGTCCTCTCCGACGAGGCGGAGGCGTCCGGCCGCATCGAGACGTTCTCGAAGGGGACGAGCCGCTGGATGGTGGCGGTCCGCATGGTGTCCGAGGGCGTGGACGTCCCGCGCCTCGCCGTCGGCGTGTACGCCACAAGCGCGTCGACCCCGCTGTTCTTCGCCCAGGCCATCGGCCGTTTCGTCCGCGCCCGCCGTCGCGGCGAGACCGCGAGCGTCTTCCTCCCCAACGTCCCGCAGCTGCTCGCCCTCGCCGGCGAGATGGAGGCGCAGCGCGACCACGCCCTCGACCGCGACAGCGACGCGGACGACCAGTGGAACGCCGAAGAGGACATGATGGATGCCGCCGAGCGCGAGGACAAGGCGTCCGACGCGCTCGAGCAGGAGTTCGAGTATCAAGCGCTCGGCTCGCTCGCCCATTTCGACCGCGTGATGTTCGACGGGCAGGAGTTCGGTCAGCTCGCCGTGCCCGGGACGGTCGAGGAGGAGGAGTTCCTCGGCATCCCGGGTCTCCTCGAGCCCGAGCAGGTGCACGAGGTGCTCATGTCGCGGGCGACCCGGCAGTCGCGCCACCGCTCCACCCGCGAGGCCAACGAGAAGGCCGCGGGGCAGGAGCCGCCGACGGTGGACGAGGGTGGCCTGCCGCAGCCGCTGCACCGCACCCTGAAGGAGCAGCGGCAGCTGCTGAACAGCATGGTCGGGCTCTACGCCCGGCAGAGCGGCGAGGCCCACGGGCTCGTTCACGCGGAGCTGCGGCGGATCTGCGGCGGCCCGGCCGTCTCGCACGCCACCGTGGCGCAGCTGCAGGCGCGCATCGAGGTGCTGCGCAAGCGCGTCCACTCCTGACGCGCGCGCGTTCGTTCGTGTCGCGCGCGTTCGCCCCGCGCGTTCGTTCGTGTCGCGGGCACTCTGCAGGGCCGGTGGTGCGGGTGGGCACGGATGGGGCGGGAGTGGCGCGGGCCTGTGGGTCGGTCCTGCAGTGTGCGCGGGCAATGGCCGGCGACGCGCGCGCGACGCCCGCGACGGCCGGCGCGAACCCGCGGTCCGCCGTCCGTTTCGCGCGCCCGAAACACTGGCATCCGGCGTCCGAGATCCGCGGGAAGACGCGGTTCGGAGGCCCGAAATGCTGTCAGTATCGGCCGACGCGCCCGGACGCCGGGGTGCGCCTCATTACGGTGGGGGGCGACCTGAAGGAGAACCGTGACGACCCTCGCCACACCGACCGCCCGCGACCGCCGTCGCTGGGCCCGCTACCTCGTCGACGAGCGCGCCGAGGCCCGCGTGTATCGCGAGCTCGCGTCCCGGCGTACGGGGGAGGAGCGGGCCATCCTGCTCGAGCTCGCCGAGGCGGAGGGACGCCACGAGGACCACTGGCTCGACCTCCTCGGCGACACCCCGCAGCGCCTGCCGCATGCCGGTGTCCGCACGACGCTGCTCGCGTGGATGGCGCGCCGCTTCGGGTCGATCTTCGTCCTCGCACTGGCGCAGAACGCCGAGGCCCGGTCGCCGTACGCCGACGAGCCGTACGCGACCCCCGCGATGGCCGCCGACGAGCGGGTGCACCACGAGGTGGTGCGCGGTCTCGCCGCCCGCGGTCGACGGCGCCTGTCCGGAACCTTCCGCGCCGCCGTGTTCGGCGCGAACGACGGGCTGGTCTCCAACCTCGCCCTCGTCATGGGCATCGGCGCGACCGGCGTCGCCCCGGGCTTCGTGCTGTTCAGCGGCATCGCGGGCCTGCTCGCCGGCGCGCTGTCGATGGGCGCGGGCGAGTTCGTCTCGGTGCGGTCCCAGCGCGAGCTGCTCGAGGCCACCGAGGAGAGCGACTACGCCGACTCCGCCCTCCCGCACCTGGACCTGGATGCCAACGAGCTCGCCCTCGTCTACCGCACACGGGGGATGGACGCGGATGCCGCCCTCGACAAGGCCCGCGAGGTCGTCACGGCGGCGCAGGCCGGCAGTGCGCCCGTCGGCGCCGCGCCGGGGGAGTCCGCGGACGACGTCGTCGGGAGCGCGTGGGGTGCGGCCCTGTCGAGCTTCCTGTTCTTCGCGTCGGGCGCGATCATCCCGGTCCTGCCGTGGCTGCTCGGGCTGTCCGGCGTCGTCGCGGTCGTCCTCGCGCTCGCCCTCGTCGGCGTCGCGCTCCTGGCCACCGGCGCGATGGTCGGCCTGCTGTCGGGCGCGTCCCCGCTCAAGCGCGGACTGCGGCAGCTCGCCATCGGCTTCGGGGCCGCCGCCGTGACCTACGTGCTCGGACTGCTGTTCGGGGTGTCCGCGGCCTGAGCCGGTGGCATCCCTCCGCCCCTCGCGCCGGTGCCGGGCGCGACCGCGATCGTCCGCCTGCGCACCGGCGCCGCGCTTCAGCCCAGGCTGGCCATCACCCGCGCGGCTTCCCGCACCGCGGTGTCGTTCTTGCGCCCGGCGCGCGAGCCGCCGAGCTTCGCGGCGATGTGCTCGCTGACGGTCACCGGCTCGTACAGGGCGGGGGCCTCGCGCGAGACGAAGTGCGGCAGCGGCGCGATGACGGCGTCGGCGTTGCCGTCGTGGAAGAACGCGGCCGACCGTCGCCGCTCGATCGTGCCGTCGATGACGGGCGGCTTGACCCGGTGCAGCGTCGACATCCACTTGTCGTTCGTGAGGCGCGCCGCGACGTCGCCCAGGTTGACGAGCAGGGCCCCGTCGGCGGGGGAGACGTCGTTCCACGACCCGTCCTGTCCGAGCACCTGCAGGCCCTTCACCTGATCCGCCCACAGCGCCGTCACGAGCCCGAAGTCGGTGTGCTCGCCCATGCCGGTCAGCTCGCCGTCGAGCTCGATGGTCCCGGGCGGCAGCGCGTAGTTGTTCATGCGCAGAACGTCGATCGAGTGGTCGGTCACCCCGTCGAAGAAGTCCTCCGGCACGCGCAGGGCCGCGGCGAAGATGCGGGTCAGGGTGTGCGCCACGCGGCGCGCCTCGTCGTAGTAGGTGCGGACGGCCGGCTCGAACAGTGCGGTCTCGGCGGGCCAGGTGTTCTCGGCGTAGTCCGCGGGGGTCGCGGTGCTGCCGGGATACTCCGCGGCCGACGTCCCCACGTTGAACGCCTCGAAGAAGTCGTTCATCCGCGTGACCGGGTCCACGCCGAGGCTGTAGCTGAGGGACTCGCTCTTCGGCGGGCTGTACCCGCGGTTCTCCCCGGAGGGGCGCACGTACGCTTTCTTGGCGGCCAACGGCAACGCGAAGAACTCGTCGAGCCCGGCCTCGAAGTCGGAGATCACGGCATCCGGGATGCCATGACCCTTGATCTGCATGAAGCCGACGGTGCGGCACGCGTGGTCGACGGCGGCGACGACGGCGGCGCGCGAATCGGGCGAGCCGCGGCCGACCCAGGCCGAGATGTCGATCGTGGGCACCTGGAAGCGAGGCATGGGGATCCGTTCTGCGAGGGACGCCTCGACGCTACGGCCGCCGTGTCACGCCGGTGTTACCCCGGGGTCACGTACAAAACCAGAAAGACCCCCGGGCGAACCCGGGGGTCTTTCTCATCTGTGCGCGAGGGGGGACTTTCCCCACCGCCCCTCCACCCGCTGCTGCGCGGCGCGCGGAGCCTCTCGGGCGGCGTGGGCCCAACCCCGCGAGGGTTCAATGTCCTCCCGCCCGGGCACACAACGACGAAGGCCCCCGGATGAACCGGGGGCCTTCGTCGTTCTGTGCGCGAGGGGGGACTTGAACCCCCACGCCCTATACGGGCACTAGCACCTCAAGCTAGCGCGTCTACCTATTCCGCCACCCGCGCATCTGGGTGTCGGCGCTTTCGCAACCGAGGAACGACTTTACCACGCTCTGGACCCGCCCTCGAATCGGCGGCGCCCGCCGGGCGCGTCTCGGGGCGACACCTGCCGGGCGCGGGCCATCGGCGCGGGTACCGTAGTCCGCATGTCCACGCCCGGAACCGACATCCCCGAGGTGGCCCGCGTCGCGGCCGACCTCATCCGCTTCGACACGTCGAACTACGGCGGGGGGCGCTCCGAGGGCGAACGAGAGGCCGCCGAGTACGTCGGCGCGTACCTGGAACAGCTCGGTCTGAAGCCCGAGTACTACGAGCCCATCCCGCGTCGCACGAACGTCAGCGCGCGCATCCCCGGCCGCAACCGGGACAAGCCGGCGCTCATCCTCCACGGCCACCTCGACGTCGTCCCGGCCGTCGCCGAGGACTGGAGCGTCGACCCGTTCGCGGGGGAGATCCGCGACGGCATCCTGTGGGGACGCGGAGCGGTCGACATGAAGAACATGGATGCCATGATCCTCACGGCCGCCGCGGACCTGCTGCGGGCGGGGGAGCAGCCCGAACGCGACATCATCGTCACGTTCTTCGCGGACGAGGAGAACGGCGGCGTCGAAGGATCGGCCCTCGTCATCAAGGACCGCCCGGAGTGGTTCGCCGGGGCGACCGAGGCGATCAGCGAGGTCGGCGGCTACTCCATCGCCGTGGGCGACCGCCGCGCCTATCTGCTGCAGGTCGGCGAGAAGGCGCTCATCTGGATCAAGCTCGTCGCACGCGGCCGCGCCGGGCACGGCAGCCGCCTCCACCCCGACAACGCCGTCACCGCGCTGTCGGAGGCCGTCGCCGCGCTCGGCCGCACCGAGTGGCCGGTCCGCTTGACCGACACGACCACCCAGCTGCTGGCGGGACTCGCCGAGCTGACGGGTGATGACGCGGGTGATCCGGACGCGCTCGCGGACCGCACCGGACCCGCCGCCGCCTTCGTGCGTTCGACGCTGCGGACCACCACGAACCCGACCGGGCTGACCGCCGGCTACAAGCACAACGTCATCCCCGACCGCGCCGAGGCGCTCGTCGACGTGCGCGTCCTACCGGGCACCGAGGATGCGGCGCTGGCCGACATCCGGCGCATCGTCGGGCCCGCCGTGGAGGTGGAGATCGTGCACCAGGACATCGGTCTCGAGGTGCCCTTCGGCGGCGACCTCGTCGACGCGATGGTCGCGCAGCTCGGCCGCCACGACCCGGGCGTCCCCGTCATCCCGTACCTCCTCGGCGGCGGCACGGACAACAAGGCCCTCTCCTCCCTCGGAATCTCCGGTTACGGGTTCGCGCCGTTGCGACTCCCGTCCGACCTCGACTTCACCGGTATGTTCCACGGTGTCGATGAGCGCGTCCCCGTCGACGCACTCGAGTTCGGTCGTCGAGTCCTCGCCGACCTCATCCGGACGTACTGAAGGACCATATGCACATCTTCGAGGTCATCATCCTCGGGCTCGTCCAGGGCCTGACCGAGTTCCTCCCCATCTCCTCCAGCGCGCACCTGCGCATCGTGGGCGAGATCCTTCCCTCGGCGACGGACCCGGGCGCGACGTTCACCGCGATCACCCAGATCGGCACCGAGATCGCGGTGCTCCTGTTCTTCTGGCGCACCATCGTGCGCATCATCACGCGGTGGGCGCAGTCGCTGAGCGGCAAGGTCCCGCGCAACGACCCCGACGCCCGTATGGGCTGGCTGATCATCATCGGGACCATCCCGATCGGCCTGCTGGGATTCGCGTTCCAGAGCGTGATCCGCGACACGTTCCGCAACCTGTGGCTGGTGGCGATCGTGCTGATCGTCTTCGGCATCATCCTCGGCATCGCCGACCGCTACGGGCGCCGCACGCGGGAGCTGAAGGACATCACGTACCCGCACGGCCTCGCGTACGGCGCGGCGCAGTCCCTCGCGCTGATCCCCGGCGTCTCCCGCTCGGGTGCGACCACGACGATGGGCCTCGCCCTCGGCTACACGCGCACCGCGGCCGCCGAGTACGCGTTCCTCCTCGCCGTGCCCGCGGTCTTCGCGAGCGGCCTGTACGAGCTGTACCAGAGCTTCGAGGAGCCGAGCGGACCGTACACCCTCGGCGAGACGGCCATCGCGACCGTGGTCGCCTTCGTCGTCGGCTACGCCGTGATCGCGTACCTGATGCGCTACCTGAAGCGCGGCAGCTTCCTGCCGTTCGTGATCTACCGGGTGCTCCTCGGCGCGGTGCTCATCGTCCTGCTGTCCGTGGGCGTGCTCCAGCCGTACTGATCCGGACACGACACGACGGCGCCGTCCCTTCGGGGGCGGCGCCGTCGTCGTTCCCGTGCCCGTTCCTGCATCGCGCGATGAACGCTGTTGGCGCCGAGAAACGCGGGGTGCGCGCGTTCATGAGCGCAGAAAGCGTTCATCGCCGGGCGTCGGCCGCGGACCACCGGTCACGCGCAGCAGCGCAGCGCTCAGCGTCGCGGCGGGTCGTCGCGTCCGGGCTTGGCCGGACCTTCACCACCGCGGCGCAGGTACCGTTCGAACTCCTGCGCGATGGCATCCCCCGACGCCTCCGGCGAGTCCCACGTGTCGCGGGTCTGCTCCAGCTGGCGGATGTAATCGCTCATCTCCTCGTCGTCGGCCGCGGCCGCGTCGATGGAGGCCTCCCAGGCGGCGGCCTCGGCGGAGAGCTCCCCGCGCGGCACGTCCATGCCCGTGATCGTCTCGAGGCGGTCGAGCAGGGCCAGCGTCGCCTTGGGCGACGGGGTGTGACCCGCGACGTAGTGCGGAACGCTCGCCCAGAGGCTGGCGGTCGGGATGCCGACGCCCTCGGCCGCGTGACCGATCGCGCTCAGGATGCCGACCGGCCCCTCGTACATGCTCTTCTCGAGTCCGAGGGACTGGCGCACGCCGTCGTTGTCACTCCCGGCGAAGACGGAGATGGGGCGCGTGTGCGGCACGTCGGACATCATCGAGCCGAGAGCGACGAAGCCGGTGACGTCCTCGCGCAGCGCGACGTCGATGAACTCGGCCGAGAACGCCTGCCAGGCGCGCGCGGGCTCGACGCCCACGAGCAGCCAGAACTCGTTGTCGGAGCGTTCGACCGGCCGCAGCAGCGTCGCCTCGGGCCAGGTGAGCGTCCGTCGGCCCTCGGCGTCGAGGCCGATCTGCGGGCGCGTGTACTGGTAGTCGAAGTACAGCTCCGGATCCACCGTGTGGACGACCTCGTAGCCCCGATCGGCACGCAGGAGCGCCGCAGCGGCGGACGCCGCCTCTCCGGCGTCGTTCCACCCATCGAATGCGGCGACGATGATCCGGCGACCCAGTGCGTCCACACGACCTCCTCTGCCCGGTCCGGGCTGACTTCCAGGATAGGCGCATGCGGCGCACGGCGGCTGGAGCGGGCTGCCCGGCGCGCTCCCGCCCGGGCCGGGGCGGGCGGGCGGGGGAAAAGGATGGGCGCTCGATACGATGGAACGATGACCACTCCCGTTCCCGCCGCCGTCCTGTGGGACATGGATGGCACCCTCGTCGACACGGAGCCCTACTGGATGGCGGCCGAGAAGCCGCTGGTGGAGAGCTTCGGCGGCACCTGGTCGCACGCGCAGGCCCTCGGCATGGTCGGCCTCGCGCTCGAGGACTCGGCGGCGCTGCTGCAGAACGCCGGCGTCCGGATGAGCGTCGACGAGATCATCGCCCACCTCACGGACGAGGTGCTCCGTCAGCTCGCCACGACCGGTGTCCCGTTCCGTCCCGGCGCCCGTGAGCTGCTGGCAGACCTGCGCCGCGCGGGAGTGAAGACCGGGCTCGTGACGATGTCGATGCGGCGCATGGCCCTGTCGGTGGTCGACCTCATCGACTTCCCCGCCTTCGACGTCGTCGTCGCCGGGGACGACGTGGAGCGCCCGAAGCCGTTCCCCGACCCCTACCTGCAGGCGGCTGCCGCGCTCGGCGTCGACATCGCCGACACCGTCGCCATCGAGGACTCGCCGAACGGCCTGCGGTCGGCGATCGCCAGCGGTGCCGTGTCCCTCGGCATCCCGCTCATGGTGTCGCTCGACGAGGTCGGCGCCCACGCCCTGTGGCCCACGCTCGAGGGCCGCACCGCCGACGACCTGGCCGTGCTGCACGCCGCGCACGCCGCCGCCCCCACCCGCTTGGAGACCCGATGAGCGAGACCCCCCACCTGAGCGGCCCCTTCCGGGTCGGCGATCGCGTGCAGCTCACCGGCCCGAAGGGCCGCCTGCACACGATCACGCTCCGCGAGAACGGCGAGCTGCACACCCACAACGGCGTCCTCAAGCACGAGATCCTCGTGGGCGAGCCCGACGGCAGCGTCGTCACTAACAGCTCCGGCCACGAGTACCTGGCCCTCCGCCCGCTGCTGCGCGACTTCGTCATGTCGATGCCGCGCGGCGCCGCGATCGTCTACCCGAAGGACGCGGCGCAGATCCTCGCCGCGGCCGACATCTTCCCCGGTGCCACCGTCGTCGAGGCCGGCGTCGGCTCGGGCGCCCTGTCGCTGTGGCTGCTGCGCGCGATCGGCCCGTCCGGCCGCCTCGTGTCGTTCGAGCGCCGCGAGGAGTTCGCCGACGTCGCCCGCGCCAACGTGGAGACCTTCCTCGGGACCACGCCGCCGACGTGGGACGTCGTCGTGGGCGACCTGGTCGAGAGCCTCCCCGACGCGGTCGCGCCCGCCTCGGTGGACCGCGTCGTGCTCGACATGCTCGCCCCCTGGGAATGCATCGACGTCGCGGCCGACGCCCTCACGCCGGGCGGCGTCGTCCTCTGCTACGTCGCCACGGCCACGCAGCTGAGCCGGGTGGCGGAGTACATCCGCAACACGGGTCTCTTCACGGACCCGGATGCCTCGGAGACCATGGTCCGCGGGTGGCACGTCGAGGGCCTCGCGGTCCGACCCGACCACCGCATGGTGGCGCACACCGGCTTCCTCCTGACCGCCCGTCGTCTCGCGCCCGGCGCCGTCCCGCCCGAGGTCAAGCGGCGCGCGTCGAAGTCGAGCTACGGCGACGAGGACGTCGAGCTGTGGACGCCCGGCGCGGTCGGCGACCGCGAGATCACGGACAAGAACCTCCGCAAGCGCATCCGGGAGGCGCAGAAGGCCGCCGCGGGCGTCAAGCAGTCCGCCGACGCCGCGACCGGAGCGGCGGAGCCCGCGGATCCGACCGCCTAAACTGTTCCGGTGCGCAGACTCCCCGCCTTCGTCGCCGTGACCGCCCTGGCCGGATTCGGCCTGGTCGGCTGCTCGGCATCCGCCGCCTCCTCGTGCCCCGCTCCGACCTCCGATGCGCGGCTCGACGACCTCGTCACGGTGTCGGGCGACTTCGGCGAGATCCCCGACGTCGAGCTGCGCACGCCGTTCGTCGCCGAGGACCGCTCCGTCGAGACGGTCATCCAGGGCGACGGCACGCGCATCACCGAGGCGGACCAGACGGTCCTGCTCGACCTCACCGTCTACAACGGCGAGACGGGGGAGCGCATCGTCAGCTCCCGCTACGACGGCAACACGCAGAACGCGCAGCCCCTCTCGGTGTGGGACCAGACGTTCCCCGACTTCTCCGGCGCGCTGCTGTGCGCGACCGAGGGTTCGCGTCTCGTCGTCTCGCTTCCCTACGACAGCGTCGGCGAGCAGGCCGCGACCGGTCTCGGCATCCCCGCGGGCGGCTCGGCCGTGGTCGTGGCCGACGTGCGTCGCGCCTACCTGGCCGCCGCCGACGGCGCCGACCAGTTCACCTCCGGCTTCGGTCTGCCCTCCGTGGTCCGTGCGCCCGACGGTCAGCCGGGCGTGACCATCCCCGACGGCGACGCGCCGTCCGACGTGGTCGTCCAGACGCTGAAGAAGGGCGACGGCGCGGAGGTCACCGCAGACGCGATCACCCGCATCCACGTGCTCGGCGTCGGCTGGACCGATCGCCGCCAGTTCGTCTCGACGTGGGACACCGCCCCCGTGGCCGTGCAGCCCTCGCAGCTGCCGGAGTCCGTGGCATCCGCCCTCGAAGGCCAGACGGTCGGTTCGCAGGTGCTGGTCGTCGTCCCCGCGGACGACACGACCGAGGAGCAGTCGGCGTTCCGCGCTCCGGCCGACACCGCACTGGTGTTCGTCATCGACGTGCTGGGCGTCGACGACTGAGTCCCACCCCGCACCTAGGATGGGCGGGTGCCCCCCAGATCACCTCGCAACGCTCCTGAGGAGCGGCTGGTCAATCTCGTGGTCGCGCTCATGGCGACCGAGCAGGGGCTGACGAAGGACACGATCCTGTCGTCCGTCGCGGGGTATCGCGAGCAGTTCGAAGCCGGGGCGTCCAAGGACGCGCTCGAGAAGATGTTCGAGCGCGACAAGGAGAACCTGCGGGGTCTCGGCGTGCCCATCGAGACGATCGGCGACCGCGCCGATCCGGACGACCTGCGAGAGGCGCGGTACCGCGTCCCGACCGCCGAGTACGCCCTCCCGGAGGACATCGCGTTCACCCCGGCCGAGATCGCCCTCCTGAACATCGCGGGCAGCGTCTGGGGCAGCGAGTCGCTGTCGGCCGACGCGCGGAGCGGTCTGCGCAAGATCCGAGCCCTCGGCATCCCGGTGGACGAGCCGATCATCGGCTACGCGCCCCGCATCAGCCTGCGCGAGGCGTCGTTCCCGGTGCTGCAGCGGGCGATCGAGCAGGGGCGCGTCGTCCGTTTCGCCTATCTGCGGCCCGGGTCCGCCCACCCGCGAGAGCGTCGTGTGCGTCCGCTGGCCCTCGTCGAGTACGAGGCCCGGTGGCACGTGTTCGGGCATGACCTGAACCTGGATGCCGACCGCACCTTCCTCCTCTCCCGGATCGTCGGCGATGTCGCGGTGACGCGCGAGTCGTTCGACCCTGCCCTGCGCGACGGCGCCGGGGAACGCGCGCTGGCGGGCCTGCGGGCGGTCGCGGACCGGCAGCGCGCGCTGCTCGAGGTCCACCCCGGCACCGAGGCGGCGCTCCGGCTCGCCCGGCGGGCCACGCCGGCGGAACAGGGGATCGTCGTGCCCTACGTCGACCTGCACGTGTTCGCCGACGAGCTGGCCTCGTACGGGCCGGAGGTCCGCGTGGTGGCGCCCGACGATCTGCGCGACGCGGTCGTCGCCCGGCTCGAGGCGACGCTCGCCCTCCACAGCGGAGGTGCCCGATGAGCATGGACCGTCCGCTGCCCGCCCTCGACCGGGCGGCCCTGCTGCTGCAGCTCGTGCCGTACCTCATCGGCAAGGGCGAGGTGTCCGTCGCCGAGGCCGCCGACGACTTCGACGTCAGCCCGGCGCAGATGCGCGCGATGGTGGAGCGCCTGACGGTCATCGGCCTGCCGGGCGAGGCCGGGTACTGGCAGCTGCCGAACGAGCTGTTCGACATCGACTGGGACCTCCTCGACCGCGAGGAGATCATCGCGATCACCAACACCGTCGGCCTGGAGCGCAGCCCGCGTCTGACCGCCCGCGAGGCGGCGGCGCTGCTGGCCGGGCTGCAGCTGGCCCGCACCCTTCCGGGTGTCGGCGACAACGAGCTCGTCACGGGTCTGCTGGCCAAGCTCGCCCGCGGGGCCTCGGCGACGCCGGCGGCCGTGATCGTCGCCCCCGGACCGGTCGACGGGGTCCGCGACGTGGTCGACCGCGCGCTGCGCGCCCACGTCGCCGTGACCTTCACGTACCGGGCTCCGGACGCCGGTCCCACCACGCGGACCGTCGACCCGATCAAGGTGCACATCGCCAACGGGCAGTGGTACCTGCAGGGCTGGTGCCACACGCGTCAGGCCGTGCGGACCTTCCACCTCGACCGCGTCAGCGACCCGACGCTCACGGACATCCCGGCCCTCCACGGGGCCGACCCGGTGCCCGAGCTGTTCGCCCCGAGCGACGACGACGCGCCCACGCGGTTCCGCTTCCCGTCGACTGTCGCCCCGCTCATCGGCGACTACCTCGCCCGTGCCGAGATCGAGACCGACGGGGAGACGTCCACGGCGACGCTGTGGCTCGCCGACGAGCACGGCCTCAAGCGCCTCGCGGCGCGCCGCGGCGGCGAGGTCGAGGTCCTCGAGCCGACCGGCGCCCGACAGGCGGCGGCGGCGTGGGCCGCGGCCGGGCTCGAGCAGTACCGCGCCCAGGGCTGAGCCGCCCGGGCCCGAGGCTGTGGGGCTGTGGGGCTGTGGGGCGTGGGGGTGTGAGGTTGCAGGGGCTGTGGGGCGTGGCATCCCTCGTCCGTCACGTGGGGTGACGTGGGCCTCAGGGGTCCTGCGGATTGGCCGGTGTGCGGGCCTGTGCGAGCCCGGGAGCGGGCCGTGGGGGTGCGAGGCTGCAGGGGCGGTGGGGCGTGGCATCCCTCGTCCGTCACGTGGGGTGACCGGGGCACCGGCGGTCCTGCAGAAGACGAGCGCGGTGGCTGGGGGACGGCTATGAGAGCAGCCGTTCCGATGACCGGATGCCGCGGGGAGGTGGCAGAATGGAGGTCCCCGCATTGCTGCGCTTCCCGGCGCGGTCCCGCCCTTGCATCACAGGTACGCTTCAGCGCGCCGGAAAAGGACCAGCAGTGGGACGCCTCATCTACCGCGACCGTGCGTCGTTCGACATCGACGACCGCATCCTCGCCCACCTCCGCATCGTCATCATGAACAAGCTGCGCCGCAACGAGGGTTTCATGCTCCAGGTGCCCGTCAACGAGGGGGTCCGGCAGGCGAGCCTGTGGATCCACGCGTCGAACGCCCTGGTCCTGCAGTTCTACGGCGGCCGCGAACCGGCCATCGACCGCGAGCTCATCGACCAGATGATGCACGACGCCAGCGGCGCCGACGGCCTGACGCTCACCGCAGCGGGCATCGCCCCGGTGCCCGTGCCGACGCACGCCCGGCGCTGAGCCCGGCCGTTCGCACCGAGAAACGCCCGCTGCACCGAGAAACGCCCTCACCCGGCGTTTCTCAGGGCAGCGGGCGTTCCTCGTCGGGGGCGGAAGGGCGGATGGATGCCGCGAGCACGGCGTTCCGTCCGGCGATGACCCGCCGAAGGTAGGGAACCAGCAGCAGACGTTCGACCGCCTTCCCGAGAACGGGTGAGGCCAACTCGATGGTGTCCGTCATGGTCGTGCCGCCCGATGGGCTCGGCTCGAACCGGTGTTCGTGACGGAATCGGCGGAATGGGCCGCGGGTCTGCTCGTCCACGAACCGTTCGGGCGGAGTCATTTCGACGATGCGGGCCGTCATCGTGAACCACACGCCGAAGTGACGGGCGCGGAAGGTGACTTCCTCGCCGAGCCTGATGAGGCCCGTGGTCACCCCGCCGATGGCGCTCTCCCCGGAGGGGGTCATGGATGCCACGTGCGCTCCGATGTTTCGGGCCAGGTCGAACACCGCCGCGGGCGGTGCGTCGATGTCCGTGACGAGGGTGAATCGGGATGCCATGACCTCATCCTCCCGTGGCCGTGGAGAGGTCGGGACACCTCCCACGCGGAGCCGGACCGCGGGGCTGCTCAACAGGACTCGCGGAGCGCGCGGCGCATGGCGCGCAGCGACGAGAAGCCCGCGGCCGTCGCCGCCTCGTGCGGGCTCATCAGCGCCTCCGCCAGCAGGCGCTCGGCCAGGCTCGCACGGTGGCGGCGCAGCTCCGCGCCGATGCTCGTGCCGTGCGCGCCGAAGACGCGCGTGAGGTACTGCCGCGACACGTGCATCCCCTCGGCGACCGACGACGCCGTCACCGTAGGGCTGTGCCCCCACGTCTCGATGTAGGTGCGCGCATCCTCGAACAGACGCTGGGGAGGGCGCGCGCCGAAGGAGGGCGTCGCGTTCTCCGCGACCAGCAGCTCCACGGTGGCGGCCAGCATCTTGCGCAGCGGTTCCGTGACGACGGCCCGCGGGGAGCCCTCGGCGTTCAGGATGACGTTCGCGAGGGAGCTGAGGGCGGCGGGGGCCACGGCGGATTCGGTGCCGGGGACGAAACGTGGCGACCCGGAGAGCACGGACGGCGGTCGCGCCAGAGACAGCTCGATCCGTGCAGTGGGTGTGTCGCCATGGATGGATCGAAGACCGCCAGCGGTGTAGAGCAATGCGTCATTCACCGCCAGGGGGAGTGGTTCATCGTCCGCGAAGACGGTGACCCCGCCGTCGACGAGCAGCATGACGGCCACCCGGTCCTGACGGGGTAGCGCGAGCGCCGGACTCCGTTCGAGGTCGAGCGGCGTGTGCCACAACCGCCGGACGATGAACGCCTCGGTCACCATCTCGTCCGACACGATCCCCACCTCGAGCAGCGCACCCGTCGGCGGCGCGGCCACCCAGCCCCGTCCTCTCAGCCACTCGAGAGCGGCACGTCCATCCAGCTGGTACCTGCGTCTCCGTGGTTGCACCGCATCACGCACCGGGGCCCTTCACGTCGCGACGGAGCGCATCTCCGCCCACGTTCGTCCTCGTCAGAGGAAACACCTCCGACCGGGAACGTACACACGTCAAAGCCTGTCGACGCCCGCCACCCGGTGCCGCAAACGCAAATCACCAGCCGTCGGTCGATGTGACAACCCGCAGGTCAGACGCGACACGTCGATGTCGGAGGGCGGCGGCGATGTCGGGAGTGTGGATGCCACCTGCCCCCAACACGAAAGGCTCATTCATGACCCCTTCCCTCAACCGTGACGGCATCTTCGTCGACGACGACGGCGTCAAGCGCCGGACCATCCTCGCCGGAGCGGCCTGGTCGATCCCCGTCATCTCCGTCGTCACGGCGGCGCCCGCGTTCGCCGCGACGACCGACCTCAAGCTCGCGTTCGACAAGTCGTCATACTCCGGCGAGGGCTGCAAGACCATCACCGGCGTGAAGGTCACCGCGACCCGCAACGGCGTCGCGGCGGCCGGAGAGTCGGTCACGGTGACTCTCGCGGACGGCTATACGTTCTCCGACGGCTCGACCAGCTACACGGCTACGACCGGGTCCGACGGCTCGATCTCGCTGCCGGACATCAAGGTGCCGGGGAGGGGTGGGAACAGCACGTTCTCCGCGACGAGTGGAAGTGCGTCAACGAACGCCACGGTGAGCGGCAAGCCGACCGGGCAGGTCTATGCGAGTGACGGGAGCCTCTATGGCACCGATCAGCCGAATAGTTTCACCAGTATCCAGACGACTGGGAAGACGGTCTGGGCAATGGACTCCGATAAGAACGTCTGGTACGTCAACTCGTACGACGGCAAGTGGACAAAGGTGACTAACGCCACCGATGTAACTCAATACTCGGTCAACGGCGGGGGCGCTACCTATCTCAAGGGCGGCAAGGTCTACAACAGCGAGGGGTCGCTCTATGGCACTGATCAGCCCGGGACCTTCAGCAAGATCCAGACCGATGGAAAAACGGTCTGGGCTATCGATTCGGACAGTACCCTTTGGAGTGTCGACTCCTATGATGGGAAATGGTCGAAGGTCACGGGTGGGACCAATATCTCGGCGTATTCCCTCAATGGCGGCGGCGGGAATTATCTGAAAGATAAGAAAGTCTACTCGAGCGACGGTCAGCTCTACGGCAAGACTCAACCGGGGACTTTCACAAGCATTCAGACAGACGGCGCGACGGTGTGGGCCGTGGATTCCGACAACACCGTTTGGAGCGTCGGTTCCTATGATGGCACGTGGGCGAAGGTCAAGAATGCCACCAGTGTCTCGGGCTACTCCGTGAATGGGGGTGGGGCAAACTTCCTGACAGCGAATAAGGTTTACTCCGGCGACGGGGAGCTTTACGGGAAGAGCCAGCCCGGTACCTTCACGAGCATTCAAACCGACGGCAAGACCGTGTGGGCGATCGATTCGGACAAGACCATCTGGACCGTGAACTCTTACGACGGCACGTGGGCCAAGGTGAAGAATGCCACAAACGTCTCCGGCTTCTCGCTCGATGGCGGTGGTGCCGCCTTCCTCAAGCCCGCCTGTTCATAATCACGTCACTCTCAGGTCCCGGGCCGGCGATCCGTTTGGCCCGGGACCTTTCTCTGGTGCTTTCCGTTCCGTTAGTCGTTGCGCAGCACCCGCCGCATCGTCCGCACGGATGGAAATCCTGCTGCGGCGGCGATCTCGGCGGCATCCATGAACCCGTCCGCGAGGAGCCGGTGGGCCAGACGCGCGCGATGACGTCGCAGCTCGGCGCCGGGAGTGGTGCCGTGGGAGGCGAAGATACGCGCCAGGTACTGCCGTGACACGTACATCGCCTCGTGCACGGAGGCGAGGTGACCGACGGGCTGCGGCCCCACTCCTCGATGAAGTCGAGCGCCGCGATGTAGACGCGGTCGGGGGAGCGGGCGGGCTCGGGCTCGCGGCTGTGCTCGGCGAGGAGCATCCCCATAAGGGGGGCCACCTGCTGACACTCGTCGTGAAGGTGACCAGCCCTGGTGCCGAGGACGACGGGCATCACCTGGCTCGCGTCGAGTCGGACGGTGCCCCCGCCCGCGCGTGACCGCCCCGCGTCCCGGGCCCAGGCTCATCCTCGGCCCGGGACGCCGGCACCTCCGCCGCGAACGGCGCGTCCGGCACCTCCGCCGCGAACGGCGCCCCCGGCGCCTCCGCGGTGGACAGCGCGGCGAGCGGCAGCTCCAGCTCGAACCGCGCCCCGCGCACGGCGGAGACGTACTGCACGTCGCCGCCGTGCGCGCGGGCGATGCCGCGGGCGATCGGCAGCCCGAGCCCGACGCCGCCCGTCGACCGGGCGGCGTCGAGGCGCACCATCCGCTCGAAGATGCGCTCGCGCTCGTCCGCGGGGACGCCCGGGCCGTCGTCGGTCACCGACACCGTCGCGCGGTCCGCCGACGCGTGGAGGTCGACCGTCACCTCACCGCGACCGTCCGTCGCGCGGGCGGCGTTCTCGACGAGGTTCGACACCACCTGCGCGATGCGCTGCGGGTCGACGAGTGCCGGCACGGCGGCATCCGGAATCCTCTCCCGCACAGTCAGCGACGGGTGCAGCAGACGCGCCCGCTCCGCCTCGGCGCCCACCAGCGTGCGCAGGTCGGTCCGGACGGGGGCGAGCTCGAGACCGCGATCGACGCGCGCCATCATCAGCAGGTCGTCGACCAGGCGGGAGGCCCGCGCGGCCTCGCGCGCCACGTGCGCCGCGAGCAGCTCGCGGTCGGGCCCGTCGAGGTCCGCGCGGACGAGGGTGTCGGCGGCGGCGCGGATCCCCGCGACGGGCGTGCGCAGCTCGTGCGCGGCGTCCGACAGGAAGGCCCGAAGCCGCGCCTCCGCGGCGACGGCGGCGTTCTCGGCGCCCACGACGTCGTCGAGCATGTCGTCCAGCGCGGTCGCGACGCGGCCGATCTCGGTGTCCGGACGCGTCGGGTTCAGGCGCCGCTCCCGCTCGCCGGCGCCGATCGAGCGCGCGACCTGCGACACGCGGTCCAGCGGCCGCAGCGTCGCCCGGACCACCAGCACGATCGCGCCCGCCGACAACAGCAGGATCGCCGCGGACGCGAGCCCCATG
Source organism: Microbacterium sp. LMI1-1-1.1 (assembly GCF_040815675.1). NCBI lineage: Bacteria > Bacillati > Actinomycetota > Actinomycetes > Micrococcales > Microbacteriaceae > Microbacterium > Microbacterium sp. LMI1-1-1.1. The sequence goes on along the minus strand of NZ_JBFPNN010000001.1, from coordinate 980,812 downwards.
ACCCACCGCACCTGCACCAGCGTGTCTTGGACGCCCGCGGCGGACGCGGTGAGCGTCAGCACCGATCCGTCGCTGAGCGTCGACCGCAGCGTCACCAGATCGTCGTCACCGGACACCTCGGATGTCGTGACCGTGACGCCCGTGGCATCCTGAGTCGTCGTCGTCGGCGTGCGGTCCTCGCCGCCCGGCCCGCCCGCGGGAGGACCGCCGGGAGGCCCGTTCCGCAGCTGATCGGGACTCGGGCCGGCGACCACGGACCCGCCGCTCGCCCCATCGATGCGGACCGCCAGGCCCTGCGCCGACAGGCGGTCGGCGAGGTCGGCGTCGTCGACCGTCCCGACGAGCGACGCGGTGGCGGCCGCGCGGTCGCGGAGGCGGTCCTCGATCTGGGCGCGGAGCCGTGCGCCCAGCGCCACGTCGACGGTGATCGTCAGGACGAGCAGCAGGACCGCGACCAGTGCGAGCACGGCCGCCGCGGTCCGGAGCCGCAGCGAGCCCGTCCGCAGCGGGCGGGGCGCGCTCACGCCGCGCTCAATCGGTATCCGAGACCGCGGACGGTGTGGATGAGACGCGGCCCGTGAGCCTCCATCTTGCGGCGCAGCGCGCTGAGGTGCACCTCGACGAGGTTCGGGTCGTAGTCCTCGTACCCCCACACCTGCGTCAGGATCTGGGTCTTCGACAGCGTACGCCCGCGTCCGTCGGCCAGAAGGTGGAGGAGTCGGAACTCCGTGGCGGTGAGGTCCAGCGTCTCGCCCGCGCGGCGGGCGACGGCGGCGTCGGGATCGACCACGAGGTCGGCGACGGCGATCGTCTGCGGCAGCCGTCCGCGACGTCGGAGCACCGCACCGGCCCGGGCGACGAGCTCGGCCATCGTGAACGGCTTCACCACGTAGTCGTCCGCGCCTTCGCTGAACCCGCGCAGCCGGTCGTCCACCTCGTCGCGTGCCGTCAGCATGATGACGGCGATGTCGCCGGTGGCGCGTATGAGGGGGAGCAGACGGATGCCGGACGGTCCCGGCATCATCCAGTCCAAGATCACCAGGTCGGGGCGGAACGCCTGCAGCCGGTCCGCCAGATCCGTACCGTCGGCCGCGCCCTCGGCAACGAAACCGTCCGCGCGCAGGGCCGTGACGACGGCGAGACGGATGGTCTCGTCGTCGTCGACGACGAGGACACGGGCAGCAGCGGACATCCGCTCCACGGTAGGGCGGACGGCTGGGCGACGGTTATGCGAACGGTATGCGATCGCCCCCGGGGTGGCGGCTTCAGGTGGGCTTCAGACACGGCTCGAAGGCTGGTCATCGACACGGCGGAGAACGCCGAGAAGGAGAAGATGATGACCGATCAGAACATCCCCGCCGACGGCGACGCCGAGCGTCGCGACGAGGCGGAGGCCGCCCGCCTCGACGCCGCTCCCTCCGACGCGGATCGCTCGGAGACCGCCCGGCTGGACGCGGCTCAGTCCGTCGCGGATCGTGCGGAGGTCGCCCGGCTGGACTCCGCGGGCGACGCGCAGACACTGCCGCTCACGCCGTACGAGGGGGCGTCCGGGGCTCCCGCGGGCCCTGCGGCTGCGGCGTCCGTGGCGCAGAAGAAGCGGACGTGGGCGCGACCGGCCCTGATCGTCGGCGCCGTCGTCGTCGCTGCGGGTCTCGCCGGCGGGACGGCGGCTCTGGCCGCGCAGCCGACCGGTGCGACGAGCGCCTCCACGGCTGCGCCCGCCCCCGCCGACGGGGGAGCGCCGACCGCGCTGCCCACTCCTGGCACGGATGCCCCGACCCCGCCGGCCGACGGCACGGCACCCACTCCGCCCGCCGACGGCACGGCTCAGACCCCGCCGACCCGCGGCGAGGGACCCGGCGCCTGCGGTCCGGGGGAGCGTCCCGGCCCGCCGAGTGACGCCGAGGGCGGACCCCGCGGACCCCGCGGCGAGGCCCCCACGCCGCCGGCCGACGGCCAGGCTCCCACCCCGCCTGCCGACGCCCCGACCCCGCCGGCCGACGCCCCGACCCCCGGCGCCACGCCGTCGCAGGGCAGCTGACCTCACGGCCCGCGGCATCCATCCCCGGTCTGTCTGCAATGCGGACTCGTGCCGTCGTGCGGAGTCCGGGTCGGACACGCCGGGGAGGGATGCCGCGGCCCGGCGTGTCGCCCGCGAATTCCGCAGGACGGTCGAGGGGGATGGATGCCGCTGTGAGCTCGCGGCATCCATCCCGGTCGGTCTGCCGTGCGGCCCCTAGCCGTCGTGCGGAGTCCGGGTCGGACACGCCGGGGAGGAATGCCGCGGCCCGGCGTGTCGCCCGGGAACTCCGCAGGACGGTCGAGGGGGATGGATGCCGCTGTGAGCTGGTGGCATCCATTCCGGTCCGTCTGCAGCGCGTTCCGTGCCGTCGTGCGGAGTCCGGGTCCGACACGCCGGGGAGGGATGCCGCGGCCCGGCGTGTCGCCCGGGCACTCCGCAGGACGGTCGAGGGGGAAGGGATGGGGGAGGGATGCCGCTCAGGACGCGTGCGCGCCGAGGAACTCGATCACGTCGGCCTTCACGGCGCTGTCGAGCAGCTGCAGGCCGTGCCGCGTGCCGTCGACGACGACGAGCTCGTGCTCGATGCCGTCGGTCGACAGCGCGTCGTCGAGGAGCTCCGCCTGCGCCAGCGGGATGAGCTCGTCGGTGCCGTGCACGATGAGCGTCGGCGGCAGCAGCGCAGCGGAGGCCACGGGCGACGCCTGCTCGGCGATCGGGCAGTCCGTGATGACGTCGCACCCCAGGTACCCGAGGACGACCTTCTCCAGGTCCGGTCGCGGGTCCCCGAGCTCCGCGGCGTCCGCGGTGAGCGAGCCCGCCGGCGACAAGGCGACGACCGAGGCGACGGGCGCGTCGTTGCCGGCGAGCGCAGCCGCGGTGCTGAGGGAGATGATGGCGCCCGCGGAGCTGCCGAGGAGCGAGACGGTCGAGCTGAGGCGGAAGCGCTCGACCTGCTCCGGCTCGCGGAGCCAGAGGACAGACGCCTGGACGTCGTCGATCTGGGCCGGATAGGTGGCAGGGAGCTGGCGGTAGTCGACCGCGAAGGCCGCGTACCCGTTCTTCGCGAGCTCGCTGCACACGCCGGCCATGGTGGTGCGGTCGCCCTCGGAGAAGGCCCCGCCGTGGACGAGGACGACCGCGGGGTGCGCCGTGTCGTCGTCGGGGCGGCAGGCGTCGACGCCGAGGGCGCTGCCGTCGCCCCCGGGGTAGGTGAGGTCCTTCTCGACGACGATGGGAGCGGCCGTCGGCTCGGCGTCCCCTCCCGGCGTGCAGGCGGTGACGGTCAGCGCGAGGACCGCCAGGGCCGCGGCGGCCAGGCTCCTCCGGCGGATAGGGGTCATCGTCGTCCTCCTCGGGCGCGGGCCATGGCCTCACGATAGACGTCGCGGTGGCGACGGCCGACCTCGTCCCAGTCGCGGCCCTCGAGCCGGGGGCGGGCGGCCGGGTCGATCTCCGCCGCGGCGGCGAGCGCGGTCGTGAGATCGTCCTCGTCGAGCGCCCCGTCGAACTGGCGCACCCAGCCGGGGCCGACCTCCGCGGCGAGCGCGGTGTTGGCGTCGCTGCGCGGGACGAGCACGGGACGGTCGAGCGAGAGCGCCACGAGCGCCGCGCCGGAGTTGTGCATCTCGGCGTAGGGCAGCACGACCAGCGTGGCGGCGCTGACCTCGGCGACGAGCTCGTCGTCGTCCACGAACGCCAGCCGCGCCGAGACGTCGTCGCGGCCGTCGACCCGGGCGGTGATGCGCTCGGCCAGCTCCGGCGTCGGCGACCCGACGATGCGCAGGTGCGAGCCGGGGCGGTCCCGGCGGGTGAAGACGTCGACGAGCTGCTCGACGTTCTTCCGCGGGCGGATGATGCCGAAGTAGAGCACGCGTCCGTCGACGCGCTCGCGGCGCGGGTGCGCGGCGAAGCGGTCGCGGTAATGGCCGTGCAGGATCGTGGTGCCGTGCGCTCCGTCCGCGAGCGGGGTCGCGTCGTTCAGACGGATCCAGCTCGTCGTGGCACGGTCCACGGCGCGCAGCAGTTGCATCTCCGCGTGCGAGCCGTCTTCGTGCGGGGCGATGTTGTGCGCGGTGCGGACGATCGGCGTCCGCGTGAGGCGGGCGCGCAGGAGGGTCCCCCGCATCGCGAGACGGCGGCGCAGGCGCTGCCGGCGTGTCCGGCCGCGCAGCAGGAACTCCGGCCAGTGGAGGTGCAGGACGTCGTAGCGCCCGGTGAGCGCCCGTCGCCAGCTGAAGTACGCGACGTGGACGTCGTCTGGCGCCCCAGCGGTCATCTGGTCCACGTACCGGGTGGTGCCGTCCGGCGGTGCCAGCGAGTGCAGCACCGTGATCGACTCGGCCGGGCTCATCCGCGCCGGCCTTCCGTGCGCCCGTCCCCGCGAGCGCGGCCCCCCAGGTTGCTCATGAGCGCGACAGTAACCGCCGAACGTGAAGCGGGCGTTTCCCGGGCGTGAAGGTCGCCCGACGTGGGCCACGGACGGTCGCTCCCCGGGCGCGGGCAAACTCCACATCCCCGTAACACGGGGGTAACCCTTTCTCCACCGGACGGGTTCATGCTGACCTCGGGGAAGTGGTTCGCGTGCCGGGAGGGGAGCCCGGCGGCGAGCCGATGACGGGGGGTGCCCAGTGACGATCACACGACGGCAAGAGGACGTTGTCGAGGACGTGCCGCGGCGCGGAGGCGCGGCGCCGACGTTCGCGCGGGAGAGGTGGGCGCGCCGCTACGCCCGCGGCCTGGTGGTGATCGACGTCATCATCGTCGTGGTCTCCCTCCTGGCGGCGGCCGTGTTCGGCTCGCAGCCGCACATGCTTCCGCTGCTCGACGGGCGGGTGTGGGTGCCGGTCGGCATCCCGTTGGCCGTCCTGGCGGCGGCGATGCTCGTCACGCTCTCGTCGACCGGCAGCCGCGTCCCCCGGGTCTTCGGCGTCGGCAGCCGCGAGTACCGCGCCGTCCTGCTGTCGGTGATGTTCACCTTCGCCGGCGTCGCCCTCGTCGCCTACGTGACCTCCCTCGCCGGTCTGCACGCGATCCTCGCCATCGGCGGCGTGTCGACCGGGGTCGGCCTCGTCGCCGGCCGGTGGCTCGCCCGCCGGTGGCTGGTGGCCCAGCGGCGGCGCGGCCGCATGTCCCACAAGGTGCTCGTGGTGGGGGACCTGGATGCCGTGGAGCCGCTCGTCCGCGACCTGCAGAAGGTCCCCGGCGCGGGGCTGCACGTCGTCGGCTCCTACGATCCGGACGGCTTCGTGTCGCCGGTCGACAGCTCGGCCACGCCGCGGGCGACGGCGGTCTCGGTGGTCGAGGCGTTGGAGCTGCTGGGGGCGGACACCGTGCTCATCTCCAGTGCGAACGAGCTCAGCCCGGCGACGGTCCGGGAGCTGAGCTGGCAGCTCGAGCCGGGGCGCCAGCACCTGGTCGTGGCGCCGAGCCTGACGGACGTCGGCGGTCCCCGCATCCACTCCCGGCCGGTCGCGGGCCTGCCGCTGCTGCACGTGGAGACGCCCCGTTACGACGGCGGGCGCCTGCACGTGAAGCGGGCGTTCGACATCGTGGCATCCGCGTCCCTCATCCTGCTGCTGTCGCCGCTGCTCATCGCGATCGCGTTCCTCGTGCGGGGGTCCAGCCCGGGCGGGGCGCTGTTCCGTCAGGAACGGGTGGGGCTGAAGGGCCGGACGTTCGCGATGCTGAAGTTCCGCTCGATGTACGTCGACGCCGAGGAGCGCCTCGCCGAGCTGCGCGCCGCCGACACCGGCAACGGGGTCATGTTCAAGATGAAGGACGACCCCCGCGTCACCGCGGTCGGGTCGGTGCTCCGGCGCTTCAGCCTGGACGAGCTGCCGCAGCTGTTCAACGTGCTGAGCGGCTCGATGTCGCTCGTCGGTCCGCGGCCCCCGCTCGGCCGCGAGGTCGAGCTGTACGGACGGAGCGTGCACCGGCGTTTCCTCGTGAAGCCGGGCATCACGGGACTGTGGCAGGTGAGCGGCCGCAGCGACCTTGACTGGGACGAGACGGTGCGCCTGGACCTCTTCTACGTCGAGAACTGGACCCTCACAGGCGACCTCGCGATTTTGTTCAAGACGGTCCGCGCGGTCGTGCGGCGCGAGGGCGCGTACTGAGCCGGTCCGCGCCGGCGCCTCGGAGGCGGCTCGGGGGACGCGGGCTCAGGCGAACCAGGCCGCCCAGTACCAGGCGAAGTTGCGGTTGCCGTAGGACGAGCACGCGTCGCCCTCGTCCCATCCGGCCGCGAGCGCGGCGGCGTTCGGCTGGTAGGGGGTGTAGTTGTACAGGGCGGCGGTCGCGTCGTTGGCGATCCGCACCTCGGAGCCTCCGCACGCCGGGTCGGGCGAGTAGGCGATGACGTGCACGCCGGGCTGCCGCATGAACTCCGACGCACGGTAGGCGGCGAGGTCGGTGGCGCCCTGCGCGACCTGGTCGGCGAAGCCGGCACGGCCCGGGTCGCAGGGGGCGTCGTCCGGGCACCGCGCGCCCATCGCCGCGGCCAGCTCCTCGGGGGCGGGGTCGCGCGCGGTGGCCCCGGCGACCAGGCTCTGCTCCTTCTGCAGCATGACGAGCAGCACCTTCGCCGAGATGCCGCACGCCTGCTGGACCCGCTCGATGATCTCCGCCGCGGACAGCTCACCGCCCTCCCACGGCCCGCAGATGGTCCGGCCGGTGGCATCCGACACCAGTTCCGCGCGGGCGGGCAGGTCCGCCCGCAGCACGTTCAGGCAGGAGTCGGTGGCGCACCGTCCGATGTGCTCGTCGAGGAAGTCCTGGATCTCGGTCGCGGTCATCGCCGCACCGTCGTAGAAGGCGGCGTCCTCGATGAGCAGACCGGGATCGAACGCGGCGGCGTTCAGCGGCGGGCGGTCGTCGGTCGCGGCGCCGAGCCGGGAGGCCAGCGGGACGATCGCGACGGCGACGAGCGCCACGAGGGCGACCACCAGGATGCCGGCGGCGACGATGCGCCGGCGGAGCAGCACGGTGCGTCGCGGGGGGCGGCGGCGGGCGGCCGGGCGGCGGGGGGTCGATCGGGATGCCGCCGGGCGGGATGCCGCCGGGCGCCGCTGGCCCGGACGGGAGCCTCGAGCCCCGGTGCCTCGCCGATCCGCCACGTGTCGATCGTGCCGCATGGGCCTGATCTTCGGCTGCACGCCGTCCCGTTGCTGCCGTCCTGCGGAGTTCCGGGGCGACACGCCGGGCCGCGGCCGTCGTCCTGCGGCGTGTCGGGCCACGACTCCGCACGACGGCAGCGGAGGGCGCACCGAAGAAGGGGAGGGATGCCACGAGCTCACGGCGGCATCCCTCCCTCTCAACCGTCCTGCGGAGTTCCGGGGCGACACGCCGAGCCACGGCCGTCGTCCCGCGGCGTGTCGGGCCACGACTCCGCACGACGGCACGAGATCGAACGGCGGAAGGTCCGGGAGGGATGCGGGGAACGTTCACCCGGGGGTCATCCGCGGGACACACCCCGTCCCAAATCGCCGCTCGACGGCAACACGCGCGCAACATGCCGTCAGTACGTTCCGAAGTACCAAGAACGTGTCTGGGGGGAGCGTTCTCGGTACTCCGGTGCCGATTCCCACTTGGTCACGTCGAGCTTCTCGAACGAACGGACCACGTTATGAGCGCCACGACCCTCCTTCGCGCAATCCGGAAGTGGTGGTGGACGGTGGTGGCGCTGGTGGTGATCGGTGCCGCCGCGGGGTTCGGCGCCGGGTTCGTCATGACCCCCGTGTACCAGTCGACGGCGCAGCTCGTCGTCACGTACGACGCCCCGGCGGGGGCGGCATCCTCCGACCTGGTCCAGGCGAACAACTACGCCGTGCAGAAGGCGTACGCCTACACGGAGATCGCGATGTCGCCGCGCGTGATCGAGGAGGTCATCGCGAGCCTCGGTCTCGCCGACACCGTCGAGGTCGTCTCACGGGACCTCTCCATCGAGGCGCCCCTGAACACCCCGATCCTCGCCCTGTCCGCCGATGCGCCCACGGCGGCCGGGGCGCAGGAGAAGGCGCAGGCGTTCGTCGACGCGTTCAGCCAGACGGTGCTCGACATCGAGACGCCCTCCGGCGGCGGGACGGCGCCGATCCGCATCGACACGCTGCAGGAGCCCCTGGCCCCGGAGGAGCCGGTGTCGCCGGACCCGCTCGTCAACATCGCCCTCGGCATGGCGTGCGGTCTCGCGGTCGGACTGATCTGGATCGCCGTGGCCGCCGTCCGCGACCGCCGCGTCCACGGCGCCGCCTCGGTGGGCGTCGACGGCGACGAGGTGCCGCGCGTCATCGGCAGCATCCCGGCGCGCGCGTCGGGATCGGCCACGGAGGTCGCCGACGCCCCGCTCAGCGCGGGTGCGGAGGCCTACCGCACGGTCGCCGCCGTCCTCGGGCACATGCCCGACACGCGCCTGGACATCGTCGCCGTCGTCCCGGCGACCCCGCGCGACCGGTCGTCGGCGCTGACGGTCAACCTCGCGCTCGCCATGACCGAGTTCGGCGTGCGCGTCGCGCTCGTGGACGCCAACCTCCGCTCCGGGTCCGTGACCGAGATGCTCGCGCTCGACGGCCCCGGCCTGGCGGGCGTGCTGCGCGGCGAGACGGAGGCGGCCGCCGCCCTCCGCACCGTGCACGGCGTGGACGTGCTGCCCGTCGGGGAGACGACGCAGAGCCCCGCCGAGCTGATGTCGGGCTCCGCCTTCACCGCCCTCGTCAAGACCCTCTCCGAGAGCCACGACATGGTGATCCTGGATGCCGCCCCCGCCCTGCCCCTCAGCGACACGATCTTCGCCGCCTCCGCGGCCGGCTCAACGCTGCTGGCCGTCACGGCGGGGCGGGCCACCCGCCCGCAGCTGAGCGCCGCGACCGCCGGGCTGCGGGCCGTGGGGATCGACCCCGTCGGGGTCGTCGTCGTGGACGCCCCGGTGGGCGGTGTCGACGCGGACCCCTCCACCTCGCTCTACCGCGACCTGCGTGCGGCGCGGGCCTGACCGGACGAGGCCGATGACATGCGCATCGCCCTGCTGACCACCTCCCTCACCGGCGGCGGCGCGGAGTTCGTCGCGGCCGTCTGGGCCGACTGGCTCGCCGGCCAGGGGCACGACGTACGCGTCATCACCACCGGACCGGTCGCCGACGCGCCCACGGGACCGGGGGTGCGCATCCGGCAGCTGCGCGCCGGGGGGACCGCGCGCCGCGTCCGCGCAGTCCGCGCCGAGCTGCGCCGCGAGCGCATCGACGCCGTCGTGGCCCTGCAGAGCTACCCGAACCTCGTCGCCCTCGCCGCGACGGCGGGCCTGCGCGGGGGACCGGTGGTCCTCGTGAGCGAGCGCAACATCACCACCCGCGAGGGCGAGCCCCGCTCGATCGCCGACACGGTGAAACGCGTCGTCGCCCGGCGGGCGTACCGCCGCGCGGACACCGTCGTCGCGATCTCGCACGCCGTCGCCGCCGAGCTCGTCGGCGCCTACGGGGTGCGGGCCGAGCGCCTGGTCGTCGTCCCGAACCCCGCGGCCCGCCGCGCCGAGCTGCGGACCGGAGCGAGCCCGCGCACGACCGCCGTGCGTTTCGACGAGCCCGTCCACCTGCTGCTGCCCATGCGCCTGGTCGCTCAGAAGCGGGCGCCGATGGCCGCCGAGGCGGCCGCCCTGCTCCGCCGCGACGGGGTCGACGCGCGGCTCGTGTGCTTCGGCCGCGGTCCGCTCGCCGACGACCTCGTCGCGGCCGCCGAACGCCTCGACGTGCCGCTGAGCGTCCCGGGCTGGACCGCCGACTGGGTGGCATCCGCTCCGCCCAACGCGGTCACGGTGCTGCCGTCCTACCGCGAGGGGTTCGGCAACGTGCTCGTCGAGTCGGCGATGGGCGGCATCCCGAGCGTCGCCGTCTCGTCCGCCTACGGCGTGGCGGACGCCCTCGTGCCGAGCATCACCGGGCAGCTCGCCTTCACCGGTGACGCCGAGGATCTCGCCGCGGCCATCCGCACGGTCGACCGGGTCGTCCCGGAGCGCACCGCCGCGTGGGCCCGCCGTTTCTCCAGCGACCGCAGCGGCGAGATGCTGCTCGGCGCGATCGACCGGGCGCGCGAAAGCCGCCGGAAAGAGCGTGACATGACGGTCCTGGCCTCCGCCGTCGGGCAGTACGACAACGTGGGCGACACCGTGCTCCGGCGCGGCTACCTCGACCACCTGCGCACGCTCGGCCCCCTGACCGTCTACGTCGGCGACAAGACCGACGACTACCTCAGCGGCCTCGGCCTGCAGTCTGGCGACCGGCCCGTGCGCGACCCGCGGACCTGGCGGCGGACCGTCTCGCGCCACCTGCTGGCCGGACGGGGCGTCTACGCCTTCGACACCGGCGAGACCGAGGTGCGCCGCCCCTTCGCCCTGCGCTACCTCCGGCTGGCCCCGCTGCTGCTCGTGCACCGGCTGCGCGGCGGCACGGCGGTGCTCACCGGCGTGGGAGTGCGGGAGCCGCAGGCGTGGCGGCATCCCATCTCCGCCGTCCTGCGACTGTGCCGGGTCGTGACCTGGCGCGACGCGCCCAGCCGTCGCCTCATGGGTCTGGGGGCCGTCACCCCCGACTGGGCGTTCGCCCTCGGCGCCGACGCGGAGGTGCTGCGCGACGCCGAGGCCCCGCGCCCGCTCCTCGCCCTCTCGGTGCGGCAGGGCCTCAGCCACGCCGCCCGCGAGCGGCCCGACGACGCGTGGGTCGCGCGGGTGCGCGCGCTCGCCGACGATCTCGGACTGCAGCCCGTCGTCGTGGCGCAGATCGAGCGCGACGGCGACCTCGCCCGCGACCTCGCGGCGCGGCTGGACTGCGAGGCCGTGACCTGGCTCGACGACGACCACGCCCGGCAGGAGGCGCGCCTGCGCGAGACGTACCGCCGCAGCGCGCTCGTCCTCAGCGACCGTTTGCACGCCGTGGTGATCGCCGCGACCGAGGGGGCCGTCCCGGTGGCCCTCAGCACGGGCGCGATGGACAAGACCACCCGGACCCTGGCCGGCGCGGGCATCGAGCGCACGAGCGTCCCGCGCGACCTCGGCGACCCGGAGGCGGTCCGCGCCGTCCTCGCCGACGCGCTCGCCCGGCGGGCGCAGATCGTCGAGGCCGTCATCGCCGCCCGCGGACGGCTCGCCGAGCTCACCGACCGCATCTCCGCGGAGGTGCGCCGATGACCGGCGAGCCGCGCGTGAGCGTCATCCTGCCCGCCTTCCGCGCGGCCGACGACCTGCCTCGCGCGATCGCCCGCCTCGAGGAGCAGCACTCCACCGACGTCGAGATCGTCATCGTCGACGACGGGTCCGGCGACGACACCGGCCGCGTGGCGACCGAGCTGGCCGCCGCGCATGACCGGGTGCGGGCGGTCCTCCTGCCGGAGAACGTCGGGGTCGCGCGCGCCCGCCAGGCCGGGGTGGAGGCCGCCCGGGGCGAGTGGCTGTGGTTCGTCGACGCCGACGACGAGTGGGCCGACGACGCTCTGCGCGTGCTGGTCGCGATGGCCAGCGCCCGCGACGTGGACGTCGTCGTCGCGGCGGCCACGCTCGTGACGGCGGAGGGGCGGCGGCGCGCGCTCCGGCCGCCGGTGTCCCCGCCCGTGTCGGGGCGCGACGCCTTCCGGATGCTGCTGCGCGGCGAGGTCACCGGTCACCTGTGGAACAAGCTGTTCCGCCGGACGGTGATGGCGCAGGCGAGCTTCGCCCCCGCGCGCGTTCAGTCCGACCTCGTGATGGTCGCGGACGCGCTGAGTCACGCGCGGAGCGTCGCCTTCACCGACGTCTCCGTGTACGAGTACCGGCTGCGGCCGGGATCCCTCATCACGTCCGTGAGCCGTCGGGCGGAGTCCCTCGCCGTCATCGACGAGGCGATGGCCCGGGCGGCCTCCCGGCTCGGCCTGCGGGGGTCCGACGACTATCGGTACTTCCGTGCCCGGTACGTGGCCCTTTCGGGGATCAAGGACGCTCTGCGTGCGGACTACCGGACATCAGAGCAGAAACTGCTGCTTTCTCGCAACCGTCGGATCCTCCGCGCCGGCGACCTGGCATTGTTCGTCCGACGGCATGATCCGCGCCGGGCGTTGCTCGCTCTCACGGCGAAGACGTCCACGCGTGCGCATCGCGTGCTCCTGGCGATCGCCGATCGGTAGACGCCGACCTCCTGCCCCACAGCAACCGACAGGACACGCCATGCGCCTCACCCCCAGTTCCACCGTCCCCTCCCGTCGCCCGTCCCGCCTGCGCCTGCGCGGGGCCGTCGTCGCCGGGGCCGTCCTCGCCCTCCTCGCCGGACCGCTGCCGGCCGTGGCCGCCGGCCCCGTCGCCGCGGCCGCCCCGAGCGCGTCCACGGGCGCCGTGCGGGCGGCATCCACCGCTCCCGGTCCCGGCACGTACGAGGAGAACTCGTCCGCCATCCGGTACAGCGGGTCCTGGAGCTCGCTCAGCAGCTCCGGCAGCAGCGGCGGCGGCATCCGCTACGCGACCGCGTCGTCGGCGTCCGCCAGCCTCACCTTCTCCGGCTCCTGGATCACCTGGTACACGTGGAAGTCCGCCAACGCGGGCATCATCCGCGTGCTGATCGACGGCGAGGAGGTGGCCCGCGTCGACAACTACGCCCGCAGCTCCACCACCGGCGTCGTCGGCTACAGCGCCCCCGTCGAGCCCGGCGAGCACACGATCACCATCGTCGGCTCCGGATCGAAGAACAGCGCCTCGGGCGGGCGCATGACCCACCTCGACTCCTTCGTCGTCACCGACGCCGCCCCGCCGGCGGCCGCGGCCGACGCCCCGCGGGCCACCGACTGCCCCGCGGCGACGACGACGGTCTCTACCGCGTCCCAGCTGACGTCCGCCCTGCGCACCGCCGGGCCCGGCACCGTCATCCGGCTCGCCGACGGCAGCTACACCGGCACCTTCCTGCTGAACGCGTCCGGCACGGCCGAGCGTCCGATCTGGCTGTGCGGCAGCCCCTGGGCGGTGCTCACCACCGGCGACGTGAACAGCGGGTCCGCGCTGCGCATCGAGGGGGCGAAGAACGTCGTCGTCACCGGCTTCACGGTCGCGCGCTCCCTGCAGGGCGTGATGGTCAAGGGCAGCAGCAGCCTCGCCGTGACCGACCTCGTGGTGAAGGACCTCGGCTACGAGGGCATCCACCTCTACGCCTTCACGACCGACAGCATCGTCGCGCACAACCTCATCTCGCGGACCGGCTCCGCGGACGTCGCCTACGGCGAGGGCGTCTACATCGGCACCTCCCAGCGACGCTGGAGCGAGGTCACCCAGGGTCGGCCGGACGCCTCCGACCGGAACGTCGTCGTCGCCAACACGATCAAGAACACCGGCGCCGAGGGCATCGAGGCCAAGGAGGGGACGAGCGACGGCCTGATCGCCGACAACGTCTTCGAGGGCTCCCAGCCCGGCTCGCGGTCGCTCGGCTGGGTGCTCGTCACCGGCAACGACTGGTCCGTGACCGGCAACACCGGCACCTCCGCCGTCCAGCACGCCTACTCGTCGATGGCGTGGGAGGACTGGGGCTGGAACAACGAGTTCCGTGCGAACACCGGGACGGCGGATGCCTCGGGGTACGGCGTGTGGGTGCACGACCGCAGCCGCGGGGTGAGCGTGTCGTGCGACAACGTCGTGGACGGTGCGGCGAGCGGGGGCACGAATGTCTACTGCGGCCCCTGAGACGGTCCGTGCTGGGACCGGCGCCCCCCGTCGCCGGCTGGCGTTCGTCGTCAGCTCGGTGCACGGCGGCGGGGCGGAAGCGGTCGGCGTGGCCTGGGCGACGTGGTTCGCCGACCAGGGGCACCAGGTGGCGGTGGTCGTCGTCTCGGACCGTCCGACCGGCGACGTGCTGCCGCCCCGTGTCACCGTGCACCGGCTCGGCGGCATCCGGTCCCACCTGAAGAAGGTGTCGGCGCTGGCACGGCTGATCGACAGCGAGGGGTTCGACGCCCTCGTGGGGCTGCAGACGTACCCGAACCTCCTCGCGATCGCGGCGCGCGAGCGCGCCCGGCATCGGCCGGGGCTCGTCGTGACGGAGCACAACCTCATCAGCCTGGGGCTGCCGGGGGCGCCGCCCGCGCACCGGGCGAAGATTGCGCTCGCGCGCCGGTGGTACCGCCGTGCGGACGTCGTGACCAGCGCCTCGCACCCCGTCGCCGCTGAGATGAACGCGGCGTTCGGCATTCCGGCGAGCCGCAGCCTCGTGGTGCCGAACCCGGCGATGGCCAAGGTGCGCGAGCGCACGCCGGTCCCGCGCGTGCCCGGGACCGCGGCTGGCGTGCAACTGGTCCTCGCGTGCCGCCTGGTCCCGCAGAAGAACCCCGAGCTGGCGCTGTCGGTCGCCGAGGAGCTCGTCCGCCGCGGCATCCCGACCGAGGTGGTCTCGTTCGGTGGCGGACCGCTGCTCGCGCAGATGACCGCGGAGGCCGAGCGCCGCGGCGTCGCGTTCACTAGTCACGGCTGGGTGGAGGACTGGATCTCGCACTTCGGTCCGACGTCGGTCGTGCTCCTGCCGTCGCACCGCGAGGGTCTCGGCAACGTCCTCATCGAGGCCGCGGCACGCGGGGTGCCCTCCGTGGCGATCTCCACCGCCCTCGGCGTCGCCGACGCCATCATCCCTGGCGTGACCGGCGAGCTCGCCGCCAGTGCGGACCCGGCAGCGGTCGCGGACGCAGTTCAGGAGGCCGCGGGCCTCGAGGTCGGCGGCATCGACGACTGGCTGGACAGGTTCGGCGCGGATGCCAGTGCGACGCTGCTCGAGAAGGCGGTGACCCGGGCCGTGGTGCGGTCGGGCAGCGCGGTCGGCGAACCGCGCGCGTGAGGGTCCGGGAACCGCGCGCGTGAGGGCCCGGGGGCGGCGAACCGCGCGCGTGACGGCCGCCGTGACGACGGCTCTCGCGGCGGCCCTCGTCCTCAGCGGGTGCCTGCCCGAGGGCACGCCGCCCACCCCCCGCCCCGAGATCGTCTCGCCGCCGCCCGACGCGCTCGCGGACTACCTCGCCGGGGAGCCGTACCTGCGCGGCGTCAACATCTACAGCTTCGTCCTGGCTGGGGCGGGCGCCGATGCGGCGACCCTCGGGGAGCCCGCGTCCAGCTACGCGTTCCTCGCCGGCCGCGGGATCACCTCCGTCCGGCTCGCGGTGCCCTGGCAGCGGCTGCAGGTCATCCCCGACGGGGGGACCGCCGCGGACGGGCTCGCGCAGCCGGTCGACCAGGACGCCCTGGCCGCGGTGGTCCGGGAGGTGCGGACGGCATGGGATGCCGGGGTGCGCACGGTCGTCGACCTGCACAACGGGTGCACGTACCCGTGGGGAGCGGGGCCGTACGTCGAGGGGAGCCTCGCGTGCGGCGCGGGCATCGACGAAGGGCACGTCCGCACGATCTGGGGAGCGTTGGCGGGCGCCCTGCGCGACGAGCCGGGCGTCGCCGCCTTCGACGTCTTCAACGAGCCGCGGTGGTCCGTCGGCGTGGACACCTACCGTCACTACGCGCAGGTGGCCGTCGACGCGATCCGCGAGACGGGCGCCGTGCAGCCGGTCTGGGTGGAGGGGATCCTCAGCGAGGAGCGCGGCCGTCTCGCCGCCATCGCCCCGGACGGACCGTGGATCGTGGACCCCCTGGGGCGGGTCGTGTACTCCGAGCACTTCTACGCGGACTCGGACGGCGCGGTGTACGGGGACGTGGAGGACCCCGAGCGCGTGCTGACCCAGCTCGGCACGTTCGGCGATTGGTGCACGACCTGGCAGGTGCACTGCGCGGTGGGGGAGGTCGGGTGGCCCTCCGGTGGCGAGGGCGGCGTGCAGTCCGCCGCGGACGCCGCCGCGTGGAACGCGCTGTTCACGCGGTTCTACGACATCGCCGACGAGGACGGGCTCGACGTCATGTACTTCGGCGCCACCAGCACCCGCACCGTGGGCACGCTGCTCGCGTACGTGTCGAGCGCCCCCGGGCTGCCGTCGTCGATCGGCATCGACACGGCGCTGTCGCAGGCGGCTGTCATCGAGGCGCACCTGCCGCCGCGGTGAGCCCCGCTCCGGGCCGGGCGGGGTCCGGCCGCGGGCGCGACGGCGGACGGTTCCCGCCCCGACGGCGGAGAGCCCCCGCGCCGGCGGACGGCTCCCGCCGCGACGGCGGAGAGCCCCCCGGTCAGTTCTTGATGATGAGGCGCACCGCCGACGACGTGCCGACGTTCCCCGCGGCATCCGTCGCCTTCGCCGTGATCGCGTAGGTGCCGTTGCGGATGTTGCGGGTGTCGTAGGGGGCGCGCCATTCCGAGGCGCTCACCTTGGTGGCATCCGCGATCTTGTTCGTGCCGACGTACACGCCGACGGCGGTCACCCCGACGGCGTCGGTGGCGGACACGCGGAGCGTCACGACGGCTGAGACGGTCGTCGAGTCTGCCGGCGCGATGATCGACACCGCCGGGGCGACCGTGTCGCGCGTCGGGGTCGGCGTGGGAGTCGGCGTCGGCGTGGCGGTCTTCGTGGGCGTCGGGGACGGGCTCGCCGTGGGCGTCGCGGTCTTCGTCGGCGTGGGGCTCGCGGTCGGCGTCGGGGTGGCGGTCGCGGTCGCCGTCGCCGTGGGCGTCGGCGTGGGCGTGGCCACGACGGGGAAGCTGCCCCAGCGGCCCATCGCCGCGACGAAGTCCGAGGCGGCGAAGCCCGGCGTGTTGTGCCCGTTCGTGTGCGTGCGCACCGACGCCTCCGCGGCGACCGGCAGGGCCCGCTCGCGCAGCAGCAGGCCGTGCTGCTCCGGCGGGACGATGGTGTCGGTGCCGCTCGGCGAGGACACCACGACCCGCAGCTTCGTGCCCGTCCACGTCGACGCGGGCAGACGCGCCGGGTTGCGCGCCTCGATGGCGTCGAGGTCGTCGCCGTAGGCGAGGATGACCGAGGCCTGACCGCGGCCGCCCTGGTCGTACATGGCCCGCAGGTCGTAGCTGGCGTTCACGCCGTACATGCCGACGATGTTCGGGATGAGGCGCATGCCGTAGACCTCGGTGGCCAGGATGCCACCGCCCGACGTGGAGCGCAGGGTGTTCGCCGACACGGTGAACAGCCGGGCGATGTAGTCCCAGCCGGCCTGCTGGAGGGCGAGCGCGGTCGGGTTCGTGTAGAGCGTGCCGCCGGCCTTCTGGCAGATCGCGATGCCGCCCTTGTCGATCGTCGACAGCGCGGGGGAGCGGTACCCGCCCTCGAGCGCGTTGTGGTCGCCGCCGGAGCCGTGGTATTACCACACGACCGGGACGGGCACCCCGCTCTGGGGCTTGATCGTCCGCGGGACGTAGATGCGTGCCGGATCCTTCGAGATGGTCACGCAGATGTTGTCGAACACCACCCCGGTCGCGGTCACGTCCTCTTTGCGCGTGTACTCGCCGGGCAGCGTGGGCGTCGGTGCGGCCGTCGCCGCCGCCGCCGAGAGCACCGCCCCCGAGCCGAGCGCGACCGTTCCGGCCCCCGCGAACATGCCCGCAAGGAGTCCGCGGCGCGAGACGCCCGCCCGCCCGCCCGTCGTCGAAGCACCCGTCATCATGACCATCCCCCGTGGGCCCCCGGCCCGTCTTCCGGGCGCCGACAGCCGGCTCCCGTCCCCTGCCCGCTATCCTGGCCGTTCGGCGCACGCCCCAGATGAACGGCGTATGACAAGTTCGACTCGCTGCGTAAAAAGCCGTCCGAGGCCCCTCCGGCCCGCGATACATTCCTCGCGAACGCGGAGTCCACCAGCGCGTCTCAGGCAAGCACACGGTCGGTTGTGGGGAAACGATCCGATCGCGTGAGTTGGGGGTGGGGTCTTCATCGACCCTGCATGAGGAAAGCGGGTCGGCCATGGCATGGCGCATACCTGGATCGGGCGGCAAGGCCGCTCTGGTGTGCTCGACGGGGGGACACCTCGCCGAGCTGTTGCGGTTGGAGGCGTCCTTCGGGCGGCATCCCGACTCGCTCTGGATCACCTTCGACACACCGCAGAGCCGGCAGCTGCTGGAAGGACGACGCGTCGCGATGCTGCCGTACATCGGGCCGCGCGACCTCCGCGGCACGCTCGCCGCGGTCGGGCCCATCCACCGCTTCCTGCGGTCAGAGCCCTTCGACGCCGCGATCAGCACGGGCGCCGCCGTGGCCACCGCTGCCCTGCCGCTCGCGGCGAGCCTCGGCATCGCGTCGACGTACGTCGAGAGCGTGTGCCGGGTCGAGGGCCCGTCCACCACCGGGCGGCTGCTGCAGAACGTCCCGGCCGTCCACCTGCGAACGCAGACCCCGGCCTGGGCCGGCGGTCGCTGGCACGAGTGCCAGAGCGTCCTCAGCACGTACCGCCCGACGCCGCGGCGCCGAACGGGCCGGCGTCTCTTCGTGACCCTCGGGACCATCCGCGGATACCGCTTCGACTCGCTCGTGGACGCCCTGCTCGCGAGCGGGCTCGTCGACGACACCACCGTGTGGCAGCTCGGCGAGACCAGTCGCGACGACCTGCCGGGACGCGTGTACGACGAGATGCCGCCGGAGCAGTTCGTCGAGGAGGCCCTGAACGCCGACGTCGTCATCAGCCACGCCGGCGTCGGCACGCTCCTCGAGATGCTCTCGCTCGGTGTCTTCCCGGTCATCGCGACCCGCGCCGCCGCCCGGGGGGAGCACGTGGACGACCACCAGGCCGAGATCGCCGCGCTCGTCAACGAGCTGGGCATCGGCATCGCCGTCGACGGCCCCGACGTCACCGCCGCCGTCCTCGACGTCGCCGCGACCCGGGCGATCGTCGACGACCTCGCCGCACCCGTCCGGCGGGCCGCGTGAGCGCCGCGCAGGCCCCGGCGGAGGGGACGGATGCCACGGAGCCCCGCCGTCAGATCTTCGCCGTCGGCCGCGGGCAGTACGAGAACATCGGCGACGTGCTCCTGCGCAGGCCGCTGCTCGACTGGGCGCGGGAGAACGGCCGGCTCCACGTGTACGTCGGTCACTCGCCCGCGGGCTACGACGACGGCCTGCGGCTGCACCCCGACGACGTCGTCTACCGCTCCTTCGTCTCCTGGTACCGGGCGCTGCTCGCCGAGGCCGCGCGGGGGAACGCCGACACGCTCTACAAGCCGGGGGAGCTCCAGCTCACGCTCATCGGCATGAAGGAGCATCTGGCGATGCTCCCCGCCGTCGCGCTCGTCCGCGCCCGCGGCGGACGCGTCGCCCGCATCGGCGCCGGGGCGCGCAACTTCGCGCCCCTCCCGCGGGCGCTCATGTGGCCGTCCAACGCCCTCTCCAGCTACACGCGCTGGCGCGACGACCGCACCGCCGACTATCTCGGTTTCGGCCCGTCGATGCCCGATCTCGGCTTCAGCGACGGCCTCGACGCCGATGCGCTCGCCGCGGCCCGGGCGGGCGGGGACACCCGCGACCTCTTCGTCGTCTCGTTGCGCGACGACACCGAGGTGGCCCAGCGTCCCTACCCGGATGCCGCCTGGATGCGCGGCGTGCGCGGGGCCGCGGACGCGCTCGGTCTCCGGCTGGTCGTGGTGACGCAGGTCAGCGTGGACGAGGAGCGGTCGCAGCGACTCGGCCGCGACCTCGACGCCGAGGTGGTCGGCTGGCCCGTGCTCGGTGCCCACGACGCGCACGAGGCGCGACTGCGCGCCGTCTACCGGCGCACCCGGGTCGCCGCGAGCGACCGTCTTCACGCCATCATCGCGGCGTTCACCGAGGGCGCGATGCCGATCGGCCTCCAGCTGGACGACGCCGACAAGATCTCCCGCCACTTCGACACCATCGGCCTCAGCGGAATCGCCCTGAACACGCGCGACCTCGACGCCGAACAGCTGCGCGACCGGCTCGTGGAGCTCGCGGGGCGTCGCGGCGAGGCCCTCGGGACGCTCGAGGGCGCCCGCGCACGGCTGGCGGCGGTGCGCAGCGACCTCGGTCGCCTTCTGCGCCGCGACGAGGTCGTCCCCGTCGCCGCCCCCGCGAGCGCTCGGCCCGTCGTGCACCACCTCGGCCGCGCCGGCGACATCCCGGGCGGGATGACGCAGGTCGTCAACGCGTACCTCAGCTGGCCGTTCGACCGCGTGGACAACACCGTGCTCGTCACGCGCGGCGACCCCGGCGACCACCCCACCGCCCTGTTCCGTTTCCTGGCGGCTCGTCGCACGCTGCACCGCCTCGGGCGGAGCGACCGACCGGCCGTCGTCGTGGCGCACCTGTCCGAGCGCGGGTCGTTCGTCCGCGAGGGGCACTTGGCCCTGCTCGCCGCCCGACTCGGGATGCCGGTGGTCGTCCACCTGCACGGGAGCGAGTTCGCCGCGTACGAGAAGCGGAGCCCCCGGCGGGTGGCGCGCGTGCTGCAGGCGGCATCCCATGTCATCGCCCTCTCCGAGGAGTCGCGCGCGATCGCGGCCCGGCACGTGGGATCGTCCGCGGTGACCATGCTGCCGAACGCCGTGCCGGCCGGGGCGCCCACGCGCGGCGCACCCGCCGTCGTCTTCGGCGGCGTCGTCTCGCACCGCAAGGGCATCGACGTCCTGGACCGGGCCTGGCGCCGCGTGCACGAGCGCTTCCCCGAGTGGGAGCTCATCGTCGCCGGTCCCATCCGGGAGGGCGAGCTCGTGGATGCCGCCCTCCCGGGCGCGACGTTCCTGGGCTCTGTCCCGCACGACCGACTCCTGGACCTGCTCGGCGAGGCCGCGATCGCGGTGCTGCCCTCGCGCGACGAGGCGATGCCGATGTTCGTCCTCGAGGCGCTCGCGCGGAGCGTGTGCGTGATCTCGACCGAGGTCGGCGGCATCCCCGCGGTCCTCGACGACGAGCGCGGATTCCTCGTGCCGCCGGGGGACGTCGACGCCCTCGCCGACGCCCTCGCACAGGCGATGGGCGACGCGGCCGAGCGGGAGCGCCGTGCCCGCCGGGGCGCCGAGGGGTTCACCGCCGCCTTCTCGGCCGGGGCGGTCTATCCCCGCGCCGAGGACATCTGGTTGACCCCGCTCGGCAGCCGCCGTCTCGCCGAGCCTCCCGAGACCCCCGCGCCCGTCCTGGCCTGACCCCCTCCTCCTGTTCCTTTTGCGCTGACTTGCCGCAGATGTACGCCGCCGGGCCTCCGGCGCGTACATTTGTGCCAAGTCAGCGGGGGTTGGCCACGCCGCGTCGCATCTCGCGTCGCGCGGGCCGCCGCGCGATTTTGCAGGACCGGTGGGGCCTGCGGCGTCTGGTGTGGCCGCTGGGGCGTCCCCGATGCCGCCGCTCCTGCAATCGCGCCCCGGCCCCTCCTCCTCTTGTGCTGACTTGCCGCAGATCTACGCCGTCGGCCCTCCGGCGCGTACATCTGCGCCAAGTCAGCGGGGGTTGGCCACGCCGCGTCGCATCTCTCGTCGCGCGGGCCGCCGCGCGATTTTGCAGGACCGGTGGGGCATGCGGCGTCTGATGTGGCCGCTGGGGCGTCCCTGACGCCGCCAATCCTGCAATTGCGCGCCCCCGCCCCCTCCTCTTGCGCTGACTTGCCGCGAATGTACGCCGCCGG
The DNA here is from genome assembly GCF_040815675.1 of Microbacterium sp. LMI1-1-1.1. NCBI lineage: Bacteria > Bacillati > Actinomycetota > Actinomycetes > Micrococcales > Microbacteriaceae > Microbacterium > Microbacterium sp. LMI1-1-1.1. The sequence goes on along the minus strand of NZ_JBFPNN010000001.1, from coordinate 959,309 downwards.
GCCTCCGGCGCGTACATCTGCGCCAAGTCAGCGGGTGAGGGGGCTGGCCCCGGTGCGCCGCGGATCGCTGCCCGGGCCGCCGCGCGATTTTGCAGGACCGGTGGGGCCCGCGGCGTCGGATGTGGCCGCTGGGGCGACCCGGATGCCGCCCGCCCTGCAGACACGCCCTCGAGCCCGCCGCACGCCGCGCGCGCCCGCGTCAGACCCGGGTCGTGTCCCGGGTCCAGGCGGCCGGGGGTGCGAAGACGCCGGGTACGCGCTCGAGGAGGTTCGCCAGGCCCAGGCTCACCACGATGGCCCCCGCGCAGAGCCCGATCGCCGCAGCCGGGGTCGGCACGACGCCGACGGGCACGACGGCCACCGCGGCGGCCAGCAGCAGCGTGTGCATGACGTAGATGGGGAGGGTGCGGCGTCCCACGGCAGCGAACGGGGCGGAGAGCCCCGGGACGCGGGCGAGGACGCTCGCGAGCACGATGCAGGCGGCGACGCAGACCGTCGACAGCAGCACGCGGGCCGCACCGGCGCCGGCCGACGGGACGAGCGTGAAGACGGCGAATGCGGCCGGGACGAGCAGCAGTGCCGGCACCGCCCACCAGGCGCGGGTCCGCGCGGCCAGCGCCTTCCAGAGGTCCGAGCCGTGCACGCCGAGCAGGAAGAACAGAAGGTAGAGCGCGATGGAGCGCCAGATCGGGTTGTCGCCCGTGGGGACGAGGTCGTACGCGGCCAGCACCGACAGCGCCGCGGCCGCCCCGAGCGACACCCACCGGGGGGCACGGGACAGCGCCTTCGCGGCGACCGTGTACAGCACGAGCGCGTACAGGAACCACAGCCCGGTGGTCGGCCACACCGGCAGCAGCAGGAACGACGCCCACGGCGGCAGGTCGCTCAACGGCCACGGCACGAACGAGAACCACACGGTCCGGACGGCCATCCAGAGCACGTACACGTAGACCAGCAGCAGCAGCCGCGTGCGCCACAGCCGCCCCCACGGCCGGCGGAGAGCCGACGTGGCCAGCATCCCGGCGATGGTGAAGAACAGCGGCATCCGGATCGCCGTGAGGAACGTGTTGGCCGTGTCGAGCCACCCGAGCGACCAGCCGTAGGCGTCGAGCAGCTGGAGGGTGTGCGCGAGCACGACGAGCATCATGGCGCCGCCCCGGGCCACGTCCGGCCATCTCAGCCGCACGGGAGCCGCCGGGCCGGTCATGACCGCTCCGCCGCGGGGCGTCGGGCACGCAGCGTCACGAGCGGGCCGGTCATGACCGCTCCGCCGCGGGGCGTCGGGCACGCAGCTTCACGCCGTTGCGGAAGGGGTAGACGAACAGCCACGACACGCGCGTCAGGTACCGCGTCAGCAGGATCGACAGGGCCGTGACCACCGCGGTCATCGCGCCGATGACCAGCAGGCCGCGACCCGGCAGGGAGTCCAGCGCTTCGGGCACGAGGGCCAGCGGGAGCGCGAGCAGCGCGATGACGAAGATGTGGACGAGGTAGATGTTCAACGACCGCACGCCCACGTAGGTCAGCCAGCCGAGCGGCCGCAGCCGCACCAGCCAGGTCGCGAGGGTGAAACCCGCGGCCAGCACGAGCACCTGCCCGACGAGGGCGACCCCCGGGATGCCACCCAGGCGCGGCACGAACGTCGCGACGGCGGCGAACGCGGCGAACCCGACGACGGCCACGACCGTGCCGAGCGGCCCGGTGCGCTCGACCGCCGTGTAGATCCGGCGGTGGAAGTACGCGCCGGCGACGAAGAACACGAGGTACTCGATCATGCGGTTGAGGCCGACGTTGTCCGTGTCGAGCAGCCCGGCGGAGGTGAGGGCGGAGGCGACGGCGGTCAGCGCGAGGAGCACCCAGGGCGGCATCCGTCGGAAGGCCCAGAACACGATCGTGAAGACGAACAGCGCGTAGATGAACCAGTACGAGCTGATGGGCCACACGAGGATGAGCAGCAGCGCGACCGGGTCGTCGGCGGCCTGTCCCGCTCCGTCCGCGCGGACGTTCGGCACGACGAGGTAGAAGAGGAAGCGCAGCACCGACCAGAGCACGTACAGGTACAGGTACTGGCGGAGGCGCCGCCGCCACAGGTCCGCGAAGCTCCATTCGCGCACGCGGGTGTGGAACAGCCCCGAGATGAGGAAGAACGCCGGCATCGGGAACAGGTCGAGCACGATGCGCGCGCGGCCGATGCCGGCGGCATCCACTCCCACCGAGTTCAGGAAGAGCGAGGAGTGGTACGCGACGATCATGATGATCGCCACGCCCTTCACGAGGTCGACCCATTCCCGCCGGCCGACGTCGTCGCGGACCCACCCGCTACGTCGTTGCACGTCCATCGATGCTCCCCCCAGAGCTGTCGGCCCGCACGGCTCCGCCCCCGGCGCCGATGCGGTCGATGTTGACGCGGGCGCGTTCGCGCGCGCGTTCGGTTCCCAGCCGCACCCGTTCCCGGCTGCCGGCGTCGGACAGGACGTCGGCCACGACGGCGCGGATGTCGGCGGACATCCCGGGCCGGGGCGCGACGCAGAGCTGCGGCCAGTCGAACAGCCGCATGAGGCCCTCGACCTTCCCCTGGGACGCGAGCGTGACGGCGGGCACCCCCTGCGCGAGCGACATGACCGCCAGGTGCATCCGGCCGGTGACGACGATCTCGGCCTCGGCGGCCAGGCGCCGGATCACCGACGGCGACAGCATGCCCGCCACGAGCGTCACGCCGTCCGCGCCCACGGCGTCCCGAACGGTCCGGCAGGCGGCACGGTCGTCGGCGCTGTCGCGCAGGACGTGGGGAAGAAGGACGACATGGATGCCACGGGCTCGCAGGTCCGCGACGAGCCCGGCGTACTCGACGCCGTGGTCGACCGTCCGGGCGATGAGCCCGCTCGCGTTGACCAGGGCGTAGGGCCGGGGGAGCGCGGCGAGCTCCGGCGGGAGGTCCACGGCGACGCGCTCGTCGGTGAAGACGATGTCCGCCGTCTCGTGCACGCCCGCCACGCCGAGGTCGCGCACGCGCGCGGCGGAGGCGGGGTCGCGCAGGAGAAGGCGCGCCCCGGCCGCCCCGGCGCGGCGGAGCGCCTCGCGGGCCGGGGCGGGGGCGGCGGGGCTCCAGCTGAAGCCGATGACCGTGGTGTCGAAGCCGAGCTCGGCGGCGACCGCGGCGATCGTGGACCGCCGTACGGACGGGCGCAGGCTGTAGACGCCGTCCATGATGTCCGCGCCGATGATCGACACGGTCGCGGCTTCGCCCAGCAGCCCGCCGAGCGCCCGCACGTCTCCGCGGTGCTCCACGCCGTCGCCGTACAGCAGATGCGGCAGGGCCACCGTCCGCGCGCGCGGCGCGAGATCGGGCGGCAGGACGAAGTCGTCGTCGTGGCGGGTCACGATCGTGACGGGCCGGTCGGCGGCCGCGACGAACGCCTCGAGCATGGCCTGGTCGCCGATGTTGCCCGCGCCGGGCGCGGCGACGAGCAGGTGCGCGCGGTCGCCCGGCCGGCCCGCGGCGGTGCGCAGGGTGCGGGCGAAGCGGCGGGTCGGCAGACCGCTGCGCTGCAGCAGGCCGGACCAGACGCGACGGGCGCGTCGGGGGATGTTGCGGACTCTCATGCGGACTCCGTCTCGAGAGGGGTGGCGGCGCGCGCGCGTCCGAGGTGGCGGCGCAGCGCGAGGATGCCGAGGACGTCGCGCCGGAACGCCGGCACGATCGCGGCGGCGAGGGCGAGCGCGGCGACGAGCACCACCGCGCCGAGGAGCAGGTGCAGCGGCTCGCTCAGTCCGGGCAGCGCCCACGTGGCGGCGGCGGAGAGCCCGGCGGCGGCGCCGTGCACGAGCAGGGTGCGCAGGGCGGCGACGAACAGCGGCCCGGTGGGGGCGATGGTCCCGCGCGTCATCCAGATCAGTCCGATGGGCCAGGCGAGGGCGTTGCCGACCGTGTAGGCCACGGCGACGCCCTCCACGCCCCACGAGGCACCGACGACGATGAGGCCGATGATGAGCGGGCGGGTCGCCACGGTGTACCAGAAGAAGCGCCGCATGAGCCCGAGCGACAGCGACGCCCAGTAGGTCGCGTACGCCGCGGCCTGGAAGAACCCGGCGACGGCGAGGATCTGGAACAGGTGGACGCTCGGCTCCCACTGCGGGCCGAGGGCGACGGCGATGAGCGCGGGCGCCTGCGCGGCGCTGAAGGCGAGCACCCCGGCCACCACGTTCAGCAGCACCACCTGCCCGACCGCGAGGAACCGGGCGTACCGCGCCGGGTCGTCCTGCAGGCGCGACAGGGTGGGCAGCGCGACGCGCGAGGCGGGCGCGTTGATCTGGTTGAGCGGCAGCACCATGAGCTGGAACGCGCGGTTGTAGAACCCCAGCGGCACCGCTCCGTAGAGGCGTCCGATCATGACGCTGTCGATGTTGCGGCTGGCGTAGACGAGGACCTGGGATGCCACGAGGTGGCCGCCGAAGGTGAGCAGGCCCCGCATGGGCTCGCCGCGCCGCGCCAGTCCCGGCCACCAGCCCGCGAGGATCGGCAGCGCGACCGCCTGGAGCAGCACCTGCAGCACCTGCTGCACGACCAGCGCCCAGTAGCCCCATCCCCACGCCGCGAGCGAGAGGGCGACGCCGAGCGCGGTGGCCTGTGCGCCGATCTCGACGGCGGAGAGGGCGACGAACCGGAAGTCGCGGTTCAGGTGCGCGCGGAACTGCGTCGAGAACCCGTTGAGCAGGAACGTGGGCGCGAGGGCGAGCGTGACGGCGACGAGCCGCGGATCGCCGTAGAGCGCCGAGACCGGCACCGCCAGCGCCGCGCAGAGGCAGGTCAGCACGGCGCCGATGCCGAGGTTGATCCAGAAGAGGTTGGACCGCTGTCCGTGCGAGAGGGTGCGTGCCTGGATGGCCGCGCTGGAGAGCCCGAAGTCGCGCACGATCTCGCCGACGCCGACGATCGCGAGCACCATGGCCATGACGCCGTAGTCGCCCGGGGCGAGCAGACGCGCCAGCAGGACGATGCCGACGACCTGGACGAGGATCCGCAGCCCCTGTGCGCCCATGGTCGTGGCCGCGCCGCGCGACGCCGTCCGCCCGAGGCTCTGCGTCGCGGCGGTCATCGCGCGCCGGCGTTCCGGAGGGTCGCGCGCGGCGCCGCGACGGCCGCGGGTCGGGCGACGGCGGCGGGGGAGAGCGGGTCGCGCGTCCGCGTGCCGCCGTGCACGCACAGCAGCGCCAGCACGCCGACGACGACGTGCATGCTGCGGACGGCGTCGAGGGTGTTGAACCCGGCGATCGCCACGACGTAGGCGATGAGGGCGAGCAGCGGACCGAGTGCCCCGGTCAGCGTCGTGCGCCACGCGAGGGCGGCGACGAACAGCACGAAGAGCAGGAGACCCGGGATGCCGATGCTGATCAGCAGCTGCAGGAGGCTGTTCTCGATGATGATCGTGTCGAAGAGGCGGCTGGTCTGACCGGAGGTACCCGGACCCGTGCCGATCCACCCGGAGAAGTCGGCGGCGCGGATCGAGACGTCCACGGCGCGGTCGCGGACCTCGGCGGAGATCCGCGACTCGATCGAGTCGGCGCGTTCGGCCAGCGGACCGAAGTTGAGCACGGCGACGGCCCCGATCGCCGCCACCGCGAGCAGCTGCACCCAGCGGCGCAGGTGGGCCCAGCCGATGAAGAGCGGGCTGAGGAGCACGGCGAAGGCGACGGCGATGCCCAGCGCGGCGAGCGGGCCGCGCGAGACGGTGGCCATGACGCCGGCGGCCGAGATCGCCGCGGCGACGAGCGGCCAGCGTCGGCCCTCCGTCAGCCACGTGCCGAGTCCGAGCGCGGCCGGGATCGTGAGGAACGCCGCGGCGAAGAGCGGGTGCGAGAACGCGCCGCGCGCCCGGTAGACGGAGAACAGCAGGTCCCCGGATGCCGTCCCGTAGAGGGGCGAGAAGCCGAGCACCATCTCGCCGACGACGTACGCCCCCGCGAGGGCGCCGACCACGAGGAGCGTCTTGCGCAACAGGGCGACCTCGCGGCGGGCGTCGAGGACCAGCAGCGGCACGAAGACGCTCGCGACGAACGAGAGGGTCCAGCCGAGCGAGCTCTCTTGCAGGCCGGTCAGCGCCACCGACAGCAGCAGCCAGGTGGTCAGCGCGATCGCCGTGGCGTAGACGGCGTATCGCGCGACGAGGGCGGCGGAGCGCTCCTGCGGCAGACGGCCGCGGTCCTGCGGCCACAGCAGCCGGCGTACCACCCACACCCCGAGCAGGATCGCGAGCGGCGGCAGGGCGTTGAACGGGCCGTCGGAGGGGATGAACCGCGTCGGGAAGAGCGCGAGCACGGCCACCACCACCGACGGCAGCCAGTGGACCGGCACGAGGAAGACCGCCACGGCGACCACGGCCAGAGCCGGGATCAGCACGACGACCTCCGGTCCGGGCTGGTCGAGCGCACGGATGGCCGCTCCCGTCGCACCGATGACGACGACCGCGGCGCCGGCGAGCAGCGCCCACGTCCGTCCGGCGACGCGCGCGGGCGGTCGAGCGACGAGATACGACGACCTGCTCATCCTGAACCGCCCCCCAGCCAACGGATGTGCCTTGCCGCGACAGTATCCGCGCAGGGTAACCGGACTGTTTCCTGCGGATTAATGTCCGTCCGCGCCCCGCCCCGGGCGGGAACGGCCGCGGTCGAAGGGCGGAATCACAGTGTTGTGATTTCGTTATGTGCGGGTGATAATGACCCGAGACAACCGAACAACCGCCATCGCTCCAGACAGGTCGTAGGGGAAGACGTACCTGACGAAGGAGAGACCATGGCGACCACGTCTTCGCGCGGAGTGATCCTGATCCACTCAGCGCCACGCGCGTTGTGCCCCCACCTCGAGTGGGCGGTGGGACGCGCTCTCGGCCGTCCCGTCAACTTCGACTGGGCCGACCAGCCCGTGCTGATGGGCAGCCGTCGCGCGGAGTTCTACTGGGAGGGCCCGGTGGGGTCCGGAGCGGCGTTGGCGAGCGCCATCCGCGGATGGGAGCACCTCCGCTTCGAGGTGAGCGAGGACCCCACGCCCCGCAGCGACGGCGGACGCTGGATGCACACGCCGGGTCTTGGCATCCACTACGCCCAGACGGATGCCGCGGGCAACGTCGTCATCGGCGAGGACCGCGTGCGCTACGCGCTGGAGGTCGCCGCCGGCGACGCGTTCGAGCTGCAGCGCGAGCTCGACATCGCCCTCGGCTCGGCCTGGGACGAGGAGCTCGAGCCGTTCCGCCACGCCGGCGACGACCAGCAGATCGTCTGGCTGCACAAGGTCGGCTGAGCCGGCCCCTGATCGTCGGACGGGGGAGGCACCACTACCGGAGGCCGGTGACCGCTCCCCGGCACCGGGACCGTGTATCCCTCGTCCGATACCACGAACGCCCCCGCCATCCCCGAGCTCGTCGGGGGATGACGGGGGCGTTCGACGTGGTCAGACCGACGCGATCGCGACGACGGCGTTGTGACCGCCGAAGCCGAAGGAGTTGCTGATCGCCAGCTGGTCGCCCGAGCCGAGCTCGACCGGCGAGCCGGACAGCGCGAACGGCACGGCCGGGTCCTGCTCGGTGAGGTTGATGGTCGGCGGGGCGACGCGGTTCTTCAGGGCGAGGACGGTGAAGATCGCCTCGAGCGCGCCCGTGCCGCCGAGGAGGTGACCCGTGGACGCCTTGGTCGCCGACACCGGGATCTCGTCGACGCGGTCGCCGAAGACGGCGCGCAGCGCCTGGTACTCGTTCGGGTCGCCGACCGGGGTCGAGGTGGCGTGCGCGTTGATGTGCGTGACGTCGTCCACCGAGGCGTCGGCCATCTCGAGCGCCATGCGGACGGCGCGTGCGGCGCCGCGGCCCTCGGGGTCGTTGGCCGTGATGTGGTACGAGTCCGCGGTGACCCCGCCGCCCACGATGGAGGCGTAGATCTTCGCGCCGCGGGCCTTCGCGTGCTCCTCGGTCTCGAGGATCAGCACGCCCGCGCCCTCGCCCATGACGAAGCCGTCGCGGTCGACGCTCGCCGGACGGGACGCCGTCTCGGGGGTGTCGTTCCGCTTGGACAGCGCCTGCATCGAGGCGAACGACGCGATCGTGATGGGGTGGATCGCGCTCTCGGTGCCGCCGGCGATGACGACGTCGGCGAGACCGTCGCGGATGTGCTGGACGGCGTTGACGATCGACTCGGTGCTCGAGGCGCAGGCCGAGGCGACCGTACGGGCGAAGGCCCGTGCGTTGAAGTGCAGCGAGAGGTTGCCGGCCGCGGCGTTCGGCATCAGCATGGGCACCGTCATCGGCATGACGCGGCGGGGGCCCTTCTCCCGCAGGACGTCCCACGCGTCCAGCAGCGTCCACACGCCGCCGATGCCGGTGGCGAAGTCGACGCCGAGGCGCTCGGGGTCGATCTCGGGCGCGCCGGCGTCCTCCCACGCTTCCTTCGCGGCGACCATGGCCAGCTGCGAGGAGGGGTCGAGGCGCTTCGCGACGGGGCGCTCGAGGACCGTCTCGGGCCGCACGAGGGCCTCGGCGGCGAAAGTGACGGGGAGCTGGTACTTCTCGACCCACTCGTGCTCGAGGGTGCGGGCGCCGGAGGCGCCGTCCAGCAGGGCGGACCAGCTCTCGGGCGCGGTGCCGCCGATGGGCGAGGTCGCACCGATACCGGTGACGACGATGCGGGATGTGCTCATGGGGAAAGATCCTCGGTCTGACCGGTGGGGGCCGCAGCCCCCACCGGGAGAGTCACGACTGGTTCGACGAGATGTAGGTGACGGCGTCGCCGACGGTCTTGAGGTTCTTGACCTCGTCGTCGGGGATGGTGACGCCGAACTTCTCCTCGGCGTTGACGACGATCGTCATCATCGAGATCGAGTCGATGTCGAGGTCGTCGGTGAACGACTTCTCGAGGGCGACCTCGTCGGCCGAGATGCCGGTCTCGTCGGTGATCAGTTCGGCCAGGCCGGCGAGGACCTCGTCGTTGGTGAAAGCCATGGGTTGCTCCTGTTCTTGGGGATTCGGCCCTGGTCGCGGGCCTGGATCAGTTTAGGGTTCGGGGCCCGCGTGTCACGGGAGGACGACGACCTGCGCGCCGAAGACGAGACCGGCGCCGAAGCCGATCTGCAGGGCCAGGCCGCCGCTCAGCTCGGGGTGCTCGGCGAGCAGCCGGTGGGTGGCGAGGGGGATGGATGCCGCCGAGGTGTTGCCCGTCGTCTCGATGTCGCGACCGATGACGACGCTCTCGGGCAGGCCCAGCTGCTTGGCGAACTCGTCGATGATCCGCATGTTGGCCTGGTGCGGGACGAAGGCGGCCAGGTCGGAGGCCTCCACGCCGGCGGCCTCGAGCGCCTGGCGCGCGACCTTGACCATCTCCCACACGGCCCAGCGGAAGACCGTGGGGCCCTCCTGGCGCAGCGTGGGCCACGGTGCGGAACCGTCGCGGAAGTCGGTGAGGGTGTGGTTCATCCCCACCGCATCCGCCTTCGAGCCGTCGGACCCCCAGACGGTGGGGCCGATGCCGGGGGTGTCGCTCGGGCCGACGACGACAGCGCCGGCGCCGTCGCCCAGCAGGAAGGAGATGCTGCGGTCGGTCGGATCGACGATGTCGCTGAGCTTCTCGGCGCCGACGACGACGACGTGCTTCGCGAGACCGCCGCGCACCAGGGCGTCGGCCTGGGCGACGCCGTAGGCGAAGCCGGCGCAGGCGGCGTTGACGTCGTAGGCGGCCGCCGGGTTGGCGCCGATGCGGTCGGCGACGATGGCCGAGGCCGAGGGCGTCTGCTTCGGGTTGCTGATGGTCGCGACGATGACCGCGTCGATGTCGGACGGAGCGACGCCGGACTTCTCCACGGCTTCCTGCGCGGCGGCGGCGGCGAGGTCGATGGCATCCGTCGTCTTGTCCGCGCGGACGCGCGTGACGATGCCGGTGCGCTGGCGGATCCACTCGTCGCTGGAGTCGATCGGGCCGACGAGATCCTCGTTCGGGACGGCGTTCTCGCCGCGGGCGGCGCCGTACGCGTAGATGCGCGTGTGCGCGGGGCCCTGCAGCTGACGGAGGGTGGGGGTGCTCATGCCTGGTCTTCTTTCAGGAGTGAGACGGCCGCGTCGAGGTCGTCGGGGGTCTTGACCGCCACGGTCGGCGTGCCGCGCAGCGCGCGCTTGGCGAGCCCCGTCAGCGCGCCGGCGGGCGCGAGCTCGATGATGCCGGTGACGCCCTGCGCGGCGAACGACGCCATGCAGCGGTCCCAGCGGACGGGGGAGGCGACCTGCGCGACGACGAGGTCGAGGGCGCGGCGGCCGTCGTCGACGGTCGAGCCGTCGGAGTTCGTCCACAGGGTCGTGTCGGGGGCCGCCGTCTCGACGGTCGCGGCGGCGTCGCGGAGGGCCGCGACGGCGGGCTCCATGAAGCGCGTGTGGAAGGCGCCGGCGACCTGCAGGGGGATGACGCGCGTCCCGCGCGGTGCGTCCGCGGCGAGCTCGGCCAGTGCCGGCAGCTCGCCCGCGGCGACGATCTGGCCGCCGCCGTTGTAGTTGGCGGGGGTGAGGCCGAGCGCGTCGAGGCGCTCGAGCACGGCGCTCTCGTCGCCGCCGACGACGGCGCTCATGCCGGTCTCGACGGTCTGTGCAGCCTCGGCCATGGCGCGGCCGCGCAGGCCCACGAGGCGCAGGGCGTCGGCGTCGGACAGGACCCCGGATGCCGCCAACGCGGCGATCTCGCCGACGGAGTGCCCGGCCACGCCGGACGGGCGCGGACCGGCGGCGGTGAGGGCCGCCCACGACAGCAGGGACGCCGCGACGATGAGCGGCTGCGCGACGCTGGTGTCGCGGATGCGGTCGGCGTCCCACTCGGTCCCGGCGGCGACCAGGTCGACGCCCGCCTGGTCGGAGTAGGCCTCGAGGCGCTCGCGGGCGCCGTCGATCTCGAGCCAGGGGGAGAGGAACCCGGGGGTCTGCGAACCCTGTCCGGGGAAGACGGCGATGATCACCCGTCCATCCTGTCAAGGATCCGGCCGACGCTTCTGGAGATATCGGCACAAGAAAGCGGCGTGTCTTTGTGCGCGCCGTGCATCGACGCGGTCCTCGCGCCGGGACGGCGGGTCAGGAGAGGCTGTGCCGGCGTGCGCCCGCGCCGCGTCGGCGGGTGGCATCCGTGCCGATGGAGCCGAGGATCAGCGCGGTCTGGAGGATTAACGCCTCGCGCGGGCCGGTGGCATCCCACCCGATCACCTCGGACACGCGCTTGAGGCGGTAGCGGACGGTGTTGGGGTGCACGAAGAGCTCGCGGGCGGTCGCCTCGAGGGACCGGCCGTTGTCGAGGTAGCTCCACAGGGTGGAGACGAGGTCGGCGCTGTGGGCCTGCAGCGGGCGGTACACGCGTTCGACGAGGGTGAGCTTGGCGACCGGGTCGCCCGCGAGGGCGCGCTCGGGAAGGAGGTCGTCGGCCTCGACCGGGCGGGGGGCGTTGCGCCACGCGCGCGCCACCGCGAATCCGGCGAGGGCGGCGCGGGCGCTCTGCCCGGCGTCGACGAGCGCCGCCACGGCCGGCCCGAGGACGAGATGTCCGCCGCCGAAGCCCGGTTCGAGCCGCTTGGCGATGTCGGTGAAGGGCAGCTCGGTGATCTCGTCGGCCCCACGGGCGGGGAGGTCGGCGCGGCCGATGACGAGCACCAGACGGGAGCCCTGCACCCCGATGAGGACGTCGACGCCGAGCTTGCGGGCCGTGCGCCGCACCTGGTCGACGTCGAGGAGACGCGGGGTGGTGCCCACGAGCACCGCGACCTCGCCGTGGCCGTGCCACCCGAGGGCCGCGATACGGCTGGGCAGCTCCTCGTCGGCCTCGCCCGTGAGGATCGAGTCGACGACGAGCGCCTCCAGGCGCGCGTCCCACAGTCCGCGCGCCTCGGCGGCCCGGGCGTAGACGTCGGCGGCGGCGAAGGCGACCTCGCGCGAATACGAGAGCATCGCCTCGCGCACCTTCTCGCTGCGGCCGGCGACGCGCTCCTCCATCACCTCGACGGTGACGCGGACCAGCTGGAGCGTTTGCGTGAGGCTGACGCTGCGCAGCAGTTCGCGCGGGGCGGCGGCGAAGATGTCCGCGGCGATGGCCGGGGTCGAGGCGGGCTCCTCGAACCACTTCAGGAACGACGTGATGCCCGCCTGCGCGACCAGTCCGACAGCGGACCGGCGCGCAGGGGGCATCTCGGCGTACCAGGGCAGCGTCTCTTCGAGACGCTGGATGGTCGCGGTCGCGAGGTCACCCGAGATACGGCGCAGCCACGCCAGCGTCTCGGCCTTGTCCTGCGCGGCCGCGGTGTCGGTCACGCGATCAGGCCTCGCCGCCCGCGTTGCCGCTGGTCCCGGCGTTGACGTCGTGCAGGCGGTACTTCTCGATCGCCTGGCCGACGACGGCGCGGTCGACCTTGCCCTCCTCGGCCAGCGCCTGCAGGGCGCGGACCGCGAGCGACGGACCGTCGATCTTGAAGAACCGGCGCGCGGCCGCACGGGTGTCCGAGAAGCCGAAGCCGTCGGCGCCGAGCGTCCAGTAGTTCTGCGGGACCCACGGACGGATCTGGTCCTGGACCGCGTGCATCCAGTCGCTGACCGCGACGACGGGACCCTGGGCCTCCTTGAGCTTGTCGGTCAGGTAGGCGACGCGCGGCTCCTGGTCGGGGTGGAGGAAGTTGTGCTCGTCGGCGGCGAGGCCGTCGCGGCGCAGCTCGGTCCACGAGGTCACCGACCACACGTCGGCGACGACGCCCCAGTCCTCCTTGAGGAGGCGCTGGGCCTCGAACGCCCACGGCACACCGACGCCCGAGGCGAGCAGCTGGGTGCGGGGACCGTCGCCCTCGCCGGAGGAGACGTGGTGGATGCCGCGGACGATGCCGTCGACGTCGACCCCCTCGGGCTCGGCCGGCTGCACGAGCGGCTCGTTGTAGACCGTCATGTAGTACATGACGTTCGGGTCCGGGTGCTCCCCGCCGTACATGCGCTCCAGGCCGGAGCGCACGATGTGCGCGATCTCGTAGCCGTAGGCCGGGTCGTACGACACGGTCGCCGGGTTGGTCGAGGCGAGCAGCTGCGAGTGGCCGTCGGCGTGCTGCAGGCCCTCACCGGTCAGGGTGGTGCGGCCGGCGGTGGCGCCGATGATGAAGCCGCGCGCCATCTGGTCGCCCGCCGCCCACTGGGCGTCGCCCGTGCGCTGGAAGCCGAACATCGAGTAGAAGACGTAGACGGGGATCAGCGGCTCGCCGTGCGTGGCGTACGAGGTGCCCGCCGCGGTGAAGGCGGCGAGGGCGCCGGCCTCGTTGATGCCGACGTGGATGATCTGACCCTCGGGGCTCTCCTTGTACGCGAGCAGCAGCTCGCGGTCCACGGAGGTGTAGTGCTGGCCCTTGGGGTTGTAGATCTTCGCCGTCGGGAAGTACGCGTCCATGCCGAACGTGCGCGCCTCGTCGGGGATGATCGGCACGATGCGGTGACCGAAGCCCTTGACGCGCAGCAGGTCCTTCAACAGGCGGACGAACGCCATCGTCGTGGCGACCTCCTGCGTGCCCGAGCCCTTCTTGGGCAGCTGGTACGCGGCGTCGCCGGGCAGCTCCAGGCCGACGTGCGTCGAGCGGCGCTCGGGCAGGAACCCGCCGAGCGAGCGGCGACGCTCCAGCATGTACTGGATCGTCTCGTCCTTCTCACCGGGGGTGTAGTACGGCGGCTGGTACGGGTTCTCCTCGAGCTGCGCGTCGGACACCGGGATGTCCATCGCGTCGCGGAACGCCTTCAGGTCGTCGAGGGTCATCTTCTTCATCTGGTGGGTCGCGTTGCGGCCCTCGAAGTGCGGACCCAGGCCGTAGCCCTTGATGGTCTTGGCGAGGATGACGGTCGGCTGGCCCTTGTGCTCCTTGGCCGCCTTGAACGCCGCGTAGACCTTGCGGTAGTCGTGGCCACCGCGCTTGAGGCCCCAGATCTGCTCGTCCGAGTAGTCCTTGACGAGCTCGAGCGCGCGGGGGTCGCGGCCGAAGAAGTTCTCGCGGACGTACGCGCCGTTCTCGGCCTTGTACGTCTGGTAGTCGCCGTCGGGCGTGCTGTTCATGAGGTTCAGCAGCGCACCGTCGGTGTCGCGGGCGAGCAGGTCGTCCCACTCGCGGCCCCAGACGACCTTGATGACGTTCCAGCCGGCACCGCGGAAGAAGCTCTCGAGCTCCTGGATGATCTTGCCGTTGCCGCGGACGGGGCCGTCGAGGCGCTGCAGGTTGCAGTTGACGATGAAGGTCAGGTTGTCCAGGCCCTCGTTCGCCGCGACCTGGAGCTGTCCGCGGCTCTCGACCTCGTCCATCTCGCCGTCGCCGAGGTACGCCCAGACGTGCGAGTCCGACACGTCCTTGATGCCGCGGTTGCTGAGGTACTTGTTCGACATGGCCTGGTAGATCGCGTTGATCGGGCCCAGACCCATCGACACCGTCGGGAACTGCCAGAAGTCCGGCATGAGACGGGGGTGGGGGTAGGAGGGGATGCCGTTCGGCGCCGCGGACTTCTCCTGGCGGAAGCCGTCGAGCTGCGCCTCGGTGAGGCGGCCCTCGAGGAACGCGCGGGCGTAGGTGCCGGGGGAGGCGTGGCCCTGCACGAAGATCTGGTCGCCGCCGGACGGGTCGTCGAGGCCGCGGAAGAAGTGGTTGAAGCCCACCTCGTACAGCGCCGCCGACGAGGCGTACGTCGAGATGTGGCCGCCGACGCCGATGCCGGGGCGCTGCGCACGGTGCACGGTGACCGCGGCGTTCCAGCGGATCCACTTGCGGTAGCGGCGCTCCAGCTCCTCGTCACCGGGGAACTCGGGCTCGCTGTCGCGCGCGATGGTGTTGATGTAGTCGGTGGTCGGCACCATCGGCACGCCGAGGTGCAGCTCCTTCGAGCCCTTGAGCAGGCTCAGCATGATCTCGCGGGCGCGAGCCGGACCCTTCGCCTGGACGAGCTGACGGAGGGATTCCTTCCACTCCTCGGTCTCTTCCGGGTCGCTGTCCTGCGGCCCCTGCGAATACGGATCCTGATCGTGAACAGTCACGGAAGACCTTTCGTCGTCTGGCAGGTCATGCCAGAGAATCGCCATACGCGTGCGGCAACCCTTGTCTGCTCCGCACAATTCACCAGCGTCCAGCCTAGCGAGTCGGCGGCGCTCCGGTCGTGCGGTCCTCCACCCGCGGGTGTCGGGGCGGATGGATGCCTCGACGTCGAGGCATCCATTCTCCGGAATCGACCGCTCTCGCCCGTCCGCCGTCCCGCTCGCGCGAGCGTTTACCGGCGTGCGACGGCGGGCCGCCGCGTGCTCGATACTGATCGCGTGACCACGAGCGACGCGCCCGACCTCCCTCGGGAGGACGCGCCGAAGACGCGGCGGGCCTGGCGCGCCCGGACCGGGGCGTTACCCCGGCGTGCCCCGGTCGGGTGGGAACTCTTCGAATGGGTCTCCGCCGTCCCGATCGTCGCCTTGGTGGGGGGAGGGTTCGGGGGGACGCGCCGCTTTTCCATGACGCCAGAGGCGTCGTGGACCTGGATCCTCGCGGCCGCTGCCATCAGCACGCTCGTCTGCGTCATCGTCGCCTTGCGACGGATGACGGTGACGTCGATGCAGGAAAGACGGGCGTATCCGCGACTGATGTTCGGAACTGCCCTCGCCGCGGCCGTGTTCTCGCCCACGCTGGCATGGGTGCGCTTCAAGGGGGAGCTGGTGCCACCGGCCGGGACGGCCATCGCGGTGTGCGCGGTCCTCGTCGCAGTCTGCGTCGGGTGCCTCGTCGTCACGCGGAGAACATGACCTCACCGAGCCGGGTGCTTTGTCGGTAAACGCTCTGCGCCGGGGGAAACGCCGTGCCACGGCGTTTCCCCCGCGCGCGAGCGTTCACTGGACCAGCGGAAGCGAGCGGTGGGCCCTGCCGGGATCGAACCGACGACATCCACGGTGTAAACGTGGCGCTCTACCAGCTGAGCTAAAGGCCCTGGAGTCCCCGAGTCTAGCCCGGGACGCACCCCTTCCTCAGGCGAGGGCCCGCGTGCTCAGCAGGGCGAGCCGGTCGAAGACGACGGCCGTCGGTTCGGCGCGGAGCGGATGGATGCCATCGACCGGCGCTCCGATCCGGAGCCAGCCGCGTGACGGCGAGACCACGTCGTACAGGTCGCCGTCGTCGCCGCGGATCAGGACCTCGGTCCAGGGTTCGACGGCGCCGTCGGTGGCCCCGATGTGCGCGGCGAGCTCGTCGGCGGCGATCTGCTCGTCCGGCTCGCTCACGGGCCAGCCGGGGGTGACACCGAGCCAGGCGGCCACGAACACCGGCATGTGATCGGGGTCGAGGACCACCGCGTGTCGCGAGGCCGTGTCAGCAGGGCCGCCGACGTCTTCGGACAGCGCCGGGTCGTGCAGGACGAGCACGCCGCGCGGACCCGCATACGCGATCAGCAGCGCGGCGCGATCCCCCCGGCGCGCCTGGACGGTCGCGATGTGCCGCTTCGCGGCGAGGGCCGCTCCAGCAGCCGAACCGTCCCGTGTCAGCCGACCGTCGTCGTCGATCCACCCGGCATCGCGAAGCTCGTGCGCCGAAGCGGTCCCGCGGTCGCGGCGGGCGAGGACGCCGTGGGCCGCACCGATGCGCGATCTCGCCGTTCCGGTGAGCACCGCCTGCAGCGCGTCGGGCGACAGACGCGGCGCCGCGGAGGCGAACGCCGGCGCCGGGATGTCGTCGAGGGACTCGATCGGATTTCCGACACGGGCGGTCACGACGGCATCCAGCGGAGCGTCACCGGCGCGGGCCGCCGCCTCCGCGGTCTCCGCCGGGTCGGTGGTGAGCGCCAGGTGGGCGGCGATCCCGTCGAAGACCGGGGAGTACCCGGTCCACTGGGAGGGGACGCAGCTGGCCGACAGGTGCACGTGATGACTTCCGGTGGCCCACACCCACTTGGCGACGACGACATCTCGTCCGTCGTCGCCCGGGTAGGCGAAGATGATGCGTCGACCGCGGGCGGGGGACTCGTCGGGCGAGGGATGCCACAGGTCGACCGCGATCATGTACGCGCCGTCGTGCTGGGCACCGGCGGCTCGGACCGCCGCCGCCGCGGCATCCGTCAGGGGAGCGGTGCTCGCCACCGAGGTCAGCACGAGGTTGGGAACGAATCCGTCCGGGCGTTCGACCGGTGTCAGGACGAGGTCGGCCCCGTCGAACGCGGACGTCTCGAGCCAGTCCGGGTGGGTGACGTGCGCATGGGGCGTCTCCGCGACGAGGAGGGCGGACTCGCGACTGGCGGGACCGGTCGAGAACTTCATGGGCGACCCTTCGGACGCACGTCGTCGCCGCGAAGCACGCGGTACCACGCGGGCAGGAGGAAGGGCGGGAGCCAGAAGAAGCCGACGATGGCCACGACCAGCAGCACCGCCGCGACCGCCAGGAGGACGAGCAGGAGCGGGCGGGAAGCCGCAGCGATGGAGGTGGCGACCGACGCCGTCGTGAACGACAGGCCGAGCCACAGCCACGCGAAGCCGATGGTGCTTCCGTACCCGCGGCGGACGCGGATCCAGCCTTTCCACACGCCGCTGTAGGCCACCACGCCGAGCGCGAGGAAGGCGATGCCGACGATCAGGCCGGCGGTCACAGCTGGTCTCCGGCGGGTCCGTGCGCCGCACCCAGCGGACCCGGCGCCATGATGGTCTCGTTCTCGCCGCGGATGCTGTCCACCGCTCTCTGCGACACCTGCTGTCCTCCCCATCCACCGGCGACGCCGCCGATCACCCCACCCACGATGCCGCCGATGATCGTCCCGGGTCCCGGGAACACCGACCCGATGCTCGCGCCGAGCAGCGCACCGCCCCACGCGCCGCCGGCGCCGCCGGCGACAGAGCTCGTGCCGACGACGGCCGTGTCCACCCACGCCTCCTGCTGACGCTGTTCCTCGCTCCAGTCCGGGTGGCGGGTGAGCGTGTCGTTGTAGCTCTCGCCGTAGACGCTCCAGTAGGTCAGGCCCGCACCCACCACCGACAGCGCCTTACCGGCGTGCCCGGCCCAGGCGGGCGGCGTCCCGATCTCGGCGGGGGCGAACTTCGGCTGCCCGTTCCAGCCCGGCAGGCCGCCGAGCGCCGGGGGAGCGTCGGGCAGGAGGTTGCTCTCCAGCATCCACGTGCCGGACGGGCGCTGCACCCAGATCTGCCCGTCGATGCGGGAGCGGGGCCAGGTGGGCTCCAGATCGCCCGCGGTGAGCCGGATCTCGTCCGGCAGCATCGCCCCCGGGCCGGGCACCATCAGCGTGCCGCGGTAGCGCTGCAGCAGCTCGCTCGCGAGACCCTGGACCGCCGACCCGGCGTTGCCGGTCACGATCTCGAGACCGTCGTTCATCACCCACGTCGTCGACGTGCGCAGCGCCCGCAGGGCCCGGGCGCAGTCCTCGTCGGCGGCGGCGGCGTCGGCGTCGAAGGTCCGGCGTGCGCGGGCGACCTCGGCGACGGTCGGGGCCTCCGGGTCGCGCTCCTCGAGCGGGAGGTCGATCTCGCGCTCGACCACCGCGAGATCGGAGACGATGGCCGCGCGGCGGGTCTCCAGTGAGGCGAGGGCCTCTGCATACGTCCGCAGCGCGCTCACCGCCGACGACAGCGCGGTCGCAAGCTCATCGGCGGCGGGCGACACGGATGCCAGGGCGCCGTAGGCCGTCTGTGCTTCCGGCGCCTCGTACACGGCGCTCAGCCCGCTCCACGAGCTCGTGACGTCGGAGACGGCGTCGTCGAGCCCGTCGAGGGCAGCGGACAGCGTGTCCGCGGCGGCCGAGACGTCGGCGGACCGCGGGATCGTCGCGGGAGCGACGCTCACGGCTTGGACCCGTTCATCGTCGCCTGCGTCTGGGCGGCCATGTCGTAGTCCGCCTGCTCGTAGAGGGCGACGACCCCTTCCGTCGTCTCCGTCACGGTGCTGATGTGCCGCCGGATGCCCGCGAGGCGGATGAGGAACGGGTCGGCGGCGACCTCTGCCAGCGCCGTGGCGGTCTCACCCGCTCCCACGGCGCTCTGCGCCGACTCGAAGGCGTCCGCGGTGGTGATCACGACGGCGTCGATCGCGGACGCGTGCTCGTCCGTGGCACGGCAGACGGCGCGCGCCTGCGCAGGGTCGATGCTCCAGGTCACGGTGATGGCATCCATTCATCCGGGGGTTCCGTGGGTCCAGGCTAGCCGGACGCCTGTCTGTCCCACCCCCGGGGTAGCGTGGGAGCGTGAACGCCGATCCCGCCGACCAGCGCCGACTGCTCGATCTCGCCGACCTCGACGCCCGTATCCGTCGGGACGAGCGCGTCGCCGGCAACCCCCCGCAGGCCGAGCGCGTGCGCGAGCTGATCGCGCAGCGGTCGACGCTGTCGCAGGAGCTGGGGGCGCGCGCGAACGTCCGCGACGACATCGCCGCCGAGCTGAAGCGCCTCGAGTCCGACGTGTCGGTCGTGGACGCCCGCATCGCCCGCGACACCGAGCGCCTGGCCGCCTCGTCCAACGCGAAGCAGGCACAGGGGTTCGAGAACGAGCTCACCTCCCTCGCCCGTCGCAAGAGCGACCTCGAGGACGCGGAGATCGCCCTGATGGAGCGGCTCGAGGCCGCCGATGCCGCGGTCGCCGAGCAGGAGGCTCTCATCGCCGAGACGAACGCGCAGGGCACTCAGCTCAGCGCGGAGGCCAAGACAACCGTCGCCGAGGCCACCACCCGCCTCGAGGCCGCCCGCCGCGACCGGGACGCCGTGGCCGCGGCCATCCCCGCCGACCTCGTCGCGCTGTACGAGCGCCTCGCCGCGCGCGGCAACGGCGCCGGACTCCTGCGCGCCGGCGCGTGCGAGGCGTGCCGCATTGTCCTCCCGCCCAGCGACCTCAGCGCCGTCCGCCGCGCGCAGACGGACGAGGTCGTCTTCTGCCCCGAGTGCGGCGCGATCCTCGTCCGCACCGAAGAATCCCGATGACCCGTCGCGGCGGCCGTGCCCACTGACACGGTCGTCGTCGGACGGGTCGCTGACGGCCGGTTCGCGATCGTCGCCGTCGACGGGGACACCGAGCCCACCGGACCCGCTCAGGAGCTGACCGCCGACGCGCTCCCCGCGGCGATCGCCGCCCGGCAGCACGATGGCGACGTGCGATGGGTGTGGGCCGACTCCGCACTCGTCTACCCGCGTCTGCTCGAGGCCGGGGTCCGCGTGGCGCGCGTGTGGGACCTCCGCCTCGTCCACGGCATCCTCCGCGACGCGCAGGCCGTGACCGACGACCACGGCCTCCGGGCGAGAGGCGAATGGGATGCCGGGACGACGGCGCCCAGCTCGGGCGACACCCTCTTCGACCTGGGGGAGGCGGCATCCGGGATCCCCGAGACCCTCACGGCCGCTCTCGCCGAGTACCGCCGCCAGATCGCCGCGATCGCGTCGTCGACGTCGCCCGGCGCGCTCCGTCTGCTCTGCGCCGCCGAGTCGGCGGGGGCGCTCATCGCGGAGGAGCTGCACGCCGCGGGCGTGCCGTGGAGCCGGCGCGCGCACGAGGACATGCTCGAACGCGAGCTCGGTGCCCGCCGGGGCGGCGGCCTGCCCGCCCGCATCGAGCAGACGGCGGCCGTCGTCCGTGCGGCCCTCGACGACCCGTCGGCATCCCTCGACTCGCAGCCGCGCCTGCTGCGTTCCCTGCGCCGGGCCGGCGTCCTGGTCCAGTCGACGAGCCGGTGGGAGCTGTCCGAGCACGACCACCCGGTCGTCGCCCCGCTCATCGCCTACAAGAAGCAGATGCGTCTTTACACCGCGAACGGGTGGGCGTGGCTCGACGAGTGGGTCCGCGACGACCGCTTCCGTCCCGTCTACGTCCCCGCGGGCGTGGTCACCGGCCGGTGGGCGTCGTCGGGCGGCGGGGCCCTGCAGATCCCGCGAGCGCTGCGCACGGCGGTCCGGGCCGACCCGGGCTGGACGCTCGTGACCGCCGACGTGGCGCAGCTCGAACCCCGCGTGCTCGCGGCGATGTCGCGCGACATGGCGCTGGCCGAGGCGGCATCCGGACGCGACCTGTACGCCGGCATCGTCGAGCGGGGCGCCGTGGCGAGCCGCGCCGAGGCGAAGCTCGCGATGCTCGGGGCGATGTACGGAGCCACGACGGGGGAGAGCGGACGGCTCCTCCCGCGCCTGCGGCGCACCTTCCCTCGTGCGATGGCGCTCGTCGACGAGGCGGCCCGCGTCGGAGAGGACGGCGGGGTCGTCCACACCTGGCTCGGACGCACCTCGCCGACCGCGGGGTCGACCTGGCGGGACCTGCAGTCGCGGGCGAGTGACGCCGCGGCATCCGGGATCGACGAGACCCGCGCGCGCCGCTCCGCCCGCGACCGGGGGCGCTTCACCCGCAACTTCGTGGTCCAGGGCACCGCGGCCGAGTGGGCGCTCGCCTGGCTGGCCGACCTGCGCACGCGCCTGTCGGCGTTCCCGGACGTGGATGCCGCGCGCTCCGCGCCCGCGTCGGGTCCCGTGTTCCACCGGTCGCCGCATCTGGCGTTCTTCTTGCACGACGAGATCGTCGTGCACACGCCCGTCGAATACGCGGACGCGGTGGCGGAGGCGGTGCGGGAGTCCGCGGCATCCGCGGGTCGTCTGCTGTTCGGGTCGTTCCCGCTCGACTTCCCTCTCGACCTGCGGATCGGACCGACCGCCGAGAAGGCGTGACCGCCCGCGACGGTAGACTCGCACGTGCGAATGGGTCGGCTGGACGGTCGCGTCACGGGTTCGCCCGTGCCGAGGAACGTCCGGGCTCCACAGGGCAGGACGGTGGGTAACACCCACCCGGAGCAATCCGCGAGACAGTGCCACAGAGAGCAGACCGCCCGCCTCGCGCGGGTAAGGGTGAAAGGGTGGTGTAAGAGACCACCGGGGTCGTGGTGACACGACCCGCACGGTAAACCTCGTCCGGAGCAAGGCCAGACAGGGGATGTCGACGCGGCTCGCCGAGTCCCCGGGTAGGCCGCTGGAGCGGCACGGCAACGTGTCGCCGAGAGAGATGACCGTCCACGGGGCTTCCGCCCCCGGACAGAACCCGGCGTACAGGCCGGCCCATTCGCCTCCACCGACGGCGCTTCTTCGAGAGCAGCCGACAGCGCGCAGGCGGCGCAACCTACGCTTGTCGAATGAGCCCGTTTCTCCCCGGTGCGCGCGGAACCCAGCCCTGTCCGAACTGCGGCGCCCAGGTCACCCAATCCGACCGGTATCCCGAGTACCTGTGCCGCGACTGCGAGGCTCGTGCCGTCGATGCGAACGGCGCACGCGTGACGGGGTCGAATGCGTCCCCGAGCGGTGGGTTCGTGTTGCTCTGGCCGAACGGCGAGCACGAACCGCTGCCCTGCGCATCGGCGCGGGTGTGGGTCGATGGACGGGAGTGGCGCTATTCCGAGGCGCGGTTCGGCGGGGTGCTGATCACGCCGGCGCGAGAGGACTGACCGACGTCGGCCTGGCTCTTGGTCTGAGCCACGCGCGCGTACCCGTGACGGCGTTGCGTAAGATGTCCCTTACGGCGTAAGCGGGTCCGGCAGGGTCCCGCCGGCCGTTCGTGTCAGGAGTTGAACGTGGGCCGTCTTTTCTATCAGGGCCGTGCCGTCCTCGATGTCGACGACCGCACCCTCGCGCACCTTCGCATCGTGGTGATGAACAAGTTGCGGCGCGGCGAGTCCTTCATGCTGCACGCGCCGCACCCGAGCGCCGGCACCCTGAGCCTGTGGCTCAGCGCGTCGACGCCGCTCGTGCTCCAGTTCTGGGGCGGTCGGAGCCCGTCGATCGACCAACATCTCGTCGAGCAGATGTTCGACGAGGCGAACGGCCCGAACGGGCTGACGGTGCATGTCGGCAAGGCCTCGACCGCGTGACGAGGTCGTCGCCCACCCGCCGTCGAGCGGCACCCGCGCGAGCTTCATGAAACGCCCATAACGTCGTCGCGGACGTGACGCAATAGTTAGCCGTCATGCGCCGTCCGCGCGCGACAGCTGAGAGGATGATTCAGTGACCGGAGAGATCCCCTTCCCGCCGCGACGGGACGTCTACGTGCTGCAGCAGTGGGTCGACGACTTCATCGAGGCGGGGAACACCGCCGGTGCCGACATCGTCGTCGCCGAGCAGGACGGTGACCGGAGAAGCGACACCGGCTTGGTGATCGTGCGCCTTCGGCGGGCGGACGGCGTCATCTACATGCAACCGCGGGGGTTCGACGATCCGCTGTGGCAGATGACGCTCGAGGTCCACGAGACGGAGCTCTCCGCTCCGCCCTATGAGATGGGGGCGCTGGGGGCAGAGCTCATCGTCGCGTCGAACCTCTGCACCTACCTGCAGTACCGGTCACTCGAGTGGGACCGCCTCAGCGGCCGACACGAAGACTGACCCGGCGACTGTTCGGGTCGCCCTGGAGCGGTTCGAGCTCGTCTTTCCGTGACCGACGGGCGGCGCGACGTCAGTCGGTCTTGTCGAGCCAGCGCAGAAGGGCACGCGCACGAGCGGCGCGGATGTGCGGGGGCTGCGAGCGCTCGGCATCCACCGATCGGATCGCCTCGGCGTGCGCCTTAGCCATCTCTGCGTTCACGAAGCTGGACCGGCCCGAGACCGACACGGCAGTGCTCATGCGTTACCCCCTTCTGACCCGATTCTAGAACGGATGAGCGACATCCGGACGGACGCCTCGCGCTCTTTCTCGAGGAGCGTCAGCGCCTCTGCGACGGCCAGCACGCGCGCGAGCACGAGCAGGAAGTCCCGGTCCTCGGTGGAGAGGCCGCCGGCATCCAGGACGTTCAAGGTGAGCATGCCGAAGGCGATCCCCCCGCAGCGGACGGGCGCGGAGATGTACGAGCGGTAGACCTTGCCGGGCGGCCGGACGTCCTCGCGGAGGATGGCGTGCTCGGCGTGGTCGATGAGCTCCCACACGCCCGGCTCGTCGTCGGCGCCCTCGACGAACTGCGAGGTGAACTCGTCCACGCGGGCCCGCTGCGAGATGTACGGGCGCGGACTCATCACCCGGCGCCGCGCCGACAGGTCCTGCACGCGGAAGTAGGCCGCTCGCGGGCTCTCGTTCTTGACGAGGTCGCAGGCGCGCTCCACCACGGCCTGACGGAAGCCGCTGATCTCGACGGCCCGCTCGCCGGGGCGCATCGCGGCGAGGTCCTGCAGCGCCGACAGCGTCGGGAGGAAGGCGCCGTTGGTCATCGTGAGGATGCGGATCTTCTCGGCGCGGAGCAGCTCCGCCACCGTCGTCCGCGCGGACTGCAGAGCGCGCTTGCGCCGCTCCTCGAGGTACCAGACGACGAAGGCCCCGACCGCCGCGACGGAGGCGGCGACGGCGGCCGCGACGGCGGGAGCGGGGTCGGTGTCGTCCGCCCACCCGAGGTAGCCGGCCACCGCCGCGACGACCGTGCTGGCGACCACGACGACACGGAGCGCGACGATCGACGCGTCGAGGCGCGGCGTCTCCGAGGGGTCCTGGGCGGTCACGGGACCGAGACTGCCACACCCCTCCGACACGCCGCCCGACGGCGCGCGCCTCTCGTCAGTGCGACGGGAACGTCACTTGACGGCGGGGAGGGCCTCCGGAACCGGCACCGCGAGCGAGGCCGACCCGATGATGCCGGCGTTGTTGCGGTGCTTCGCGGGCACGATCGGCGCGCGGAGCTTCAGCAGCGGGAGGAAGTTCTCGGAGTGCTTCGACACGCCGCCGCCGACGACGATGAGGTCGGGGCTGAACAGGAACTCGACGTAGTCGTAGTACCACTGCAGGCGCTTCGCCCACTTTTCCCACGACAGCTCCTCGCGTTCCATCGCGGAGTACGCGGCGAAGTGCTCGGCATCCTTCTTGTGCCCCGCGCGCTGCAGATGTCCCAGCTCGCTGTTCGGGACGAGGACGCCGTCGTAGATCATGGCCGAGCCGATCCCCGTGCCGAGCGTCGTGAGGATCACGAGGCCCTCGACGTCCTTGGCCGCGCCGTACCGCACCTCCGCGATGCCCGCGACGTCCGCGTCGTTGGCGAAATGGATGCCGCGCGACAGGCCGTCCTCGAAGAACTTCTCGGCCTCGAAGCCGACCCAGGTCGCCGAGACGTTCGCCGCGGACAGCGTGCGGCCGCCCTTGACGATGGCCGGGAAGGCGACGCCCAGCGGCATGTCCGCAGGGGCCTCGAGGCGCTCGATCACCTGATGCACCGCCGTCAGCACGTCCGCGGGCTCGGCGCCGGCGGGCGTGGCGACCTTGATGCGGTCGCTCACCAGCTCGCCGGCCTCCAGATCCACGATGCCGGCCTTGATGCCGGTGCCGCCGATGTCCACCCCGATCGCGCGGGACGCATTCGTTGCCATGCCCTCCAGCCTATCCAGCCGCGGGGTCGCGATCAGTAGGATCGGGGGAGGGCCCGACGCATCTGCGCCGGGGCGCGAGATCCTGGAGGAGACATCGTGAGCGACGGCACGCGGAAGTACTGGTACAACCTCCAGACCGGTCAGGTCGAGGAAGGCCTCGAATCTCCCATGGCTGATCGCGCCGGCCCGTTCGACAGCGCCGAGGAAGCCGCGCGCGCACCCGAGATTCTGCGCGCACGGTCGGCCAAATGGGATGAAGACGACGCGCGTGAGGCCGACTGGGGCGCCGACGGCGCCGGTCGCTGAGCGACGAGACGACGAGGGGATCTGATGGACAAGCAGCGCGATTTCGTCTTGCGGACGATCGAGGAACGCGGCGTCAAGTTCGTACGCCTGTGGTTCACCGACGTGGTGGGCACGCTCAAGTCGGTGGCCATCGCGCCGGCCGAGGTCGAGGGGGCCTTCTCCGAGGGCCTCGGCTTCGACGGGTCCGCCATCGAGGGGCTGACGCGGTCGTACGAGTCCGACCTCCTTGCACACCCGGACCCGACGACGTTCCAGATCCTGCCCTGGCGCGGCGAGATCGACCCGACCGCGCGCATGTTCTGCGACATCACGACGCCCGACGGCCAGCCCGCGGTCGCCGACCCGCGCCACGTCCTGAAGCGCACGCTGGCCAAGGCTGCCGACGCCGGCTTCACCTTCTACACGCACCCCGAGATCGAGTTCTACCTCCTGAAGTCCTCGCAGCTCGGCGCCGACGGGCGCCCGCAGCCGGTCGACTCCGCCGGGTACTTCGACAACGTCCCCGGCGGGACCGCCCACGACTTCCGCCGCCGCTCGGTGCGCATGCTGGAGGACCTGGGCATCTCGGTGGAGTTCAGCCACCACGAGGGCGGTCCGGGGCAGAACGAGATCGACCTGCGGTACGCCGATGCGCTCACGACGGCCGACAACATCATGACCTTCCGCACCGTCGTGAAGGAGGTCGCGATCGAGCAGGGCGTGTACGCCACCTTCATGCCCAAGCCGATCAGCGGTCAGCCCGGCAGCGGCATGCACACGCACCTGTCGCTCTTCGAGGGCGACATGAACGCCTTCTACGAGGAGGGCGGGCAGTACCAGCTCTCCAAGGTCGGCCGTCACTTCATCGCCGGCCTGCTGCGGCACGCCAACGAGATCTCCGCCGTCACGAACCAGTTCGTCAACTCGTACAAGCGCCTCTGGGGCGGCGACGAGGCGCCCAGCTTCATCTGCTGGGGTCACAACAACCGCTCCGCGCTCGTCCGCGTCCCGCTCTACAAGCCCAACAAGGGGCAGTCGACCCGTGTCGAGTACCGGGCGCTGGACTCCGCGGCCAACCCGTACCTCTCGTACGCGCTCATGCTGGCCGCCGGCCTGAAGGGCATCGAGGAGGAGTACGAGCTCCCGGCCGAGGCCGAGGACAACGTGTGGTCGCTCTCGGACGTCGAGCGTCGGGCGCTCGGGTACGCACCGCTGCCGTCGAGCCTCGACCACGCGCTCGAGTACCTGGAGGAGTCCGAGCTCGTCGCCGAGACTCTCGGCGAGCAGGTGTTCAAGTACGTGCTGCTCAACAAGCGTCGCGAATGGCACCAGTACCGTGCGCAGGTGACGCCGTTCGAGCTCGCGAGCAACCTCGAGGCGCTCTGACCGGCGACCTCTCCGGGGAGGACCGATGATCTCGGGCGATCGATCCATGTCGCTCACGGCTCTGGCCCGCACGGGGTTCTCCCGCCTGGCCGAGGCCGACGCGATGCTCGACGAGCTCGAGCGGCTCGTCGGCACCGGCCGCGACGAGGCGACCGCGCTCGCGCAGCGCGTGGCGAGTCCCGATCACGCCCTGTCGGCGATCGTGCAGGTCGCCCGGCGTGATCCCGACGCCGTGCGCGCCGCCGCGGCGGACGCCGGTGCGTGGCGTGCGCTCTGGGACCTCACGGGCGCGTCCGACGGCTTCGCGGAGTTCTACCTCCGGCATCCCGACGAGCTGGCGCACCTGAGCGGTGCCGGGCTGACCGTGCCCGACGAGCAGACCATGCGCGCCGAGCTGCTCGCCGCGGTCGGCGACGTCGACGGCTTCGCCGAGGACGGGACGGATGCCGCCTGGGTGGCCTTGCGCATCCGCTACCGCCGTCTGCTGGCCCGGATCGCGGCGTTCGACCTCGGTCAGCCGGAGCCGGCCGACGTGGTGCCGATCGTCGCGTCGGCGCTGGCCGATCTCGCCGGCGCTGCGCTCGAGGCATCCCTCAGCGTCGCCCGGACGCGCATCTCGGGGACGGGCCCGGCGGCGTTCCCGCGCGCGCAGGTCGCGGCGACACGGTTCGCCATCATCGCGATGGGGAAGGCCGGGGCCCGCGAGCTCAACTACGTCAGCGACGTCGACGTCATCTTCGTCGGGGGGACCGCGGACGAGGACACGGTGTCGGAGGCGCGCGCCCTCGACATCGCCACCCGCCTCGCGGTGCAGACCATGCGCGGGATCTCCGGGCCGGAGATCGAGCCGCCGCTGTGGGAGGTCGACCCGAACCTCCGCCCGGAGGGCAAGCAGGGCGCCCTCGTGCGCAGCCTCGGCTCGCACCTGCAGTACTACGACCGCTGGGCCAAGAGCTGGGAGTTCCAGGCGCTGCTGAAGGCGCGGGCCATCGCGGGCGACGCGGCCCTCGGCGAGGAGTACGTCGCGGCGGTCCAGCCGCTCGTGTGGCACAGCGCGGGACGCGAGAACTTCGTCGAGGGCGTCCAGCGGATGCGCGAGCGCGTGACGGACAACATCCCCGCCGCGGAGGTCAACCGCCAGCTGAAGCTCGGGCCGGGCGGCATCCGGGATGTCGAGTTCACCGTGCAGCTGCTGCAGCTCGTCCACGGACTGACCGACGAGCGGATCCGCCAACGCGGCACCCTCGATGCCCTCGACGCGCTCGTCGCCGAGGGGTACATCGGGAGGACCGAGGCGGAGGCGTTCGGCCGGGACTACCGTCTGCTGCGCCTGCTCGAGCACAGGCTGCAGCTGCGCGGGCTGCGCCGCACCGCCCTCCTGCCCGAGAAGGACGACGACCTGCGGATCCTCGCGCGCGCCTCGCGGCTCTCGGACACCGCGGCCGGGGTCCAGGCGGCGTGGGAGGCCATCAAGCGCGAGGTGCGCGACATCCACGTGCGTCTGTTCTACCGTCCGCTGCTGTCGGCGGTGGCCGCCTTGCCCGAGGGGGAGCGGACGCTGTCGACCGCGCAGGCGCGCGACCGACTCGCGGCCATCGGCTTCCGCGACCCGGCGGGGGCGTTGCGGCACATCGCCGCGCTGACGACCGGACTCAGTCGCAAGGCCACCATCCAGCGCCACCTGATGCCGATCATGATCCGGTGGTTCGCCGACGGGGTCGACCCCGACTACGGGCTGCTCGTGTTCCGCCGGATCAGCGAGCGTCTCGGCAATACGCCCTGGTTCCTGCGGATGCTGCGCGACTCCGCCGGCGCCGCCGAGAGCCTGACGCGCGTGCTCTCCGGCTCGCGGTACATCGGCGAGCTGATGGAGTGGATCCCCGAGTCCGTGGCCTGGCTCGACGACGACGCGCTGCTGCGTCCTCGCACGGGGGTGGCCCTGCAGGAGGAGGCGCGGGCGATCCAGACGCGGTGGGCGGACATCGACGACGCGATGCGCTCGGTGCGGGCGCTGCGCCGACGTGAGATGCTCCGGGTCGCGATGGCGGCGGTGCTCGAGGTGGTCTCCCTCGAAGAGCTCGCGGATGCCTTGACGACCATCACCGAGGTGACGATCCAGGCCACGCTGCGCGCGGTGCGCCGCGCGGTCGTTCCCCCCGAGGACGACGACCTCGACTTCTCGGTCATCGCGATGGGCCGCTTCGGCGGGCGCGAGATCGGATTCGGATCGGATGCCGATGTGATGTACGTCTACCGGGCGAACGGCGTGGATCCGCAGCGGGCCAGCCGGCTCGCGCTGAAGATCGTCGCGGGGCTGCGCGAGCACTCCGAGGATCACCGGCTTCCGCTCGAGCTCGACGCGGAGCTGCGGCCGGAGGGGCGCAGCGGCCCGCTCGCCCGCTCCCTCGAGGCGTACGCCGAGTACTACCGGCGCTGGTCGCTGTCGTGGGAGGCGCAGGCGCTCCTGCGAGCCCGGGGGGTGGCCGGGAGCGTCAAGCTCATCGACGCGTTCCTGGCCCTCGCCGACGAGGTGCGGTACCCGGTGACGGCGGATGCCAACGGACTGCGCGAGATCAAACGGATCAAGGCGCGCGTCGAGAACGAGCGGCTGCCGCAGGGCGCTGACCCGGCGCGCCACCTGAAGCTCGGCCCGGGGTCGATCAGCGACGTCGAGTGGCTCGTGCAGATCCTGCAGCTGCAGCACGCCCGCGCGGTTCCCGGCATGCGGACGACCTCGACGCTGGGGGCTCTGTCCGCGGCGGTCGACGCGGGCATCATTCCGCCCGAGGCGGGGGAGCGGCTGGCCGCGGCCTGGCACCTCGCCAGCCGCCTGCGGTCGGCGAACACGCTGCTGTCGGGACAGACCAGCGACGTCCTGCCGGCGGACCGGGCCAAGCTCGACGGCATCGGCCGCATCCTGGAATACCCGCCGCGATCGGCGACGCGCGTCGAAGAGGACTACCTCGGCGCGACGCGGCGCTCCCGCCGGGTGTTCGAGAAGCTCTTCTACGGGTGAGTCGAGCGGGGGCGCGCGCGCGATCGTTGCGCGGGCGCCCCGGGCTCGGGGCTGTTCCGGGCGTCACGGTCGATGCGCGTGAGCCGCCCTCGGCGAGTCTCTTCCGGACGTCACGGCGGGACGTGAGCCGCGGCCGCCTCGCGAGAGCGCCCCCGCGCGTTCAGAGCTTCATCAGGCGTTCGCGCACCTCGCGGCGGAGGACCTTGCCGATGAGGGACCGGGGCAGGTCGTCGACGACGAACACGCGGCGCGGGACCTTGTACGGGGCGAGGCGCGATCGGCAGAACTCCTTGATCGCCTCGGCATCCACGTCCGTCCCCTCCCGGGCGACAATGGCGGCCGCGACCTCCTCGCCGCCGCGCGGGCGGGTGAGTGCGACGACGGCCGCGCCGGCGACGTCGGGGTGGGACGAGAGCACGTCCTCCACCTCGCTCGGCGACACGTTGAAGCCGCCGGTGATGATGATCTCCTTCAGGCGGTCGACGATCGACACGAAGCCGTCGGGGGAGACGGAGGCGATGTCACCCGTGCGGAGCCAGCCCCCGTCGATGAGCGTCGCAGCGGAGTCGGCGGGACGGTTCCAGTACCCCTGGAACACCTGCGGCCCGCGCAGCAGCAGCTCGCCCGTCTCGCCGGCCTCGAGGTCGCGCTCGGGGTCCTCCGGGTCGACGACGCGGATCTCCGTGCTGGGGAACGGCACGCCCACCGTGCCGGGCTGGCGCGACGGGCCGATCGGGTTGCCGAGCGCGACGGGGGACGACTCGGTCATGCCGTAGCCCTCGACGAGCAGACCGCCGGTCGCGTCCTCCCAGCGGGTGACGGTCGGCACGGGCAGGCTCATCGCTCCCGAGATGGCGAACCGGATGGTCGACAGGTCGATCGATCCGCGCGAGGCGGCGCGTGCGAGCTGGTCGTAGATGGGCGGGACGGCCGGCAGGAACGTCGGCGGGCTCTTCTTGACGGCGGATGCCACCAGCTCGAGGTCCCACTTCGGGAAGAGCACGAGCTTGGCGCCGATGCTCATCGCGAAGGTGAGGTTGAGGGTGAGGCCGTAGGCGTGGAACAGGGGGAGGACGCCGTAGAAGGTCTCCTCGCCGTCCCGCAGCCCGGGCACCCACGCGCGACCCTGCATCGCGTTGGCACGCAGGTTGCGGTGGGTGAGGATGGCGCCCTTCGGCGACCCGGTCGTCCCGCTGGTGTACTGAAGTAGGGCGATGTCGCCGAGCGACGGTCCCTCGACCTTGCGCGGGAGATGCCCGTGGGTGAGCAGCGTCTCCCAACGTCGGACGCGCTTCGACCGGGGCGTCACGGTCAGCTGCGCGCGCGCCGCCCGCGCTTTGGGGATCGGGAGCTTGAGCGCGAGGCGCTTGCCGAGCGGGAACGCGGCCGTGATGTCGACGCTGATGATGTGCTCCAGCGCGAGGTCGGGCGGGAATCCGGCCACCGTGTCGGCGATCTTGTCCCAGACGACGGCGAAGCGCGCGCCGTGGTCCTCGAACTGATGCCGCAGCTCGCGTGGCGTGTAGATCGGGTTGTGCTCGATGACGATGGCGCCGAGCCGCAGCGCGGCGTAGAACGCGATCACGTGCTGCGGCGAGTTCGGCAGGACGAGCGCGACGCGGTCACCCGCGCGGACGCCTAGCCGCCGCAGGCCTTCGGCGGCGCGGTCGACCTGGTCGCCGAGCTCCCGGTAGCTGAGCGTGGCCCCGAAGAACTCGAGGGCGGGGCGCTTGCCGTGGACGCGGACGCTCGCGGCCAGCATCTCGGGGAGGGTCTGCGACGGTTCGTCGATCTCGTGCGGGACGCCCTCGGCGTAGGAGCTCAGCCACGGACGCGATGCGTAGGGGGAGGTGGGCATGGCATCCATCCTCCCGTGACCGGCGGATCCGTCGTGGACCTTGACCTGGAGGGATGCCGCGAACTTCTCACCGCTTTCGTGCTTCCCGTGTTGGGCGGCGGCGCCGGAATCGGAGGACGGTGCCGGATTCGGACCGCCTACGCGATCTGCTCCGATTCCGCGTCACTCGTCCGAATCTGCGGGTTTCGGGTGCGGGGTCTTCTGGTCGAACGGCTCGAAGAGGGGCGTGTCGCGGGGGCGTTCCAGCGGGGGGAGGCGCATTCGCTTGAGCAAGTCGGCGGTCACTGGGTGTGCTTCTGGTCGAACGGCTCGAAGAGGGGGGTGTCGTGCGGGCTTTCCAGTGAGGGGAGGCCGGGGTCTTCGGGCCTGCCTGTGTAAGGCCCGCGGAGCCGGTCGAGCAACGGATACGCGTTGCCCGGCGCGCATGTCGAGGTGGCTCGTATCTCCAGGACGTCGATCGTGCCCTCCGCGGCGACTCCGGGCACGAAGTCGATATCGAGTCGGGCGACGCGGCCTTCCTTCTTCGAGCCCACGATGACGATGTTGTCGATACCGGGGCTGTACGTCTTGATGGGCTCTACATACCATCCGTCCTCCTGCAGCCAGGTGTGCAGCTCCGTCATTCGCTGCGGTCCCCGTTCGTGGAACGAGAAGTCGAGGGGGAGCTTTCGCCGGAGGAAGAACTCGTAGCCGTTCTGCCCGCATGTCAGGGGGACATCGCCGTACTCCCAGACACGCCAATCACCGTCGTAGATCTGCTCCTGCACCTCGGCGACGGTGCGTTTGAACTCGGCGTTGACGGCCTTGGCTTCGGCGAATGTCGCATCGTCGGCTGGGGGCTTCACAGGGGACACATTCGGACCTCCACATCCGGTCAAGACGGTCGTTGTGAGCAGGCAAGTGACGGTGAGAAGCAGACGGATGCACCGTCCGTTCCGCATCACCGAAGCCCCCCCCACTTCGTCGTAGGCTTCCCGCATTTCGTTGACCAGGTGTTTGAATGACTCCGCCCAGGGGTCGAGGTAGCCCGTTTTCTCCATCCGGTGGAACTCGGGATATAAGGTTCCGTCAGGTCCCGCGCCCCATCCCACGACCTCGTCGCCAGCGCTTTCTCGCGCGTTGTGGCCGTCGGTCGCTTCGCCGTACTCGCCCTCAGGAGAACCGAACCCCGGCACCCACCCGCCGTCTGAGCCGAAAACGTGCACGCCGTCGACTTCGCGGGGGTCTTCGCTGTGACGACTACCCAGCCACGACTTGCGGCCCCACTCGGCGATGCCATCGGCGTCGGCGTGAGTAACTGAGACCGCGGTCCGACCGGCGTCGATCTGCTCTGCCAACGATTCACCTGTCTGCGGGGTGATGCCTGCCGATCCGAAGAGCCACACATGCGAGACGAGACCTGGATTGTCCGCCACAGCTTGGGTGGTCATCGTCGTCCCAAGCGAGTAGCCGGCGGCGTTCAGCTGCGCACCGGGGTTCAGCTGCCGTATCCCCTTCCATGTCTCGGACAGACGAGCAGCCCCCGCATCCGGACCGTCTATCCCCCACACCGTGGGGAGGTCGCCCGAATCCCAGTCCATCACCAGGACGAGCGCCACATCGGAGATATGGTCCGTGCGATCCAGTTCGTTCGAAAGAGTGGAGTAGAGGTCAGCGCCGGTTGAAAACCAGTCGGGCAGCGATCGCAGGTTAGTCGAGAGCCCGTGCGTGATCGTCGTCACCTGTGTGGCTCCGTCGATGTCGCCATACGCAAGGTTGGCACGTGGAGATCCGTCTGCGTCGGGGAAGAGACTCAGAAGTGATGGCATTGTGTCATCGTCGAGGGGCTGACGCAGCCTGGACTGCACTTCGCCAAGCTGTGACCGTGTCCCGTCGTCGAGGTCGTCTTGGGCCAGCATCCGTGAGAGTCCCTTCTGATTGAACAGGTTCCTCTGCGCCGTCGGAATCCCGTTCAAGTTCCCCACCGCGAGCGGCGCCACGGTCATGAGCTGACCCAGCGGGCCCGTGTTCCATTCACCGTCTTCCGCCGCCGAGGACGCCGCGGCCATCTCCGCGAACAGTCGCGCCGCGCGCCCGGCGTCGACGAAGGCGATGGACTGAAGGAAGTCGGGATGATCCTTGAGCCACGTGGTGGCATCCCTTGGGTCCGTCTTGGACAGCCACTCGATGCGGCGCTCCGTCGAACGGCCGAGCACGTGCGTCAACTGCTCCGAGAGCGAGCGGGACGTGGTCGCGGCTGCCGGGGCGCCGGGATAGGCGCGCTCGACGAAGCCCCAGAAGTCCTGCGCGACGCGGACCTCGCTCCCGGCGCCGTCGTGCACGGTCGTGCCGCCGGCGATGCCGCGCAGACGCGACGACAGACGGTCCTCCGCCTCCTCCACGTCCTCTTCGAACTGCTGGACGTCGCGGCGCAGATCGTCGAGCGCTTCCTCGGCGGACTGCAGCACCTGATGTGCTGCCACTCGCGCCCACGTCGTCGTTTCGAGGACGTGCACACCGGCCTCCGTTCGCTGAGCAGACCGGTACTCGGCCTCCGCTCTCATCGACCCGTCGGCCGCGGTCTCGTACTCCGCGACGACCGTCGGGATACGAGCCTCCAGCTCTGCCCGACGTTTCCGGAGTGGGGCGAAGTCCTCCGTCTCCGCCTGCGAGAGCGCGTCGCGGGCCGTCCGGAGCGCATCGGCGAAGAAGCCGGCATCCCGTGCGGGAGACGCGAGGAGAGAGCCGACCTCCTCCGTCCCCGCGACGTCGAAGACGTCGTGTTCGCCGAGCCCCCGCCAGCGTTCCTCCACGTCCGCCATCGACCGTGACGTCTGCCCGGCAATGAGCTCCAGCCGCGCACCGAGATCGCTCAGAACCGCCTCCTCGACCACCCGGGGCAGGTCATCGACGCGGGGCACCCTCATCGTGCGCTCGCTCCGAGGCCCTCGGGCAAGGCGAATCGCCACTCGGTCAGAGCCCGCGTCTCGGCCTCCGCTGCACTGACCCCCATGTCGACGTCGCCGGTGACGATCGCGACGGTGGCCGCACTCACCGCCGATGCGGCGGCGGCCACCACACGAGCGAGCCGACCCGGGACGGATCGACGTTCCTCCAGGAACGCCCACCACCCGGCAAGGAGGGTGCGGCGGCCGTCGACGACCAGACCCTCCCCGTCCAGGGCGGCATCCGTCATTCCCGAGATCGCCGGCGCCATCTCCGCCCCGGCGTCATCGACACCCGCCAGCACCCCGATGACGCGGTCCGGGTCGACTCGATAGTGGCTCACGGTGGTCCTCCCAACAACGCGACCACGATGCCGTGCGGGGGAGGTCGGGAGGCGGCATTTAGCCCGCGGACGACGTCGAATTCACCCGGGCCGCATGCACACGGAGCTGCTCGAGGGCTCCTCGTAGGGGCGCCGGAATCGGATCTCGGCGCCGGAATCGGACGGATCGCCGCGAACGATCCGAATCCGCATCGCACATCCGAATGCGCACCGGTCCCAGGACCGCGCAGCGGGACTCAGCCCCCGGCATCCATCGCCGAGGACCCCGCCACGTCAGTCCCTCATGTCGCGGCCGACCACCACCGGAGGACGCGCAGCGCGAAGAACGTCAGCCACGGGGAGGGCAGGCCGGCCGGGACGTCCACCGGGAACCACTCGCGACCCACCGGAGGGTCCTGCTGATGCCAGGTGCCGTCGGCGTCGCGCGCGTTCCGCACGACCTTGACGGCCTCGGCGAGGCGGGGGTCCGGTGGCGTTCCGTCGGCCTCCGACGCCGCGCGGAAGTGATCGAGCACCCGCAGCGCGGTGTACCGCCAGCGGAACGGGTAGCCGAACCGGTCCACCGACGGCAGCACCTCGTCCGTCGACAGCCGATGCCGCACGCGTCGCTCGAGGATGTACTCCTCGCCCGCGTGCCGGGCGGCCCGCAGCTCGGGAGTCCCGCCGGTGCGTCGCTCGTCGTCCAAAATGTGGATCACCGCGTTCAGCGTCGACGCGAAGGACGACCGCGTCGAGCCCTCCACCCACTCGCAGTTCCAGCCACCGTCGGCGAGCCGGTGCTCCACGAACCAGTTCCGGATGCCATCGACGTCGGCCCCGAGCCAGGCGCCGTTCGCGAGGGTGAAGGCGTTGATGCACACGTCCACCTCGCCGCCCCAGTACGGGAGGTCTTCGTACTCCCACCGTGCGTTCCGGTCGAGCAGCGCCGCAGTCCCGGGCCGGAGGGCAGTGGCATCCACTCCCCATTCCCTCAGCGTGTTCAGGGACCAGGTCGTCGCGGTCCACGGCTGACCCGGTTCCTCGCGGCTCGCGTCGGCGGGGAAGTAGGCCCCGCCCGCCCAGAGCCCGTCCTCGTCCTGGAGGGCGAGCAGACGCGCACCGTATCCCTCGCGTGCGACGAGCGCGCGGGTGGCCTCCCAGGTCGCCGGGGGCGCGTCGAGGAGATCGCGTTCCACCTTCCACCGCAGGCTGGGGTCGCTCTCGCGCAGCCAGGCAAGGACCTCGTCGTCGGTCATGTCCGTCTCCGTCGTCGGGTCACGACGCGCTGCGCGCCGCCCGCTTCTGCTCCTGGAACACCCGGATCGCCTCGTAGCGCTCCGCCGACCGCGCCTGCCGTTTGGCCGCCTCGACCTCCCGGATCTTCGGCGGCGCCGATGTGACGAGGTCGTCGAGCAAGTGACGGAGGGATGCCTCGATCTCGCTCACCGCGCGATCGAAGACGTCCTGATTGGCGCGCGACGGCGTCGTCGTGCCGACGATCTTGCGGACGAACTGCAGGGCGGCGTCGTGGCACTCGGCATCGGTCGCCGGCGGCGTGAAGTTGTGGAGGGGGACGATGTTTCGGCACATGCGGACAGGGTAGGGCGGGCCGGGGACATTCGGAAGAGCACCCCCGCACAGCACGACGCCCGCCCCGCGGAAGGCGGGACGGGCGTCGGGTCAGCGGTGCTCAGACCCCGAAGTACAGCTCGTACTCGAAGGGGTGCGGGCGCTGGGCGATCGGCTGGATCTCGTTCTCGATCTTGTACTCGATCCAGGTGTCGATGAGCTCCTGCGTGAAGACGCCACCGGCGAGGAGGAACTCGTGGTCGGCGCGCAGGGCCTCGAGCGAGTCCAGCAGCGAGTTCGGAACCTGCGGGATGTTCTTGGCCTCTTCGGCGGGGAGCTCGTAGAGGTCCTTGTCGACGGGCTCGTGCGGCTCGATGCGGTTCTTGATGCCGTCGAGGCCGGCCATGAGCTGCGCAGCGAACGCGAGGTACGGGTTGCCCGAGGCGTCGGGCGCGCGGAACTCGATGCGCTTGGCCTTGGGGTTGGAACCCGTGATCGGGATGCGGATGGCCGCCGAGCGGTTACCGGCCGAGTACACCAGGTTGACCGGCGCCTCGAAGCCCTTCACCAGGCGGTGGTAGCTGTTCAGCGTCGGGTTGGTGAAGGCGAGGACGGCGGGCGCGTGGGCCAGCAGGCCACCGATGTACCAGCGCGCGATGTCGGAGAGCCCGCCGTAGCCGGTCTCGTCGTAGAACAGCGGCTTGCCGTCGTTCCACAGCGACTGGTGGGTGTGCATACCCGAGCCGTTGTCACCGAAGAGCGGCTTGGGCATGAAGGTCGCGACCTTGCCCCACTCCTCGGCCGTGTTCTTGACGATGTACTTGAACTTCAGGATGTCGTCGGCCGCGTGCACCATGGTGTCGAAGCGGTAGTTGATCTCCTGCTGGCCGCCCGTGCCCACCTCGTGGTGCGAGCGCTCGAGCACGAAGCCGGCCTCGATCAGCTTGAGGGTGATGTCGTCGCGGAGGTCGGCGGTCTTGTCGACCGGCGAGACGGGGAAGTAGCCGCCCTTGTACGGGGTCTTGTTGGCGAGGTTGCCGCCCTCTTCCGCGCGGCCCGTGTTCCACGCGCCCTCCTCGGAGTCCACCGAGTAGAAGCTCGAGTTCTGCTTCACCTCGAAGCGGACGTCGTCGAAGATGTAGAACTCCGCCTCGGGGGCGAAGAAAGCGGTGTCGGCGATACCGGTCGAGGCGAGGTACTTCTCCGCCTTCTTGGCGACCTGACGCGGGTCCTTCGAGTAGATCTCGCCGTTGCGCGGGTTGTAGATGTCGAAGATCATGACGAGGGTCTTGGCCTCGCGGAACTGATCCAGGTACGCCGTCGTGACGTCGGGGATGAGCTGCATGTCCGACTCGTGGATGTTCGCGAACCCGCGGATCGACGAGCCGTCGAACAGCTGCCCGACGGTGAAGAACTCCTCGTCGACAGTCGAGGCGGGGATGTTGAAGTGCTGCTGCACACCCGGGAGGTCCGTGAAACGGATGTCGAGGAACTTGACGTCCTCGTCCTGGATGAACTTGAGCACCTCGGACGAATCTTTGAACATGAAGACTCCAGAGGTAGAACATTCGGGATCGACCGGCGTGGCCAGCCTCCACGACCCTATCCAGAACCAGTTGCTCGGCGAAGTCCCGCATGTTTCGGGCATGTTACGCGGCGGCGATTACGCTAATCACGTGAGTGCCGCTCCCGCCAACGATTACCCGGGTCAACGACTCGGCCTGCCCCGCGAGGGACGCGGCTCCGTGGCCCGTCCGGGCCGCCGTGTCGGAGCGCTGTTCGTCGACTACGGCGCGGCGTATCTGATCTCCGGCTTCTTCGGCTGGGACAGCCTGGCGATCCTCGTGATCTTCGCCGCCATCCAGATCGTCTTCCTCCCGACTCTCCAGGGGAGCCCCGGGCATCGTCTGTTCGGTCTGCGCCTGCAGCGGCTCGACGGCGCGTGGGCGGGCCTGTGGCGCCCCGTCGTCCGCACACTCCTGCTCATCGTCGTCATCCCGGCGGTGATCTGGGACGCCGACCAGCGCGGACTCCACGACAAGGCGGCGGGCACGATCCTCGTCCGTTCCTGACCCGGCGCGACCGTCCGTGTCTCGGACGGCTCCGTCGGGGTCCGGGTGCGTGTCGCCTGGTCTCGCGGAGCGCCACGTTCCGGTCGTCGTCAGCGTGTCCTCGGCGAGATCATGTGATCTCGGGACCACGGGATGCCACGGCTCCCACGAACGACGAAGCCCCCGCCGTGGCGGGGGCTTCTGTGAAGACTCAGCGGGGGCGCGGCGCCCGCATCTTGGTGGGGTCGACGCCCTTCGGGATCGGGAGCGAGGACAGGCCCTGCGACACCGACGAGACGCGCTTGATGACGGCCGCCATCGTGGCCCGGTCGACCTTCTTCGGCAGCGCCTTGATGGTCGAGGCGAGGTCCTTGATCTGCACCTGGTCGTCGCCGTGCCCGACGTAGAGGACGGTGACGGGCACGCCGGCGGCGACGCGCTGCACGCGTGAGCGCTCCTCGCCGACCAGACGGGTCAGCCGGGACTGCGAGCCCTCGCCGATGAGGACCACACCGCCACGACCGATGGCCCGGTAGAGGGCCTCCTGCGTCCGCGGGTTCACGCCGATGGGCGTCTCGGAGGCCTGCCAGTGACGCCCGAGGGAGGACGACAGCACGTGACCGGTCGCCCCGGGCATGCCGTCGATCTTCTTGTACATGGCCTTCGTCGACAGCCGCGTCATGGTGATCATCGACGCCAGCACACCGGCGAGCAGGCCCGTGAAGCCCCACAGGAGGATCCCCCAGATCGCGGCCGGGGGGATGAGGAAGCCGATCAGCACGCCGATGCCGATGCTCACCAGCACGATGCCGGCCAGCAGGAAGGGGAGCCAGCGGTACTCCTTCTGCGTGAAGGTGTACAGGGTCCGAAGCTGGGAGAAGAATCCCGGTCGCTTCTCGGGGGTCGAAGTGCGCGCGGCCATGGGGTCGATTCTATCTTCGCGCGGCGTGGTCACCGCTCCTCCCCAGTGGTCGGGTGATCGTCCCCGTCCACGGATCGCACGTTCGGCCCCACGGCGTCCCCGCCGTTCCGGTCACCATCGTCCCGTGAACACCGTGCCGCCCCTCAGCTCCCCGCCCGGGGAGTCATCCGAGTGCGTCGAACTCCTCGACGACTACCTTGAGCGCCGTCGACGCAGCGGCATCGCGATGTCGACCGGAGAGGTCGTCACCCTGCTCGTCCCGTTTCTCCGGGGCGCCGGGAGGGCGGATCGGAATGCCGCCTGGGGACTGACCAGGGAAGGACGCCCCGTTCCGTGTCCGCCGGCGCGGCCCCCCGCGATCCTGCGGACCGTCGACGGTCTGCGGCGTTTGGCGCCTCCGGACATCGACGCGGTGGTCGCCGAGGTCCGCCGCGTGTTGGAGCGACCGTCGACCGCCGCGGCGTCAGCTGCGGAGGAGCGGGTGTTCCGTCTGGGGGAGCCGCGCCCACTCGTTCTCGGTCCTCTGCGCCCGGTCGTCGCCGACGACCCCGAGGAGGACGCGGGCGGGTCGACGGGACTGCTGGCCCTCGTGGACGCCGACCTCCGGACAGCCGTCGCCGCGGCCCTCCGCGACGCACGCAGGCGATGGCGCCGCCGGGCGCCGGCATCCTCGCGGCGTCGTGTCGTCCTGTGGGCGGCTGCGGCTGTCCTCGCGGCCGTGGTGGCCGTCGGCGTCACGGCCATCGCGGGGCCGGGCGATGGCGGGGGCGCGACGCCGGGCGTGACGGGCGGGAGCGTCGCCGACCGGCCCGTGCAGGGCGATGACGTGGACGATGCCGTGGCGGACCTCGGCCCGTCGGCGGCCCCGGACGTGTCCTCGGACGGCGCTGTCCCGAACGGGATACGGCGAGTCGTCGAGGCGGCGGGAGCCTGCGGGTCCGACACCGTCTGCCTCGCCCCGCTGCGCGAGGCCCCACCGTCCCCGGACGAGCCGGAGCTGCTGCCGCCGGCCGGCGCGAGCATGGCGCTCGTCGACGACTTCGGTGGACTCGTGGTGCTGCGCCTCGAGGTGTCTGGACGACGACAGTACGTCACGCTCGTCCGCGTGAACGACAGATGGCTGGTCCGCGCCGCCGGAGCGATCACGGACCAGCCATCATGAGCCGGTCTGGGGCGGGGTCAGATACCCAGGTCGCCCTCGAACTGCGCCGCCTCGAGGCGGGTCTTCACCGCGCCGAGGAAGCGGGCGGCGTCGGCACCGTCGATGATGCGGTGGTCGTACGACAGAGCCAGGTACACGTACGAGCGCACCGCGAACGCGTCCTTGCCGTCGACCGAGACCACGCCGGGCTTCTTCACGACCGCGCCGAGACCGAGGATGGCCGACTGCGGCAGGAAGACGATCGGGGTGTCGAACAGCGCCCCACGCGAACCGGTGTTGGTCAGCGTGAAGGTGCCGCCCGCGAGCTCGTCCGGCTTCAGCTTGTTGTCACGGGTGCGCGCGGCCAGGTCGGCGATCTCGCGAGCGAGCTGCGCGATGTTCTTGTCGCCGGCCTCCTTGACCACCGGCGTCAGCAGACCGCGCTCGGTGTCGACCGCGATCGAGATGTTCTCGCTCGAGGGGTAGACGATCTCGTCGCCCTCGACCGTCGAGTTGATGATCGGGTAGGTCTTGAGCGCCTCGACGGCGGCGATCGCGAAGAACGGCAGGAAGGACAGCTTGTCGCCGGTCTTCTGCTGGAAGTCGCCCTTCACACGGTCGCGCAGCGCCGACAGCTTGGTGACGTCGACCTCCACGACCGTCGTCAGCTGAGCGGTGGCCTGCATCGACGCCACGGCGCGCTCGGCGATGACCTTGCGCAGACGCGACATCTTCTGCGTCGTCCCGCGCAGCGGCGAGACCTCGACCGGTGCGGACGAGGCCGCAGCGGCGGGAGCCGGAGCCGACTCGGCGGCGGGAGCGGACTTCGCGGCCTCGGCGGCCTTCAGCACGTCCTCCTTGCGGATGCGTCCGCCGACACCGGTACCGGTGACGGAGGCGAGGTCGACGCCCTGCTGCTGCGCGAGACGGCGCACGAGCGGGGTGACGTAGGTGACCTCGTCGTTGGACGACGCGGCGGGAGCGGGCTGGGCGGCGGGCTTCTCGGCGGCGGGCGCGGGCTGGGCGGCGGGCTTCTCGGCGGCGGGCGCGGGCTGCTCCGCCGGCTTCTCCGGCGCGGGCGCGGGCTCCTCGGCCTTCGGCTCCTCGGCCTTGGGCTGCTCGGGGGCGGGGGCGGGGGCCTCGGACGCGGCCGGGGCGCCGCTGCCGATGCGGGCGAGCGCTGCACCGACCTCGACGGTCTCGTCCTCCTGGACGAGGATCTCCTGCAGCGTGCCGGCGACCGGCGACGGGATCTCGGTGTCGACCTTGTCGGTCGAGATCTCCAGGAGCGGCTCGTCGACGGCGACGTCGTCGCCGACCGACTTCAGCCAGCGGGTGACGGTGCCCTCGGTGACGCTCTCGCCCAGCTCGGGCAGCTTCACCTCGGTGGAGTCGCCCGAGTCCGAGCCGGACGACGCCGGGGCCGGCTGCTCGGCGGCGGGCTGCTCGGCGGGGGCGGCCTCCGCGGGTGCGGCGGGCTCCTCGGCCGGGGCGGCCTCCTGCTGGGCGGGCGCGCTCTGCGGGGCGTCGTCCGAGGACGCGGCGCCCGAGCCGTCACCGATCTTGGCGAGGACGGCGCCGACCTCGACGGTCTCGTCCTCCTGGACGAGGATCTCCTCGATCACGCCCGAGACGGGCGAGGGGATCTCGGTGTCGACCTTGTCGGTCGAGATCTCCAGCAGACCCTCGTCCTCCTGGACGGTGTCACCGACCTGCTTGAGCCAGCGGGTGACCGTTCCCTCGGTCACGCTCTCGCCGAGAGCGGGGAGGACGACGGAAGTGCTCATGGGTATGTCTCCTTCGTACCGGATGCGGTAACTAGCTTAGTGACGGGTTGGGGATCAGAGTGCGTGCAGCGGCTTGCCGGCCAGCGCCAGGAAGGCTTCGCCGAGCGCCTCGCTCTGTGTGGGGTGCGCGTGGACGAACGGTGCGATGTCCTCGGGGTGCGCCTCCCAGCCGACGGCGAGCTGGGCCTCCGAGATGAGCTCGCCGACGCGATCGCCGACGAGATGGGCCCCGAGGACGGGGCCGTCGACGCGGCGGACGATCTTGACGATGCCAGACGTGCCCAGGATCTCGCTGCGGCCGTTGCCCGCGAGGTTGTACTCGTACGCCTTGACGGCGTCGGCTCCGTGGCGTTCGACGGCCTGCGCTTCCGTGAGCCCGACCGAGGCGACCTCGGGGTGGGAGTACGCCACACGCGGCACGTCGACGTCGGAGACGACGACGGGCGCGAGCCCGGCGATCTCCTCGGCCACGAAGATGCCCTGCTGGAAGCCGCGGTGCGCGAGCTGGAGCCCGGGGACGATGTCGCCGACGGCCCAGACGTGCGGGGCCGCCGTCCGCAGACGGTCGTCCGTCCGCACGAAGCCCCGCTCAAGGATGACTCCGGCCTCCTCGTAGCCCAGTCCGGACGTCGACGGTCCGCGCCCGACGGCGACGAGCACGTAGTCCGCGGTCACGGCCGAGCCGTCGTCGAGCTGCACCGTGACATCCGTGTCGGTCTGCGTGAGGGACGCGAAGCGGCGGCCGAGCTGGAAGGAGACGCCGCGCTTGCGGAACGCGCGTTCGAGCGCCTTGCTCGACGACACGTCCTCCGCGGGCAGCAGGTGGGGCAGGGCCTCGACGATGGTGACGTCGACGCCGAACGACCGCCATACGCTCGCGAACTCGACCCCGATGACGCCCCCGCCGAGCACGACGACGCGGTCCGGGACCTCGTCGAGGTCGAGGGCCTGCTCACTCGTGAGCACACGGCCGCCGATCTCGAGACCGGGGAGACTGCGGCTGTAGGAGCCGGTCGCCAGGATGACGTCCGTCCCGCGGTAGAGGTCCTCGCCGACGCGGACCGCGGGGCCCGCCTCGAGCGTGCCCTCTCCGGCGACGACACGGATGCCGCGGGTCGAGATCAGTCCTTCGAGGCCTTTGAACTTCTTCGCGACGATCCCCTCGCGATAAGCGCGGACCTTGGCGATGTCGATGCCGTCGAAACTCGCGTGCACGCCGATGTCGGCGGCCCCGCGTGCCGCGTCGGCGACCTCGCCGGCGTGGAGCAGCGCCTTGGTGGGGATGCACCCGCGGTGCAGGCAGGTCCCGCCCAGCTTGTCCTTCTCGACGAGGACGACGTCCTTGCCGAGCTCGGCGAGCCGGAG
The DNA here is from genome assembly GCF_040815675.1 of Microbacterium sp. LMI1-1-1.1. NCBI lineage: Bacteria > Bacillati > Actinomycetota > Actinomycetes > Micrococcales > Microbacteriaceae > Microbacterium > Microbacterium sp. LMI1-1-1.1. The sequence continues at coordinate 915,351 of NZ_JBFPNN010000001.1, read as the reverse complement.
AGCCGCCGCGTACCCGCCGCTGCCGCCCCCGAGGACGACGACGTCGGCGCGGTGCTCGGTCATCGCGCCGCGCCCGCCGCGAGCAGCTCGACCAGCGTGCGGACGGTCGCGCCCGTGACGCCCTTGTCGGTGTACCCGAAGGGCGCCGCCTTGTTCATCCCCACGCCGGCGATGTCGAGGTGCACCCACGGGATGCGCGGGGCGTCCGCGTCCTCGGACACGCGCCCGACGAAGTGGCGCAGGAAGAGTCCGGCGAACAGCGAGCCGCCGGCCGGGTCGCCGATCTTGGCGTTCTGCAGGTCGGCGATGGGGGAGTCGAGGTCGTCGACCATGTGGGCGGGCAGCGGCAGCTGCCACGCGAGCTCCCCGGCGGAGCCGGAGGCGGCGAGGTACTCGGCCACCGCCTCGTCGCCGCCCATGACGCCCGTGTGGCGGGTGCCGAGCGCGACGGTGATCGCGCCGGTGAGGGTCGCGACGTCGACGATGAGGTCCGGGTGCTGCCGGCTCGCCGCGGCGAGACCGTCGGCGAGGACCAGACGTCCCTCGGCGTCGGTGTTGAGCACCTCCACGGTCGTGCCGTCCAGCGTGCGCAGCACGTCGCCGGGACGGATGGCGCGTCCCGAGGGCATGTTGTCGGCGATGCAGAGCCACGCGGTGACGTGCACCGGCAGCTGCATCTCCGCGGCCGCCTTCACCACGGCCAGGACGGTGGCGGCGCCGCACATGTCGTACTTCATCCCGACCATGGATGCCGCGGGCTTGAGCGACAGTCCGCCGGTGTCGAAGGTGATGCCCTTGCCGACGAGGGCGACGTGACGCTCGGCGCCCGCCGGGGCGTAGTCCAGGCGCACCATGCGCGGCGGTCGGTCGGAACCCTGACCGACGCCGAGGATGCCGCCGTACCCGCCGTCGCGCAGGGCCGCCTCGTCGAGCACCTCGACCTCGACCGGGAGACCGGCGACGGCCTCGGTGGCGGCGGCGGCGAAGTCGGCCGGCCCCAGCCACTCGGCCGGGGTGGTCACGAGGTCCTTGACCAGGGCGACGGCACCGGACACCGCGGCGACCGCCGCGACGTCCGCCTCGCTCGGGGCCTCGCCGGTGTGCACGGTCACGCGCTCCGCGCGCTGCTTGGGGCCGTCCGCCTTGTAGCCGGCGAAGCGATAGCCGCCGAGCGCGGCGCCCTCGGCGACCGGTCGCCACGGGGCGTCGACGAGGGACTGGACGGCGACGTGGGAGAAGCCGGTCAGCAGGCGCAGGCCGGTCCCCGCCGCGTCGCGGAGGGCGGCGGCATCCGGGGACGCGCCCGCGCCGGCGACCGCCACCGGGGTCGACACGCCCGGCACGTGCACGCGCTGGAACGAGCCCGCGGCACCGGTGAATCCGACGGCGGAGAGGGCGGCGAAGAGCCCGTCCCACCCGTCGGGGTCCGGTCCCCGCTCGTCGTTCTTGTCGATCAGGAGGAGCAGGGCATCCGCGTCGGACTCGATGAGGGGAGCGCTGGTGTGCGCCACGGAGGGGAACGGCATGCCCTCCATCCTAGGTTCGGCCCCTGTTCGCTAGCAGCGGGACGCACCGGGTCCGCCTGTCGGAAGCGGCTCGTAGAGTGGGGACATGCCGTATTCCGCACCGCTGTACGATCGCGCCCCCGCCGCGCCGCCGGTGCCCTCGGGCCTTCCGCTCGTCGTCGCCCTGACCGGCTTCACCGACGCCGGGGGAGCGGTGACGCGCCTGGTCGAGTACTTCCGCGACGACCTCGATCCCAACGCGCTCTACGTCTTCGACAACGACGTCCTGCTCGACTATCGTGCCCGTCGGCCGCTCATCAGCTTCGACGAGGACCACCTCACCGATTTCCGTCCGCCGCGTCTCGAGCTCTCCCTCGCCCACGACACGCTCGGCCACCCGTTCCTCCTCCTGGCCGGGTACGAGCCCGACTTCCTCTGGGAGGCGTTCGCCGAGACCGTGCTCGAGCTGAGCGCGGGACTGCAGGTGTCCTCGGTGACGTGGGTGCACGCCATCCCCATGCCGGTCCCGCACACGCGGCCGATCGGCACGACAGTGAGCGGCACGCGCGCCGACCTCGCCGAGGCGCACTCCATCTGGCGTCCGCGCACGCAGATCCCCGCGACCGCCGGGCACCTCCTGGAGTACCGCTTCGCCGAGGCGGGGGCCAAGATCGCCGGATTCGCGCTCCTGGTGCCTCACTACCTGGGCGACACGGAGTACCCGGCCGCCGCCCTCGCGGCGCTGGACAGCCTGACCGTCGCCACGGGGCTGGTCTTCGCCGGCGACGTCCTCCGCGAGGAGAACCGCGAGTTCCTGGAGAAGGTCGGGGAGCAGGTGGAGAACAGCGAGGAGCTGACCCGCATGCTGCAGGGCCTCGAGGAGCGGTACGACTCCTACATGGCCGGTTCCACGCACGCGACGCCCATCATCCACACGGGCGACCTGCCCAGCGCCGACGAGCTCGCGGCGGAGCTGGAACGCTTCCTCGCGTCGCGTCCCGGCGACGACGATCGCCGCGGCCGACTCGGCTGACGCGGCACCGGAGCGCAGGCGGAGCGCCGGGAGGCGGCATCCGGGAATTCCTGCCGTCTCGCGAACGTTGCATACGCATATATCCCCGGTCCGCGTCAAGTCCCGGCCCGAGGATGTGAGACAATGAAGAACCTGACCCGTTGTCGACCGGTCCGGGAGCCCAGCTCCACGGATGGGACTTGACAAGGGTCTTACTAGTGTCCGAGAACCGACCGGCGGCCGTGCGCGCACGTTCCCGGTGAAAGGCGAAACGTGGCGAGCACGACAACCAAGACCCGCTCCCGGAGTGCGAAGGACACCGACCTCGACACGACCGAGGAGACCGTGACGGCGTCGAAGAAGACGCCCGCGAAGAAGGCTCCCGCCAAGTCCAAGGCGGCGCCCGCCAAGGCCAAGACCAAGGCGAAGAAGGACGACGACCTCGACGAGGAAGAGATCGAGGAGGACGTCGAGGAGGACCTGGAGTCCGCGGACGACAGCGACGACACCGACGCGGACGACGCCGACGACACGAAGGCCGACGCGAAGAAGAAGTCCGACTCCGAGGATGACGACGACGAGACGCCCGCAGCGCCCGCCGAGGTGCTGCCGCAGGGTGCGATCGTCATCTCCTCGAGCGACGAGGACGACGTCCCCGTCTACTCGGCCCAGATCACGGGCGCGACGGCGGACCCCGTCAAGGACTACCTGAAGCAGATCGGTAAAGTCCCCCTGCTGAACGCGGCCGAAGAGGTCGAGCTCGCGATGCGCATCGAGGCGGGTCTGTTCGCCGAGGAGAAGCTGTCGCACATGTCGGCGGCGGAGAAGTCCAACCAGCTCGGTCTCGACCTGCAGTGGGTCGCCCGTGACGGACAGCGCGCGAAGAGCCACCTGCTCGGCGCCAACCTCCGCCTCGTGGTCTCGCTGGCCAAGCGCTACACGGGTCGCGGCATGCAGTTCCTGGACCTCATCCAGGAGGGCAACCTCGGTCTGATCCGTGCGGTCGAGAAGTTCGACTACACCAAGGGCTTCAAGTTCTCGACCTACGCGACGTGGTGGATCCGTCAGGCCATCACCCGCGCCATGGCCGACCAGGCGCGCACCATCCGCATCCCGGTCCACATGGTCGAGGTCATCAACAAGCTGGCCCGCGTGCAGCGCCAGATGCTGCAGGACCTCGGTCGCGAGCCCACGCCCGAGGAGCTCAGCCGCGAGCTCGACATGACCCCCGAGAAGGTCATCGAGGTGCAGAAGTACGGCCGCGAGCCCATCTCGCTGCACACGCCTCTCGGTGAGGACGGCGACAGCGAGTTCGGCGACCTCATCGAGGACACCGAGGCGGTCGTGCCCGCGGACGCGGTCGGCTTCACCATGCTGCAGCGCCAGCTCGAGTCGCTCCTGGACTCGCTCAGCGAGCGCGAGGCGGGCGTGATCCGCATGCGCTTCGGCCTCGGCGACGGCCAGCCCAAGACCCTCGACCAGATCGGCGACACGTTCGGCGTCACGCGCGAGCGCATCCGCCAGATCGAGTCGAAGACCATGGCGAAGCTGCGTCACCCCAGCCGCTCGCAGTCGCTCCGGGACTACCTCGAATGAGCGGGCAGGCCAACGCCGGCAAGGCGCTCACCGTCACCGTCGAGGGCACGTCGTACGCCCGCATCCCGATCCGCACGCGGGTCGTCATGCCGGGCGACGACCTCGACGCGTTCATCCTCGAGTACGCGAAGGATGCCGTGCAGCCGGGCGACCTGCTGTTCGTCACCGAGAAGATCGTCGCGATCACGCAGGGCCGCTCGTACAAGCTCGACTCGATCAAGCCCCGCAAGCTGGCGCTGTTCCTGTCGAAGTACGTCACCCGCACGCCGTACGGCATCGGTCTCGGCATGCCCGAGACGATGGAGATGGCGCTGCGCGAGTGCGGGACTCCCCGCATCCTCGTCGCGGCGGCCGTCGCCGCCGTCACCAAGGCGCTCGGTCGCAAGGGCGACTTCTACCGGATCGCCGGCGACAAGGCCCGCGCCATCGACGGGCCGACCAAGGGCACCATCCCGCCGTACAACCAGGCGGTCGTGCTGGGTCCGGAGCGTCCTCGTGAGGTCGCCGCCCACCTGAAGTCGCTGCTCGGCGTCGACGCGCAGGTCGCGGTCGTCGACATCAACGACCTCGGCGGCAACATCCTCGGCTCCACGATGGACAAGGCCGGCGAGAAGCGCCTCGTCGCGATCCTCAAGGACAACCCGCTCGGCCAGGGCCACGAGTCCACGCCGCTGGGCATCGTCCGCCGCAGCTGACAGCTCCGCTCGGAAGGCCCGTCCCGTTCTCGGGGCGGGCCTTCGTGGCATCCGGATGCCACCGGCCGATCACGCAGGGTTCGGAACGGCGACGGCCCGCCCCCTCACGGGAGCGGGCCGTCGCGGCATCCGGGATCAGAAGCCGATCGCGGCCTGATAGCGCGGCTTGTGCCCCGTGCGGATGCCGGTGACGCTCGGCTTGTTCTCGTACACGCCGGCGCCCCAGTTCCCCTCGACGAGGACGGGGCCGTCGGGGCCGACGACGATGTCCCATCCGACGTACTGCACCTGCGGCACGACGCGGGCGACCTGGTCGACGAAGGCGCGGACCTCATCCATCATCGGCAGCTGGAAGTCGGCGATGCGCACGCCGGAGTCGGGATGCAGCTCGTGCACGTGGCCGTGGGAGTCGTAGCCCGGTCCGAACGCGCGGCCCTCGTCGTCGAGCATCGTGTAGAAGCCGCCGAAGGTCATCTGATCGCTGACCGCGCCGCGGCCGAACTTCTGCGCGATGGCGAGGATGTGCGTGGTCGTCCCGTCGAAGAACGCGGTCACGCGCGTGGTGTTGACCGTCCCGGGGCAGACCGCCGCGAGGTCGGGGTGCTGGCGGATGACCTCTTCGACGAGGATCTCGCCGCGCTCGAGCAGACCGCGGTGGAAGCCGTCCCAGTCGTCCACCTCGGCGGCGTGGTAGCGGTGCACACCCGTTCCGGCCTGGCCGACCGGCTCCTTCGTCACGATGGTGCCGAGCCGCTCGGTGAAGGCGCGCAGCTCGTCGGCGTTGCCGGGCTCCACGACCATCCACTCGCGGCGCAGGAAGTCGCTGAAGCGACGGTCGAAGGCGACCTTGTCCTGGAAGATCCCGCGGTAGTCGGGGTGGTCGTACTTCTGCGAGATCTGGTTCGACACCGGGTGCGTCATGTACGTGGCGCGCTCCGCGGGGGAGAGGATCGCGAAGTCGTAGTCGATGTAGTCCTGGAAGCCGACGTTCTTCACGCCCGCCTGGAACAGCATGTCGGCGACGACGAGCGGCAGCGCCTTGCCGTGCTGGGCGGACGCCTCTTTGGCGCGCTCGACCACCGATCCGACGTCGATGCGGCGGGCGCGTCCGGCGAGGTAGCGGAGGCGGGGGGCGAGGGAGAAACCCTGGTTCGGCATACAGGCTCCGGAGTCGGCGGCAGGGACCCGGATAGTCTAGATGGCGTGACCTCCGCGCCCGCTCTGCACCTCGGCGGCGGCGCGGCGGTCCGTCCCGTCGCGCGGCTCTCCGCGGCGAACCTCCGCGCCAACGCCCTCCTCGCGGGATCGGCCGCCGGCGGCGATGTGCTCGCGGCCGACGCGTGGGGGCACGGCGCGGAGTGGGTGGCATCCACCCTGTCCGCCCTCGACATCGCGCCGGACGGGCTCCGTCCGGAGGCGCTCTTCGGCCTGCCGGGGAGCGGGACCCGCCCGGTGATGTCGCTGCGCGGACGCGTGCTCGGCTGCAAGCCGTTGCTGGCCGGCGAGGGCGTCTCGTACGGCTACACGCACCGGGCCCCGGCGGACACGGTCGTCGCGCTCGTGACGGGCGGCTACGCGCAAGGGGTGGTCCGCTCGCTCGGCAACGCGGTCAGCGTCGGCATCGCCGGACGCCGGCATCGCATCGTCGGCCGCGTCGCGATGGACGTCTGCGTCGTCGACGTGGGATCCCCGATCCCGTGGGGCTCCGAGGTCGTCTACTTCGGCGATGCGGCGGAGGGCGACCCGACGCTGGGGGAGTGGATGGATGCCACCGGCCTCGGCGCCGGTGAGATCGTCGCGACCGTGGGGGCCCGGGCGCGCCGCGAGGTGGTCGTGTGAGCGCCGTCTACCGCGTCGACCTCGGCGCCTTCGCCGACAACCTCCGCCGCATCCGCGAGACCGTCGCGCCGGCGGAGCACATGCTCGTCGTCAAGGACGACGCGTACGCCCACGGTCTCGCGGCGATCGTCACCCGCGCCCGTGACGAGGGCGTGCGCTGGTTCGGCGCCTTCGACGTCGAGACGGGGGTGGCGGTGCGGGAGACTCTCGGCCCCGATGTGCGCATCTTCGTGTGGCTGCTCGGCGGCGCCGACGACCTCGCGACGGGTGCCGCCGCCGGACTCGACCTCGGAATCGGCGACCAGGCGCTCCTCGACGCGCTCGAGGCCCTTCCCGCAGGGGGGCCCCCGGCCCGCGTGCACCTCAAGATCGACACGGGGCTGCACCGCAACGGCATCCGCCCGGAACGCTGGGATGCCGCCCTCGACACCGTCGTCGCCCTCGTCGCCGCGGGGCGCGCGGAGCTGACGGGCATCTGGTCGCACATCTCCGAGGCGTCCGACGAGGACGACGACGACGCCCGCGCCCTCTTCCTCGCCGCGCGCGAGGCCGCCGCCGCCCGGGGCCTGACGCCCGCCGTGGCCCACCTCGCCGCCAGCGCCGCCGGGTTCGCGCGCGCGCCGTTCCGCGAGGACCTCGTCCGCATCGGCGCGTTCTCGTACGGCATCCGTCCCGCCGGCGGTCCCTCCGACGTCGAGCTCGGCATCCGCCCCATCGGGACCGTGGATGCCGCCGTCCTCGACGTCGCGGACACGGCGGTGCACCTCGACGTGGGAAGCCTGCACGGGCTGCCGCAGACCCTCGCCGGACGCTTCGACGTCCGGACCCTCGCCGGTCCGCGCCGCGTGCGCGGGATCGAGCCGACGCGTCTCGTCGTGGATCCGTGGCCCGGTGCGCAGCGCGGGCAGCGGGTAGCCGTGTTCGGCGGCGGCGCCGAGGTCACGGCGACGGATCTGGCCGAGCTCGTGGACACCATCGGCGAGGAGATCGCGCTGCGCGTCTCGCCCGTGCTGCCGCGCGTCTACGAGGGCTGACCCGGGTCACCGGCGTCCGTGCGGGCCCGTCAGCCGCAGCCCGCGCCGGCACGCAGAAGGACCCCGCGTCGCTGGGTGAGCGAGGCGGGGTCCTTCTGGATCGTTCTCAGTCCGCGGCGGAGAGACGCGCGGTCTCGTCGTGCCACGAGGTGGCGACGGCGCGGAGCTTCTCCTCGTACTTGCGGCCGTGGTGAGCGCAGAACAGCAGTTCGCTGCCGTTCACTTCGGCGGCGATGTAGGCCTGCGCGCCGCACGAGTCGCAGCGATCCGCGGCGGTCAGACGGTGCTCGAGGACGGCGGACGCGTCGGTTGCAGTCGTGGTGGTCATTTCGGGTGCCCTCCTCGGATGATTGGTGGGGCGAGTCATCACATACAACCACGCGGATGTTTCGTCTATGCCGACGGTTGATCACATTTCGCTGTACGCGTACGGCGGCCCCGGGCGGCCGCGCGTCTGCTCAGGGATGTCGTACCCGGCGATTAGTCTGGAGAACCGTGACTTCCGAGTATTCCGCCCATCACCTCCAGGTCCTCGAGGGCCTCGAGGCGGTCCGCAAGCGCCCGGGCATGTACATCGGGTCCACCGACTCCCGCGGCCTCATGCACTGCCTGTGGGAGATCATCGACAACTCCGTGGACGAGGCCCTCGGCGGCTTCGGCTCGCGCATCGAGATCCTCCTGCACGCCGACGGCAGCGTCGAGGTGCGCGACCGCGCCCGCGGCATCCCGGTCGACATCGAGCCCCGCACGGGCCTGTCGGGCGTGGAGGTCGTCTTCACGAAGCTGCACGCCGGCGGCAAGTTCGGCGGCGGCTCGTATGCGGCCTCCGGCGGACTGCACGGCGTCGGCGCGTCCGTCGTCAACGCCCTCTCGGAGCGGCTCGACGTCGAGGTCGACCGCGCCGGCAAGACCTACGCGATGTCGTTCCACCGCGGCGAGCCCGGCACGTTCGCCGGCGACGCCCCCGACTCGGCGTTCACCCCGTACGAGCGCAGCAGCGAGCTCCGCGTCGTCGGCAAGGCCGCCAAGGGCGTCACCGGGACGCGGATCCGCTACTGGGCCGACCGTCAGATCTTCACGCGCGACGCGGCGTTCGGGCTCGACGAGCTCGTGCAGCGCGCTCGTCAGACGGCGTTCCTCGTCCCCGGACTCGAGATCGTCATCCGCGACGAGCGCGCCGAGGAGCCGGTCGAGACGAGCTACCGCTTCGACGGCGGCATCTCGGAGTTCGCCGGCTTCCTGGCTCCGGATGCCGCGATCACCGACACCTGGCGTCTGACCGGCACCGGCTCGTTCACCGAGACCGTCCCGGTGCTGCAGCCCAACGGGGCGATGGTCCCCACCGAGGTGAAGCGCGAGTGCGAGGTCGATGTCGCGGTGCGCTGGGGCACGGGTTACGAGACATCGTCGCGGTCGTTCGTCAACATCATCGCCACGCCGAAGGGCGGCACGCACCAGCAGGGCTTCGAGCAGGGCCTGATGAAGGTGCTGCGCAGCCAGATCGAGCAGAACGCCCGCAAGCTGAAAGTCGGCAACGACAAGATCGAGAAGGACGACATCCTCGCCGGGCTCACCGCGGTGCTGACCGTCCGTCTGCCGGAGCCGCAGTTCGAGGGACAGACCAAGGAGGTGCTCGGCACCCCCGCGGTGCGCCAGATCGTGGCATCCGTCGTCTCCTCCGAGCTCGCGGCGCGCTTCTCGTCGCCCAAGCGCGACGACAAGGCGCAGACGTCGCTGCTGCTCGAGAAGGTCGTGTCGGAGATGAAGGCGCGCATCTCGGCGCGCACTCACAAAGAGACGCAGCGTCGCAAGAACGCGCTGGAGTCGTCCTCGCTGCCGTCGAAGCTCGTCGACTGCCGGTCCAACGACGTGGCCGACTCCGAGCTGTTCATCGTGGAGGGCAATTCCGCGCTGGGTACCGCCAAAGACGCTCGCAACAGCGAATATCAGGCGCTGCTGCCCATTCGCGGAAAGATCCTCAACACGCAGAAAGCGTCGATCAGCGACATGCTGTCGAATGCCGAATGCGCGTCGATCATCCAGGTGATCGGCGCCGGGTCGGGGCGCTCGTTCGACCTCGACGCCGCGCGCTACGGCAAGATCATCCTGATGAGCGATGCCGACGTCGACGGGGCGCACATCCGGACGCTGCTGCTGACGCTGTTCTTCCGCTACATGCGCCCGCTGGTCGAGGCGGGTCGCGTGTTCGCCGCCGTTCCGCCGCTGCACCGCGTGATCGTCATGAACCCGGGGTCGAAGCCCAACGAGACCATCTACACGTACAGCGAGCAGGAGCTGCACGCCCTGCTCACCCGGCTCAAGCGGTCGAACAAGCGCTGGCAGGAGCCGGTCCAGCGCTACAAGGGCCTCGGCGAGATGGATGCCGACCAGCTCGCGACCACCACGATGGACCGGGCCGGCCGCACCCTCCGCCGCGTGCAGGTGAAGGACATCGAGTCCGCGGCCCAGGTGTTCGACCTGCTCATGGGCAGCGACGTCGCCCCGCGCCGGGAGTTCATCGTGGACTCCAGCGACCGTCTGTCGCGCGAGCGCATCGACGTCTGACCCGAGCCCCCGGGTTGGCCTGTCGCCGAGCGCTGACTGGGCGCAGATGCACGTCGACACGGCTGTGTCGTGTACATCTGCGCCCAGTCAGCGCAGAAGCTCAGTCAGCGCGGGAGTGGGTGGCGCGGGGTCAGCGGACGGTCGTGCCCACCGCGGCGACGACCGCATCGAGCGGCTGACCCGAGGCATCCCTCTTCGCGCCGGCGTCGGGGAGTGTGCGCGCCGCGCCGTCCGGACCCACCGCGCGCGGGTCGGTTCCGACCCAGGCCAGCACGAGCGCGTCCTCGCCGCGCAGCAGGCGCTGCGCGCGCACCCCGCCCGTGGCCCGCCCCTTGGCGGGGAACTCGCTGAACGCCGACACCTTGGCGCTGCCCGCGTCGGTGCCCGGCAGGGCGCTGCTGCTGCCGGCGATGGTCACGACGACGGCGTCGAACGCCGACGCTCCGACGACCGAGAACGAGATGACTTCCACGTCGTCGGCGAGACGGATGCCGGCCATGCCGCCCGCCGACCGTCCCTGCGGCCGGACCGAGGAGGCGTCGAACCGCAGCAGCTGGGCGTCGGCGGCGACGAACACGAGCTCGGCCCCGTCGGAGGCCGGCGCGGCGCCGACCACGCGGTCGCCGTTGCGCAGCGCGATGATCTCGATGTCGGGCTTCGTCCCCAGCTCGCTCGCCGCGACGCGCTTGACCACGCCCTGGGCGGTGCCGAGGGCGATGGGCGGCCCGTCCGTCAGCGGGACCAGGGCGACGACCTGTTCGCCCTTGGCCAGGGGGAGGTACTGCTCGACCCGGGTGCCCGCGGCCAGCTGCACGGAGTTGCCCGGCACCGACGGCAGGTCGACGGGGGAGAAGCGGACGAGGCGTCCGGCGGAGGTGACCGCGCCGATGTCGCCGCGGGTGGTCGTGTCCACGGACGAGCGCACCGCGTCGTGCTTCGAGCGCCGGGTCGGCGGGACGACCCCGCCCCCCGGAGCGTCGGCGGAGAGCTCCGCGCGGATCATCCGGCCCGTCGCCGACAGGAAGACACGGCACGGGGCGTCCGCGATCTGCAGGTCCGCGGCGGCCGCGGCCTTCGCCGAGCGCGGCTGCACGGGTCCGCCGTTCAGGAGCATCGTGCGCCGCGGGGTGCCGTAGGCGTCCGCGGCGGCCTGCAGCTCCCGGGCGACCTGGTCGCGCAGCAGCAGGTCGTCGCCGAGCAGGCGGACGAGCTCGTCGATCTCGGCCTGCAGTCGGTCGCGCTCGGCCTCGAGCTCGATGCGTGAGAACTTCGTCAGGCGGCGCAGGCGCAGCTCGAGGATGTACTCGGCCTGCGGGTGCGAGAGGTCGAACACCTCCTGCAGCCGCGTGCGCGCCTCGTCGCCGTCGTCGGAGGAGCGGATGACCTGGATGACCTCGTCGATGTCGAGGATCGCGATGAGGAGTCCCTCGACGAGGTGCAGGCGCTCCCGCTTGCGCGCGAGGCGGAACTCGCTGCGACGCGTGACCACGCGGATGCGGTGGTCGAGGTAGACCCGCAGCATCTCCTTCAGGCCGAGGGTCTGCGGCTGACCGTCGACGAGGGCGACGTTGTTCATGCCGAACGAGTCCTCGAGCGGGGTCAGGCGGTACAGGTGCTCGAGGACGGCCTTCGGGTCGAAGCCGGTCTTGATGCCGATCACCAGGCGCAGCCCGTTGTTGCGGTCGGTCAGGTCGGTGACGTCGGCGATGCCGGTCAGCTTCTTGGCCTGCACCGCGTCCTTGATCTTCTCGATCACGCGCTCCGGACCGACGAGGTAGGGCAGCTCGGTGATGACGATGCCGGTACGGCGCGGGCCGAGGGACTCGATCGACGCCTTCGCCCGCGTGCGGAAGCTGCCGCGGCCGTTGGTGTACGCGTCCTTGATGCCGTCGAGGCCCACGATGATCCCGCCGGAGGGCAGATCGGGGCCCGGGACGAACTCCATGAGCTCCTCGACGGAGGCCTCGGGATGCCGCAGCAGATGGGTCGCGGCCGCCACCACCTCCACGAGGTTGTGCGGGGCCATGTTCGTCGCCATGCCGACGGCGATGCCGGTGGCGCCGTTGACGAGGAGGTTCGGGAACGCCGCGGGGAGGACGTCGGGCTGCTGGAACTGGCCGTCGTAGTTCGGGATGAAGTCGACGACGTCCTCGTCGAGGTTCTCGGTCAGCGCCAGCGCGGGCGGGGCCAGACGCGCCTCCGTGTAGCGGGGGGCGGCGGGGCCGTCGTCGAGGGAGCCGAAGTTGCCGTGCCCGTCGACGAGCGGCACGCGCAGGGAGAAGTGCTGGGCGAGGCGGACGAGGGCGTCGTAGATGGGGGCGTCGCCGTGGGGGTGGAGCTTTCCCATCACCTCGCCGACGACGCGGGCGCTCTTCACGTGGCCGCGGTCGGGACGCAGACCCATCTCGGCCATCTGGTAGAGGATGCGGCGCTGAACCGGCTTGAGCCCGTCGCGCGCGTCGGGGAGCGCGCGCGAGTAGATGACGGAGTAGGCGTACTCCAGGAACGACCCCTGCATCTCGGTGGAGACATCGACGTCCTCGATGCGCTCGGCGACAGGGGAGGAGGAACGGGAATCGGGCATAGTTCAGGCCTCGGATAGAGCGGCGTCGGGTCGCGAGGGCCGACAGGGCGGCCGCGAGTCGTGTGGGAGACTGGCCCCGATGTCCCTCAGCCTACCGGCCGACCCGCCCCGCTCCCGGAGCCTCACCGGCGTTCTCACCCAGACGATCGCGTCGCTGAACGGGGAGGGCGACTGGTTCGCCCCCGCGCGCAGCGCGATCGTCTTCGTCGTCGACGGGCTCGGCGCCCACAACCTCGCCGCACGTCGCGGTCATGCGCGCTTCCTGGGGTCTCTGGGCGGCCGCCGCGACGTGGTCCGCACCGTGTTCCCGTCGACGACCGCGGCGGCCCTCAGCAGCCTCCTCACCGGCGCCGAGCCGGGCGGGCACGGCATCGTCGGCTACCGCGCGCGGATCCCCGGCACGGATATCGCCTCCAATCAGCTGCACGGCTGGGAGACCGACGGCCTGGACCCCCTCACCTGGCAGCGCCGACGCCCCCTCATGGAGAGCGAGGCCGCGGCGGGACGCCCGTGCTTCGTCGTCTCGCGTCCGGAGTACACGGGGACAGGCTTCACCGCCGCCACTCTCCGCGGCGCCGAGTTCCTGGCCTCGAGCGACCTGGAGGAACGCGTCCGCATCGCGGCCGATCTCGCCGGGCGGCATCCCGGAGCCCTCATCTACCTGTACGCCCCCGACCTCGACAGCGCCGGTCACAAGCACGGCTGGGAGTCCGACCCCTGGACGGACGCGCTCGAGCGCGTCGACGGGGCCGCCCGGATCCTGGATGCCGCTCTCGACCCGGGCACCGGCGTCCTGGTCACCGCGGATCACGGCATGGTCGACGTGCCCGCGCACAAGCACGTGCTCCTCAGCGAGGACGACCCGCGCGTCGACGGCGTCGCCCTCATCGGCGGCGAGCCGCGCATGCTGCACCTGTACGCCGAGCCCGGTCGCGCGGATGACGTCCTCGACGTCTGGCGCGACCGCGAGGCCGCCCGGGCCTGGGTCATGAGCCGCGACGAGGCCATCGCCGCGGGCGTGTTCGGCGCGGTCGACGACGAGGTGTGCGCCCGGATCGGCGACGTCCTCGTGGCGGCGCGCGGTCGCTTCGCCTATTACGACGACCGGGAGCGCGACAAGCGCCCCCAGCGGATGGTGGGGCAGCACGGCTCGCTCACGGACGAGGAGCGGACCGTCCCGCTGCTGCGCCTGGGCGCGTTCGCCTGAGTCGCCGGCGGGCTGACGCGGCCCGGACGGCGTTGGAGGAGACCCGCGTCAGCTCTCGTCGCTGCGCGCGCCGAAGACGATCTCGTCCCAGGAGGGCATCGACGGGCGGCCCTTGGGGCGGCGCCCCGTCTCTGCGGGCGCCGGACGATCCGTCGACGCCGTGGTCTCGACGTCGTCCTCGCGGTGCTCGGGCTCGACCGCGACGGCGTCGAACAGGGCCACGGGCGCGGCGCCCGTGCGCGGCGCGCCCTCCTGCTCGGTCATGCCGGGCAGCGGCTCCCGCTGTCCGCGGCGGCGCCGCAGCGCCTCGAGCAGGTCGGCGGTCTCCGCCGAGGTCACGGGGGCGTCGGGTGCCCGCTTGATGGCGGCCGCCTGCACCGCGGCGGGCGCGGGACCGACGGGCTCCGTCGACTGCTCGTCGTCGATCTCGAGCTTGCGCGGCCCGAAAGCGCCGCTGTCGAAGCGGCTGTCGTCCTTGGGCAGGGGCGTGTCGAGGGCGCGCAGGCGCGGGATCAGCCCTTCGGGCAGGGATCCCTGACGGGAGAGCTGGATGGCGTCCGCGTTCTGGGGCGACAGGTTGCTGCGGCGGGGGTCGAAGCTCCAGCGAGCGTCGTGGTCGATGCCGTTCGCGGTGAACTCCAGCTTGACCATCCAGCCGTTGGCGTCCTTCCAGCTGGTCCACCGCTCCGCGGAGGCGCCGGCCTCGGCGAGCTTGGCCCGCACGGCCGCGCCGAACGTGATGGGGGCGTCGTGCTCGAGCGCCCCGCCGAGGAGGACGGGGACCGCCAGCGCCTGACCCACGACGTGCTCGCGCTCGGCCAGGACGGGACGCTCGAAGCGCTCGACGTCCTCGATCCGTGCGTTCAGCAGCGTCGCGACCTCGCGCGCCGAGAGACCGGCGCGGATGTGCGCCTGGATCTCCCGCGGGCTCGGCCGGGGAGCACCGTCGTCGGTGTCGCGGTCGCGGCGCGACCGGCGCGCCTCCGCGCGCAGCACCTCGTCCAGCGCGAGGGCGAATCTCTCGCCCGATTCGGTCGCGACGACGAGGACGTCATCCTCGGTTCCGATGACTTTGAGCTGTTCCATGCGAAACACCCCTCCGATCTGCGGTCAGCGCCCATGCTGTCACGGTGTTCCGGCGGATTCGGGAATATCGCGGGCGCGCCGCGAGTTTCACGCCTCGCCCGATATGCAAGGCCCGTCGACCGCATTTGCTTTCGACCGAGGGGTCATGCAAACTATCGCCGCCCGATCGGGCAGAGGCACCAAGAAAACCGGAAGTAGAGACCCGCACGCATGGCCACCGATTACGACGCACCGCGCAAGACCGAGGACGACAGCGAGTCGATCGAGGCCCTCAAGGAGCGCGTGCCCGACAAGACGTCGGGGTCGATCGACAACGAGGATGCCGACAACCCCTCCGGCTTCGAGCTCCCCGGTGCCGACCTCTCCGACATCGAGCTCGACGTCGTCGTGCTCCCCCCGCAGGAGGACGAGTTCACCTGCATGAACTGCTTCCTCGTGAAGCACCGCTCGCAGATCGACCACGAGGACGGCCCCGGCTTCATCTGCGTGGAGTGCGCAGCCTGACCTGAGCCCGCTGGATCGCCGCGATCAGGCGATCCGGCGTCCGGGTCGAGACGACCCACGACGGCGTCGGATCCTCGGGATCGGTCACGGGCACCGTGACGATCCCGTCGATCCCGCCACGGATCACATGCCAGGCCCGCCGGTCGAGACCACTCCCGCGGGCCGTTCGAGCCTCGTCCGCGACGACGCCGACGGGTTCGCCGAGAAGGTCGACGGCAATGTGCGCCCGTCCGGCGCGGAGCTCCCCGTCCCGCACCTCGACGACGGGGGAGAGCGCCACGAGCGCGGCCACGATGGCCACGGCCACGATGAGCCCGATGACGAGGGCCACCGTGGTGTCGAGCGGGGAGAAGACGAGCGCGGCCATCGGCCCGCACAGGGCGGCGGCCACGAGAGCCCAGAGCGACGGGCTCAGCCGCTCGCGGTAGTCGGATCCGGTGCGGATGCCGCACCCCCTCTTCTGCATTACCCTCGTGGGGTGACCGAAACGGTGGATGTCCCCATTGTCGCATCCGAGGTCCCGGTCTTCGCCCACCCGGGTGACGCCGGCGCGGATCTCGTCGCCGCGGAGGCCGTCCGCCTCGAGCCGGGTCGTCGAGCGCTCGTCGGAACGGGCGTGCGCATCGCGCTGCCCGACGGGCACCTCGCCTTCGTCGTTCCGCGCAGCGGCCTCGCCGCCAAGCACGGGATCACCGTGGTCAACGCGCCGGGCACCGTCGACGCCGGCTACCGCGGCGAGATCAAGGTCGCCTTGCTGAACACGGATCTCGACGAGCCCTACGACGTCGCCGTCGGCGACCGTATCGCTCAGCTGATCGTCCTGCCCGTCCCGCCCGTCCGCTTCGTCCCCGTCGACGAGCTTCCCGAGAGCGTCCGCGGCGAGGGCGGCTTCGGGTCGAGCGGCTACCAGAACCTGCAAGGGAGCACCCGATGAGCGACGTCTCACCCCTGCCCGCCAAGAGCGCGCCCGCCGATCGCGAGAGCGTCGGCCCGTTCGACGAGGCCGAGGCCAACGCGGTCCGTCCCTACATCGACCTCGGCGGCATCAAGATCCTGCCGCGCGAGGGGCTGAACCTGCGCCTCGAGGTGGAGGAGCAGACCAAGCGCATCGTCGCCGTCGGACTCGACTACGCCGACTCCACCCTCCAGGTGCAGCCCTTCGCGGCGCCGCGCACGAGCGGCCTGTGGGAGGAGACCCGCGACCAGATCCGCCAGCAGGTCAAGCAGCAGGGCGGCCGTGTCGAGGAACGCGAGGGCCCCCTCGGCCCCGAACTGCTCGCCGAGGTGCCCGTGATGGCCGGTGCCGAGGGCGCCGCGAAGCGTCTCGCGCGCTTCGTCGGCGTGGACGGTCCGCGCTGGTTCCTGCGCGGCGTCATCGGCGGCGCAGCGACGTCCGACGTCGAGGCCGCGGCGGCTGTCGAGGACCTCTTCCGCTCCATCGTCGTGGTGCGGGGCGGCTCGCCCATGCCCCCGCGCGACCTCATCCCGCTCCGGATGCCGCAGAGCCCCGCCACCGCATGAGCGACGAGGCCGCCCGGACCCCCTCCCGCGACGACGACGACCGCGTCCCGCTGGACCCGCCCTCCGCGGCCGACAGCATGAGCGCCGCCCTCGGCAGCGCGGCGCGACGCGCGGGCCTGGACCCGTCGAAGCACACCAGCACCGGCGCGGCCGTGTGGGCGGCGATGGGCGGGTGGCGCGGCATCCTGGAGTCCGTCCTGCCCTCGCTGGCGTTCGTCGTCCTCTTCACCGTCACCGTCGATCCGGAGACCCGTCAGGGGAACCTCCTGCTGAGCCTGGGGGTGTCGGTCGGGATCGCCGTCGTCTTCACGGTGGCCCGCCTGGTCGCGAAGTCGCCGCCGAGCGCGGCGATCGGCGGTCTGCTCGCCACCGTCGGCGCGGCGGTGCTGGCCCTGGTGACCGGCCGCGGTCAGGACAACTTCGTCTTCGGCTTCTTCACCAACGGCGCGTACGGCACCGCCTTCCTCGTCTCCGCCCTCATCGGCTGGCCGCTCATCGGTCTCGCCGCGGGCTACCTGCTGGGGGAGGGCACCGCGTGGCGCGCGGACCGGCGCAAGCGACGCGTCTACACCTGGCTCTCGATCGCGTGGGCCGGACTGTTCGCCGCGCGGCTCGCCGTGCAGCTGCCGCTGTACTTCGCGGGCGACGTCACCGCGCTCGGCACGCTGAAGATCGTGATGGGCCTTCCCCTCTTCGCGCCGATGCTCGCGGTCACCTGGCTCGCCGTCCGGGCTCTCTCCCCTCGGCCGAAGTCCTGATATATTTATCTTGATATCAAGATAAAAACCCGTCCCTCCGCGGTTAGGTCGGCCTTCCTGGCATCGACCGCTCAGCGCGGGGAAGATGGGATGCGGCGGGCCGACGCCTGCGCAATCGCCGACGAAGGAGACGAACGTGTCCACGGTTGACAGCTTCGGTGCGAAGAGCACCCTGACGGTCGGCAGCACCGACTACGAGATCTTCCGCATCGACACGGTCGCCGGATACGAGAAGCTCCCCTTCAGTCTCAAGGTGCTGCTGGAGAACCTGCTCCGCACCGAGGACGGTGCCAACGTCACCAAGGAGCAGATCCAGGCGCTCGGCTCGTGGGTGCCGACGGCCGATCCCGACACCGAGATCCAGTTCACGCCCGCGCGCGTCGTGATGCAGGACTTCACCGGTGTGCCCTGCATCGTCGACCTCGCGACCATGCGCGAGGCCGTGACCGCCCTGGGCGGCGACCCGAACAAGATCAACCCGCTCTCGCCGGCCGAGATGGTCATCGACCACTCGGTCATCGCCGACCTCTTCGGCAGCGAGAACGCGCTCGAGCGCAACGTCGAGATCGAGTACGAGCGCAACGGCGAGCGGTACCAGTTCCTGCGCTGGGGCCAGACGGCGTTCGACGACTTCAAGGTCGTCCCGCCGGGGACCGGCATCGTCCACCAGGTCAACATCGAGCACCTGGCCAAGGTCGTCTACGACCGCACCGTTGACGGCGTCCTGCGCGCCTACCCCGACACCTGCGTCGGCACCGACTCGCACACGACGATGGTCAACGGCCTCGGCGTCCTCGGATGGGGCGTCGGCGGCATCGAGGCCGAGGCCGCCATGCTCGGCCAGCCCGTGTCGATGCTCATCCCGCGCGTCGTCGGCTTCAAGCTCAGCGGCGAGATCCCCGCGGGCGTCACCGCGACGGACGTCGTCCTGACGATCACCGACATGCTGCGCAAGCACGGCGTCGTCGGCAAGTTCGTCGAGTTCTACGGCGAGGGCGTCGCGTCCGTGCCGCTGGCCAACCGCGCCACCATCGGCAACATGAGCCCCGAGTTCGGCTCCACCGCCGCGATGTTCCCCATCGACGACGTCACGCTCGACTACCTGCGCCTCACGGGCCGCGACGAGCAGACCGTCGCCCTGGTCGAGGCGTACGCCAAGGAGCAGAAGCTCTGGCACGACCCGTCCCGCGAGCTCGTGTTCAGCGAGTACATGGAGCTCGACCTGAGCACCGTGGTCCCCTCGATCGCCGGGCCGAAGCGTCCGCAGGACCGCATCCTGCTGTCCGAGGCCAAGTCGCAGTTCGAGAAGGACATTCTGAACTACGCCGCGGTCACCACCTCGGACTCCATCGTCGACCTCGAGGTCGACGGCACCTTCCCCGCCTCCGACCCGGGCGCCGTCCCGGGCGAGGAGGAGGGCGAGGAGCTGACCGAGCACGAGGTGCTGATCTCCTCCGGCCACCCGGTCAACGCCTCGAAGCCGGTCCGCGTCACCACGCCGGAGGGTCAGTCGTACCTGCTCGACAACGGCGCCGTCACGCTCGCGGCGATCACGTCGTGCACGAACACCTCGAACCCCTCGGTCATGATCGCGGCGGGCCTGCTCGCCAAGAACGCCGTCGACAAGGGCCTCAAGCGCAAGCCGTGGGTCAAGACGACGCTCGGCCCCGGCTCGAAGGTCGTCACCGACTATTACGAGAAGTCCGGCCTCGACAAGGCGCTCGAGGGCCTCGACTTCTACACCGTCGGCTACGGCTGCACGATCTGCATCGGCAACTCCGGACCGCTCATCGAGGAGGTCTCCGAGGCCATCAACGAGAACGACCTCGCCGTCACGGCCGTCCTGTCGGGCAACCGCAACTTCGAGGGACGCATCAGCCCCGACGTGAAGATGAACTACCTGGCCTCCCCGCCGCTGGTGGTCGCTTACGCTCTCGCCGGCTCGATGAACTTCGACTTCGAGACCGACGCCCTGGGCAAGGACCAGAACGGCGAGGACGTGTTCCTCAAGGACATCTGGCCCGCTCCCGACCAGGTGCAGACCATCATCGACGCGTCGATCTCGCGCGAGCAGTTCATCCAGCAGTACGCCACCGTCTTCGAGGGCGACGAGCGCTGGAAGACCCTGCCGACCCCGACCGGTCCGGTCTTCGAATGGGATGCCGACTCGACGTACGTGCGCAAGGCGCCCTACTTCGACGGCATGACCATGCAGCCGGACGCGGTCCGCGACATCACCGGCGCCCGCGTCATGGCCACGCTCGGCGACTCGGTGACGACCGACCACATCAGCCCCGCGGGCAACATCAAGGCCGGCACCCCCGCCGCCCAGTACCTCACGGAGCACGGCGTCGCGCAGAAGGACTTCAACTCCTACGGCTCCCGCCGTGGCAACCACGAGGTCATGATCCGCGGCACGTTCGCCAACATCCGCCTGAAGAACGAGCTCACGGCCGCCGTGAACGACGGCACGGTCGTCGAGGGTGGCTACACCCGCGACTTCACCCGTGAGGGCGGCCCGCAGTCGTACATCTTCGACGCGAGCCAGAACTA
This sequence comes from Microbacterium sp. LMI1-1-1.1, assembly GCF_040815675.1. NCBI lineage: Bacteria > Bacillati > Actinomycetota > Actinomycetes > Micrococcales > Microbacteriaceae > Microbacterium > Microbacterium sp. LMI1-1-1.1. The sequence continues at coordinate 894,892 of NZ_JBFPNN010000001.1, read as the reverse complement.
CCAGGCGCAGGGCACCCCGCTGGTGATCTTCGGCGGCAAGGAGTACGGCTCCGGCTCGTCGCGCGACTGGGCGGCCAAGGGGACGAACCTCCTCGGCGTGAAGGCGGTCATCACCGAGAGCTTCGAGCGCATCCACCGCTCCAACCTCATCGGCATGGGCGTCGTCCCGCTGCAGTTCCCCGCCGGCGAGAGCTGGAAGTCGCTGGGCCTCGACGGCACCGAGATCGTCTCGATCGAGGGCATCGAGCAGCTCAACGAGGGCGTCACGCCGAAGACCGTCAAGGTCACGGCCGAGCCGAGCGAGTTCTCGCCCGAGGGCAAGCAGACCGTCACGTTCGACGCCGTGGTCCGCATCGACACCCCCGGTGAGGCCGACTACTACCGCAACGGCGGCATCCTGCAGTACGTGCTGCGTTCGCTGGTCTGACCGGCATCCGCTGCGTGCCCCGGGAGCCTCGTGCTCCCGGGGCACGTCTCGTTCCGAGAGCGGGCGCGACGGCCGAGCGCAAGCGCTTGCCGGGCCCCTCACGGCCCCGAAGACTAGAATCGAGACCGCGCGGACCCCTCCGCGCACGGCACGAGAGGAGTCCGATGGCTCTGCTACCCGGCATTCGCGGACCGCGTGACCTGGACGCCCTGACGACCGATCAGCTGCGCGAGCTCGCCGCCGAGGTGCGGACGTTCCTCGTCGAGAACGTCGCCCGGACGGGCGGCCATCTGGGCCCCAACCTCGGCGTCGTCGAGCTGACGATCGCCCTGCACCGCGTCTTCGACTCGCCCGCCGATCCGATCATCTTCGACACCGGGCATCAGTCCTACGTGCACAAGATGCTCACCGGTCGCCAGGACTTCTCGCATCTGCGCTCCCGCGGCGGCCTCGCGGGCTATCCGCAGCGCTCCGAGAGCGAGCACGACGTCGTCGAGTCCTCGCACGCCTCGAGCTCGCTGAGCTGGGCCGACGGCATCTCGCGGGCCTTCAGCCGTACCGGACGCCGCGACCGGCACGTCGTCGCGGTCGTCGGCGACGGCGCGCTCACCGGCGGGATGACGTGGGAGGCGCTGAACAACATCAGCGACGACAACGACCGCAACCTCGTCATCGTCGTCAACGACAACGGCCGCTCCTACGCGCCGACCATCGGCGGCATGGCCCGCTACTTGAACCGCGTGCGCACGAACGATGCGTACCGCACCCTGCACCGCGGCTCGGCGACGCTCTTCCGCAGCCTCGGCCCCGCGGCCCGCGCGGTGTACCGCGGCGTGCGCGGGGGCACGCACGGCTTCCTGTCGCGCTTCACGAACAACGAGGCGCTCTACAGCAACCTCGACATCAAGTACCTCGGGCCGGTGGACGGCCACGACCTCGACGCGCTCCTCGAGACCCTCGAGCTGGCGAAGTCCTACGGCGCGCCGGTCATCGTCCACGCAATCACGGACAAGGGCAGCGGCTACGCGCCCGCGCTGAGCGACACCGCGGACCAGTTCCACGCGGTCGGCAAGATCGACCCGATCACCGGCGAGGCGGTCGGGTCGGGCACCGGCACGGCGTGGACGGACGTGTTCGCGCGCGAGCTCGTCGAGATCGGCGCCGAGCGCGAGGACATCATCGCGATGACCGCGGCGATGCTGCGCCCCACCGGCCTCCAGCTCTTCAGCGAACGCTTCCCGGAGCGCGTGTACGACGTCGGCATCGCGGAGCAGCACGCGGTCGCCTCGGCGGCGGGTCTCGCCTTCGGGGGACTGCACCCGGTGGTCGCGATCTACGCGACCTTCATGAACCGTGCGTTCGACCAGGTGCTGATGGACGTGGGCCTGCACAAGGCCGGTGTGACCTTCGTGCTCGACCGTGCGGGCGTCACAGGGCCCGACGGTCCGAGCCACCACGGCATCTGGGACCTCGCCATGCTGCAGCTGGTCCCCGGCATCCGGATCGCCGCCCCGCGCGACGCCGCCCGTCTGCGCGAGGAGTTCCGCGAGGCGGCCGCGGTCGAGGACGCCCCCACCGTCATCCGCTACCCCAAGGGGAACGTGCCGGCCGACCTCGAGGCGATCGAGCGCCTGCCGGACGGCGTCGACGTCCTGTCCCGCGGCTCCAGCGAGGACGTGCTGCTCGTCGGCATCGGCCCGATGGTGCACCTGGCGATGGAGGTCGCGGAGCGCCTGCGCGCGCAGGGCATCGGTGCCACGGTCGTCGATCCGCGGTGGGCCATCCCCGTGCAGCCGTCGATCGTGGAGCTGGCCCGCGAGCACCGTCTCGTCATCACCATCGAGGACGGCATCCGCGTCGGCGGTGTCGGCACGCGCGTCCGCCAGGTGCTGCGCGAGGCCGGGGTGGACACGGCCGTCGACGAGCTCGGCATCCCGGACGCCTTCATCGATCACGCGACGCGCGAGCAGATCCTCGAGGACGCCGGACTGACGGCCAGCAAGATCACGCACGACGTCGTCGCGCAGGTGCTCGGCACCCGCATCCCGGTCGCGCGGCAGACGCCCACCGGCGCGATCCCGACGCTCGACGAGTGGGAGAAGTCCCGCCCCTGACAACGGGACGCATGACAGCGGCGCCGCCCCCTCGGGGACGGCGCCGCTGTCGTGGGGAGGGGCCTCAGCCCCCGATGCCGCGGATCGGCGGGTGGTGGAACGTGTCGCCGAAGACGCGTTCCGATGCCCCCTCGCGGTCGAGGTAGGGCGACGCACCGCCGTCGATGAACGGCCATCCGGCACCGAGGATCAGGCACAGGTCGATGTCCTCGACGGCGGGCACGACGCCCTCGTCGAGCATGATCCGGATCTCCTGGGCGAGGCCGTCCTGCACGCGGCGCAGGATGGTGTCGGCATCGACCGGGGAGGAGTCGGTGACGAGCACCTTCTGCGCGGCCTTCGTCCAGCCGGTGACGCGTCCGCCCTTGTCCTTCTCGACGACCTCGGGCAGGGCAGCGAGCTCGTGGAAGTTCTCCGACGCGTAGAACCGGTCGGGGAAGGCGCGCGTCATGGTGTCCTGCACGTGGGCGGCCACCTTCCATCCGACGAGGTCGATGAGCTGGAACGGTCCCATCGGCAGGCCGAGCGGCGCGAACGCCTTCTCGACGGTGGCGATGGGCGTCCCCTCGTAGACGGCGCGCGCCGCCTCGCCCATCACCTTCGCCAGCAGGCGGTTGACGACGAAGCCCGGGGCGTCGGCGGTCAGCACGGCGTTCTTGCCCAGGCCCTTGGCGACGACGAACGCCGTCGACAGGGCGGCGTCGCTGGTGGCATCCGTCTTCACGACCTCGATGAGCGGCATGACCGCGACCGGATTGAAGAAGTGGAAGCCGACGAGACGCTCCGGACGCTGCAGCGCCGTGCCGATCTCGGCGACCGACAACGACGACGTGTTCGTGGCGAGGATGGCATCCTCGGCGACGATCTTCTCGATCGCGGAGAAGACCTCCTGCTTGACGCCCACCTCCTCGAACACGGCCTCGATGACGAAGTCGCAGTCCGCGAACTCCGTGCGATCGGTGGTGCCGTGCACGAGCGCACGGAGCTGGTTGGCGGTGTCGCCATCGAGGCGGCCCTTGCCTTCGAGCTTGCCGATCTCCTCGTGGATGGATGCCACGCCCTTGTCGACCCGTGCCTGATCGATGTCCGTGATGATCACGGGGACGCGCAGACGGCGGACGAACAGCAGCGCGAACTGCGACGCCATGAGACCCGCGCCGATGACGCCGACCTTCGTGACCTTCTTCGCCAGAGCCTTGTCCGGCGCGCCGACGGGACGCTTGGCGCGCTTCTGCACGAGGTCGAAGGCGTACATGGATGCCGCGAACTGGTCGCCCGTGATCAGGTCGGCGAGCGCCTCGTCCTCCCGGGCGAAGCCCTCCTCCTTCGAGCCGCTCTTCGCCTTGTCGAGGAGGTCGAGGGCGACGTAGGGGGAGCGCGGGACGGTGCCGATCTTCGCCTCGAGCATGTTCCGCGCGACCTTCACGGCGATGGGCCACTTGGTCAGGCGCTCGATCTTGCCGGGCACGTTCTTGCGCTCGACCTTGACGCGACCGGTGAGCACGCCGTCGGCCCACCGCAGCGAGTCCTCGAGGTAGGAGGCCGCCGGGAAGATGGCATCCATGATCCCGAGGTCGAACGCCTGCTGGGGCTTGAGCATCCGGTTCTGCTTGAGCGGGTTGGACACGACGACCTCGAGGGCGTTCTCGATGCCGATGAGGTTCGGCAGCAGGTAGGCGCCGCCCCAGCCGGGGATGATGCCGAGGAACACCTCGGGCAGGGCGATCGCCGCGGCCGAGGCGTCGACGGTGCGGTAGGTCGAGTTCAGCGCGATCTCGAGGCCGCCGCCGAGGGCGAGGCCGTTGACGAAGGCGAACGACGGGACGCCGAGGTCGGAGAGGGAGCCGAGCACCTGGTGCCCGCGCTGGGCGATGAGGCGTGCGATGTCCTTCGACGGCAGCTTGGCCACGTCGGAGAGGTCGGCGCCGGCGGCCAGGATGTACTGCTTGCCGGTGAGGGCGACCGCGTGGATCTCGCCCGCGGTGGCCCGCTTCTTCAGCGTCTCGAGCGTGCGTCCGAGCTCGGCGAGGGTCGCCGGTCCCAGGGTGTTCGGCCGCGTGTGGTCCCGCCCGTTGTCGAGCGTGACGAGGGCGAGCACGTTGCCCGAGGGGAGCCGCACGTCGCGGACGGGGGAGTGCGTGACGACCTCGTCGTCCGAGAGCGCCTCCAGCGGCGAGAAGTCGATGGCGGAGTAGTCGGTCACTTGCGCTTCTTCTTTCCGTCGAAGAACGGGTTCTCCCAGATGACGGACCCGCCCTGCCCGAGACCCACGCACATGGCGGTGAGCCCGTAGCGGACGTCGGGTCGCTCGGCGAACTGGGCGGCGAGCTGGATCATGAGGCGGACCCCGGATGCCGCGAGCGGGTGTCCCACGGCGATCGCGCCGCCCCACGGGTTGACCCGGGGGTCGTCGTCGGCGATGCCGAAGTGGTCCAGCAGCGAGATGACCTGGATGGCGAAAGCCTCGTTGAGCTCGAAGAGGCCGATGTCGTCGATCGTGAGACCGGCCTTCTTCAGCGCCTTCTCGGTCGAGGGGATCGGGCCGATGCCCATGATCTCGGGCTGCACGCCGGCGAACGCGAACGAGACCATCCGCATCTTCGGCCGCAGGCCGAGCTCCTTCACGGCGTCGCCGCCGGCGAGCAGGCTGATCGTCGCGCCGTCCGTCAGCGGCGACGACGTGCCGGCGGTGACACGCCCGTGGGGACGGAACGGGGTCTTCAGCGACGCCAGGCCCTCGAGGGTGGTCTCGGGGCGGCGGCCCTCGTCCTCGGTCGCCAGGCCCCAGGCGCCGTCGGCGTCCTTCACGGCCACGGGGACGAGGTCGGGCTGCAGCTTGCCGGCGTCGTAGGCCGCCTGCACCTTGTGCTGGCTCGCCATGCCGAACCGGTCCGAGCGCTCCTTGGTGAGGTGTGGGAACCGGTCGTGGATGCGCTCGGCGGTGACGCCCATGTTGAGCGCACCCGGGTCCACGAGCTTCTCGGCGACGAAGCGCGGGTTGGGGTCGACGTTGCCGCCGATGGGGTGGCGGCCCATGTGCTCGACGCCGCCCGCGAGGGCGAGGTCGTACATCCCGACCCCGATCGAGGCGCCCATCGTGGTGACGCTCGTCATCGCGCCGGCGCACATGCGCTCGATGGCCAGGCCGGGCACCGTCATCGGCAGCCCCGCGAGGATGGCCGCCGTGCGACCGAGGGTCAGGCCCTGGTCACCGGTCTGGGACGTCGCCGCGATCGCGACATCGTCGATCCGGTCCTTCGGCACGTCGCCGTTGCGCTCCATGAGCCCGATGATCGCCTTGACGACGAGGTCGTCGGCCCGGGTGTTCCAGTACATGCCCTTCTCGCCGGCGCGCCCGAACGGGGTGCGCATTCCATCGACGAAGAAGACGTCCGACATCTCGGCCACTCTGCCTCCAAAGGTTGGGATGCCACCAGCCTAGGAAGAGCGGTCGGGGGAGAAGAATCGGTTGTCCGAACCTACGAAGCCGGGTCCGCGGCGTCGTCGGGCTCGTTGACGGAAGCTACAAAGCTATCGGCGATCACCTGTGCGGTCTGCTCAATCTGCCAGGGGCGGGCGCCCTGCTCGGCGAGAGCCGCCCCGACCGTCTCCGCCGTGATGTCCGCGGGCGGGTTCCACGCCACGCGGCGCAGCATCTCGGGCGTCAGAAGGTTCTCGGTCGGCATGCCGAGCTCCCCCGCGCGCTCCTCGACGGCGGGGCGCGCCGCCTTCAAGCGGCGGTCCGCGTCGGGGTTGCGGTCCACCCAGGCGCGGGGCGGGGGGAGGGTGTCGCTCGGCACGCGGTCGGGTGGCAGCTCGCCGGACTGGCGTCCTTCGACGATGGCGTTCCACCAGCGGTCGAGCTGCGTCCGGCTCGCGCGTCCGGTGAACTCCTTGATCCCTGCGAGGGCCTGCTTGCTCTGCGGGTCGGCGATGACGGCGGCCACGAGGGCCCGGTCCGGCACGAGACGGCCGGGGGCGATGTCCTGATCGCGCGCGTAGTCCTCGCGCGCCTGCCAGAGGGCGCGGGCGACGGCCAGCGAGCGACGTCCGCGCACGGCGTGCAGGCCGCTCAGACGGCGCCAGGGGTCCTCGCGCGGAGGCTTGGGCTGCCGCTCGAGCACGGCCTGGAACTCCTGACGCGCGAACTCCGTCTTGTCCTGTTCGGCCAGCTCCGCGGCGAGGGCGTCGCGGACGTCGACGAGGTGCTCGACGTCAAGGCCGGCGTACTCGAGCCACGACGCGGGCAGCGGGCGCGTCGACCAGTCCGCGGCGGAGTGCGCCTTGGCGAGGGTGATGCCGAGGGTCTCCTCGACGACCGCGCCGAGACCGACGCGCTCGTGACCGAGCAGGCGCGCGCCCAGCTCGGTGTCGAAGATGCGCGGCGGCTCGAGGCCGCGCTCCCGGAGGGAGGGGAGATCCTGGCTCGCGGCGTGGAACACCCACTCCTCGTCGCCGATGGCGGCCTGCAGCGGCGAGAAGTCCTCGATGGTCGACGGGTCGAAGAGGAACACGCCGGCGCCGCGGCGGAACACCTGGATGAGGTACGCCCGCTGCGAATAGCGGAAGCCGGACGCGCGCTCGACGTCGACGGCGACGGGGCCGGTCCCGTCCGCCAGGGCGTCGCACGCGGAGGCGAGACCCTCGGCGTCCTCGATGACGATGTACTCAACCACGCGTGGGCCTCCGGGCTCCGAATACCGCGACGCCCTCGGACCCCGGGGGGAGGCCGGCGAGCATGCAGACGAGTTCCGCCCACGCCTCGAGGTGAGGACGGAAGGGACCGCGCGGCGACCATGACGCGCGAAGTTCGATTTGCGACCCGTCCCCCTGGGCCGCGAGGGTGCCGAAGCCCGTGGACAGCGTCTTCGTCGCGGTGCCCGACTCCGAGTGGCGCTCGGCACCCCGCGAGTCGAGGGCGTCGACGAGCCACGACCAGGCCACGTCCGCCAGCAGCGGGTCGATCCCGATCTCGGGCTCGAGCGGCGCCTGCGCGAAGCAGACGATGCGCCATGCCCCGCCCCACGGCTCCGGCTCCTCCGGGTCGTGCAGGAGGATGAAGCGCCCGGTGCCGAACGGGGAGTCGGTGGCGTGCTCCTCGGGGCGCACGTCCCCCGCGAGCGCGAGGGAGAACGGCGCGAGGCCGGACGGCGAGGGGATCTCGCGGACGACGAGGTCGTCGCGGAACATCGTCTCTCGCAGCTCCTCCACCGCCCGGGCGAAGGGAGTGGACGCCTCCGGTGGGCGCAGGTCATTCACGGCAGCAGACTAGAGTGAGGCCTCGATGAACGCTCCCAGGCGCGCCGCGACGGGCGGCGCCTCGCACCCTTCGGCCGGGCTCATCGGCGTGTCCCTGACCCTGCTGAGCCTCGCGCTCGGGTCCACGCTCACCGCCCTCGGAGCCATCTCCCTCCGCATGGCCCGTCGTGTCGTCACGCCGGCCGCGCGCATCCCGAACGTCCGGATGGTGGCCGTGGATGCCGCTGCGCAGACGGTCCGGATGGAACGCACCGCCGACACCGAGCTGCCGGGGCGATACGGCCTCTTCACGACCGGCACCCTGGACTACCTCCGCGTGGGGTCGGTGGTCGGGGCGGACGACACCACCGTCACGCGCAAGCTCCTCACGCACGTCCCCGCCGACGCCTCGCTCGCCCCCGACGCCGCGTTCAGCGGGTGGTACTTCGACGAGCCCGAGCAGCTGCACCTCCCCTTCCGCACGGCGCTGATCGGCGCGCCGAGCGGCCCCTGCCCCGCGTGGGTGTTCCCCGCGGAGCGGGAGAGCGACGTCTGGGTCGTGCAGGTGCACGGTCGCGGCACCACGCGCGCCGAGACGCTGCGGGCGGTCCCGGTGTTCCACGAGCTCGGCATCACCAGCCTCGTCGTGTCGTACCGGAACGACGGGGAGGCCCCGCGGAGCCGGACGGGCACGTACGCCCTCGGGGCGACGGAATGGCGGGACGTGGATGCCGCCATCGCCTACGCCCGCCGCAACGGCGCCCGGCGGGTCGTCCTCATGGGCTGGTCGATGGGCGGCGCGATCGCCCTCCAGGCCGACCTGCACTCCCCGCATCGCGACGTCATCGCCGGTCTCGTCCTGGAGTCGCCCGTCGTGGACTGGCGCACGGTGCTGGACTACCAGGCCCGGCTGCTGAAGCTGCCGCCCCTCGTCTCCGGTCTCGCCCGGCAGATGGTCGGGTCCGACTGGGGCGTGCCGCTCGTGCGCAGCGGCGCAGCCATCCCCTTCGACCGCCTCGACGTCGTCGCGCGGGCCGATGAGCTGCGGCATCCCGTCCTGCTCCTGCACAGCGACGACGACGGGTTCGTGCCCGCGGACGCGTCGCACCGTCTCGCGGCCGCACGCCCCGATCTGGTGCGGATGGAGACGTTCACCGTCGCGCGCCACACGAAGCTCTGGAACTACGACGAGGACCGCTGGTCCGAGGCGATCCGCTCGTGGGTGCGCGGGCAGGGACTGGACCGCCCGGCGGGCGGCTGACTCCGGATGCCGCCGGTCAGGCGCCGCGCTTGGCGCGCACCTGGCGCTTGGCGCGCATGAGCATGCCGGTCATGCCGGCGATCCGGAGCGGGCTGACCGCGCGGGTCAGGCCGATGCTCTGCGGGAAGTCGTCCGGGACGGCGAGGACCTCGTCCGCGGTGAGCCCCGTCAGACCCTGGGCCAGGATGCTGGCGAACCCGCGCGTGGTGGGGGCCTCGGCCGGGGCCGTGGCGTGCATCGCGACGCGGTCGTCGTCGTCGACGTCGATGACGATGTAGACGGGGGACTGGCACTCGGCCACGCGCTCGCACATCTCGGGGTGGTCGGCGTACTGCGCCGGCACCTCGGGCAGCTCCTGCGAGAACTCGAGCAGCAGCTGCAGGCGGTCGGGTTCGTCGAGCTCGAGGAACTCCTCGCGGATCTCGGCGAGGCGGGCGGGGAGGACGGTCTCGGACATCTCCGCCATCCTCCCACGCCCGCGATGCGGCGGCGCGATCGCCCTCAGGGCCGCTTCGCTCAGCGGCGTCGTCGTCGGGCCGCTTCCGTCAGCGGCCGGGGACCTCGCCCGGCTCCGCGCCGGAGACGATCGGCACGCGCACCGCGCTGCCCCACTCGGTCCAGGACCCGTCGTAGTTGCGCACGTCGTCGAAGCCGAGCAGGTGCTTGAGCACGAACCAGGTGTGGCTCGACCGCTCTCCGATCCGGCAGTAGGCGACGACGGAGTCGCCGTCCTTCAGACCCGCGCCCTCGCGGTAGATGGCATCGAGCTCCTCGCGCGACTTGAAGCCGCCGTCCTCGGCGACGGCCTTCGCCCACGGCACGCTCTGCGCGGTGGGGATGTGGCCGGCGCGGAGCGCGCCCTCCTCGGGGTAGGCGGGGGCGGAGGTCCGCTCGCCCGAGTACTCCTCCGGGGAGCGCACGTCGATCAGCGGGTTGCCGAGGTGCGCGAGCACGTCCTCTTTATAGGCGCGCAGCACGGAGTCGTCGCGCTCGACGACGGGGTAGTCCGTCGGCTCGGGGCTCGTGGCATCCGTCGTCAGGGGGCGGCCCTCGGCGATCCACTTGTCGCGTCCGCCGTCGAGCAGGCGCACGTCCTCGTGCCCGAAGAGGGAGAACACCCACAGGGCGTAGGCGGCCCACCAGTTGTTCTTGTCGCCGTAGATGACGACGGTGTCGTCGCGCGAGATGCCCTTACGGCTGAGGAGCTTCGCGAAACCCTCGCCGTCGACGTAGTCGCGGACGACCGGGTCGTTCAGCTCGGTGTGCCAGTCGACCTTGACGGCGCCGGGGATGTGGCCGGTCTCGTACAGCAGGACGTCCTCGTCGGACTCGACGACGACGAGACCGGGCGTCCCGAGTCGTTCCTGCAGCCATTCGCCGGTCACGAGCCGGCCGGGCTCGGAGTACGCGGCGAACTTGGGGGACGTGGTGTCGAACTCGACGGTCACGGAGGGCTCCTCGGTCGGTGCGGCGGTGATCGCGGCGTAGGGTGGACACCGCACCAACGACCCTAGGACCGCCCGTGGGTGCACGCACCCCTCCCGTAAGACTGCGACACAGGACGGCCATGACCTCTTCGCCCGCGACGACCGGCCTCATTCACCTCGTCGACCGCGATCCCGCCGTCTCGGGTGCCGAGATGGTCGACGCGCTCGTCCCGCCGCCCCAGTTCGACGGCGCGACGTTCGACTCCTACCGCGCCGACCCGGCGTACCCGTCGCAGCAGGAGGCCAAGGAGCTGCTGCAGGCCTTCGCCGGCGGCGCCACGGCCCCGGTGAAGAAGGTCGGCTTCTTCCGTCGCGCGGAGAAGACGCCGCCGGTCAAGCCCGGTGTGTACCTCGACGGCGGGTTCGGCGTCGGCAAGACCCACCTGCTCGCCTCGATCTACCACGCGATGCCCGCCCGCCGGAAGTACTTCGGGTCGTTCATCGAGTACACGGCGCTCGTCGGCATCCTGGGGTACGCCAAGGCGGTGGAGCTGTTCCGCGGGTCGGATCTGCTGTGCATCGACGAGTTCGAGCTCGACGACCCCGGCGACACCATGGTCATGACCCGGCTGCTCGGAGAGCTCGTGGCATCCGGGACCAAGCTCGCCGCCACCTCGAACACGCCGCCCAACGCTCTCGGCGAGGGGCGCTTCGCCGCGCAGGACTTCCTGCGCGAGATCCAGTCGATGTCCGACAGCTTCCGCACCATCCGCATCGACGGCACCGACTTCCGTCAGCGCGCGATCGACGGCGAGGCGCGCGTCCTCTCCGACGCGGACTACCGCGACGCCGTCGACGGCGCGGCGACCGGGGGAGTGGCATCCGACGACGCGTTCTCGGGCGTGATCGGCCACCTGGCCCGCGTGCACCCCTCGCGATTCATCCGTCTCATCGACGGACTGGACGTCATCGGCCTGCGCGACGTCGAGGTCCTGCACGACCAGTCCGCCGCGCTGCGGCTCGTCGCCTTCGTGGACCGGGCGTACGACGCGCAGATCCCGATCCGCGCCACGGGCGTGCCGTTGAACACGGTGTTCGCCGAGGAGATGCTCGGCGGCGGCTATCGCAAGAAGTACCTGCGCGCCGTCTCTCGACTCGTCGCGCTCACCCATTCCTGACCCGCAACCTCATTCCCACCTCTCGGGAGTGCGAAACGCGATGTTTACCTCCGCGGCACGCTCGTAACATCCCGGAAACAGCGGGCGGGGGCCCGGGGAAACCCGGCGCGGCAACACTGGGGGGACCCGACGCGCTCCCGGCGTCCCTGCAGAGAGGTTTCCTCCGAGATGGATCAAGGCAACACCGCATTCATCCTGATAGCAGCGGCACTCGTGCTGCTCATGACGCCAGGACTCGCGTTCTTCTACGGCGGTCTGGTCAAGGCGAAGAGCGTCATCAGCATGATGATGATGAGCTTCGGCGCCATGGGCCTGATCGGCGTCCTGTGGGTGCTGTACGGCTACGCGATCGCGTTCCCGGCCGCCGAGGGCACCGTCGCCCCCTGGTCGATCGACTTCACCGCTCTCGGGCTGACCAGCCTGCTCGAGACGCCTGAGGACGCGGCCTACCCGCCGCTGGCCTTCGTCGCCTTCCAGGCCACGTTCGCCATCATCACCGTCGCGCTGGTCTCCGGCGCCATCGCCGACCGCGCCAAGTTCGGCGCGTGGATGATCTTCGCCACCGTGTGGGCGACCGTCGTCTACTTCCCCGTCGCCAGCTGGGTCTTCAACTTCGGCCTCGCCGACGACGGCTCCTTCGCCTACGGCGGCTGGATCACCCACGGCATGCAGACCGTGTTCGGGGTGGGTGCGATCGACTTCGCGGGCGGTACCGCGGTGCACATCAACGCCGGTGCCGCGGCGCTCGCCCTCGCGCTCGTCCTCGGCAAGCGCGTCGGCTTCCAGAAGGGCGCTCACGTCCCCCACAACCCGCCGTTCGTCCTCCTGGGCGCCGGTCTGCTGTGGTTCGGCTGGTTCGGCTTCAACGCCGGTTCGGAGCTCGCTGCCGACGGCACCGCCGCTCTGGCCTTCGTCAACACGATCGCCGCTCCCGCCGCGGCGCTGCTCGCCTGGCTGCTCGTCGAGAAGATCAAGGACGGCAAGCCCACCTCGGTCGGCGCCGCCTCGGGTGCCGTCGCCGGTCTCGTCGCCATCACCCCGGCCTGCGCCTCGCTGACCCCCTTCTGGGCCATCGTCCTCGGCCTGGTCGCCGGTGCGGTCTGCGCGCTCGCCATCGAGCTGAAGTTCAAGCTCGGCTTCGACGACTCGCTCGACGTGGTCGGCATCCACCTGGTCGGCGGCCTCCTCGGCACGCTGTACCTGGGCATCTTCGCCAACGGCACCGGTCTCATCTACAGCGGCTCGCTCACGCAGCTGCTCGTGCAGGCCATCGCCGCGCTCGCGGTGCTCGTCTACTCCTTCGTCCTGGCCTACGTCATCGGCTTCGCGATCGAGAAGACGATCGGCTTCCGCGTCCGCAACGAGGACGAGGTGGCCGGCATCGACACCATCGTCCACGGCGAGGAGGGCTACGTCCTCAGCGACACCCGCGGCTGATCTCAGCCTCGGCCCGAGGGGCGTCACGGATTCGTCCGTGGCGCCCCTCCGTCGTGCGCGCAGGGCTGTCTAGGGTGAACACATGGGAACCGCCTCACGCCTGCTGTCCGCGCTCCTGGGGGCGTTCCGCCCGTCGACGCCGCCGACCCGCGAGCCCGCTCCGAGCGCGCGGCCGGGCGGCATCCGGAATCGGGATGCCACGGGCGGCACCCTCGAGATCGCCCCGCCGGGCCCGCGGGGTCTGACGCTGACGTACGCCCCCGAGCGGGACGGGGCGCCGGACGGCGGCGAGATCGTGTGGACCTGGGTGCCCTACGAGGAGCGCGACGGGCGGGGCAAGGACCGTCCCGTGCTCGTGCTCGGCCGACGGGACGCCGCCCACTCGTTCGCGGTGCGCCTGACGAGCAAGCCGCACGCCGGGGATGCCGACTACCTGGCGCTCGGAGCCGGCGCGTGGGACCCGCAGGGGCGTCCGTCGTGGGTCGACGTGGAGCAGGTCTACGTCGTCCCGGACGCGGCCATGCGGCGGGAGGCCGCGGCGCTGGACCGGCAGCGGTTCGACCGGATCGCCGCGGCGCTGTCGGCGCGTTACGGGTGGCGCCGAGCCTGACGCTCCCCGGCTGACGCCGGTTCTTGGACGTGGTCGGGAAAGGGGCGGCGCTGTCGTACGATTTTCTGAGCGGAGCGTCTTCCGCGAGGACAACGGAGGGTGCGCCAAGTGCCGTTTCGCAGCAAGGACCTGTTGCAGTCGTGGCTCGAGGAGTTCGCCGCGAGCGGTGCGGGCGGGGGAACGGCCTACGTCGCCGACCAGGAGCCCGTGGACGGCGTCGACAGCGGCCTGGTGATCTTCCCGCTCGCGAATGCCACCACGTCCGTGTACCTCGCACCCATCGCCGTCGGCGTCCCGGACTGGCGTGTGACGTTCGAGGCGCAGCCCGAGGTGACCGAGCTCTCGCCCGAGGACGTCTACGACCTCTGCCGCGAGATCGCGAACGCCGCCGACCTGTGCGCGTTCCTGCAGCGCAAGTCCGTCGAGCACATGGCGCAGCTCGCCGGTGAGGTGCCCTCGGCCTGAGCGTGGTGCGGTCCGGCGGGCGTCAGGCGGCTGACGTCGCGCCGGTCGCGGAGCGGTCGATCTCGTCGCGGGCGGTGAGCGTCGCGTGCGTCAGGAACACCGCCAGCTCCCGCTCGACCTCGGAATCGAGCTGAGAGACGACGGCGCGGAACGCGTCGTGGAAGCGGGTCAGCTGCGACCACGGCTCCTCGTCGAGGGACACGGCCAGGTGGATGTGGCTGACGCGGCGATCGGCCTCGTCTGCTTCGCGGCGGAGGATGCCGCGGCGTACGAGGCGCTCGACCATGGTCGTGACGCCGGCCGAGGTCACGCGGAGGTGGCCGGCGAGCTCGGAGGGGCGGGCGCCGGCATGGGTCGCGATGTAGAGGATCGCCTTCGCATCCAACTCGTTCACCTCGAGCTCTTTCCGCGCCTGTGCGGCCGCGATGGCTCGTTCTCGGCAGAACAGCATGAGCGCCGCCATCAGCGGCGAGGTCTCGCTCGTCTCTGCGGTCATCGTGTGCTCCCCATGTCCATCGGTGCCTTCTCACTATAACTAGACACCTAAGGTTCCCCTGCTGATCATCATCGCAGAATACTTCTCGGTGCTTTACCTAACGGCCTTAAATACATGCTAGGTTGATCATCACCGGGGTTGAGTGTCTCCGGACCGAGACGGAAGGAAACCGTAATGACCACCAACGTGTTCACCTGGGGCCAGCCCTCGCGCCTGCGCCGGTCGACGTTCGTTCCGTCTCCGGCTGAGGCCACGGCGCAGCGGCTGTCGACCGCGGTCGTCGTTGCGGCCGTCGTCACCTCGGCGGCAGGCCTCGCCGTGCTCGCGCCGCTGGTCTTCTGACCCGGTCCCCCTTCTCTTCCTCCGCACGCGCACCACACAGCCAGGAGTCCTCATGGGCAAGCTCTTCTACGGTTCCGACCCCCAGCCGATCGAGATCGACGACCGACTGCTGCAGTACCTGCAGGTCGTCCTCGCGACCAAGCTCCGGCGGAGCGAGTCGTTCACCCTCACGTGGACGGACGCCGCGGCCGCCCACTCGCGCACGACGCTGTGGATCCAGCCGTCGATCTCCCTGCGCTTCCACTTCTCGAGCGCCGAGCCGGTGCGCCTCTCCGGGGGGTACCTGCGCCAGCTCGCGGACCAGGCGGCCATGTCGTCCGGTCTGCTGCTGAACGCCGCCACGTGGCAGCAGCAGGAGGACGCGCACCGCGTCCAGCTCGCCGCCGCCGCCTGAGCGCGGCGGGGGAGTGCGCCCCCGGTTCGTTCGAAGCCCCCGGTCGTCTCGTGTGACGCCGGGGGCTTCGCCGTCCTCGGGGCGTCTCCGCCGCGGATTTCCTGTTGCCCGACGGCACCCGGAAACAGGAAAACCCCCCGGTCGACCGGGGGGGTTTCGTGGTGGGCGATACCAGACTCGAACTGATGACCTCTTCCGTGTGAAGGAAGCGCGCTACCAACTGCGCCAATCGCCCGTCGTCCCGAACGGGACTCATCGATCGTAGCGGATGCCGAGCGGTGCTTCGAACCACCCGGGGAGACACGCGCGGGCCGCGCACCGTTTTGCGCATGCGCCAGGATCGGGTAATGTCTTACGAGTGCTCGGGGCAAGCCCCGGGAACGAAATGCGGATGTAGCGCAGTTGGTAGCGCATAACCTTGCCAAGGTTAGGGTCGCGAGTTCGAGTCTCGTCATCCGCTCGAGTGGAGGAGTCTCCGTCTGGGAAACCGACGGGGATCACGACACGTGGGTCGAACCACACACGGTGGCGTGGCCGAGCGGCTAGGCACCGGCCTGCAAAGCCGTTTACACGGGTTCGAATCCCGTCGCCACCTCGCCTCATAACAGAACAGCCTTCACAGGCGCGATTGGCGCAGCGGTAGCGCGCTTCCCTGACACGGAAGAGGTCACTGGTTCGATCCCAGTATCGCGCACCACCTGAAACCCCCGGACCTCCGGGGGTTTTCTGTTTGTTCGGCGGGCTTGCGCGAAGCGGCATCCCGTCGTGTAAACGCTTCGAGCTGGGGGAAACGCCGTGCCGCCGCGTTTCCACCGGCGGGGAGCGTTTACCGGGCAAGAGCGAGGGCGCGCGGCGTGCCACGATGAACGGGTGAACGACTCCGCCCGGGAACGCCCGGTCCTGCTGGTGCTCGACGTGGTCGACGGGGGGCGCGACGACCCCGCGTACGAGGACAAGCTCAACGAGCTGACCGCCGGCGTGCTGCGAGCCGCCGCGGACAGCGGGTTCCTCGTGGACCGCGTCGCCGCCGGGTCGCTGCCCGCCGGTGACCGCGCGAACCGGGTGACCGCCGCGGACGCGCTGATCGTCATGGGCGGTGAGGACGTCGACCCCGCGCTGTACGGCGGCGACGTCGACGACCCGCGGGTGGGGTAGACCTTCCCCGCGGCCGACCGGGCGCAGGTCGACCTCATCCGCGCGGCGGTCGCCGCCGGCCGTCCCGTCGTGGGCATCTGCCGGGGGATGCAGATCGTCAACGTCGCGCTCGGGGGCACGCTCGTGCCGCACCTCGAGGGCGACGCGCACGTGAACCCGGGCAGCGTGTCCGACTGCATGGTCGACCACGGCATCACCGTCGAGCCCGACAGCGCGATGGCGCGGGTCTTCGGCGCGACGCAGCTCACCGTCCGCAGCGCTCACCATCAGGCCGTCGACCGTCTCGGCGCGGAGCTGCGCGTCACCGCGCGGGCCGAGGACGGCACCGTCGAGGCGCTGGAGCACGTCAGCGCGCCGCTGTGGTGCGTGCAATGGCATCCCGAGGACGTCGGCGCCCAGGGGACCGTCCTCACCGACCTGCTCACGCTCGCCCACGACGCGTGCGACCGCACCGGCTCCTCGCGCCCGCAGGGCGCTAGCGTGAGCGGATGAGCACCCCCGACCCGGTCTGGGACGAGATCGCCGCGGCATCCTTCGTCTCCCTCGGAACGTACCGACGCAACGGCGACCTCGTCGCGGTCCCGGTCTGGATCGCCCCCGACGGCGACGAGCTCGTCGTCACGAGCGAGCGTCACACGGGCAAGGTGAAGCGCCTGCGCAACGACCCGCGCGTCACCCTGCGGCCCTGCAGCCGGATGGGGAAGGTGGAACCGGATGCCACCGAGCTCACGGCTGTCGCCCGGATCGCGGGGCCGCACACCGGCGACCCGCGCGCGGAGCGGGCCCTGAAGAAGAAGTACGGGCTGCAGTTCCGGATGATCCTCGGCGTCGAGGCCGTCGTACGGCGCCTGCAGCGGCGTCCCGGCGACCGCGTGATCATCCGCATCTCCCGCGCCGACTGAGCCGCGCGGGCGCTATCGCTGAGAAACGCCCGCTGCACTCGGAAACGCGGGGTGAGCCCGTTTCCCGGGGCAGGGAGCGTTCATCGAAGGGATGCCACCGGGTCAGGCGTGCGGGGCGAACTCGTCGGCGAGGGAGGACCGCCGGACTTTGCCGGCGTCGTTCCGCAGGGGTGACGTCGTCACGTGCAGGGCGTCCAGCGGCACGGGTCCGAGGCGGGACCGCCCGAAGGCGAGGATGTCGTGGAGGGGCGCCGGG
Organism: Microbacterium sp. LMI1-1-1.1; assembly: GCF_040815675.1. Lineage (NCBI taxonomy): Bacteria > Bacillati > Actinomycetota > Actinomycetes > Micrococcales > Microbacteriaceae > Microbacterium > Microbacterium sp. LMI1-1-1.1. Next base: position 877,190 of record NZ_JBFPNN010000001.1, on the reverse strand, counting down.
TCGTCGGTCAGCCGGACGACGGCGTGCACCGCGGACCCGAGGTCGTCGTCGCGCACCCCGAACGCCACCGCCTCCACCACGTCGGGGTGGGATGCCAGGGCGCTCTCGACCGTCGCCGGAGCCACCTTGGTGCCGGCGCGGTTGACGATGTCGTCGGCGCGGTCGTGGACGAAGAGGAAGCCGTCCGCGTCGACGTGCCCGATGTCGTCGAGGGTGTCCCACCCGTCCGCGTCCCGCCGGGAGCGCGCGCCGACATAGGCGTAGGCCGCGTCGTCCCCGCGGTGCATCCAGATCCGCCCTGGCCGGCCGGTGGGGACGTCGTCGCCGCGGTCGTCGCGGATGCGGAGCCGAGTGCCCCCGATGGGACGGCCGACGCTGCCGGGATGCGCGAGCCAGTCGACCCCGCCGATGAGGGTGAGGCCGTTCGATTCGCTCCCGGCGTACACCTCGTCGACCCGTTCGGGTCCGAGCCAGGCGAGGAACGCCCGCTTGAGGTCCGGGGGACAGGGCGCCCCCATGTGCAGGACCGCGTGCAGGCTCGTCACGCGCGCCGGGTCCCGCTGAGCCTCGGGGAGGCGCAGGAGCCGCGCCATCATCGTCGGGACGAGCAGCCCCCACGTGACGCGGTGGGTCTCGACGCGGTCGATCCAGTCGTCGGATGAGAAGCGGTCCATGACGACCAGCCGCTGTCCGGTCAGCAGACCGCGGAACGCGTAGGTGAACACCGCGGAGTGCCAGAGCGGCCCGGCCACGAGCTGCGTGCCGGTCCGGGGGAGGAACGCGGCCACGGGGCGCTCCGGGTCGAGGCGGGCCGGCGCGGCGGCCCGCACGATCTTCGGCCTCCCGGTGGAACCGGACGTCGTCGCCGCCTTCCACGAGGATGCGGCCAGATCGGGCAGCGGCCCGGCGTCGGGCGCCACGCGCGCGCTCGGCAGCCAGGGGATCGAGCCGTCGACGGGTGCGGCCCCGATCGCCGCGGCGGGACGGTCCAGACCCTCCAGGGCCGCGCGCTCCTCGCGGCGCAGGCGGGGGTCGAGCAGCTGCGGGGTCGCTCCGGCGCGCCAGACGCCGACGCAGGCGATGACGACGTCGACGCTGTTCGCCATCGACATCGTGACGGTGTCGTCGAGTCCCACACCGCGCCGGCGCAGGGTGTGAGCCAGGGACGTGGCCGCGGTGTCGAGCCCGCGGGCGGTGAGCGTCTCGCGATCGTCGACCACGACCGGCTCCTCCGGCGCGCGTCGGGCCCGATCGGCCAGCAGCGCGGAGAACGTCGGCGCCGCCATCACCGCGTCCGGGCGGGAGCGTGCGCGGCGGTGCCCGAGGAGGAGGTCTGCCCGATCACGTCGCGGTAGAACGCCTCGTGCGCGCGCGCGGCGGCATCCCACGTATGCGCCCGGGCCAGGCGCCGGCCCGCGTCGCGATCCACGTCGCCGGATGCCGTGAGCGCGCTGCCGATGCGGAACGCGATCTCCTCGGGCGTCGAGGCGTACAGGACGGCATCGCCGAACACCTCCCGGATGACGGGGAGATCGCGGGCCACCACCGTCGTCCCCGCGGCGAGAGCCTCCATGGCGGCGAGACCGAAGCCCTCCTTCGTGGAGACGAACCCGAGCACCCGCGCAGCCGCGACGAGCGAGGGCAGCGCGTCGTCGTCCACGGTGCCGAGGACCGTGGGGACGATCCCCAGCTCGGCGGCGCGGGCGTCGAACGCCGCGCGGTAGTCGCGGTAGTCGAACAGGGTCTCCCCTCCGCCGAACACGAGCCGCAGACACGGATGGCTCGCCCGAAGCCGGGCGAACCCCTCCAGCAGGTCGATCGAGCCCTTGCGCGGCTCGATGCCGCCGAGCGCCAGGACGTAGTCGCCGAGCTCGGACCTCCAGCGGTCGCGCGCGGGGGCGGCATCCGGTCCCGCCGCCGCCGCGAAGCGCGAGGCGTCCACGCCGTTGGGGATCACGTGCGGGCGGAGGCCGTAGAGCCCCTCGACCTCCGCCGACACGGCCGCGGACACGCTCAGCAGCGCCACCGGCTCCCGGACGGCGCGGTCGTGGCACGCGACCAGCTGGGGCGTGGTGAAGGCGTCGAGATGATGGACGGTGCGCAGGACCGGGATGCCGCGGCGCAGGGCGGCGTTGGCGGAGATGCAGTCCTGGGCGTGGACCACGTCCGCGTCGGTGTCCAGGGCGGCGGACATGACGTCGATGGACCGCTCGATGCGCTCGCCGACTCCTTCGCCGTCCCGCGCCGCGAACGGGACGACCCGCACCCGCACCTCCGGCCGCACCGGGCGGAAGAAGGCGGTGTCCGCGCCGCGCCCGAGCGTCCACACCGCGACGTCGTTCCCCCGGGCGGCGAGCGCCTCCGCGAGGGCGAGCGTGTGCACGACGCCGCCGCGGGGCTTGGTGGAGTAGGTCAGCAGTGCGATATGCAACGGTGTCCTCCCTGCGTGTGCGGCGGTCGGGGCGGGGCGGGGTCGTCAGACCGGCGCGTCCAGGCGGTAGGCGGGGGAGACGCGCTGAGCGAGGTGGTTCAGCGAGCGGCGGGCACGGGCGATGTCGCCGGCGACGTCGGCCTCGGCGACGGCCAGACCGCCCTTCGCCCACGTCTTGGCGACGATCTCGCCCGCGGGGTCGACGACCTTGGCCTGTCCGAGGAAGCGCAGTCCGCCGAGGACGCCGGTCTGGTTGGACGAGACGAGGTAGACCTGGTTCTCCGCGGCCCGCGCGCAGTCGTACAGGTCGAACAGGTGCGCCTGACGGTCGTTGCGGATGCGGTCGGACCGGTCGGTGACGCTGGCGGGCCACGCGCTCAGGCACGCGAGGATCTCCGCCCCGTTCAGGGCGAGCGACCGCGCCGCCTCCGGGAAGGTCTTGTCGAAGTCGATGAGCATGCCCAGGCGCCCGACGGGGGTGTCGAAGGCCTCGAACGCCGACCCCGGCTCGTACACCTCGCCCTCGCCCAGGGGCAGGTGCACCTTGCGGTGCGTGCCGAGGACCCCCGAGCCGGTGACGCACACCGCCGTGTTGTATCGGCGCTCGCCGCCGTCCTCCACTGCCCGCTCGGCGATGCCGAAGCACACCGTCATGTCGCCGGCGAGTGCGACGATGGCGGCGACCTCCGGTCCGTCGATCTCCACGGAGTGCGGAACGCTGTCGCCGTCCCCCACGGGGTGGTGCAGGTCGAGGAGGTAGCCGCCGATCGTCGCGTCCGGCAGCACGAGCAGGTCGACGCCTCGCGACCGCGCGTCCGCGACGATCCCGGGGAGCTTGGCCAGCGTGCGCTCGACATCGCGCCCGAAGTGGGCCGCGACGGCGGCCATCGTCACCGATCCCATGTCAGCAGGCTAATGGGACCCCGCCTCACCGCACGGCGAGAGCCGACGCGGTCGCGTCGACCTGCGCCGCCACGTGGGCGGCATCCCGGGCGATCGCGTGGAACCGGCCCGACCCCCACGTGTGCAGCCACGGCAGCCCGACGAAGAAGAACCCGGGCTCGGCGGTCACGCCCCGGTCGTGCACGGGATGCCGCTGCGCATCCAGCACCGCCAGGTCTCCCAGCCACGACCAGTCGGGCCGGAACCCGATCGCCCACACGACGGCGTCGATCTCGTCCAGGCCGACCGAGGTGGGTCCGGGCGGAGGAGCCCAGACCGGCCGGTAGGGCGGCTCGGCCGGCGCGTCGATGCCCTCACGCGCGATGAACGCGTCGATGTCGCGCTTGATGGAGGCGGCCACGTCGTCGGCGTGGTCGAGGTTCGCGGCGAGTGCGTCGTCGAAGTGCAGCCGGCCCCCGGTGATCCCGACGGCACGTCCGTGCAGCGCCATGCCCTGCGCGGCGAACGCGCGCAGGTCGATGTCGCGCCCGCCGTCGCGCCCGGTGACGTAGTGGTTGGTCGCCGCGCGCTTGGCGGCGGCCTGCGCCCCGACGGGGATGTCGTAGACCCCCATGTCGGCCAGCCACGTCATGCAGTCGCGGCCCCGGTAGAAGCGGGCGACGCGGGGCGCCCGGCCCACGGCGAGGTGCACCCGGCGCCCCTCCAGGTGCAGGTCCTCCGCGATCTGCGTGCCGGACTGACCGGTCCCCACGACGAGGACCGTGCCCGGCAGCTGTCCACCGTTGCGGTACTCGTGCGAGTGCAGCTGTCGGACCGACGGCGGCAGATCGGCGGCCCAGGCGGGCACGAGGGGCTCGTGGTAGCCGCCGGTGGCGGACACGACGGCGTCGGCCGAGACGGTCCCGGCGGTCGTGGTCACGAGGAAGGCGCCGTCGTCGCGCCGCGCCACCCGCTCCACGCCCACCTGCTCGGCCACGGGGGCGTCGAAGGTGTCGGCGTAGCCGCGGACCCAGGCGTACACCTCGTCGCGCCGCATGAAGCCGTCGGGGTCGGGCCCGGCGTACGGATACCCCGGCAGACGGCACTGCCAGTTCGGCGTCACGAGGGTGAAGTTGTCCCACCGCCCGTCCCGCCACTCGTGGGCGATCGAGGACCGCTCCAGCACCACGTGGTCGACCCCGCGCTCGACGAGGTGCCGGCTCACCGCCAGCCCGGCCTGCCCGCCGCCGACGACGACGGCCGAGTAGTGCCGGCCCGCCTCGATCTCGACGGGGATCACGCGGGCACCGCCGGGAGCGGAGGCTCCATGGCGAGGACGACGACCTCGCCCGTCCCGTGGCCGTCCGCGGCGCGGGCGATCTCGGCCTGCGAGGCCGCGGCCGAGGTGCACGCGAACCCGTAGGCCGCCCGCACCCGCTCGCTGGCGATGTCGAGCGCCTCCCGCGTGCGCGACACGAAGTCCGCGACCGGATAGCGCTCGCCGGTGACGAGGAAGTCGTGAACGACGAGGCTCGGCGAGTAGTGCGAGGTCCGCATCCCGTCGGGCCACTCGACGGTGAATCGCATCTCAGGCATGAGCGAGCTCCCGCCACCCGTCGACCCCGGCGCCGCCGGTCCGCGTTACGGGGCCGTAGACGTCCGGACGCCGGTCGCGCAGGTGGAACATGCCGCCGCGCATCGCCCGGAACGTCTCCGCGATGTCGATCTCGGCGATCGCGAGCCCCGTGCCGAGGAGTGTCGTGGCGAGGATGTTGCCGCCCGGGTCGACGACCTTCGCGTTGCCGACGTAGCGCAGCGACCCGAACGTGCCCGACTGATTGGATGCCATCCAGAACACCTGATTGTCGAGAGCCCGCGCGATGTCGAACTGGTTGAACCGATAGGTCCAGCGATCGTCCTGCAGGTTCTCCGCGGTCGCGGTGCGCGCCGCCGGCCAGGCCGACATGCTGACGATGATCTCGGCGCCGTCGAGGGCGAGCATGCGTGCGGCCTCGGGGAACGCCTTGTCGTAGCAGATCTGCATCCCGACCCGCCCGACGGGGGTGTCGAACGCCGCGTAGGCGTCGCCGGCCGAGTACGACATGTTCTCGCCCAGCGGCTGGTGCACCTTGCGGTACGAGCCGTAGACGGTGTCGCCGTCGAGGCACACGGCGGCGTTGTACCGCGTCTCCCCGTCGTCGGCGAGCTCGCAGAAGCCGATGGTGAGGATCATGTCGCCGGCGATCTCCTGCACCCGGGCGATCTCGGGGCCGTCGAGACGGATGGCCGGCGGCATCGACCGGGTCGTCGTCTTGACGGTGTCGCCGTGATTGCCGAGGGACGACAGGTATCCGCCGATCGCGGCCTCCGGGAAGGCCAGGAACGACACCCCCGCGGCCCGCGCCTCGGCCACCAGATCGGCGATGAGCGCGTAGTTCTGCTCCAGGTCCCGGGTGAAGTTGGCCGAGACGGAGGCGACGGTGATCGACACGGCGGACCTCAGAGGTTGTAGACGGAGTTGATGATCGCGCCCTTGCGGGCGTAGTAGATGACCGCGTCCTGCACGTCGAGCGGGTGCGCGGGGATGACGCCCTCGATGATGTCCTCCTCGCGGATGCCGTGCAGGGCGAGTCCGAAGCGGCAGCAGTAGACCGTGCCGCCCTCCTTGATGAACGTCTCGAGCGAGTTGTTCATGTTCAGCTCGCCGGGGAAGCCCGCGTCGCCCGTGGTCGGGAAGCCGCGGTTCGCGGCGGCCGCGAGGGTGCCCGGGCCGTACAGGTAGATCGCCGACTCGAAGCCCTTCCGGAGCGCGCGGGTCGCCTGGAGGATCGCGACGAAGCTCACCGAGGACTCGTGCGGGATGCCGTGGATGAGGGTGAAGTAGCTCTCGCCGTTCTCCGCCTGGAAGTCGGGGAAGAGCTTGGTGGAGCCGTAGATGTTGCTGCCCTTCGGCAGCGACGGGTGGGGGATCTCCTTGAGCGAGGCGGCGATGTTCTCCGCGATCTGCGCGTCGAGGTCAGAGGTCATGATGATGTCCTTCGCGTCGGTGGTGCAGGGGTGGAGCAGTCGGGTGTGGATCGGTTTCCCTGTTCCCAGCGTGGGCGCCGGGCGTTTCGGAATGGTTTCGGTCGGAATGAGGTCGTGTTACGCCGCACCGAGACCGGTGGCCCCGGCGTCGACCGCCCGGGTCTCGACGCCGTCCGGCCAGTGCAGGGTCACCCCCGGGGCGGTGGTCAGCTCGCCAACCGTCGCGGATGCGGCGAGCGGGGAGGCCAGCGGCGGCGCTCCGGCCGTCACCATCCCGAAGCCGGGGAAGCACGTCATCCAGTCGCCGAAGGCCACGCCGTCCGGCGCGGGGACGGCGGCCACGTCGATGCGCGCGCCGGTGCCGGACGCCTCGGCGAGCATCGCGGCGGTGCCGACGATGCCGGCCATGCTGACGTCCTTCGCGGCGGCGGGACGGTGGCCGGGGATGAGCCCCGCGAGGTGCCGCAGCTCCTCGCCGGTGCGGGAGGAGGTCGAGTCCCACTGCCGCCCCTCGAAGCCGCGCCGCCAGCGCCCGTGCAGGTCGACGGTGAGGCCGAGCGGGTGTCCCGCCCTCCCTCCGCCGCCGGGGACGGGGGAGACGGTCCGCCCGATGGCGGTGACCGCGAGCGACGGCGACGCGCGCACCTGCGTGTGCCCGCCGAGGATCGGCACGCCCCAGGCCACGGCCGCGCTGCGCAGCCCCGAGACGATGCGACGCACCGCCGACGGGGTGGGTGCCGCGACGGCATCCATCAGTCCCACCGCCCGCGCGCCCATCGCGGAGACGTCGTTGACGTTGACGAGCACCCCGCACCAGCCGGCCCACTCGGGGTCCTTCTCGATCATCGCGGGCAGGATCGCGTCGGTCGCCACGACCACGTCCGTCCCGGCGACGAGGGCGCCGTCGTCGCCGATCCAGCCGTCGCCGCCGAGTCCGGCGGGGTGGTCGTCGCGCAGTCCGGCGAGCACGTCGCCGAGCGGCAGCTTCGTCGCGGCGACGAGCTCCGCGATCCGGTCGATCGGCCAGCGCATGCGCACGTGCGGGACCCCGGAGACGGATGCCGCCCCCCACCGCACCCATCCGAGGCGGCGGAACAGCGGCTCGTTCGCGACCTGCACGGTCGCCTCGAAGCGCAGGACGCCGCGTCGCAGCGCCTCCCGGCAGGCGGCGCGGACCAGCTCCGGGCCGATCCCGCCGGCGTGCCGTGCCGTGCGGCGGACCACGAGCCGCCCGCCGGTCCACCAGCCGATGTCACGCGGGGTCGCGGGGGCGAGGCGGACGCCGCCGAGGATCTCGCCCTCCGCCGTGACCGCGACGAGGACGATCGTCCGCGGATCGTCGTCGACGTCGTCGCGGTCCGAGTCCGGGAACAGGCCCTGCTCGGCGACGAACACGTCGCGGCGGAGGTCCCGGTACGCCCGGACCTGGCCGGGGTCCGCGACGCGGATCTCCCACGCCGCCGCCGCCTGCCGCGGGAGCGCCCCCGTCAGGACGGGCAAGTCGAACATCACGCGCCCGCCGTCTTGAGGATGCTGCACGCCCCGCATGCCGCGCACCCGGCGCGCTGGTCCTCGCCCCGCATGCCCGCCGCCTGCAGCAGCGCCGCGACCCGTGTCGTGATGTGGTCCACCGTGGCGCGATGGGGCGCCGGCACCCGGTCCACGTCGGTGGCGAGAGTGCCCTTCAGCGGGCGGAACGGGACGACGAAGGGGTAGACGCCCATCTCGATGAGCTCGCGGGCGCCTTCGACGGCGGCATCCGGCTCCTCACCCATGCCGACGATGAGATAGGTCGACACCTGGTTCCAGCCGAACACCCGCACCGCCTCGCGCCAGGCGGCGCGGTACTCGTCCAGGCCGACCCGCGACTTGCCCGGCATCCATCTCCGCCGCACCTCGTCGTCCATGGACTCGACATGGATGCCGATGGACCGGGCGCCCGCGTCGTACAGGTCCGTGATGGCCTGGAGGTCCGCCGGCGGCTCGCACTGCACCTGGATCTCGAGCTGCGGCACGGCCGCCTTGACCGCACGCACGCAGCGGGCGAGGTGCTTCGCGCCGCGGTCCCAGCCGTTCGACGTGCCGGTGGTCATCACCATGTGGGTGACCCCGTCCAGACGCACCGCGGCCTCGGCGACCTCCGCGAGCATGGCCGGCGTCTTGACCGCGATGGTCGTGCCCGCGTCGAGGGACGCTTCGATGGCGCAGAAGCGGCAGCGCTCGCTCTCGTCGTACCGCACGCACGTCTGCACGACCGTCGTGGCGAGGACGTTCTTGCCGTGCAGCTTGGCGATCTTGTCGTACGCGACGCCCTCGGACGTCTGCAGGTCGTAGAAGCGGGGCCGGACGACCGGCGCGACGTCGAAGCCGAGGTCCGCGCCGTCCCGGGTGAGGCGGCCCGCCGCGGACACGACGTAGGGACTGTTCGGATTCAAGGGGATCGCGGCGCCGTCGCCGTCGATCACGAAGTGACCGTCGTCGCTCGGACCCGCCCCGCCGGAGCGGCGGACCGGGGCGTCGCTGCGGACGCCGAGCAGAGCGAGACTGACCCGGGTCGCGACACGATCCGGATGGATGTCGGTGTGGACGGCTTCGTTGGTCATGCCCCCAGTAGAGACCTCGACTGTTTCCGCACGACGACCACCGGATAGCAGTCGTGTTTCGCGGCGGACGGGGCGTCGTATCGCGTCCGGCCCGCGGGCGGCGGGCGATCGGGGAGGGGGAGCCGGCCTCGGGGGAGCCGATTCCGGGGGAGTGGGGCGATCGGGGCGGGAAGAACCGCGGCGGTCTCGGCGTTGGCCTCCGCATGAGCGACTGGACCACCGCCAAGCCGTACTTCGAGACCACCGCCGTCGCGCACCTGTCGACGCTGATGAAGGACGGGGCGCCCCACTCCGTTCCGGTGTGGGTCGGCGTCGAGGGGGAGCGGCTCGCCTTCTTCACCGAGGCGGGGGCGCTGAAGGACCGGAACCTGCAGCGCGACCCGCGCGTGGCCGTCTCGGTGACCAAGCCCGACGACCCGCTCGCGATGGCGTTCGTCCGCGGCACCGCGGTGGAGCGTCTCGAGGGCGCCGCGGCCCTGGAGGTCGTCGACCGCATCTCGACGCTCTACACCGGCGAGCCGTACCCGATCCGCGAGAACTTCGTCGCCTGGCTCGTCGAGCCCGGGCGCGCCTGGGGGCGCGCGTACGACGAGTGACGCGGCCGGCCGTGCCCGGCTCCGGAAGAACGGGCTCGCGCAACTCCGGAGATTCGCGCTGCCGTCGCGCCGATTCGCGCCGGTGAGCGCCGATTCGCGCCGGTGAGCGCCGATTCGCGCCGGTGAGCGCGCACACGCGCACGGACTCCGGAGTCCGGCGAGCGGCTGCGGGCGCCGCGGCCCCCGGCGCCGTCCCGGTCAGACGAGGGCGAGGGGTAGCACGCCCAGCAGCAGGATCAGCGGGGCGATCACCGCGCCGAGCACCACGAACCGCGACCAGCGCACTTCGACGCCCGCCGCGACGAGGCGGTCGTGCCACAGCAGCGTCGCCAGCGACGCCCAGGGCGTGACGATCGGACCGGCGTTCACCCCGATCAGCAGAGCCGCCAGCCGTGCCGGCGACCCCGCGGCCGACTCCAGCGCGAGGTAGGCCGGCAGATTGTTGATGCCGTTGGCCGCGAGCGCGCCGGCGCCGGCCAGCTGCCAGAGCGACACGAGGTCGTCGCCGGTGCCGGCCAGGACGGACGTCACCCGTCCGATGCCCAGCGCCTCGAGGGCGCCCACCGCGAGGAACAGCCCGCCGGCGAACACGAGCAGCGACCAGGGGACGAGACGGATGCCGAGCGCCCGCGGCGCACGCCAGGCGAACACGGCCACGAGCACGATCGCGGCGCCGACCGCCGGCATCCAGGGTTCCAGCCCGATGACGAGCAGCGGCAGGAGGGCCACGGTCACCACCCCGGACACGCGCAGGAGCAGGGGATCGGCGACGGCGGGGGCGGGGGCGTCGGGGTAGGTCCGCGGCAGGCGGCGGAGGAACACCGCCGTCAGCACGGCGACCGACACGAGGATCGCGATGAGCGCGGAGGGGCCGAGGAGGGCGAGGAAGGCGATCGGGTCGTGGCCGCCGCCGAGCGCGTCGGAGGCGAGCAGGTTCGTCAGGTTCGACACCGGCAGGACGAGCGACGCCGTGTTGGCCAGCACCACGGTGACGAAGGCGAACGGCAGCGGGTCCATCTTCCGCGCGACGGCCATCGCGACGACGACCGGCGTCAGCAGCACCGCCGTGGTGTCCAGGGAGAGGAACGCCGTGGCCACCACGGCGAGCACGACCACGAGCATCCACAGCAGCGCCGTCCGCCCGCGCGCGACCCGCGCCAGGCGGGCGGCGACGACGTCGAACAGGCCGGCCTTGGATGCCAGTTCCGCGACGACCGTGACGGCGACGACGAACAGCAGGATGGGCCACACGCGCTCCGCGACGGCGAGGGCGTCGTCGGTGGGCAGGGCTCCGGTGAGGAGGGCGACGATGCCGAGAAGCCAGAGCACGCCGCCGATGATCGCCAGGGTCACGGGTCCCATGATGGGGCACGCCGCGTGCCGTCGGCGCCACACCCTGCGGGTAGCCTGGGAGCGAGCTTTATTGGAGACCGCCTTGACTGATGCCGCCCTGCCGTCGGAGCAGACCTTCCCCGCCGACGGCTTCGCCCTCTTCCCCGATCGATCGGTCGTCGCGCTGCGCGTGAACGGCGAGCTGAAGGACCTCGCCACGACGGTCACCGCCGAGGACGATGTCGAGGCCGTGACGATCGACAGCGCCGACGGCCTGTCGATCCTGCGCCACTCCACCGCGCACGTCCTCGCGCAGGCGGTGCAGCGCGTCAAGCCGCAGGCGAACCTCGGCATCGGTCCGCCCGTCACCGACGGCTTCTACTACGACTTCCAGGTCGACGAGCCCTTCACCCCCGACGACCTCAAGGTCATCAAGAAGGAGATGGAGCGCATCGTCCGCGAGAACCAGCGGTTCGTGCGCCGGGTCGTCAGCGACGACGAGGCGCGGGCCGAGCTGGCCGCCGAGCCGTTCAAGCTCGAGCTCATCGGGCTGAAGGGCGGCTCCGCGGAGGCGGCCGAAGGCGCGTCGGTCGAGGTCGGCGCCGGCGAGCTGACGATCTACGACAATGTCACCCGCGACGGCGAGACGGCGTGGAAGGACCTGTGCCGCGGACCCCACGTTCCCGGCACGCGCCTCATCGGCAACGGGTGGGACCTCACCCGCATCGCCGGCGCCTACTGGCGCGGCAGCGAGAAGAACCCCCAGCTCCAGCGCATCTACGGCACCGCCTGGCCCACCAAGGACGAGCTGCGCGCCTACCAGCACCGTCTCGAGGAGGCCGCCAAGCGCGACCACCGCAAGCTGGGCAAGGAGCTCGACCTCTTCTCGTTCCCCGACGAGATCGGCCCGGGGCTGTCGGTGTTCCACCCCAAGGGCGGCATCATCCGCTACGAGATCGAGCGGTACATGCGCGAGCGCCTGCTCGCCAGCGGCTACGAGGTCGTCAACACCCCGCACATCACCAAGGGCGACCTGTTCATGACGAGCGGCCACCTGCAGTGGTACGCCGACGGCATGTACCCCCCGATGGTGCTCGACGAGGTCGTGGACGCCGACGGGCACGTCTCGCGCGAGGGCCAGGAGTACTACCTCAAGCCCATGAACTGCCCGTTCCACAACCTGATCTTCCGCTCGCGCGGGCGCAGCTACCGCGAGCTGCCCCTGCGCCTGAGCGAGTTCGGGTCGGTCTACCGCTACGAGAAGAGCGGCACGCTTTCGGGCCTCACGCGCGTGCGCGGCATGACGCAGGACGACACCCACATCTACGTCACCGCCGACCAGGTGAAGGGCGAGCTGACCCACAGCCTCGACTTCGTGCTGCAGACGCTGCGCGACTACGGCCTCAACGACTTCTACCTGGAGCTGTCGACGAAGGAGGAGGGCAACCCGAAGTTCATCGGCGATGACGCCCTCTGGACCGAGGCGACCGAGACGCTCCGCGAGGTCGCCGAGGCGTCCGGCCTCGAGCTCGTGCCCGACCCGGGCGGGGCCGCCTTCTACGGCCCGAAGATCTCGGTGCAGGCGCGCGACGCCATCGGCCGCACGTGGCAGATGTCGACCATCCAGCTCGACTTCAACCAGCCCGAGCGCTTCGAGCTCGAGTACACCGGTCCCGACGGCGAGAAGCACCGTCCCGTCATGATCCACCGCGCCCTGTTCGGCTCCGTCGAGCGCTTCTTCGCGATCCTGCTCGAGCACTACGCGGGTGCGTTCCCGGTGTGGCTCGCGCCGGTCCAGGTCGTGGCGGTCCCCGTGGCCGCCGAGTACGGCGACTACCTGCAGGACATCGTCGCGGATCTGAAGGCCGGGGGCGTCCGTGCCGAGGTCGACCACAGCGACGACCGCATGCAGAAGAAGATCCGCACGCATACGACGCAGAAGGTCCCGCTCATGCTGATCGCCGGCGAGCAGGACCGATCGAACGGCACCGTGTCCTTCCGGTTCCGCGACGGCACGCAGCTCAACGGCATCCCCGTCGCCGAGGCGGTCGCCCGCGTCCGCGGCGCGATCAGCGCGCGCACCCTCGTCGACACGGCGGAGGACCTCGCGTGACGCAGGCGCCCGACGCGCCGGGCGGAGGGATCCCGGATGCCACGGCGTCCGGCACCGCGTCCGACGGCACGCCCGTCGAGCTCGTCGCCGCCGGCGAGCTGGCCGGGGTCCCGGACGAGTTCCAGCGCCTGTGGACGCCGCACCGGATGGCCTACATCCAGGCCGGGCGCGAGCCGATGGAGCAGAACTGCCCGTTCTGCGCCGCACCGGGCAAGACCGACGAGGACGGCCTGATCGTCGCCCGCGGCCGCACCGCCTACGTGCTGCTCAACCTGTTCCCGTACAACTCGGGGCACCTCCTGGTCTGCCCGTACCGGCACATCGCCACGTACGACCAGGCGACCCCCGAGGAGGTGGCGGAGATCGGCGACCTGACGCAGCAGGGCATGCGCGTGCTCCGCGCGGTCTCGCGGTGCGACGGCTTCAACCTGGGCATGAACCAGGGCGCGATCGCCGGTGCCGGCGTCGACGGGCACCTGCACCAGCACATCGTGCCGCGCTGGGCCTCGGACGCGAACTTCTTCCCCATCATCGCCAAGACCAAGGCGCTGCCGCAGCTGCTGGGCGACGTCCGCCGCACGGTCGCCGACGCGTGGGCGGCGGGGGCCGGCGCCGCCTGACCCTCTGCCTGGCCCGCTGCTGTTGCGGGGGCCGTGACGTGGCGCAGATGTACGCGCGCGGGGGCTTCTGGCGTGCATTTGCGCCACGTCAGCGCTGGTTTTCGTCGTCGTGGCCGTGACGTGGCGCAGATGTACGCGCGCGGGGGCTTCTGGCGTGCATTTGCGCCGAGTCAGCGCTGGTTTTCGTCGTCGTGGCGGTGACGTGGCGCAGATGTACGCGCGCGGGGGCTCCCCGGCGTACTTCTGCGCCCAGTCAGCGCCGGCGGCAGGCGCGGGTCAGCGCACCTGACGTACGGGGAACTGCAGGCGCGGGTGCGCGTACGCCTCCTGCGACTCGATGAGGCGCAGCTCGCGGGAGCCCGCCTCGTACGTGTTCGACAGCAGGTCGAAGACGCTGGACGCCGTGCGGGCCAGGGCGTCGGCGGGATCGCCCGTGCGCTGCAGGTGCGCGGTGAACAGGGCCGCGGTGACGTCGCCCGACCCGTTCGCCTTCATCGGGATGAGGGGCGTCTGGACGATCCACGCGCCCGCGTCGGCGACGACCATCATCTCGATCGTGTCGGCCTCGCGGTCGGGGCGCTCGACGCTGGTCACCAGCACGGTGCGGGGTCCGCGGGCGCGCACGAGGTCGGCCGACGCGAGCGTCGAGTCGATGCTCCCCGGCTCGGTCCCGGTGAGGAAGCCGAGCTCGAACTGGTTCGGCGTGAGGATGTCGGCCACCGGCACGACGCGCTCACGGAGCAGGTCCGGGATGGCGGGGGCGACGAAGCACCCCGATTTGGCGTTGCCCATGACCGGGTCGCACGCGTAGACGGCATCCGGGTTCGCCTTCTTCACCCGCGCGACCGTGTCGATGATGACGTCGGCGATGCCCTCGCCGCCCTGGTAGCCCGACAGGACCACGTCGATCTCGGGGAACACACCGCGGTCCTCGATGCCGGCGATGACCGCGGCGACGTCCTCGGGGGAGATGAGCGGTCCCCGCCACGCGCCGTAGCCGGTGTGGTTGGAGAAGGTGACCGTGTAGACCGGCAGCACCTCGACGCCGATGCGCTGGAGGGGGAAGACGGCGGCGGAGTTGCCGACGTGACCGTACGCGACGGCGGACTGGATCGAGAGGACCTTCATCCTCCGATCCTCCCACTCCTGTCCCGACCGCCGCGCGCACGCACGGCCGCGGCGATGTCGTCGGCGAGCTGACGGGCGGCGTCGTCGTCGAGGTCGTGGACCGTCAGCCGCAGGTGCTCGCCCGGACGGTGGGGCGAGAGCTGGAAGTGCTCCCCGCCGCGCACCAGCCACCCGCGGCGCATGAGATCCTCGCGGACCTCGGCCGCCGGAGCCGGCAGCGGCACCCACAGATTCAGTCCGTCCCCGACGGGGACCGGGATGCCTCGATCCCCCAGCAGCCGTGCGAAGGCGGCGTTCCGCGCGGCGTAGTGGCGGGCCGCGTCCGCGATGTCGTCGCGCACGCCCTCGTCGGTGAGGAGCGTGAGGGCGAGACGCTGGAGGATGTGGCTGACCCACGTGGTGCCGGGGGTCAGCCGCACCGCGAGGCGGTCGGCGGTCTCGGCATCGGAGGCGGTGAGGGCGAGGCACAGGTCCGGCCCCAGGAACTTCGAGACCGACCGGATGCGCGCCCACCGGCGCTGTCCGGGGCCGATGACGGAGTGCAGCGGCACGCGCGAGAGGAGCGAGAAGTGATCGTCCTCGATGACGAGGACGTAGGGGTGGTCGGCGAGGACCGTGCGCAGCTCCGCCGCGCGCTCGGCCGTGAGGCTCGCCCCCGTCGGGTTGTGCGCCCGGGGCGTGCAGATCACCGCGCGCACGCCCGCGGCCAGCGCGGCACGGAGCCCGTCGGGGGTCATGCCGGCGGCATCCACCGGCACCGGCACCGCGCGGTAGCCCCCGGTCCGCACCGTGTGCATCGCGGAGAGGAAGCACGGGTCCTCCAGCGCGATCGCGTCGTCGCGCTGCAGCGCGGCCGCGAGCAGGCGCTCGATCGCGTCGCTCGCTCCGCTCGTCACGGTGATGCGGACGTCCCCCTGCGGCAGCTCGTCGGTCATCCAGCCGCGGGCCCAGGCCTCCAGGTCCGGGTCCACGACGGGCTCGCCGTACAGGACGGGCCGGCTCGAACGGGCGAGCGCGGAGGCGTAGTCGGGGATGCGCGCCGGATCGGGATTGCCCGTGCCGACGTCGCGGAGGACCGTGTCGGGGGCGTACCCCTCCTGGGCGACCGCACGCGGATCGGCGACCCGGGTGCCGCCGCGCCCGCGGGCGACGACGAGTCCCGCCTGAGCGAGCTGCCGGTAGGCGGCGACGACGGTGTTGCGGTTGACCCCGAGGTCGGCGGCCAGCTGCCGCACCGGCGGCAGGGCGTCGCCGGGACGCAGCTCCCCGCGCTCGATGCGCGCGCGCAGGTCGGCGGAGATCTCCGAGGCCGATCGGCCCGCGATGTCGACGCTCATGCCCCTCCCGTCCGGTGTCGCCGTTCCCGGTCAGCCTACGTCCTGAGTCGTGGTAATTTTTGGCCTAAGCCAATAAATCGACGCCCCGAAGCGTCAGGACGGAGACGACATGTCGGACACCGCGACCGGAACCTCGCGCGTCAAGCGCGGCCTCGCCGAGATGCTGAAGGGCGGCGTCATCATGGACGTCGTCACCGCCGAGCAGGCCCGCATCGCCGAGGACGCCGGCGCCGTCGCCGTGATGGCGCTCGAGCGCGTGCCCGCCGACATCCGCGCCCAGGGCGGCGTCGCGCGCATGAGCGACCCCGACCTGATCGACGACATCGTGGCATCCGTCTCCATCCCGGTCATGGCGAAGGCGCGCATCGGGCACTTCGTCGAGGCGCAGATCCTGCAGGAGCTCGGCGTCGACTACATCGACGAGTCCGAGGTGCTCTCGCCCGCCGACTACGTCAACCACATCGACAAGTGGAACTTCACCGTCCCCTTCGTCTGCGGTGCCACCAACCTCGGCGAGGCCCTGCGCCGCATCACCGAGGGCGCGGCGATGATCCGCTCCAAGGGCGAGGCCGGCACCGGCGACGTCTCGGAGGCCACGAAGCACATCCGCACCATCCGCAGCGAGATCAACGCCCTCCGCGCCAAGACGAAGGACGAGCTGTACGTCGCCGCCAAGGAGCTGCAGGCGCCGTACGAGCTCGTCGCCGAGATCGCCGAGACCGGGACCCTGCCCGTCGTCCTGTTCACCGCCGGGGGAGTGGCCACGCCCGCGGACGCCGCGATGATGATGCAGCTCGGCGCGGACGGCGTCTTCGTCGGCTCGGGCATCTTCAAGTCCGGCAATCCCGCGCAGCGCGCCGCCGCCATCGTCAAGGCGACCACGTTCCACGACGACCCGAAGATCGTGGCCGAGGCCTCCCGCGGGCTCGGCGAGGCGATGGTCGGCATCAACGTCGCCGACCTCCCCGCCCCGCACCGCCTCGCCGAGCGTGGCTGGTAAGCCCCGGGTCGGCGTGCTCGCCCTGCAGGGCGACGTGCGCGAGCACGTCCGCGTCCTGCAGGGCCTCGGGGCCGACGCCCGTCCGGTGCGTCGCCCCGACGAGCTCGCCGGCGTGGACGGGCTCATCCTCCCCGGCGGCGAGTCCAGCGTCATCGACAAGCTCGCCCGCGCGTTCGGCATGCGCGAGCCCCTGTGCGCCGCGATCGCGGACGGCCTGCCCGTCTTCGGCACCTGCGCGGGGCTGATCCTGCTGGCCGACCGCATCGACGGCGGCATCGAGGGTCAGCAGACCTTCGGCGGCCTCGACGCGCGCGTGGCCCGCAACGCGTTCGGCAGCCAGACGGCGTCGTTCGAGACGGACCTCGACGTCCCCGCCCTCGGCGCTCCGCTGGTGCACGCCGCGTTCATCCGCGCCCCCGTGGTGGTGGAGTGGGGACCGGATGCCACCCCCCTGGCATCCCTCCCCGACGGGCGGGTCGTCGCGATCGAACAGGGCGCGCTGCTGGGCACGGCGTTCCACCCGGAGTCGACGGGCGAGACGCGCTTCCACGCCCGGTTCCTCGACCGGGTCCGGGTCCGCAGCGGCGCGGGCGCCCCCGCGCTCTAGACTGGAGAGCATGTCCGGACACTCCAAATGGGCGACGACCAAGCACAAGAAGGCGGTCATCGACTCCCGCCGCGCCAAGTCGTGGGCCAAGCTGATCAAGAACATCGAGGTCGCCGCCAAGCTCGGCGGAGCGGACCTGCAGGGCAACCCGACCCTCTTCGACGCCGTGCTGAAGGCGAAGAAGACCTCGGTCCCCAAGGACAACATCGACCGTGCCATCAAGCGCGGTGCGGGCATCGGCGGCGACGCGGTCGAGTACACCTCGATCATGTACGAGGGCTACGGCCCCAACGGCGTCGCGTTCCTCATCGAGTGTCTGACCGACAACAAGAACCGCGCCGCGGCCGAGGTGCGCACCGCGCTCAGCCGTAACGGCGGCACCCTGGCGGACCCGGGCAGCGTCGCCTACAACTTCAGCCGCAAGGGCGTCATCGTCGTGCCGTCCGAGGGCACCACCGAGGACGACGTGATGCTCGCCGTGCTCGAGGCCGGCGCCGAGGAGGTCGAGCCGCACGGCGAGGGCTTCGGCGTCATCACCGAGGCGAGCGACCTGGTCACCGTCCGCAGCGCGCTGCAGGACGCCGGCATCGAGTACGACTCCGCCGACGTCGAGTTCGTCCCCTCGCTGAAGGTGGAGGTCGACGCCGACACCGCCCGCAAGGTCTTCCGTCTCATCGACGCGCTCGAGGACAGCGACGACGTGCAGAACGTCTTCACCAACTTCGACCTCACCCCCGAGGTGCAGGCCGAGCTCGAGAACGACGAGTAAGGGCGCGCCCTCTGCTCCGACACGGCCCCTGCGCTTAGCGTGGGGGCCGTGTCCCGTTCCCTCCGCGTCCTCGGCATCGACCCCGGCCTCACGCGCTGCGGCATCGGCGTCGTCGACGTCTCTCCGAACCGCACGGCCTCGCTCGTGCACGTCGGAGTGGCCCGGTCGGCGCCGGGCGATCCGATCGAGAAGCGTCTGGCGGCGATCGCGGCCGGGATCCGCGAGGTGCTCGTCGCCCACGAGCCGCACGTCGTCGCCGTCGAGCGCGTGTTCGCGCAGAACAACCGTCATTCGGTGATGGGGACGGCTCAGGCCAGCGGGATCGCCCTCCTGCTCGCCGCCGAGCACGGCCTCACCGCCGCCACGCACACCCCCAGCGAGGTGAAGGCCGCGATCACCGGCTACGGCTCCGCCGACAAGCTGCAGGTGCAGACCATGGTCGCGCGCGTGCTGCGCCTGGACGCCCTGCCGCAGCCCGCCGACGCGGCCGACGCCCTCGCCATCGCCCTGTGCCACGCGTGGCGCGGGGGAGCGGCCGCGGCATCCGGGGACGACGCGCTCACCCCGGCGCAGAAGGCCTGGCGGGATGCCGAGAAGAAGCGCACCCCGCCGACGCGTGTCGCTCGAACACATGTACGAACCAGCGCATAGGATGCCAGGATGATCTCCTCGCTGCACGGGACGGCCGCCCACGTCGCGGACGACGCCCTCGTCGTCGTGGTCGGCGGCGTCGGGTTCTCGGTCGCCGTCACTCCGCAGGTGTCGCGTCAGACGCATGTCGGCGACGACGTGCACCTGCACACCACGCTCATCGTCCGCGAGGACGCGCTGTCGCTCTACGGCTTCGCCACGCGCGAGGAGCTGACGGTCTTCACGCAGCTCATCGGCGTGACCGGAGTGGGCCCGAAGTCCGCCCTCGGTGTGCTGTCGTCGCTGACCGTGCCGCAGATCGCCCAGGCCGTCGCCGACGACGACGACGCCCCGTTCCGTCGCGTGTCCGGCATCGGCCCCAAGACCGCGAAGCTCATCGTCGTGCAGCTGGCCGGCAAGCTCGCGGTCGTCCCCGTCGAGGCGCCCGCCGCGGTCGCCGCGCAGGGCCAGGTCCCGGTGCAGGTGACGCAGGCCCTCGTCGGGCTGGGCTGGAGCGAACGCGTCGCGGCCGAGGCCGTGGCATCCGTCGCCGAGGACGCCAGCGACGCCGACCGCGCGTCGGTCCAGTCGCTGCTGCGCCTGACGCTCGCGCTCCTCGGTCCCGCGCGCAAGGAGAGCGTGGGTGGCTGACGTCCGCGACGCCGGCGCGCCCGACGACGAGACCGAGCTCGCGATCGAGGGCGCCCTGCGCCCGACGTCGCTCGCCGACTTCGTCGGCCAGCAGAAGGTGCGCGGCCAGCTGCAGCTGCTGCTTGACGCCGCCCGCATCCAGCAGCGCTCGCCCGACCACATCCTGTTGTCCGGTCCGCCGGGACTCGGCAAGACGACGCTCGCGATGATCGTGGCGCACGAGAGCGGGCGCCCGCTCCGGCTCTCCAGCGGACCGGCGATCCAGCACGCCGGCGACCTCGCGGCCCTGCTGTCCTCCCTCACGCCGGGCGAGGTTCTGTTCATCGACGAGATCCACCGCATGGCGCGCTCCGCGGAGGAGATGCTGTACCTCGCGATGGAGGACTTCCGCATCGACATCATGGTCGGCAAGGGGGCGGGGGCGACGAGCATCCCGCTCGACCTGGCGCCCTTCACCCTCGTCGGCGCGACGACGCGCGCGGGGCTGCTGCCCAATCCACTGCGGGACCGCTTCGGCTTCACGGCGCACCTGGAGTACTACGAGCCCGAGGAGCTCGAACGGGTCGTGTCGCGGTCGGCATCCATGCTCGACGTCGGGCTGCCGGGGACCGCACGGTCCGAGATCGCCCGCCGCTCGCGCGGGACCCCCCGCATCGCGAACCGGCTGCTGCGACGCGTGCGCGACTACCTCGTCGTCCACGGGCCGTCGGCCGGGACGGATGCCGGCGACGCCGACCTGCGCACCGTCGGTGCCGCGCTGGACCTCTACGACGTGGATGCCATCGGGCTCGACCGCCTCGACCGGGCGGTGCTCGACGCGGTTGTGCGCCGTTTCCGCGGCGGGCCGGTCGGGCTCAGCACGCTCGCCGTGGCGGTGGGCGAGGAGCCCGAGACCATCGAGTCGGTCGTGGAGCCGTACCTGGTGCGGATCGGCTTCCTCGGGCGCACCCCGCGGGGGCGCGTCGCCACGCCGGAGGCGTACGACCACCTCGGCGCCCCGCTGCCCGACGGTCTCCTCCGGTTCACGTCGGGGTCATGACCTATACTCGGCGAGGGATTCCCCACCCCCCGCTAGGCAGTGCCGCACGGCGCGCCTGACCCGAAAGGTGCACCGCCTCCATGGACTTCGCGAGCTTCTTCGCCAACTACGGCCTGATCATCCTGCTGATCGGTCTGCTGGTCTTCATGTTCTACAGCTCGCGCCGCCGCATGCAGAAGCAGAAGCTCGAGCAGGAGGAGAAGGCCCGTCAGACGGTCCCCGGCGCGGAGGTCCTGCTGCAGGGCGGCCTCTACGGCACCATCGTCGACTACGACGGCGAGGACCTCGACAAGCCCGCGCACGTCGAGATCGCCCCGGGCGTCGTCATCAAGGTGCACAGCCAGGCGGTGCTGCGCATCGTGAGCCCCACCGAGGGCTTCGTCACCGAGGACGAGCTCATCGCCGCCGAGGAGTCCGAGGCCGAGTACGTGGCCGGCGTCGCCGACGGCGACATCAGCTCGCTCAGCGACGACCACCGCACCTCCCGCCAGAACGTCGCCGACACCGAGCGCGACGACAAGGACCGTCCCCAGGCCTGAGCCCCCGCTCGCCCTCCGTTCCCCGCCGCACAGAAAGCCGACATCGTGGCGCCCTCGACACCCGTTCGCCATGCCTGGCGCGCGCTGACCGGACTGCTCGCCATCACCGGCGTGCTCTTCGGCATCAACGCGCTGGGCGTGTACGCCTTCCAGCAGAGCTCCTGGAGCCCCGACCTCGCCCTCGACCTGCAGGGCGGGACGCAGATCATCCTCGCCGCGCAGACCACCGACGGCGCCACCCCCGACACCGAGCAGATGCAGCAGGCGGTGTCGATCATCCGTCAGCGTGTCGACGCCTCCGGCGTCGGCGAAGCGGACGTGGCGACCGAGGGCGGCCAGAACATCGTCGTCCAGATCCCCGGCGAGGCCGACGAGGCCACGCGCGAGCGCATCCAGAACGCCGCCCAGCTGCAGCTGCGCGCCGTGCTCTTCACCGGAGCCCCGGCCAACACGTTCGTCGGTGAGGACGGCAGCGCGACGCCCTACCCGTCGCCCGATCCGGCGCTCCCGTCCGAGCCGACCGCGTCGCCAACGAACGGCAGCGACCCGTCCTGGATCACCCCGGCGCTGCAGGCGCAGTTCCTCGCGTACGACTGCGCGAACCCCGAGAACGATCCGGCGCAGGCGCCCACGGACCAGCCGCTCATCACGTGCAGCACCCAGGGCGACGTCAAGTACATCCTCGGCCCTGTCGAGCTCGACGGCTCGTCGATCACCGACGCCACCAACGGCCAGGAGCAGACCACCGGCCAGTGGACCGTCAACCTGAGCTTCGACGACGCCGGCACGCAGACCTTCGGCGAGATCAGCCAGCGCCTGTACGGCGCGCAGCCGCCGCTCAACCAGTTCGCGTTCGTGCTCGACGGCAGCGTGCTCTCGGCGCCGTCGATGAACGGCATCATCCTCGACGGACGCCCGAGCATCAGCGGCAGCTTCGACCAGGAGTCGTCCAAGGCCCTCGCGGACCAGCTGAAGTACGGTGCGCTGCCGCTCAGCTTCGAGGTCGTCAGCTCCGACACCGTGTCGGCGACCCTCGGCTCTCAGCAGCTTCAGGTCGGCTTCATCGCCGGTCTCATCGGCCTCGGCCTCGTCGCGATCTACTCGCTGATCGTCTACCGCGCGCTCGGCATGGTCATCATCGCCTCGCTCGGCGTGATGGCGGTGCTGACCTACATCACGCTGTGCATCCTCGCCTGGCGCATGGGCTTCCGCCTGTCGCTGGCGGGTGTGGCCGGTCTGATCGTCACCATCGGCTTCACGGCGGACTCGTTCATCGTGTACTTCGAGCGCATCCGCGACGAGCTGCGCGACGGCAAGTCCATCACCTCGGCCGTCGAGGACGGATGGGATCGCGCCAAGCGCACGATCTACATCTCGAAGTCCATCAACGTGCTGGCCGCGGTGGTGCTGTACATCCTCGCGGATGCCACGGTGAAGGGCTTCGCGTTCACCCTCGGTCTCACGACCGCGATCGACATCCTGATCTTCATCCTGTTCACGCACCCGGTCATGCAGCTGCTGGCGCGGACCCGGTTCTTCGGCTCCGGCCACGCGCTGTCGGGCATGAACCCGGAGGCGCTCGGGGCGGTCTACCGCGGTCGTGCGCAGTTCCGGGCTCCGGTCTCCGCGCCGCGCGGCCGCGCCTCGCGCTCGCGCGGCGAGGCCGCCCGCCGGCAGACCATCGCCGAACGCAAGCAGGCCGAGCTGGCCGCGGCGAGCCGCGGCGAGAGCGGCCCCAAGGAGGGCGACAACTGATGCGTTCCATGACTCAGCTCGGTAACGACCTGTACTCCGGGAAGACGTCCTTCCCGTTCGTCCAGCGCCGCCGCCTGTGGTTCATCATCGCCGCAGTCCTCGTGATCGGGGCGGCCCTCGTGCCGCTGTTCCGGCCCGTCCAGTTCTCGATCGAGTTCACCGGCGGATCGCAGTTCACGGTCTCCAACCCCGCGTCGCTCGAGCAGGACACGGCGACCCAGGCGGTCACGTCCGTCGTGCCCGGCGCGCAGACCCGCGTCAGCGTCATCAGCGACCAGGCCGTGCGGGTGCAGACCGATCAGCTCACCAACGACCAGACGCAGGCCGTCTCGGCCGCGCTGTCCGAGGCGTACGAGGTGCCGACGAGCGAGATCACCAACTCGTTCATCGGACCCACGTGGGGCGCCGACGTGACCCGGCAGTCGCTGTGGGGTCTGTCGATCTTCCTCGCCCTGACGTTCATCATCCTCGCCGTGTACTTCCGCACGTGGAAGATGTCCGTCGCCGCCATCGTGGGCCTCGTCGACGTCCTCGTCATCACCATCGGCGTCTACGCGCTCTTCGGGTTCGAGATTTCCCCGGCGGCGGTGATCGGCTTCCTGACGATCCTGTCGTACGCGTTGTACGACACGACGGTCGTCTTCGACAAGGTCCGGGAGAACACCCGCGAGGACGGGGAGATCTCGGGGCGCACGTTCGCCGAGTCGGTCAACCTCGCGGCGAACCAGACGCTCATCCGCTCGATCAACACGACCGTCGTGGCGGTGCTGCCGGTCGGCGCGATCCTGTTCATCGGCGTGCCGCTCGGTGCCCGGACGCTGAGCGACATCTCGCTGTCGATCTTCGTCGGCACGATCATCGCGGCGTACTCGACGCTGTTCGTGGCGGTGCCGCTGTACGCCCTGCTGCGCGAGAAGGAGGCGCCGATCGCCCAGCGCGACGCCCGTGTCCTCGACGCGCGCGAGCGCGCGGTCGTCACCGCCTGACGTCCTTCCTGCCCGCGGGCCCTCGACCTCCTCGGTCGGGGGCCCGCGGCGTTTCCGGGACGCTGCCGGCGCTGCGCGGACGGGGGCGTTTGCAGGGCCGGTGGGGCGGGTGGGTGCGGGAGGGACGGCTGTGGCATCCATCTCGCCGTTCGTCCTGCAGGGGCGCTGTGGGACGGGTGACCAGCGGCGCGCGGGGGAGGGGCGCGGCGGGCGTAGGATTGAGCTTCATGGCGTTTCCAGGGGAGGCCGAATGACCGAGACCGTTCCGGCCGGGTCGCAGACGTCCTCTCTCCGGCGCCTCGTGCCGCGCATCTTCTCGCGCGCCGCCCGCCGCGACGACGTCGACAAGCTGCTGCGCACCGTCCGCACGCACCACCCCAAGGGCGATCTCGTCATCATCGAGCGCGCCTACGCCGTGGCGGACAAAGCGCACGACGGTCAGAAGCGTCAGAGCGGCGAGCCCTACATCACGCACCCGCTCGCCGTGGCCCAGATCCTCGCCGAGCTCGGTCTCGGGCCCAAGGCGATCGCGGCGGCGCTGCTGCACGACACGGTCGAGGACACCGGCTATCCGCTCGACGAGCTGGCCGCCGACTTCGGCGACGAGGTCGCCATGCTCGTCGACGGCGTGACCAAGCTGGATCGCGTCAAGTACGGGGACAGCGCGCAGGCCGAGACCGTCCGCAAGATGATCGTCGCGATGTCGCGCGACATCCGCGTCCTGCTCATCAAGCTCGCCGACCGCCTCCACAACGCGCGCACGTGGGGCTTCGTCCCGCCGCACAAGGCGGCGAAGAAGGCTACTGAGACGCTCGAGATCTACGCCCCGCTCGCCCACCGTCTCGGCATCCAGGCGATCAAGTCCGAGCTCGAAGACCTCTCGTTCGCCGTGCTGCACCCGAAGCTGTACGCGGAGATCGAGAGCCTCGTCAAGCAGCGCACACCGCAGCGCGAGCAGTACGTGCAGACGGTCATCGACAACGTGGATGCCGACCTGCGTGAGCTCCGCGTACGCGGACGCGTGATGGGCCGACCCAAGCAGCTGTACTCCGTCTACCAGAAGATGGTCGTGCGAGGTCGCGAGTTCGACGACATCTACGACCTCATCGGCATCCGGATCCTCGTCGGCACGGTGCGCGACTGCTACGCCGTCCTGGGGGCGATCCACGCGCGCTGGACGCCGCTGCCGGGCCGGTTCAAGGACTACATCGCCACGCCGAAGTTCAACCTGTACCAGTCGCTGCACACCACGGTGATCGGTCCCGGCGGGCGCACGGTCGAGATCCAGATCCGCACCAACGAGATGCACCAGCAGGCCGAGTTCGGCGTCGCGGCGCATTGGAAGTACAAGGAGCGGATGGCGGGCGGGAAGACCGACGCCAAGGCGGTGGACGCCGACAT
The DNA here is from genome assembly GCF_040815675.1 of Microbacterium sp. LMI1-1-1.1. Classification (NCBI taxonomy): domain Bacteria; kingdom Bacillati; phylum Actinomycetota; class Actinomycetes; order Micrococcales; family Microbacteriaceae; genus Microbacterium; species Microbacterium sp. LMI1-1-1.1. The sequence continues at coordinate 851,744 of NZ_JBFPNN010000001.1, read as the reverse complement.
GGCGTGGATCGCCCACATCTCCGACTGGCAGGCCGAGACGGCCGACCCGGGGGAGTTCCTCGACTCCCTGCGCTTCGAGATCGGCGCGAAGGAGGTCTACGTCTTCACGCCCAAGGGGCGCGTGATCGGGCTGCCGACCGGTGCGACGCCCGTCGACTTCGCCTACGCCGTGCACACCGAGATCGGCCACCGCACGATGGGGGCCAAGGTCAACGGACGCCTCGTACCGCTCGAGTCGGAGCTGCAGAGCGGCGACGTCGTCGAGGTGTTCACCTCCAAGAACCCCGACGCCGGGCCGAGCCAGGACTGGCTGGGCTTCGTCAAGAGCACGCGGGCGCGCAACAAGATCCGCGGCTGGTTCACGAAGGAACGTCGCGAGGAGGCCATCGAGCAGGGCAAGGACTCCATCGCCCGCGCCATGCGCCGGCAGAATCTGCCGCTGCAGCGCCTGATGAACCAGGACTCGTTCACCGAGGTCGCCCGGCAGTTCCACTACGAGGACGTGTCGGCTCTGTACGCCGCGGTCGGCGAGGGACACGTGTCGACGCAGTCGGTGATCGAGAAGGTCACCGCCCTCGTCAGTGCCGAGGACACCTCGACCGGACCCATCGACCTGCCGCAGATCGGCCGTTCCCGCGCCCCGCGCGGCGGCGACTCCGGCGTCCTGGTCCGCGGTGCGCCCGACATCCTCGTCAAGCTCGCGAAGTGCTGCACGCCCGTCCCCGGCGACGAGATCGTGGGCTTCGTCACCCGCGGCAGCGGCGTGTCGGTGCACCGCGACGACTGCACGAACGTCAAGTCGCTGCGGGAGGACCCCGAGCGTCTCATCGACGTGGAGTGGGCGCCGACGACGAAGAGCGTGTTCCTCGTGCAGATCCAGGTCGAGGCGCTGGACCGCTCCGGACTGCTCAGCGACGTCACCCGCGTGCTGAGCGAGCACCACGTGAACATCCTGACGGCGTCGGTGCAGACGAACAACGATCGCCTGGCGATCAGCCGGTTCGTGTTCGAGATGGGCGACACCGTGCACCTCGACCGCGTGCTGAACGCGGTGCGGCGCATCGACGCGGTCTACGACGTCTACCGCGTCACGTCGTCCTGACGACGCGCGGCGCGTCCCTCTTCGGGGCGCGGTGGCGGACGCGGGGCGTCTCCGCACCGTGGCGCCGTCGCAGAGCGACGAGCCGGCGTCACGAGGACGCCTCGCCCAGCAGCGCCGCCGCCCGCCGCTTGCCGGGGAAGCGACGCGCCCCCGCCAGCCACTCCCGTGCCCGGATGACGGCGGCGCGGTCGCCGTCGCGCCATCGGGATGCCGCCTCGAGATGCACCGGATCCTCCGATCGCGCCAGGTCGGCCAGTGTCCGCGCGACGCTGGTCACCCGCACGCCGGCGACGGTCTCGAGGTCGCCGTCGTCGATCTGCATGTCGCGGTAGGCCACGGAGAGCCGCCGGGCATCGGTCGACCGCCGCGGCACGGCCCGCTGCACCTCGTGGCGGACGGGCTCGACGTCCAGGGCGCCGTGGATCCACGCCGCGGTCAGCCGTGTCGCGGCGAGGGCGTCGCCGAGCAGCGGCCGCAGGCTCGCCGCGCGCATCCATGCCGTCTCCGCGGCGTCGGCGTGCATGAATCCGGCCCCGAGCGGCACGAGCAGACCGTCGAGGCACGCGGCGCGCAGCTCGGACTCGGTGAGCGGATCACCGGGGAAGAACAGGAACGGGGATGCCATGCCTAGCAGTGTGCGTCACCGCCGGACACGACGCGGCGCCCGCGGCATCCATTGTGGACAACCGCGGGCGCCGCGTCAGGTGGGGAGGAGGTGTCAGCCGCCCAGGGCGCGCAGCCAGGTGCGACGGGCCTCCAGCGCCTCGGACGCCTGCGCCTCCGCGCGCTTGTCGCCGCGGGCCTGAGCGTCGGCCAGCTCCGCCTCGAGCTTGTCGATGGCGTCCGTCAGCTGACGGGTCATGTCGTTGGCGCGTGCCTTCTGCTCCGGGTCGTTGCGCTTCCAGTCGGCGTCCTCGCGGGTGCGCACGCTCTGCTCGATCTTGCGCAGTTCGTCGTCCAGCGCACGCTCCTTGTCGCGCGGGAAGATGCGGCCGATCTCGTCCCACTGGCGCTGGATGGCGGTGAGGCGCTGACGGGCGGTCGCCAGGTCCTTCACGTCGACGATGGGAGCGGCCTGCTCGAGCAGCACCTTCTTCTGCTCGATCTTCTCCTTCGACGCCTCGGCGTCGGCGGCCTCGCGCTCACCGCGCGCGCTGTAGAGCGCGTCGCCGGCGGCCTTGAAACGGGCCCACAGCGCGTCGTCGACCTTGCGGCCGGCGCGACCGGAGGCCTTCCACTGGTCGAGGAGGTCGCGGTAGGCGCCGATGCCGTCCTCGCCGCGCGGCGCGAGGGCCTCGGCGCGCTCGACGAGGCGGGTCTTGGCGTCGCGCGCCGACTTGTGGGTCTCGTCCAGCGCCGAGAAGAACTCGCGACGGTGACGGTCGACGACCGCACGCGCATCGCGGAAGCGGCGCCACAGCTGCTGGGCCGTGGACTTCGGCAGGCGCGGACCGTTCTGCTGGTGCGCCTGCCAGCGGTCGAAGAGGGCCGTCATGTCGGCGGTCATCTGCTTCCACTGCACGGTCTGCGGGTCGCGCGCGGCGTAGGCCTCGGCCTGCTCGACGATGGCGGTGCGCTCGCGGACGGCCTCGTCGACCGCCTCCTTGGCGGCGGCGGACTCGGCCTGGGTGGCCTCCGACAACTGCGCGGTGAGCGCCTCGACGCGGGTGACCAGCGCCGCGAGGTCGCCGACCGCGGCGGCGCCGTCGAGCTTGCCGCGCACCGTCTTGGCGGTGGACCGCAGGTCGGAGGCGGAGGCGCCCCCGCGACGGGAGCGCACCTCGAGGAGCGTGACCTCGCTGGCGAGGTCCGCGTACTTGCGCTCGTAGTAGGCGAGCGCCTCGTCCGCGGTGCCGTCGGGGTACTGACCGACGACGCGCCAGTCATCGCCCTCGCGGACGGAAACAGTGCCGTCGTCATCCACGCGGCCCCACGGCTGCGGCTGGTCGACGGTCTCGGGAGTGGGCTCGGAAGTCACGGAGTAGCACCTCATCGCGGCAACGCCGCCTGGGGGAGAAGGACCCTCCGAGCCTAGTACGCCCGGCGGGCCGCCGACAGGATCAGGGGGCGGTCGTCGGGGTGGCCTCGGGGCTCGGCGCGTCCGAGGGGGAGGGGGTCTCCGACGGAGCGGGCGTCTCCGACGGCGCGGGCGTCTCCGACGAGGAGGGCTGCGGCGTCGCCGTCTCGGACGGGACCGGCGCGGGCGCTCCCGGACCCGCGACGAAGTAGGCGGTCTGCGCGCCGACGGCGGCGAGCACGACGAGCCCGCCGATCACCGCGGCGAGGACGTTGTCGCGGGTGCGTCGCCGGATGGTCCGCTCGTGCAGGTCCCGCCGCGCCTGGTAGATCCGCGCACGCTCCCGCTGCTCCCGGCTCTGCCGGTCCTTGCCACCCGTCGCCACGTCGACCTCCTCGCGCCCGTTCGCGGGCTCCGTCGATCCTATTCAGCGGGCCCGCGGCGGGACAAAGCGGACGCCCGCCCGTGTCGGCGGGCACGGTTAGCCTGGTCGGGTGACCCCTTCGCACGCCCTGTTCCAGGGCCAGACGCCGCTCGCCGTGCGGATGCGGCCCACGAGCCTCGACGAGGTCGCCGGTCAGGGGCACCTGCTGCGGCCCGGGTCACCGCTGGTGACCCTGGCGACGACGGACTCGTCGGCGTCAGCGTCCGCCGTGTCCGTCATCCTGTGGGGCCCGCCCGGGACGGGCAAGACGACGCTGGCGCAGGCGATCGCCCGGTCCTCGGGGCGGCGTTTCGTCGAGCTGTCGGCGATCACCGCGGGGGTCAAGGACGTCCGCGAGGTCATGCAGGAGGCGCTCACCCAGCGCGACCTCTACGGGCAGTCGACGATCCTCTTCCTCGACGAGATCCACCGCTTCACCAAGGCCCAGCAGGATGCGCTGCTGCCGGGCGTCGAGAACGGCTGGGTCATCCTCATCGCCGCGACGACCGAGAACCCGTCCTTCTCGGTCATCTCACCCCTGCTTTCACGCTCGCTGCTCCTCACTCTTCGCCCGCTGGGCGACGACGACCTGGGCGCCCTGGTCGACCGGGCGGTGTCCGACCCGCGCGGCCTGAACGGCCGGGTGGAGCTGACGGACGACGCGCGTGCGGCCCTCGTCCGACTCGCCTCCGGTGACGCGCGCCGGGCGCTCACGGCTCTGGAGGCCGCGGCATCCGTCGCCGTCGACGACGCGGAGGCGGGCGCCGAGGGGGACGTGCCCCGGGATGCCGCCGACGCGGACGACGACGAAGAGGACGAGGCCGGCGCGCCGCCCGCGGCGGAGGTCGGGACCGCGACGATCACGGCCGACCACATCGCGCAGGCCGTCGACCGCGCGCTGCTGCGCTACGACCGGCAGGGCGACGAGCACTACGACGTCATCAGCGCCTTCATCAAGTCCATCCGCGGCTCCGACGCCGACGCGGCGATCCACTACCTCGCGCGCATGATCGAGGCGGGGGAGGATCCGCGGTTCATCGCCCGTCGCCTGGTCATCTCCGCCGCCGAGGACATCGGCATGGCCGACCCGCAGGCCCTGCAGATCGCCGTCGCCGCGGCTGACGCCGTCGCCTTCATCGGGATGCCGGAGGGGCGGATCCCGCTCGCCGAGGCCACCGTCTACCTCGCGACCACGGCCAAGTCCAACGCCGCCTACAACGCCATCAACGCGGCGATCGCCGACGTGCGCCGAGGGGGCTTCGGGCGCGTCCCGATGCACCTGCGCGACGCGCACTACCCGGGGGCGAAGCGGCTCGGCCACGGCAAGGGCTACAAGTACGCGCACGACAGCGAGATCGGCATCGTCGCGCAGCAGTACCTGCCCGACGAGCTGCGCGGCACGCGGTACTACCAGCCCACGAGTCACGGCGCCGAGCGCGACGTCGCCGCGCGCCTGGAGAAGATCCGCCGCATCCTCGAGGGGCAGTGACGGACGCACACCGGTCGTCCGGGCCGCTCTGGTAGCATGAATCGGCTCGAAACAGGGTTTTCGGGCATCCCCCTCTTCCTGAGATCACCTTCCGGTGCGCCCCGGCGTGCGCTGCGGAACGGGCGGAAGGGGGCGATACGTCCGTGAACCGCGAAAGGCGCGGTCACGTCATCGGAAGGAGCACTTCGTGGCAACGAAGTCCCAGGACCGCCGCAAGGTCCGTCTGTCGCGCGCCCTCGGCGTCGCGCTCACCCCCAAGGCCGCCCGCTACCTCGAGAAGCGTCCCTACGCTCCCGGCGAGCACGGCCGCACCAAGCGCAAGGCCGACAGCGACTACGCCGTCCGTCTGCGTGAGAAGCAGCGTCTGCGCGAGCAGTACGGCATCCGCGAGAAGCAGCTGCGCATCGCGTTCAACGAGGCCCGCCGCACCGACGGCCTGACCGGTGAGAACCTGGTCGAGCTGCTCGAGATGCGTCTGGACGCCCTCGTCGTGCGTTCGGGCTTCGCCCGCACCACCGCCCAGGCCCGCCAGCTCGTCGTGCACCGCCACATCCTGGTCGACGGCCAGCTCGTGGACCGCCCGTCGTTCCGCGTGAAGCCGGGTCAGCAGATCCACGTCAAGCCCAAGAGCGAGGGCCTCGAGCCCTTCCAGGTCGCAGCCGCCGGCGGTCACGCCGAGGTCCTGCCCCCGGTCCCGGGCTACCTCGAGGTCGACCTCTCGACGCTCCAGGCGCGCCTCGTGCGTCGCCCGAAGCGTGCCGAGGTGCCCGTCACCTGTGACGTGCAGCTCGTCGTCGAGTACTACGCCGCCCGCTGATCCAGCGAGCACAGAAGGGCGCCGGGTTCTCCCGGCGCCCTTCGTCGTCGTCGGTCGGGTTCTCGCCCGGCCTGCTGTCGTCTTCGGTCGGGCTCTCGCCCGGCCTGCTGTCGTTCTCGGTCGGGTTCTCGCCCGGCCTGCTGTCGTTGCCGTGGCATCCATCCCGATAAACGCTGGCTTCCCTGAGAAACGTGCGCACCCTGCGTTTCCCGGGGCAGGACGCGTTTATCGGCGAGGGAGGGCGCCGGATTTCACCCGCCGAGGCCCGAGCGCGCGGACACGCGGGGCCGGGGCCGTCGCCTACGATGAAGGGATGCCGCGACCGCGGCATTCGCTCGAGGAAGAAGTGGTGATCGTGAGAAGCCTCGTCTGGTTCGTGTTGGGCATCGCCGGAGGCTTCGTCGCCGCCCACCTGGTCAACAAGGACCCGCGCGGTCAGGAGCTCTTCGCGCAGCTCGACTCCCGCATCGGCGAGTTCACCGACCGCATGAGCGACGCGTACCACGAGCAGGAGACCCGGCTCTCCCGCCTCATCGACGACGCCAAGGACGCCGCGGGCACCGCCGTGGACGCGACGGTCGACACGACCGCCGACGCCGTGGGCGACGCCGCCGCCGCGGTGCGCACGACCGTCTCCCCCTCCGACTGACCCCTGGCATCCCGTCCCCCTCACCGGGGCGGCCACGCCCGCGCACGGAAAGACCCGACATGAAAACAGCTGAGATCGCCCAGCGCTTCTTGGACTTCTTCGAGAAGAAGGACCACACGATCGTCCCGTCGGCCTCGCTCGTCACCGACGACCCGGCCCTGCTGTTCACCGTCGCCGGCATGGTGCCCTTCATCCCGTACCTCAGCGGCGTCGTCCCGCCGCCGTACCCGCGGGCCGCGGACGTGCAGAAGTGCATCCGCACCAACGACATCGAAGAGGTCGGCAAGACGCCGCGCCACGGCACGTTCTTCCAGATGCTCGGCAACTGGTCGTTCGGCGACTACTTCAAGCGCGACGCGATCCGCTACGCCTGGGAGCTGCTGACCTCCCCGGAGGAGGACGGCGGTCTCGCCTTCGACCCGAAGGACCTGTGGGTCACGGTGTACGAGGAGGACGACGAGGCGCACGCCCTGTGGCGCGAGCTCACGGACCTCCCCGAGGAGCGCATCCAGCGCCTCGGCAAGGACACGAACTACTGGTCGACGGGCCTGCCGGGCCCCGCCGGGCCCTGCTCGGAGATCTTCTTCGACCGCGGTCCCGCCTACGGCATCGACGGCGGCCCCGCCACCGACGACGACCGCTACGTCGAGATCTGGAACCTCGTGTTCATGCAGTACGAGATCACGAACGTGCGGTCGAAGTACGACTTCGACATCGTCGGCGAGCTGCCGGCCAAGAACATCGACACCGGCATGGGCCTGGAGCGCATCGCGTTCATCAAGCAGGGCGTCGACAACATGTACGAGACCGACCAGGTGCGCCCCGTGCTCGACCTGGCGGCGAAGCTGGCGGGCAAGGCCTACGGCGCCGAGTCGCACGAGGACGACGTCCGGCTGCGCATCGTCGCCGACCACGTCCGCTCCTCGCTCATGCTGCTCGCCGACGGCGTGACCCCCTCGAACGAGGGGCGCGGCTACATCCTCCGCCGCATCATGCGCCGCGCCATCCGCTCCATGCGCCTGCTGGGCGTGGAGGGCGCGACGTTCCCCGAGCTGTTCGCCGCCGCGCGGGATGCCATGAAGGAGTCCTACCCCGAGGTCGAGTCCGACTGGGCGCGCCTGTCCGCCTACGCCGTCGCCGAGGAGCAGACGTTCCTGCGCACCCTCGCCGCCGGCTCCGCGATCCTCGACCAGTCGGTCGCCGAGGCTCGCAGCGACGGCGCCACCGAGCTCTCGGGCTCCGAGGCGTTCCTGCTGCACGACACGTACGGGTTCCCCATCGACCTCACGCTCGAGATCGCCGAGGAGCAGGGCCTCAGCGTCGACCGCGCCGCGTTCGACACGCTCATGCAGGAGCAGCGCGCGCGGGCCAAGGCCGACGCCCGCTCCCGCAAGGGCGCCATCGCCCATCAGAGCGCCTACCGCGAGTTCCGCGCCCTGGGCGAGACGGTCTTCACCGGCTACACCGAGGTGCAGACGGAGTCGCGCGTCCTCGGCATCCTCATCGACGGCCGCCCGGCCGACCGTGCGGCCGAGGGGCGCATCGCCGAGGTCATCCTCGCCGAGACCGCGCTGTACGCCGAGTCCGGCGGTCAGGTCGCCGACAAGGGCGTCATCGTGGGCCCCGGCTACGAGCTCGAGGTGCTCGACGTCCAGCGCCCGGTCCCCGGACTCATCAGCCACACCGTCGAGGTGACCTCCGGCGAGGTGGCGCTGGGCGCCCCGGCCACCACGGTCGTCGACGCGCTCAACCGTCACGCCGCGCAGCAGGCGCACTCGGCCACGCACCTCGTGCACGCGGCCATCCGCGACACCCTCGGCAAGACCGCCACGCAGACCGGCTCGCTCAACCGCGCCGGCTACATGCGCTTCGACTTCAGCTGGAGCGCGGCGCTGTCGCCCGAGACCCGCAGCGAGATCGAGGAGATCGCCAACAACGCGGTCCGCGACAACCTCGAGGTCACGACGCGCGTGATGTCGCTCGACGAGGCGAAGGCCGCCGGCGCCATGGCGCTGTTCGGCGAGAAGTACGGCGACACCGTCCGCATGGTCGACATCGGCGGACCCTGGTCGCGCGAGCTCTGCGGCGGCACGCACGTGGCGCGCAGCGCCGAGATCGGACTCGTCAACCTCGTCGGCGAGTCCTCGGTCGGGGCGAGCAATCGCCGCGTCGAGGCGCTGGTGGGGCTCGACGCCTTCCGCGATCTGGCCTCCGAGCGCGCCATCGTGTCGCAGCTCAGCTCCAGCCTGAAGACCCCGCGCGAGCAGCTGCCCGCCCGCATCGCGGAGCTGGCCGCGAGTCTGAAGGCCGCCGAGAAGAAGATCGCCGCGTTCGAGGCCCGCGCGCTGGCCGACCGTCTGCCGCAGCTGGTCGACACGGCCGTGGCCGTCGGCTCCGTCCGTGTCGTCGCGCAGTCGCTCGGCGAGGGCGCGAGCGCCGACGACCTGCGCTCGCTCGCCCTCCAGGTGCGCGACCGTCTCGGCTCGGAGGCCGCTGTCGTGGCCCTCGGCAGCGTCGCGAACGGCCGGGCCACGGTCGTCGTCGTGACCAACGAGGCCGCCCGCGAGCGCGGCCTGGCCGCCGGGGCCCTCGCCAAGGCGGCCGCCGGTGTCCTCGGCGGCGGTGGCGGCGGACGTCCCGACGTCGCGCAGGGCGGAGGGACGGATGCCGCCGCCCTCCCGCGCGCATTGGACGGGGTCCAGGCCGACGTGCGGGCGACCATCGCGTGACGGAGTTCCGTCGCGGCATCCGTCTGGGGATCGACGTGGGACGCGCCCGGGTGGGCGTCGCCCGGTCGGACCCGGACGGGCTCCTCGCCGTGCCCGTCGAGACGGTGCCGCGCAAGAAGGAGCCCGTGCGCCGCATCGCGGCGCTGGCCGCGGAGTACGAGGCGTTCGAGGTGCTGGTGGGTCTGCCGCTCAGCCTGAGCGGGGGCGACACCCCCTCGACGGCGGACGCCCGGACCTTCGCCGCGGACCTCGCGGCCGTCCTGCCGATGCCGGTCCGGCTGGTCGACGAGCGTCTGAGCACGGTCTCGGCGCATGGCCTTCTGCGCGAAGCGGGGCGTTCTCAGCGTGATTCTCGTAGCATTGTGGATCAAGTCGCCGCTGTGGTGCTGCTGCAGCAGGCGCTCGACGTAGAGCGACAGTCCGGCGAGCCGGCCGGACCCGCTCTTTCCCCGGGACGGGAGCCCGCCTGAGATGCCCGAGAACGACCCCTCCACCGACGACGCGTTCGCAGACCTCTTCTCGCGTCTGCCCGGAAACGGTGCGGCGCCGACGCCGCGCGACGCCGACGAGCCCCCGCAGTCGCGCCGCGCCGCGCGCGAGGCCCGCCGCGCCCGCACGGGCGAGACGCCGCAGCAGTCGGCGGACCCCGACGCACCGTCCTCGACCGCGCCGTCGCCGGAGACCCCCGCGCCCCGTCCGGCCGTGACCGACGCCGCCGCGCCACGTTCGGCCGTGAGCGACGCCGCCGCGCCACGTTCGGCCTCGACCGCCGCCGCCGCGCCCCGCCCGGCCGTGTCCGACGAGGCCATCGCCTCGCGCCCCGCGGCGTCCCGCCCCGCCCCGTCCGAGCGCCCGGCGGCATCCCGCCCCGCCCCGTCCGAGCGCCCGGCGGCATCCCGTCCTGCCGCCGCATCGGCCGCCGCCGGTCCCGTGCGCCGCTACGACGCCGCCCGCCGCGCCGAGCCCGTCCCCGCGCCGCGCGCCGCGGAGACCGCGGACGACCAGGCCGCCGAGCGCCGTCGCGAGCCGGTCCTCGCCGGGGTCGGTGCGGCCGCTGCCGGTGGGGGAGCCGCCTCCGCCGGCCGTCCTGCGCCCTCCGGCTCCCTCGAAGACCTGTTCACGGGGGCCGCGAGCACTGAGCAGATCGGCTCGACGCCGCCGCGCCCGCCGCGCCGCCGCCGCCGGATGGGCGGCTGGATCGCCCTCGCGATCTCCGTCGTGCTCATCGGCGCCCTCGTCCTCGTCGGCGTGAACCTCTGGAACACGTACGGCGATCGCGTCCAGAGCTTCTTCGGCGCGAGCGAGCCCCTCGACTACGAGGAGGGCATGGCCACGGGCGAGGCGCGCGTGACGATCGTCTCCGGTGACACCGGGGCCTCCGTCTCGCCGAAGCTGTTCGATGCCGGGGTGACGAAGACCTCCGACGCGCTCTACCGGTACATGGTCGAGAACAACGTGGTCTTCACCTTCCAGCCCGGGGTCTACCGTCTGCAGCAGCAGATGACCTCGGCCGCGGTGCTGAAGATGTTGCAGAACCCCGACAGCCGCCTGAACAACACCGTGCAGCTGCGCGAGGGCCTGACGGTGGAGCAGTCACTCCAGGCCGTCTCCGAGCAGCTCGGCCTCCCCCTCGAGGACCTGCAGGCCGCGACCGCCGACCCCGCCGCCTACGGCGTCGCGGCGGACACCCTCGAGGGATGGCTGTTCCCCGCCACCTACGACTTCGACGAGGGCGTCTCGGCGACCGATGTGATCGCCCGCATGGTCGACCGCACCGTGCAGTCCCTCGACACCGCCGGCGTGCCCGTCGACGACCGCGAGCGCATCCTCACCGTGGCATCCATCATCGAGCGCGAAGCGCGCTTCTCCGAGGACTTCTACAAGGTCTCGCGGGTCATCGAGAACCGACTCGACCCCTCCAACCAGGAGACCTTCGGCAAGCTCGAGATGGACTCCACCGTGCAGTACGGCGCGGGCGAAATGGCCAGCGGCAGCGTGAGCACCTCGGAGGAGGCGCGCAACTCCGACAACCCGTGGAACACGTACATGTACCCGGGTCTGCCGAAGGGGCCGATCGCCAACCCCGGCGACCAGGCGATCGACGCCGCCATGAAGCCCGCCGACGGCCCGTGGCTCTACTTCGTCACGGTCAACCTCAACACCGGCGAGACCGTCTTCACGAGCACCTACTCCGAGCACCTCAAGGCCGTGGACCAGTGGCGCGCGTGGTGCGCCGACAACCCCGACGCCGGATGCTGACGGGCCACCGACTGGAGGTCTGGGGCGACCCGATCGCGCATTCACGGTCGCCCCGCCTGCACGCCGCGGCGTACGCCGAGCTCGGCCTGGACTGGCAGTACGGCCGGCGGCAGGTCGCCGAGACGTCCTTCGTCCCGACCGTGGAGGGATTGGATGCCGCCTGGCGCGGGCTGTCGCTGACGATGCCGCTCAAGCACGCCGCCGCGCGCCATGCGGTGACCCTCGACGACGACGCGCGGCGCACGGGCGCTGTCAACACGCTGCTGCTGGGCGAGGACGGACCGCGCGGGTTCAACACCGACGTCGCCGGTCTCGCCCGGGCGCTCGTCGACTACGGCGTCGCCGCCCCGCGGCGCGTGCGCATCCTCGGTGCGGGGGCGACCGCCACGTCGGCGCTGGTCTCGGCCGCGGGCTCGGGGGCGCGCGAGATCGAGGTGCGCGCCCGGCGTCCCGAGGCCGCGGAGCCGCTGCGGGCGCTCGGCGAGGACCTCGGCGTCGCCGTGACCACGCCGGTCCTGGACGCGTCCGCGCCGGAGCCCGTCGACGTCACGATCGCGACGCTGCCCGGCGGGACCGACCTCGGTCCGATCGCCGACGCGCTGGCATCCGTCGGGGGCCCGCTCGTCGACGTCGTCTACGGCGGATGGCCGACCCCGCTCGCGCAGGCCTGGCGGCGTGCCGGCCGGGACGCCCACGACGGACGCGGGATGCTGCTGCACCAGGCGCTGCTGCAGGTGCGCGTGTTCGTCGGCGGCGACCCGGCCCTGCCGCTCGACCGCGAGGACGCGGTGCTGGCCGCAATGCGCGCCGCGCTCGTGGGAGACTAGACGAATGCTGCGCGTACTGACGGCCGGAGAGTCCCACGGCCCCGAACTGGTCGCCCTCATGGAGGGGATGCCCGCGGGCGTTCCCATCTCGCCCGCCCAGATCCGCGCCGATCTGGCCCGCCGCAAGCTCGGCTACGGCCGCGGCTCGCGGATGAAGTTCGAGGAGGACGAGCTGTCGCTGTCGACGGGCATCGTCCACGGCTACACGATCGGCAGCCCCATCGCCCTGCGCATCGGCAACACCGAGTGGCCGAAGTGGGTCGAGGTCATGAACCCGGAGCCCGTCGAGCTGTCGGACCGCTCGCGTGGACGCGGCGCGGCGCTGACGCGCCCCCGCCCCGGCCACGCCGACCTCGTGGGCATGCAGAAGTACGGCTTCGACGAGGCGCGTCCCATCCTCGAGCGCGCCTCGGCCCGCGAGACCGCCGCGCGCGTCGCGCTCGGCGCCGTCGCCCGCGCCTTCCTCGCCGAGCTCGGCATCCGCCTCGTCAGCCACACGCTCTCGATCGGCCCGGTCCGGGTGCCCGAGGACGCGCCGTTCCCCACGCCCGACGACGTGGACGCGCTCGACGCCGACCCGCTGCGGTGCTTCCACCCGGAGACCTCCGCCGCGATGGTCGCCGAGGTCGACGACGCGAAGAAGGCGGGCGACACCCTCGGCGGCATCGTCGAGGTGCTCGCCTACGGCGTTCCGCCGGGGCTCGGTTCGCACGTCCAGTGGGACCGGCGACTGGATGCCAAGCTCGCCCAGGCCCTGATGAGCATCCAGGCGATCAAGGGCGTCGAGGTCGGCGACGGCTTCCTCACGACCACCCGCCGCGGTTCGCAGGCGCACGACGAGCTGTTCCAGACCGAGGACGGCATCACCCGCTCCACCGACCGCGCCGGCGGCACCGAGGGCGGCATGTCCACCGGCACCGTGCTCCGCGTGCGCGCGGGGATGAAGCCGATCGCGACGGTGCCGAAGGCGCTGCGGACGGTCGATGTCGCCACGGGCGAGACCGCCTCGGCGCACCACCAGCGCTCCGACGTGTGCGCCGTGCCCGCCTCGGGCGTCGTCGCGGAGGCCATGACGGCGATCACCCTCGCCGACGCCGTGCTGGAGAAGTTCGGCGGCGACAACGTGGCCGAGACCAAGCGCAACCTCGACGCGTACCTCGCGAGCCTGCCGCAGACCCTGCGCAGCACCGACGCGTCGGACGCCGCGCTCCTCGCGCATGACCTCGTCTGACGGCGCGCCGGCAGAGCTCCCCGGCGCCGCGGTCGTCCTCATCGGACCGATGGGGGCGGGCAAGACGAGCGTGGGGCGCCGCGTCGCCCGGGCGCTGGGCGCCTCGTTCAGCGACACGGACAAGATCGTCGTCCGCGACCACGGGCCGATCCGCGACCTGTTCCTCGCGCATGGCGAGGCCCACTTCCGAGCGCTCGAGCGCGAGGCCGTCGTCGAGGCCCTCGGCCGCGGCGGCGTGGTCGCGCTCGGGGGCGGGGCGGTGCTGGACCCGCAGACGCGCGAGCGCCTGACGGCCCACCGCGTCGTCCTGCTGACGGTGGCCCCTCACGTCGTGGCATCCCGCATCCACGGCGATGACCGGCCTCTCCTCGGCGGGGAGGACCCCGTGGTCCGCTGGCAGCGCATCTACGAGGAGCGGCGACCGGTCTACGAGCAGGCCGCCGACATCGCTTTCGACACCTCGTCGGGACCGCTCGCGCGCGTCGTCGACGACATCGTGGCCTGGGCACGCCGTGTGCCGGCCGGAGAGACGGCATGACCGACACCACCACCATCAGCGTCGCCGGCGACCCCGGCTACGACATCACGATCGGCCGCGGCCTGCTCGCCTCGCTCGCGGACACGCTGCCCGCCGCGGCGCGGAAGGTCCTGGTGGTGCACCCGCCGACCCTCGCCGCGCAGGCGGAGGCCCTGCGGTCGCAGCTGATGGGCGACCGTCAGGTGCTGCTGGCCGAGATCCCCGACGCCGAGGCGGGCAAGCGTGTCGAGGTCGCGGCGTTCTGCTGGCAGGTGATGGGTCAGGCGGACTTCACCCGCACCGACGTCGTCGTTGGGTTCGGCGGGGGAGCGGTCACCGACCTCGCCGGCTTCGTCGCCGCGACGTGGCTGCGCGGCGTCGCGCTCGTACAGGTGCCGACGACTGTCCTCGGCATGGTGGACGCCGCCGTCGGCGGGAAGACCGGGATCAACACCGCCGAGGGCAAGAACCTCGTCGGCGCGTTCTGGCCGCCCGTCGCGGTCGTGTGCGACCTCGACCTGCTCGACACGCTGTCGCGGAACGAGGCCACCGCGGGCTTCGCCGAGGTCGTGAAGGCCGGGTTCATCTGGCATCCCGAGATCCTCGACCTGATCGAGGCCGACCCCGAGCGGGTCGTCGACCCCCGGAGCGACGAGTTCCGCCGGTGCGTCGAGCTCGCGATCGACATGAAGGCTCGCGTCGTGGGGGAGGACCTCCGCGAGGCGGGCCTGCGCGAGGTGCTGAACTACGGCCACACCCTCGGCCACGCGATCGAGCACGCCGAGCGGTACCGCTGGCGGCACGGCGCGGCGATCTCGGTGGGGATGGTGTTCGCCGCCGAGCTGTCGCGTCTGGCCGGACGGCTGTCCGACGACGTCGCCCAGCGCCACCGCACCGTGCTGGAGTCGCTCGGGCTGCCGACGACGTACCGCGCGGGCGCGTTCCAGACGCTGAAGGCCACCATGCAGCGCGACAAGAAGAGCCGCGGGAGCATGCTGCGGTTCATCGTCCTCGACGACCTCGCCCGCCCGACGGTGCTGCAGGCGCCCGACGAGTCGCTGCTGTTCGCCGCGTACCAGGAGGTCGGGGCGTAGCTCCCGCCCTCCCTTCGTGCTGACCCCTGCCGCGAGGGGTGCGCCCCACTTTCGCGCTGACTTGCCGCAGATGCACGCGATGGGTGCTGCCCGGTGTGCATTTGCGGCAAGTCAGCGCCCCAGGGTTCCGGCCCCGGGGGTGCGGCCCGCTCTTGCGCTGACTTGGCGCAAACGCACGCGGCGGGCGCTGCCCGGTGTGCATTTGCGGCAAGTCAGCGCTCCGGGTCCCGGCCCCGGGGCCCCGGCAGAAGGCGGCGGGGGAGCGCGGAACAGTGCGGGGGAGCGCGCAAGAAGGCCCCGCCTCCCGGAGGAGACGGGGCCTTTCGGCGCGGGTCAGACCCGGGCGGGCTCGCGCTCGGCGGCCAGGCCCAGCTGCTCGGTCGGCACGTCGCGGGTCTCGCGGGCCGTCAGCGCACTGACCGACGCGATGATCGCGATCACCGCGGTGAAGACACTGATGACGACCCAGCCGCCCTCCGCGACGCCGCCGAGGGCCGCGACGATGCTGGGCGCGAACCCGGCCATGAGGAAGCCGAGCTGGGTGCCGATCGCCATGCCGGAGAAGCGGACGCGCGTGCTGAACATCTCGCCGTAGAACGACGGCCACACGGCGTTGGCGGCCGCGTATCCGAACGAGAAGGTGAGCACGGCGAGGGCGAACGTGACGACGTCGTTCCCCGCGCCCATCGACAGCATGTAGAACGGCATGAACGCCGCCGACGACAGTGCGCCGTACACGAACACGGGCTTGCGGCCGATCCGGTCGGCCAGGCGGCCGAACATCGGCTGCGTGAACAGTGCGACGAGGTTGGCGACGACGACGAGCCACAGGGTCAGGCTCTCAGCGAGACCCTCCTGCTTGCCGTAGGCGATGGCGAGGTTGCCGAACACGGTCGACACGGCCGCGATGAACGCGCAGCAGATGACGCGGAGCACGTCGCGCCAGTGGTCGCGCAGCAGCGGCACCAGCGGCATCCGGGCGATCTGTCCGGAGGCCTTGGCCTGCTCGAACTCGGGGGTCTCGTGCAGGCTCCGGCGGATGAAGAAGGCCACGACGACCACGACGGCGCTCAGCCAGAACGGCACGCGCCAGCCCCACGAGAACTTGATCTCGTCGGGGAGCGCGACGACGGGGATGAAGACGAGCGCGGCGAGGATCTGCCCGCCCTGCGTGCCGGTGAGCGTCCACGAGGTGAAGAACGAGCGCCGGCGGTCCGGGGCGTGCTCGAGCGTCAGCGACGACGCCCCCGCCTGCTCGCCGGCGGCCGAGAGGCCCTGCGCGAGGCGGCAGAGGACGAGCAGCGCCGGGGCGAACCACCCGATCTGCGCGAAGCCGGGGAGGCAGCCGATCACGAAGGTCGACAGGCCCATCAGCAGGAGAGTGAACATCAGGACCTTCTGGCGCCCGATGCGGTCGCCGAAGTGACCGAGGATGACGGCGCCGAAGGGGCGGGCGACGTAGGCGAAGCCGAAGGTCGCGAACGACATCACCAGGGCGGCCTCGTCACCCGACGGGAAGAACACCGTCGGGAAGATGAGAGCGGCGGCGGAGCCGAACAGGAAGAAGTCGTAGTACTCCACGGCGCTGCCCATGAAGCTCGCGGCGGCGGCCTTCACGGGGGTCTTCCGCGTCGTTGCGGTGGTGGTCATGGACGAGTGCTCCTTAGCGGGCGAGGACGTCGCCGGCGGCGACGAGATCGAGGAAATGGGCGGTCATGCGGTCGGGATCGGGTCGCGTCCCGGTGATGAGGTGGAACGCGTCGACGGCCTGGTGGACCGCCATGCGTCCGCCGCTGAGCGTGCGGCAGCCGCGCTCGCGCGCGGTGGTGAGGAGGGCCGTGTCGAGCGGCCGGTAGACGATGTCGGCCACCCACAGCTCGGGGCGCAGCAGGTCCTCGTCGAGGGGCAGCCCCGGGTGCTCGGCCATGCCGACCGGGGTGCAGTGGACGAGTCCGTCCGCGCCGGCCAGGACCTCGCCGAGGCGAGCGGGCTCGGCCGTGTCGACGAGGGCGAGGGGATGCCGCGCGCTGAGGTCGTCGGCCAGGGCGCGGGCGCGCGCGAGGTCGAGGTCGACGATGCTGAGGCGCCCGGTCCCCCGGCGCAGCAGCGCGTCGGCGACGGCGGAGCCGGCCCCGCCCGCGCCCAGCTGCACGACGTGGTCGGTCGCGGCGCCGGGCAGGCCGTCGGCGAAGGCGGCGGCGAAGCCGGTCGTGTCGGTGTTGTGGCCGACGCGGCCGTTCGGGGTGAACAGCACAGTGTTCACGGCACCGAGGGCGGCGGCCACGGGGTCGACACGGTCGAGGTGGGCCAGCACGAGCTGCTTGCAGGGGTGCGTCACGTTGACGGCGTCGTAGCCCAGGCGCTCCGCCCACGCGAGCACGTCGCCGACCCGCTCGGGATCGACGCCCATGCTCGTCAGGTCGAGGGGGCGGTAGACGTAGGTCAGGCCGAGGGCGCGGGCCTCGGCCATGTGCATCGGCGGCGTCAGCGAGGGGAGGACCCCCGTGCCGATCAAGCCGACGAGGTACGGGTGCGCGTCGATCACGGTACTCCTTCGTCTCCCGGATCCCGGCTATGTACTAACCGGTACGTTCAGAGGAAACCACCTCGGCGCGATCGTGTCAACGACGGATCCGGATGCCGCGGGCTCGCCGCCGCGAGACCTTCCCTGGCACCGCCGGCTCGGGGCCGCGGCATCCCGGTCCGGTCACCGCCGGGGTGCGGTGAGCCAGCTGACGACGAGGTCGCCGATCACGGCGCGCAGGTGCGGGCGGCGGTCCGGGGCGGCGAGGTCGACGTCGAACAGGTGGCCGAAGGTGTAGCGGTTCGCCACCTGGAAGACGCAGTAGGAGCTGATGACCAGGTGCACGTCGAGCGCGTCGACGTCCGCCCGGAAGACGCCGGCGGCCCGGCCGCGCTCGAGGATCTCGTCGATCCGGCCGACCGCCGGTTGGGACTGGGCCCGCAGCGCCTCGATCTGCCGGACGAACTCCCCGCGGTGGATGTTCTCGATCGCGACGAGGCGGATGAAGGCGTCGTGCCCCACGTGGTGGTCGTAGGTCAGCTCGGCCAGGGTGCGGATGGCATCCAGGGGGTCCGCGTGCGCGACGTCGATCGTGCGCTCGGCCTCGCGGATGCCGCGGTAGGCCTCTTCGAGCACGGCCCGGTAGAGGCCTTCCTTGCCGCCGAAGTAGTAGTAGATCATCCGCTTGGTGGTGCGGGTGCGCGCGGCGATCTCGTCGACCCGGGCGCCGGAGAAGCCGTCCTCGGCGAAGACCTCGGTGGCCACCGACAGGAGCTCGGAGCGCGTGCGTTCGGCGTCTCGACGTGCCTCGGCCATCGGGCCAGGATAGTGGACGGCTTTTGTACCAACTGGTACATTCGGCCGCCATGAGGACCTCGATGGCGACCGTCTGCATCAGCGGCACCCTGGCCGACAAGCTCCGCGCCTGCGCGGACGCCGGCTTCGACGGCGTGGAGATCTTCGAGCCGGACCTTCTCGCCGCCCCCGAGAGCCCCGAGGAGATCGCGGCGCTGGCCGCCCGCCTCGGCCTCACGCTCGACCTGTACCAGCCGATGCGCGACGTCGAGGGTGTCGACGAGGAGGCCTTCGCGGCGGTGCTGCGCCGAGCCGAGGCCAAGTTCCGCCTGATGGGACGTCTCGGCATCGACACCGTCCTCTGCTGCAGCAACGTCGCCACCGCGACGGTCGACGACGACGAGGTCTCCGCGGACCAGCTCCGCCGGCTGGGCGACCTCGCCCAGCGGTTCGGCATCCGCATCGCCTTCGAGGCTCTGGCCTGGGGGCGGTTCATCGACGACTACCGCCGCGCCTGGCGGGTCGTCCAGCTCGCCGACCACCCCGCGGTGGGCGTGTGCCTGGACTCGTTCCACATCCTGTCGCGCGGCCACGACCCGGCCGCCATCGCGGACATTCCGGGCGGGAGGATCTTCTTCGTCCAGCTCGCCGACGCCCCGCGCCTCAGCATGGACGTGCTGTCGTGGAGCCGGCACCACCGCCTGTTCCCGGGGGAGGGCGACTTCGACCTCGCGACGTTCACCGGGCTCATCGCCGGCACCGGGTACGACGGCCCGTGGTCGCTCGAGGTCTTCAACGACACCTTCCGGCAGACCGATCCCGGCCGCACCGCGCTGCACGCCCGGCGGTCCCTCCGCTGGCTCGAGGACGCGGTGGCGCGGACGGCTCCGGATGCCACGGCCTCGCGGCACGACTTCGCGATGCTGCCCGACTCCGCCGCTCCGTCCGGCATCGACTTCGTCGAGGTCAAAGCCGAGGACACCTCGGCGATCGAGGAGCTGCTGGCCCAGCTCGGCTTCACGTCCCGCGGGCGCCACCGCACGAAGCCCGTCACCCTGTGGGTCGCGGGCGCGGCCCGCGTCGTGCTCAACGAACAGCACGCCCGGGGCTGGCCGCCCCGTCTCGCCGCGGTCGGGTTCGAGGTCGACGACGCCGAGGCCGTGGACCTCCGCATGCGGGGGCTGCGCGTGCCCCGCGCGTACCGCCGCACCTACGCGTCGGAGGAGCGGCTCGACGGCGCCGTCGCGCCGGACGGCACCGAGGTGTACTGGGCGCAGGCGGCGGACGAGGGCGATCCGGCCTGGGTCCGGGAGTTCGAGCACGGGGAGAGGCAGCGACCCGCGCCGATCTCGCGTGTCGACCACGTGAGCCTCACCCAGCCGTGGCACGCGATCGACGAGGCGATCCTCTTCTACACGGCGGGGTTCGCGCTCGGCCTCGACAGCAGCACCGACGTCCCCGGCCCGCAGGGTCTCGTCGCGAGCCGCGTCCTCACCTCGCCGGGCGGGGGCGTGCGCATCCCGCTGAACGTGGGCCCGCCGATCCTCGCCGACGCCGCGATGCCGCAGCACGTGGCGTTCGCGTGCACCGACGTGCGGCGGCTCGCCCGGTCCTCCCGCGACCGCGGGTTCCGGCCCCTGCAGATGCCGGACAACTACTACGACGACATCGCGGCCCGCTTCGACCTGGCGCCCGCCGCGGTCGAGGACCTGCGCGACCTGCACCTCGGGTACGACCGCGACGACACGGGGGAGTACCTGCACTTCTACACGCGCACGATCGGCGAGGTGTTCTTCGAGTTCGTCGAACGCGTCGACGCGTACGCCGGCTACGGCGCGGGCACGGCCCCGGTGCGCCTCACCGCGCAGGGACGGCGCTGATAGCGTGCCTGACGTGACCCGCCCCCGCCGCCTCCTGCTCGTCCACGGGCCGAACCTCAACCTGCTCGGCACCCGTCAGCCCGAGATCTACGGGCGGGACACCCTCGCCGACGTCGAGCGGGTGACCACGGAGGCCGCCGCCCGGCACGGCTTCGAGGTCCGTGCGATCCAGAGCAACCACGAGGGCGTGCTGATCGACGCGATCCACGAGGGGCGCCTCGACTGCGCCGGCGTCGTGATCAACGCCGGCGGGCTGACGCACACCTCCGTCTCGTTGCGGGACGCCCTGGCATCCGTCGCCCTGCCCGTCGCGGAGGTGCACATCTCGGACATCCGCGCGCGCGAGAGCTTCCGGCACTTCTCGTACATCGAGGACGTCGCCGTCGTGCACGTCATCGGCGAGGGAGTGCCCGGCTACACGCGGGCGGTCGACCTCCTCGTCGACGTCATCACCGGGCAGGCGGACGGCTGACCCGCGCCGGCGCGTCCTGGCGCGCATATGGCGCACGTGGAGGCAGGGGCGAGGCCATCGCGTAGACTCGGACGTCGGGCTCTCGCCCACCACGACTCACGAAACGGAACATCGACTCTCATGGCATCCACCGCAGACATCAAGAACGGCGTCGTCCTGAACATCGACGGTCAGCTCTGGAACGTCGTGGAGTTCCAGCACGTCAAGCCCGGCAAGGGCGGCGCGTTCGTCCGCACGAAGCTGAAGAACGTCATGTCCGGCAAGGTCGTCGACCGCACGTTCAACGCCGGCGCCAAGGTCGACATCGAGAACGTCGACCGCCGCGACTTCACCTACCTCTACAACGACGGCGACGGCTTCGTCTTCATGGACGTCGCGGACTACGACCAGATCACCGTGGGCGCGGCCACCGTCGGCGACGCGGCGAACTTCCTGCTCGAGAACCAGCAGGTGCAGATCGCCCTCAACAACGGCAACCCGCTCTACGTCGAGATGCCGCCGTCCGTCGTCCTCGAGATCACGTACACCGAGCCGGGCCTGCAGGGCGACCGCTCGTCGGCCGGCACCAAGCCCGCGACCGTCGAGACCGGGTACGAGATCCAGGTCCCCCTGTTCGTCGACGCCGGCACCAAGGTCAAGGTCGACACCCGTACGGGTGACTACCTCGGCCGCATCAGCTGACGTTGAGCGCCCGTACCAAGGCGCGCAAGCGCGCCCTCGACATCCTCTTCCAGGCCGACGTGCGCGGCGAGGAGCTGGCGATCATGCTCGCCACCGAGGCCAAGCGCGCGGCGTCCGAGCCGGCGCGCGAGGCCTCGTGGCTCTACGCCCGCGACATCGTGGACGGCGTGATCGACAACCGCGACGCGATCGACGAGCAGATCACGACGTTCGCCAAGGACTGGTCGCTCCAGCGCATGCCCGCCGTCGACCGGGCGCTGCTGCGCATCGGCACGTGGGAGATCCTCTACAACGACGACGTGCCCACCGCCGTCGCCATCGACGAGGCCGTGGAGCTGGCCAAGGAGTTCTCGACCGACGACTCCGGCTCGTTCGTGCACGGCGTGCTGGCCCGGATCGCCCGCTCGTCCTGAGTCCCGGCATGTCGGAGGCCCCCGGCAGGATGATCGCGTGAGCTCCTGGCGCGATCTGCTGCCGGGCGCCGAGCCGCCGACGTACGAGCCGCTCGCGCTCGGCGTCGAGCTGCGCCAGCGCGAGGCGTACGACCCGCGGCGCTGGGAGGCGCGCGCGGTCGAGCCCGTCACGCCGCGCATGCTCGGCCAGCGGCAGGACGACCTGCAGCTGGCCGTGCGTCCGCTCGTGCGCGGCGCGCGCGACACCTGGATCCGCGGCGACGCGACGTGGGACGCGGTCCGCCGGTCGCGCGACCGTTTCGCACCCGACGTCGTCCGGTGGTTCGCCGAGCTGCACGCGCTCGCCCAGGCGCTGAAGTCGACGGGACCGTTCTCGGCCGTGTCCGACGCCCTCGTGCTCGACTCCGTCGCCTCGCCGCACCTCTGGGCGCACCTGCGCGACGGTCGGGAGCGCGGCATCCCCCTCGTCGCCCTCCACCCGCAGCAGACGGTGCGCCTCGCGACCGAGGGCGTCGCGCGCGTCGCCGTGGACGGACGGCGCGGCGGGGGCCTGCGGGTCTCCGTCGATCTCGAGATCGACGGTGGGGGAGTGGATGCCGCCCGCGCCCGGCCCCTCGGCGGGAGCGGAGTCTACGTGTTCGAGGTCGACCGCGACCCGATCCCCGTCGTGCTCGCGCCGGTCGCCCTGCCCGATCCGTTGCCGGCGCTGCTCGCGACGGGGCCGCTCGACGTCCCGGCGGCCGAGACGGAGGAGTTCCTCGCCGAGCTCTACCCCCGGCTCGCGCGGCGTGTGCCGGTCAGCGTCGGAGCGGGGGTGCCGGCGCCGCCGCCGCCCCGGCCGGTGCTGCAGGTCGACGTGGCGTATCTCGACGACGACGCCCTGACGTACGTGCTGAGCTGGCGCTACCCCGGCCCGCGGTCCGTGGCGTTCGAGCCGGCCGGAGGGTCGGGCGCGGATTCCGCCGGACCGCCCGCGGGCGCGGATTCCGCCGGGCCGTCCGCGGGCGCCGGTCCCGCGCGGCCGCCCGCGGGCGCGGATCCCGCCCGGCCGTCCGCGGGCGCCGATTCCGCCCGGCCGTCCGCCGGCGCCGATCCCGACCGCTGGATCGACGCGGAGGACGAGATCGCCGCCCGCGTCGGCGCGGTGTGGGCCGCCGCGGCCGACCTGCCGCTGCGCGCCCGCGAGACCCTCCGCGACGCCGACGCCGCCGCGTTCGCCACCCGCGTGCTCCCCGCGATCGACGTGCTCGCGGACGTCCGCGTGTCCGTCACGGGGACGGAGCCGTCGTTCCGGGAGCTGCGCGGTGACCCGTCCCTCCGCATCACGGCCGTCCCCTCCGTCGACCGCGACTGGTTCGACCTCGGCATCGTCGTCGTCATCGACGGGCGGACGATCCCCTTCGGGACGCTCTTCACGGCGCTCTCGCGCGGGCGGACCCGCATCAAGCTGTCCGACGGCGCGTGGTTCTCGCTCTCGCATCCGTCCCTGCAGCGCCTGCGCGACCTCTTGGAGGAGGCCGCCGAGCTCGACGAGTGGGAGACGGGCCCGCGCCTGCCGCGCACGCACGTGTCGCTGTGGGCGGACTTCGAGGACCTCGCGGACGAGAGCGAGGCCGCGCTCGAGTGGCGGGAGCTCGCCCGCGCACTGCGCGACGTCGCCGAGGTCCCGCCGGTCGCGACGCCGGAGGGGTTCCGCGCGGAGCTGCGCCCGTACCAGCGGGACGGGCTCGCGTGGCTCGCCCTGCTGCACCGGCACCGACTGGGCGGCATCCTGGCGGACGACATGGGCCTGGGCAAGACCGTGCAGCTGCTCGCGCTGATCGCGCACGTGCAGGCGCAGGGGGAGAGGCGGCCGTGGCTCGTGGTGGCGCCGACGTCGGTGCTGCCGACCTGGCGTGATGAGGCGGCGCGGTTCGCTCCGTCGCTGCGCGTCGTGGTCGTCGAGTCCACCGCCGTCCGCCGCGACCGGAGCATCGCCGCCCTCGCCGCCGACGCCGACATCGTCGTCGCCTCGTACGGGGTCGTGCGCACGGACGACGTCGAGTTCCGCCAGCCGCGCTGGGCGGGGGTCGTGCTCGACGAGGCGCAGTTCGTGAAGAACCCCGCGACGCGCGCCCACCGCGCCGTCGCCGCTCTGCACGCCGACGCGGTCTTCGCCGTGACGGGCACCCCGATCGAGAACGGCCTCGACGACCTGTGGGCGCTGCTGGCCCTCACTGCGCCCGGCCTGTTCCCCTCCGCCCGTCGGTTCCGCGAGGAGTACGTCCGCGCCATCGAGCAGGTGCCCGACGATGCGCCGACGCCGCTGTCCGCGGCGGCGTCCGCCGCGCACCGCGAGACGAGCCTGGCCCGGCTGCGCCGGAGGGTGCGGCCGTTCCTGCTGCGGCGGACGAAGGAGGTCGTGGCATCCGATCTCCCGCCCAAGCAGGAGCAGGAGATCGCCGTCGTGCTCGCGCCCGCGCACCGCGAGCTGTACGAGCGGGTGCTGCAGCGGGAGCGGCAGAAGGTGCTCGGACTGCTCGACGACCTGGACCGCCAGCGGTTCATCGTGTTCCGCTCGCTCACCCTGCTGCGTATGCTCGCGCTGGCCCCGGCCCTCGTCGACGAGCGCGACGCCGCGCTCGGCTCGGCGAAGCTCGACGTGCTCCTCGACCGTCTCGTCGAAGTCGCCGCCGAGGGCCACCGCGCGCTGGTGTTCAGCCAGTTCACGTCGTTCCTCGACCTGACGGCGGAACGATTGGATGCCGCCGGCCTCGCCTTCGCCCACCTCGACGGCAGCACGGCCCGACGCGGCGAGGTCGTCGAGGGGTTCCGCGGGGGAGCGGCGCCGGTGTTCCTCATCAGCCTCAAGGCGGGCGGCTTCGGTCTGACCCTCACGGAGGCGGAGTACGTGTTCGTCCTCGACCCGTGGTGGAACCCCGCCGCGGAGGCGCAGGCGGTCGACCGCGCCCACCGGATCGGGCAGACGCGGAGCGTGTTCGTCTACCGCCTCATCGCCGCGGGCACGATCGAGGAGAAGGTGCTCGCGCTGCAACGCCGCAAGGCCGCGCTGTCGCGGGCGGTGATGGACGACGGCGAGGCGTTCGCCGCGGCGCTCGACGCCGACGACATCCGCGGCCTTCTCGGTCCCTGACCGCCGCGCCGGGGGCTCCGCGACCGAGGCGCCGCGTCGGTGCGTGCCGCTAAGGGAGCAGGTCGAACCCGTTCCCGACGGCGTCGACGATGCGGCCGGCGACCGAGGCGACCACCCGCTGTGCGCCCGCCGTCACGAGCACGTCGAGCGCCTGCGCCAGGCCGTCGCCCGTGACGGTGAGCGCGTCGCGCGAGGTCTCGCCCATCTCGTCGAACTCCAGCCGCAGGGTACGCAGCCAGGCCTTCTCGATCCCGAAGACGATGGCGTAGGGGAGGAGCCGCTCGTTCAGCACGAATCGCGAGACGTCCGCGCCCGCCGGCGTGAGAGAGCCGGCCGGCGACTGCAGCGCGCGCAGGCGTGCGGCATCGCCCACCCGCATGTACGCCCGCAGACCCGCGAGGTGCGTGCGGCGGGCCGCGGCGGCCGGGGTGAAACGACGCGCGGAGCCGGCCGGGACCACCACGAGGCCGGCGGCGGCCAGCACGGCGGCGACGGCGGAGAGGACCAGGACGACGGGGACGGGCGTGACGAGGGCGGAGAGCACGGCGAGGACGAGCACCGCGACCGCCGACCAGCGGACGACGCCCCGCCACGGGGTGCGGCCCGCGGTCAGCCCCGCCCGGCGAAGGCGACGGGCGCGCGCGTCGACGAAGGCCCGTACGCGCACCGCCGTGCCGGGATGAAGCCCCGGCAGGCGTCGCGACGCGCCGCTCGGAGTCGCCGTGCCCGCGACGACGCGGAGCAGTCGCCGGTCGTCCGCCGTGAGCGCGTCGGCGTCGACGATCTGCACGGCCAGGGCGGACCGGTCGACTCCCTCTTCCGTGAGCAGACGCACGCGGCCGCGCACGACGAGGTCGATGAGACCGGCGGCGACGGCGACCTGCTCCCTCCCCGCCAGGATCGCGTCGTCGACGACCGAGGCCCCCGGCAGCGGCAGGTACTCCACGACGGTCGACGGCGGCAGAGCGCCGACCCGGCGGCGGAGCACGACCGCGGCGACGAGGACGAGCACGGCCGACGACACCACGAGCACAGCAAGACCCACGACGTCAGCGTAGGTCCCGCCGGTGGCGGGGCGTGGCATCCCGAGCCCGACCCGGGGGCGCGCTCACCGCCCGTTCAGGCGAGCGCCGCGTAGACTTCTGAGGTTACGACCTCGACTCGGGAGCGACATGAAGATCACCGGCCTCGGCCACGCGGGAATGTTCATCGAGACCGCCGGCGGCAGCATCCTCTGCGACCCCGTCATCGGGCCGAGCTTCTTCGGCTCGTGGTTCCCGTTCCCCGACAACCGCGCGCTGGACTGGGAGCGTTTCGGCAAGGCCGACTTCCTGTACATCTCGCACCGGCACCGCGATCACTTCGATCCCGCCTCGCTCGAGCGCTTCGTCCCGAAGGACGTCAAGGTGCTGCTGCCCGAGTACCCCACCGACGACCTCGAGCAGGACCTCGTCGCCCTCGGCTACACCAACCTCGTGCGCACCGAGGCGGGCGTGCCGCTGCAGTTCGGCGACCTGAAGCTCATGATCACGCCGTTGCGCGCGCCCTCCGACGGCCCCATCGGCGACTCGTCGCTCTCGGTCGACGACGGCACGGCATCCATCCTCAACCAGAACGACTCGCACCCCCTCGACCTCGAGAAGCTCTTCGACTTCGGCAAGCCCGACGCGTACTTCACCCAGGTCTCCGGCGCGATCTGGTGGCCCATGGTCTACGACCTGCCGCAGGACGCCAAGCAGAACTTCGCCAAGCTCAAGCGCGACGCCCAGAACAAGCGGGCGATGTACTACATCGAGAAGGTGGATGCCGAGCACGTCTTCCCCATGGCGGGCCCGCCGATGTTCCTCCGCGAGGAGCTGTTCCGCTACAACGGCACCGGCCTCGAGAACGACTCGATCTTCACGGACCAGCGCGAGTTCCTCGCGCACATGAAGGAGCAGCGGCCGGACCAGAAGGGCTACCTGTTCCTGCCCGGCACCGAGGTCGAGGTGCAGGGCTCCGACGTCACGGTCACGCAGACGCTGTACACGGACGACGAGATCGAGCGCGTCTTCGGCGACAAGTGGAACTACCTCGCCGAGCAGCGGGACAGCCGCCAGGACGAGATCCGCGCCGAGGTGGCATCCCGGGCCGAGATCATCCCGCCGGCCGAGATGCTCGCCGCGCTGAAGGAGTGGTGGGAGCCGCTGCTGCGCCGTGCCCGCACGATCCGCAACGGCGTCGGCGGCATGGTGCGCTTCCGCATCGGCGAGCTCGACATGGTCGTGGACTTCCCCAAGGCGAAGCTGCGCGAGTACGCCGGCGAGGAGTGCATCTACTGGTACACGATCCCGGCGGACCTCGTGTCGACGAACATCCGCGATCACGAGATCGACTGGTCCAACTCGATCTTCCTGTCGATGCAGTTCGAGGTCGGACGCTCGGGCAAGTTCAACGAGTTCCTCACGACGTTCCTCAAGTGCCTGTCGCGCGACCGCATCGAGTACGTCGAGAACTGGTACGCCGAGCAGTCGGATCAGACCGAGGACGCCGAGATCGACGGCTGGACCGTCCAGCGCCGCTGCCCGCACCTGCGCGCGGACCTGACCAAGACCGGCAAGATCGAGGACGGCGTCCTGACCTGCTCCCTGCACGACTGGAAGTGGGACCTCGCCACGGGCCGCTGCCTGACGACGACGGGCCACCCGATCCGTTCGACGCGGGCGCCCGCGGAGGTCGCGGCCGGCTGACGCCCGGCGGAGGAGATGTCGGGAGGGGAGGGCGGATGCCGTGGCATCCATCCTCCCCTCCTCGTTTCTCCTCCTTTCGCCGCGGTGAGCAGCGACGTGGCTGTCAAGCCCGTGGGTCGCCGGCGCCGGCCGATGCGACCGTGCCTCCTCGCGACGGAGGGGAACCACCATGACGCACATCGCACGCAAGGCCGGCGTCGGGGCGGTGGTGGGGATCCTCGTCGGACTGATCCCGCTGTTCTTCGGGGCGCCCGAGCTGGCGCTGCTCATCGGATGGGCGGTCGCCGCGACCGTGTTCCTGACGTGGGCGTGGCTGCGGGCCTGGCCTGCCGATCCCGAGAAGACCCAGGAACTGGCGATGCACGAGGACGAGTCGCGCCGTCTCGTCGACGCGCTCATCATCGCCGCCACGTTCATCGGCATGGTGGGCGTCGTGCTCGCGCTCATCCGCAGCCAGCAGCACGACCTCGTCGGGGCGCTGTCGGCGTTGCTCGCCGTCGTCGGCGTGGTCGCGGCCTGGGCGGTCGTCAACACGATCTTCGCGTTCAAATACGCGCGGATGTACTACATCGACGACCGTCACCGGTTCGCCTTCAACCAGGAGGAGGACCCCTCGTACAGCGACTTCGCGTACGCCGCGTTCAACATCGGCATGTCGTACAGCTCGAGCAGTATCACGCAGTCGTCCACGCCGTCGCGGAAGATCGCGTTCGGGCATGCGCTTCTGGCGTACTTCTACGGAACGTTCGCGGTGGCGGTGGCGATCAACCTCATCACCAGCCTCACGCAGTCGAGCTGAGCCCCGGCGGAGGAGATGTCGGGAGGGGAGGAGGGATGCCGTGGCATCCATCCTCCGTTCGCCGCATCTCCTCCCTTCACGGCGGTGAACAGCGGCGGCGACGAGCCGCGGCGGCGGTGAGCAGCGGCGGCGTGGCCGCACCCGCTAAGCTGGAGCAGAACCACGGCATCCTTTAACCCCGTCCCGTGAGGCGGAGAAGGGAGCAGCGGATGAGTACGCGCACCGTCATGCACGATGCCGACATCGCCCGCGCTTTGACGCGCATCTCGCACGAGATCCTGGAGTCCAACAAGGGACCGGAAGGACTCGTCCTCCTCGGCATCCCGACCCGCGGTGTCACCCTCGCCGATCGCATCGCCCCGTTGCTGGCGGAGTTCGGCGGAGCACCCGTCCCCGTCGGCGCGCTCGACGTGACGATGTACCGCGACGACCTGCACCGCAATCCCACTCGGGCCCCTCGCCGCACCGAGATCCCCGCCGGCGGCATCGACGGCAAGGTCGTCGTCCTCGTGGACGACGTGCTCTTCTCGGGCCGCAGCATCCGCGCCGCGCTCGACGCGCTGCAGGACATCGGTCGCCCCGCGGCGGTCCGCCTGGCCACCCTCATCGACCGCGGCCACCGCGAGCTGCCGATCCGCCCGGACTTCGTCGGCAAGAACCTGCCGAGCGCGCGCGACGAGCGCGTCAACGTCCGCCTGGCCGAGGTGGACGGCGCCGAGTCCGTCACGATCGAGGGGCGGTGACCGTCATGCGCCACCTCCTCGACACCCAGCACCTCTCCCGCGCGGCCGCCCTCGAGATCCTCGACGTCGCCGAGGACATGGCCGACACCCAGCGCCGCGAGGTCAAGAAGCTCCCGACGCTGCGGGGCAAGACCGTGGTCAATCTCTTCTTCGAGGACTCGACCCGCACCCGCATCTCGTTCGAGGCCGCCGCGAAGCGCCTGAGTGCCGACGTCATCAACTTCTCGGCGAAGGGCTCCAGCGTCAGCAAGGGGGAGTCGCTGCAGGACACCGCGCAGACCCTCCAGGCCATGGGGGCCGACGCGGTCGTCATCCGCCACGGCGCGTCCGGCGCCCCGCGCACCCTCGCCACCAGCGGGTGGATCACCGCGGGCGTCGTCAACGCCGGCGACGGCACCCACGAGCACCCCACGCAGGCCCTGCTCGACGCGTTCACCATCCGCAAGCGCACGTTCGGCGACGACAGCCGCGGCCGCGACCTCGACGGCATCCGCGTCACCATCGTCGGGGACGTGCTGCATTCGCGCGTCGCCCGGTCCAACGTGTGGCTGCTGCACACCCTCGGCGCCCAGGTCACCCTGGTGGCCCCGCCGACCCTCGTCCCGCAGGACGTCAGCGGCTGGCCCGTCGAGATCGACTACGACCTCGACCACGCGATCGCCGCCGGACCCGACGCGCTCATGATGCTCCGCATCCAGCTCGAGCGCATGTCCGCCGCGTATTTCCCGACTGAACGGGAGTATTCGCGCCGCTACGGCCTCGACGCGCGGCGACTGGACGCCCTCGCGGACGGTAGCATCGTTCTGCACCCCGGTCCGATGAACCGGGGTCTGGAGATCTCCGCCGAAGCCGCCGATTCCCCGCGCTCGACGGTGCTCGAGCAGGTCGCGAACGGTGTCTCCGTGCGGATGGCCGTGCTCTACCTGCTGCTGGCGGGCGAGCGACCCGAGACCGAGAGAGAGGACGCTCGATGAGCCACGCCACCCCCCAGACGATCCTGGTCCGCGGGGCGCGCATCGAGGGCCGGGATGCCACCGACCTCCTCGTCCGCGACGGCGTCGTCGCCGAGACCGGTGCGGGTCTGTCGCAGGCCGGTGCCACCGTGATCGACGCGGACGGTCTCGTCGCCCTGCCCGGGCTGGTCGACCTGCACGTGCACCTGCGCGAGCCGGGATACGAGGCGTCCGAGACCGTCCTCACCGGATCCCGGGCGGCGGCGGCGGGCGGCTTCACCACCGTCTTCGCGATGCCGAACACGTCGCCGGTCGCGGACACCGCGGGCGTCGTCGAGCAGGAGCTCGCCCTGGGCGAGGCCGCCGGCTACGTCCACGTGCAGCCCATCGGCGCCGTGACCGTCGGGCAGAAGGGCGAGCGCCTCGCCGAGCTCGGCGCGATGGCCGAGTCGCGGGCGCGCGTGCGCGTCTTCAGCGACGACGGCTTCTGCGTCTTCGACCCGCTCATCATGCGCCGCGCCCTGGAGTACGTGAAGGCGTTCGACGGCGTCGTCGCCCAGCACGCCCAGGACCCCCGCCTCACCGAGGGGGCGCAGATGAACGAGGGCGCCGTCTCGGCGGAGCTCGGACTGACCGGCTGGCCGGCCGTCGCCGAGGAGTCGATCATCGCCCGCGACGTGCTCCTCGCCGAGCACGTCGGGTCCCGCCTGCACGTGTGCCACCTGAGCACCGCCGGATCGGTCGACATCATCCGCTGGGCCAAGAAGCGCGGCGTGAACGTCACCGCCGAGGTGACGCCGCACCACCTGCTGCTGACCGACGAGCTCGTCCGCGACTACGACGCGCGGTTCAAGGTCAACCCGCCGCTGCGCCGCGAGGAGGACGTCCTCGCCGTGCGGGAGGGTCTGGCCGACGGCACGATCGACATCGTCGCGACCGACCACGCCCCGCACCCCGCCGAGGCGAAGGCCTGCGAGTGGGCCGCCGCCGCCAACGGCATGGTGGGCCTCGAGAGCGCCCTCCGCGTCGTGCAGCAGGCGATGGTCGACACGGGTCTGCTGACGTGGGCCGACGTCGCCCGCGTCATGTCGGCCGCGCCGGCGCGCATCGGCCGTCTCGACGGGCACGGCACCCCGGTCGCCGTGGGCCAGCCGGCGAGCTTCACGCTGTACGACCCGCGCCCGTCCCGCCCCTTCGCGCTGGAGGACCTCCGCGGACGCAGCAGGAACTCGCCGTACCTCGGCCGGGAGCTGCCCGGAGAGGTCCGCTGGACCGTGCGCCGCGGCATCCCGACCGTCGCCGACGGTGCGGTGCTCGACGCGCCGGGGGCGCTCGCGTGACCCGCGAAGGCGCCCTGCTCGTCATCGTCGGCGTCGCCGCGCTCGTGCTCGCGCTGCTCGCGTGGGCCTGGGTGCGACGAACCCGGCGCGACGCGCGGTACTCCGCACCGGTGGGGGAGCTCCCCGCCGACGCGGTCGAGTCCGCGACGTTCGCGAGCCTCTACGTCGCGACCACCCGGCACGGCGAGCCCCTCGAACGCCTGGCGATCAAGGGCCTCGGCTTCCGCTCCCGCGCCGACGTCGTGATCAGCTCCGCGGGCGTCGCCCTCGACCTGCCCGGACAGCCGCGCATCGCGCTCACCCGCGACCGCCTCGTCGACGCCGCTCAGGCCACGGTCGCCATCGACCGCGTGGTCGAGCGCGACGGCCTGACGCGCGTGACCTGGCGCATCGACGACGACACCCTCGTCGACACCTACCTCCGACCCCAGGACGCCTCGGCGCGAGCCCTCGCCGACGCCATCCGTCCCCTCACCTCCACAGGAAGCGACTCATGACCGCCCTGATCACCACCGAGCCCGCCGTCCTCGTGCTCGAAGACGGCACCCGCTACCCCGGCCGCGCCTACGGCAAGCGCGGCGAGACCCTCGGCGAGGTCGTCTTCGCCACCGGCATGACCGGCTACCAGGAGACGATCACCGACCCCTCCTACGCGGGCCAGATCGTCCTGCAGACCGCGCCCCACATCGGCAACACCGGCGTGAACGAGGAAGACCCCGAGTCCCGCCGGATCTGGGTCGCCGGCTACGTCGTGCGCGACCCCTCGCGCGTCGTGTCGAACTGGCGCGCCACCCGCTCCCTCGACGACGCGCTCGTCGAAGACGGCATCGTCGGCATCTCCGGCATCGACACGCGCGCCGTGACCCGTCGCATCCGCTCCTCGGGCAGCATGCGCGGCGGCGTCTTCTCGGGCGAGGCGGCGGATCTGGATGCCGACGAGCAGCTGCGCCGCGTGCGCGAGGCGCCCGGCATGGCGGGGCGCAACCTGAGCGCCGAGGTGTCCGTCACCGAGGTCGAGGTCACCCCCGCCGCGGCCGAGCGGATCGGCAACCTCGCCGTGCTCGACCTCGGCGTCAAGCAGTCGACGATCGACAACCTCGCCGCGCGCGGGTTCGACGTCCACGTCTTCCCGCAGTCCGCGACGATCGAGGAGATCCGCGCGATCGAGCCGGTCGCCGCGTTCTACTCCAACGGCCCCGGCGACCCCGCCGCGTCCGACCAGCACGTCGAGCTGCTGCGCGCGGTCCTCGGCGACGGCCTGCCGTTCTTCGGCATCTGCTTCGGCAACCAGTTGCTGGGCCGCGCGCTCGGCTTCGGCACCTACAAGCTGCCCTTCGGTCACCGCGGCATCAACCAGCCCGTCCTCGACAAGACGACCGGCCGCGTCGAGATCACGTCGCAGAACCACGGCTTCGCCGTCGACGCCCCGCTGGACCAGGTCGTCGACAGCCCGCACGGCTTCGGCCGCGTCGAGGTCAGCCACATCGGCCTGAACGACAACGTGGTGGAGGGTCTCCGCGCCCTCGACATCCCGGCGTTCAGCGTGCAGTACCACCCCGAGGCCGCCGCCGGCCCGCACGACGCCAACTACCTGTTCGACCGCTTCCGCGACATGGTGATCGCGAACCTGGAGACCAACAAGAATGCCTAAGCGCGACGACATCCACTCCGTCCTCGTCATCGGCTCCGGCCCGATCGTCATCGGTCAGGCGTGCGAGTTCGACTACTCCGGCACCCAGGCCTGCCGCGTGCTGCGCGAGGAGGGCGTCCGCGTCATCCTCGTCAACTCCAACCCGGCGACGATCATGACCGACCCCGACTTCGCCGACGCGACGTACATCGAGCCGATCACCCCCGAGGTCATCGAGACGATCATCGCCAAGGAGAAGCCGGACGCGGTGCTCCCCACGCTCGGCGGCCAGACGGCCCTGAACGCGGCCATCCAGCTGCACAAGCGCGGCATCCTCGAGAAGTACGACGTCGAGCTCATCGGCGCCGACTTCGACGCGATCAACCGCGGCGAGGACCGTCAGATCTTCAAGGAGCTCGTCATCGAGGCGGGCGCCGACGTCGCGGCATCCGTCATCTGCCATTCGATGGACGAGCTGCTGGCCGGTGCCGAGAAGCTGGGATACCCGCTGGTCGTGCGCCCGTCGTTCACGATGGGCGGCCTCGGCTCGGGCTTCGCGTACGACGAGGCGGACCTCCGTCGCATCGGCGGCGCGGGCCTGCACGACTCGCCCACCAACGAGGTGCTGCTCGAGGAGTCGATCCTCGGGTGGAAGGAGTACGAGCTCGAGCTCATGCGCGACACCGCCGACAACACGGTCGTCGTCTGCTCGATCGAGAACGTCGACCCGGTCGGCGTCCACACGGGCGACTCGATCACGGTCGCCCCGGCGCTCACGCTCACCGACCGCGAGTACCAGAAGATGCGCAACATCGGCATCGACATCATCCGTGCCGTCGGCGTGGACACCGGCGGCTGCAACATCCAGTTCGCCGTCGACCCCGCGACCGGCCGCATCATCGTCATCGAGATGAACCCCCGTGTGTCGCGCTCCTCGGCGCTGGCGTCGAAGGCGACGGGCTTCCCGATCGCCAAGATCGCGGCCAAGCTCGCGATCGGCTACCGCCTCGACGAGATCCCGAACGACATCACCAAGGTCACCCCGGCGAGCTTCGAGCCCACGCTCGACTACGTCGTGGTCAAGGTGCCGCGCTTCAACTTCGAGAAGTTCCCGGCCGCGGACACCACCCTGACCACCACCATGAAGTCGGTGGGCGAGGCCATGGCGATCGGCCGCAACTACACGACGGCGCTGCAGAAGGCGCTGCGCTCCCTCGAGAAGCGCGGCTCGAGCTTCCACTGGGGCGACGAGAGCCGCTCGGTCGAGGAGCTGCTCGAGATCGCGAAGACCCCGACCGACGGCCGCATCGTCGTCCTGCAGCAGGCGCTCCGCCTCGGCGCGACCCCCGAGCAGGCCTTCGACGCGACGGCGATGGACCCGTGGTTCATCGACCAGATCGTCCTGATCAACGAGGTCGCCGAGGCGATCCGTCAGGCGGGCGACCTGGATGCCGCGACCCTGCGCCTCGCGAAGGAGCACGGCTTCAGCGACGTCCAGATCGCGCAGCTGCGCGGTCTCGACGAGGCCGAGGTGCGCGAGACCCGCTACACGCTGGACGTGCGTCCGGTCTACAAGACCGTCGACACGTGCGCGGGGGAGTTCCCCGCGCTCACGCCGTACCACTACTCCAGCTACGACGCCGAGACCGAGGTCACGCCGTCCGAGCGGACGAAGGTCGTCATCATCGGGTCGGGCCCCAACCGCATCGGGCAGGGCGTCGAGTTCGACTACTCGTGCGTGCACGCCTCCTTCGCGTTGGCCGAGGCCGGGTACGAGACCGTCATGGTCAACTGCAACCCCGAGACCGTGTCGACGGACTACGACACCTCCGACCGCCTGTACTTCGAGCCGTTGACGCTCGAGGACGTGCTGGAGGTGCTGCACGCCGAGGCGCAGTCCGGCGAGATCCTCGGCGTCGTCTGCCAGCTCGGCGGGCAGACGCCGCTGGGCCTGGCCAAGGGCATCGAGGCCGCCGGCTACACGATCCTCGGCACGAGCCCCGCCGCCATCGACCTCGCCGAGGAGCGCGAGCTGTTCTCGCGTCTGCTCGACGACGCCGGTCTCGTCGCCCCGCGCAACGGCACCGCGATCGACGTCGAGGGCGCGGTCGAGGTGGCCGAGGAGATCGGCTACCCCGTGCTCGTGCGCCCCAGCTTCGTGCTCGGCGGTCGCGGCATGGAGATCGTGTACTCGACCGAGGCGCTGCGCGACTACTTCGTCCGCGTCGCCGACCAGGCCATCATCGGCCCGGGCCTCCCGCTGCTCGTGGACCGGTTCCTCGACGACGCGGTGGAGCTCGACGTCGACGCGCTCTACGACGGCACCGACCTCTACATCGGCGGCGTCATGGAGCACCTCGAGGAGGCCGGCATCCACTCCGGCGACTCGTCCTGCACGCTCCCGCCGGTCTCGCTCGGCCGCACCGAGATCGACCGCGTCCGCGAGGCGACTCTCGCCATCGCGGAGGGCGTCGGCGTCCGCGGCCTGCTGAACGTGCAGTTCGCGATCTCCGCCGGCGTGCTCTACGTCATCGAGGCGAACCCCCGCGCCAGCCGCACGGTCCCGTTCGTGTCGAAGGCGCTCGGCATCCCCCTCGCCAAGGCCGCCAGCCGCATCATGGCCGGCAGCACCGTGGCGGAGCTCGTCGCCGAGGGCCTGCTGCCCGAGAACGACGGCTCGCGCGTGCCGCTGGACGCCCCTGTGGCCGTCAAGGAGGCCGTGCTGCCGTTCAAGCGGTTCCGCACCGCGGACGGGCACACCGTCGACTCGGTCCTCGGTCCCGAGATGCGCTCCACGGGCGAGGTCATGGGCATCGACCGCGACTTCCCGACCGCGTTCGCCAAGAGCCAGGACGCCGCGTACGGCGGCATGCCGACCTCGGGCACGGTCTTCATCTCGGTCGCGGACGCCGACAAGCGCGCCGTCATCCTGCCGGCCCACCGCCTGCAGGAGCTCGGCTTCGACCTCGTCGCGACCGAGGGCACCGCGGAGATCCTCGCGCGGAACGGCATCCGCGTGCGCGTGGTGAAGAAGTACTCGGAGACGCAGGAGAACGGTCAGCAGAACATCGTCGACCTCATCAACGCGGGGGAGATCGACATGATCGTCAACACCCCCAGCGGCGGCACCGCCCGCGCCGACGGCTACGAGATCCGCGCGGCGGCCGTGGCCGCCGACAAGGCGCTGTTCACGACGATGGCGGTGCTTGGCGCCGCGGTGAGCGCCCTCGGTGCCGTCAAGGACGGGTTCGACGTGCGGAGCCTGCAGGAGTACGCCGTCGACCGCGCCGGTCGTCTGTGAGCGAGACGTTCGGCCAGCGCCTCCGCGCCGCCCTCGACACGCACGGCGCGCTCTGCGTCGGCATCGACCCCCACGCCGCACTGCTGTCGGCGTGGGGGCTGGATGCCACGGCCGACGGCGCGCGCGAGCTCGGTCTGCGGGTGGTCGAGGCCGCCGCGGGCCGCGTGGGCGTGGTCAAGCCGCAGGTCGCGTTCTACGAGCGGTACGGGTCGCGGGGCTTCGCCGCCCTGGAGGACGTGATGGCCGCGGCCCGCGCCGCCGGGCTGCTCGTGATCGCGGACGCCAAGCGCGGCGACATCGGCACCACGATGGAGGGCTACGCCGCCGCCTGGCTGGAGCCCGGGTCGCCGCTGGAGGCCGACGCGGTGACGCTGACGCCATACCTCGGCCCCGACTCCCTCCGCGCCACGCTCGCGCTGGCGCTGCGCGCCCGAAAGGGCGCCTTCGTCCTGGCCGCGACGAGCAACCCGGAGGCCCGTGCGCTGCAGAGCGCGCGCGTCGACGACGCCCTGGCCATCGGCGACGACGAGCACGTGGCCGCGCGGGTGGCGCGCGACGTGAACGAGGCCAACATCGGCCTGCCCGGCGCGCTCGGGTCGATCGGCGTCGTCGTCGGCGCCACGGTCGACCGTGCCGACTTCGGCCTCGGCGATATGACGCTGGCGGGCATGCCCATCCTCGCGCCGGGGTTCGGGGCGCAGGGCGCCCAGCCCGCCGACCTGTCCCGGCTGTTCGGCTACGTCGCGGGGGCGGTCGTGGCCAACGAGAGCCGCAGCATCCTCGCCGTCGGCCCGGACCGCGTGGCCGACCGCATCACCGCCCGCGCCGCCTTGTACCGAGAGAACCCGCATGGCTGAAGAACGTCGTCCGCCCGAGGTCGATCGCGCCGCCGCGTCGCGCCGCGCCGTCGCCGCGCGCCGCGAGCGCGCCGCGCTCAAGCGCGACGTGTCCACGCGCGTGATCTCCCCGCAGGAGCTGCTCCGTCGCGC
Source organism: Microbacterium sp. LMI1-1-1.1 (assembly GCF_040815675.1). NCBI lineage: Bacteria > Bacillati > Actinomycetota > Actinomycetes > Micrococcales > Microbacteriaceae > Microbacterium > Microbacterium sp. LMI1-1-1.1. The sequence goes on along the minus strand of NZ_JBFPNN010000001.1, from coordinate 814,207 downwards.
CCTGGCGGACCCCGCGTCCCCGGCCGGCGCGATGCGCGTGACGGAGTTCCTCACCGCGATCCCCGCGATCGGCGAGGGCAAGCGCGACCGCATCCTGGCCTCCCTGGGGATTTCCCCGGTCAAGCGCCTCGGTGGCCTGGGCACGCGACAGCGCGACGCCCTGCGCGACTTCCTCGACACCCGGTGGCCGGAGCCGCGCCCCCGCGCGGGCCGCAGTCGCCTCGTGGTGCTGGCGGGACCGACGGCCGTCGGCAAGGGGACGGTCGCCGCGCACATCAAGGAGCACCACCCCGAGATCCACCTGTCGGTGTCGGCGACCACGCGCGCGCCCCGCCCGGGCGAGGTCGAGGGGGAGCACTACTACTTCGTCGACGACGCCGAGTTCGACCGCCTGATCGCGACCGGCGCGCTCCTCGAGTACGCCACGGTGCACAACCACCACCGCTACGGCACGCCCCGCGGCCCGATCGAGAAGGTGCTCGCCGAGGGCGGCACCGCGCTGCTCGAGATCGACCTGCAGGGCGCCCGTCAGGTCCGGGCGGCGGATCCCCGCGCGACGCTGGTGTTCCTGCTGCCGCCGAGCTGGGACGAGCTCGTCCAGCGGCTGGTGGGGCGCGGCACCGAGGACGCGGAGGAGCGCGCCCGCCGTCTGCGCACCGCGCGGGTGGAGCTGGCCGCGCAGAACGAGTTCGACTACCGCGTCGTGAACGAGGACGTGGCGTCGGCGGCCGCCGAGGTCGTCGCCCTCGCGGCCCGCTGATCCCGCCCAGGTTTCGTCTCATTACGCCCGGTTCGATCGGGCGGCACGACCTCGCCATGCTGAGGGAATGCCCCCCGCCTCCGCCCTCTCCGCCGTGCCCGCGGACGGCACGCGTCCCGACGCCGCCTCCTCGGCGCGGCCGGGCGCCGTCGCCCTGCAGCAGGTCGGCCGGACGTTCCCGACGGCGCAGGGTCCGCACGCGGTCCTGCGGGGCGTCGACCTCGATCTGACCGGCGGCGAGATCGTCGCGGTCATCGGCCCCTCGGGCTGCGGCAAGTCGACCCTCCTGCGTCTCCTCGGGGGACTGGATGCCGCCACCTCCGGCCGCATCACCGTCGACGGCACCGCGGTGCGCGACACCGACGACCGCACGGCCGTGGCGTTCCAGGAGCCCCGTCTGCTCCCGTGGCGCACCGTCGCCCAGAACGTCGCCCTCGGCCTGCGTCGCGGCGGCGACCGCACCGCCGTGGACGCCCGCGTGGCGGAGCTGCTCGCCCTCGTGGGCCTGGAGGCCGCCGCGACGCGCCGGCCGCGCGAGGTGTCGGGCGGGATGGCCCAGCGGGCGTCGCTCGCCCGTGCGCTGGCGCGCGACCCCGAAGTACTGCTGCTGGACGAGCCGTTCGGCGCGCTGGACGCGCTGACGCGCCTGCGCATGCAGGACCTCCTGCTCGAGGTGCACGCCGCCCGTCCGACGACCGTCGTGCTCGTCACGCACGACGTCGAGGAGGCCCTCTACCTCGCTGACCGGGTCGTGCTGCTGCGCGCCCTCGGCGACGACCCGGCCGTCCCCTCCGTCGTGAGCGTCACGACGGTGCCCGGCGGCCGCCCCCGCGACCGCGCGGCCCACGACTTCACCCGTCTGCGCTCCGAGCTCCTCGCGGGGCTCGGGGTGACGCCCTCCCACCCCCATCCTCAGGAGACCCGATGAGCACCCTGTCCCGCCGTATCGTCCCCGCGACCGCGATCGCCGGGGCGATGATGCTCCTGCTCTCCGGGTGCCTCTCGGGCGAGAACGCCTCGAGCGCGCCCGCGGCGGCCGGCTCCGCCGAGGGCGCCGAGTGGTCGACCGACTCGCTGTCGCTGGACTTCGCGACCTACAACCCGCTGAGCCTCATCGTCCGCGATCAGGGTCTGATCGAGGAGGCCCTCGGCGACGGCGTCACCGTCGAGTGGGTCCAGTCGGCCGGCTCGAACAAGGCGAACGAGTTCCTCCGCGCCGGGTCGATCGACGTCGGCTCGACCGCCGGCTCCGCGGCGCTGCTCGCCCGCGCGAACGGCTCGCCCATCAAGGTCATCGACATCTACTCGCAGCCGGAGTGGTCGGCTCTCGTCGTCCCCGCCGACAGCGACATCACCTCGGTCGCCGACCTGGCCGGCAAGTCCGTGGCCGCGACCCCCGGCACCGACCCCTACTTCTTCCTCCTCCAGGCGCTCGAGACCGAGGGTCTGGGCATCGGCGACGTGCAGCTGCAGAACCTGCAGCACGCCGACGGCCGTGCCGCCCTCGAGGCCGGCTCGGTCGACGCCTGGGCGGGTCTGGATCCGATCATGGCGGGCGCCGAGGCCGAGTCCGGGGCGAAGCTGCTCTACCGCAACGTCGACTTCAACTCGTACGGCTTCCTCAACGCGACCGAGGACTTCATCGACAACCACGGCGACGTCGCGCAGGTCGTCGTCGACGCCTACGAGGAGGCCCGCGCCTGGGCGCTGGAGAACCCCGAGGAGACGGCGGCGCTGCTCGCCGAGGTCGCCGGCATCAACCCGTCCGTGGCCTCGACGGTCATCACGGAGCGCTCGAACCTCGACGTGAGCGGCGTCCCCGGCGACGACCAGCTCGCCGTGCTGGAGGTCATCGCGCCCGTGCTCGTGGACTCCGACGCCGTCCAGGGCGGCGATCAGGCCGTGCAGGACGCGCTGGAGTCGATCGTCCACGACGAGTTCGCCCGCGCCGCCACCTCGTCCTGATGACGGAGTACGGCTACGGTCTCGGCGTGGCGACCTCGAGCGAGGGCGTCTCGACGGTCGACCGCGCGGACAGGCTGGCGACGCGGCCGTTCTGGCGCCGCCCGGTCGTGCAGATCGCGGGCGGCCTCCTCCTGCCCGCGGCGCTGCTCCTCGCCTGGCAGCTGAGCACCACGCTGGGGCTCGTACCGGTGTACCGGCTCCCGCCGCCGGCCTCGGTCGTCACCGCGGCGATCGACCTCGCCGCGTCGGGGGAGCTGTGGCTGAACATCGCCATCTCGGTGCAGCGCGTGGTCATCGGCTTCGCGCTCGGGGCCGTCGTGGGACTCGCGGTCGCGGCCCTCGTGGGCCTGACCCGCGCCGGCGACGTCCTGCTCTCGCCGACGCTCGCGGCGATCCGCGCCATCCCCTCGCTCGCGCTCGTGCCGCTGCTGCTGCTGTGGATGGGCATCGGCGAGGACTCCAAGGTCACGCTCATCGCGATCGGCGCGTTCTTCCCCGTCTTCACCACGGTGTCCAACGCGCTGCGGCACGTCGACGCGCACCTGGTCGAGATGGGCCGCTCGTTCAGCCTGCGCGGATGGGCCCTCTTCCGCACCGTGCAGCTGCCCGCCGTCATCCCGTCGCTCATGTCGGGGCTGCGGCTCGCGATGGCCCAGGCGTGGCTGTTCCTGGTGGCATCCGAGCTCCTGGGGGCCGCGATGGGGCTGGGCTTCCTGCTCACCCTGTCGCAGCAGAACGGACGCGTGGACCGCATCCTGCTCACGATCGCCCTGCTGGCGCTGCTCGGCGCGCTCTCGAACGCGCTGCTGAGCCTCGTCGAACGACGTCTCCTGCGGAGGTGGACATGACCGCCGTCGACACCGAGGCCCGTCTGCACGAGCTGCGGACCTTCCCGGCTCCGGATGCCGTGGCCGCGCTCGCCAACGTCGGCTCCGAGGCCTACGGGCGCGCGGCCGCCGACCCCCTCGCGTTCTGGGAGGCGGCGGCGCACCGGTTGGACTGGCGCACCCCCTGGCACACCACGCTTGACTGGCGTCCGCCGGTCGTCGGGGACGACGGCGAGCTCTCCGTCCCGGCGGCGCGCTGGTTCGACGGCGGACGACTGAACGTGGCCGAGAACTGCGTCGACCGGCACGTGCGCGCCGGTCGCGGGGCGAAGGTCGCGCTGCACTTCGAGGGCGAGCCGGGCGACCGCCTCACCGTCACCTACGCGGACCTGCAGCGGCGGGTGGCGCAGGCCGCCAACGCCCTGACCGCGCTGGGCATCGGCCCGGGGGACCGGGTCGTCGTCTACCTGCCCGTGCTCGTCGAGACCGTCGTCGTCACGCTCGCCTGCGCCCGCATCGGTGCCGTGCACTCGCTCGTGTTCGGCGGCTTCTCCGCCGAGGCCCTCCGCTTCCGCCTCGAGGACACCGGTGCCAAGCTCCTCGTCACCACGGACGGGCAGAACCGTCGGGGGGCGGCCGTCGAGGTGAAGTCGATCGCCGACGTCGCGGCATCCGGTCTCCCCGCCCTCGAGCACGTGCTCGTCGTCCGGCGCACCGGCAGCGACGTGCCGTGGACGCCGGGACGCGACGTGTGGTGGCACGAGACGGTCGACGTCGCCGCGGACACGCACGAGGCCGAGGCCTTCGACGCCGAGCACCCGCTGTTCATCATCTACACCTCGGGCACCACGGGGAAGCCGAAGGGGCTCGTGCACACGGCCGGCGGCTACCTCACGCATGCGAGCTGGGCGCACTGGGCGCACTTCGACGCCAAGCCCGACGACGTGCACTGGTGCACGGCCGACCTCGCCTGGGTCACCGCGCACACGTACGAGATCTACGGCCCGCTCTCGAACGGGCTCACGCAGGTGATCTACGAGGGCACGCCGGATGCGCCGCACCGCGAGCGGCACCTCGAGATCATCGAGCGCTACGGCGTGACCGTCTACTACACGGCGCCGACGCTGATCCGCACGTTCATGTCGTGGTTCGGCGACGACGTGCCCGCGGGGCACGACCTGTCCACGATCCGTCTGCTCGGCACCGTCGGCGAGGCCATCAACCCCGCCGCCTGGGTGTGGTTCCGCCGCAACTTCGGCCGCGACGAGGTCCCCGTGGTCGACACGTGGTGGCAGTCCGAGACGGGCGCGGCGATGATCGCCCCGCTCCCGGGGTCGACGACGCTCAAGCCCGGCTCGGCGACCGTGCCCCTGCCGGGCATCGACGCGACCGTCGTGGACGACGCGGGCGCCGAGGTCGAGCCCGGGCGCTCGGGGACGCTCGTCGTCCGCCGGCCGTGGCCGGGGATGGCGCGCACGGTGTGGGGCGACCCGCGCCGCTACCGCGACGCCTACTGGTCCGCGTTCGCCGGGCACGGACCGCACGGGGGCTACTACGTCGCCGGAGACGGGGCGACGCGCGACCGGGACGGCTACATCTGGATCCTCGGTCGCCTCGACGACGTCGTGAACGTGTCGGGCCACCGCCTCTCCACGATCGAGATCGAGTCGGCCCTCGTGGCGCACGACACCGTCGCCGAGGCGGGGGTCGCGGGGGTGGGGGACGCCATGACCGGCCAGGCCGTCGTCGCGTTCGTCGTGCCCGCCGGCGACGGGCGGCCCGACGAGGCGGCGCTCCGGGCCGAGGTCGCCCGCGCGATCGGTCCGGTGGCCAAGCCGCGGCACGTCGTCGTGGTCCCCGATCTGCCGAAGACCCGCTCGGGTAAGATCCTCCGACGCCTCCTCGCCCAGCTCTGGGAGGCCGAGCGCGACCGCCGGGAGGGCCGGACCCCCGCCCCCCTGGGCGACACGACCTCCCTGCAGAACCCCGACGCCGTCGCCCGCATCGCGGACGTCCTCGCCGACGCCTGACACCCCCCGAGAGAGATCCGATGACCGACGAACACCAGTTCGGATTCCGTACGCGCGCCCTGCACGCCGGCGGCACCCCCGATGCCGCGACGGGTGCCCGCGCGGTGCCGATCTACCAGACCACGTCCTTCGTCTTCGACGACGCGACGGATGCCGGCAACCTCTTCGCCCTGCAGAAGTACGGCAACATCTACTCGCGCATCGGCAACCCCACGGTCGCCGCGCTCGAGGAGCGGCTGGCCTCGCTGGAGGGGGGCATCGGCGCGGTGGCGACCGCGTCGGGCATGAGCGCGGAGTTCATCACCTTCGCGGCCCTGGTCGGAGCGGGGGATCACGTCGTGGCATCCGCCCAGCTCTACGGCGGGACCGTCACCCAGCTCGACGTGACCCTCCGCCGGTTCGGCGTCGAGACGACGTTCGTGCCCTCCAGCGACCCGGCCGACTACGCCGCGGCGATCCGCCCCGAGACCAAGGTGCTGTACGTCGAGACGATCGGGAACCCCTCCGGCGAGATCGCCGACATCGAGGGGCTCGCCGAGGTCGCCCACGCGGCGGGGATCCCGCTCGTCGTGGACTCGACCCTCGCCACCCCCTACCTCGCCCGGCCCCTGGAGCACGGCGCCGACATCGTCATCCACTCCGTGACGAAGTTCCTCGGCGGCCACGGCACGACCCTCGGCGGCGTCGTCATCGAGAAGGGCACGTTCGACTGGGGCAACGGCAAGTTCCCGCAGATGACCGAGCCGGTCGCGTCCTACGGCGGCATCAAGTGGTGGGACAACTTCGGCGAGTACGGCTTCCTCACCAAGCTCCGCACCGAGCAGCTGCGCGACATCGGCCCGGCGCTCAGCCCGCAGTCGGCGTTCCAGCTCCTGCAGGGCGTGGAGACCCTGCCGCAGCGCGTCGACGCGCACCTCGCGAACGCCCGCGTCGTGGCGCAGTGGCTCAAGGACGACCCCCGCGTCTCGTTCGTCACGTGGGCGGGCCTGCCGGACCACCCGCACCGCGCCCGCGCGGAGAAGTACCTGCCCCTCGGACCGGGCTCGGTGTTCGCCTTCGGCGTGCGCGCCGACGACCCGGCCTCCGCCCGCGCGGCGGGGGAGGCCGTGATCGACGCGCTGCAGCTCGCCTCGCACCTGGCGAACATCGGCGACGCCCGCACCCTCGTCATCCACCCGGCCTCGACGACGCACCGTCAGCTCACCCCCGAGCAGCTGACCGCGGCGGGCGTCCCCGCCGACCTTATCCGCATCTCCGTGGGACTGGAGGACCCCGAGGACATCCTCTGGGACCTCGACCAGGCCCTCACCGCCGCGACGGGAGCCACCCGATGACCGATGCGTCCTGCGCCCTGCCCCCGGTGGACGCCTGCGCCCTCCCGGGTGCCGCCGCCGTCCCCGCCGACCCCTCCCGCACCTTCACCGCGCCCGGCGCGCAGGAGCGGTTCGAGATCCTGCGCGCGGCCCGCTCCGTCGCGATCGTCGGCGCGTCGGACAACCCCGCCCGGGCGAGCTACTTCGTCAGCACGTACCTGCTGAGCAGCTCGCCGTACGACGTCTACTTCGTCAACCCGCGCGCGGACAGCATCCTCGGCCGCCCCGCGTACGCGTCGCTGGCCGACCTGCCCGTGACGCCTGACATCGTCGACGTGTTCCGCCGGCACGACGACCTGCCGGGCGTCGCGCAGGAGGCCGTCGACGCCGGTGCGAAGACCCTCTGGCTGCAGCTGGGCTCGTGGCACGAGGGCGCGGCGGAGATCGCGCGCGACGCCGGGCTGTCCGTCGTCATGGACCGCTGCGTCAAGATCGAGCACGCCCGCTTCCACGGCGGCCTGCACCTGGCCGGCTTCGACACCGGCGTGCTCAGCTCCAAGCGTCAGCTGCTCTCGCGCCGCTGACGCCGTCGCCGTGTCGACGGCGGCCGTCCGGGACACTCGAACGGACGCCGCCGTCGCCGGCCCGTCGGCGCTGTAGACTAGGGGGATGCTTCGGCGCCTCGCGCGCCGCATCCACCGAATCCCGCCGAACCAGGAGGTTCCCCATGGCCGGACGCGACCAGGGCATCATCGACCCGCCCATCGACGCTCTCCTCGACAAGGTCGACTCGAAGTACCAGCTCGTGATCTACGCATCCAAGCGTGCGCGTCAGATCAACGACTACTACTCGGACCTGCACGAGGGGAACCTCTTCGACAACGTGGGCCCGCTCGTGGACTCGACCGTGGAGGACAAGCCCCTCACGATCGCGCTGCACGAGATCTACGAGGACAAGCTGCGCCTGCGCCCCACGGAGTGACCTCCGTCACGGTGTGACGCATGCCCCGGGCGGTGTCCGCCGTCCGGGGCATACTTGTGCCCGTCCCCCTGCCCGCCAGCATCCCGGGAGAAGTCTTGACCGACCTGCGCCTGTTCACCTCCGAGTCCGTCACCGAGGGGCACCCCGACAAGATCTGCGACCAGATCTCGGACAGCATCCTCGACGCGATCCTCACCGAGGACCCGGGCGGCCGCGTCGCCGTCGAGACCCTCGTCACGACGGGTCTCGTGCACGTGGCCGGCGAGGTGTCCACGAGCGCCTACGTCGAGATCCCCGCGATCGTCCGCGACGTCGTCAACCGCATCGGCTACACGTCGAGCGAGACCGGCTTCGACGGGGAGTCGTGCGGAGTGAGCGTGTCGATCGGCGCCCAGTCGTCCGACATCGCCGCGGGCGTCAACAAGGCGTTCGAGCAGCGGGAGCGCGGCTCGGTTGACCCGCGCGACCTGCAGGGCGCCGGCGACCAGGGCATCATGTTCGGCTTCGCCACGAACGAGACCCCGCAGCTCATGCCGATGGCGGCGTGGACCGCCCATCGCATCGCGGAGCGCCTCGCGGCCGTGCGGCGCGACGGCACGCTGCCGTTCCTGCGGCCCGACGGCAAGACGCAGGTGACCCTCGGCTACGACGGGCTCGTCCCGCGCACCGTCGACTCCGTGGTGCTCTCGACGCAGCACCACCCCGACATCTCGCAGGAGGAGCTCCGCGCCCGCGTGCAGGCCGAGGTCATCGACCCCGTCCTCCGCGACACGGGCCTCGACCTGCCGGACGTGCAGTACTACATCAACCCCGCGGGCCCGTTCGTCATCGGCGGCCCGAAGGGCGATGCCGGCCTGACCGGCCGCAAGATCATCATCGACACCTACGGCGGGGCGTCCCGTCACGGCGGCGGGGCGTTCAGCGGCAAGGACCCGTCCAAGGTCGACCGCTCGGCCGCCTACGCGATGCGCTGGGTCGCCAAGAACGCCGTCGCCGCCGGTCTCGCCGACCGTCTCGAGGTGCAGGTCGCCTACGCGATCGGCAAGGCGAACCCGGTCGGCCTGTACGTCGAGTCGTTCGGCACCGCGCACGTCGCGGACGAGACCATCGTCCGCGCCATCCGCGAGGTGTTCGACCTGCGCCCGAAGGCGATCATCGACCAGCTCGACCTGCTGCGCCCGATCTACGCGCAGACCGCCGCCTACGGCCACTTCGGCCGCGAGCTGGCGGACTTCACCTGGGAGCGCACGGACCGCGTCGACGAACTGCGCACGGCCGCCGGGCTCTGAGGTGGGCGCGCCTCCGGGCGGTGCGCGATGAGCGCGCGTCGGGTCGCGCGGGTCCAGCTGGACTCGCCCGTGCCGCAGCTCGACCGGCTGTTCGACTATGCGGTGCCGCACGCCCTCGTGGGCGAGGTGGTCCCCGGCATCCGGGTCAAGGTCCCCTTGCGCTCCGCCGGCCGGATGATGGATGCCTTCGTCGTCGAGGTCGTGGCCGACGACGGCACCGAGCGGCCCCTGTCCTCCGTCGAGGCGGTCGTGTCGCCGATGCCGGTGCTGCCGGACGCGCTGTACACGCTCGCACGCCGCGTGGCGGACCGGGCGGCGGGATCCGTGAGCGACGTCCTGCGACTTGCGGTGCCCAAGCGCATGGTGCGCGCCGAGAAGGCCTGGGCGGCCGCGCCCCCGCCCGAGACGCCCGTCGTCGACGCGGAGTCCCTCGCGCGCGCCGACGCCCTGCTCGCCCCGTACATCGGCCTCACGACCGCGCTGGACGCGGGGGAGCGGCTCGCCCTCGATGCGCCCCCGTTCCCGGCCGGCGACCTGCCGCGCGGCGCCTGGGCGGATCTGCTCGCCGCGGCGGCCGTGCACACGCTCGCCGGGGGCCGCAGCGCCGTCCTCGTCGTCCCGGACTACCGGGACCAGGCGCAGCTGCTCGCGGCCCTGGCGGACCTCGCCCCGGCGGAGGCGATCGTCCGCGACGACGCGGACCAGTCCGGCCCCGCCCGCTACGCGCAGTACCTGCGCACGCTCGCCCCGGTTCCGTGCATCGTCGTCGGGCGGCGCTCCGGCGTGTACGCGCCCGCCCACGCGACGGGACTCGTCGCGATCTGGGACGACGGCGATTCGCTCCTCGCCGAGCCGCTCGCCCCGGGCGTGCACGCACGCGACGCCGCGCTCGTCCGTCAGGAGCTGGAGGGGTCCGCCCTGCTCTTCGCCGGGCACACGCGCACCACCGACGTGCAGCGGCTCGTCGACGTCGGCTACGTCCGCGAGGTCGCCCCGGCTCGCCGCCCGAGCCCGCGCGTGGTGCTCAGCGCCACCCGGGAGGGGGAGCAGCGGCAGTCGCGCGTCCCGTCGTCGGCGTTCGCGGCGGCGCGCGCGGCGCTGGCGGAGGGGCCGGTGCTCGTGCAGGTCGCCCGGCCCGGTTACGCGCCGTCCCTCGTCTGCGCGGACTGCCGTCGCCCGGCGCGCTGCGCGCACTGCGCGGGACCGCTGCGCGCCGCCCGGCCCGGGGCGGTCCCCGTGTGCGCCTGGTGCGGGCGGAGCGCCCACGCGTGGACGTGCGGGCACTGCGGATCGGCCAAGCTGCGGATGGCGTCCTCGGGCAGCGAGCGCACCGCGGACGAGCTCGGCCGGGCATTCCCGGGGACCCGGGTCATCGTCGCCGACGGTGCCCACCCGGTGACGGAGGTGGATGCCGCCCCCGCCCTCGTGATCGCCACGCGCGGCGCCGAGCCGCTCGCCCGCGGCGGCTACCGCGCCGTCATCCTGCTCGACGGCGACCGCATGCTGCAGAACGAGGCGCTGCGGATCGGGGAGCACTGCCTCCGCTGGTGGTCCAACGCCGCCGCCCTCGCCGCCCCCGGCGCTCCCGTGCACCTCGTCGGCGTCGCCGGACCCGTCGCCCGCGCGCTGGCGACCTGGACCCAGCCGGCCTACGCCCGGTCCGAGCTCTCCGACCGGGCGCCGCTGCGCATGCCGCCCGCCGTCCGCGTCGCCAGCGTCGACGGACACGCCCGGAGCGTCGACACCCTGCTCGCGTCGCTCCGCGAGAGCGTGCCCTCGCTGGACCCCCTCGCGATCCTGGGTCCCGTCGACACCTCGACCTCGCCGGACACGGCGACGGCCCGCGCCCTCGTGCGGTTCGACTACGCCCACGGGCGCGCGGTCGCGGAGGCGCTGCGGGCCGGGGTCATCGCCGACGCCCTGCGTGCGCGCAAGTCGACCAAGGATCGCGGCCCGAAGCCGCGCAATACACTCAGAGTCCGGCTCGACATCCCCGAGCCCGACCTCTGAGCGGTGGCATCCATCGCTCGACCCGCCCCGGTCCCGCCCGTCCCGCACCCGACCGCGTGAGGAGAACCATGCGCCTCGTCTTCGCCGGCACCCCCGCCGTCGCCGTCCCGTCGCTGCGCGCCCTGGCCGACGGGCCGCATGAGATCGCCGCGGTCGTCACGCGCACGGACGCACCGCTCGGCCGCAAGCGGGTCCTGACGCCGTCGCCGGTGGCGCAGGCGGCGAGCGACCTGGGCCTGCACGTGGTCAAGGCCGACCGCCTCGATGCGGACGTCACCGCGCGCCTGGCCGCGCTCGAGCCGGACCTCGGCGTCATCGTCGCGTACGGCGGGCTCGTCCGCGAGCCGCTGCTCTCGACCCCCGTCCACGGGTGGATCAACCTGCACTTCTCCCTGCTCCCGCGCTGGCGCGGCGCCGCCCCGGTGCAGCGGGCGCTCATCGCGGGCGACACCGTGACGGGCGCGAGCGTCTTCCAGCTCGTCGCGGCGCTCGACGCCGGCGACGTGTTCGCCGAGGAGCGGTACGACGTCCCCGCCGGGGCGACCTCCGCGGACGTGCTGGACGCCCTCGCCGAGGTGGGCGCGCCGCTGCTGGCCCGTGTCGTGGACGGCATCGCGGACGGGACCGCCGTCGCCGTCCCGCAGGAGGGCGAGCCCACGGTCGCCCCGAAGCTCACCCTGACCGACGGCCTGCTGGACTTCTCGGCGGATGCCGCGTCCCTCCTCGCCCGGATCGCGGGCGTGACCCCGGAGCCCGGTGCGCACACGACCCTCGACGGCGCCCGCGTGAAGGTGCTGCGGGCGGCGCCCGCGGACCCGGCGGCGCCCCCGCTGGATCCCGGACGGGTGGCGGCATCCGGTCGGTCCGTCCTCGTCGGCACCGGGACGTCGCCGCTGCACCTCCGCACGGTCCAGCCGGCCGGCAAGGGCGCCATGGACGCGGGCGACTGGCTGCGGGGGCTCCGCACGAGCGACGTGGTGTTCGGATCATGACCGCGGTCCAGGGGGCGCGCGCCGTCGCCTACGAGGTGCTGCGCGCCGTCACCGACGACGAGGCCTACGCCAACCTGCTCCTGCCCCACGCGATCGCGCGGGCGGGACTGGATGCCAAGGACGCCGGCCTCGCCACCGAGCTCACCTACGGCACACTCCGTCGCCGCGGGACCTACGACGCGATCATCGCCGTCGCCGCCGACCGCGGCGTCGACCGCATCGACCCGCCCGTGCTCGACGCGCTGCGGCTCGGCGTCCACCAGCTGCTGTCCACCCGTGTCGCCTCCCACGCGGCCGTGAACGAGTCGGTCGAACTGGCGCGCCGCCACGGCGGCGGACGCGGGGCCGCGGGCTTCGCCAACGCCGTTTTGCGCCGCGTCTCGCGCGAGACGCCGGGCCACTGGCTCGAACGCGCCGCCGCCGCCGCGCGCAGCGACGACGAGCGCACCGGCGTGACCACCTCGCACCCTGTCTGGATCGTGCGGGCGCTGCGCCGGGCCCTCGCCGCCGAGGGGCGCGCAGACGAGCTCGACGCCCTGCTCGAGGCCGACAACGTCGCGCCCCGGGTCGCCATGATCGCGCTGCCGGGCCTGGCCGAGCCGCCCGCCGACGCTCGCGCGACCCCGTACGCGCCGACCGCGTTCACGACGTCCGGGGGCGACCCCGAAGCCCTCATCACCGCGTCCGACGGGCGGATCCGCGTCCAGGACGAGGGCTCGCAGCTCGCCGCCCTCGCCCTGACCCGGGCGCTCCCGGTGCGCGCGGGGGAGCGGTGGCTCGACCTGTGTGCGGGTCCCGGCGGCAAGACGGCGCTCCTGGCCGCGGAGGCGCTGGCGAACGGGGCGCACCTGGATGCCAACGAGATCAGCCCCGCCCGAGCCGGACTGGTGCGGCGGGCCGTGGCATCCCTCCCCCTCCCGGTCGAGGTGAGCGAGGAGGACGGGCGCGACCGCGCGGCGCGGGCCCCGGGGGAGTACGACCGGATCCTCGTCGACGCGCCGTGCACGGGGATCGGGGCGCTGCGGCGCCGGCCCGAGGCGCGCTGGCGGAAGACGCCGGCCGACGTGCCGGACCTCACGGCGCTGCAGCGCGAGCTGGTGCTCGCCGGGTTCGCCGCGCTCGCCCCCGGCGGGGTCCTCGCATACGTGACGTGCTCGCCGCATCTCGCCGAGACCGCGGGCGTGCTGGCGGAGGTGAAGCGGGAGCTCGGCGAGGCGGCCGAGGAGCTCGACGCGCGGGAAGTCGTCCGCGGCGTCGTCCGCGACGACATCGACCTTCCGGACCAGGCCGACGGCTCGCTGCGCGCGCAGCTGTGGCCGCACCGGCACGGCACGGACGCGATGTCGATCGCCCTGCTGCGCAAGCGCTGACCCGCCCGCCCGCGGCGCGGACCGCGGGCGAGATCACCCGGGGATTCGCCCCTCGGGAGCGGCGGGTGAGACCGGGGCGACGGCGTCGCGCCGCCCCGGTACCGCGGTTTCAGTCCCAGCGCACCACGGGCGGGTCGACGGCGAAGTCGACGATGGCCGAGCCCAGGCTCGGGTTCAGGGTGAAGCGGCATCCCGACATGCGCACCCCGTCTTTCTCGCAGTCCGCGGTGAGGTCGACGCGGCCGATGATGCCCGTGCTCATCTGCAACGGTGCTCCGTACGTCGAGATCGGCTCGAGGTTCGCCAGGCGCGTCGCGGCCTCGCCCCCGAGGGTCCGCGTCACGGTGCCGTCGATGACCTTGGTGCCGTCGTCCAGCACCGCGCGGATGTCGACCCCGCACCCCGCCTGCAGAGCGGTCGATGCGAGGCAGGCGTTCACCGCGTCGGTGACGGCGGTCCGGAAGCGTTGCAGCCCGTCCGGGCTGAGCACCGCCTCGACGCCGGAGAGGGTCTGCCAGTCCGCGTCTCGGAGGGTCACGGTCGTCGGACCGGCGAGCGCGAAGAGGGGCGAGTCCGTCGTGATCTCGTACGTTCCGGGGAAGGCGTGCACGCTGTCGCCGGTGACGGCCTGTCCGTTGATCGCCAACGGCAGACTGTCCACCGACCCGGGGAGGCTGAGGGTCGCGGGGCTGCCGACACCCCACTTCTCGTCCTCCCCCCAGGCGTCGACGGGGAAGGTCGTCTGCTGCCGACTCTCGCCGATCGAGAAGGTGACCGGGACGTGCCCGGTGTATCCCGACAGGACGGGCTCGCCGATCTCGATGTCACCGACGGGAGCCAACTGACGCGACTTCTCGAGGACGTCGTCCGTCAGCAGAACGGTGTCGGAGGGGAGGGACGACAGCTGCGCCAGAGCCGTCTCGGCATCCGCCTCGGCCACCGCCTCCAGGTAGGTGCGGACCACGTCGGCCGCCGAGGCGCTCGAAGAGTCCGCGAGCCCCGGCGTCGTCGTGCCACGGGGCAGGACCGCGAGCCCGATGACCAGCGCCACGACGGCGAGGACGCCGACACCGCCGAGCGAGAGGCCGACGATGGCACCGGTCCGGAGGCGGCGGGGCCGAGACGGTCCCGGCGGGCCGACGTGCTCCGAGCGGAGCGCGCGCGGATCCGTGTGTCGGGCGCCGGCATCGATCCCCGGGTCGGTGGCCTCGGGCGCGAGGGGCGCGGCAGCCGCGGCGAGGGGGACCCAGCGCTGCGTGGCGTCGTCCCAGACATGGCCGTTCGCGGTCCACCGCCCGAGGCTCTCGTTCCACTGCGGTGCCGGGGAGTTCTGGTCACCTGTCGTCATCGTTACCTCCATCGGTCGAGATCTCGACGGTAGGACCGCGTCGATCCCGGAGATCGCGGGGACGGCCGCGGCCGCCGCGGGTGAATAGCGGCACACCCGGCGCACACGGGCGACCCGCCTCGACGCGGATAATGGGCGGGTGCCCACCGACGCCCCGCGCATCAACCCCAGCATCCTGGCCGCCGACTTCGTGAACATGGAGGCCGAGCTCGCGCGCATCGCGGGAGCGGACTTCGTCCACGTCGACGTGATGGACAACCACTTCGTCCCCAACCTCACGTTCGGGCCGCAGATGGTGGGGCGCATCCAGGACACCAGTCCCGTTCCGCTCGACGTGCACCTCATGATCGACGACCCCGACCGGTGGGCTCCGGAGTACGCCGAGCTGGGCGCCGCCTCCGTCACCTTCCACCTCGAGGCGGCGGCATCCCCGGTCGCCCTCGCCCGCCGGCTGCGCTCGATCGGCGCGCGCGCGGGCGTGGCGGTCAAGCCGGCCAGCCCCGTCGAGAGCCTGTTCGACGTGCTCAACGAGTTCGACCAGATCCTCGTCATGACGGTCGAGCCGGGCTTCGGGGGCCAGTCGTTCATGCCCGAGACAATGCCGAAGCTCCGCACGCTCGCGGATGAGGCGCGGCGGCGCGGGGCGCGCGTCTGGCTGCAGGTCGACGGCGGCATCGGCGAGTCCACGATCGCCCAGGCCGCGGAGGCGGGGGCGGACACCTTCGTCGCCGGGTCGGCCGTGTTCGGCGCCGACGACCCGGATCGTGCGATCCGGTCCCTCCGCGCCGCCGCCGCCCGCCACCACCACTGACCCGCCCGCGCGGCCCGCCGGTAAACGCTCCCTGCGCCGAGAAACGCCGGGTGCGGGCGTTCCTCGGTGCGGGAAGCGTTTCTCGGACCGGTGGCGGCGGGCCCGGCGACAGCCCCACCCCCGGCGACCCGATAGCCTGGAGGGGTGAAGACCTTCGACGACCTGTTCGCGGAACTCAGCGCCAAGGCCGTCGACCGACCCGCCGGATCCGGCACCGTCGCCCAGCTGGACGCGGGCGTGCACGCGATCGGCAAGAAGATCGTCGAAGAGGCCGCCGAGGTGTGGATGGCCGCGGAGTACGAGTCCGACGCGGCCGCGGCCGAGGAGATCTCGCAGCTGCTGTACCACCTGCAGACGCTGATGATCGCGAAGGGCCTGTCGCTCGAGGACGTCTACCGACATCTCTGAGCCGCCCGCCGCCACCCCCCGCTCGACCAACACGAAAGCCCCCGTCATGCTGCGTATCGCCGTGCCGAACAAGGGGTCGCTCGCCGAGACCGCCGCCGAGATGCTCTCGGAGGCCGGGTACACCGGACGTCGCGACTCCAAGGACCTCTACACCGTCGACCCCGTCAACGAGGTCGAGTTCTTCTACCTCCGCCCCCGCGACATCGCGACCTACGTCGGCTCGGGCGCCCTCGACGTCGGCATCACCGGGCGAGACCTGCTCCTGGATGCCAGGATGCCCGGCGCGCGCGAGGTCGAGTCGCTCGGCTTCGCCGGCTCCACGTTCCGCTTCGCCGGTCGCCCCGGCCGCTTCTCCGACGTCGCCGACCTGCAGGGCCTGCGTGTGGCCACCGCCTACCCGGGCCTCGTGGACGCGTTCCTCGACGAGCGCGGCATCGCCGTGGACATCGTCCCGCTGGACGGCGCCGTCGAGTCCGCCGTGCAGCTCGGCGTCGCCGACGCCGTCGCGGACGTCGTCTCCACCGGCACCACGCTGCGCCAGGCGGGGCTGGAGATCTTCGGTCCCGTGCTCCTGGAGTCGGATGCCGTCCTCATCTCGGGCCCGAACGAGGCCGAGGGCACCGAGACGCTGCTGCGCCGCCTGCGCGGGGTGCTCGCCGCCCGCAAGTACGTGCTCGTCGATTACGACCTGCCCGCCCACCTGGTCGAGCAGGCGATCGCCGTCGCCCCGGGCCTGGAGTCGCCGACGATCTCGCCGCTCCGCGACCCCGAGTGGGTGGCCGTCCGCGTCATGAGCCCGCGCCGCGACGTGAACCGCGTCATGGACGAGCTGTACGCCATCGGCGCCCGCGCCATCCTCGTCACCGAGATCCTCGCCGCGAGGCTCTGATGACGCTCGCCCGCCGCATCATCCCGTGCCTCGATGTCGCGGCCGGTCGCGTCGTGAAGGGCGTGAACTTCCTCGACCTGCGCGACATGGGCGACCCGGTCGAGCTGGCGAAGCTCTACTTCGACCAGGGCGCGGACGAGATCACCTTCCTCGACGTCACCGCGACGGTGGACGAGCGTGCCACGACGTACGACGTGGTCCGCCGGACGGCCGAGCAGGTCTTCATCCCGCTGACCGTCGGCGGGGGCGTCCGCTCCACCGACGACGTCGCGCGTCTCCTCGCGGTCGGCGCCGACAAGATCGGCGTGAACTCCGCCGCGATCGCCCGGCCGCAGCTCGTGGACGAGATCGCGGACCGTTTCGGCGCGCAGGTGATCGTCCTCTCGCTGGACGTCAAGCGGGCGGCATCCACCCCGTCCGGCTTCGTCGTGACGACGCACGGCGGTCGCACAGAGACGACGCTCGACGCCCTCGAGTGGGCGCGCGAGGCCGTCGAGCGCGGCGCGGGGGAGCTGCTGGTCAACTCCATCGACGCCGACGGCACCAAGCAGGGCTTCGACCTGGAGCTGGTCCGGCTCATGCGCCAGGTGGCCGCGGTCCCCGTGATCGCCTCGGGCGGCGCGGGCGCGCTGGAGCACTTCGCCCCGGCCGTGCAGGCGGGTGCGGACGCGGTGCTCGCGGCATCCGTGTTCCACTCCGGTCAGCTGACCGTCGCCCAGGTCAAGGACGCCATGGCCGCCGAGGGGATCGAGGTCCGCCGATGAACGCCGACGCCGTCGCGAAGGTGACGTACGACGCGAACGGCCTCGTCGCCGCCGTCGTCCAGCAGTTCGACACGCGCGAGGTGCTGATGGTCGGGTGGATGGATGCCGAGGCCCTCAGCCGCACGCTGACCACCGGTCGCGTGACGTTCTGGTCCCGCTCCCGTCAGGAGTACTGGCGCAAGGGCGACACGTCCGGGCACATCCAGCTCGTCAAGGGCGCTCGCGTGGACTGCGACGGCGACACCCTGCTCATCGAGGTGGACCAGGTCGGCGCCGCGTGCCACACCGGGACGCGGACCTGCTTCGACACGGTCGACCTCGAGCCGGTCGTGGGGGAGCGCTGATGCGCCGGGGCCGGTCCGTCGCGGTCCTCGCGATGCTGCTGGCCGGCGCCCTCGGGGTGATCTCGTCCACGCAGACGTGGATGGACGTCGTCCTCGCCGACGGGGCGCAGCAGAGCCTGTCCGTCCCCGGGTCGGACGCGCTGCCGGTGCTCACGCCGCTCAGCCTCGCGGCGCTCGCGCTCGGCGCCGCCCTGTCGATCGTCGGGCCGGTCCTGCGCTACGTGTTCGGCGTGCTGGGTCTCGCGATCGCCGCGATCGTCGGCGTCTCGACGGCGCAGATCCTCTTCACGGCCCCCGTGTCGGCGACGGCCGCGACGGTCACCGAGGCGACCGGGATCTCGGGACTGGATGCCGTCGCCGACCTCGTCGCGGACATCTCGCTGACCCCGTGGCCCGCGCTGACGCTCGTCGTGCAGATGCTGCTGGCCGTCGCCGCGGTCTTCACACTCGTGACGGCGCGGCGGTGGCGCTCCGGCGCCGGGCGGAAGTACCGCACCGAGACCGCGGGGGCGGCGGACGGGACGTCTCGCCCGCACGACGCGATCGACTCGTGGGACGACCTGTCCCGCGGCGACGATCCGACCGCCTGACCCGCGCCCGCGCGTCGCCTCCGACACCACCGCGCCCGCGGCATCCGTCGCGCGGTGGCATCTGTGGCCGGTAAACGCTCCGGCGTGGGGGAAACGCCGTGATGCGGCGTTTCCCCCACGAGCGAGCGTTTACCGGGTCCCCTGCACCCGCGGGCATGCCGGATCCGGATCGTTCGACGTCGCGATAACACCGGCCCGGCGGGCGCGGGGCCCGCGGCGCCGCTTCGGTAGACTGGGACGACGCTTGTACCCGCGCTGCGGCGCGACCTGAAGGAGATCCATGAGCAACCCCATCGGCGATCCCGGCCACGGACACTCGCCCGCCGCCTGGACGGCCGTGATCATCATGCTCGTCGCATTCACGCTCGGCACGCTGTTCTTCTGGCTCAACATGCCGGTGCTCGTGTGGGCGTCGGTGGGTCTCCTCGTCGTCGGCGCGCTCGTCGGTCTCATCATGACCAAGGCCGGGTACGGCGCGAACGGCGCCAAGGCGAACCCGAAGGCGCACTGACCGTGCTGGCCGATCTGACGGCCGGAGCAGTCGAGGACGCCGAGGAGCGCGCGCGCACGCGGCCCCTCGCCGAGGTGGAGCGCGACGCCCTCGCGCAGACGCCGGCGCGGGACGCCCTCGCGATGCTCGCCCCCGCCGACCGCGTCAAGGTCATCGCCGAGGTCAAGCGCGCCAGCCCGTCGCGCGGCGACCTCGCCGCCATCCCGGACCCGGCCCGTCAGGCGCGCCTGTACGAGGAGGGCGGGGCCTCCGCGATCTCGGTGCTGACCGAGGGCCGCAAGTTCAAGGGCAGCCTCGCCGACCTCGAGGCCGTGCGGGCAGCGGTGTCCGTGCCGGTGCTGCGCAAGGACTTCATCGCCACGCCGTACCAGGTGCTGGAGGCGCGCGCCTCCGGCGCCGATCTCGTGCTGTTGATCGTCGCCGCGCTCGACCAGAAGACGCTCACCGAGCTGTACGGGCTGGTGACCGACCTCGGCATGACCGCCCTCGTCGAGACCCACTCGGCCGACGAGCTGTCCCGCGCGTCCGAGCTGGGCGCGAAGCTCATCGGTGTCAACGCCCGCAACCTCTCGACCTTCGAGCTCGACCGCGACCTGTTCGGCACGCTCGCCGACCGCTTCCCGGCCGACGCCGTCAAGATCGCCGAGTCGGCCGTGCTCGCCCCGGCCGACGTCGCCCATTACCGCGCCGCCGGCGCCGACGTGGTGCTCGTGGGGGAGGCGCTCGTCACGGGCGACCCCGTCGCGACACTGCGCGCCTTCCTCCAGGAGTCCGCATGACCATCAGCCTGCGCGAGCAGAAGGGCCCCTTCTTCGGGGACTTCGGCGGCCGCTACATGCCCGAGTCGCTGATCGCCGCGATCGACGAGCTCACCGAGGTGTACGAGTCGGCCATGGCCGACCCGGAGTTCCACGCCGAGCTGCGCGCGCTGCTGCACGACTACGCCGGCCGCCCGTCGGTGCTGACCGAGGTTCCGAGGTTCGCCGCCCACGCCGGGGGCGCGCGCGTGTTCCTCAAGCGCGAGGACCTCAACCACACCGGCTCGCACAAGATCAACAACGTGCTGGGCCAGGCGCTGCTCACCAAGCGCCTCGGCAAGACGCGCGTCATCGCCGAGACCGGGGCGGGTCAGCACGGCGTGGCCACCGCGACGGCGGCCGCGCTGTTCGGCCTCGAGTGCGTCGTCTACATGGGCGAGGTCGACACCGAGCGCCAGGCGCTCAACGTCGCCCGTATGCGCCTGCTCGGGGCCGAGGTGGTGCCGGTCACGACCGGGTCGCGCACGCTGAAGGACGCCATCAACGAGGCCTACCGCGACTGGGTCGCCTCGGTCGAGACGACGAACTACGTCTTCGGCACGGCGGCGGGTCCGCACCCGTTCCCGGCGATGGTCCGCGACTTCCAGAAGATCATCGGCGAGGAGACCCGCGCGCAGTTCCTCGAGCGGCTCGGCCGTCTCCCCGACGCGGTGTTCGCCTGCGTCGGCGGCGGCTCGAACGCGATTGGGATGTTCGACGCGTTCCTCGACGACGAGGGCGTGGCCCTGTACGGCGTCGAGGCGGCCGGCGACGGCGTGGACACGCCCAAGCACGCGGCATCCATCGGCCGGGGCCGTCCGGGCGTGCTGCACGGCGCGCGCACCTACGTGCTGCAGGACGAGGACGGGCAGACCACCGAGTCGCACTCGATCTCCGCCGGCCTCGACTACCCGGGCGTCGGACCCGAGCACGCGTGGCTCGCCGACATCGGCCGGGCCCAGTACATCCCCGCCACCGACGACGAGGCCATGCAGGCGCTCCGTCTGCTCTCGCGCACCGAGGGGATCATCCCCGCGATCGAGTCGGCCCACGCCCTGGCCGGTGCCCTGCGCATCGGCAAGGAGCTCGGGCCGGATGCCGTCATCGCGGTCAACCTGTCCGGTCGCGGCGACAAGGACATGGACACCGCCGCCCGCTACTTCGACCTGTACGACGCGGCGCACGCGCCCGAGACCCCCGACGGCCCCGCGCAGACGGCGGCCGCGGGAGCCGTGGCATCCGCTCCCGGCTCGCCCGTGGACGTCGTCCCGGCGCCCGACGCGGCCAGCGGTGCCGGAGTCGAGCTGTGAGTTCGCGCGTCTCGGCGGCCATCGACGCCGCCCATGCCGAGGGCCGCGGCGCGTTCGTCGGCTACCTCCCCGCGGGGTACCCCGACGTCGCCACGAGCATCGAAGCCGTCGTCGCCCTGGCGGAGGCCGGTGCGGACGTCATCGAGCTGGGTCCGCCCTACAGCGACCCGGTGATGGACGGCATCGTGATCCAGGAGGCGACGCAGACGGCGCTGGCCAACGGCTTCCGCATGCGCGACCTCTTCACGATCATCCGCGAGGTCACCGCGCGCACCGACGTCCCCGTGCTCGTCATGACCTACTGGAACCTGGTCGTGCAGTACGGCGTCGAGCGGTACGCCGACGAGCTGCTCGCCGCCGGCGGCGCCGGGCTGATCACGCCGGACATCACGCCCGACGCGGCCGACGAGTGGATCGCCGCGAGCGAGAGCCGCGGCCTGGACCGCGTGTTCCTCGCCGCCCCGACATCGACCGACGAGCGCCTCGAGATGATCGTCCGCGAGTCCCGCGGGTTCGTGTACACGGTGTCGACGATGGGCATCACGGGGGAGCGGGCGGAGTTGGATGCCGCCGCCCGGCGCCTCGTGGAGCGCCTGCGCACCCACGGCGCCGAGCACGCGTGCGTGGGCATCGGGATCTCCAACGCCGCCCAGGTGGCCGGCGTCGTCGAGTACGCCGACGGGGCCATCGTCGGGACGGCGCTGGTCAAGGCCCTCCGCGACGGCGGTGTGGACGGGCTGCGCGCTCTGGCGGGCGAGCTGTCCGCCGGCACCGCGCGGCGCGCCTAAACTCGTTCCCATGACGTTCGCCCTCCCGAGCGCCGCCTCCGGCGTGCTCGCCAGCATCCCGAGTCCGTCGATCTCGTACGTCGACCTCGGCCCCCTGCGCATCCACTTCTACGCCCTGTGCATCGTCGCGGGCATCATCGTGGCGCTCTTCCTCACCAACGCGCGCCTGACGCGTCGCGGCGCGGAGAAGTGGGTCGTCATCGACATCTGCCTGCTGGCGGTGCCCCTGGCGATCGTCGTCGCGCGGATCTACCACGTCCTCACGCACGCCGGGTACTACTTCGGTCCGGGCTCGAACCCCTGGAACCCCTTCGAGCCGGGCTCGGTCTGGGCGATCTGGGAGGGCGGCATCGCCATCTACGGCGCGCTCATCGGCGGCGCCATCGGCGCGTACCTCGGCTGCAAGTGGACCGGCATCCGGTTCTGGACCTTCGCCGACGCGGTCGCGCCGGGTCTGATCATCGCGCAGGCCATGGGCCGCTTCGGCAACTGGTTCAACCAGGAGCTGTTCGGACAGCCGACGGACCTGCCGTGGGGCCTGGAGATCGACGCGAACAACCCGGCCGTCCCCGTCGGGCTGCCATCGGGCACGCTTTTCCAGCCGACTTTCCTCTACGAGGTCATCTGGAACCTGCTCGGCGCCGCCGTCATCCTGTACGTCGGCAAGCGCTTCGGCCTGCAGTGGGGACGCCTGTTCGGCGTGTACCTCGTCTGGTACTCCGCGGGCCGCATCGTCTGGGAATCCATCCGCATCGACCCGAGCGACATCATCCTCGGCCTGCGCACCAACGTGTGGGCCGCGATCATCGGCGTCGTCCTCGGCCTGGCGATCATCGTCGTCCAGAAGCGACGCCACCCGGGTCTGGAGCCCTCGCCGTACGTGCCCGGGCGCGAAGCCAAGGGCAGCGGGGCTGTAGACTCAACCGACCCCTCTGACTTCGTCGACGTGAGCGAGCCGCCCGCGACGAACGACCGCGTCGAGACCAGCGCCACAAGCAGCTCCTCGACGAAATGACTCCACTGGGCCGACGTCGTCCCATCCCCAGCAGCAGCAGCAAGTGAGGACGGTTGGTATGGCTTCCTCGAGCCTCCGTTCCGGCGCCGTCGGTGGCGCATTCCCCGCCCGTCAGGGCATGTACGACCCGTCGTTCGAGAAGGACGCCTGCGGTCTGGCGATGGTCGCGACCCTCCGGGGCGAGGCCGGCCACGACATCATCGACCTCGCGCTGACGGCGCTCCGCAACCTCGAGCACCGCGGTGCCATCGGCTCGGACGCGGGCACCGGCGACGGTGCCGGCATCCTCACGCAGATGCCGGACGCGTTCCTCCGGGCGGTCGTCGACTTCGACCTGCCGCCGGTGGGGGAGTACGCCGCGGGCATGGTCTTCCTGCCCCTCGGACACGACGAGCGCGCCGCGCAGAAGGCCGGGATCGAGCGCATCGCCCGTAGCGAGAACCTCGAGGTCCTCGGCTGGCGCGAGGTGCCGGTCGAGCCCGAGAACCTCGGCAAGCTGGCCTTCGAGGCCCGCCCCGCCTTCGAGCAGCTCTTCGTCTCGCACCCGGCCGTCGGCGACCAGCCGGCCCTGTCGGGCATCGCGCTGGACCGCCGCGTCTTCCGCCTGCGCAAGCGCGCCCGCAACGAGCTCGACGCCTACTTCGTCTCCCTGTCCAGCCGCACGCTCGGCTATAAGGGCATGGTCACGACGTTGCAGCTCGAGCCGTTCTACCCCGACCTCCAGGACGAGCGTTTCGCGTCCGAGCTGGCCGTGGTGCACTCGCGCTACTCGACGAACACGTTCCCGTCGTGGCCGCTGGCCCAGCCGCTGCGCATGCTCGCGCACAACGGCGAGATCAACACCGTCAAGGGCAACCGCAACTGGATGCGGGCGCGGCAGTCGCAGCTGGAGTCCGAGCTCATCGGCGACATCCAGCCGCTGCTGCCCATCTGCACCGAGGGCGCGAGCGACTCGGCCTCGTTCGACGAGGTGCTGGAGCTCCTGACCCTCACCGGCCGCAGCCTGCCCCACGCCATCATGATGATGGTCCCCGAGGCGTACGAGAAGCAGGCGACGATCCCCGCCGACCTCCGTGCCTTCTACGACTACCACTCCATGCAGATGGAGCCCTGGGACGGTCCGGCCGCGCTCATCTTCACCGACGGCACCCTCGTGGGTGCGACGCTGGACCGCAACGGTCTGCGTCCCGGCCGTTGGACCGAGACGACCGACGGCCTCGTGGTCATCGGCTCCGAGACCGGCGTGCTGGACTTCGCGCCCGAGCGCATCAAGCGCCGCGGGCGCCTGCAGCCGGGCCGCATGTTCCTCGTCGACACCGCCGAAGGCCGCATCGTCGAGGACGAGGAGATCAAGGCGCAGCTTGCCGCCGCCGAGCCGTGGCAGGAGTGGCTCGACAAGGGCCGCGTCAAGCTCAGCGAGCTGCCGGAGCGCGAGCACATCGTGCACCCCATCGCCTCGATCACGCGCCGTCAGCGCACCTTCGGCTACACCGAGGAGGAGGTGCGCATCCTCCTCACGCCCATGGGACAGAACGGCACCGAGCCCCTCGGGGCCATGGGCAGCGATGCGCCCGTCGCCGTGCTCAGCGAGCGCCCGCGCCTGCTGTTCGACTACTTCCTGCAGCAGTTCGCCCAGGTGACGAACCCGCCGCTGGACTCCATCCGCGAGGAGGTCGTGACCTCGCTCTCGCTCGGCCTGGGTCCGGAGCGCAACCTCCTGGACTGGGGCCCGGAGCACACCCGCACGGTGACGCTCGACTTCCCGGTGATCGACAACGACGAGCTCGCGAAGATCCAGCACATCGACACCGCCCTGCCCGGGCGGTCGTCGGTCACGATCCGCGGTCTCTACCGTGTCGAGGCCGGTCACAAGGGCCTGCAGAAGCGCCTCACGCAGATGTGCAACGAGGTCGACCACGCGATCGAGGACGGCGCCGAGTTCATCGTGCTCAGCGACCGCGACTCGAACAAGGACCTCGCGCCCATCCCGTCGCTGCTCATGCTCGCCGCGGTGCACCACCACCTCATCCGCAAGCAGACCCGCATGAAGGTCGGCCTCGTGGTCGAGGCGGGCGACGTGCGCGAGGTCCACCACATCGCGACCCTGATCGGGTACGGCGCCTCGGCGGTCAACCCGTACCTGGCGATGGAGACGGTCGAGTACCTCGTCCGGGCCGGTTACATCACCAACGTGACCCCCGAGAAGGCGGTCAAGAACCTCATCTACGCGCTCGGCAAGGGCGTGCTCAAGATCATGTCGAAGATGGGCATCTCGACGGTGTCGTCCTACGCGGGCGCGCAGGTGTTCGAGGCCGTCGGACTCTCGCAGGAGTTCGTCGACGCGTACTTCACGGGTACCGAGACCAAGCTCGGCGGCGTCGGCCTCGACGTCATCGCGGCCGAGAACGCGGCCCGGCACGAGTACGCCTACCCGGAGGATGGCGCGGCCCGCGCGCACGAGCGTCTCTGGACCGGCGGCGAGTACCAGTGGCGCCGCGACGGCGCCCCGCACCTGTTCAACCCGGACACCGTGTTCCGCCTGCAGCACGCCACGCGCGAGCGCCGATACGACATCTTCCGCGAGTACACCGCCCTCATCGACGACCAGGCGCACGAGCTCAAGACGCTCCGCGGCCTCTTCGAGCTGCGCAGCGGCCAGCGTCCGCCCGTGCCGATCGACGAGGTGGAGCCCGTCTCCGCGATCGTCAAGCGCTTCTCCACCGGCGCGATGAGCTACGGCTCCATCTCGCAGGAGGCGCACGAGGTCCTCGCGGTCGCGATGAACCAGCTCGGCGGCAAATCGAACACCGGTGAGGGCGGCGAGGACGTCGACCGCCTGCTCGACCCGACGCGTCGCAGTGCGATCAAGCAGGTGGCATCCGGTCGTTTCGGCGTGACGAGCCTCTACCTCACCGAGGCGGACGACATCCAGATCAAGCTCGCCCAGGGCGCCAAGCCCGGCGAGGGCGGCCAGCTGCCCCCGACGAAGGTGTACCCGTGGGTCGCGCGGACGCGTCACGCCACGGCCGGCGTCGGCCTGATCTCGCCGCCGCCGCACCACGACATCTACTCCATCGAAGACCTCAAGCAGCTGATCTTCGACCTCAAGCGCGCCAACCCGAAGGCCCGCATCCACACCAAGCTCGTCAGCCAGTCGGGCATCGGTGCGGTCGCGGCCGGCGTCGCCAAGGCGCTCAGCGACGTCATCCTCGTCTCCGGTCAGGACGGCGGCACGGGCGCGAGCCCGATGAACTCGCTGAAGCACGCCGGCACCCCCTGGGAGCTGGGCCTGGCCGAGACGCAGCAGACGCTCATGCTCAACGGCATGCGCGACCGCGTCGTCGTGCAGGTCGACGGGCAGATGAAGACCGGCCGCGACGTCATCATCGGGGCGCTGCTGGGCGCCGAGGAGTTCGGCTTCGCCACCGCCCCGCTCGTCGTCTCGGGCTGCATCATGATGCGCGTGTGCCACCTCGACACGTGCCCGGTGGGTGTCGCGACGCAGAACCCCGTCCTGCGCTCGCGCTTCACCGGCA
Source organism: Microbacterium sp. LMI1-1-1.1 (assembly GCF_040815675.1). NCBI lineage: Bacteria > Bacillati > Actinomycetota > Actinomycetes > Micrococcales > Microbacteriaceae > Microbacterium > Microbacterium sp. LMI1-1-1.1. The sequence continues at coordinate 787,558 of NZ_JBFPNN010000001.1, read as the reverse complement.
AGGCCGAGTACATCGTGAACTTCATGGAATTCATCGCCCAGGAGGTGCGCGAGTACCTCGCCGCCCTCGGCTTCCGCTCCATCGACGAGATCGTCGGCCACAGCGAGCTGCTGGACGTCAACGGCGCGGTCGAGCACTGGAAGGCGCGGGGTCTCAACCTCGCCCCGATCCTCGAGGGCCCGCGCTTCGCCGACGACGAGCCGCGTCGCCACGGCCGCGACCAGGACCACGAGCTGGACGAGCACTTCGACGTGCAGCTCATCGAACGCGCGCAGGACGTCATCGCCCACGGCGGGCAGCTGACGATCGAGCTGCCGGTCCGCAACACCGCTCGCGCGGTCGGGACCATGCTCGGCCACCACGTCACGAAGGCGCGGGGCGAGCACGGCCTGCCCGACGGCTCCATCGACATCCGGCTCACCGGGTCCGCGGGGCAGTCGTTCGGCGCGTTCATGCCCGCGGGCATCACGCTGCGCCTCGAGGGCGACTCCAACGACTACGTCGGCAAGGGCCTCTCGGGCGGCAAGATCGTCGTGCGCCCGTCGCGCGGATCGACCTTCGCGGCGTCCGAGAACGTCATCGCCGGGAACGTCATCGGCTACGGCGCCACCCAGGGGCAGATGTTCCTGAACGGCGTCGTGGGCGAGCGCTTCCTCGTCCGCAACTCCGGGGCCACCGCGGTGGTCGAGGGCGTCGGCGACCACGCGCTCGAGTACATGACCGGTGGTCTGGCCGTCATCCTCGGCACCACCGGCCGCAACCTCGGCGCGGGCATGTCCGGCGGACAGGCATACGTCTACAAGCTCGACACCGACCTGGTGAACCGCGAGGCCGTGGCATCCGGCGAGCTCGTCCTCGGCGCCCTCGGATCGGGGGATGCCGAGATCCTGCGCGACCTGCTCGAGAAGCACGTCGCCGAAACCGACTCCACGCTCGCCCGTCGTCTGCTCGACGACTTCGAGGCCGAGGTGGACAACTTCGTCCGGGTCCTGCCGCGCGACTACGCCGCGGTGCTGCAGACCCGCCAGGAGGCGGTCGACCAGGGGCTGGACCCCGACGGCGACGTCGTCTGGACGCGCATTCTGGAGGTGACGGGTGGCTGACCCGAAGGGCTTTCTCAAGACCACGGAGCGCGAGCTCCCGAAGCGTCGACCGGTGCCGGTGCGCATCATGGACTGGAAAGAGGTGTACGAGCCGGGTGACTCGGCCGTCATCAAGCGCCAGGCCGGACGCTGCATGGACTGCGGCATCCCGTTCTGCCACAAGGGCTGCCCGCTCGGGAACCTGATCCCCGAGTGGAACGACCTCACCTGGCGCGGGGAGGGGCGCTCGGCGATCGAGCGTCTGCACGCGACGAACAACTTCCCGGAGTTCACGGGCCGCCTGTGCCCGGCGCCGTGCGAGAGCTCGTGCGTGCTGGGCATCAACCAGCCCGCGGTGACGATCAAGCAGGTCGAGGTCTCGATCATCGACGAGGCGTTCGCCAACGGCTGGGTCGAGCCCGAGCCGCCGCAGCGTCTCACGGGCAAGACGGTCGCGGTCGTCGGCTCCGGCCCCGCGGGCCTGGCCGCCGCCCAGCAGCTGACGCGCGCCGGCCACACGGTGGCGGTGTACGAGCGCGACGACCGCATCGGCGGCCTGATGCGCTACGGCATCCCGGACTTCAAGATGGAGAAGCGCCACCTCGAGCTCCGCCTGCGGCAGATGCAGGCCGAGGGCACCCGCTTCCGCGCGGGCGTCGAGATCGGCCGCGACATCACTTGGAGCGACCTGCGCGCGCGCTACGACGCGGTCGTGGTCGCCACGGGCGCCACCGTCCCGCGCGACCTGGCCATCCCCGGTCGCGACCTCGACGGCGTCCACTACGCCATGGAGTACCTCATCGAGGGCAACAAGGCGGTCGCGGGCGACCAGATCCCGCAGCAGATCTCCGCCGAGGGCAAGCACGTCGTCGTCATCGGCGGCGGCGACACCGGCGCGGACTGCATCGGCACGGCGCACCGTCAGGGCGCGCTCAGCGTCACGAACCTCGCCATCGGCGTGCAGCCGCCGTCCGAGCGCCCGGCCCACCAGCCGTGGCCGATGATGCCGAACCTCTTCGAGGTCGCGTCGGCGCACGAGGAGGGCGGGGAGCGCACGTACCTGGCGTCCACCGTCGAGTTCCTCGGCAACGCCGCGGGCGAGGTCCGGGCCCTGCGCGTCGCCGAGACGGAGTACGTCGACGGCCGTCGCGTGCCCAAGAGCGGCACCGAGCGGGAGATCCCCGCCGACCTCGTGCTGATCGCGATGGGCTTCACCGGGCCCGAGCGCACGCACCTCGAGGACCAGCTGGGCGCCCGCTTCACCGACCGCGGGAACGTCGAGCGCGACCAGACGTACGCGACGTCGGCTCCGGGCGTGTTCGTCGCCGGCGACGCCGGCCGCGGCCAGTCCCTCATCGTGTGGGCCATCGCCGAGGGCCGTGCGGCCGCCGCCGAGGTCGACACCTACCTGATGGGCGAGACGGTGCTGCCCGCGCCGGTCCGCCCGACCGATGTCGCCATCGGCCTGCTGCCCGCCTAAGCTGGCAAGGGCCGATCGGCCACTACCCGAATCCTCACGGAGCTTGTAAACGGATGAGACGCGCCAAGATCGTCGCAACACTCGGGCCCGCCACGTCGTCGTACGAGATGGTTCGCGCCATCATCGACGCCGGTGTGGACGTCGCCCGCCTCAACCTGAGCCACGGAGACTACTCCGTGCACGACGCCAACTTCGCCAATGTGCGCAAGGCGGCAGAGGACGCCGGCCGGCCGGTCGCCGCCCTCGTCGACCTGCAGGGGCCCAAGATCCGCCTCGGCAAGTTCGAGAACGGCCCGCACGACCTCCTCCCCGGCGACATCTTCAAGATCACCGTCGAGGACATCCTCGGCACCAAGGAGATCGTCGGCACCACCTTCAAGGGCCTGCCGCAGGACGTCCGCCCCGGCGACTTCCTGCTGATCGACGACGGCAAGGTCCGCGTCCGCGTCGTGGAGACCGACGGCACCGTCGTCACCACCGAGGTCGTCGTGGGTGGCCCGGTGTCCAACAACAAGGGCATCAACCTCCCCGGTGTCGCGGTCAACGTCCCCGCGCTCAGCGAGAAGGACGAGGCCGACCTGCGCTGGGGCCTGAAGGCCGGCGCCGACCTCATCGCGCTCTCCTTCGTCCGGGACGCCTCGGACATCGAGCGGGTGCACGAGATCATGGCGGAGGAGGGGCGCTACGTCCCCGTCATCGCCAAGATCGAGAAGCCGCAGGCGGTCGACAACCTCGAGGAGATCATCGACGCTTTCGACGGCATCATGGTCGCCCGCGGCGACCTCGGCGTCGAGCTGCCGCTGGAGGCCGTGCCGATCGTGCAGAAGCGCGCGGTCGAGCTGGCCCGCCGCATGGCCAAGCCGGTCATCGTCGCGACCCAGATGCTCGAGACGATGATCTCGAACCCGGTGCCGACCCGCGCCGAGACCAGCGACGTCGCGAACGCGGTGCTCGACGGTGCCGACGCGGTCATGCTCTCGGGGGAGACCAGCGTGGGCGCCTACCCGGTGGGCGTCGTCGAGACCATGGCCCGCATCGTCGCCTCCACGGAGGAGCACGGCCTGGACCGCATCCTCCCGCTGACGAACAAGCCGCGCACCCAGGGTGGCGCGATCACCCTCGCCGCGGTCGAGGTCGCCGACTTCGTCGAGGCCAAGTACCTCTGCGTCTTCACCGAGTCGGGCGACTCGGCGCGCCGCATGTCGCGCCTGCGCTCGACGATCCCGATGATCGCGTTCACGCCCGAGCCCGGCATCCGCCGCCGCCTGGCGCTGACGTGGGGCGTGCGCTCGACGCTCGTCGAGCACGTGTCGCACACCGACAAGATGTTCCTCCAGGTGGACGACTACCTCCTGTCGAACGACCTCGCCAAGGTCGGCGACAAGGTCGTCGTCATCTCCGGGTCCCCTCCCGGGATCGCCGGCTCGACCAACGACCTGCGCGTCCACCGCGTGGGCGACGCCGTGCACGGCGCGGCTCCGGGCTACCAGGAGGAAGGCGTCTGACCTTCGACGCCGCGCACCCTCCGCCGGTGCGCGGCCCACGGCGCCCCTCGACCCTGCGTTAGGGTCGAGGGGCGCACTCAGCCGGTGTGGCGGAATGGCAGACGCGGGGCACTCAAAATGCTCTGTCGAGAGACGTGTGGGTTCGAGTCCCACCACCGGTACGATGACGGCACGAACCGTCAGCCCTATCGCACCCCGGGCATCCCGGGGGTTCGCGCTCTCGCAGTCTTAGGATGGTTCACGTGACTGATCAAGAAGCCGCACCGGCGTCCGCGCCCACCGCACCCCGCCGCGTCGTCGTCGCGGAAGACGAGTCGTTGATCCGACTCGACATCGTCGAGATCCTCCGCGACAACGGCTTCGACGTCGTCGGCGAGGCCGGCGACGGGGAGACCGCGGTCCAGCTCGCCACGGAGCTGCGCCCCGACCTCGTCATCATGGACGTCAAGATGCCGCAGCTCGACGGCATCAGCGCCGCCGAGAAGCTCAGCAAGAACCACATCGCCCCCGTCGTGCTGCTGACCGCGTTCAGCCAGAAGGAGCTCGTCGAGCGCGCGAGCGAGGCGGGCGCCCTGGCGTACGTCGTCAAGCCGTTCACGCCGAACGACCTGCTCCCGGCGATCGAGATCGCCCTCGCCCGCTACGAGCAGATCATCACGCTCGAGGCGGAGGTCGCCGACATGGTCGAGCGCTTCGAGACCCGCAAGCTCGTCGACCGCGCCAAGGGCCTGCTCAACGAGAAGATGGGCCTGTCCGAGCCCGAGGCCTTCCGCTGGATCCAGAAGGCGTCGATGGATCGTCGTCTGACGATGCAGGACGTGGCCAAGGCCATCATCGAGCAGCTCGCCCCCAAGAAGGGCTGAGCCCCCCAGAGACACGGAATGGATGCCACCTCGGTGGCATCCATTCGCCTTTCCCGGCGATGTCAGGCGCTGGGGGCGTCCTTGATCATGTTCGTGATGCGGATCGTCGAGCAGCGACGTCCCTGCTCGTCGGACACGGCGATCTCGTGCACGGTGAGCGACCGGCCGAGGTGGACCGGGGTGCAGACCCCCGTGACGATCCCCGAGGTGGCGGACCGCGTGTGCGTGGCGTTGATGTCGATGCCGACGGCCAGTCGTCCGGGGCCGGCCCAGAGGTTGGCCGACATCGAGCCGAGGGACTCGCCGAGCACCACGTAGGCGCCGCCGTGCAGCAGTCCGACGGGCTGCGTGTTGCCCTCGACGGGCATCGTGGCGACGCTGCGCTCCACCGAGAACTCGACCCATTCGATGCCCATCTTCTCGGCGAGGGCGCCCATTCCGCGCAGCTTCGCCCAGTCGAGGCCGGAGGGGGAGTCGGGGGTCGTGGTCGTCATCATCGCCTTCGAGGTGCCGGGGCCAGGGGAGTGTCCGAGGTTCTCGTTACGCTGGACGAGTGACGGATGCCGAAAAGCCTACTCTCCTCGTCGTCGACGGCCACTCGCTGGCCTACCGGGCGTTCTACGCGCTGCCGGTCGACAACTTCTCGACGAAGGACGGCCAGCACACCAACGGCATCTACGGCTTCCTGTCGATGTTCGTCAACCTCGTCAAGGCCGAGAAGCCCACCCACCTCGCGGTGGCGTTCGACACGTCGCGGCAGTCGTTCCGCACGCGGGAGTACAGCGAGTACAAGGCGAACCGCAGCGAGTCGCCGTCCGAGTTCAAGGGGCAGATCCCGCTGCTGCAGGACTGTCTGCGCGCCATGGGCGTGCCGGTGCTCACCAAAGAGGACTTCGAGGCCGACGACATCCTCGCGACGCTCGCCACGCAGGGGGCGGCCGAGGGCTTCTCGGTGCTCGTGTGCTCGGGCGACCGCGACACGATCCAGCTCGTGACCGAGGACGTGACGCTGCTCTACCCGAACGTGCAGGGCGTGTCGCAGCTGAAGCGATACGACACCGCCGCCGTGATCGAGAAGTACGGGCTGCCCCCGGTCAACTACCCGGACATCGCCGCGCTCGTCGGCGAGACCAGCGACAACCTGCCGGGCGTGCCCAAGGTCGGCGAGAAGACCGCGGTCAAATGGCTGAACCAGTGGGGGTCGCTCGACGCGCTGCTCGAGAACGCCGACAAGGTCACCGGCGTGGTCGGCAACAACCTGCGGGAGCATCTCGACGCCGTCCGCCGCAACCGGTCGCTGAACCGCCTGCTGACCGACGTCGAGCTGCCGGTGACGCCGTCCGACCTCGCGCTGCAGCCGATGGACGCGCAGGCCGTGCGCGACATCTTCGCCCGCCTGGAGTTCCGCACGCTCCTGCCGCGGGTGTTCGACGCGATCGGAGCAGACCCCGCCGACGCGGAGGAGCCGCTGCCGGTGGCGCAGGCGCCGACGGCCGAGCACCTCGACGCCGCGAGTCTGGCCGCGTGGCTCGCCTCCGCCGAGGGCCCGGTCGGGGTGACCGTGACGGTCGCCGGGGGCGCTCCGACGGGCATCGGCGTGGCCGTCGCCGACCGCGCCGCCGAGACGTCATGGTCCGACGACGCTCGCGACGCGCTGGCCCCGTGGCTCTCCTCGGAGGCCCCGAAGGTGTTCGCCGACGCCAAGCCGCAGATCAAGGCGCTGGGGCGCCAGGGCGTGCACGTGGCGGGCGTCGCGTTCGACGTCATCCTCGCGGGCTGGCTGGTGCGTCCGAGCTTCCCCGACAAGACCCTCGCCGACCTCGTCGACCGGTATCTGGGCGAGAAGCTGCCCGAGGCCGACCCCACCCAGCTCGTTCCCGAGAACGACGGGGCCACGCCGGGCCAGCTGTCGTGGTTCGTGCGGCGGGTCGCCGAGGCTCAGCGCGACGAGCTCCCCGACCGCGTCGGCGGCGTGCTCGACGAGATCGAGCTGCCCACCCTCTCGGCCCTGGCCGACATGGAGCTCGCGGGCGTCGCGGTGTCGCACGAGAAGCTGTCGTCCTTCTCGGCGGAGCTCGCTGCGCGCGCCGACGGGCTGGCCGAGCAGGCGTACGCGGCGATCGGGCACGAGGTCAACCTCGGGTCGCCGAAGCAGCTGCAGGAGGTGCTGTTCGACGAGCTGCAACTGCCCAAGACCCGCAAGACCAAGAGCGGGTACACGACGGATGCCGCCGCCCTCGCCGACCTGCAGGAGTCCGCCCCGCACCCCTTCCTCGACCTCCTGCTCAAGCACCGCGAGGCGACCAAGCTCAAGCAGATCATCGACGCCCTCGACACCGCGACGGGTCCGGACGGCCGCATCCACACGACGTACGTGCAGACCGGCAGCCAGACGGGCCGGCTGTCCAGCACAGACCCGAACCTGCAGAACATCCCGATCCGCACGTCCGAGAGCCGTCGCATCCGCGCCGCCTTCGAAGTCGGCGACGGCTACGAGACGCTGCTGACGGCGGACTACTCGCAGATCGAGATGCGCATCATGGCGCACCTCTCCGGCGACCCCGGGCTGATCGAGGCGTTCAACTCCGGCGAGGACCTGCACCGCTTCGTCGGCGCGCGCGTCTTCGGCGTCGAGCCCGAGGACGTCACCCCGGCCATGCGCACGAAGGTCAAGGCGATGTCGTACGGCCTCGTCTACGGCCTGTCGGCGTTCGGCCTCTCCAAGCAGCTGCGCATCGAGCAGTCCGAGGCCAAGAAGCTCATGCTCGAGTACTTCGCGCGCTTCGGCGCGGTGCGCGACTACCTCCGCGGCTCCGTGGAGCAGGCTCGCCAGGACGGCTACACCGAGACGATCTTCGGCCGCCGCCGTCCGTTCCCCGACCTCACCAGCATGAACCGCGTGCTGCGCGAGAACGCCGAGCGTGCGGCGCTGAACGCCCCCATCCAGGGCAGCGCCGCCGACATCATGAAGATCGCGCTGTACCGCATCCGCGACGAGCTCGTGGCGGCGGGCCTGCGCTCTCGCGTTCTCCTGCAGATCCACGACGAGCTCGTCGTGGAGATCGCATCGGGGGAGTGGGATGCCGTGGAGCAGATCGTCCGCGCCCGGATGGCCGACGCCGCCGACCTCAGCGTGCCGCTGGACGTGCAGATCGGCCGCGGCGGGGACTGGGACGAGGCGGGGCACTGAGGCCGGCTCCGCACACCTCCGGCCCCGGGCCCTTCGTGTGGTCGAGCGGCCGCGGATGAGCGGGCACGGCTGCCGGGCTCGGCCCTCGGAGTGGTCGAGCGCGCGCGGGTGAGCGGGCGCGGCCCCCGGCCCTCGGCGTGGTCGAGCGCGCGCGGGTGAGCGGGCGCGGCTGCCGCAAGCCTCCGCCCCCGGCTGGCCTGGGTCGCGCGGCTTCCCTAGGCTCGGTGCATGACTGATGCACAACGCACTCCCACGCCGATCGACACGATCGCGGACGCGTGGGTGGACACCCTGGCCGAGCGTCGTCCCACGCTCGCGACCTACATCGGGCGCTTCGAGTACAACGACCGCTTCGGCGACTACAGCCCCGACGGATCCGAGGAGCTCGCCGACCAGGCCCGCGCGACGAAGGCCGCCCTGCAGAACGCGGACGCCGTCGACGCCGTCGACGAGGTCACCAAGATGGACCTGGGGCGCGAGCTGGACCTGCACGTCGAGCTGCACGAGGCCCAGACGCACCTGCGCGACCTGAACGTCATCGCTTCCCCGGCGCAGGACATCCGTGCCGTGTTCGACCTCATGCCGACCGCGACGGTCGACGACTGGTCGACGATCTCCACCCGTCTGAAGGCCCTTCCCGGCGCGATCGACGGCTACATCGCCACCCTGCGCGAAGGCATCGCGCGCGGCGTCGTGCCCGCCGAACGCCAGGTGCGCGAGGTCGTCACGCAGATCGCGCGGTACACGTCCGACACCGGCTTCTTCGCCTCCTTCGTGGGCGAGGCCGCTCCCGACGAGGGGCAGCTCCCGGCCTCGCTGGCCCGCGACCTCGACGCCCACGCCGGCGCCGCCCGCGTCGCCTACAACGACCTCGCCGCCTTCCTCTCGAACGAGCTGAAGCCCGCGGCCGGCCAGACGGACGGCGTCGGCCGCGACCTCTACGGGCTGTTCTCCCGCGGATTCCTCGGCGCCGAGATCGACCTCGACGAGACGTACGAGTGGGGCGTGCAGGAGCTGGCCCGCATGGTGGCCGAGCAGGAGTCGATCGCGAACGAGATCCTGCCGGGCGCCAGCGTCGAGGAGGCCGTCGCCTTCCTCGAGAAGGACGAGTCCCGCAAGCTGCACGGCACGGCGGCGCTGCAGGAATGGATGCAGCGGACGAGCGACCGCGCCGTCGAGGAGCTCGGTCGCAGCCACTTCGACATCCCGCAGCCCATCCGCCGTCTCGAGTGCATGATCGCCCCGACCAACGAGGGCGGCATCTACTACAGCGGCCCGACCGACGACTTCTCCCGTCCCGGTCGCATGTGGTGGTCGGTGCCGGAGGGCGTCGACAGCTTCGACACCTGGCGCGAGCTGACGACCGTCTACCACGAGGGCGTCCCGGGCCATCACCTCCAGATCGCGCAGGCGGTCTACAACCGGGCCGAGCTCAACTCGTGGCGGCGTCTGCTGGCCGGTACGAGCGGCCACGCGGAGGGCTGGGCGCTGTACGCCGAGCGTCTCATGGAGCAGCTCGGCTATCTCGACGACCCCGCCGACCGTCTCGGCATGCTCGACGGTCAGCGCATGCGCGCGGCCCGTGTCGTGCTCGACATCGGCGTCCACCTCGGCAAGCCGCGCCTGGACGGCGAGGGCACGTGGGACCACGACTACGCGCTCGCGTTCATGCTGCGCAACGTCAACATGTCCGAGCAGTTCGTCCGCTTCGAGGTGAACCGGTATCTCGGTTGGCCGGGACAGGCGCCCGCCTACAAGGTCGGTCAGCGGATCTGGGAGCAGGTGCGCGACGAGTACCAGGAGCGAGCAGGGGAGCGCTTCTCGATGAAGGAGTTCCACAAGCGCGCGCTCGACATCGGCGGCGTTGGCCTCGACACGCTGCGCGCCGCGCTGGCATCCGCGTGATCCTCCCGAGGGGCGTCCCCGGGGCGGCGCCTCTCGGCGATACGGGGGAATAGTCCGCCGTCGCGTAAAGTTCATTCATCCGAATGCAAGGAGACCCCATGGACGTTCGTTCCCTCGAGCTCGGCCTCGACACCTTCGGAGACATCTCACGAGCCCCCGACGGGTCGCTGCTGTCCGACGCGCAGACCATCCGCAACGTCGTCGATCAGGCGGTCCTGGCGGACGAGGTCGGCCTCTCGTTCTTCGGCGTGGGGGAGCACCACCGCAAGGACTTCGCCGTCACGAGCCCCGAGATCGTCCTGGCCGCGGCCGCCGCGCGCACGAAGGACATCCACCTCGGCACCGCGGTGACGGTGCTCTCGAGCGACGACCCCGTGCGCGTGTACGAGCGTTTCGCGACGCTGGATGCCATCTCGAACGGCCGCGCCGAGGTCATCCTCGGTCGTGGGTCGTTCATCGAGTCCTTCCCCCTCTTCGGCTACGACCTCGCCGACTACGAGCAGCTGTTCGAAGAGAAGCTCGAACTGTTCTCCCACCTGCTGACCGAGAAGCCCGTCACCTGGTCGGGCCGCACACGACCCGCGCTCCAGGACGCCGACGTCTACCCGAAGACCGAGACGGGCCTGACCGCGTGGGTGGGTGTCGGCGGCTCCCCGGAGTCGGTCGTGCGCACCGCGCGCTACGGCTACGGCATGGTCCTCGCGATCATCGGCGGCTCGGCTGCCCGCTTCCGCCCCTACGCGGATCTCTACCGCCGTTCGCTCGCGGAGCTGGGCAAGCCGCAGATGCCGATCTCGGTGCATTCGCCCGGCCACGTCGCCGAGACCGACCAGCAGGCCTGGGACGAGGCGTTCGAGGGCGTCGCCGAGCTCAACAACACGATCGGCCGGGAACGCGGCTGGCCGGAGTACAACCGCATGCGCTTCCAGCACGACGTGGGCCCCGAGGGGTCGATGTACGTCGGGTCGCCCGAGACCGTCGCGCGCAAGATCGCCGCGACCGTGCGGGCGCTGGGCAACTCGCGGTTCCAGATGAAGATCGCGAGCGGGTCGATCTCGCACGAGCGGCTCCTGTCGAGCATCGAGCTGTACGGCACGAAGGTGCGTCCCCTCGTCGAGGAGATGCTCGCCGAGACCCCCGCGTCGGTCGACGCCCACGGCATCCGGTGACCACGACCACCGACACCGTCCGGGTGTCCGAACGCCTCGACGCCCTGCCGTTCACGCGCCGGCACGCCCGGCTCCTGGGCGGGTCGGGTCTCGGATGGGCCCTGGATGCCATGGACGTGGGCCTCATCTCGTTCATCATCGCGGCCCTGAGCGTGCAGTGGCAGCTCGCGCCGGGGCAGGCGTCCTGGATCGCGTCGGCGGGCTTCGCGGGGATGGCGATCGGGGCGAGCCTCGGCGGGCTCCTCGCGGACCGCTTCGGCCGTCGGCACGTCTTCGCGCTCACGCTGCTCGTGTACGGCGTGGCGACGGGCGCGAGCGCGCTGGTCGGGGGCCTGGCGGCCCTGCTGGTGCTGCGGTTCATCGTCGGCCTCGGGCTCGGTGCCGAGCTGCCGGTCGCCTCGACCTACGTCAGCGAGTTCGCCCCCGCGCGCATCCGCGGGCGTCTCATCGTCTTCCTCGAAGCGTTCTGGGCGGTCGGCTGGACGGCGGCGGCGCTCATCGGCTTCCTCGTCGTGCCGTCGTCGCCGGACGGCTGGCGCTGGGCGTTCGCGATCGGCGCGGTGCCCGCCGCGTATGCGCTGTTCGTGCGGTGGGGGCTGCCCGAGTCGCCGCGCTGGCTCGCCTCGCGCGGCCGCGAGGAGGAGGCGTCCGTCATCGTCCGCGACTTCGAGGCCGCGGCCGGACGCGTCTCGCTGTCGCCCGCCCCCGCGGTCGCGGGGGAGGAGGCGCCGTCGACGCGGTCGCGGGTGGGGGCCCTGTGGGCTCCGGCGCTCCGCGGGCGCACCGCGAGCCTGTGGGTGCTGTGGTTCTGCGTGAACTTCTCGTACTACGGCGCGTTCATCTGGATCCCGACGATCCTCGTCGCCCAGGGGTACGACCTCGTCCGCTCGTTCGGCTTCACCCTCATCATCACGCTGGCGCAGTTGCCCGGGTACGCGGTGGCCGCGTGGCTCATCGAGGCGTGGGGGCGTCGCGCGACGCTGGCGACGTTCCTCGCCGGGTCCGCCGTCGCGGCCGTGCTCTTCGGCACCGCCTCGGGCGAGGTCGCCGTGATCGCGGCGGGGATGGCGTTGTCGTTCTTCAACCTGGGCGCCTGGGGCGCGCTGTACGCGGCGACGCCTGAGGCCTATCCGACGGTGCTCCGCGCCACCGGGTCGGGCTGGGCCGCCGGGATCGGCCGGATCGCCTCTATCGCCGCGCCGCTCGCCGTGCCGCCGCTGCTGACCGCCGGGGGAGCGCCGCTGCTGTTCGTCGTCTTCGCGGCGTTCTTCGCCGTCGCGGTCGTCGCGGCGCTGTGCCTGCGGGAGCAGCGCGGTCGGGCGCTGTCCTAGGTCCGGCCCGCCCGCGTCGTCCGTCGTTCGGGTCCGCGACTGGCCCGCCCCAGGGACTGAGCGCGCCCCGAACCCGGACACGGCCGCCGGCGACCGGCCGCCGCGCCTCGCCCGCGTAGGCTCGAGCCATGGCATCCGTCCGCTATGTCGCGATCGGCGACTCGTTCACCGAAGGCGTCGGCGATGAACTGCCCGACGGAACCGTCCGAGGGTGGGCCGACCTGGCCGCGCAGGGATGGGCGGATGCCGCCGGCGAGCCGATCGCGTACGCGAATCTGGCGATCCGCGGCAAGCTCATCCAGCCGATCGTCGAGCAGCAGCTCGAGCCGGCGCTCGCGCTGAAGCCGACCCACCTGTCGTTCAACGGCGGCGGAAACGACATGCTGCGGCCGCGCACCGGCATCGAGCGGATCGTGGACCTTTTCGACCACGTCCTCCGCCGGTGCGACGAGGAGGGGGTGCGGCTCATCGTGCTCTCCGGCGCGAATCCGACGGCGGGGCTGCCGCTCGGCAAGATCATCGAGGCCCGTGGCGACCGCCTGTCGCGCGCGGTCGAGGAGCGTCTCGCCTCCCGGCCGGACGTCCTCACGGCTTACAACTGGTTCGACCGCGAGCTCGCCGGCGGCGACTTCTGGTCGGTCGACCGCCTGCACATGAACGCGCGCGGCCACCACCGCGTCGCGGCGCGCGTGATCGAATCGGTCGGACTGTCGGCGCCGGGGGAGTGGTGGCACCTGCGCGAGATCCCCGAGGCCGAGCGTCTGAAGGGGACGGCCTACTACCGCGAGCACGTCGCGCCCTGGGTGCGCCGGCGCCTCACGGGGACGTCGTCGGGCGACAACCGGCAGGCGAAGTTCGACGGCGACTGGGTCGAGCTGACGCCGCGGAGCTGACGCGTGTGGGTCAGGTTCTGGCCCGCCGCGAGATCACACGTTCGGATTGAGATCACACGCTCCGAGGGGAGGGATGCCATCGCGCAAGCTGACATAATGTGCATTATCGGCGTCACCACATCAACGCTCGAGCGGGGCGTCTCAACGACCTGGGCGTCTGCGCTACAGGCAGGAAAGGAACGAGCCGCTACCGCGGCGGAACCGAGGCGTAGAACTTCACATAGGCGTCGACATCGACGCTGCTCCGTCTCTTGATCGCGAACGCTTCGCCACCCTCTGGTCCGACGACGCTCTGCAGCGCGAACTCCGGTCCGGCGACGATCGAGCTGCCATCTGCGGTCAGCGCGTCTCGCGCAAGCGCCTCGACCGCCCGCTCGGAGCTCATGCGCGCGGGCACGAACGCGATTCGCTCGCGGAGTGCGCCCTCGGTGCGGACGACCGCCCGTGCCGCCGCGAACAACGGCTGCTCCGGCTCGGGCTCGATACCCCGCTGTCGCTGGTACTCCGCGACCGCCTCGGCTTCCCTCGCCCGGATCTCTGACTCCCGGGCTGTGAACGCGGTGGTGATATTGACGCCGACAGTCGCTTTTCGCTCGAACGCGTAGTTCGCGAGCGAGATGACGAGCCAGGAATTGTCGTTGCCCCAGGTGAGCTCGAACACGTCCGCGTCGGACAGCACTGCGTCGAAAGTCCGCTGCCCCTGGCAAAGAACGGCTCCAATGGCATGAATCTCGTAGGACACGTCGATCCCCACGGACTCGAGCACGTCCGCGAGAGCAACCGCCTTCAGGGCCGCCGTCTGCGCCCACCGGAGGATGAACTCCTCGGGCTGCTCGGCCAACCGACCGGCAGCCGCGCGCAGGGTCTTGTTCCATAGTTTTCGGTCGAGCGCGTCGATGAAGGGCCAGAACTCGTCGTCCGGGAGGACGGGGAGGTCCGACGCGTCCCTCTCGAGCGGCGGCGGTGGATTCCGCAGCTCATTCCCACCGAACCACGCAACGGGATCCCCTTGGGCGGCGTCGGGGACACGGGCATCCCATATGAGGAACGCCTCGTCCGAGGCGCCCGAGAATGCCTGCTCTCCGATCACGGACCCCGGCACGTCGCCGATGCTCATGGTCCCCGGGAGCACAAGCACGGGATGCCAGATCACGGAGAACCACTCAGTCCGAGTGCGAGCGGTGGCTTCGATGGAACGCACCGTGTCGCCGCTCAGGAGCATCCGTTCGATCTGCACGACTCGACCATATTCGCAGAACGGGCCGCTACCCGCGCGGAATCGGACGCCTGCGTCGGTGTCGGACGAAATGGCATCCATTGTCCGAATCCGGCGCCGTGATCCGATTCCGGCACCATCGTGGTCGGACGCCGGCACCACCGCGGCCGGATCCCGACGCGACCGTCCGCTTCCGGCACACACCCGGCACCCCCCGGCACGGCGCCCCGGCCCGGGAACGCTAGGCTCGACACGATGATCCCCTTCCGCGCCCGCACCCTTCCGGGGCGGCGTGCATGACCGGGATCTTCACGGGCTTCGCGGTCGTCGGCCTCGCCGTCGTCGTCGGCTACATCATCGCCCGCATCGACCTGCTCGGCCCGCACGCCCGCCACGTCCTCAGCCGGCTGACGTTCTTCGTCCTCTCGCCGTTCCTGCTGTTCGTCGTCCTCGCACGGGCCGATGTCGCGACCCTCTTCTCTGCGCTGCTGCCCGTCTCGATGCTCGCCGCCGCCGCGATCCTGCTCGTGTACGCCCTCGTGTCGGCGCTCATCCTGCGCCGCCCGGTCGGCGAGACGGTAATCGGCGCGCTGTCGTCCGGACAGGTCAACAGCAACAACATCGGCATCCCGCTGTCGCTCTACATGCTCGGCAACGCGGCGTATTCCGCCCCGGTCATCCTGTTCCAGCTCCTCGTGCTCATGCCGATCGCCCTGTCGATCCTGGATGCCACGACCTCGGGCTCGCGTTCCTTGTTGCGCATCCTGCGGCAGACGGCGAAGAACCCGATGCTCATCGGATCCGCCCTCGGCGTGCTCGTCGCCGTGCTCGGCATCGACCTGCCGCCGATCGTCTTCGAGCCGTTGCAGCTCATCGCCAACGCCTGCGTCCCCGTCCTGCTCATGTCCTACGGGATGTCGCTCTACGGACAGCGGGTTCTCACGCAGCGCGGCCGACGGGTCGACGTCGTCATCGCGTCGACGTTGAAGCTGCTCGTCATGCCCGCGGTCGCGTGGCTCATCGCGATCGCGTTCGGCCTGCCGTCCGACCAGGTGCTCGTCGTCGTCGTGCTCGCCGCGCTGCCGACCGCGCAGAACGTCTTCAACTTCGCGCAGCGCTACGGCGTCGGCGAGATCCTCGCGCGCGACGTCGTCTTCCTGTCGACGGTGGGATGCCTCCCCGTCCTGTTCGGCGTGACCCTCCTCCTCGGCTGACCTCTCCCCCGCGTCCAGTCCGCCCGGCGTGCCCGGCGACGCCGACGGCCTCGCTAGCGTCACCGGGACCGCGTGACCACTCCCCCTCCGCGTGGGCGTCGCGGTCGTAGGCTCGGAGCGTTCTCAGCCCTCTCTCAGGAAGTGACTCGCCATGTCCACAGCCTCTTCGTTCGGCAGTACCGCGGTCCGTGCGGTCCGCACCGGTCTGCTCGTCAGCGGCGTCATCTCGCTCGTCGTCGGCCTGCTGATCCTCATCTGGCCCGGCCGCGCCGCCGAGGTCGTCGTCGCGATCATCTCGATCTACGTGATCCTCGCGGGCGTGGTCAACATCGCGCTCGCGATCTTCTCGCGGGCCCGCGGGTGGGCGCGGATCGGCTATCTCGCACTCGGCGTGCTCTTCCTCGTCGCCGGCGTCATCGCGTTCTCCAACCTCGGCGCCGCCACCGCGTGGTTCGGCACGTTCGTCGGGGTGCTCGTCGGCATCCTGTGGATCATCGAGGGCGTCGTCTCCCTGACGACGGTGAGCGACACGTCCTCGCGCGCCTGGACGGTCTTCTTCGCCGTCGTCAGCATCATCGCCGGCGTCATCCTGCTGTTCGCCCCGCTCCTGGGAGTCGTGACGCTGTTCCTGCTGATCGGGTTCTCGCTGGTCGTCCTCGGCCTCTTCCAGATCGTCCGCGCGATCCGGTTCGGACGCGCCGTCTGATCGCGTCGGGCGGTCGCCGAGCGCACGAGGGCGGCGTTCCGCGGACGAGGACGGGGCCGGGATGCCACCGCCTCCCGGCCCCGTCCTGTCACCGCCTCACGACGCGGTGCGGCGTCGTCAGGGCTGCGCCGGCGGCAGGTACCGCGCCCACCAGTCGAGCACGGCGTCGAAACGCTCCACGCGGTGGCGAGGACGTCCGGCCCGGGTGAGCTCGTGGTCCTCCCCCGGGAAGATGAGCATCTCGGCGTCCACGCCGCTCTGCTTCAGAGCGCTGTAGTACCGCGTCGCCTGATCGAGCGGGCAGCGGAAGTCCAGCTCGGAGTGCAGGACGAGCGTCGGCGTGCGCACCTGGTCGACGACCGCCATCGGGCTCTGCGCGGCCACGGCGTCCGGGTCGGTGCCCACGTACTCGGTGCCGAAGAACGACCCGATGTCGCTGGACCCGGGGAAGCTGGCCGGATCGAGGAACCCGCGCTCGACGATGGCGCCGGCGAAGCGGTGGTCATGGGCGATCACCCAGGCCGTCATGTACCCGCCGTACGACCCGCCCATGACGCCGACGCGTTCGGCGTCGAGCCGCGGGTCGGCCGAGACGACTCCGTCGAAGAAGTCCATGACGTCGAAGTAGTCCAGCGTGCCCATGGCCTGCCGGATCGACCGCCCGTGCGCGCGTCCGTACCCGGCGCTGCCGCGCGGGTTGCTGTAGACGACGGCGTATCCCGCCTCGACGAGCACCTGCGTCTCGTCGAACAGGTGCACGCCGTACGAGGCGTACGGACCGCCGTGGATCTGCAGGATCACCGGGAACGGTCCCTCGCCCTCGGGCGTGGCGACCCAGCCGTGCACCGGATACCCGTCGCGGCCCGTGATCTCGTGCTCGAGCGGTTCGACGATGCCGCGCTCGCGCGCCGCGGCGCCGAGGTCGGTCACGGCGCGCGGGGCGGCGTCGCCGTCGAGCACGAGCAGCTCGCCGAACGACGCGGGTGCGGCCACGGCCGCGACGACGCGGCTGGCGGCCACGGCGTGGCCGGTGACCTCGCGGTCCCCGCCGAGGACCTCGACGACCTCTCCCCCGCGGCTCACGCGGAGAAGACGGAGGCGTCCGCGGGTGCGGTCCTGCACGAGCACGTCGTCGCCGTCGAAGGACAGGTGGCTGCCCACCTCGCCGAGATCGACGGTCTCGGCGTCGGTCAGGCGGCGCGGGCCGTCGTCTTCGAGCACCCACAGTGCGACGCCCGGGGCGACGAAGTCGACGCCGGTGGGGCCCACGTCGTTCGCCAGCAGGAAGACCGTGCCGTCGGGGGCGACCTGCGCGGCCGAGACCGACAGGTTCGCCGCGGTGGCGACGATCTCGCGGGCGGCGCCGGTCTCGACGGTCAGGGCCACGACGCGGTCGCGGAGATCGCGGCGGTCGGACTCGATCGCATCCGGCACGCTGAGGATCTCGGTCCCGTCCGCGTTCCAGGCGACGCCGGACCAGCTCGTCGGACCGTGCGTGATGCGATGCGCCTCGGTCGGGACGACGCGCTTCTCGGGCTTCTCCAGGGCCGGGGCCGGGTCGTAGAACGGCTCCGTCTCGGTGGAGGGCGCGTCGACCACGAACACGTGCGATGGGCGGTCCAGGTAGCCGAGGCCGTTCGCGTGCCAGCGGATGCCGGTGATGCGACGGGCCGGCTCGGCCGCGGCATCCAGGCCGTCCACGGTCCCGTAACGGCCGGGCTCGATGACGCGCGCCGTGAAGGCCAGGCGCGTCCCGTCCGGCGACCAGGCCACCTCGCTCACGCCGCCGACCGTGTCGGTGACCTGGACGGGCTCGCCGCCGTCCGCGCGGACGACGAACACCTGCGCGCGTCCCTTGGCGTCGCCGCGGAGGAACGCGACGGTCGCGCCGTCCGGGGACAGCCGCGGCGAGCGGTCGGCGACCCCGCGCGTGAGCCGGCGGGGCTCGCCGGCGGGCAGGTCCACGCGCCAGAGCTGGCCCACGGCGCGGTCGGCCGTGAGGTCGGGTCGTGACGTGGCGTAGACGGCGAACGAGCCGTCCGGGGCGATGTCGGGCCGGCCGACGGAGACGAGGGTCTCGATGTCGTCGGGGCGCATTCTCACTCGCCCCCGAACGACGCGGTGTCGCCGACGAGACGCGTGTTGTCGGCGGGGACCGGGTCGACCGCGGCGCGCGCGACCTCGGCGGCGAACTCCGAGACGTTGTAGAGCTTGCCGGCGTCCTCGCGGCGGGCCGCGATCGCACCGGGGTTGGCGCGCTCGAGGAGGGTCGCCGTGATGGTGCCTTCGATCATGTCGCCGGAGACGACCGTGAAGCCGATGCCGCGCTGCTCCAGGGCGGGGATTCGCTCGCGCAGAGCGTCCTCGCCCGCCCGCTTGGACAGCGCCACGGGCTCGTACTCCGGCATCGTCGGGGTGGTGCGGATGAAGTGCGCCTGGTGGCTGGTCACGAAGACCACGCGGGCGTCGTCCCTCAGCAGGGGCAGTGCCGTCTCGAGGACGTTGACCTGCGCGTCGCGGTTCAGCAGCAGCGCGTAGTCCTCGGCCATGCCGGACTCCATGCCGCCCGAGGCGTTGAGCACGAGGACGTCGAGACCGCCGAAGGTGCGCTCGACCTCGTCGAACATCGCCTGCACGGACACCGGGTCGGTCAGGTCGGCCCCGACGACGAGGGCCTCGACGCCGAGCTCGCGCAGCTGCGCGGCCAGCTTCTCGGCGCGCGGCGCCTTGTTGCGGAAGTTGATGACGACGTTCGCGCCGGCCTCGGCGAAGTAGCGGACGGTGTCGGCGCCGATGCCGCGGGAGGAGCCGGTGACGAGGGCGGTCTTGCCGCTCAAGGATCCGGACGGAAGGGTCTGGGACACGCAATTCTCCTGACGGTTCGAGATCAGCTCCCAGCCTATCGACCGGGATGCCGGGTCCCGCGGCGACCCCGCCTAGGAGGACGGTGCGAACCGGCCCCGGCGTGCCGTCCGAGTGCTACGTTCGGGCTCAGGAGGTTCGAGATGGACGTTCTCTCCACCATCGACACGTGGGCCTGGATCGGCTGGCTCGTGGTGATCCTGGTCTTCCTGGTCATCGAGATGCTCACGGGCGAGCTGACCTTCCTCATGCTCGCCGTCGGCGGGCTCCTCGGCCTCGTCGTCGGTCTGATCGGCGCTCCACTGTGGGCGCAGGTCATCGTCGCGGCGCTGGCGGCGTTCGCGCTGCTGACGTTCCTGCGGCCTCCCTTGCTGCGGCGTCTGCACCGGGGCGCCGACACCCGCCCCTCCAACGTCGAGGCGCTCCTGGGATTGGAGGGTCTCGTGCTGTCGCGGGTGTCGCCCTCCGTCACGGGGCAGGTCAAGCTCGCCAACGGCGACGTGTGGACCGCGCGCACCGACACCGACACGCGACTCGACCCCGCCACGCGCATCGAGGTCGTCCGCATCGACGGCGCCACCGCCGTCGTCCGCGCACGAAGCCGGGAGGCGACGTCATGAGCATCGAGAATCTGATCCCCGTCACCATCGGATGGGTCCTGGCGGCCGTGGTGGCGGTTTTCGTCGTCGTCGTGCTGTTCCGGGCCATCCGCATCATCCCGCAGGCGCGGGCGGGAGTGGTGGAGAGGCTCGGCAAGTATCACAAGACCCTCTCCCCCGGCCTCAACCTCGTCGTGCCGCTCGTGGACCGGGTGCGGCCCCTGCTCGACATGCGCGAACAGGTGGTGTCGTTCCCGCCGCAGCCGGTGATCACCGAGGACAACCTCGTCGTCTCGATCGACACGGTCGTGTACTTCCAGGTCACCGACGCCCGCGCCGCCACGTACGAGATCGCGAACTACCTCGGCGCCGTCGAGCAGCTGACGACGACGACCCTGCGCAACGTCGTGGGCGGGCTCAACCTCGAGCAGGCGCTCACGAGCCGTGACAACATCAACGGACAGCTCCGCGTGGTGCTCGACGAGGCCACCGGCAAGTGGGGCATCCGGGTCGGCCGCGTCGAGCTGAAGGCGATCGACCCGCCCCTGTCGATCCAGGACTCGATGGAGAAGCAGATGAGAGCCGAACGCGACCGCCGCGCCGCGATCCTCACCGCCGAGGGCTCGAAGCAGTCGCAGATCCTCGAAGCCGAGGGGCGCCGTCAAGCGGCGATCCTCGAGGCCGAGGGAGACAAGCAGGCCGCGGTGCTGCGCGCGCAGGGCGAGGCCGAGGCCATCCACTCCGTCTTCAGCGCCATCCACCAGGGCCGCCCCGACGACAAGCTGCTGGCGTACCAGTACCTGCAGACGCTGCCGAAGATCAGCGACAGCGCCTCGAGCAAGCTCTGGATCATCCCGAGCGAGCTCACCGAGGCGCTGAAGGGCATCTCCGGCGCGTTCGGCGCCGGCGTCTCGGCGGCCGGGACCACCGGGGCCGGGACCGCCGCGCCCGAGGGCCCCGATGCGCGGCGCACCCCCACCGCGCCGCCGGCGTCGGACGGCTCCGCGCCGTGACGGCGCGGCATCCCTTCCTTCCCGCCGAGGACCGTCCGCGCGTCCTGGCCCACCGGGGGCTCGTGACCCCGGATGCCGCCGCCTCCGGCATCGTGGAGAACTCCTTCGCCGCGGTGGCGGAGGCGCAGGCCGCCGGGGTGACCTACGTCGAATCGGACTGCCACCTGACGGCGGACGGCGTCGTCGTCCTCTTCCATGACGACGACCTGGCCCGCGTGACCGGGGACCCCCGCGCGATCGCCGACGTCCGCATCCGGGAGCTCGAGGAGATCATGTCCGACCGCGGCGGGCTCGTCACCCTTCCCCAGGCGCTCGACGCCTTCCCGGACGTGCGCTTCAACCTGGACGTGAAGGCGGAGGCGGCGGCGGTCCCCGTCGGTCGGGCGGTCGCCCCGCACGCCGACCGCGTGCTCGTCACCAGCTTCTCGGACCGACGCCGCCGAGCGGCCCTCGCAGCGGCGCACGCGGCCGGGGCGGAGATCGCGCCGGCGACCTCGGCCGGCTCGGCGACGGTCGCGCGCCTGCTCGCCGCGCTCGCCCTGCGCGCCTCGCCGCTCGTCCGCCGCCTGCTCCGTGACGTCGACGCGCTGCAGCTGCCGGAGCGGCAGGGGCCGCTGCGCGTGGTGACGAAGGGGCTCGTCGCGGCCGCGCACGATGCCGGTGTCGAGGTCCACGTGTGGACCGTCAACGACCCCGCGGACATGTCCCGCCTGCTCGATCTGGGCGTCGACGGACTGGTCACGGACCGCGCCGATCTGGCGCTCGCGCTGGTGAATGGACGGTGAACGACGTGGGGCCTGAGCATCGACTGTGAATCCCGTCGTGGGCCGTCCCGTTCGAATAAAGCGCACAGGTGCAGTCGTTATACCTGTAGACCGACGAGAGGACCACAAAATGGCAGACCGCAGTCTCCGCGGCATCCGACTCGGCGCCCAGAGCCTCCAGAGCGAAGACGGCGTCGTGTTCCATGACCGCGCACAGCACACCTACTCGTGCAGCGCGTGCGGACGTGACACCGTCCTCACCTTCGCTGCTGACGCCGAGGTTCCCGAGGCCTGGGAGTGCCGCACGTGCGGCTCCGAGGCGCTCCTGCGCATCGGCGAGGGCACCGCGACGGTGGACCACAGCGACGACAAGGCTCCGCGCACGCACTGGGACATGCTGCTCGAGCGCCGCACGCTCCCCGAGCTCGAGGAGCTGCTCGAAGAGCGCCTGGCGTACGTCCGCGGACGCCGCGGTGCGGGCGACGAGAAGATCAGCGCCTGACGCTGACCCGCTTTCTCAGACGTCGGCCCCTGCGGGGGTCGGCGTCTTCTTCTTTCCGCCGGTGGCCCCGCCCCGCGCCCGCACGGCCACGAGGATGCCGGCCAGCAGCAGCGCCGCCAGGCTCCCCCACCCGAGGACGATCTTGACGGCGGGCCCGATGACGACGGCCGGCGTGAGGCCGGTGCGCAGCGGCACGTCGGTGAGCATGTGCCCGGCGGTGTCGATCGGGAGCTCGTCGAGGGTCGAGCCGTCGGGCGCGATGACCTGGCTCGTGCCGACCGTCGAGAGGTTCACGACGGACCGGCCCGTCTCGATGGCGCGCATCCGCGCGAACGCGAGCTGCTGGAGGTTCTCGTCGGTGCCGCGGAAGTCGGCGTTGTTCGTCTGGAACGTGTAGACCTCGGCGCCCTCCGCCGCGCCGTCCCAGACGACGTCGTCGTAGATCACGTCGAAGCAGATCGCCAGGCCCACCCCGATGCCGCCGAGGTCGATGAGGGGCCGCGTCGTCCCGGGGGTGTACTCCCGGCCGATGAGTCCGATGAGGTCGGGGGCGAACGGCTCCCAGAAGGCGCGGTCCGGCACGTACTCCCCGAACGGCACCGGATGCCGCTTGTCGTACGTGTCGCCCTGCTGGCCCTCGCCGGTCCACAGCAGCGACGAGTTGAACAGCTCGTCCCCCCGCTCGGTCACGGCCGAGACGAGCAGCGGCGCGTCGACGCGGCGGGACATCTCCTCGAGGGCGGCCGCGGTCGCGGGGGTCGAGGTCGGGTCGGAGTCGACGCCGCCCTCGGGCCACAGCAGCACGTCCATCCGCTGTCCGATGAGGGGCGCGGATGCCGCCAGCTGCGCGTTCAGCACGGCGTTCGGCGCGCGCCGGTCGAAGTACCCCGCCGGGCCGTTGCCCTGCACGGCGCCCACCCGCAGGGAGCCGGCGTCCGTGGTGGGGAACTGCGGGGCGACGAGCAGCACGATGAGCACGATCGCGGCGGGCGCGGCCGGGACGGCCCGTGCGAGGCGGGAGCCCGAGGTCCGGCGGCGCACGAGCTCGACGACCATGGCGCAGAAGAGGACGACCAGGAACGTCACGCCGGACATGCCGACCCAGGATGCCGCCTCCGCGAACGGTCCGTTGACCTGCGAGACGCCGATGCGGCCCCAGGGGAAACCGCCGTACGGCCACGACCCGACGATCTGCTCGCGGAGGGTCCACAGGCCGGCGACGAGCGCCGGAAGCAGGACGAGACGGCCGAGCGCCCCGGGCGCGAGGCGTGGCATCCATCGGTAGGCGAGGGCGAGCGGCGCGGCCAGGACGGCCGTGAGCAGCGCTTCGAGCACCGACAGCGCCAGCCAGGGCACCGGACCCAGGTAGCGGGCCGTGAACAGGAGGTTCACCGAGAAGAAGGCCGCGCCGAAGAGGAAGCCGACGAGCACGGCGGACCAGAACCGTCGCCCGATGAGGGTGAGCAGCGTGAGGACGACGGCGGGGAAGGCCATCGGCCACCACGCGAGTGCGGGGTAGGCGGTGACGAGCAGCAGGCCGGCGACGACCGACAGGGGCGCGGCGAACGCGAGGCGCAGCAGCGGCCGCGAGCCGTCGGCGAGAGGGGCGCGGGCGGGGGTGCTCACCGTCCGGGTGCTCATGCCGAGGTGTAGGCGACGATGCCGCGCCGGACGGAGTCGAGCGCGGAGCGCGCGGTGCGGGCGAGTTTCGGCTCCGCCACGAGCGAGATCTGGTCGAGCAGATCGATCGTCTGCTTCGACCAGCGCACGAAGTCCCCGGCGGCCATGTCGGCGAGCACGAGCACGCTGTCGAGGGGCAGGCCCTTCGCCCAGGCGTGCATGGCGGGAGCGAGTCCGGAGGCGGGCGACTCCGACCCCGGCAGACGGTGGTCGCGTTCGAGGTCGTCCAGTTCCTGCCACAGCGTCTGGGTGGCATCCAGGGCTCCCCGGAACGGTCCGCGCGGGAGTCCCCGCTCCCCCGGCCCGGCCTCGTCGCGGCGGGGCTCGTAGACCAGGCAGCACGCGAGCGCCGCCAGCGACGGGGCGTCGAGGCCGTCCCACAGGCCCTGCCGGAGGGACTCGGCGACGAGCAGGTCGCGCTCCCCGTAGATGCGGCGCATCGTGCGTCCGGCGGGGGTGAGGACGGTCGCGCCGTCGTCCTCGACCCGCACGTACTCCAGCGCCGCCAGGACCTCGACCACCCGGTCGAAGACGCGTGCGACGGTCCCCGTCCGCTGGTCGATCTGCTGCCGGAGCTTGTCGGTGGAGCGCTTGAGCTTCCAGTACCGCTCGGCCCAGCGGGCGTGCGCCTCCCGGTCGGGGCAGGAGTGACAGGGATGCCGCTGCATCCGGCGCCGCAGCGACTGGATCTGCTGCTGCCGCTCGTCGCGCAGACGGCGGGGGGCGGTCGCGTCGCGACGGTTGATCTTCTCGAGGTCGCTCAGCTCGCGACGGATCGTGGAGTACTCCCGGAAGTCGCCCCGGTCGCAGGTCATCGCCTGCTCGTAGCCGCCGAGCGACTCCTCGGCCTCCTTCACCTGGCGGGCGAGGCCCACCACCGACCGGTCGGCCTGGAACTGGGCGAACGAGGACTCGAGGATCTCGTGCGCCCGGTCGCGACCGAACTGGTCGATGAGGTTGACCGCCATGTTGTAGGTGGGGCGGAAGCTGGAGTTGAGCGGGTAGGTGCGGCGGGAGGCGAGCGCGGCGACCGACTGGGGATCGAGCCCTTCCGTGAACTGCACGACCGCGTGGCCCTCGACGTCGATGCCGCGGCGTCCGGCCCGGCCGGTGAGCTGGGTGTACTCCCCCGACGTGATGGCGACGCGGGCCTCGCCGTTGAACTTCTCGAGCTTCTCGAGCACGACGGTGCGCGCGGGCATGTTGATGCCCAGGGCCAGCGTCTCGGTGGCGAAGACGACCTTGACGAGCTTGCGACGGAAGAGCTCCTCGACGACCTCCTTGAACGCGGGCAGGAGGCCGGCGTGGTGCGCGGCCACGCCGCGCTCGAGGTTGTCCCGCCACTCCCAGAAGTGCAGGACGGCCAGGTCCTCGTCCTTGAGGGTGAAGGTCAGCTCGTCGACGATCTGCCGGATCTCCTCGCGCTCCTCGGCCGAGGTGAGCCGGACGTTCGCGCGCCGCAGCTGCTGCACGGCCGCGTCGCAGCCCGCGCGGCTGAAGATGAAGAAGATCGCCGGCAGCAGGTGGTTCCGCGCGAGCAGCTCGACGACCTCGGGCCGGTCGATCCGCTCGATGCGCGGGCCCTGGGCGGCGCGCAGCGGCTTGTGCCCGCCGCGGCGCTGATGCGCGTGGCGAGGGCCGCCCGCGTGCCGCTGCGAGCGGTACTCCTGGGCTCGGCGGTTGTTCTCGTAGCCGCCGGCGTTGCCCCCGCGGATGCGCAGCAGCTCCTGGTTGACCTGCGCCGTCGCGACCCCGGCGCGGTCGTCGAAGAGGGGAAGCAGGTCGCCGCGGACGAGCACGTGCTGCTCGAGCGGGACGGGACGCGTCTCCGAGACGATGACCTCGGTGTCGCCGCGGACGGTGTCCAGCCAGTCGCCGAACTCCTCCGCGTTCGACACGGTCGCCGACAGCGAGACGAGCCGGACCGACGGCGGCAGGTGGATGATGACCTCCTCCCACACGGCGCCGCGGAAGCGATCGGCGAGGTAGTGCACCTCGTCCATCACCACGAACCGCAGCCCGCGCAGGGCGGGAGAGTCGGCGTACAGCATGTTCCGCAGCACCTCGGTCGTCATGACGACGATGCGCGCGGAGGAGTTGATGTTCGTGTCGCCCGTGAGGAGGCCGACCTCGTCCTCGCCGTAGACGTCCTGCAGCTCGTGGAACTTCTGGTTCGACAGCGCCTTGATGGGCGTCGTGTAGAACGCCTTGTCGCCCGGCTCGAGCATCGCGAGGTGGATGGCGAACTCGCCCACGATCGTCTTGCCGGCACCGGTGGGTGCGGCGACGAGGACGCTCCGCCCCTCCTCGAGGGCCTGGCATCCGGCGATCTGGAAGTCGTCGAGCTCGAAGCGCTGCGCCTCGGCGAAGTCCTCGGTGAGCGGATGCGACGACCGGGCCGCAGCGCGGGCGAAGCGCTCGGCGGGGCTGAGTTCGGTCACGCGGTCGATCCTGGGCCCAGCAGGGCGGTTTCGCGCCTGGCCTTGCGGCGGTCGAACAGCATGGATAGACCCGCGGCCGCGAAGAACAGGACGACCAGGATGCCGGCGAGCATGAGCATGCTCACCACGTCGGCCGCCGGGGTGGCCAGGGCCGCGAAGACGGTCGCGATGAGGATGGCGACCCGCCATCCGCGGAGGATCGCGCGGCCGCTCATGACGCCGGCCACGTTGAGGGCGACGAGGAAGACGGGGAGCACGAACGAGACGCCCACGACGATGAGCAGCTTGAAGACGAAGTCGTAGTAGTCGGTGGCGTTGTAGAAGTTCACGCCGCCGTCGGGCGTGAAGCTCCACATCAGTTCGATGACGTGCGGGACCACCAGCATCCCGACCCAGCAGCCGAGGAAGAAGAGGGGGACCGCGGATGCGACGAACGCGACGGTGTAGCGGATCTCCTTGCGCGTCAGGCCGGGCATGATGAACGCCCAGATCTGCCACAGCCAGATGGGCGCGGACAGGAAGATGCCGATCGAGAAGGCGATGCGCATCCGCAGGTCGAACGCGGACGTGACCGCCGTGAAGTTGAGCGCCGAGAAGTCGTCGCCGCGCTGCGCCGCGATCACGCGGATCGGCTCGGTGATCCAGTGGATGATCGGGTCGGTGATGAAGAAGGCCACCACCATGCCGACGACGAGTGCCGCCGCCGCGATCATCAAGCGCTTGCGCAGCTCGACGAGGTGGGCTCCGAGCGACATGCGCTTGTCACGCCGCGGACCCTCGGGCACATCGATCCGCGGCGCTCCCGCCGTGGCCACGCGTCAGGCGGAGGTGTCGTTCGACCTGCGCGGCTCCGGTGCCGCCGCGGTCGGCGCGATGCCGGGGTCGGCGGGGCGAGCCTGGTCGGAGCGGGGCGCGTCGACCTCGTCGTCGCGCTTCATCTCCTTCATCTCGCTCTTGAAGACGCGCGCCGACTGGCCGACGCTCTTGGCGAGGGCGGGCAGCTTGGCGGCTCCGAAGAGCAGCAGGATGACCGCCAGAACGATCAGCAGGTGCCAGCCGGTCAATCCCTGAAGCATGAGGACTCCTTGTGTCGTGGGGTCGTGGCGTCCAGTCTACCGCCCGAGTCGAGGAGAAGGCCGTGAGGCGGGCCCGCCGTCGAATGCGGGGCCTTCTCCCAGGCGTCAGCTGCATGCGGCCGATAAAGTCGGGGTGATCTGCGTTTCCCGACCCACGAGAAAGAGTTCCGTGAGCCATCATCGCGCCGCCCCCACCGATCAGGAGGGCCGATCTTCGGGCCCCCTCGTATCGAGAGGGGGTGAGATCTGATGCTGGCTGCTGCCCTGACTCTGTTGTTGGGGATCCTCATCACCCTGGCGATCATCGCCGCCTGCGGATTCTTCGTCGCGCAGGAGTTCGCCTACATGTCCGTCGACCGGTCCCGTCTGACCGCGCGGGCCGAGAAGGGCGACGCGCAGGCCACGCGCGTCCTGGCGATCACCAAGCGCACCTCGTTCATGCTCTCCGGCGCGCAGCTGGGCATCACCGTGACCGGACTGCTCATCGGATACGTGGCCGAGCCCATGATCGGGCAGTCGATCGGCACGCTGCTGGGCGGGGTCGGCCTCGATCCGGCGGTCTCGATCGTCATCGGCACCGTCGGCGCCCTCCTCCTGGCGACCGTGGTCACGATGATCTTCGGCGAGCTGTACCCGAAGAACCTCGCCATCGCGAGCCCCGAGCCGTTGGCGCGCGCCCTCGCCGTGCCCACCCGCCTGTACCTGCTGGCGTTCGGCTGGCTGATCACCGTCTTCGACGTCGCCGCCAACGCCCTGCTGCGTCTGCTGCGCATCGAGCCGCTCGAGGACGTCGACGAGAGCGCCACGGCGCGCGACCTCGAGGCGATCATCGAGGAGTCCCGCGCCAGCGGCGACCTCCCCGACGACCTGTCGATGATCATCGACCGCATCCTCGACTTCCCCCAGCGGGACGTCGAGCACGCGATGGTCCCCCGCTCGCAGGTGGACTCGGTCACCCCCGACACCACGGTCGGCGAGGTGCGCGCGCTCATGGCGTCCGGCCACACCCGCTACCCCGTGATCGGCGAGGAGGACTCCCCCGTCGGCGTCATCGAGCTGATCGACCTGCTCCGCGGCGACCACGCCGACGAGGCGCCCGTGTCGAGCGCGATGCGCCCGGCCGTTGTCATCCCCACGTTCATGCTGCTCCCGACCGCGCTCGACCGCATGCGCCAGAGCCGCAACGAGCTGGCGTGCGTCGTCGACGAGTACGGCAACTTCGACGGCATCCTGACCGTCGAGGACCTGACGGAGGAGGTCATCGGCGAGATCTCCGACGAGCACGACGTCGACGTGCAGGAGGTGTCCGCGCTCGGCGACGACGCCTGGACGATCCCCGGCGACGTGCACCTCGACGAGCTGGAGCGCCTCATCGGGCACGACCTCGACGACACCGACGTCGAGACCGTCGCGGGTCTGGTGATCGCCACCCACGGCGACCTCCTCCCCCCGGGCGCCCTCGTGCGCATCGACCTGCCCGAGAAGGCGTCCGAGACGGTGCACGGCATCCACATGCAGCGCTGGCTGGACATCGAGGTCGTCGAGGTCGACCGTCACGTCCCGTCCCAGCTGGCGGTGCGGCTGAACGAGAAGGACCTGGATGCCGCCCCCGACGACGTCCGCGAGACGGATGAGGAGGTGGCCCGATGAACGGCTGGACCGTCGCCCTCGTCACGACGCTGCTGATCGTGGCGAGCGCCTTCTTCGTCATCGTCGAGTTCGCCCTGCTGGCGGCCCGGCGTCACCGGCTCGAGGAGGAGGCGGACCGCAGCGCGTCGGCGCGCGCCGCCCTCCGCGGGATCAACGAGCTCACGGTCATGCTGGCGTTCGCGCAGCTGGGCATCACGGCCTGCACGTTCCTCCTCGGCGCGATCACCAAGCCGGCCATCGACTACGCCCTCGCTCCGGTCTTCGAGCAGTGGGGCCTGCCCTTCGTGCTCGCGGACATCATCGCCTTCATGCTGGCGCTGATCGTCGTGACCTTCCTCCACCTCGTCATCGGCGAGATGGCGCCGAAGTCGTGGGCGATCGCGCACCCCGAGACCGCGGCCAAGGCCACCGGCATCCTGGCGCGCGCGATGACCTGGCCGCTGCGCCCGTTCCTGCTGTGGATCAACCACATCGCGAACCGTCTGGTGAAGGCGTCGGGCGTCGAGCCCGTCGAGAAGGCCGCCGCCGGCGGTCAGGACGTCGACACGATCCGCGAGCTCGTGGCCCACTCGCGGCAGTCCGGCACCCTCGAGGTGCAGTACTCGGAGCCGATCGCGCAGGCGATCGCCCTGGGGTCGCTGACCGTCGGCGACATCGTCCGCACCGACCGTCCGCCGACAGCGGTGGCAGTGGATGCCACGGTCTCCGACATCCAGGCGGTGGCGGCGTCCTCCACGCATCTGCGCATCCTCGTCGGCGCCGGTGCGACCACGCGGGTGGCGCACGTCCGCGACACGCTCACGGTCGATCCGGCCACCCCGGCCGCGGAGATCGCGCGGGAGCCGCTGGTCCTCGCGCCGGACGCCTCGGCGTACGACGCCCTGGCCCGGATGCGGCGCGGTCGCGTCCAGCTCGCGATCGTCGTCGACGGCGAGCGTCTGGTCGGCGTGGTGACGCTGGACGACCTGCTCCGGGAGATCCTCCCCGGACCCGGCGAGCTCGCCGCGGCCACGCGCTGAGGCCGCCGAGGGCCTCGTTCCCCCCGGAACGGGGCCCTCGTGGCATCCGTCCGCCCGACCGGCACGCGGTGTCAGGCGGGCGTCTCCGTCAGGGTCACGCCGGCCTCGACGACGACCGTCCGCACCTCCGCGAGGTAGCGCTGCGCCTGCTCGGTGAGAGGGATGGCCGTCCGGCCGATCCAGCCGATCTCGATGCGCTCGTCGACGTCGAGCGGGACGGCGACGATCTCGGGGTCGAGGTCGTCGCTGATGATGCCCGTGGAGATCGTGTAGCCGTCGAGGCCGATCATGAGGTTGAAGATCGTCGCGCGGTCGGAGACGCGGATCTCCTGCCGGCTCGAGAGGGTCGAGAGGATCTCCTCCGCGAAGTAGAAGGAGTTGTTCGCGCCCTGGTCGAACGTCAGCCGCGGCAGGTCGGCGAGGTCGTCCAGCGTCGCGCGCCCCTTCGCGGCGAGGGGATTCCGGCGCGAGACGAAGATGTGCGGGTCCGCGACGAAAAGCGGGTGGAAGGCGAGGCCGGAGTCGCGCAGAAGCTTGTC
This sequence comes from Microbacterium sp. LMI1-1-1.1, assembly GCF_040815675.1. Classification (NCBI taxonomy): domain Bacteria; kingdom Bacillati; phylum Actinomycetota; class Actinomycetes; order Micrococcales; family Microbacteriaceae; genus Microbacterium; species Microbacterium sp. LMI1-1-1.1. The sequence continues at coordinate 756,859 of NZ_JBFPNN010000001.1, read as the reverse complement.
GAGCACGTTGCGGTTGAAGTCGTTGCGGAACAGGATGCCGAGCTCGCTGCGGAGCGTGCGGACGTCCTCGATGATGTCGAAGGTGCGCGTCTCGCGCAGGGAGAACTCGTACTCCGCCGCCGGAGTGGCTTTGACCATGCGGACGAAGGCGTCGACGGCGAACGAGTAGTGCTGCGCGGAGACGCCGAGCAGGCGTCGGGACGGGGGCCGTCCGAGGTACCGCTGCTCGAGGAGCTCCGCCTGCTCCACCACCTGACGGGCGTAGCCGAGGAACTCGACGCCGTCCGTCGTGAGCGTGACGCCGCGGGCCGAGCGGGTCAGCAGCGATCGTCCCACCCGGCCCTCGAGGTCCTTCATGGCGGCGGACATCGTCGGCTGCGAGACGTACAGCAGGTCGGCGGCGGCCGAGATCGACCCCTCCGCGGCGACCTCGATGAAGTACTGCAGCTGCTGGAGCGTGATCCCGCTCGCGGTCCGGGGCATAGATCGAGACTATATGACGTCATAGAACGAACGGATTACCCGATGACCGGGACACGGGAGCACCATGAAGTCACCGACCGCCGCGTGACCGACGCGGAACCTCCAGCGAATGGCATCCCATGGCGAACGACATCACGTTCAGCATCCGCACCACCCGTTTCGACGAGGACTACGCCCCCGCCGAGAACTCGCGCGTCACGACGAACTTCGCCAACCTCGCGCGCGGCGACGGACGACAGCGCAACCTGCGGAGCGCTCTGGAGATGATGCACCGGCGGTTCCACGACCTGGCCGTTCGGGACGACGCCGAGCGGGACCGCTACCGCCTCGAGCTCGACATCGTCTCGGTGGAGCTGCGCTTCGCCGACAGCGCCGACGACGAGCACATCCCCGTCATCGAGGTGCTCGACGTGCACATCGTGGACACGGTCACCGGCATCCGTCACCACGGGATCGTCGGCAACAACTTCTCGTCGTACCTCCGCGACTACGACTTCAGCGTCGTCCTCCCCGCGGCCAACGCCGACGCGGCGACGTTCACCGTGCCGGAGGACTTCGGCGACCTGCACGGCAAGCTCTTCCAGCACTTCGTGGACTCGGCCGCGTACCGGGAGCGGTTCCCCGAGTCGCCGGTCATCTGCATCAGCGTCTCCACGAGCCGCACCTACCGTCGCACGGGGGTCGTGCACCCCGTCCTGGGCCACGAGTACGCCCAGGACGCGACGTCCCTCACCGACGACTACTTCGCCAAGATGGGCCTCCGGGCGCGCTACTTCATGCCGCGCGGCAGCGTCGCACCGCTGGCGTTCTACCACCGCGGGGACGCGCTGGACGACCTCACCGACCTGCAGCTGATCGGCACCATCGCCACGATGGAGACGTTCCAGAAGATCTACCGTCCGGAGATCTACAACGCCATCGCCCCGGCCGGCGAGGTCTACCGTCCGAGCCTGGATGCCGCGGACTTCGTCCGCACCGGCATCGAGTACGACCGCGAGGAGCGGAGCCGTCTCGCGGTGACCCAGGGCCGCTTCGCCGAGGAGCACTTCGTCACCCCGCACCGCCGCGCGCTCGAGGAGTGGTCGGCGGACTTCGGGGCGGTGCTCCGATGACCGCGGCGATCCTGCCCACCGCCCTGGTCGGCAGCCTCCCCAAGCCGGCCTGGCTGGCCCGGCCCGAGATCCTCTGGGCGCCGTGGGAGCTCGAGGGCGACGTCCTCGTCGAGGGCAAGCACGACGCGCTGCGCGCCGCCGTCCAGGAGCAGGAGCGGCGCGGCATCGACATCGTCAGCGACGGCGAGCAGACCCGCCAACACTTCGTGACCACGTTCATCGAGCATCTCGACGGCGTCGACTTCGAGAACCGCGAGACGGTGCGCATCCGCGACCGGTACGACGCGAGCGTGCCGACCGTCGTCGGAGCGGTCAGCCGTCGTCAGCCGGTCTTCGTCCAGGATGCCGCCTTCCTCCGCGCCCAGACCGATCGGCCGATCAAATGGGCGCTCCCCGGCCCCATGACGATGATCGACACCCTCTCCGACCACCACTACGGCAGTCGCGAGAAGCTGGCCTGGGAGTTCGCGACGATCCTCAACCAGGAGGCGCGCGAGCTCGAGGCGGCCGGCGTGGACGTCATCCAGTTCGACGAGCCGGCCTTCAACGTGTTCTTCGACGAGATGAAGGACTGGGGCGTCGCCGCGCTCGAGCGCGCGGCAGAGGGTCTGCGCGCCGAGACCATCGTGCACATCTGCTACGGCTACGGCATCAAGGCGAACAACGACTGGAAGGCGACCCTCGGCGACGAGTGGCGGCAGTACGAGGAGTCCTTCCCGCTGCTGCAGCGCTCGCGCATCGACGGCGTCTCGCTCGAGAGCCACGGGTCGCACGTGCCGATCGACCTCGTGGAGCTCCTCCGTGGCAAGAAGGTCATGATCGGGGCGGTCGACGTCGCCGACGAACGCGTGGAGACGCCGGAGGAGGTGGCGGGCACGCTGCGTCGCGCCCTCGAGTTCGTCGATCCGGACAAGCTCATCGCCAGCTCGAACTGCGGCATGGCCCCGCTCCCCCGGCGGGTCGCCCTCGAGAAGATGAGCGCCCTCGCGGCGGGCGCGGCCCTCGTCCGCGACGAGCTCCTCACCGGGGTGCCCGTGGGAGCGGCGGGGGTCTGACGGACCATGGATGCCACCGCGGCGGCATCCCGCCCTCCGATGAACCGCCGGGGAGGTGCGCCGGTCAGCCCGCGACGACGTGCGGGAGGAAGTTCGCGAAGTTGTCCGTGATCGGTCCGCGGCTCTCCCGGACGCACAGCCCCGAGGGCTCGCCGTCGATCATCCAGACGCCGACGACCGTGCTCACGTCGACACCCTCCTCGCGGCGGTGGAAGACGGGCGGTTCCGCGAGCTCCTGGACGACGAAGCCCTCTGCGCCGTACCCCTGCACCTCGCCGCGGACCGTCGTCCCGCTCGGACGGGTGAGGACGATGTCCGCCCCCTCGCGCGCGAGGATCGGCTTGCGGACGAAGCCGGTGCGGCGGACGCCGAACGGCTCGTCGCCGTCGAACCACGCGGGCAGGAGGTACCGTCGCCCGTCCTCGGTGCGGCCGAACAGGTGCCACAGGACGGGGAGGATCGCCTTGGTGCTCCAGAGCATCTTGTAGGGCGGCTCGATCCAGACCGTGCCCCCGGCGTACGGGCGGCCGCCGTATCCGATCGACTCGATGTCGAGGAAGATCGCGTCGGCGTTGGCCTCTCGGGCGAGATGCTCCCACGGGTACAGCTTGAACAGGACGTCGATGTGGGCCCCGCCCTGCCCCGCGTAGAACCGGTCGTCTCCGCCCAGCCACAGGTTCTCGACGAAGATCGTCTCGGTCGCGAAGCCCGCCTGCTCGCAGGTGTCGCGCAGGACGAGGGTGTTCATCTCGTCCTCGTGCGACGGGTCCGCGTTGCTGCAGGCGAAGTAGACGACGGGCTCGAAGCCGAGCTTCGCCGAGATGAGGGCGAGGTTGCGCCGCCATGCGGCGATCAGGTCCTCGTACATGTTCGTCCACTGGGTGGCATCCGGGGTCTCCCGCACGAAACGGTCGCGGTTGTCCTCGAACCAGTCCCACTGCACGAGGGACTCCACCAGCGAGGTGGGGGTGTCGGCGTTGAACTCGTAGAGCCGGGGGGTCCGCATCGCCGCGTCCGGATGGTCCACTCCCCCGAAGCGGAAGTCGAAGCGTCCGTAGACCGACCCCCAGGCGGGTTCCTCGTTCCAGCTGTCGACGACGGCGCGCATCGCCCGCGGCGGGATCTCGAACCGCCGGAGGTACCAGGCGCCGGCGGGAGACAGCAGCCAGTCGCCCGCCTGTTCGAGCATGCCGAACACGGCGGAGGCGGCGCGCTGCAGCTCCTCGACGTCCGCCTGCCGGAACTCGTAGTAGGCGTCGTCGCGCCAGTACCGGTAGAGCTCCGGGTGGTCGCTGCGGGGGTCGTCGTGGGTGTAGACGAGACCGGCCTTCTGAACGCGCTGCAGGTAGTCGGGACGAGGGGCAATCAGTCGTCGCTGCACCTCAGCCGCCCGTGCCGTTGCCGTTGCCGAAGCCGCCCGGCTTGCCGTCCGAGCCGGCCCCGCGCCCGATGCCCGCGGGCTTGCCCGTCGACGCGGAGATGCCGTTCGAGACGCGGCCCGTCTCCGCCAGTCCCGCCGCGCGTCGGGCGGAGGCGTCCCCGGCAGGGACCCGCGAGGTCGACAGCGACGGGTCGAGGGTGGTGCCCGGCTGCAGTCCGCCGGCATAGCGCCCGATGAGGAACCAGGCGAGGAGGCCGCTCCCGCCACCGCCCCCGCCGTTCGGGCTCGGAGAGGCGGTGGGGTCGACGTCGTCGCACTGCGCCTCGTCGACGATCGTGTTGTCGGCGTCGACGCAGTAGACGGTGTCGGTCGGGGCCGACTCGTACACCTCGCCACTGCATCCGCTCAGCACCAGCGCGGCCATCGCGGTCACGGCGGGAAGCGCGATGCGTCGCGTGTTCATCGTCGCCCCTTCTTCCGTGGGGCGCCTACGGAGGTCCGTTGGAGAGGCCCCCGCCTCGGGAGCTTCCGAATCTACACGGGAGGGCTGATCGGGGGCTCACAGCAGCACGAGATTGTGTGCCGCGAGCATCCCTTCGAAGCTGGCCGCAACGTCGGGGGGCGGCGGGCCGCCGCGGCTGAGCGGCGCACGGCCGCCGCGGGTACTCCCCCGAGATCACACGATCCCGCCGAGAACACACGCTCGAGAGCAGCGCGAACGTGTGCGCTCGAGCCGAACGTGTGACCTCGGCGGCGTCCGCGCCGAGCACCAGGCCCTCCGCGGAGGAGTGAGTAGGGCGGGTGGGACTTGAACCCACGATCGTCGGGTTATGAGCCCGCTGCCTTGACCAGCTTGGCCACCGCCCCCAGCGACGACGAGCCTACCGTCACGACACCGTCCGCTCGACGCGCCGCGCGAGACGGGCGGACGTCACTTCACCCGCGGGGGTGCGACCTTGCCGTCGGCGGTGATCTGCGGGTGATGCCGCGTCAGCTGGATCACGCCCCACGTGGCGATGGCCCCGGCGACGGCGAATCCGATGAGGGCCCAGGCGGGAGCGGTGGATGCCTCCCCGAGCACCGTCAGACCGATGAGCACGGCGACGATCGGGTCGATCACGGTCAGACCCGCGATGACGAGATCGGGCGGGCCGGCCGAGTAGGCCGTCTGGACGAAGTACCCGCCGACGAGGGCGGCCGCGATGAGCGCCACCGCGCAGATCAGCGACAGCCAGCCGAAGTCGCCGGTCTGGATGCGGCTGATGACGACCTTCGTGAGCGTCGCGACGAAGCCGTAGATCACGCCGGCGGCCATGATGTAGAACAGCGCGGGCGCCCGGCGGCGGAGCAGGATCCACACGACGCCGAAGACGACGACGACCGCGGCGAGGATGCTGAGGATGGTCGTCAGAGCAGCGTCCGTCACCTCGTGCTCCGTGGCGAAGAACGCCGCGATGGTGACGAAGATGAAGATGCCGCCCACGCAGGCCGCGATCGCCACGAGCGACCGGCGGTTCGGCTTGTGATGCGTGACGCGCGCGTTGAGGATCGTGGTGATCACGAGGGCGATGGCCCCCAGCGGCTGCACGAGGATCAGCGGGGCCACGGACAGCGCGGCGAGCTGGAAAACGACGGCGAGGCCGAGCATGATCGCCCCCGCCACCCAGGACGGGCGGGTGAGCAGCTTCTTCAGCTGCGAACGGGAGAGCCCGCCGGTGGTCTTGCCGGAGAGGCGCTCGACCTTCTGCACGCCGCGGTGCTGGTACTGGGCACCGAAGGACATCAGCACGGCCCCGAGCAGGGCCAGCGGGATCCCGAGCAGGATGCGCGGGTCGCGGAAGATGCCGACGAGCTCGTCGATTCCGTCGGTCAGAGAGACGTCGAGCGGGAGCACCCTCCGACACTAGCCGCAGGTCCGCTGGATAGGCTGGAGACGTGGCCGTACTCCCGATCCGCATCATGGGCGACCCCGTGCTGCACGCCCCCGCCTCCCCCGTCGACGAGATCACCGACGACATCCGCACGCTCGTCGCCGACATGTTCGAGACCATGGATGCCGCTCCCGGCGTCGGTCTCGCCGCGCCCCAGGTCGGGGTCGGTCTGCGGATCTTCACCTACACGTACGAGGACGACGACGGGCAGCCGTGGCGCGGCGTCGTCATCAACCCGCAGCTGTGGATCCGCCCGTTGGAGCCCGGCTATCCCGATCCCGACGAGGAGTCGGAGGGGTGCCTGTCGTTCCCGGGCGAGCGGTTCCCCCTGCGCCGGTCCGAGACGGCCCTCCTGACGGGGACCGACCTGGACGGCGAACCGGTGCGGATCGAGGTGTCCGGGTGGCGCGCCCGCATCCTCCAGCACGAGTTCGACCACCTCGATGGCGTCCTCTACGTCGACCGGCTCGACGAGGAGGACAGCCGCGTGGTGGCGAAGATCGCGCGCAAGCGCAAGTGGGGCAAGCCCGGCGCCTCCTGGATGCCGGGCGTCGACGACATCGACGCCTGACCGGTCAGCGCCGGTACGCGTCGACCAGGAGCGCTCCGCGCGCCGCGACGAGCGCGGCATCCACGCGGTCCAGGGTCGCGCGGTTCCAGCCGGACGCCTCCACGTCGAGAGGGCCGAGCGCGGTCAGGTTGCCCGTCCGCACCCGCACCACCTCCCAGCCCGCGCCCCGTAGTGCCCGGTCCTTGCGGCGGTCGGACGCCTCGCGATCGCCCACGTGCTCGAGACCGTGCCGGCCGGTGCTGTCGAACTCGATCGCCACGCGCAGGTCGGCGATGACGATGTCGGGCCACACCTCGGTGTGCTGGAAGAACGGGCGCGCTACCGTCACGGCGTTCGCCGCGATGTCGAAGGAGAACCGCGCGGACAGATCGGCCCGCATGCGCGCCTCCACCGCGGACGCGGGCGTGGGCGCGCAGGTCGAGACGAAGGGACTGCCCGGCGGAAGAGGGGGCGTCTTGCGGCAGAGGGCCGGCGTCGGACGCACGCGTCGCGGCGGCACCGGGGTGCCCGGCTCCGCCGCCGGCCGTATGCGGGGCGGAGCCGCCAGCAGCGTGCAATCGGGGCACCACGCGCTGCGTCGCCGCTCCCGCCCCGGGCGCGTGCGTTGCTCGCTCGGCGTCGCGACGAAGTGGTGGCCGGCGTCGCACTCCCACAGCAGCAGCACATCCGCAGCGGGCGGGATCTGGGTCAGGGTGATGCCGGCGTTGAGCTCGGGGTGATACTGACGGACCAGCGCGGGAAAGGACGCCCAGGCGTCCCGGTAGGTGCCGATCTCGTACGGCACCTCGACCTGCTTGGACCACTGACGGCGCGCCCACCACGCCTGCACTCTCTCGGCCATGCGGGGAGCGTACGGGCGGCCGCCGACATCACCCCTCGGCGGCGAAGCTGTGGAGGCCGAGGTCCTCGCTGAGGGCGCGGCTCACCTCGTGGCCCCGCACGCTCGTGCCCTGCGCGTCCAGCGGCGGGCTGACGACGGCCGCCCCGAGCCGCCTCGGCGCGGACAGCACGATCGCGCCGGAGACGCTGGACTTGGCGGGCACGCCGACCGCGCGCATCCACCGGCCCGAGCCGTCGTAGACGCCGCAGGTCGCCATGACGGACACGACGTCCCGGGCGACCGCGGCGGGGACCACCTGCTCCCCGGTCAGGGGGTTCCGTCCGCCGAGGGCGAGCGTGGCCCCCATCACCGCGAGCATCCGCGCGTCGACGAGCGTCGCGCAGGCGCGGGCGTAGACGGCGACGGCGTCGTCCGCGGAGACCGACATCGTCCCCTCCGCGCGCATGAGGTGGGCGAGTGCATGGTTGCGGTCGCCGAGGAGGTGCTCGTTGTGGGCGACGTCCTCGTCGACGTCGAGGGGGGCGCCGGCGAATCCCGCCAGCCCGCGGGCGATCCGCTCCTGCCGTGCGGCGACGTCGCCGCCGGTGACGAGCGAGGCCGTGAGCAGGGCGCCGGCGTTGACCATGGGATTCGGCGGACGGCCGGTCCCGCTCTCGAGCTTGATCGCGTCGAACGACTCCCCCGTCGGCTCGATGCCCACGCGTCCGAGCGCCTCCCCGTCGGTGTCGACGAGAGCCAGAGCGAACAGGAACGGCTTGACCGCGGACTGGATGCTGAACGCCACGTCCGCCTGCGCCGACGCCCTGACCTCCCCGTCGGGCAGGGCGAGCGCGATTCCGCACAGACCGGGGTCGGCGTCGGCCAGCTGCGGGATGCTGTCGTCCACGTCGCCCCGACGGTCGTCGAGGACCGTGGTCCGGAGAGCGTCGAGGTCGATGTCGTGCGGGGTGGCGGCATCCATTCCCCCACCCTGTCAGGCCGGGGTCCGGTACCCGCCGGGGTGGCGGAGACGACGGAGGGATGCCACGGGGCATGGCCGCGACGGGGTGGGACCCGCGTCCCGGGAGTCGGCGAAGAGGACCGCAGAGCCCGCATGGCGCAGTCCGAGATGGCTAGGAGGTGCGGGTCTGTGTCGCGTCAGGACGGTGCCGATTGTTAGGTTGAGGGGAAGCAGAGCGGACGGAGGATCCCATGTTCCGGAGTCGACCGATGCTCGAGGACTGGCTCGAGGAGTACGCCGAGCTGATGCCCGAGGGGGCTGCGGCGAGGGTCGCGACGCCGGACGAGGCCGACGGCCGGGACGGCGCCGTCGTCGTCACGCAGCTCGGCGACGCGCGGACGTCGGTCCTCCTCGAGCAGCCGGACGGCAGCGATCGCTGGGTCGTGACGATCGAGGCGCAGCCGCAGGCGACCGAGCTGACGAGCGACGCGCTCGTCCGACTCGCCGACGAGTTCGTCGCGGTGGCCGAGCTCTGCACGTTCCTCGAGCACAAGTCGCGTCGGCGCTGACCAAGCCTCGCGTGCCGCGCGATGCGATCGGCAGCGGCGGTGCGAGCACGCCGCATCGGCCACGGCCGGGAGCCGGTCTCCCGCGGTCGCCGGAGAAAAAGGTAAGGCCCGGGGTGGAAGCCCGGGCCTAAGGTGAGAGCCGCGTTAGATGGACGCGGGTCTCTCGCTCCCCGGCTTGGACTCGAACCAAGAACCTATCGGTTAACAGCCGATTGCTCTGCCAATTGAGCTACCGAGGATCATGCGCACCTTGCGGCGGGCAACCCCACGATACTAACAGGATCGGACGCCCGCGAAAAAATCAGGTGGCGGAAATGCGCCGCTCGGGCGTGCCGCCCGGCGTCCACACGAGTCCCTCCGAGCGCGGACCGAACGCGACGGCATGGCCCGCACGCAGGACGAGTACGTCGGCATCCAGGTCCCGGGGGGCGTCGGCGTCGTTCGTGACGACGAGGGATGCCATGCCGTTCTCGTCGCGTCGACGTCGCAGCGCCGTGCGGACGGCGGCGCGCACCTCGACGTCGAGGTTGGCGTAGAGGTCGTCGGCGATGAGCAGCCGTGGCTCCAGGACGAGCGCACGGGCCAGCGCGACGCGCTGCCGCATCCCCGCGCTCAGCTCGTACGGGTACTTCGGCGCCGTCCCGAGCGGCAGTTGCATCTCGTCGAGCAGCGTGGCGACACGGACGGAGAGGGCGCGCGGGTTGACCCGCCGGTCGCGGCTGGTGATGGGCTCGGCGATGACGTCCGACACGGTGAGCCGGGACGGCAGCGCGGCGCCGGCACCCTGCGGCAGATATCCGGTGTGGAAGACCCACTGGCGGCGACGGCGGCCGGGGTGCCGGGCGGAGATCCCGTGGACGCGGGCATCTCCGCCGACGATCGTGATCCCCGTGTCCGTCCCTCCCGCCAGGACGGCCGCGAGGGAGGACTTGCCCGCGCCGGTCGGCCCCATCACGACGAGAGAGGCGCCGGCATCCACCTTCAGGCTCACCCCGTCGACGACGCGCACTCCCCCGCGGGCGAGGGAGAGGTCGTCGGCGTGCAGGGCGACGTCGGTGTCCAGGGGCCGGGGCATAGCCCTCATCCTCCCGGACGGCGCGCGCCGACGCCACTACGGCGTGCCGTCTCGGCCCGCGACGCGCTGCGCGGGGGCGGCGGCTCAGGCGTCGGCGAGACGCTGACGATCGGCGTCGAGCTCGCGCAGTCGGTAGCGCAGACGGCGGCCCTCGTCGGAATCGGCGGGGACCCGTTGGATGCCGCGGAGCAGCTCGTCCTTCTCGCGTTGCAGCTCACGCACGAGCAGTCCGCGCGCGAGGTCGTTCGCCGAGGCGACGGCGCCCTCCTCGGTGCGGGCGGGGAACTCGGCGGTGAGCAGCTCGGCGCCGAGGGAGCGGAACGGCTCGCGGACGGCCTCGACGGCGGCGACGGCCCAGCCGGGCTGAGACAGGTCGGTGGCGGCGAGGGCGCTGCGCACCGCCTCGAGCGCGGGATGGCCGAACGGCGTCTGCAGCGCGCGCAGGAACAGGTCCGGCTCGATGCGGTGCCCGTACTGGAGGAACGCCATCATCGCGCCGCGTTCGAGGGCCACGTCGCGGGTGTTCGGTAGCGATGACAGCGTCACGGACGCGGCCACGGGGGCGCGCTCGGGCTCGGAGCCCGCCGTGCGGCCCTTCTCCCGCGCCTCCGCCCGGTCGGCGCCGCGTGCGGCGCGCTCGACCGCGGACTGGACCTCGGGGATGTCCAGGCCGAGCCGGCGAGCGAGGACGCGGACGTACCCGGGCCGGAGCGACGGGTCGCGGATGTCGGCGACGATGGGAGCCGCGGCCCGGAGAGCGCCCGCCCGCCCCTCGACGCTGGAGAGGTCGAAGTCCTTCAGCCGCTGGTCGATGACGAACTCGAACATCGGCGCCTTCGTGTCCATGAGGGCGCGCACCGCGCCGTCACCGCGCTGCAGGCGGAGATCGCACGGGTCCAGTCCCTCGGGAGCCACGGCGACGTACGTCTGCGCGGCGAAGCGCTTCTCGTCGGCGAAGGCGCGGAGGGCGGCCTTCTGGCCGGCGGCATCCGGATCGAAGGTGAAGACCACCTCGCCGGACGCGCTGTCGTCGCCCATGACGCGGCGCAGGACGGAGATGTGGTCGCTGCCGAAGGCGGTGCCGCAGGAGGCGATCGCCGTGGTGATGCCCGCCAGGTGGCACGCCATCACGTCGGTGTACCCCTCGACCACGACCACGCGGTGGGACCGCGAGATGTCGCGCTTGGCGAGGTCGAGCCCGTAGAGCACCTGCGCCTTCTTGTAGATCGGCGTCTCGGGGGTGTTGAGGTACTTCGGCCCCTGGTCGTCGTCGTAGAGCTTGCGGGCGCCGAAGCCGATCACCTGGCCGGTCACATCGCGGATGGGCCAGACCAGGCGGCCGCGGAAGCGGTCGTACACCCCACGCTGCCCCTGCGAGACCAGTCCCGCCTGCACGAGCTCGTCGCGGGAGAACTTCTGGGCGGTCAGGTGGTCCAGCAGCGACGACCAGCCCTTCGGCGCGTAGCCGACGCCGAAGTGCGCCGCCGCGCCGGCGTCGAAGCCGCGATCGCCGAGGAACCGCCGTGCCGCGTCGGCCTCGGGGGTGAGCAACCGGCTGCGGTAGTAGTCCGCCGCGGCCGCGTTGGCGGCGTAGAGGCGGGAGCGTCCGGTCGTCTCGGGGGCCGCTCCCCCATCCTCGTAGTGCAGGGTGTAGCCGACCCGACCGGCCATGCGCTCCACGGCCTCGGTGAACGAGACGTGGTCCATCGCCCGCAGGAACGAGTAGACGTCGCCGGACTCGCCGCAGCCGAAGCAGTGGTAGTACCCGACCTGAGGTCGGACGTGAAAGCTCGGGCTGCGTTCGTCGTGAAAGGGGCACAGGCCCTTCATCGATCCGACGCCGGCGGGCTTCAGAGCGACGCGCTCACCGATGACGTCCGCGATGTTGACCCGCGTCTTGACCTCGTCGACGTCCGACTGCCGGATGCGGGGCATCAGGCATCCGCTCCCCGCGGCGGGCGTGCGCCGGGGGCCCAGACGCCGAGCTCGGCGGCATCCACCTCTCCGACCAGCCGGCCGTGCCAGGCGATCGCGAGCTGGTCGGTGAGGCTGGCGACCTGGTCGACCACGACCCGGCGCCGGGCGGTGTCGTCGCCGGCGGCGGCGAAGTCCTCCGCGTGCAGGGCGTCGAGGGCGGCCGGCTCGTCCCAGAGGGCGGATGCCAGGCGCTTGAGGACCCGTCGCTGCTCGCGGTACAGCACCTTGCGGCCGTCGATGGAGACGACGGTCGCGCCGATGATGCCCTTGAGGACCGCCATCTCGGCCTCGACCGAGCGCGGGACGACGACGTGGGCCCGGTAGCGGGTCAGGTCGGCGACCGGGTAGGACGCGCGGGTCTCGGCGGTGGCCGCGCGGGCGAAGCGCCCGATGAGGTCGGAGGTGAGGTTCTTGAGACGGGCGAGCGCGGGCCGGGTGCCGTCGAAGGAGCCGATCCACTCGGGGACGAGGAGCAGACGCTCGAGACCGTCGGCGAGCTCGTCGCGCGAGAAGTCGAAGCCCACCCAGGTCTGGATCGCCGTGAGCAGCGACTCGCGCTCCCCCGGGGCCGAGAGGATCGCGGGATCCAGGTACCGGTTGACGACGGCGTCCTCGAAGTCGTGGACCGAGTAGGCGATGTCGTCGGAGAGGTCCATGACCTCCGCCTCGATGCAGCGCACGCGCGGCGGCGCCGCGTCCCGCATCCAGTGGAAGACCGGCTCGTCGTCGGGGTAGACGCCGAACTTCAGGCGGCCGCCCGGGTCGGGGACCGGCTCGTCGACGGTCCACGGGTACTTGCAGGCGGCATCCAGGCTCGCCCGGGTGAGGTTGAGGCCGTAGGACTCCCCCGCCGGGCCGAAGACCTTCGGCTCGAGCCGCGTGAGGATACGCAGGGTCTGGGCGTTGCCCTCGAACCCGCCGATGTCCTCGGCCCAGTCGTTCAGCGCCCGCTCGCCGTTGTGGCCGAACGGCGGGTGGCCGAGGTCGTGGCTCAGGCATGCGGTGTCGACGACGTCGGGCGAGAGGCGCAGAGCCGTCGCCAGCTCGCGGCCGACCTGGGCGACCTCGAGCGAGTGCGTCAGGCGGTTACGGGCGAAGTCGGCCGGGCTCGCGGGGCTGAGGACCTGGGTCTTGGCGGCGAGGCGACGCAGGGCGGCGGAGTGCAGCACACGGGCGCGGTCCCGCGCGAAGTCGTCGCGCTGCGAACGGTGGAGCTCGGTGTGGAACCGGGCGCCGTCGGCCTCGACATAGCCGTCCGGGCGCGCCGCGACCGACACCGCGTCAGCCACCGCTGTGGTCCAGCTCGGCGTCGGCCAGCGCACGTCCGGCGGCGTCGCCGATCTCGCGGGAGTCCAGCCAGCCGTCGGGCAGGGCCGGCCGCTTCGGTGTGCCCGCACGTCCCCGCTGCCCCTCGGCCGCCGCACCCGGGTAGGGCGCGGCGAGGTCCATCGTGGCGAGCAGCTCGTCGATCTCGGCGAGCGTGGAGGCCGTCGCGAGGCTCGCCCGCAGGTCGCCGCCGACGGGATACCCCTTGAAGTACCAGGCGACGTGCTTGCGGATGTCGCGGCAGCCGCGGCCCTCGTCCTCGAAGAACTCGACGAGCAGCTCCGCGTGGCGGCGGAACGCCTGGGCCACGAAGCCCAGCGTGGCGTCCACCGGCTCCCCCGCGGCGGCAGCGGGACCGCCGAGCGCACGGGCCAGATCGCCGAACAGCCACGGGCGTCCGAGGCATCCGCGTCCGACGACGACGCCGTCGCATCCGGTCTCGTCCATCATGCGCACCGCGTCGTCCGCGGACCAGATGTCGCCGTTGCCCAGCACGGGCACGCTCGTGACCGTCTCTTTCAGCTTCGTGATCGCGCTCCAGTCGGCCTGACCGGAGTAGAACTCCGAGGCCGTGCGGGCGTGGAGGGCGATGGATGCCACCCCGGCGCCTTCCGCGATGCGTCCGGCCTCGAGGTAGGTGAGGTGCTCGGCGTCGATGCCCTTGCGCATCTTGATCGTCAGCGGCTTGTCGCCGGCGGCGCGGACGGCGCGCTCCACGATCTCGCGGAACAGCCCGGTCTTCCACGGCAGGGCGGAGCCGCCGCCGCGGCGGGTCACCTTCGGGACGGGGCAGCCGAAGTTGAGGTCGATGTGGTCGGCGTGGTCCTCGTCGACGATCAGACGCACAGCCGCCTCGACGGTGGCCGGGTCGACGCCGTACAGCTGGATCGAGCGGGGCGTCTCGGACTCGTGGTGCCGGATGAGCCGCATCGTCGTCTCGTTGCGCTCCACGAGGGCGCGCGTCGTGATCATCTCGCTGACGTACAGTCCGGCGCCGTACTCGCGGCACAGGCGGCGGAACGCGGTGTTCGTGATGCCGGCCATGGGCGCGAGCACGACGGGGGCGTCGAGTTCGATGTTGCCGATGCGCAGGGTGCGCGTCGGAGCGAGTGCCGTGTTCACTGTCTCATTCTCCCAGACGAGCGGAGCCGGCGATGCCCGCTGTGCACAACGCACCGCGCGGGCATCGCTGGGGAGGAAAGGCGGTCAGGCGTTCGCGCCCTCGGGAGCGGCGGCCGCGGCCTCGCGTCGCTCGCCCCACACCTGCCGTGCGATCTGGGCGAAAGCCTCGACCGGCTGCGCCCCGCTCACGCCGTACTTGCCGTCGATGACGAAGAAGGGCACGCCCGTGATGCCGTACTGCTGCGCCTGCTCCTGATCCGCGCGGACGGCGGGCCGGTAGCGCTGCGACGACAGGGCGTCGCGGGCGGCGGCCTCGTCCAGGCCGACCTCGACGGCCAGGGCGACGAGGTCGTCGTCGCGCCCGACGTGGCGCCCCTCGAGGAAGTACGCCGACATGAGGCGCTCCGACAGCTCGAGCTGGCGCCCGTTCTCCTTCGCGAAGTGCAGGAGCTCATGGGCCTTGACGGTGTTGGTGTGCTTGAGGATGTCGAACCGGTAGGCCAGACCCGCTTCGGCGGCCACGCCGGTCACGCGGTCCAGCATCTCCCGCGCCGACTCCGGCGAGATGCCCTTGTGCTGCGACAGGTAGTCCACCTCGCCCCCGTCGAAGTCCTCCGGGGTGTCGGGAGAGAGCTCGAACGAGTGGTACTCAATCTCCACGACCGGCGCGTCGTCGTCGGAGGCCGTCGCGGCCAGTCCGTTCTCGAGGTTCCGCTTGCCGATGTAGCACCAGGGGCAGGCGATGTCACTCCACACGTCGATCTTGATGGCATCCGTCATGTGGCCTGCAACCTTCCTCGACGTCGAACTATTCCCGCAGCGGCATTCACCGGCCGGCGGCGTCCGGGGTGTCGACGGCGCCGCCGAATCGGCGGTCGCGCGACAGGTACAGGCCGATGGCGTCCCACAGGTGCGTGCGCCGGAAGTCGGGCCACAGCGTGTCGAGGAAGACCATCTCGGCGTAGGCGGACTCCCACAGCAGGAAGTTCGAGGTGCGCTGCTCGCCGCTGGACCGGACGAAGAGGTCCACGTCGGGCATGTCGGGCTGGTAGAGGTTCCGGCGGATGAGCTTCTCCGTCACCGCCGACGGCTTGAGCCGCCCGGCCGCGATGTCCTCGCCGATGCGACGCATGGCATCCACGATCTCCACGCGCCCGCCGTAGTTCACGCACATCGTCAGGGTGAGCACGTCGTTGCCCTCGGTCAGGCGCTCGGCGTGCTGGAGCTCCTTGATGACCGAGCCCCACAGGCGCGGCTTGCGACCCGACCAGCGGATGCGCACGCCCCACTCGTTGAGCTGGTCGCGGCGACGGTGCAGGACCTCGCGGTTGAAGCCCATGAGGAAGCGGACCTCGTCGGGCGAGCGCGACCAGTTCTCGGTCGAGAAGGCGTAGACCGACAAGTGCTTCACGCCGGCCTGGATGGCGCCGGCCACGACGTCGAGCAGCGCCGCCTCCCCGGCGCGGTGGCCCTCGACGCGTGTCAGTCCCTGGCGGTTGGCCCACCGGCCGTTGCCGTCCATGACGATGGCGACGTGCTCCGGCACCGCCCCCTTCGGGAACGCCGGCGGGTACTCCGCGGTCCAGTCGACCGGGCGGTAGGGGACGGCGTCGCGGTGCGTGAAGGGCTTGGGGGTCATCGCCTCGAATCCAGGTGCGAGAGGGAGCGGATGCCGCGCTCGAGGTGGAACTGCGCGTACGTCGCGACCAGTCCCGAGGCGGCGGCGGTGGTCCGGTCGGGGGCGGCGTCCACGATGTCCCACTCCCCCGCGATGAGGGCGCGGAGCAGGTCCACGGTGTCGCGCGCGACGCGCGGGGAGCCGGCGGGGGCGCACGCGGAGCAGATGACGCCGCCCAGCTGGGCGAGGAAGTAGTCGTGGTCGCCGACGGTCCCGCAGCGGGCGCACTCGCCGAGACCGGGCGCCCAGCCCGACAGCGCCATGGCGCGCAGCAGATAGGAGTCCAGCACGCTCCGCGACGCGTGGTCGCCGCGCGCCAGCGAACGCAGCCCGCCGACCAGCAGGAGGTACTGCTGAGGCGTCGCCTCGGCCTCGTTCAACCGGTCCGCCGTCTCCACCATCGCGCTCGCCGTCGTGTACCGGTCGTAGTGCACGGCGATGTCGGCGCCGTAGGAGCCGAGCGACTCGGCCTGCTGAACGATGTCGAGCGAACGGCCGCGGTACAGCTGCACGTCCGCGACCATGAACGGCTCCAGACGCGACCCGAAGCGCGACGACGTGCGGCGGACGCCCTTGGCCACCGCGCGGATCTTGCCGTTGCGGCGGCTGAGGAGGGTGACGATGCGGTCCGCCTCCCCCAGCTTGTGGGTACGCAGGACCACGACTTCGTCGCGGTAGGTGGGCACAGTCCATTATCGACCCGGGTCACCGGGGGTCGGCCGTGCGGCGCGCTGGGCGCGGGTGACGCACGTCGGCACGGCGTACGGCCGCGGGGGCGTCGCACCGGCCCCTTCCGGCCACACCCGCCCCGCCGGTGCTGCAGACGGGCACGGGCCGCCCGACCCGGGAGAATGGATGCCGTGGACACGCCGACCTTCGTCATCCCGCTGTGGGCGGATCTGACAGCCGTCGCCCTGGGCGGGGTGCAGGGGGCGCTGTTCGCGTCGGGTTTCCAGGGGCAGCGGCGCCTGGACCTGCTCGGAGTGGCAATCATTGGCATCCTGCTGGGGATGGGCGGCGGTCTCATCCGCGACCTCCTGCTCGGCCTCACCCCGGCGACGTTGCAGAGCAACTGGTACCTCATCACCGCGACGCTCGCCTCGATCGTGGGGATGCTGCTTTCGGGGATCTTCCAGCGCCTGAACCGTGCCATCGTCATGCTCGACGCCGTCGTGATCGGCCTGTTCGGTGCCTTCGGCACGTCGAAGGCGCTTGCGCTGGGCATGCCGGCGGTGCCCGCGGTCTTCGTCGGCGTGGTGGCAGCGGCCGGGGGCAGCGTCCTCCGCGACGTGCTGATGGGCCTGCCCGTCGCCATCATGCACGTCGGCTCGCTCTACGCGGTGGCGGCCGGCGGCGGGTGCGCGGTGCTCGCGACCACGGCGGCGTTCGGTGTGCCGCTGCCGATCGCGGCGGTGATCGGCGTGGCCGTCACCACGGTCATCCGCGTGCTCGCGGTCATCTTCGACCTGTCCCTGCCCGAGCAGCGGAAGCTCTACCGCCGCAAGGTGGCGGTCGAGACCACCGGCATCCCGATCATCCGCACCGACGACGCGTCCTGAACGTCGCAGACGGTCCCGCCCGCGTCGCGCGGTGGGAGACCCTCAGCCGAGCGGGACGACCTCGTCGCCCTCGGCGATCGTGCCGCCGCCGTCGACGGGCAGGAGCAGGATGCCGAGCGTCGGCTCGGTCTGCGCGAACTCCGTCGTGAGTACCCGCAGCAGTCGCGCGTCGCGCACGCCGGTGTCCGGGTTGGCGGTGATGGCCGCGCAGCGCTCGATCGGCTTCTGCACCTCGAACACCACCTCGCCGATGCGGACGCGTCCGCGCCAGTCGAGCTCTGCCCAGGGGGCGGCGCCGGAGACGACGATGTTGGAACGGAACCGTCGGTCGTCCACCGGTGCAGGGACGGCGGCATCCAGGTCCTGCACCGACGCCGCGCCGTGCAGCGAGATGTAGCCCTGCGGACGGTCCTGGAAGCGCGCGGTGCGGCTGTCGCCGATCAGCTGCAGCGGCAGGATGCCGTCGCGGTCGAGGAGCTTCGCGTCGGACGAGGTGCGGAGATAGGCGGTGACGGCCTCGGCGAGCCGTCGGCGTCCGTCCTCGTCGAGATCCGCCTCGACGTCGATGTCGTCGACGCGGAGACGCAGCCGGTCCGTCGCGTCGTCGAGGGTCAGGGCGATGCGAGCGAGCGTGGGGAAGGTCATGAGCGCGAGCCCGCGGCTCTTCGGGAACGTCGCCTCGTCGGGGTGGTCGACGTCGGCGAAGGCGAACACCAGCGCACGATCGCCCTGGACGCGCCCGTCCGTCTGGACGACCAGACGCCGGCGGCGTTCGGGCGTGAAGCCCTTCACGGGGTAGCGGTAGAGGGCATCGACGCGGATCACGCTTTCATCCTCGCACCGACGCCCTCCCCCGCTTTCACCAGCGCGCGAGGACTTCGCCGTGCGGCAGCAGGATCCACCCGTCGGGGTGCGCCGCCCACTCGCGCCAGGCGCCGGAGATCCGCCGCAGGAGCGCGTCGTCGGCGAGCCCGAGCGCTCGCGCGTGATCAGCGAACGCCGAGGCGAGGACGCGATCGGCCCACATCCCGCCCCACCACGCGCGCTTGTCGGGCGTGTCGAACACCCACACGCTCGCGCTCCCATCGATCCGGGTGAACCCGGCCTCGCGCGCCCACGCTTTGAGGCGCCGACCCGCATCGGGCTCGCCCGACGAGCCGCGGTGCACGCCGTGGTAGGTCTCGATCCACTCGTCGAGAGCGGGGATTTGCGGATGCCAGATCACGCCGCCGTAATCCACGTCGCGCACCGCGACGAGCCCGTCGGGGCCGGCCACCCGGCCGAACTCGCGTAGGGCGTCGACGGGTCGCGCCAGGTGCTGAAGCGTCTGGTGCGCGTGGACGATGTCGACGGACGCGTCGGGGAGGTCGAGCGCGTACGCGTCGCCGACGCGGAACTCCACGTTCGTACGCCCCGCGACGGCCGCGCGAGCGACCTCGACGACGTCGGAAGCGGCATCCACCCCGACGACCCGCCCCGGGAAGACCCGGTCGGCGAGGTCGACGGTGATGGTGCCGGGCCCGGCTCCCACATCGAGGATGCTGGCGCCGGGGTACAGCGACGACACCAGGTACGCCGCCGAGTCGGCGACAGTGCGCGCGGCGTGGGAACGCAGCACGCTCTCGTGGTGTCCGTGGGCGTAAGACACGACGACGTCCTCAGACGGCGGCGAGGGCGCCGGAGGCCTGACGGCTGCGGATGGCGCGGTTGACGCCCGAGACGATCGCCTTCAGCGACGCCGTCGAGATGTCGCCGTCGATGCCGACACCCCAGAGGCGCTGGTCGTCGACCTGCAGCTCGACGTACGCCGCCGCCTGGGCGTCGCCGCCCGAGCTCAGCGCGTGCTCCACGTAGTCGTAGAGGGTGACGTCGAAGCCCTGCGCGCGCACGATCTCGAGGAACGCGGCCACGGGGCCGTTGCCCACGGCCGACGCGGGCTGCACGGCGTCACCGTCGCGCAGCGACACGTCGAGGTGGACGTCGCCGGACATGTCGCTCGAGGAGCGCGTCGACAGCAGCTCGAACCGGCCCCAGCGCTGGTCGTCGTCCTGCGACGGCAGGTACTCGTCGGTGAAGATGTCCCAGATCTGACCGCTGGAGACCTCGCCGCCCTCGGCGTCCGTGCGCGCCTGCACGACGCCGGAGAACTCGATCTGCAGCTTGCGGGGCAGGTCGATCGCGTGGTCGGCCTTCAGCAGGTAGGCGACCCCGCCCTTGCCCGACTGGGAGTTGACGCGGATGACGGCCTCGTACGAGCGGCCCAGGTCCTTCGGGTCGATGGGCAGGTACGGGACGGCCCACTCGATCTCGTCGATGCTCTTGCCCTCGGCGGTCGCGCGGGCCTCCATCGCCTCGAAGCCCTTCTTGATCGCGTCCTGGTGGGACCCGCTGAAGGCGGTGAAGACGAGGTCGCCGGCCCACGGGCTGCGCTCGGGCACGGGCAGCTGGTTGCAGTACTCGACCGTGCGCTTGACCTGGTCGATGTCGCTGAAGTCGATCTGCGGGTCGATGCCCTGCGTCAGCAGGTTGATGCCCAGAGCGACCAGGTCGACGTTGCCCGTCCGCTCGCCGTTGCCGAAGAGGCATCCCTCGATCCGGTCGGCGCCCGCCAGGTAGCCGAGCTCGGCGGCCGCGACGGCCGTCCCCCGGTCGTTGTGCGGGTGCAGCGACAGGATGACGTTCTCGCGGTGGTTCAGGTGGCGCGACATCCACTCGATCGAGTCGGCGTAGACGTTGGGCGTGGCCATCTCGACCGTGGCGGGCAGGTTCAGGATGACCTTGCGCTCCGGCGTCGGCTGGAACACCTCGAGCACCTCGTTGCAGATGCGCAGCGCGAACTCGAGCTCTGTGCCGGTGTAGCTCTCGGGCGAGTACTCGTAGTACACCTCGGTCTGCGGGATCGTCGCCTCGTACTTCTTGCACAGGCGCGCGCCCTCGAGGGCGATGTCGACGATGCCGTCCTGGTCGGTGCGGAACACGACCTCCCGCTGCAGCACGCT
This sequence comes from Microbacterium sp. LMI1-1-1.1, assembly GCF_040815675.1. Taxonomy (NCBI): domain Bacteria; kingdom Bacillati; phylum Actinomycetota; class Actinomycetes; order Micrococcales; family Microbacteriaceae; genus Microbacterium; species Microbacterium sp. LMI1-1-1.1. The sequence goes on along the minus strand of NZ_JBFPNN010000001.1, from coordinate 736,240 downwards.
CGTGGAGTTGTACAGGTGCACGATCGCCTGCTTGGCGCCCGCGATGGCTTCGTACGTGCGGGCGATGAGGTGCTCCCGCGCCTGGGTCAGCACCTGGATCGTGACGTCGTCGGGGATCAGGTCGTCGTCGATCAGCTGACGGACGAAGTCGAAGTCGGTCTGGCTGGCGCTCGGGAAGCCGACCTCGATCTCCTTGTAGCCCATCTTCACGAGCAGGTCGAACATGACGCGCTTGCGCTCGGGGCTCATCGGGTCGATCAGCGCCTGGTTGCCGTCACGCAGGTCGACGGCGCACCAGCGGGGCGCGGTCTCGATGCGCTTCGACGGCCAGGTGCGGTCCGGCAGGTCGACGCGGATCTGCTCGTGGAACGGACGGTACTTGTGGACCGGAGCGGACGTGGGCTTCTGGGTGTTCTTCATGATGTGTCGCTTCTGTGATTTCGTTCGGTGGGGCCGACGACGATCTCCGCGACGAGGAAGGCCCTAGAACGAGGACTCGTCGCGGCAGCTAAGAAGAAGCAGGCCACCGAAGCGCATCCTGCGATCGTAGCAGCACCTCGCGCGGGCTTCCCGCCGCGTCACGGCAGCAGGGCGACCTTGCCGCCCGGGTGTCCGGTCATGACGAACCGCACCGCCTCGACCGCGTCGGCGAGCGGATACGTGCGCGCGACGGGGACCTCGAGGGCTCCGGATGCCGCCAGCTCGAGCACCCGCGCGCGGGCGATGTCGCGGAAGCGGGTGCTCTCCGGCCGCGACCCGGCGATCCACAGGAACCCGTCCTTCTCGGCGCGGGCGGGGTCGACGATCGTCACGATGCGGTCGCGGTCCGCCACCAGCTCCAGCGAGACGTCGATCGCCTCGTCGGTGCCCGCGGCGTCCCACGCGGCCGCGATGGGCGCCCCCGCGGCCGCCTCCGCGACGCGGTCGCGCAGCCCGTCGCCGTACGCCACCGGGATGCCGCCGTACCGGCGGACGCGGTCGGCCGACTCCGCGGCATCCGGTCCCACCGTGCCGATCACCGTGACGCCGAGCGCCCGCGCCTGCTGCAGGAGGCTCACGCCCACCGCGCCGGAGGCGGCGTGGAGCAGGACGGTGTCGCCCTCGGCGACACGGGTCACCTGGATCATCTCGGCCGCTGTCGTGCCGGCCAGCAGCAGGTTCGCCGCCTCGGGGTGCGAGAGGGTCGACGGCTTCGCGAACACGTCGCGGGCCGGGACCGTGAGCGCGGTGGCGTAGGCGCCCTGCACGCGGAAGGCTACGACCTCGTCGCCCTCCGCCAGCTCACCGGAACCGCCGACGGCGTCCGGGCCGACGGCGACGATCTCGCCGGACAGCTCGTAGCCGATCGGCACGGGGAAGGTCGCGCCGGGGCGGGCCCGGGCGACGTGCTTGGCGTCGGCGGGGTTGATCCCCGCCGCGTGCACGCAGATCGTGACCTCGCCGGGCCCCGGCGGGGCGACCTCGACCTCGTCGAAACGCCAGCCGTCGATCGGCCCGGGCTGCGGCGCCGTCCACCTCATCGCCATGGCATCCACCTCTCGTCGTCGTGTCGGAGCGCGTCGGGCGCGTCAGAAGCCGAGTCGCCCCAGCTGCTTCGGGTCGCGCTGCCACTCCTTGGCGACGCGCACATGCAGCGAAAGGTACACCCGGCCGCCGACGAGCGGTTCGATGCCTTTGCGTGCGCGTGCGCCGACGTCGGCGAGACGCGAGCCCTTGCGGCCGATGATGATCGCCTTCTGGCTGTCGCGCTCGACGACGATGTTGGCGTAGACGTCGGTGAGGTCGCTGTCCTCGCGGGGGGCGACGTCGTCGACGGTGACCGCGATCGAGTGGGGCAGCTCGTCGCGCACGCCCTCCAGCGCCGCCTCGCGGATGATCTCGGCGATGCGGTCCTCGAGGGTCTCGTCGGTGACCACGTCGTCCGGGTAGAGCGCGGGACCCGTGGGCATGAGGGCCAGCAGCTCGTCGCTGAGGACGTCCAGCTGGTCGCGGGTGACCGCCGACAGCGGGATGACCGCGTCCCAGTCCTCACGAAGCGCGTCCACCTCGATGAGACGCTCGGTGATCTGCTCCCGGTTCGCGGCGTCGGTCTTCGTCACCAGCGCGACCTTCTTGGCCCGGGGGTAGCCCGACAGCGACTCGGCGATGCGCCGGTCCCCCGGACCCACCTTCTCGTTCGCGGGGGCGCAGAACGCGATGACGTCCACGTCGCCGAGCACCTGCTCGACGAGGTCGTTGAGGCGCTGACCCAGCAGGGTGCGGGGACGATGGATGCCAGGAGTGTCGACGACCACCAGCTGTCCGCCGGGGCGGTTGACGATGCCGCGGATGGCGCGGCGCGTCGTCTGCGGCTTCTCGCTCGTGATCGCGACCTTCTCGCCCACGAGGGCGTTGGTCAGCGTCGACTTGCCGACGTTGGGCCGCCCCACGAAGGTGACGAATCCGGAACGGGTGGTGTCGGTCATCTCTCGGTCCTCTCGCGGACGTTCTCGTCGTCGGTGTCGTGGTCGTCCGTGTCGGCGCGCTCGACGAAGACGGTGGCGATGCCGCGGTTGCGGCCGCGCGAGGCCCCGCCGGTCATGACGAGCCCGGAGTGCTCCGCCGTCGCCCCGGGTTGGGGGATGCGGCCGAGCGCCTTGCCGAGCAGGCCGCCGATGGAGTCGACGTCCTCGTCGTCGAGCTCCAGGCCGAACAGGTCGCCGACCTCGTCGAGACCCAGGCGGGCGCTGACGCGGTAGCGGCCCTCCTCCAGCTCGACGACCTCGGTCGAGGGCAGGTCGTACTCGTCGGCGATCTCGCCCACGAGCTCCTCGATGAGGTCCTCCAGGGTGACCAGACCGGCGACGCCGCCGTACTCGTCGACGGCGAGGCAGACGTGCACGGCGTCGCGCCGCATCTGCTGGAGCAGCGTCTCGGCCTTCATCGACTCGGGCACGAACACGGCGGGTCGCGCGATGCGGCGGATCGGCGCGTCGCGCCAGCCGGCCTCGTCGCGGAACCCGAACTGGACCAGGTCCTTCAGGTAGAGCATGCCGACCACGTCGTCCGCCTCGTCGTCGACGAGCGGCACGCGGGAGACGCCCTTGTCGAGGAACAGCGCGAGGGCGGCGCGCGAGGTGGCGGTGGCATCCACGGTCACCATGTCGGTGCGGGGCACCATCACCTCGCGGACGTAGCGGTCCGTGAAGTCGAAGACCGAGTGGATGAGCTCGCGGTCGTCCTCTTCGATGAGCTCGTTCTCGGCGGCCTCGTCGATGATGCTGAGCAGCTGCTCCTCGGAGGCGAACGACGTCGAGTGCGACACCCCGGGCGTGATGCGGCTGCCGACCGCGACCAGGCCGTGCGCCAGCGGTCCGAGCAGCAGGCGCATGCCGCGGATGACGGGGGCGCCGCCGCGGAGGAGCCCGCGGGCGTGCTGGCGGCCGACGGTACGCGGCGAGGCCCCGACCGCGACGAAGGAGATGCCGCTCATGAGGACGGCCGCAGCCAGCAGGGCCAGCCAGATGTTCTCGAACAGCAGCATGAACGCGGCGGTGACGAGCACCGCCGCGGTGGTCTCGGCGAGGACGCGGATGAACACGACCGCGGTGACGTGCGCGCTCGGGTCGGCGGCGATGCGCTGGAGCGCACGGGCGTTGCGCCCGCTCGCCCCCAGCTCCGCCAGATCGGCGCGGGACGTCACGCCCAGCGCCGCCTCCGACGCCGCCATGAACCCGCCGAAGGCGACGAGGAGGAGGGCGGCGACGAGGAGGAGGGTCGCGGTCATGCGCGCCGGCGGCGCTCGACGGCCTGGAACCCGGTGATCAGCTCCCGCTGCAGGCCGAACATCTCGCGCTCCTCCTCGGGCTCGGCGTGGTCGAAGCCGAGGAGGTGGAGCAGGCCGTGCGTGGTCAGCAGGATCAGCTCGTCCTGCGTGGAGTGCTTGGCCGCGACCGCCTGGGTCTCCGCGACGGCGGGGCAGAGGACGATGTCGCCGAGGAGGCCGGCCGGGGTCGGCGCGTCCTCGGAGCCCGGGCGCAGCTCGTCCATGGGGAAGCTGAGGACGTCGGTCGGACCCGGCTCGTCCATCCACTGCACGTGGAGGGACTCCATGGCGCCCTCGTCGACGAGCACGATGGCGACGTCGGCGTCGGGACTCACGTGGAGCTCGGCGAGGTTGTGCTCCATGAGACGGAGCAGGACCTGCTCGTCGATCTCGTGGCCGGATTCGTTGTTGATGTCGATCGTCATGAACGGTTTCGTCTCGGGAGGTGATCGCGGGGACCCGCGGCCCGGGGGCCGCGTCGCTCCGCACGGGTGGCGAGTTCGCTGGCCTCGTCGCGCTCGCGCCGCGCGGCCAGCTTCTTCTCGTCGTACTCGCTGTACGCGTCCACGATCCGCCCGACGAGGGTGTGCCGCACGACGTCGTCGCTGGTGAGGTACGAGAAGTGGATGTCGTCGATGTCGCCCAGCACGCGGGTGACCAGGCGGAGGCCGGAGGCCCCCTGGGGGAGGTCGATCTGCGTGATGTCGCCGGTGACGACCATGCGCGTGCCGAAGCCCAGGCGCGTGAGGAACATCTTCATCTGCTCGGGCGTGGTGTTCTGCGCCTCGTCGAGCACGACGAACGAGTCGTTGAGCGTGCGCCCGCGCATGTACGCCAGCGGGGCGACCTCGATCGTGCCCGTCGCCATGAGCTTGGGGACGATGTCGGGGTCCATCATCTCGTTGAGCGCGTCGTACAGCGGCCGCAGGTACGGGTCGATCTTGTCGGTGAGGGTGCCGGGCAGGAAGCCGAGCCGCTCCCCCGCCTCGACCGCCGGACGCGTCAGGATGATGCGGCTGACCTCTTTGCGCTGCAGCGCCTGCACGGCCTTCGCCATGGCGAGGTAGGTCTTGCCGGTACCGGCCGGGCCGATGCCGAACACGATCGTGCTCTCCTCGATGGCATCCACGTACGCTTTCTGCCCGAGCGTCTTGGGGCGGATGACCTTGCCGCGCGACGACAGGATCGCCTCGCCGAGCACCTCGGAGGGACGCGGTCCGCCGTCGTTGCGCAGGATGCGGCTGGAGCTCGACACGTCGGACGGGTCCAGGCCCTGGCCGTTGCGCGTCATCGTCATCAGCTCGTCGACGAGGGACTTCGCCGCGGCGACCGCGTCCGCCTCTCCGGAGAGCGTGATCTCGTTGCCGCGCACGTGCACGTCGACACCGGGGTGCTCCTTCTCGACGACGCGCAGGAGTCGGTCCTGCGGTCCGAGGAGTTGCACCATCGCGACGCCGTCGGCGTAGATGCGCTCGACGACGGGTCCTTCGGAGGAGTCAGCCACCCAGGCTCTTTTCGTTCAGGCCGCCCGCGAGGACGTGGGCGTGCACGTGGAAGACCGTCTGACCGGCACCGGCGCCGGTGTTGAAGACGAGTCGGAAGTCGCCGTCCGCGTGTTCGGCGGCGACGGAGTTGGCCAGACCGATGATCTCGGTCAGCAGGTCGGGGTCGCCCGCGGCGAGCTCCACGACGTTGCGGTACTGCTCGGTCTTGGGGATGACCAGCAGGTGCACGGGCGCCTGCGGGGCGATGTCACGGATGGCGAAGGCGTTCTCGGTCTCGGCGACGATCTCGGCCGGGATCTCGCCGCGCAGGATTCTCGTGAAGATCGACGGCTCGGTCATGGCATCCAGTCTATCGACGGGGTCCGACGCCCAGGGCGGGACGGGCGCGGGCGCCTCCGAGGGGAACCATCACCACCGGCCGGACGCGGCGGAGAGCACTGAGATCGCCGCCGCTCCCGCGGTGGAGGTCCGCAGCACGGTGTCGCCGAGACGGACGAGACGGGCGCCGGCATCGGCCAGCGCGGCGAGCTCCTCCGGGGCGATCCCGCCCTCGGGGCCGACGACGAGCACGACGTCGCGTCCGTCGGAGGGCTCCGCGGCGACGGCGGACAGGCGATCGGATGCCAACGGCTCGAGCACCAGGACCTGGGACGTGCCCGCCCGCGCGACGAGGTCGGCCGTACGGGCGACGCCCTCAACCGGGGGGATCCAGGCGCGGTGGGCCTGCTTCGCCGCCTCGCGGACGATCGTCCGCCAGCGGGCGAGGCCCTTCTCGGCCTTGGCGTCCCACCGGGACACGCTGCGCGCGGCCTGCCACGGCACGATGGCGTCCACGCCCAGCTCGGTCGCGGCCTGCACGGCGAGCTCGTCGCGGTCGCCCTTGGCCAGCGCCTGCACGAGCACGATGCGCGGCGCTGAGGCCGGCACCTCGGTGCGGCCGGTCACACGCACGTCGACCTGCTTCGGCGTGGCCGCCGTGACGACTCCCTCGAGCCACACGCCGCGGCCGTCGCCGAGGGTCACCGCCTCGTCGACGCGGACGCGCCGGACCGCGGCGGCGTGGTGCGCCTCCGCGCCCGTGAGGGCGATGTCGTCGCCCGGTCGCGCCGCGGCGGCGTCGTCGGTGACGAAGTGCAGCGCCATGCTCAGTGCCGGAAGCGGTCGCGGAACTTCGAGAACATGCCCTGCTGGTGCTCGGCCAGGCGCGGCTTCGGGGCCTTGGTGCGCTTGGCGAACTCCTCGATGAGGGCGCGCTCCTTGTGATCGAGACGCGTGGGCGTCACCACGTGCACGCCGACCTTGAGGTCGCCGCGCTGGGAGCCGCGCAGCGGGGTGATGCCGCGTCCCTTGATGGTCAGGACGTCGCCGGACTGCACGCCGGCGCGCACCTCTAGGTCGACGGAGCCGTCCAGCGACTCGATCGACGTGGTCGTGCCGAGGATCGCGTCGGGCATCGAGACCTCGAGCGTGGCGACGAGGTCGTCGCCCTCGCGGCTGAAGGCGTCGTGGGCGGCCACGGTGATCTCGATGTAGAGGTCGCCGTTCGGGCCGCCGGCGGGGCCGACCTCGCCGGAGCCCGGGAGCTGAAGGCGCAGGCCTGACTCGACACCGGCGGGGATGTCGACCGACACCGTGCGGCGGGCGCGGACCCGGCCCTGCCCCTGGCACGTGCCGCAGGGGTAGGGGATCGTCGTGCCGTGACCGTGGCACACGGTGCAGGGCTGGCTGGTGACGACGTTGCCGAGCAGGCTCCGCACGGTGCGCTGCACGTGGCCGCTGCCATGGCAGATGTCGCAGGTGACCTCGCTGGTGCCGGGCTGGGTGCACGAGCCCTGGCAGGTCTCGCACAGCACGGCCGTGTCGACCTCGAGGTCGCGATGGACGCCGAACACGACGTCGCCGAGGTCGAGGGTGACGCGCACGAGCGCGTCCTGGCCGCGCTCCCGGCGGGACCGGGGACGCGCGCCGCGCCCGCCGCCGCCCTGGGCGCCGCCGAAGAACGTCTCGAAGATGTCGCTGAAGCCGCCGAACCCGGCCGCTCCCCCACCGCCGAACGGGCTTTGATCGCCGCCCATGTCGTAGCGGCGGCGCTGGTCGGGGTCGCTCAGCACGTCGTAGGCATGGGTGACGAGCTTGAAGCGCTCGGACGCGTCCTCGCCGGGGTTCACGTCGGGGTGCAGCTCGCGTGCCAGACGGCGGTACGCGCGCTTGATGTCGTCGGGGCTGGCGTCGCGCGCGACGCCGAGGACCTCGTAATGGTCAGCCACAGTCGCCTTCCTGTCCGCGGGTGCGGGTGTCGTCGTCGGTCGGGATGCTCGTCAGCGCGCGCTGTCGTCGTCTTCGAGCAACCGGGTGAGATAGTGCGCGACGGCGCGGACCGCCGCGAGGTTGGAGGAGTAGTCCATCCGGGTCGGGCCGAGCAGGCCCACCCGGGCGCCGCCCGCGGCGCCGTCGTAGCGGCTCGCGAGGACGGAGGCCTCGACGAGGCCGAAGGGCTCGTTCTCGCGGCCGATGCTGGCCGAGAGGCCCTGGTCGTCCGCGACCATCTCGCTCATGAGGCGCAGCAGCGTCACCTGCTCCTCGATGGCCTCCAGCAGCGGGTAGATGCTGCCGCGGAAGTCCTGCTCGCGCTTGGCGAGGGTGGCCGCACCGGCCATGACGAGCCGGTCCTGTCGGAAGCCCTCGAGCTCCTCGGCGACGACCCGGAGCACGGCGTCGACGATCTGGTCGAGCGGCATGCCCGCCCGGGTCGGCTCGGCGAGGTGTGCGGCGACCCGCTGCACGGCCGTTCCGACACTGTGCCCGACGAGCAGGGCGCCGATGCGGGAGCGCAGCTGGATGACGTCGTTCTCGTCGGGCTCGTGCCCCACGAGCGCGATGCGCTGCGAGACCCGGCCGGTGTCGGTGACGATGATGACGAGCACCCGCGGTCCGCCCAGGGCGACGAGCTCGACGTGGCTGACGTTGGCCCGGGCGAACGACGGGTACTGCACGATCGCGACCTGGCCGGTCAACTGGGTGAGCGCCCGGACCGTGCGCGCGAGCAGGTCGTCGAGGTCGCCGGCGCCGTCGAGGAACGAGGTGATGGCGCTGCGCTGCGCGCCCGAGAGCGGGCGGAGCTCGGCGAGGTGGTCGACGAACACCCGGTAGCCCTTGTCCGTCGGCACGCGTCCCGACGAGGTGTGCGGGGCGGCGATGAGCTCCTCGTCCTCGAGCAGGGCCATGTCGTTGCGGATGGTGGCCGCCGAGACGCCGAACGCGTGCCGTTCGACGATCGCCTTGCTGCCGACCGGCTCGCGCGTGTCGACGTAGTCCTGCACGATCGCACGGAGCACCTGCAGGCCGCGTTCAGATACCACGCTCCGCTCCTTCCTGCTGGCACTCCGCTGACGGGAGTGCCAATTCTAATCGATGCCCCCGCCCCGGCGCCTCGGACGCGCGCAGACGCGGCGACGTGTCCCATTCCGCGCGCCTGGCGTGGGAGCGCGACCGGCTCAGACCGTCAGCGCGCGGACGACGGCATCGGCCAGCAGGCGACCGCGCCGGGTGAGCACGATCCGCCCCCGCACGGCGTCGCCGCCCTCGATGAGCCCGTCCGCGATGAGGGCGGCGACGGCGCGGCGGCCCTCCCCCTGCACCTCCGAGACGGCGAGACCCTCGCGGATGCGGCTGCGCAGCAGCACCGACTCCAGGCGCCGGGCCTCCTCGTCGGGCCGCTCGCGCGCGGCGGCCGGTGACTCCCCCGCCGCGAGCCGCTGGGCGTAGGCGGCGGGGTGCTTGACGTTCCACCAGCGCAGACCGCCGACGTGGCTGTGCGCGCCGGGACCGAAGCCCCACCAGTCCGTCCCGCGCCAGTAGGCGAGGTTGTGGCGTGAGCGGTGATCGACCCCGCGCGACCAGTTCGAGACCTCGTACCAGTCGTATCCGGCCGCGGCGAGGAGGTCGTCGGCCAGCTCGTACATGTCGGCCTGGAGGTCGTCGTCCGGCATCGGCACGAGCCCCGAGCGGATCTGGCGGGCCAGTTTGGTGCCGTCCTCGATGATGAGGGCGTACGCGGAGATGTGGTCGGGCTGCAGCGCCACCGCCGTCTCCAGCGAGGCGCGCCAGTCCTCCAGCGACTCCCCCGGTGCGCCGTAGATGAGGTCGAGCGACACGTCGAGCCCGGCGCCGCGCGCGGCGGCCACCGCGGTCGCGACGTTGGCGGGGTCGTGGGTGCGGTCGAGCACCGCCAGGACGTGCGGACGGGCGGACTGCATCCCGATCGACACGCGCGTCACCCCGGCGGCGGCCAGCGTGGCGGCCACCGCGTCGTCCAGCGTGTCCGGGTTCGCCTCCACGGTGACCTCGGCCCCCTCGACGACCCCGAACTCCGCCCGCACCGCGTCCAGCATGCGCGCGAGGTCGCCCGGGGGCAGGAGCGTGGGCGTGCCGCCCCCGAAGAAGACGGTGGATGCCATGCGTCTCGGGCCCGCGGCATCCATCACCCGTCCCGCGAGGCGAACCTCGTGCGCGAGCGTGTCGGCGAACTCGTTCTGACGGGCGCCGCGGAGCTCTCCGGAGGTGTAGGTGTTGAAGTCGCAGTAGCCGCAGCGGACGCGGCAGAACGGCACGTGCAGGTAGACGCCGAAGTCCGTCGAGGGATCGGCCGTGACGTCGGCCGGCAGCAGGCCGTCGGCCGGGGCCGGGTCGCCGAGCGGGAGGGGTCCGCCCATCAGGACGCGTACAGCGGCGAGATCGCCCGCAGGTAGCGCGTGAACAGCGCGCGGCGGCGTCGGCGTACCCGGCTCTTGAACAGGCGGTAGGTGGGGGCCGTGGGGCGGTCGAACGCGCGGACGATGAACCAGACCTCGTCGTTGTCGCGCCACTCCAGGACGAACAGCTCCTCGCCGCTGACGAGCGAGTGCCCGACCGTGCCGAGGATGTACCCGACGCGGCGGGGCTCCTCGATCACCGAGATGACCCTCAGCTCGGCGTCGGCCCGGTGGCCGTCGACCCGGCCGTGCAGGCGGACGCCCGCGCCGGCGCTCACGAACGGCGTGCCGTCCGCGTCGAAGCGCTGGTCGGCGTCGAGGCGGCTGGGAGCGACGGGTGCGCCCTCGGCGTCGAACGCGACGCCGGTGTAGCCGGGGCCGCCCGCCGGGCGCACGTCGCTGATGCGGAGGTCGCCGCCGCGGAGCGGACCCCAGGCCAGCAGCTGCTCGCTCGCGGCGGTGAAGCGCTCCTCGCCGCTGCCGATCCGCCAGGCGTCCTCGGCGGGGAGGGACTTCTCGGGCGGGTACTGCATGAGGTCGTGCGCCTGAGTGGCGCCGACCGCCGCGTAGTCGACGGTGTCGTCGGTGAAGCTCTGCCGGCGCATGGTTCCAGGGTACGTGTCGGGGCTGGGGGGAGGGTGGAGGGGCGGAGCCGGGGCTACTTCTTGCCGTCGACGTCGCCGGAGAGCGCGGCGATGAACGCCTCCTGGGGCACCTCGACGCGGCCGACCATCTTCATGCGCTTCTTGCCCTCCTTCTGCTTCTCGAGGAGCTTGCGCTTGCGGGTGATGTCACCGCCGTAGCACTTGGCGAGGACGTCCTTGCGGATGGCACGGATGTTCTCGCGCGCGATGATCCGCGCGCCGATGGCGGCCTGGATCGGCACCTCGAACTGCTGGCGCGGGATGAGCTTGCGCAGCCGCTCGGTCATCATCGTGCCGTAGCTGTACGCCTTCTCGCGGTGGACGATGGAGCTGAAGGCATCCACCTTCTCGCCCTGCAGGAGGATGTCGACCTTGACGAGGTCCGCGGTCTGCGAGCCGGCGGGCTCGTAGTCGAGGCTCGCGTAGCCCTGGGTGCGGCTCTTGAGGTGGTCGAAGAAGTCGAACACGATCTCGCCGAGGGGCATGTGATAGCGCAGCTCGACGCGGTCCTCGCTGAGGTACTCCATGCCGAGGAGGGTGCCGCGACGGGTCTGGCAGAGCTCCATCACGGTTCCGACGTAGTCCTTCGGAAGCAGGATGCCGACCTTGACGATCGGCTCCGACACCGAGGCGACGCGCCCGTCGGGGTACTCGCTGGGGTTCGTGACCGACACGGTCTCGCCGGTGTCGGTGGTGACCTCGTACGTCACCGACGGCGCGGTGGTGATGAGGTCGAGGCCGAACTCGCGGGAGAGGCGCTCGGTGATGATCTCGAGGTGGAGGAGGCCCAGGAAGCCGCAGCGGAAGCCGAAGCCGAGGGCGACGGAGGTCTCCGGCTCGTACTGCAGCGACGCGTCCGACAGCTTGAGCTTGTCGAGCGCCTCGCGGAGCTCCGCGTAGTCGCTGCCGTCGATCGGGTAGATACCCGAGAAGACCATGGGCTTCGGGTCCGTGTAGCCGGCCAGGGCCTCGGTGGCGGGCTTGCGGTGCGTCGTGATGGTGTCGCCGACCTTGGACTGGCGGACGTCCTTCACGCCGGTGATGAGGTAGCCGACCTCGCCGACGCCGAGCCCCTTGGTGGGCACCGGCTCGGGGCTGGACACGCCGATCTCGAGGGCCTCGTGCGTCGCGCCGGTCGACATCATCTGAATGCGCTCGCGCGGTTGCAGCGAGCCGTCGATCATGCGGACGTAGGTGACGACACCGCGGTAGGCGTCGTAAACGGAGTCGAAGATCATCGCGCGCGCCGGGGCGTCGGCCTGGCCGACCGGGGCGGGGATCTTCTCGACGATGAGGTCCAGCAGCTCCTCGACGCCCATTCCCGTCTTGCCGCTGACGCGCAGCACGTCCGCGGGGTCGCCGCCGATGAGGCCGGCGAGCTCTGCCGCGTACTTCTCGGGGTCGGCCGCGGGCAGGTCGATCTTGTTGAGGACCGGGATGATCGTCAGATCGTTCTCGAGCGCGAGGTAGAGGTTGGCGAGCGTCTGCGCCTCGATGCCCTGCGCGGCGTCGACGAGGAGGATCGCACCCTCGCACGCGGCGAGCGAGCGGCTGACCTCGTACGTGAAGTCGACGTGCCCGGGGGTGTCGATCATGTTCAGCGCGAAGGTGCCGTCGCTCGTGGCCCACGGCATCCGGACGGCCTGCGACTTGATGGTGATGCCGCGCTCGCGCTCGATGTCCATGCGGTCGAGGTACTGCGCCCGCATGTCGCGGTCGCTGACGACGCCGGTGATCTGCAGCATGCGATCGGCCAGCGTCGACTTGCCGTGGTCGATGTGGGCGATGATGCAGAAGTTGCGGATCTGCTCCGGCGGGGTGGCAGACGGCTCGAGGGGCTTCAGGGCGCGCGGTGACATGTTCCGTCGATTCTACGGTGGCGCGGCGACGTCGCCGTCCGCGGGCGTCGGGGCCGGCGGCATCCCGGCTCCTGTTTCGTCGCGCACGTCCGGCTCCCCGGTCGAGATCGCACGTCCCGCGCGAGCACCCACGGTCCGAGGGCGCACGAGCGTGTGCTCTCGGCCCGATCGTGCAATCTCGGCGTCTGCCGGGCGGGCTCTTACAGTGGATGCCATGGGTGGGGTCCAGGTCGTGTTCGTGCACGGCATCCGGACGTCGGCCACCATGTGGCGCGCGCAGGTCGCGCACCTCGCGCAGCGCGGCACGGCCGCCACGGCGGTCGACCTGCCCGGGCACGGCACGCGACGCGACGAGACCTTCACGCTCGAGGAGGCGTTCGCCACGATCGATCGGGCGGTCCGGGATGCCGCGGCCCGCGGCCCCGTCCTGCTCGTCGGGCACTCGATGGGCGGACTGCTCTGCATCGAGTACCTGGGGCGGGAGGACCGACCGCCGGTGGCCGCCTTCGTCGCCGCCTCGTGCACGTCGATCCCGCGCGGGGTCGGGCTGGCCGCGTACCGCTTCTTCGCGCGGCGGTTCGACAGCCTGCCGGATCGGGGGCTCGCGCTGACCAACCGGGTGCTCGATCGCACGCTGCCGCCCGAGACGCGCGAGGACTTCGGCGCGGGCGGTTACGCGTTCGACGCGCAGGACACGGCGCTGCGGAGCCTGTCCGTGCTGGACCTGCTCGCAGCGCTCGCGCGCATCGACGTGCCGCTGTGGTTCGTCAACGGCCAGTGGGACCAGCTGCGCGTCAACGAGCGCCTGTTCCTCCGTGTGGCCCGCGACGCCGAGCTGATCGTCGTGCCGCGGACGACCCACCTCGTGACCGCCATGCGGCCGCGCGTCTTCAACGCGCTGCTGGACGTGGCGCTCACCACGGTCGAGGCCTCGACCTGTTAGACTCGACTCTTGGCTTGCGTGTGGGGTTTTTCCCGACCTCCACGACCGCCGGTGCGGCGTCCCTCTACCGCTCGCCCGGCACTTCCAACACTCACTCAAACGAAAGACCGTCGACGTGGCGAACATCAAGTCGCAGATCAAGCGCAACAAGACCAACGAGAAGGCGCGCGAGCGCAACAAGGCCGTCAAGAGCGAGCTCAAGACCCACGTGCGCCGCACCCGTGAGGCCGTCCTGGCCGGTGACAAGGAGGCCGCCGAGAAGGCCCTCGCCACCGCGACCAAGAAGCTCGACAAGGCCGTGAGCAAGGGTGTCATCCACACCAACCAGGCCGCGAACCGCAAGTCGGCCATCGCGAAGTCGGTCGCCGCTCTCTGAGCCGCAGATCTCCGGAAGGCCCGTCCCGCATCGCGCGGGGCGGGCCTTCCGCCTTTTGCCGGGCGTTCGCGCGTGCGTGCGGCGGCTGAGCCTCACGCGCCGGGCTTCGGGGCGCCGTTTGTGCAGGGGGGGGTCGAGGATCACCCCGGTGCACTTCATGTGCCCCGGTCGGGAGGGGCGACGATCGGGAGGGTCGGGTCAGCCGGCGAAGGGCGCGCGCGTGGCGATGACCGTGATCATGCGCTCGAGCGCGAACACGGAGTCGCGTGACGCGCCCTTGACCTCGGCGTCGGCGCGCGCGGTGGCGTGGATGGCCATGCCGAGCGTCGCCTGGGTCCAGCCGACGAGGTCGCGGCGGGCGCGGTCCACCTGCCAGTCCTTCATCCCGAGGCGCGCGGCCAGCGCCGAGGACGACTCGCGGGTGCCGGCGACACGGGCCATCGTCCGGAGCTTCATGGCGACGGCGGCGACGAGCGGGACGGGGTCGGCTCCGGATGCCAAGGCGTGACGGAGCGCCAGCAGAGCCTCCCCGTAGCGGCCGGCGATGGCCGTGTCCGCCACCGTGAACGCCGAGATCTCGACGCGGCCGCCGTAGTAGCGCTCGACGACCTGTTCGGTCACGTCGCCGGGGACGTCGTTGATGAGCTGCTGGCACGCGGCCGCGAGCTCGGTGAGGTCGTCTGCGAAGGCGGAGACGAGGGCGCGGAGCGCGACCGGGGCGATGCGCTTCTTGGCGGCCTGGAACTCGCCCGCGGCGAAGTCGAACCGGTCGGAGTCGCGCTTGATCGCGGGGCACGCGATCTCGACGCCGCTGCCCTGGCCGGCGCGGATCGCGTCGAGCAGCTTCTTGCCGCGGACGCTGGCGCCGGTGTGACGGAGGACGACGGTCGCTCCCTCCTGCGGCTGCGACAGGTACGAGACGGCCTCGGCGAGGAACGTGTCGGAGCACTTCTCGACGCCGGCGACCCGCACGAGGCGCGGTTCGCCGAAGAGGGACGGCGACGTGACCGCGAGCAGGGTGCCGGCGGCGTAGTCGTCGGCGCGGACGTCGGTGACCTCGAGGCTGGGGTCCTCGCTCTTGAGGAAGTCGCGGACGCCCGCGATGGCCCGCTCCGCGCAGACCTCCTCGGGGCCGGACACGAGGACGATCGGCGCGGGCTGCGGGTTGCGCCACGGAAGCTGCGGGATGGCCGACTTCGTCTTCGCGGGGGCGGAGCGTCGAGGGGCCGGAGTCACTCCCCCAGCCTACCGACGCCCTCCGACACCGTCCTCGTCCGGCGGAGGGAGGACTCGTGCTCGCCGCGGGCGTGGCGGCGTCGTTCCGACGCGACCGGGGCGTGGGGTGCTCTCCGACGCGGCTCGGGCGGGGTGTCGCCGGGAGCGCGGTCGCGCCACAGGACGAGGCGGTCCTGCTCGTCGAGCCAGGCCGCGAGGTGGCCGTCGACGTCGGTCCGGCCGGTCGTCGTCCCCAGGGACGCGAGGGTCGACAGGAGCGTGGCCGTGGGATGGCCGTAGGTGTTGTCCGCGCCGACGCCGATGAAGGCGACCTCGGGGGCGAGTCGGCGGTACAGATCGGGGTCCTGATCGGCGCTGCCGTGGTGGGACACCTTGACGATGCGGACATGCGGGACGTCCACGCGGCGGCCGAGCGCGGCCTGCGGCCGCTTCCCGAGGTCGCCGAGGAGCACCATGCGCGGAAAGCCCGGTCCGGTGACCTCGACGACGACGCTGGCGTCGTTCCCGGGCTCTTGGGCTTCGACCGGCCAGAGGACGGTCCAGCGGGTGTCGCCGACGACGCCCGCGTCGCCGATCGCGGCCCGGTGCATCGCCGCTCCCCCGTCCGCAAGACGTCGTAGCAGGCTCTCGTCCCTTCCGTCGGCGGGCGGACCGTGCAGGACGCGGTCGACCCGCCCCACCACAGCGGCGCTTCCGCCCACGTGGTCGAGGTCGAAATGGGTCAGGACGAGCAGGTCGAGGCGGTCCACGCCGAAACGACCGAGGCAGCTCGTGAGGAGCTCCGCGTCCGGCCCGGTGTCGACGAGCGCGACGGCGTTCCCGCTCCGCCAGAGGGTCGCGTCGCCCTGCCCGACGTCGCACATGGCGGCGCTCCACGCGGTCGGCAGCGTCAGCGGTCCCGCCACCGTCCGGACCGCGGTATGCCCGGCCGAGACGCCGACCGTGAGGGCGACGACGAGCGCGGCGACCGGGCGCCATCGCCGCACCCGCCGCCCGGGACGGAGCAGCAGCAGAGCGGTCGCTGCGCCCACACCCGCGAGGGCGACGGCCCCGGGAACCCCCTCCAGCCATGGCAGCTCCTGCTCCGCGGCTCCGGCACCCGTGTGGGCGACGGCCGCGATCCAGGCGGCGGGGACCCACGCGACGGCCACGAGGCCGTCGCGCAGCCACGGGAACGGTGCGATGCACGCCAACGCGCCGGCGATGGTGGCGGGCGCCGCGGCGACGTCGGCGAGGAGGTTCGCGCCGATGCCGAGCAGCGGCACGTGCGGGTCGATGAGGATGATGAGCGGCCCGCACGCCAGCTGTGCGGAGGTCGGCACCGCCAGGGCGAGCGCCAGGGATCGTGGCATCCATCTCTCCAGGCCCGCCGCGAGGGGGCGCGCCAGCGTCAGAAGGGCGCCGGTGGCCGCGGCGGACAGGGCGAAGCCGAGGGACAGGGACGTCCACGGGTCGACGATCAGGACGATCGTCACCGCCGCCGACAGCACCGCGACGCCGACCGCCGGTCGCCCGAGGGCCACGGCGATCATCGCGACGACGGCCATCGTCGCCGCGCGGACGACGCTCGGCTCCGGGGTCACGAGGATGACGAAGGCGGCGAGGGCCGTCGCCGCCCCGACCACCCGGACGCCTCTCGGCGCCCCGCAGAGGGCGAGGAGCGCGAACACTGCGCCCACCACGATGGCACAGTTCGCGCCGGAGACGGCGGTGAGGTGCGACAGCGACGTGGCGGTCATGGCCCGCTCCGTGGCCGGGTCGAGGCCGGAGGTGTCGCCGACCGCGAGCCCCGGGACGAGACCTGCTCCCGGTTCCGGGAGCCCCCGGGCGGATGCCACGAGTCCGTCGCGCAGGTCCTCGAACCAGCCCCACAGGCCCGTCGGGGCCGTCGCGCGCGAAACGTCGGCGACGCGGAGCACGAGGACGGCGCGTTCGGGACCGTCGGGGACGAACGCCGTCCCCGCGACGACGAGGGGACTGCCCGGTCCGACGTCCGCGAGCGCCGGTCGCTGAGCCGCCGGGACGCCGATGCGGGCCGGAAAGCGGCCGCGGGCATGCTCCCGTCCGGCCGCGATGTCCGTGGCGACGGCGTCGAACCAGACGTCGCCGCTGTCGGCGACGGCGAGCCTCCCGACGGCCGTGGCCTCGACGACGAGGTGCCGACCGCCGTCGACCTGCAGGGCCGCGACCGTCGCGCGGAGCGGCGCGACCGTCGTGACGGTGCCCGCCGCGGCCGCCCCGCACGCGGCGGCGACGACGACCACGCCCAGCACGGCCCGCCGCCCGCGGAGGAAGACCGCCCCCGCGATCAGGGAGACGGCCGCCAGACCACCGCAGACCGCCGCCGCAGCGGGGACGGAGACCGCGACGGCGGCGGCTGCCCACGTTGTCAGGGCGACGACCACCGGGCGCAGACTGCGCCGGACCAGCGCGGCGCGGACGCTCACACCCGCACCTTGTCGCGCAGCCCCGCGAGCATCTTCTCGCCGATGCCCGGGACCGAGAGCAGGTCGTCGACGCTCCTGAAACGGCCGTTCTCCTCCCGCCAGGAGATGATCCGCTCTGCGATGGCGGGCCCGATCCGCGGAAGGGTGTCGAGCTGATCGGCGGTCGCCGTGTTGAGGTCGATGGTCCCGGTGGCCGCAGCCCCTCCGCCGGCCGCTGCCGCCGCGCCGTCGGGAGCGCCGCCGCCGGGGTGTGCTTCCGCCGCGGCGCCGAGGACGGGCACCACGATCTGCTCGCCGTCGGACACCGCACGCGCCAGGTTGACCCCGGCCCGGTCGGCGTCGTCGGCGAACCCGCCCGCCGCCGCGACGGCATCCATCACCCGACTCCCCGCGGGCAGTCGGTAGAGTCCGGCCGCGCCGACCGCACCCGTGACGTGGACGTAGAGCCCGACCGTCGGGGCGTGGGCGGCGGAGCCCGAGGGCGACGGGACGGACGTGACGACCTCGGCCCCCGTGGCGCCCCTCACCATGCCGATGACGACGACGACCGCGAAGGCCGCGAGCACGAGCACGATGACGGCGCCGACGCCCAGGCGTCTCCGGGCGGCAGGGGGCTCGGCAGCGTCCTCGGAAGTCGTCACGCGAGCGAGAGTAGGCAGCGGCGCTCCCCCCGCGAGGTCCGGTGACCCTCGAATGGGGACGCGTTCGACGATCCGCGGGGTGGGGAGACGAGATCGCTCGCACCCCGGAACGTACGACGCCCCCGCCGTTCCGGGGAACGACGGGGGCGGACGGACGAAGCGCTACTTCGTGGAGAAGCTGACGACCTTCGGCGGGCGGACGACCGCGCGGACGGTCTCACGGTCGCCGAGCGCACGGCGGACCTTCTCGTCCTGACGGGCGAGCGCCTCGAGCTCGTCGGCGCCGACCTTGGCCGACACCTGGAGGGTGCCGCGCACCTTGCCATCGATCTGGACGACGGCGGTCACGGACTCCTCGACGAGCAGCGTCGGGTCGGGCTGACGCCAGGTGGCGAGGCCGACGAAGCCGGTGTAGCCGAGCGTCTGCCACATCTCCTCGGCGGTGTGCGGCGCGAACAAATCGAGGGTCATCGCGATGACCTCGGCCGCCTCGCGGACGGCGGGGTCGCTCGTGCCGGCGGAGCCGTCGATCGCCTTGCGGGTGGCGTTGACCAGCTCCATCAGGCGCGCGACGACGACGTTGAACTTCGTCTGCTCGATCAGCCCGGGGGCGTCGGCCAGCAGGCGGTGCGTCACGCGACGCAGCCCCTGGTCGCCCTCGGCCCAGACGACGTCGGTCTCGCTGTCGACGTCGTGCGCGATGCGCAGCGCCCGGGCGAGGAACTTCGCCGCGCCCGTCGTCGAGACGTCGTTCCAGTCCTTGTCGTCCTCCACCGGCCCGGCGAACGCGAGCGCCACGCGCAGCGCGTCGGCGCCGTGGGCGTCGAGCTCCTCCTGGAAGAGCACGAGGTTGCCCTTGCTCTTGGACATCTTCGCGCCGTCGAGGATGACCATGCCCTGGTTGATGAGGCTCGAGAACGGCTCGGTGAACTCCACCAGGCCCATGTCGAAGAGGGCCTTCGTGATGAAGCGCGCGTACAGGAGGTGGAGGATCGCGTGCTCGACGCCGCCGATGTAGAAGTCGACCGGGCCCCACTTGGACGCCTCGCGCGCCGGGAACGGCTCGCTGTCGCTGTGCGGCGACAGGAAGCGCAGGTAGTACCAGGAGCTGTCGACGAACGTGTCCATCGTGTCGGGGTCGCGCCGCAGCGTCCGCCCCGTCTCGGGATCGGTCACCTCGACCCAGTCCGTCGCCGCGCCGAGGGGCGACGTGCCCTTGGGCTTGAGGTCGAGGCCCTCCACGGACGGGAGGACGACGGGCAGCTGGTCCTCGGGGACCGGCACGATCGCGCCGTCCTCGTCGTGCAGCATCGGGATCGGGGTGCCCCAGTAGCGCTGACGCGAGATGAGCCAGTCGCGCAGGCGATAGGTCTTGGCGGCCTTGCCCGTCCCGGATGCCTCGAGCTCCTCGATCATGCGGGCGATCGCGTTGCGCTTGGACAGTCCGTTCAGCGACCCGGAGTTCATCATGCGCCCGTCGCCGGTCAGGGCGACCCCGGTCTTGACCGGGTCCAGGTCGTCCTCGTCGCCGAGCGGGTCGATCGGCACGCCGTCGTCGTCGAGCTCGATGACCGGGATGGCCCCCGTGATGGGCGCGGTCGTGTCGACGACCACCTTCACCGGCAGGTCGAAGGCGCGGGCGAAGTCCAGGTCGCGCTGGTCGTGCGCGGGCACGGCCATCACCGCGCCGTGGCCGTAGTCGGCCAGCACGTAGTCCGCGGCCCAGATCGGCAGCTTCTCGCCGTTCACGGGGTTGATCGCGTAGTGCCCGAGGAACACGCCCGTCTTGGGGCGATCGGTCGCCTGGCGCTCGATGTCCGTGGCGCGCTGCACCTGCGTGAGGTACGCCTCGAAGCTCTCCCGCACGCCCTGATCCGCGGATGCCGCCAGCTCGGCGGCCAGGTCGGACTCCGGCGCCACGACGAAGAACGTCGCGCCGTGGAGGGTGTCGGGACGGGTGGAGAAGACCGTGATCTTCTCGTCGCGGCCCTCGATCTCGAAGGTGATGTCGGCGCCGACGGAGCGGCCGATCCAGTTGCGCTGCATCTGGATGACCTTCGACGGCCAGAACCCCTCGAGCTGGTTCAGGTCGTCGAGCAGGCGGTCGGCGTAGTCGGTGATCCGCAGGAACCACTGGGTCAGCTTCTTCTTGACGACCACGGCGCCGCTGCGCTCGCTCGTGCCGTCGGGCAGGACCTGCTCGTTGGCCAGGACCGTCTGGTCCACCGGGTCCCAGTTGACGAGCGCGTCCTTGCGGTACGCGAGGCCCTTCTCGTACAGCTTCTGGAACAGCCACTGGTTCCAGCGGTAGTACTCCGGGTCGCTGGTGTGCAGCACGCGGCTCCAGTCGAAGGAGACGCCGTAGTCCTTGAGGCTCGCCTTCTGCTGGTCGATGTTGGCGTAGGTCCACTGCACCGGGTCGGCGCCGCGCTTGATGGCGGCGTTCTCGGCGGGGAGGCCGAACGAGTCCCAGCCGATCGGATTGAGGACGTTGTAGCCGCGGTGGCGCCAGAAGCGCGCCACGATGTCGGAGTACAGGTAGTTCTCGGCGTGGCCCATGTGGAGGTCGCCGGACGGGTACGGGAACATCGCGAGCACGTACTTGCGGGGGCGGGTGTCGTCGTCGCCGCCGGCGCGGAAGGGGTCCTTGTCGGCCCACGCGCGCTGCCACTTCGCCTGGATCTCGTGGGGGTCGAAGCCGCCCTCGGACGCGGTCGCGGTCGTGCTGTTCTGGGACACGGAGAAGCCAATCGTGTAAGTCGGGAGACCCCGGAGGGCCGTCTTCCAGGTTAGCGGACCCTCCGGTCACCACCCGGGCGGGACGGCGGCACCCAGCGCGGCCAGCGGCGCACGGGCCTTGATGCCCACCTCGGCGACCTCGGAGGCTGCGACCGAGCGCCACGTGATCCCTCCCCCGGCGCCCACGTGGGCGGCATCCGGAGTCGTCACGACGCTGCGGATGACCATCGCCAGATCCGCGGCGCCGTCGTCGCCGATCCAGCCGAACGCCCCCGCGTAGACGCCGCGCGGCGCCCCCTCCAGTCGGGCGAGGATCGACATCGCGGACTCCTTCGGGGCGCCGGTCATGCTGCCGGCCGGGAACGTGGCCGTCAGCAGGTCGCCGATCGTCGACCCCGGACGCAGCCGTCCGGAGATCTCGCTCACCAGCTGGTGGACGGTCGGATACGTCTCGACCTCCAGCAGCCGGTCCACGCCGACCGACCCCGGCACGCAGACCCGCGACAGGTCGTTGCGCATGAGGTCGACGATCATGACGTTCTCGGCGCGCTCCTTCTCGTCCGTGCGCAGGTCATGGGCGAGGGCGGCATCCCTCTCCGGATCGGGGTCGCGGCGGCGCGTTCCCTTGATGGGGTGCGTGTGCACGCGCCCGTCCCGCACGTCGAGGAAGCGCTCGGGCGACGCGCTCGCCAGCGCCGTGCCGCCGAGGCGGACGTAGCCGCCGTGGTGGGACGGTGCGGCCGCCCGCAGCCGGCGGAACACGGCGGCGGGGTCGGCGCGACCCGGGACGGTGAACCGCGTCGTCAGGCACAGCTGGTACGCGTCGCCCTCGCGGATGTGCGAACGGCACGCGGCGATGAGATCGGCGTACTCCTCGGGCGTGTGCCGGGAGAGGGTGGTTCCGGATGCCGCCGCCTGCGGCGGTGCGACGGCCGTCGGCGCGGCGGCGGCGCGCGCGGCGAGGTCCGCGGCCACGTCGTCTCCGTCGAGGGACGACGCCCAGACGCGGCGGCTGCCGTGGTCGAAGGCGAGCCAGCTGTTCACCCGCAGCCACTGCGCCCCGGACGGGCCCTCGTCGTAGGGGATCCACCCCACCCAGCCGCCCGTGAAGCGGCCGGAGGCCGGGGCGGCGCTCGGGGAGGCGGCATCCCGGGTCAGCGGCGCGGACGACGGGTCCGGCGCGCCCGTGCCCATCCAGGAGAACCCGGTGGCGCTCCCCGGGCCGGCGTCGAGCCAGAACGCGTGCGCGGCGTCGGCGAACAAGTGGACGAAGACGTCCTCCGGGTCGATCCACGCCGGCAGGGCGATCGTGGAGACAGGACGCGGCACGCTCCCAGGCTAGGGCTAGCTGCGCGCCATAGGCTGACGGAGGTGAACGAGATCCTCACGTGGCTCCTCGACGTCGTCCAGAACGTCGACCCCGTGGTGCGCACTCTTCTCGCCGGTGTGGCGATCATGCTCGAGACGAGCGTCCTCGTCGGGCTCGTCGTCCCGGGCGACACCATCGTCATCGTCGCCGGCACGGCCGTCGCCTCGCCCCTCGAGGCCGTCGTCCTGGGTGCCGCCGTCGTGGTCGGCGCGCTGATCGGCGAGAGTCTCGGCTTCTGGCTCGGTCGCTGGTTCGGTCCGCGCATCCGCGCCTCGCGACTCGGACGCCGCCTGGGCGAGCGCAACTGGGTGCGGGCGGAGAAGTACCTGACCCGTCGCGGCGGGCCCGCCATCTTCCTGTCGCGCTTCCTGCCCGTGCTCCACTCCCTCGTCCCCCTCACCGTCGGGATGAGCGGCTACAGCTACCGGCGCTTCCTCGCGTGGACGACGCCGGCCTGCGTCGTCTGGACGTCGCTCTACATCTCGGTCGCGGCGACCGCCGCCGGGACGTATCGCGAGCTGAGCGACAGCATCCACTCCGCGGGCTACTGGTTCGTGGGCGCCATCGTCCTCTTCCTCGTGGTGATCTTCATCGGCAAGAAGGTGCTGGAGCGCGTCGAGCGACGTCATCTGGCCGACGAGAAGGAAACGATCGGAGCGGGCACCGGCGACGTGAAAGACTGAGGCCGATGCCTCGTTCGCCCCGCAAAAAAGTGCTGTGGTTCGCCCGCCTCGAGTACCGCTTCCACGCCTGGCGCGAACGTCGCGCGCGTGCCCGCGGTCTGCGCCCGTCCGTCACCGGCTTCCCCGGCTACGGGACCGAGCAGTGGGTGCGCGTCCTCGGTCGCGTGCTCATCGCCCCGCCGATCAAGCGCACCTCCACCGGTGAGTTCGCGAGCCTGCGCGGCTGGCGCAGCTTCGCGGCGGTGCCCGTCGGCTACGCGCAGGTCCGCGTCACCATCGAGGGCGTGTCGCACGAGGTCGTCGCCGACCGCGGCGGCGTGATCGACGCCAAGCTCCCGGCATCCCTCGCCCCGGGCTGGCAGACCGTCACGATGACCGTCGAGGGCAGCGAGCCCAGCGAGACCCGCGTCTTCGTCGTCGGCTCCGACGTGAAGTTCGGCGTCGTCAGCGACGTGGACGACACCGTCATGGTGACCGCGCTCCCCCGCCCGCTCCTGGCGGCGTGGAACTCGTTCGTCGTCGACGAGCACGCCCGGCAGCCGGTCCCCGGAATGGCGGTCCTGCTCGAGCGTCTGTCGCGCGAGCAGCCGGGCACGCCCGTCATCTACCTCTCCACCGGCGCGTGGAACGTCGCGCCGACGCTCATGCGCTTCCTCCGGCGTCACCTCTTCCCCTCGGGATCGCTGCTGCTGACGGACTGGGGCCCCACGCACGACCGGTGGTTCCGCAGTGGACGGGACCACAAGGAGGTCAACCTCCGCCGTCTGGCCGCCGAGTTCCCCGACGTGAAGTGGCTCCTCGTCGGCGACGACGGGCAGCACGACGACGCCATCTACACCGGGTTCGCGATCGAGCACCCGTCGAACGTCACGGCCGTCGCCATCCGGCGCCTCTCTCCCGCCGAGGCGGTGCTGGCCGGTGGTCGCACGGTCGTCGACGACCATTCGGCCGCGGAGGTCCCGTGGGTGAGCGAGTCCGACGGCGCCGGCCTGCTGGAGCGCCTCGAGGGCGTCGGGGTCATCCGCAGCGACGCCTGACCGGCGGGGTCGCCGCCGCCGCCGCGACGCCTGACCGGCGGCGTGGAAGGCTGCGCGGCTGCCCGCGCCGCGATGTCGGAGCCTGCGCGTACGGTGGAGGCATGTGCGGTCGATTCGTGGTGGCCAATGTCGGGTCCGAGCTCGTGGGCGTGCTGCGCGTCGACGTCGAGGCCGATGAGCTCCCCCCGCCCTCGTACAACATCGCACCGACGTCCCCGGTCGCGATCGTCCTGGACTCGGTGAAGACCGAGCCGCCGACGCGCCGCCTCGAGGTCGCCCGTTGGGGTCTCGTGCCCGGCTGGGCGAAGGACGTCAAGATCGGCGCGCGGGCCTTCAACGCCCGCTCCGAGGAGATCGAGGACAAGCCGATGTTCCGCAACGCGCTCATCAAGCGCCGCGCGGTCATCCCCGCCTCGGGCTACTACGAGTGGAAGACCGTCGACGGAGTCAAGACGCCCCACTACATCCACCCCGCCGACGGCTCGCCGCTCTTCTTCGCGGGACTGTACGAGTGGTGGAAGGACCCGGCCCGCGCGGACGACGACCCCGCGCGCTGGGTCCTCAGCTGCACGATCCTCACACGGGACTCCATCGGCCGGCTCGGGTCCATCCACGACCGCATGCCGCTGTTCATGGACCCCGACTTCGCGGACGCCTGGCTCGACCCGACGACCGAGAACGTCGGAGACATCCTCGACGCGGCGATCGACGCCGCCCCCGACATCGCCGAGACGCTCGACGACCACGTCGTGTCGTCGGCGGTGGGCAACGTCCGCAACGACTCCGCCGCGCTCATCGAGCCGGTCGACGACTGACGTATCGTCGGACGGTGCCCTCTCTCGCCGCCCACGCTGCCGTCGTGCTCTCGCGCGACGAGTGGTCGGCGACGGCCGCCGACCACGCTGCACGGGCCGACGCCCTGACGGCGGCGCATCGGGAACGCGCGGCTCGGGCCGAGCGGCATCCGGTCGAGGACTTCCTCTTCACCTACTACTCGTACAAGCCGGCGATCCTGCGGCGGTGGCATCCGGGGATCGGTGTCGTCCTCGAGGATGCCGACGACCGCGCCGGGTGGCGCTGGTACCGCGCCGACGGGTCGGGGGCGAGAGTGGATGCCGCGGCGTTCCGCACCGAGAAGGGCGCGCTGTTCCGCGGCACCGTGAACCTGCTGCGGGCGACCCTGGACCGGCCGGCCCAGTTCGGGTGCTTCGGGCTGCATGAGTGGGCGATGGCGTACCGGGCCGACGAGGTGCGCCACGCGGTACCGCTCCGGCTGGGGCGCGACGGGACCGACGCGGTGGTCGAGGCGCACGACCTGCGGTGCACGCACTTCGACGCGTTCCGGTTCTTCACGCCCGAGGCGGCACCGCGCAACCGCGAGCCGCTGACCCGGGACGGACAGGCGGCCCGGGAGCAGCCCGGCTGCCTGCACGCCGGGATGGACCTCTACAAGTGGGTCCTCAAGCTCGGGCCCCTCGTGCCCGGTGCGCTTCTGCTCGAGGCGTTCGAACTGGCCCGCGACATCCGCACGCTCGACATGGAGGCGTCGCCGTACGACCTCGCCGCGTGGGGTTACGCCCCGGTGCGGATCGAGACGGCGGAGGGCAAGGCCCAATATGTCGCGCGCCAGCGCGAGCTCAGCGCCCGCGGCCAGCGGCTGCGTCGCGCGGTCGTCGACGCGGCGACGCGCGAGGACTGAGCCGGCGGCGCGGGCGGGCCCGCGTCCCGGCGCGTGGACGGGCGTACCCTGCGCGCTCAGCCGGCGCCGGACGCGAGGTCCAGCCGCAGCGCGGCCACCCGGGTCGCGGCGTCGTCGAGACGGTCCGCGGGAAGGCGCCCGTCCTCGACCGCCACGACGATGCCGTCGACGATGCGCGGAGCGGTCGTGGCATCCGTCCCCACCACCGTCAACACGAGGTCGGTGCCTGCGGCGAGGGCCCGCACGGCGTTGTCCACCGGGTCGGTGTACGCCGCCTCGCCCGAGGACTCGAGCATGCCCAGGTCGTCGCTGACGATGACGCCGTCGAAGCCGAGCTCCTCGCGCGCGATGCGGTGCCATTCCGGGGACAGCGAGGCCGGGGCGTCGTCGACGGCGGTGTAGCGGAGGTGTCCGAACATCAGCATCTCCGCGCCGGCGTCGACGCCCGCGACGAACGGGGGCGCCTGGGTCTGCCGCCACTGCTCGATCGACATGTCGCTGCCGGGGATCCCCTCGTGCGAGTCGCCCGGCGCCGCGCCGTGTCCGGGGAAGTGCTTCAGGGTGCTCGCGACGGTGCCCTTCTCGCCCTCGACCGCGGCGGCGATGCGGGTGGCGGCGGCCTCCGGGGTCGTGCCCAGGGCGCGACGGTAGATGAACATGCCGGGGTCGTCGGTCACGTCGGCGACGAGGCCGAAGTTCACGTTCGCGCCGGCGTCGGCCACGAGTGCGGCACGCCCGGCGAACGCGTCGCGCACGGTCTCCGGGCTCGCGTCCTTGAGGGTGAGTGCGCTCGGCAGGTCGTCCCAGCGCAGGCGGGAGACGTCGCCGCCCTCCTGGTCGACGGCGACGAGCGGCGGGAAGGCGGGGTCGGTCACCATGGCCCCGGTCAGCCGCCGCACCTCGGCGGCGTCCGCGCCGATGCTCGCCCCCATCAGCAGGAAGCCGCCCAGCGCGTTCTCGCGGACGTACGTTCCGGCGGTCGCGGGATCGGTGGTCGCGACGTGCCCCATGACGACCGAGGCGGCGCGCTCGCGCAGGTCCATCGCGTCGACGCGGGCCTCGGCGCTGGTCCGGGCGGGCGTGGGCGTGGGCGACGGGGTGGGCGTCGGCGACGGATCGACGGCGGCGGTCGTCGGCGCAGGGGATGCCGCAGGCGCCTCCGGCGTCGGAGCGCAGGCGACGGTGAGGGACAGGAGCGCGGCGACGCCGAGGGCGGGGAGGCCGGGACGACGGGCGCGTGAGCGGGGGTGGGACATCATGGGGTGCGTCCAGGGTCCCCCGGGCGGCGGGAGATGGCAAGCCGGGAGCCGACGCGACACGCCCGTGCTACGCCGGTTTTTCGCCCGCGCTTTCCGTGTTGTAAGCTGAATGAGTTGCCCCGCGAGGGGCAGCTGAGGGCCTGTGGCGCAGCTGGTAGCGCACCTGCATGGCATGCAGGGGGTCAGGGGTTCGAGTCCCCTCAGGTCCACCCTCACCGAAAGGCCCCCGCGAGAGCGGGGGCCTTTCGCGTTCCCCGGCGGTGTGCACGACACCGCGCCGGTCCTCGCCGGAGGGATGCCAGGGCTCGTGGCATCCCTCCCCCCATACCGGGGTCGCGAGGACCGGCCGCGGTCAGCGCGCCGCCGGGACGCGGGCCGGAGCCTGCGCCTCGCGCATCGCGACCTCGTCGTCCAGCCAGTTCGGTGCCTTGTTGCGCAGGCAGAAGATGTACACGAGCAGGGATGCCGCGATGATCGCCGTCACGTAGACGATGAACAACGGGACCTGCGAGGTCGTCTGCGCGCCGGCGTAGAGCAGGGGCGCCGTCCCGCCGAACAGGGAGTTGGCCAGCGCGTAGCCGAGCCCGACGCCGAGGGCGCGGACGTGGGTCGGGAACAGCTGCGCCTTCACGAGCGCGTTGATCGACGTGTAGCCGGTGAGGATGACGAACCCGCCGAAGAGGATGGCGAACGCCGCGAACTCGTTCGTCTGCTGCGGCAGGACCGTGATGAGGAACCACGTGTACAGCACTCCCCCGACGCCGAAGAAGACCAGGAGCGTCTTGCGCCCGACCTTGTCGGACAGCCATCCTCCGAGCGGCTGCATGAGCATGAGCGCGGTCAGGGCGACGAGGTTGATGATCGTGCCGGCCACGACGTCGCCGCCGGAGAACGCGGTCTTCACGATGTTCGGGCCCGTGACCGAGTACGTGTAGAACGCGACCGTGCCGCCGGCGGTGACGGCGAAGCACAGCAGCAGCGGACGCCAGTTGTTCACGAGCAGGTCGCGCATCGAGCCGGAGTCCTTCGAGCGGCCCGCCTTGGTGTCGTCGAGGACGTGCTTCTCGAGCGACTCGTCCATCGTGCGGCGCATCCAGAACACGGCCACGGCCGCGATGCCGCCGATGGCGAAGGCGACGCGCCAGCCCCACGCGGTGATGGCCTCCTCGGGGAGCGTGACCACCATGATCAGCAGCGTGGTCTGCGCGAGCACGTGCCCGCCGACGAGCGTGACGTAGTGGAACGACGACAGGAACCCGCGGCGGCCGGGCATCGCCGCCTCGGACATGTACGTCGCGCTCGTGCCGTACTCGCCGCCGGTGGCGAAGCCCTGCACGAGACGTGCGAGGACGAGGATGACGACGGCGCCGACGCCGATCGTCTCGGCGGTGGGCGCGAACGCGATGACGAGGGAGCACAGCGCCATGAGCGAGACCGACACGGTGAGCGACAGGCGGCGGCCGTGGCGGTCGGCGAAGCGTCCGAAGAACCAGGAGCCGATCGGGCGCATGAGGAACGTCACGGCGAAGATGGCCCAGACGTAGATGGTCGAGTTCTTGTCCTCCGCGGCGAAGAACTGCGACTCGAAGTACACGGCGAACACGGAGTAGACGTAGACGTCGTACCACTCCACGAGATTGCCGGCGGAGCCTTTCAGCGTGTTCGATATGGAGCGCCGCAGGCTGGTGGGGATCGTCGTCGTCGTCGACATGGGAATCCGTTCGTTCGGGGACCGATGGCGTCGCCGAGCTCGTGCACAGCGACACCGGTGGGACACGTCCGCTCATCGTCGCGGCATCCCGGTCCCTGCGGGCGGAATCCTTACGTTCGCTTTACATTGCGCGCTGCACCGGTGCGGAGGCGCCCGTGTCCCGTTCTGTGCAGCTTGGGGTGCTGTGTGCTGCACGAAGTGGGACATGCCTGTCAGGTGTGCGGCGGGCCGGAGGGGGCGTGTCCCCCTTTTGTGCAGCTTGGGGTGCTGTGTGCTGCGCGAAGTGCGACATGCAGGCGAGGTGGTCCGGACCGGGGGTGCGGCGGGGCTGTGCCTACGATGGGGCCATGCGTGTGCTCGTGGCCGAGGACGACGCGTCGGTCGCCGCCGCCCTGACGTCGGTGCTCGCGCGCGCCGGTCACACCTGCGCGCGCGTCGCCCGCGGGAGCGACCTGCTGCTGCGCCACCGCGACGCCGACGTCGTGCTGCTCGACCTCGGCCTGGAGGACATGGACGGCCTCGACGCGCTCACGCAGCTGCGGGCCGTCAGCGAGGTGCCGGTGATCGTCGTGACCGCCCGCGGCGACGAGCGCTCCACCGTGCGCGCCCTGAGCCTCGGCGCGGACGACTATCTTGTCAAGCCCGTGCGGCTCCACGAGCTGCTCGCGCGGCTGGGCGCGGTCGTCCGCCGGTACGCCCGCCCGCACCAGGCCGAGCGGATCGTGGTGGGCGACCTCGCCGTCGACGTCGTCGCGCGGACGGTGGACTCCGCCGGCGAGGCCGTCACGCTGACACCGACCGAGTTCGGGCTGCTCGTGGCCCTGGCGCGCCGGAGCGGACAGATCGTGAGCCGCCAGCAGGTCCTCGACGAGGTGTGGGGCGACGCCTACGCCGCGTCGTCGCGGTCGTTCGACGTGCATCTCGCGCAAGTACGTCAGAAGCTGCCGGGCGTCCGCATCACGACCGTGCGCGGCTTCGGCTACCGCCTCGAGGACGACTCGTGAGGCGGCGCGTGCTGCTGCCGCTGCTCGTGTTCGGGCTCATCGCCGTGATCGCGGTGCTCATCCCCGTGGGGCAGGCGATCGCCCAGACGCGGACGTCGCAGCTCGCGCTGCAGCGGACCGCCGCGGCCGAGCAGATCGTCCAACGCGCCCGGACCGCTCTCGCGCAGGGCGACACGGCCGCTCTCCAGGCGTACCTCGAGCGCTTCGAGCGGACGTACGGCGAGGCGGTGCTCGTCCTCGACGAGCGCGGCGACGTGGCCGCCCGCGCCGGCGACCTCGTGCGCGACGACCGCGTCGACGCCCTGGTGACCGCCGCGTCGCGAACGCTCCCCCAGTGGTCGCTGCCGACGGTGCTGCCGTGGGGCGGGGACACCGCCGATGTGGCCGTGCCGGTCATCGCGGCCGGGGACCTGCCCCGCGGCGTCGTCGTGCTCCGGGTCGACCTGCGCGAAGCGCGGACGGACGTCACCCTCGGGTGGCTGCTCGTGGCCGCGGTCGGCGGTCTGCTGCTGGTCGCGCTGATGGCGGCATCCCTCCTCTGGACGCGATGGGTGCTCCGCCCCGTCAAGGCGCTCGACGCCGCGGTGGCCGCCGTCGCCGCGCACCGGCCGCTGGAGAGCGTGCCGGCGAGCGGTCCGCCCGAACTGCGGAGCCTGAGCCGGGCGTTCTCACGCATGGCGGTGGAGGTCGAGGACGCGCTCGAGCAGCAGCGCGGGTTCGTCGCCGACGCATCGCACCAGCTGCGCAATCCGCTCGCCGCCATCCGGCTGCGCGTGGACGCCCTCCCGCGGTCCGCGGAGGATGCCGCCGACGTCGCCGCAGTGGAGCAGGACCTCGACCGGCTCGAGCACACCGTCGACCGCATGCTGGTGCTCGCGAACGCCGAACACCGCGTCTCCACGCGTCGGCGAGGGCCGGCGGAGGACGACCGGGGCCGCTCGGGTCCGTTGTCGGCCGCCGACCTCGCCGACCGGCATCGCGACCGGCTCGCCGCCGCCGGGCTGACGCTCGTCGCCGACGCCGCCCCCGTGCTCTCGCCGCCCCTCCCCCGCGCGGACCTCGACGAGATCGTCGACGTCCTCGTCGACAACGCCCTCCAGTACGCCGGGCCGGGCGCGCAGGTGCGCGTGACCGTCGAGCCGGGTCCCGTGATCCGCGTCGACGACACCGGCACGGACCTCCGCGACGACGACCTCGCCCGCATGGGCACCCGCTTCTGGCGCGCCGGCCGGCACCAGGGGCGGACGGGCACGGGCCTCGGCCTGGCCATCGTGGATCAGCTCATGACGGAATCCGGCGGCCGGCTGGAGCTCGCCCGGTCGCCCGAGGGCGGTCTGCGGGCCTCCTTGCGATGGGATGCCGCGTGAGCGCTCCGTCCGCCGGGCTGACGCGCCGCGCCGTGCTGACCGGGCTCGCGGGCACGGGGCTTCTCGCCCTGGCCGGCTGCGACGTCGCGCCCCCTGCGACCCTGGACGTCGGGTGCGGCGAGGACGGCGGGAGCTATCTGGAGTTCGGTCGCCTGCTCGCCGAGGCGGCGCAGCGGTCCGGTCGGCTCCGCCTGCGGCCGCTCGTGACGGAGGGCAGCGTCGAGAACCTGTCCCTCCTCGACGCCGACCGGGTCGCGCTCGCGTTGTCGCTCGCGGACTCCGCCGCCGGCTCCCCGACCTCGGACCTCGTCGCCGTGGGGAGGGTGTACCAGAACTACCTCCAGTGCGTGGTTCGCGCCGACAGCGGCATCCGGACCCTCGGCGACCTGTCGGGTCGCGTCGTCTCGCTGGGTGCGCCGGGATCGGGCGCCGCCGCGACGGCGCGCCGGGTGCTGGCGGCCGCGGGACTCCTCGCCGTCCCCGACGGCCCGGTGGTCGTGGAGCGCCTGCTGGGCGAGGCGGCGACGCAGCTGCGCACAGGCGCGATCGACGCCCTCTTCTGGTCGGGCGGGGTGCCGACGCCGCAGATCGCCGCGCTGTCCGGCACGACGGCCCTGCGAGTGCTGGACACCACGACCGTGCTCCCGCGGCTGCGCGAGCAGTACCCGGAGGCGTACATCGCCACGGCCATCCCTGCGGGGGTCTACGGCGGGGAGGAGCCGGTGGCGACGATCGGCATCGCGAACCTGCTGCTCGCGCGGTCGTCCTTGAACGACGACGCGGTCGCTGCGCTCGTCGACATCCTCATCGACGACGCGCGTGCCCTCGTGCCCCCGGATGCCGCCGGCGTGCAGTACCTGACCCCGGCGAGCCTCATCGACACGGTGCCCGTGCCGCTGCATCCTGCCGCCGCCCGACGGTATCGCGAGCGCTACGGCTGACCCCCGGGCCGGTGAGTTGGCACGAATGTACGCGGGGAGGGTCCTGCAGTGTACATCTGCGCCAACTCAGCGGAGGAGCTGCTCCCCCGGGGGCGGTGAGTTGGCACGAATGTACGCGGGGAGGGCCCTGCGGCGTACATCTGCGCCAACTCAGCGGAGGAGCTGCCCCACGGGGGCGGTGAGTTGGCGTGAATGTACGCGGGGAGGGCCCTGCGGCGTACATCTGCGCCAACTCAGGGCCGAGGGGCGCATCGGCCCGGGGAGGGCGCCGGAAACGCCGATGCCCCCCGACGCGAGGTCGAGAGGCATCCGGGATCCTGCGGGTCAGTCGGCGGTGGTGGGTGCCGGCAGGTCGATCGGGACGACCGGGCAGTCCTTCCAGAGCCGCTCGAGACCGTAGTAGACGCGCTCCTGCTCGTGGAAGACGTGGACGACGAGGTCGCCGAAGTCCAGCAGGACCCAGCGGGACTCCTGCCGGCCCTCGCGGCGCAGGCGCTTGTGGCCGGCCTCGAGCAGCCTCTCCTCGATCTCGTCCGCGATCGCGGCGACGTTGCGCTCGTTGCGGCCGGTGACGAGGAGGAAGATGTCGACGAGCGGCAGCGGCTCCGAGACGTCGAGCGCGACGAGGTCCTCCCCCGATTTCGCGTCGGCGGCGGCTGCCGCGATCTGCATCATGTCGCGGCCGTTCTGGGTAGCCGGCATCAGAAGACTCCTGTCGTGAAAGCAAGCACGAGCGCGCCGACGACGGCGATCGCCAGGGCTCCGGTGGTGATGATCAGTCCGATCATCAGTCGGCTGCCCTTCTCGGGCGCCGGCGGCCGGATGATCTCACCCGGCTGCTTGACGGTGCTGATCGCCGCGCTGGCGGCGATGGGGGTCGGCGAGGAGGCGGGCGGGAGCTCGCCGTCGATGAGGACGGCGTCGGCGTCGCGGCCGTCGGTCGTCCCGGGGGCGTGCCCGATGGAACCGAGTCCCTCGGGGAGGTCGAACGTGCCCGTGATGAGCACCTCGCCGGTCGCGGTGACCGGCGCCACGAGCGGGGCGCCCGTCGGGGTCTGCGAGAGGATGAGCGCGTTGGGGGTGGAGATCGACCCGGTGGCGGAGGCGCTACGCGCGATGAGCTGGTCGAAGGACGGCGGCAGCGACACCTCGGGCGTCGCCCCCTCCAGCAGCTCGGAGCCGAGGCTCGGGTTGACCACGGCGACCGGGGCGTCATCGCGCGGGGCCTCGGCGTCCGCGGCGACCGGCGTCTCATCGGTGTCGTCGGCGACGGCGGGCTTGAAGATGGCGGGGGTCTCGGATGCCGCGGAGGCGGGCGTCGTCTCGGCGCGCTCGGCCACGACCGGCTGCACCGCGGTGGCGGGGGCCGGGTCGAAGTCGGGCGTGATGACCGGGATGGACGCGGTGCGGATCTTCTCCTGCGCCCGCACCTGACGACGGGTCAGGCCGCCGACGCCCATGTCGAGACCGCCGACACCCAGGTCGAGACCGGCATCGGTCATGGGCGGGGCGAAGGAGACGGGGGCGGCCGCGCGGGCCAGCGGGGCCGACGGGCCGGCCGGCGTCGTGGTGACACCGTCGTCGCGGTCCGCGGCGACGGTGTCACCCTCCGCGGCGGGAGCGGCGTCATCGGTGGCGGGCTGCTCCGCGAGGGCGTCGCCGTCCCCGTCCGCGCCAGCGCCGGCGTCCGTCGAGGCGGGAGAGTCGGCGTCCGTCGAGGCGGAGGAGTCGGCGTCCGTCGAGGCGGGCGCGGCGCCCTCGTCCTCGGCGGTGGGGACCGCGTCGATGACGGTCTCGTCGGGAGTGGACGGCTCCGCGGGGGCGGCATCCGCCGGGGTCATGTCCGGGGTGATGACCGGCGTCGCTCCGGTGTTGCGCAGCTCGCGCAACTGGCGACGCGTCAGCGGGGGCGTCGAGGAATCGGATGTGCTCATGCCTTGCTCCGGTAGAGGTGGTGCTTCGCGATGTACTGCACGACGCCGTCCGGGACGAGGTACCACACGGGGTGGCCTCGACGGACGCGGGCGCGGCAGTCGGTGGACGAGATCGACAGCGCGGGGATCTCGAGCTGGCTGACGTCGTCGCTCGGCAGCCCCTCCGTCGAGAGGACGTGACCGGGACGGGAGACGGCGACGAAGTGCGCCAGCTCCCACAGCTCCTCGTGGTCGCGCCATCCGAGGATCTGCGCGACCGCGTCGGCGCCCGAGATGAAGAACAGGTCGGCGCCGGGGCGCTCGCGCTGCAGGTCGCGCAGCGTGTCGATCGTGTAGGTGGGGCCCTCGCGGTCGATGTCGACGCGGCTCACGGTGAACTGCGGGTTCGCCGCGGTCGCGATGACCGTCATGAGGTAGCGGTGCTCGCTCGAGGTGACCTGGTCCTTCTGCCACGGGCGGCCCGTGGGGACGAAGACGACCTCGTCGAGGTCGAACGACTGGGCGACCTCGCTGGCGGCGACCAGGTGACCATGATGGATGGGATCGAACGTCCCACCCATGACCCCGATGCGAGGGGCGCGCGTCACCGACATATGGTCGGCCTCAGTGGCCGTGCGCCTCGGGAGTGGGCGTGCCGTTCTTGCGCGTCCAGGCGTCGGCCTTGTTCGCGTGACGGTTGGCGACGTTGCGGTACGACAGGGTCACGAGGCTCAGCGCGACGAACGCCACGAAGGCGATGACGCCGAAGATGAACGTCTCGGCCTGGACGTTGCCGCCGTGGTGCTCGGCCCCTTCGGCGGCCAGGGCGGTCAGCGTGGCGAAAGTCATCGGTGCTCCGTTCGGGAAGTCTGCGGCGTGAGCCACAGTCATTTTAGGCGGTCAGGGGCGGATCTGCCCGTCGCCGCGCCCGAGCCACTTGGTGCTCGTCAGCTCGGCGAGGCCCATGGGGCCGCGGGCGTGCAGTTTCTGGGTCGAGATGCCCACCTCGGCGCCGAAGCCGAACTCGCCGCCGTCGGTGAAACGGGTGGAGGCGTTCACGAGCACCACGGCGGAGTCGACCTCGGCGAGAAAGCGGGAGGCGGATGCCGCGTCCTCGGTGATGATCGACTCGGTGTGCTGCGTCGAGTAGCGGCGGATGTGGTCGAGGGCGGCGTCGAGGTCGTCCACGACGCGGACGGCGAGATCGAGGCTGAGGTACTCGGCGGCCCAGTCGTCCTCGGTCGCGGGGATGACGCGCGCGTCGAAGCCCGCGACGGTCTCGTCGCCGTGCACGCGCACGCCGGCGTCGGAGAGCGCGGCGACGAGCTCGGGGACCAGACGGTCGGCGGCGGCGCGGTGGACCAGGACGGTCTCGACCGCGTTGCACACGCTCGGGCGCTGCGTCTTGGCGTTGAGGACGATGTCGCGGGCCCAGGCGTCGCGGGCCGTCGCGTCGAGATAGATGTGCACGACGCCGGCCCCGGTCTCGATGACCGGCACCGTCGACTCGGTCACGACCGTCTCGATGAGTCCGGCGCTGCCCCGCGGGACGAGCACGTCGACGAGGCCGCGCGCGTTCATGAGGGCCCGCGCCCCCTCGCGGCCGAAGTCGTCGACCGTCTGGATGGCCTCGGGCGAGACGCCCTGCGTCTCCAGCGCGGCGCGCATGACGTCCACGAGGGCGGCGTTGGAGCTCTGGGCGGCCGACCCGCCGCGGAGGACCACGGCGTTGCCGGAGCGCAGCGCGAGAGCGGCGATGTCGACGGTCACGTTGGGACGCGCCTCGTAGATGGACCCCACCACGCCGAACGGCACGGCGACCTTCTGGAGGGCGAGGCCGTTCGGGAGGGTGCGGCTGTCGAGGACGCGGCCGACGGGGTCCGGCAGCTCGGCGACGGCGCGCACGGCGGACGCGAGCGAAGCGACGCGCTCCGCGTCCAGGCGCAGCCGGTCGAGCAGGGCGTCGCCGATGCCGTCGCGGCGACCGCGCTCCAGGTCTTCCGCGTTCGCCGTGACGATGTCGTCGGTGGCGGCCTCGAGCCCGTCGGCGATCGCCGTCAGCAGAGCCGTCTTCGCGGCGGCATCCAGGAGCCCGATCTCGCGGGCGGCGTCCTTCGCCAGGCGCAGGCGGTCCTCGACGGAGGCGGCGATCGTGGTCATCGGCTCAGTCTACCGCCGGGGCGACGGCCCCCACCGGGCCGGTCGCGAGGGTCACCGGGTCGGGATTCGGCGCGAACCAGGTGCCGACGTCGTCTCCGGAGAGGGCGGATGCCACCAGGTCGGCGCTCGTGACGAGGACGCCGACGCCGGCCGTGGAGGCGAGCTTGGCCGCGGAGGCCTTGGTCGCCGCTCCGCCGGTGCCCACGCCGTTGACCACGCCCGCACCGAACTCGAACTCCTCGAGGTCGTCGCCCCACGCCACGTGGGTGATGGGCTGCGCCCCGGGCTCGCTCGGCGGCCGTGTGTACAGGCAGGCGATGTCACTGAGCAGGACCAGCGCATCGGCGCCGATGAGGCGGGCGACCAGCGCGGCGAGGCGGTCGTTGTCGCCGAAGCGGATCTCGTGCGTCGCGACGGTGTCGTTCTCGTTGACGATCGGCAGGATGCCGAGGCCCAGTAGGCGCTCCATCGCGCGGCGCGCGTTCGACCGCGAGGTCGCGTTCTCAAGGTCGCCGGCCGTGAGGAGGACCTGCCCGGCGAGGAGGCCGAACCGGTCGAGGGACGTCTGGTACCGCCACATGAGGACGTTCTGGCCCACCGCGGCCGCGGCCTGCTGGGTCGCGAGGTCGTTGGGGCGCTCCCCCAGGTCGAGGAGCGGGAGGGCCGTGGCGATCGCGCCGGACGACACCAGCACGACCTCCGTCCCGGTCGCGACGAGGTCCGACAGCGCCGCGACGATCGTGTCGATACGGTGCGCGCCGTCGCCGCTGATCGAGGACGAGCCGACCTTCACCACGACGCGTGCGGAGCGCGGGATGTCGGCGCGGGTCGTCGCGGTCACCGCTCCTCGTCCTCGGACGAGAGCGCCGAGGAGTCGCCGTCGGGCGAGATGCCCGCGGCCCGCGCCGCGCGGCGTTCGGCCTCGAGCTCGGCGCGGGCGTCGGCCTTGGCATCCATCCGCTCGTGATACTGCTCGCGTCGCTCGGAGGAGGTCCGGCGCGAGTTCTGCACGAGGCGCGGGTCCGTGCCGCGGGGGGCCGTCATGAGCTCGGCCGCGGAGGTGAGGGTGGGCTCCCAGTCGAAGACGATGCCGTCGCCGGGACCGATGACGACCGTGGCGCCGGCGACCGCGCCCGCGCGGAACAGGCCGTCCTCGACGCCGAGGCGCGCGAGACGGTCGGCGAGGTAGCCGACGGCCTCCTCGTTCTGGAAGTCGGTCTGCTGCACCCACTTGACCGGCTTGTCGCCGAGGATCCGGTACACGGGCCCGTAGGTGCCGCCCTCGACCTTGATCGTGAAGTCCTTCTCGGAGCCGCGGGGACGGATGACGACGCGCTCCGCCGGGGCCTGGTCGACGGTCGCGAGGCGGTGCTGCTCGACGATCTCGCCGAGGGCGAAGGTGAGCTCGCGCAGGCCGGCGCGGCTGACGGTGGAGATCTCGAACACGCGGAACCCGCGGGCCTCGAGGTCGGGCCGGACGAAGTCGGCCAGCTCGTGCGCCTCGGGGACGTCCACCTTGTTCAGCGCGACGATCTGCGGCCGCTCCAGGAGCGGGGTCTGGCCCTCGGGGACCGGGTAGGCGGCGAGCTCGGCGAGGATGACGTCGAGGTCGCTCAGCGGGTCGCGGCCCGGGTCGAGCGTGGCGCAGTCGAGCACGTGGACGAGCGCCGTGCAGCGCTCGACGTGACGGAGGAACTCCAGGCCCAGGCCCTTGCCCTCGCTCGCGCCCTCGATGAGCCCGGGGACGTCGGCGATCGTGAACCGCGCGTCGCCCGCCTGGACCACGCCGAGGTTCGGGTGGAGGGTCGTGAAGGGGTAGTCGGCGATCTTCGGGCGCGCCGCCGAGACCGCGGCGATCAGGCTCGACTTGCCGGCGGAGGGGAAGCCCACCAGGGCCACGTCCGCGACGGTCTTGAGCTCGAGGACGACGTCGCCCTCGTAGCCGGGGGTGCCGAGAAGCGCGAAGCCCGGCGCCTTGCGCTTGGGCGAGGCCAGTGCCGCGTTCCCGAGGCCGCCGAGACCACCGGGAGCGGCGACGAAGCGCATCCCCGGGGTGAGCATGTCGACGAGCACGGTGCCGTCGGCGTCCTTGACCACGGTGCCCAGCGGGACGGGCAGCTCGAGGTCCTCGCCCAGGGCGCCCGAACGGTGGTCGCCCATGCCGAACCCGCCGTTGCCGGCCGCGCGGTGCGGCGAGTGGTGGTACGACAGCAGCGTCGTCGTCTGCGGGTCGGCGACGAGGACGACGTCGCCGCCGCTCCCGCCGTTGCCCCCGTCGGGACCGGCCAGCGGCTTGAACTTCTCACGGCGCACCGAGACGCAGCCGTTGCCGCCCTTTCCCGCACGCAGGTGCAGGGTCACGCGGTCGACGAAGGTGACCATGGCGGGTCCTTCCGGATGGGGCCGGCGGAGCCGACGCGGGAAAACGAAGAGGGGGTGGGCAGCGCCCACCCCCTCGAGCGCCGAAGCGCGGGAATCACTCCGCAGCTGCGGCGACGATGTTGACGACCTTGCGGCCGCCCTTGGTGCCGAACTCGACCGCGCCGGGGGCGAGGGCGAAGAGGGTGTCGTCGCCACCGCGGCCGACGTTGGCGCCGGGGTGGAAGTGCGTGCCGCGCTGGCGGACGATGATCTCGCCGGCGAGGACGACCTGACCGCCGAAGCGCTTCACGCCGAGGCGCTGTGCGTTGGAGTCACGACCGTTACGGGTGGAGCTTGCGCCCTTTTTGTGTGCCATCTCTGCGTCTCCTGGCTCTTACTTGATGCCGGTGATCTTGACGCGCGTGAGGTCCTGGCGGTGGCCCTGGCGCTTCTTGTAGCCGGTCTTGTTCTTGAACTTCTGGATCACGATCTTGGGGCCGCGCTCCTCGCCGAGCACCTCGGCCGTGACCGAGACCTTCGCGAGCTTGTCGGCGTCGGTCGTGACCGCGTCGCCGTCGACGAACAGGACGGCGGGCAGCTGGATGCTCTCGCCGATCTTCGCCTTCTGGCGGTCGAGCACGACGATGGTGCCGACCTGGACCTTCTCCTGGCGGCCGCCGGCGCGCACAACTGCGTAAACCACTTCACACCTGTTTTCGTTCGGGAGCGCGGAGCTCCGGTTGTCTGATGACGTTGGGAGGGCCCTTGCGGACCCAAGTCTCGGTGCGATCCGGCGGGCGGAGCCCGGGGGGTCTCGCTCCTATCAGAAGCGGACGCGACGCACCAAGGGTCGAGTTTAGCTCACCGGGCGGCATCCGGCAAAAGCATCCGACCCGCGTGTCGACCGTAGGATTCCGGAATGGCGATCCTGATCGACGACCCGCAGTGGCCCGCGCACGGTCGCCTGTGGGCGCACCTCGTGAGCGACAGCGATCTCGCCGAGCTGCACGCCTTCGCCGCCGCCGCGGGGATCCCGCGTCGGGCCTTCGACCTCGACCACTACGACGTGCCCGACGAGCGGCACGCCGATCTCGTGCGCGCGGGTGCGGAGCACGTCGGCGGCAAGGAGCTCGTGCGCCGACTGCGCGCCTCCGGATTGCGGATCACGGCGCGGGAGCGACGCGGACGCTCCTGAGACGGCCGGGTCCGCCGCCCCGATGGGACGGCGGACCCGGCCGCGGAGGTCGTCAGGACTCGTCGGACGGCTGCGCGTTGACCGGGGTGCCCGTGAGGGCCGCGGTCGTCA
This sequence comes from Microbacterium sp. LMI1-1-1.1, assembly GCF_040815675.1. Classification (NCBI taxonomy): domain Bacteria; kingdom Bacillati; phylum Actinomycetota; class Actinomycetes; order Micrococcales; family Microbacteriaceae; genus Microbacterium; species Microbacterium sp. LMI1-1-1.1. The sequence continues at coordinate 696,484 of NZ_JBFPNN010000001.1, read as the reverse complement.
CGCGGCGGCGCGAGCGGCCCTGACCGGGAGCCTTTGGCTCGGGCAGCGCCTCCAGGACGGACTCGAGCAGCAGGTCCTTCTCCGTACGCGGCGTCTTGGGCTCGCGCTTCTTGCGCGGGCGCTTCTCGCGGACGGGCGCCTCGGGCGCCGCCTCCATCACGGCCTCGACCGACGCCACGACGGCCGCCTCTACAACGGCGGGGTCGTCGACGGTCGGGTGGATCGTGGATGCCGCGATCTGCGCAAGCGCGGACTTCACGCCCTCGGTGATGACGTGCGTGCCGCCGGCGGGCGCCGCCGCTCCCCCGCCGTTGCCGGCGCCGTTGGTGCCGTTGCCGCCGTTCGCGTTGCCGTTCCCGGAACCGCCGTTCCCGTTGCCGTTGCCGCCGCGCCCGCGGCGGTTGTTCGACCCGTCTCCGTTGCGGTTGCCGTTGCCGTTTCCGTTGCCGCCGGCGGGGCGGTGCTTCACCACCGGGTCGTGGTGGACGATGACGCCGCGACCGGCGCACACCTCGCACGCCTCGCTGAACGTCTCGAGCAGACCGAGGCCGAGCTTCTTGCGGGTCATCTGCACGAGACCCAGCGAGGTGACCTCGGCGACCTGGTGCTTCGTCCGGTCGCGGCTCAGGCATTCGATGAGGCGGCGCAGCACGAGGTCGCGGTTGGACTCCAGCACCATGTCGATGAAGTCGACGACGATGATGCCGCCGATGTCGCGTAGGCGCAGCTGACGGACGATCTCCTCGGCGGCCTCGAGGTTGTTCTTGGTGACCGTCTCCTCGAGGTTGCCGCCCGAGCCGACGAACTTGCCGGTGTTGACGTCGACGACGGTCATGGCCTCGGTGCGGTCGATGACCAGCGAGCCGCCGGAGGGCAGCCACACCTTGCGGTCGAGGGCCTTCTCGATCTGCTCGGTGATGCGGAACTCGTCGAACGGGTCGTGGTCGCCCTCGTACTTCTCGACGCGGTCCAGCAGGTCGGGGGCGACGCTGGCGAGGTAGTTCGAGATGGTGGTGAGCGCCTCGTCGCCCTGGATGAGCATGCGCGTGAAGTCCTCGTTGAAGACGTCGCGGACGATCTTGACGAGCAGGTCGGGCTCGGAGTGCAGGAGCGCAGGGGCCTGGATGCTCTGCACCTGCGAGCTGATGTGCTCCCACTGCGAGGTGAGGCGCTGCACGTCGCGGGTCAGCTGGTCCTCGGTCGCGCCCTCGGCGGCCGTACGCACGATGACGCCGGACGACTCCGGGAGGACCTCCTTGAGGATCTTCTTCAGGCGGGCGCGCTCGGTGTCGGGGAGCTTGCGGGAGATGCCGTTCATGGCGCCGCCCGGGACGTACACGAGGTAGCGGCCGGGGAGCGAGATCTGGCTCGTCAGACGCGCGCCCTTGTGCCCCACGGGATCCTTGGTCACCTGGACGAGCACGCGGTCGCCGGACTTCAGCGCCAGCTCGATGCGACGCGGCTGGTTGCCGGTCTCCACGGCATCCCAGTCGACCTCGCCGGAGTACAGCACGGCGTTGCGTCCGCGCCCGATGTCGACGAAGGCCGCTTCCATGCTCGGCAGCACGTTCTGCACGCGACCGAGGTAGACGTTGCCGATGAGCGAGGCGTCCTGGTTGCGCGCGACGTAGTGCTCGACGAGGACGTTGTCCTCGAGCACGCCGATCTGGATGCGTCCGGCCTTCGAGCGCACGACCATGACGCGGTCGACGGCCTCGCGGCGGGCGAGGAACTCGGCCTCGGTGACGACGGGGCGGCGGCGGCCGGCCTCGCGACCGTCGCGACGGCGCTGCTTCTTCGCCTCGAGGCGGGTGGAGCCCTTGATGCGCTGCGGCTCGGTGATGAGCTCGACGGCGCGCTGGCGCGCGGGCGGGGCCTCGTTCTCGTCGGGCTCGTCGGCGGTCGTGCTCTGTCCGCCACGGCGACGGTTGCGGCGGCGGGCGTTGGCGGAGCCGCGCTCGGCGCGGTCCTCCCCGCGGTCGTCGTCCTCTTCCTCCTCGTCCCGCGCGGGCATCGGCGGGAGCTCGGGGGCGTAGAAGTGCAGCTGCGTCGACACGGCCGACACGAAGACCTCGGGCAGCAGGCCGAGCGAGACGGCCGTGGGGCGCTCCGGCTTCGCCGGGGCGGAGGGAGCGGATGCCGCCGGCGTCGCGGCCGCGTCGGCGTCCGGGGTCCCGGACTCCGCGGCCGCGGCCGCGGGGGCGTCCTGCGGCTCCGCCGGCGTCGTCTCCGCGACGGTGTCGTCGGCCAGCACCGCGGGCGGTGCGGTGTCGGTCGCGGCGGCCTCCTCGGCCTCCTGCACGTCCGCGACCTCCTCCTCGGCGTCGACGACGTCGGCGGGCGCGTCGGCGGCGGGGGCCGCGTCGACGGCGTCGGCCGCTTCCGCGTCCTGCGCGTCGGCCGCGGGGGCGTCGGGGCTCGGGGCCTCCGCGCTCTGCGCGTTGGCGAGCTGCGTGTCGTCGGTCACCGCGGTCGTGTCGTCGGTGCTGTTCTGTTCGTCCGTTGCATCGGCCATCTCTGGCAAACTCCTCGGCCGGCGACACCGCGCGTCGCCCGGCGAAATCTCGTGCGGCGCCGCACCCGGCGGGGCCGCGAACTCACTCGGTCTGCAGCAGGCCCGGTGGCTCGTGCTGCGAGGGCGGTCATCGCCCGAAGTCTTCTGGTGATGATCCTGCGGCGCGGCCGCGGCTCATCGAGACTCCAGTATCGCACGGACCGGTCCCGGATCGGGAAGGCACGTCGACGGCGCGGTCGGCCGCCCGCGCGGACACAGCGCCCCCATGGGCGGCGGTGAAAGAATCGGACCATGACCGACAACGCCCCCCGTCGTCCGTCCGTGCTCGCGGTCTGGCTCATCATCGCCGGGATCATCGGGTGGTACGCGGCGTTCTCGTTGACGATGGACCGTTTCACGCTGCTCGCGGACCCGACCGCGTCGGCGTCGTGCGACATCAACATCCTCGTGCAGTGCTCGGCGAACCTCACGTCGGCGCAGGGTAGCGTCTTCGGCTTCCCGAACCCGCTCATCGGCCTGGCGGCATGGATCGCCCCCGTCGTGGTGGGGTTCGCGCTGCTCGCCGGGGCCCGCTTCGCACGCTGGTTCTGGGTGGCCTTCTGGGCCGGGATGCTGTTCGCGTTCAGCTTCGTCTGCTGGCTGATCTCGCAGAGCATCTTCGTCCTGGGGACGCTCTGCCCGTGGTGCATGGTGACCTGGTCGGTCGTCATCCCGTCCTTCTACGCCGTGACGCTGCACCTCCTGCGTACGGGCGTCGTCCCCGTGGGGGAACGCGGGCGCGAGATCGCGGACCGCCTGATGGCGTGGGTCCCGCTCATGGCGCTGGCCAGCTACGTCGTCATCGCCGTCCTCGCCCAGGTGCGGCTCGACGTCCTGGCATCCTTCGCCTGACCCTCCCCGCTCCCCCGTCGCCGGGACGACGAAGACCCCCGCCGGGAACGACGACGGCCGCCGCCCCAGGGGCGACGGCCGTCGTGCGGGACGGGCTCAGTCGAACCAGATGCCGAGCTCGCGCGCGGCGGACTCGGGGCTGTCGCTGCCGTGGACGAGGTTCTGCTGCACCTTCAGACCCCAGTCGCGGCCGAAGTCGCCGCGGATCGTGCCGGGCGCCGCCGTCGTCGGGTCGGTCGTGCCGGCGAGGGAGCGGAAGCCCTCGATGACGCGGTTGCCGGCCAGACGGATCGCGACGGACGGGCCGGAGAGCATGAAGTCCAGCAGCGGCTCGTAGAACGGCTTGCCCTCGTGCTCGGCGTAGTGCTGGGCGAGGAGCTCGCGGTCGGGCTCCACGAGGCGGATGTCGACGAGGGCGTACCCCTTCGCCTCGATGCGGGCCAGGATCGCGCCGGTCAGGCCGCGGGCGACGCCGTCGGGCTTCACCAGGACGAGGGTCTCTTCGGTGGCCATGGGTCATTCTCCGTTCGAGAGGTCGGGGTCGGCGGCACGGCGGGCGTTCTGCCGGTCCAGTGCTGCTCCCTTGATGGTGGCATACGCCCACATGCCGCCGAAAACGAGGGCGACGAACAGGAGCGCGGGGACGAGGAAGGCGCCGAGGGCGAGCACCACCTGCAGCGCCCAGCCGACGACGATCGCCCAACGGTGGCGCAGCAGGCCCGAGACGGCGACCATCGCGAGGGCGAGCAGCGCGCCGCCGACGATGCCCCACCACGGCTCGATCGCGGCGGGCAGCGCCCGCAGGCCGAACACCACGAGACCGCCGAGGAAGACGATGACGGACTCGAAGCCGAGGACGACGGCGCCCAGCGACTCCTGAGCGCCCCGCTGACGGCGTGCCCGCGGAGCGCGGGGCTCGCGCGGGCTCACGCCTGCCACCCCGCCTTCCAGTTCTCCAGCTCCGACAGCCGCAGCGCCTCGCCCGCGAGGACGACCGACCCGGCGATGACGACGGCCCGGCGATCGGAGGCGGACGCCCACTCCCGTGCGGCGTCGGCGGCGTCCTCCAGGCTCGGGTGGACGGTGACGGGAAGGTCCCGCTCCTCGGCGATGTCGGCCACCGCGTCGGGGTCGGTCGCGCGATCGCTGTCGGGCGCGGTGGCGAACACGCGCGCCACACCGCCCGCGAGGGCGTCGACGATGCCCACCGCGTCCTTGCCGTCGAGGATGCCGACGACGGCGCCCCACTCGTCGATGTCGAACGCCTCGTCGAGCGCGGCCACGAGCGCGCGGGCGCCGTGGGGGTTGTGCGCGGCGTCGACGAGGACCGTCGGGGCGGTGCCGACGAGCTGCAGGCGTCCGGGCGAGGTGGCGTTGCCGAGGCCGTCCGCGACGACGTCCGCGTTCAGCGGCTGCGAGCCGCCCCCGATGAGCGACTCGACGGCGGCGACCGCGAGCGCCGCGTTGGCGCCCTGGTGCGCGCCGTACAGGGGCAGGTAGAGCTCGGGGTAGGTCCCCGCCACGCCCTGGACCGAGATGAGCTGGCCGCCGACGGCGAGCGTCTGCACCTCGAGGCCGAACTCGTGTCCCGCGAAGGCGATCGAGGCTCCGCGGGCGGCCGCGGCCTCGCGCAGCACGGCGGCGGCCTCGGGCGCCTGCGCGGCCGACACGACGGCGGCGCCGTCCTTGATGATGCCGGCCTTGACGGTCGCGATCTCACGGATCGTCGAGCCCAGGCGGTCGGTGTGGTCGAGGTCGATCGGGGTGAAGACCGCGACGTCGCCGTCTGCGGTGTTCGTGGAGTCCCACGCCCCGCCCATGCCGACCTCGAGGACCAGCACGTCGATCGGCGCGTCGGCGCAGGCCACGAAGGCCAGCACCGTGAGCAGCTCGAAGAACGTCAGCGGCGCGTCGCCGGCGGCGGTCAGCTCGGCATCCACCATCTCGACGAACGGCTGGATCTCGTCCCACGCGTCGGCGACAGCGGCATCCGCCACGGGCTCCCCGTCGATGAGGATGCGCTCGGTGAAGCGCTCCAGGTGGGGGCTGGTGAAGAGTCCCGTGCGCAGTCCGAGGGCCCGCAGAAGGCTCTCGATGATGCGGCTGGTGGAGGTCTTGCCGTTCGTCCCGGTCACGTGGACCACGCGGTACGTCCGCTGCGGGTCGTCCAGCAGCTCCAGGACGCGGCGGGTGCGCTCCACGCGCGGCTGCACCCACTGCTCGCCCTGGCGCTCCAGGAGGGCGCTGTAGACGGCGTCGGCTCTCGTGCGGTCGCTCATGCGCTGCCTCCGGTCGAGATGCGGGCGACCGCCACGGTGACGGCCCCGGTGTTCGCGTAGGTCTTCGCGGCGATGACGGTCTCGTGCTCGGCGGCGAGGATGGCCCCGCGCTCGACGAGGCGTCCGCTCGGTCCGGCGAGGACGACACTCTCCGCGAGGGTCTCCGACGCGACGCCGGCGACGTCGAACGCCTGCGCGACGGATCGGGCGTCGGCGTCCTCGACGAATGTCAGAGACAGGAAGATCCGGTCGCTCACGTCGAACCCGGCAGCCTTGCGGGTGTCCTGGATGCCGCGGATCATGTCGCGCGCCAGGCCTTCGGCCTCGAGCTCCGGCGTGGTGACGGTGTCGAGCAGCACGAACCCGCCCGAGGACAGGACGGCCAGCGCCTCGCCCTCGGGGCGTCCCGCGGTCTCCACGACGAGGTCGTACTCGGCGGGCTCCAGCGGGATGCCGCCGGCGACCACCCGGCCGTCGACCTCGCTCCAGTCGCCCTCCCGGGCGGCCTTGATCGCCTGCTGCACCTGCTTGCCGAGGCGCGGGCCCGCGGCGCGGGCGTTGACGGACAGGCGGTGCGTGATGCCGTACTCGCCCGCCGTCCCCTCCTGGAGGGCGATCTGCTCCACAGTCTTGACGTTGAGCTCCTCGCGGAGAATGTCGTCGAACTGCGCCAGGCCGGCGGCATCCGGGGTCACCACCGTCAGACGCGGCAGCGGCAGGCGCACGCGCTTGCCCTCGCGCTTGCGCAGCGCGTTGGCGACGCTGGAGACCTCGCGGACGGTGTCCATCGCGGTGCGGATGTCTTCGGCCGCGGGGAACGCCGCGGCATCCGGCCAGTCCTCCAGGTGGACGCTGCGCCCGCCGGTCAGGCCCTGCCAGACGCGCTCGGTGACGAGCGGCAGCAGGGGCGCGGCGACGCGGGTGAGGGTCTCGAGCACCGTGTAGAGCGTGTCGAAGGCCTCGCGGCTGGACGGGTCGTCGGTCACGCCCACCCAGAAGCGGTCGCGCGAACGGCGGATGTACCAGTTGGTCAGCACCTCGGCGAAGTCGCGCAGGCGCTCGGCCGCGGTCGTGGAGTCCAGGCCCTCGAGGTCCGCGGCGACGTCCCGGACGAGGTCGCCGGTCAGGGCGAGGATGTACCGGTCGAGCACGTCCGTGGAGTCGGTGCGCCACTCGGCGGTGTAGCCGTCGCCCGAGGCGTTGGCGTACGTGGCGAAGAAGTACCACGCGTTCCACAGCGGCAGCAGGAACTCGCGGACGCCCGCGCGGATGCCCTCCTCGGTGACGACGAGGTTCCCACCCCGCAGAACGCTCGAAGACATGAGGAACCAGCGCATGGCATCCGAGCCGTCGCGGTCGAACACCTCGCGCACGTCGGGGTAGTTGCGGAGCGACTTCGACATCTTCTGCCCGTCGTTGCCGAGGACGATGCCGTGGCACGAGGCGCCCGTGAAGGCGGGGCGGTCGAACAGCGCGGTGGAGAGCACGTGCATGACGTAGAACCAGCCGCGGGTCTGCCCGATGTACTCGACGATGAAGTCGGCCGGGGCGTGCTCGTCGAACCAGTCGTGGTTCTCGAACGGGTAGTGCACCTGCGCGAACGGCATCGAGCCCGAGTCGAACCACACGTCGAGCACGTCCTCGATGCGGCGCATCGTCGACTGCCCCGTCGGGTCGTCGGGGTTGGGGCGCGTGAGGTCGTCGATGTACGGGCGGTGCAGGTCGACCTCGCCGTCGGCGTTTCGCGGCAGACGGCCGAAGTCGGCCTCCATCTCGGCGAGCGAGCCGTACACGTCCACGCGCGGGTGGTTCGGGTCATCGCTCTTCCACACCGGGATCGGCGAGCCCCAGTAGCGGTTGCGGCTGATCGACCAGTCGCGCGCGCCCTCGAGCCACTTGCCGAACTGGCCCTCCTTGACGTTCTCGGGCACCCAGGTGATCTGCTGGTTGTTCGCCAGCAGGTCGTCCTTGATGTCGGTCACGCGCACGAACCAGCTCGACACGGCCTTGTAGATGAGGGGGTTCCGGCAGCGCCAGCAGTGCGGGTAGGAGTGCTCGTAGGAGGCCTCGCGCAGCAGACGCCCACCCTGCTTCAGCAGGCGGATGAGGGGGCGGTTGGCATCCAGCCACAGCTCCCCCGCCACGTCGGTGACGGCCGACAGGAAGCGGCCGCCGTCGTCGAGGGAGATGATCGTCGGCAGGCCGGCGGCGTCGGCGAGGCGCTTGTCGTCCTCACCGTACGCGGGGGCCTGGTGCACGATGCCCGTACCGTCCGAGACGGTGACGTAGTCGTCGACGAGGATCTTCCAGGCGTCCTGCGTCCCCCACACCGACGCGTCGGCGTAGTAGTCGAAGAGCCGGTCGTAGGAGACGCCCTCCAGCTCGGAGCCCAGGATCGTGGTCTGGACGGCCTGGCGGGCGGCATCCGGGGTCTCGTACCCGAGGTCCTTCGCGTAGTTCGGCAGGAGGTCCTCGGCGAGGAGGTAGCGGTGCGCGGTCGCCTCGATGGCCTCGTCGGGGGTGCCGTCGGGGGCGCGGTGGACGTCGGCGGCGCCGTGCGGGCCGCCCTCGACGACGGCGTACCGGATGCCGGGACCCACGGCCAGCGCGAGGTTGGTCGGCAGCGTCCACGGCGTCGTCGTCCACGCGAGCGCACGGACGCCGGTGAGGCCGAGCGCCTCGGCCTTCGCTCCGACGAGCGGGAAGGTGACGGTGACCGAGGGGTCCTGGCGCATCTTGTACACGTCGTCGTCCATGCGCAGCTCGTGCGTGGAGAGCGGGGTCTCGTCGCGCCAGCAGTACGGCAGGACGCGGTAGCCCTCGTACGCGAGACCCTTGTCGTGCAGGGTCTTGAACGCCCACAGGACGCTCTCCATGTAGGTCGTGTCGAGTGTCTTGTAGCCGCGCTCGAAGTCGACCCAGCGGGCCTGGCGGGTGACGTAGTCCTGCCACTCGCGCGTGTACTCGAGCACCGACTCCCGGGCCTTGGCGTTGAAGGTCGCCACGCCCATGCGCTCGATCTCGTCCTTCTCGGTGATCCCGAGCTGCTTCATGGCCTCGAGCTCCGCCGGGAGGCCGTGGGTGTCCCAGCCGAAGACGCGGTCGACCTTCTTGCCGCGCATGGTCTGGAAGCGCGGGAAGACGTCCTTGGCGTAGCCGGTCAGCAGGTGCCCGTAGTGCGGCAGGCCGTTGGCGAACGGCGGGCCGTCGTAGAACACCCACTCCTCGGCGCCCTCGCGGTTCGCGATCGAGGCGCGGAAGGTGTCGTCCTCCGCCCAGAAGGCGAGGGTGTCGTCCTCGATCCGGGGGAAGCGGGGGCTGGGGACGACGGATGCCGCGTCCGCCGCCGGGCCGAAGGATGAGGGGCGTGGGTAGGTCATGTCACTCCGCAGGTCAGGGTCCGCCTGCAGGGACGATCCGTTCGGACCGCGGTACCACCCCGCCTTGCCCCCGGATGCCGAGAGCCTCTCTCACCGCGGCTGTGACGGGCCTGCCCCGCTCGGTTCTACCGCGGGTCCAGGACCCGTTTCTTCCGAGAGCTCCCCGGTGATGGCCGGATCGATGCTGATCGCTCCAGTCTACGCGGTGTCACCGGGGTGCGCCGCCGTGTCACGGGGGTCCTCCACCGCGCCGCCGGGGTGCGCCGCGATCCCGGCGGCGGCGAGCAGCTCCCGGGTGAACGGATGCCGCGGCTCGGTGAAGACGCAGCGGACGGCACCGGACTCGACGACGCGTCCGTCCTGCATGACGAGGACGTCGTCCGCGATCTGCGCGACGACGTCGAGGTCGTGCGTGACGAAGAGCATCGCGAGGTCCCGGTCGGCCTGCAGACGGCGGAGCCGGTCGAGGATGCGCGCGCGGACGGAGGCATCCAGGGCGGACACGGGCTCGTCGAGCACGAGGAGGGCCGGCGCGACGGCGAGGGCGCGGGCGATGGCCACCCGCTGACGCTGCCCGCCGGACAGCTGCGCGGGACGCCGTCCGGCGAACCCGGCGTCGAGGCCGACCTCGTCGAGGAGTCCGGCCACGCGGGCGCGTCGACCGGCCCGCGGCACGCCGGCGCTCGCGACCGCTTCGGCGAGGGTGCGGCCGACGGTCCAGCGCGGATCGAGGGCGCCCCACGGGTTCTGCTGCACCAGCTGCACCCGCCGCCGGGCCGCGCCGGCGGCGCGGGCCGCGTCCCACGGCGCGTCGTCGAAGCGGAGAGTCCCGGCGTCCGGGGAGGTCACCCCGACGACCATTCGCGCGAGCGTCGTCTTCCCCGATCCGGACTCCCCCACGACCGCGAGCGTGCGGCCGCGGTGCAGCGTGAGGGAGACGTCGTCGACGGCGACCCTCTCGCCGAAGGATTTCGAGAGACCGGATGCCGCCAGCAACGGGGGTCCGCCGCGCGCCGTGCGGTCGAGCGGGTCGTGCGAGACGGCCGCGACGAGGGCGCGCGTCTGCGGGTCGCGCGGTGCGGCGAGCACCGTGGCGGTGTCGCCCGTCTCGATGACGCGTCCGTCGTGCATGACGACGACGCGATCGGCGACGCGGCTGACGGCGCCGAGGTCGTGGCTGATGAAGACGACCGCCACGCCCTCGTCGGCGATGCGGCGGAGCAGGTCGAGCACGCGCGCCTGCACGGTGGCATCCAGGGCCGTCGTCGGCTCGTCGGCGACGAGCACCGCGGGGTGCGCGGCCAGCGCGGAGGCGATGAGGGCCCGCTGACGCAGACCGCCGGACAGCTCGTGCGGGTACTGGCGAGCGCGGACCTCAGGGTCGGGCAGCGCCACCCGGGCGAGCGTCGCCCGGACGCGCTCCCTCAGGGCGGTGCCGCGCACGGACGGCTCGTGGATGCGCACCGGCTCGGCCACCTCGGCGCCGACGCGGCGCAGCGGGTCGAGGGAGACGAGCGCGTCCTGCGAGACGAGGGCGATGCGCGCGCCGCGCAGCCGGCGCCATCCGGGCTCGCCGAGGTCTCGGGCGTCGACCCCGTCGACCTCCAGCACGTCGGCGCGGGTGGACAGCCCGCGCGGCGTCAGCCCGAGCAGCGCCCGCGCGGTCAGCGACTTGCCCACGCCGGACTCCCCCACGATCGCGACGCACTCCCCCGGACGCACGTCGAGGTCGACGCCGCGGACCAGCGGCCCGGACCGCCCGTCGATGCGGAGACCGGACACGCGGATGCCGCCGTCCGGGCGCTCCGCGGCGGCCGGAGACCTGACGTCGCTCATGCGCCGCGCTCCTCGGCCCGGGCGCGCAGGACGCGCCCGACGACGCTCACGCTCACCACGGTCGCCGTGATGGCCAGTCCCGGGAACAGCGCGACCCAGGGCGCCTGCAGCAGGAGGTTGCGTCCCGCGGACAGCATCAGCCCCCACTCGGGGGTCGGCTCGGTGGGTCCGAGACCGAGGAAGCTGAGACCGGCGGCGGCGAGGATGCTCGTGCCGATCCCGATCGTGGCGAGCACGCTCACCGCGCCGAGCACGCCCGGCAGGACGTGGCGCAGGTGCACGAGGGGACCCGGGATGCCGATGATGCGCGCCGCCTCCACGTGCTCGGCCGCGGCCAGGGCGCGCGTCTGCGCGCGGGCCAGGCGGATGTACACGGGCACGGCGGCGATCGTCACGGCGACGGCGACGTTGGCCGGTCCGGGACCGAGGACCGCGACCACGAGGAGCGCGACGAGGAACTCGGGGAAGGCCAGCAGCACGTCGACCACGCGCATCGCGGCGGCGTCGACGGGGCGGGGGGCGACGGCCGAGGCGGAACCCGCGATCAGCCCGACGACGAGGGCGAGCCCGGTCGCCAGCAGGCCGATGCCGATCGACCGGCCCGCACCGTGGACCACGCGGGAGTAGACGTCACGCCCGCTCTGGTCCGTGCCGAACCAGTGGGCGGACGACGGCGCCTGGAGGGCGCCGCGGACGTCCGTGAGGAGCGGGTCGTGGGTGGCGAGCAGCCCCGGGGCGATCGCGGCGACGGCGAGGACTGCCAGGACGGCCCCGGCCAGCGACAGGGCGACGGCGCGTCCGGTGATCCGGCGGCGTCGCGGCGGCATAGAGGTGCCCCGTGGGTGCGGGCGCGTCGGCGCGGTCATGCCGGCACCGCCGCACGTCGGCCGACCGCCGAGGGCGCGCGTCGCAGACGCGGATCCAGGACCGGGACGACGAGGTCCACGACGGTGTTGACCACCACGAAGACGAGGGCGCTGAACAGGATGACGCCCGTGATGACCGGCAGGTCGCGGTCGCTGATCGCCGCGAGGGTGACGCGTCCGATCCCCGGCCGGGCGAAGACCGTCTCGACGAGCACCGCCCCGCCCAGCAGCGAGCCGACGAGGTAGGCCGCGAGGGTCAGGCCGCCGACGCTCGCGTGCCGCAGCGTGTGGTGCACGCTCTCGCGCAGCGGCGTGGCGCCGCGTGCCCGGACGGTGGTCAGGAAGGGCTCCCGCTCGGCGGCCTCCACCCCGTCGCGGAGGACCTGCGCGAGCAGGGCGGCGACCGGGAGAGCGAGCGTCACGGCCGGCAGCGCGATCGCGGCGGGGTCGCGCGCGCCCGAGACGGGGAACCAGCCGAGCTGGAACGAGAACACCGACAGCAGGACGAGCCCCGTCCAGAACACCGGTGACGACAGCACGACCAGCTCAATCCCGGCGAGCACCGTGCGGGCCGTGCGGCGCCGCCCGAGGAGGACGGATGCCAGGGCGAGGACGAGCGCGACGGCCAGGGCGGCGCCGGTCAGCTGCAGCGTGGAGCCGAGCTGCCGGCCGATGACCTCGACCACCGGGAGGCGCAGCTGGTACGACTCGCCGAGATCGCCGCGGACGAGCTGTCCGAGGAACGCGCCGTACTGCTCGAGCAGCGGCCGGTCCAGACCGAGGTCGCTGCGGATGCCCGCCTTGACGGCGTCGCTCACCTGGGCCTGCGGCCCGAGCATCACCTCGACGGGGTCGCCGGGGATGATGCGGAACGCGACGAAGGCGAGCGTCGCCGCTCCCCACAGGACGAGGACGACGGATGCCGCGATCCCTCCGAGCCGCCCGAGCAGACGGCGCGCGGAACCGCGAGGGCGTGGCATCCGGAGTCCGGGGTCAGCCGACGGAGGCGGTGGCGAAGAGCGGGCGCCCGTACAGGTCGAACGTGAGGCCCGTGACGTCGGAGCGGACCGCGCTGATCAGAGCGGGGCTGTAGAGCGGCACGATCGCGACCTGGTCGGCGTTCCACTGCTGCACCTCGCGGTACACCTCGTTGCGCGCCTCGGTGTCGGTGGTGGCGGTGCCCTCGTCGAGCAGCGCGTCGAGGGCCGGATCGCTCACCTGCGACGCGTTCTGGAAGCCGTCGGTCTGCAGGTGGCTGCGGAGCAGGTCGGGGTCGACGCCCGAGAAGCCCCAGTCGGTGAGGTCGAAGGTCTTCGGTCCGTACTGCTCGTTGTAGGCGCCGGGCTCCAGCACCTCGCGCTGCAGGTCGAAGCCGACCGCACGGAGGTCGGACTGGATGGCGTTCGCGAGGGCGGCGCGGTCGTCGGGCACCGGCGTCCACGCGATCCAGCGCGCCGTCAGGCGCTGGCCGTCCTTCGTGCGGAACCCGTCGGCGTCGCGGCCGGTCCATCCGGCCTCGTCGAGCAGCGCGTTCGCGGCATCCGGGTCGAACGCCCAGGTGTCCTCGAGGCTCGCGTCGTAGCCGGGGGTCGTCGCGCCGAGGATACTCCAGGCGCGCGGGAACTGACCGAAGAAGATCTCCTGCACGGCGGTGTCGACGTCGATCGCGCGCGAGAACGCCTGGCGCACCCGCTGGTCGGCGAAGACGCCGTACTTCTCGTTGAGGTAGAGCGAGTAGGGCAGGCCCGGGTACTCGAGCGCCTCGACGGTCACGTCGTCGGGCACCTCGCTGACGAGGTTCGGCGGGAGGTTGGTGGCGACGTCGGCCTCGCCGCTGGAGATCACCCCGAGGCGCACGGACGCCTCCGGCAGGATCTCGACGCGAAGCGTCTCGAACGCCGGGGCGGTGCCGCCGTCCGGGCCCCACGTGTAGTCCTCGTTGCGGGTGTACACGATCTCTTGGTCGGGCGTGTACGAGGTGAGCTCGAACGGACCGGTGCCGACGTTGACGTCGGGGCCGCCGGCCTTGAGCTGGTCCGCCGAGGACTCGAGGACGGCGGGCGACCAGAACCCCAGCAGCGAGGTGCTCGCGGCCTGGAGGAACGGCACGTAGGGCCGGCTGAAGGTCACCCGCACGGTGTGGTCGTCGACGACCTCCGTGCCGGTGTACGCGTCGCCCCCGAGCATGCTGGCGGCCTGGGCCGAGGCCGTCTCGGGGTCGGCGATGCGATCGAAGTTCGCCTTGACGGCGGCGGCGTCGAACGGCGTGCCGTCGTGGAAGGTGACGTCGTCGCGCAGGCGGAAGACGTAGGTCGCGCCGTCGTCCTCGACGTCCCAGGACTCGGCGAGCCACGGCGAGAAGGAGCCGTCGGCCTCCTGGAAGACCAGCGAGTCGAGCACGGCGCGCTGCACCATGCTCGACACGTCGAGCTGGCTCGTCTGCGGGTCCATGTGCCCGGCGGAGAGGTTGGCCCCTTCGATCGCCCAGACGATCTCGCCGTCGCCGGACGCGGAGGAGTCCGACGCCGCGCAGGAGGACAGCGCGAGGGCGGAGACGGCGGCCAGGGCGGTGGCGGCGAGCAGGCGACGGGTGGGCGCAGACGGCATGGAACGACCTCGGAGTCGATGAAGGGGGATGGCTCCCACCCTACGCCGTTCCTGGACGGGGTGGAGAAAGACGGGGCGCCCGCCGCAGTCGCTAGGCTGGGTGCACCCACCATCAGGCACGCTCACACAGTGCCGCCCATATCGCTCGAGGAGTAACCATGGCCGACGACCGCCGCCCCGACGGGGCCCAGATCCCGGACAAGCCGGCCCTCGAGGGACTCGAGCAGAAGTGGGATGCCGCCTGGACCGCGGACGGGACGTACGTGTTCGACCGCGCGCGCGCCGCCGAGGTCGGCCGGGCCGGGGTGTACTCCATCGACACCCCGCCGCCCACGGCATCCGGGAGCCTGCACATCGGGCACGTGTTCAGCTACACGCACACGGACGTCAAGGTGCGCTTCGAGCGCATGCGCGGCAAGACGGTCTTCTACCCGATGGGCTGGGACGACAACGGCCTGCCGACGGAGCGCCGCGTGCAGAACTACTACGGGGTGCGCTGCGACCCGTCGCTGGCCTACGACCCCGACTTCACTCCCCCGTTCGCGGGCGGCGACAACAAGAGCAGCAAGGCCGCCGACCAGGTGCCCATCAGCCGCCGCAACTTCATCGAACTCTGCGAGCAGCTGACGGTCGAGGACGAGAAGGCGTTCGAGGCGCTCTGGCGCGACCTCGGGCTCAGCGTGGACTGGACGCAGACCTACCGGACCATCTCCGACGACGCGATGCGGACGAGCCAGCTCGCGTTCCTGCGCAACGTCGAGCGCGGCGAGGCCTACCAGGCGCTCGCGCCGACGCTGTGGGACGTCGACTTCCGCTCCGCGATCGCGCAGGCGGAGCTCGAAGACCGCGACCAGCCCGCGGCGTACCACCGCGTGGGCTTCGCCAAGACCGACGGCTCCGGCGACGTGTTCATCGAGACCACCCGTCCCGAGCTGCTGCCCGCCTGCGTCGCCCTCGTCGCCAACCCCGACGACGAGCGCTATCAGCCGCTGTTCGGCACCACGGTCCGCACCCCGCTGTTCGACGTCGAGGTGCCGGTGCTGGCGCACCCGCTCGCGCAGAAGGACAAGGGATCGGGCATCGCCATGATCTGCACCTTCGGCGACGTGACCGACATCATCTGGTGGCGCGAGCTCGATCTCCCCAACCGGACGATCATCGGCAAGGACGGCCGCATCGTCGCCGAGGCCCCGGACGTGATCGTGACGGATGCCGCCAAGAGCGCGTACGCCGAGCTCGCGGGCAAGACGGTGTTCAGCGCCAAGAAGCGCATCGTCGAGCTGCTCCAGGAGTCGGGCGACATGGAGGGCGCGCCGAAGCCCTTCACCCACCCGGTGAAGTTCTTCGAGAAGGGCGACCGCCCGCTCGAGATCGTGTCGACGCGCCAGTGGTACATCCGCAACGGCGCGCGGGACGCCGACCTGCGCGAGCGCCTCGTGGCCCTCGGTCGCGAGATGTCGTGGCATCCGGACTTCATGCGCGTGCGCTTCGAGAACTGGACGAACGGTCTCACCGGCGACTGGCTGGTCTCGCGTCAGCGGTTCTTCGGCGTGCCCATCCCGGTCTGGTACGGCCTCGACGAGGACGGCGAGCGGGACTACGGCCGCGTGCTCACCCCCGACCTCGCGACGCTGCCCGTCGACCCCACCACCGACGTGCCCCCGGGCTACACGGAGGACCAGCGCGGCGTGCCGGGCGGGTTCGACGCCGAGCGCGACATCCTCGACACGTGGGCGACCTCCTCGCTCACGCCGCAGCTGGCCGGCGGCTGGCAGCGCGACGAGGAGCTGTGGAACCTCGTCTCGCCGTTCGACCTGCGGCCGCAGGGGCAGGACATCATCCGCACCTGGCTCTTCTCGACGATGCTGCGCAGCGCGCTCGAGGACGACCGCAGCCCCTGGTCGGATGCCGCGATCTCCGGCTTCATCGTCGACCCCGACCGCAAGAAGATGTCGAAGTCGAAGGGCAACGTCGTCACGCCCGCGGACATCCTGAAGCAGCACGGCTCCGACGCGGTGCGGTACTGGGCGGCCTCGAGCCGGCTCGGCACCGACGCCGCGTTCGACCCGCAGAACCCGACGCAGATCAAGATCGGTCGTCGACTGGCGATCAAGCTGCTGAACGCGGCGAAGTTCGTGCTGTCGTTCCCGGTGCCCGAGGGCGCCGAGGTGACCCACGCCCTGGACGCGTCGATGCTGGCGACCCTCGACCGCGTCGTCGCCGACGCGACCGCCGCGCTCGAGGCCTACGACCACGCCCGGGCGCTGGAGATCACCGAATCGTTCTTCTGGACGTTCTGCGACGACTATCTCGAGCTGGTCAAGGAGCGCGCCTACGACCGGTCCGACGTCGGACAGGCCTCGGCCGCGCTGGCGCTGCGGACCGCGCTGTCGACGCTCGTGCGCCTGTTCGCGCCGGTGCTCTCGTTCGCGGCCGAGGAGACCTGGTCGTGGTTCGAGGCCGGCTCCGTGCACGCGGCCGCGTGGCCCGAGCCCCTCGGCATCGAGGGCGACCCCGCCGTGCTCACAGCCGTGAGCGAGGCGCTCATCGGCATCCGTCGCGCGAAGACCGAGGCGAAGGCCTCGCAGAAGACGCCCGTCTCGTCGTTGACGATCGCCGGTCCCCGCGTCGAGGCGCTCCGCCTCGCCGAGGGCGACCTGCGCGCCGTGGGTCGCATCGAGACCCTGACGTTCGTCGACGCCGACACCGCCGCCGTCACCGACATCGTGTTCGCACCCCAGGAGGACTGATGCAGCTCGGAACCCGCTGGACCGCCCGTGAGCAGCCGCCGAAGGCCGTTCCCGAGGCGCTGCACGCGCAGATCGCCGCCGTCGAGAACGCGCTCACGCCCGACGGGCTGAGCGCCCCGGCTCCCCGCTGGACGCTCACCTGGCTCGAGGGGCGCCCCGTCGCCGAGCTCGACACCGGTGTGATCGTCACGCAGGACCCCTCGGGCGAGGTCGTCGTGCGCTACGACGACGACGACGAGTTCGCCTGAGCCGCCGACCGAGCCGGCCGTCCCCCGATGTCACGGGCGGGCGGCCGGCTCGTCGTGCGCGCGTCGTCGGCGGTGACAGGCGCAGGGGGCGCGGTCCGCGGGACGGGTCGCGCATAGGCTGAGGTGATGACGGAAGCCTCGACCTCCCCCCTCCTCGCTCCGACGCCCCTCCCCTACGGTCTGCCGCCGTACGGCAGCATCCGGCCCGCGCACTACCTGCCCGCCTTCCACGAGGCGTTCGCACAGCAGCGCGCCGAGATCGACGCGATCACCGCGCAGACGGAGCCCGCCACGTTCGAGAACACGGTGGTCGCCCTGGAGCGGAGCGGTGAGCTGCTCGATCGCGTCGCACGGACGTTCTACACCGTGACCGGCGCCGACGGCACGCCCGAGATCCAGACGATCGAGGAGGAGCTCGCGCCGCTCATGGCCGCGCACCGCGACGCCATCCAGCTCGACGCGGCGCTGTTCGCGCGGATTTCCGCGGTGCACGCGACGCTGGCGCAGACGGACCTGGATGCCGAGAGCCGCTACCTCGTGGAGCGTCACCACCGCGAGATGTCGCTCGCCGGCGCCGGCCTCGACGAGGCGCAGAAAGAGCAGCTCACCGGGCTGAATCAGCGCCTCTCGGTCCTGACCACGACGTTCGAGAAGAACCTCCTCGCCGACACGAACGATCTCGCCGTGGTCTTCGACGACGTCGCGGAGCTCGACGGGCTGGGCGAGGGCGAGCTCTCCGCGGCGGCGCAGGCTGCCGCCGATCGCGGCCTGGAGGGCAAGTACGTCGTCACCCTCACCCTCTACACCGGTCACCCCTACCTCGCCTCGCTGACGAACAGGGACAGCCGTCGGCGACTGCTCGAGGCCTCCCGTGCCCGCGGCTCGCGCGGCAACGCGTTCGACAACCGCGAGGTGCTGCGCGAGATCGTGCGCCTGCGCGCCGAGCGCGCGGCCCTCCTCGGCTATCCCTCGCACGCCGCCGCGGTGCTGGCCGATCAGACGGCGGGGACGCCCGAGGCCGCGACGGACCTCCTCCGTCGTCTCGCCGGGCCGGCGGCGGCCAACGCCCGCGCGGAGCAGGAGGCCCTCCAGCGCATCGTCGATGCGGAGCAGGACCCCTTCGCCGTCGAGGCGCACGACTGGGCGTTCTTCACCGAGAAGGTGCGCGCGGAGAAGTACGACCTCGACCGGGCGGCGCTGCGGCCGTGGTTCGAGGCGGAGCGCGTACTGCGCGACGGCGTCTTCTTCGCGGCGGAGCAGCTCTACGGCATCCGGATCTCCGAGCGCCACGACCTGCAGGGGTACCACCCCGAGGTGCGCGTGTTCGAGGTGCACAACGAGGACGGGTCCGAGCTCGGGCTGTTCCTCCTCGACCTGTACACGCGCGACACGAAGCGGGGCGGCGCGTGGATGAACTCCATCGTCACCCAGTCGCGTCTGCGGGGCACGGCGCCCGTCGTGGTGAACAACCTCAACGTGCCCAAGCCCGCGCGCGGCAAGCCGACGCTGCTGACGCTGGACGAGGTGACGACGCTGTTCCACGAGTTCGGCCACGCGCTGCACGGGCTGTTCGCCACCGTGACGTACCCGCACTTCGCGGGAACCGCCGTGCACCGCGACTTCGTCGAGTTCCCCAGTCAGGTCAACGAGATGTGGATCTTCTGGCCCGAGATCCTGGCCAACTACGCCCGGCACATTGACACCGACGAGCCCCTGCCCGCCGACGTCGTCGAGCGGCTGCACGCCTCGGAGGCGTTCAACCAGGGCTTCGCGACGAGCGAGTACCTGGCGGCATCCTGGATCGATCAGGCGTGGCACGCGCTGTCGGTCGAGGAGGCGTCGGCGGAGATCGACGTCGCCGCCTTCGAGGCGGCCGCCCTCGCCGAGATCGGACTGGACAACCCGGCGGTGCCGACGCGGTACTCGTCGACGTACTTCGCGCATGTCTTCTCGGGCGGGTACAGCGCGGGCTACTACTCGTACATCTGGAGCGAGGTGCTCGACGCGGACACCGTCGAGTGGTTCGGCGAGAACGGCGGACTGGTCCGTGAGAACGGCGACCGGTTCCGTCAGCGTCTGCTCGGCGTGGGGGGCTCGTCTGATCCGCTGGCGGCGTACCGCGACTTCCGGGGCCGGGATGCCGAGATCCAGCCGCTCCTCGAGCGTCGCGGCCTCACCGGCTGAGGTGTGGCGGCGGGGCGGGGCCGGCCGGCGCGCCGTCCCCCGTCTTCCCGAAGGAAAGCCCAGAGGCGATGCTGCGCCCGCGCGCCGATCGACCGGACGCGGGCGCTCCCGCCGCGGGCACTGTCAGCGTCAGGCGGTGCGGCGCTTCTGCGCGAGCACGATCGTCGGCGCGGCGCGGTCCTCGACGGCGGCGCGCGTGATGATGACCTTCGCCACGTCATCGGCCGACGGGACGTCGAACATGACGGGGCCGAGCACGTCCTCGAGGATCGCGCGCAGGCCGCGGGCGCCGGTCTTGCGGGCGACGGCGAGGTCGGCGATCGCGCGGAGGGCGTCCTCGTCGAACTCGAGCTGCACGCCATCGATCTCGAACATGCGCTGATATTGCTTGACGAGCGCGTTGCGCGGCGCCGTGAGGATCTCCATCAGCGCGTCCTGGTCGAGGGGCGAGACGGATGCCACGACCGGCAGGCGACCGATGAACTCGGGGATGAGCCCGAACTTGTGGAGGTCTTCGGGCAGCACGTCGCTGAAGAGGTTGAGGTCGTCGCCCTTGTTGTGCAGCGGGGCGCCGAAGCCGACGCCGTGCTTGCCGACGCGCGACGAGATGATCTCCTCGAGGCCCGCGAAGGCCCCGGCGACGATGAACAGGACGTTCGTCGTGTCGATCTGGATGAACTCCTGGTGCGGGTGCTTGCGTCCGCCCTGCGGCGGGACCGAGGCGACCGTGCCCTCCAAGATTTTCAGCAGGGCCTGCTGAACGCCTTCACCGGACACGTCGCGCGTGATCGACGGGTTCTCGGCTTTGCGGGCGATCTTGTCGACCTCGTCGATGTAGATGATGCCGGTCTCGGCGCGCTTGACGTCGAAGTCGGCGGCCTGCAGCAGCTTGAGGAGGATGTTCTCGACGTCCTCGCCGACGTAGCCGGCCTCGGTGAGGGCGGTGGCGTCCGCGACGGCGAACGGCACGTTGAGCCGCTTCGCGAGCGTCTGCGCGAGGTAGGTCTTGCCACAGCCGGTCGGACCGAGGAGCAGGATGTTGCTCTTGGCGATGTCGATCTCTTCGGCGCGCTGCTCCGCCGACTGCAGGGTGCCGTGCGAGCGCACGCGCTTGTAGTGGTTGTAGACGGCGACGGCGAGGGCGCGCTTGGCGGGCTCCTGGCCGACGACGTACTCCTCGAGGAACGAGAAGATCTCGCGCGGCTTCGGCAGGTCGAACTCGGCGACCTCGCCGGAGCTCGACTCGGCCATGCGCTCTTCGATGATCTCATTGCACAGCTCGACGCACTCGTCGCAGATGTAGACGCCGGGACCGGCGATGAGCTGCTGCACCTGCTTCTGGCTCTTGCCGCAGAAGGAGCACTTGAACAAGTCGGCGCTCTCACCGATGCGTGCCATGTCCGGTCCTCACCCTCGACACCGGTCCGTCACCGGCGTTACCCGAGCCTAACCCGTGCCCGCGACATCGGCGGGCATTTGCGGCCGCGCCCTGTCCATGATCGCCGTCGGCGAAGTCGGCATCCCTCCTCCCCTCTTCCGGGGGCGCTGACATGGCGCGAATGCACGCCGGGGCGGGCGGGGGATGTACATCTGCGACAAGTCAGCGTCGGGGGGACGGGGCGCGCACGACGACGCCCCGCAGACCGGGCGGGTCTGCGGGGCGTCGGGCGGCGCGAGTGCGTCAGGCGGTGAGGGCCGCCGGGGTGCGCTTGCGCGTGGTGAGAACCTGGTCGACGATGCCGTAGTCCATGGCCTCCTGGGCCGAGAGGATCTTGTCGCGGTCGATGTCCTTGTTGACCTTGGCGACGTCCTGGCCGGTGTGGCGGGCCATCGTCTCCTCGAGCCAGGTGCGCATGCGGAGGATCTCCTGCGCCTGGATCTCGATGTCGGACGCCTGCCCGTGTCCAGCCTCGCCCATGGCGGGCTGGTGGATCAGGATGCGGGCGTTCGGCAGGGCGAGTCGCTTGCCGGGGGCGCCGGCGGCGAGCAGGACGGATGCCGCCGAGGCGGCCTGTCCGAGAACGACCGTCTGGATCTGCGGCGAGACGTACTGCATCGTGTCGTAGATCGCCGTCATGGCCGTGAACGAGCCACCGGGCGAGTTGATGTACATGATGATGTCGCGGTCGGGGTCCTGCGACTCGAGGACGAGCAGCTGGGCCATCACGTCGTCGGCCGAGGCGTCGTCGACCTGGACGCCGAGGAAGATGACGCGGTCCTCGAACAGCTTGTTGTACGGGTCCTGGCGCTTGTAGCCGTAGGCGGTGCGCTCCTCGAACTGAGGAAGGACGTAGCGGCTCGAAGGCATGTGCGCCGCGGCGCCGCCGAAGGTGGGGATGTTCATGTGGGTGTCCTTTTCCTCTCGCCTCAGGCCGCTGCGGTTCCGCCGCCGCCGGTGACGTCGGTGGCGTGCTCGCGCATGTGGTCGACGAAGCCGTACTCCAGCGCCTCCTGCGCGGAGAACCAGCGGTCGCGGTCGCCATCGGCGTTGATCTGCTCGACGCTCTTGCCGGTCTGCGACGCGGTGATCTCGGCGAGGCGCTTCTTCATGTCGAGGATGAGCTGCGCCTGCGTCTGGATGTCGCTCGCGGTGCCGCCGAAGCCGCCGTGCGGCTGGTGCAGGAGGACGCGCGCGTTGGGCGTGATGTAGCGCTTGCCCTTCGTCCCGCTGGTGAGCAGCAGCTGGCCCATCGATGCGGCCATGCCGATGCCGACGGTGACGATGTCGTTCGGGACGAACTGCATCGTGTCGTAGATCGCCATGCCGGCCGTGATCGAGCCGCCGGGCGAGTTGATGTACAGGTAGATGTCGCGCTCGGCATCCTCGGCGGCGAGCAGCAGGATCTTGGCGCAGATCTCGTTGGCGTTCTCGTCGCGCACCTCCGAACCGAGCCAGATGATGCGGTCCTTCAGCAGCCTGTCGAAGACGCTCGTTGCCATAAGGGGTTCGGGCATGTGTGCTCCTCTTCCGGTGATCTGCAACGAATCTACCGGCGGGCTGTGGGCGGGGTCGCCGTGTTCGCCGCGGGCGGATCAGTCGAGTCGTTCGGCGATTTCTCGCGCGTATCCGGTCACGGAACGGGTATAGCGCGGAAGGTGCGGGGCCAGCGCCTGGAGGGCGATGGATGCCGCCCGCTCGGGCTCCCCGGACGAGACCAGGGCCAGCGCGTAGAACGCCGCGGCGGCGTCGTGCAGCGGACCGCGGGGCTCGCGCTCGTATTCAGCGCGGAGCATCTGTCGGGCATCGTCGCTCTTGCCGAGGTTGCGGATCGTGCTCGCGAGCTGGATGGTGGCGCGTGTCCGACGCTCGTCGTCGAGGCCGAGCGCCAGCGCGCGGCGGTACAGCTCCTCGGCCTCCGCCTCCAGCCCGGCGGAGTCGCGGGCGCCGGCGCACTCGAACAGGGCGACGGGGTCGTCCGCGGGCCGCTCCCCCGCCAAGGCGTCGATCCGCGCGACGACCTCGAGCGGGTCGATCGTCTCGTCGGCCCAGACGGCGTCGATCCTGTGCTGCCAGTCGTCCATGTCTTCCTCCCGTAGATGCCGAAGGGGGCGGATGCCGTGGCATCCGCCCCCTCGTCGTGTGCTGTCGCTGTCGGCGGCCGTGTCGCGGTCGCTGTCAGCGGGGTGCGTCACTCGCTGTCGGCGGCCTTGTCCTCGGTCTTCTTCTTGGCCGGGGCGCGCTTCTTGGCGGGGGCCTTCTTGGGGGCCTCCTCGGCGGCGGGCTCCTCGGCAGCGGGGGCCTCGTCAGCGGCGGGGGCCTGGGCGGCGGCCTCCTCCGTGGCCTCCTCGGCGGTCTCGTCCTCGGCGTCGGTGGGCTCCTCGCCCTCGACGGCCACGAAGCCGGTCAGGTCGACGGGCTTGCCGTCGGTGTCGACGACGGTGACCTTGCCGAGCGCGATCGCGAGGGCCTTGTTGCGGGCGACCTCACCGACGAGCGCCGGCAGCTGGTTGCCCTGCTGCAGCGCGTTGACGAAGTCCTGCGGCGCCATGTTGTACTGCGCGGCCGACTGGATGAGGTACTGGGTCAGCTCGTCCTGCGAGACCTGGACGTTCGCCTCTTCGGCGACCTTGTCGAGGATCATCTGGGTGCGGAACTGCTTCTCGCTCGCCTCGGTGACCTCGGCGCGGTGCTCGTCGTCCTCGAGACGGTTCTCGCCCTCGAGGTGCTGGTGCACCTCGTCCTCGATGAGCTGCGGCGGGACGGGAATCTCGACGGCCTCGAGCAGCGCCTCGATGAACTTGTCGCGCGCGGCGGAGCCCTGCGTGAACACCGACTGCTGCGAGACGCGCTCCGAGAGCGACGCGCGGAGCTCGTCGATGGTGTCGAACTCGGACGCCATCTGCGCGAAGTCGTCGTCGGCCTCGGGGAGCTCGCGCTCCTTGACGGCGGTGATCTTGACGGCCACCTCGGCCTCCTCGCCGGCGTGGTCGCCGCCGACGAGCTTCGAGCGGAAGGTGGTCTCCTCACCGGCGGTGAGCGAGTCGATGGCCTCGTCGATGCCCTCGAGCAGCTCGCCGGAGCCGACCTCGTACGAGACGCCCTCGGCACGGTCGATCTCGGCGCCGTCGATGGTGGCGACGAGGTCGAGCTCCACGAAGTCGCCGGTGGCGGCGGGACGGTCGACGGTCACGAGCGTGCCGAAGCGGGCGCGCAGGCGGTCGAGCTCGGCGTCGATGCCCGCCTCGTCGACCTCGACCGCGTCCACGGTCACGGTGATCGAGTCGTAGGCGGGGAGGTCGAACTCGGGGCGGACGTCCACCTCGACGTCGACGACGAGGTCGCCCGAGAAGTCCTTGAGCTCGGGCAGCTCGACGATCTCGGCGCTCGGGCGGCCGATGACACGGAGCTCCTGGGCCTCGACGGCCTGGCGGTAGAACCCGTCCAGGCCCTCGTTGACGGCGTGCTCGATGACGGCACCGCGCCCCATGCGCTGGTCGATGATCGGCGCGGGCACCTTGCCCTTGCGGAAGCCGGGGATCTGGACGTCACGGGCGATGTGCTCGTAGGCGTGGGCGATGCTCGGCTTGAGCTCCTCCGGCGAGACCGTGATGTGGAGCTTCACCCGGGTGGGGCTGAGCTGCTCGACGGTGCTGTTGACCATGCGGTTCGTTCTCCTCCTGTGGCCCGCGCGCACGCGGGGGCCGGCTAGGCCTGTGGTCTGTGGGGCCGTCACGTCGGGGCGACAGGATTTGAACCTGCGGCCTCCCGCTCCCAAAGCGGGCGCTCTACCAAGCTGAGCTACGCCCCGGGGCGACGCGCGATGCGCATCGACGAAACGGCCTCGTGAAGTCTAGACGATCGGGGTGTGCGCGCCGAGTTCGCCCTGGGCGGATTGTGGAGGAGTGTCCGGATGCCGGGGGTGTGCAGCGCGGGTGAGGGTGGCGGTCGGGGTGGTGGCATCCCCTCGTCTCCCGCGGGGAGGGACGGGCGGGGTGGCATCCGCGGTCCCCTGCGGGAGCGACGGTGTCACCGCCGGGGGCGGAAGAGCGCGAGTGCGGCGACGGCCGCCCCCAGGAACACCCCGCCGCCGACGCCGACGGGGAGGGCGACGTCGAGGTCTGCGAGCAGCCCGCCCAGCGCGGCCCCGACGGCGAGTCCCAGGAGGCTGAGGAAGCGGACGGCGGCGTTCACCCGCCCCAGCAGTCGCGACGGGACCAGTCGCTGCCGGAGGGAGGTCGCGCAGATCCCCCAGGCGACGGCGTGCGCGATGTAGCCGGCGAGGAGGACGGCCGCGACGACCGGGTGATCGGTCACGGCGAGGAGCCCCAGCGACACGGCGCCGACGAGCAGGCTGGCCGCGATGGTCCAGCGGTAGCCGAGACGCGCGCGCAGCGCGGGCGTGACGAGGGAGGCGACGAGGCCGCCCGCCGCGGAGATCGCCAGGACGACGCCGTACCCGGAGGCATCCAGGTCGAGCCGGTCGCGCGCGAACACGACCAGGATCGAGAACGCCAACATGTATCCGACGCTGGCGACGGCGCCGATGCCCGCCAGCCCCGCGACCAGGCCGTGGGTGCGGAGCCAGGCGGCGCCGGCCAGGGCGTCCGCCCACGCTCGCGGACGTCGCGCCGGCACGTCGACTGGTCCGCGGTCTCTCGCGACGGCTCGTGCGCCCGGTGGTGCGTCGACTGGACGGCCGCGCGCCGGGGCGCCGGCCCGATCGCGCGGCCTGCGCGGAAGCGCCAGGGCCAGGGCGCCCGCGGCGGCCCAGAGTCCGCCCATCGCGAAGAAGGGCGCCGACGCGGCGACGGCGAAGAGCACCCCTCCGAGCGGTGGACCGGCGAAGTCGTCGGCGACGAGCTGCGCCGCGGAGATGCGGGAGTTGGCGGTGTCCAGCCGTCGCGTGTCGACCAGGCTCGGGACGAGCGCCACCGCCGCGTTGTCGGCGGCTGTCTCGAACGTGCCGATGACGGCGACGACGACGTAGAGGAAGAGGAGCCCGGCAACGCCCGTCTGGATCGCGAGTGCGAGCGCGAGGACGGCGACCCCGCGCAGCAGGTGCGCGCCGACGACGATGCTGCGGCGGTCCCACTGGTCCACCCACGCGCCGACCGGCACGGCCACGAGCAGACGCACGACGGCGTAGACGACGGAGATGCCGGCGATCCACCGCGGGTCGTCGGTGAGGGTCGCCGCGAGCAGTGGGATCGAGACGAAGGCCAGGCCGTCGGCCAGATTGGATGCCGCGTTCGACCCCCAGAGGAAGCAGAAGGGGCGGCCGAGAGACATCGTCGACAGCGTAGGCGGTGGCTGCTTGCGAGGTGTTCGCCTGTGGACGACCTCTCCTCCACAGGCGCGGGAAAATCGTTGGAGCGAAGTCGTGCCCCGCGATCGCGCCGATAAGCCTGTGGATGAACCTCTCCTCCACAGGTTTTCCCCGATCAACGTTACTTTCGATGTCGGAGGTTCGTGGCAGTCTGCTCGCATGACCGAGATCCTGGACACCCTGCACGACATCGTCGCGCGCCTGTCCGCGGTCGTACCCGTGGCTCTCGCTCCGGACGGGTTGGGAGCGATGGACGATGCGTCGGTGATGCAGGTGATGGATGCCGCCGCCGCTCTTCTGCGTCATGCCGAGGCTCTTCTGGTCGAGGGTGCGGCGGTCGCGCAGGAACGGTCGCAGACCGCCGTCGTGGCCGACCGGATGACGACCGCGTTGGGGGCGCGGAACGTCCGCGACCTGGTGCAGCGGGCGACGCGGCTGTCCGGAGCGCGCGCCGCGGAGATCGTTCGGGCGGCCGGCGCCGTCGGTCCGAGGTATGGAGCCCTGAGCGGCGACGTGCTTCCGCCCGCCTATCCGGCGCTCCGCTCGGCCATGGCCGAGGGCGTTCTCGGGGCGGACGCCGTCGCGGCCGTCGCCCGCGAGCTGGACCGTGCAGCGGTCGATCCGGACCGGTTGTCGGCGGCGGATGTGGAGCTGGCCGCCTCGGCGCGCGGCGACGGCCCGACGGGCGGGGGTCTCCCCACCGCGGACGAGCTCCGGCTGCAGGCGCAGGTCTGGGCCGTCTGGCTCGACCCCGACGGTGCGGAGCCGCGCGACGACCTGGCCCAGCGGAAGCGGGGACTTTCGCTCGGCCGGGCGCGCGACGGGCTCGTCCCCATCCGCGGGATGCTGCTGCCCGATGTCGCCGGCGCGCTGCAGAGGGCGACGGACAGCATTCTCAATCCCCGCGTCGAGGGGCCGGCGTTCCGCCCCGATGGCGGGGGTGGCGCGGAGGGGCCGTCCGGCGACGGGGCGTACGCGTTCGGCGACGACGTCTCCGTGGTGGACCAGCGCACACGCACGCAGAAGATGCACGACGCTCTGGCGACCATCGTCACGACGGCGACGAGATCCGGCGCGCTGCCGACGCTCGGGGGTGCCGCGCCGACGTTGCTGGTCTCCGTGCGGGCCGAGGATCTGGCGTCGGACCGGGGCGTGGCGCACATCGACGGGTCGGACGCCGTCGTCCCGCTCGCGGTGGTTCGGCAGATCGCGTGCGCCGGCGGCATCCATCGGGTCTTCGTCGGGGGCAATGGTCGCATCGAGCGCATCGAGGTCGCCGATCGCGTGTTCACCCCCGCGCAGCGGAGGGCGATCACGGTGCGGGACGGCGGCTGCGTCATTCCGGGCTGCGACGTCCCGGCCGCCTGGTGCGAGATCCACCACGTGACGCCGCACGCGCGCGGCGGCGCGACGCACACCGGCAACGGGGTGCTGCTGTGCTGGCACCATCACCGGACGATCGACGTGAACGGCTGGGCGATCCGGATGCGGCACGGCGTCCCGGAGGTGCGCGGTCCGTCCTGGTGGGACCCCCTCGGACGCTGGCGACCGACGACGTCCTCCCCGACGCGGACGCGGGACGAGCTCGACCGTCGGCGGCGAGCGCGCGGCTCGAGTCCGTGAGATCACGGCGGGGCGACCGCCGCCGTGCCCGCTTGACGACCCGCGTTCATCGCAGCGTCGCGCGTGAAGTAGAGTGGATGCCGTTGCGGTTCGCCGCTGCGGGGATGTAGCTCAATG
Organism: Microbacterium sp. LMI1-1-1.1; assembly: GCF_040815675.1. NCBI lineage: Bacteria > Bacillati > Actinomycetota > Actinomycetes > Micrococcales > Microbacteriaceae > Microbacterium > Microbacterium sp. LMI1-1-1.1. Next base: position 668,421 of record NZ_JBFPNN010000001.1, on the reverse strand, counting down.
GTAGAGCCTCAGTCTTCCAAACTGATTACGCGGGTTCGATTCCCGTCATCCCCTCCACATTTAATGCCTGGTCAGGCATCGTTTCTCGAAGCATCACGGGTCCCTCGCTGGAGTTCGAAGGCCTCCATGGACAATCTGTGGGCAAAGGCTTTCCCTGCACCCGCTCTCCGGCGTACCGCGAGCATGCCGGCCAAGAGCGAACACCACATGTCCAAGAGGGCTCATGGAACAGGGACGATCTCCGCCTATCGAGACGGTTTCCAACTCAAATGGTCCATCCCTGTCGGTGGTCGCGCGTCCAGGTCTTGCGGCTCGCGACGAAGAGGGTGGCCCAGCTCAATCGACAGCTTCACCCGAAGGAAGGCCACGGCGGTTAGGAGTAGCTGCCGTTGCGCCTTTCGGCAGCCCGCACCAGGCTGATGATCTGCTGTTCCGTCCGATGGAGTGCGCCTCGGACGTAGGGGACGTACTGCAAGCCCGCGAGATTGGAGGGGAGAGTCACACCCTCCTCGCGCAGGTTGATGACATTGTCGATACCCAGGACTCCCTGAGCGAAACCGGCTTCATGTATGACGTTCTGTCGTGCCTGTCGAGTTCCGTCAATGAGTGTGTCTGCGCCTGACCAGACAACAATAGCGACGGAGGACCCTCGGATCATGTCGCGGACGACGTCGAGAGCGATCCGACTGGTTCGATCTTCCTCAGTGAAGGCAGTGACGCTTATGCCGTCTCGCCTGAGGTAGTCGCGCACCACCTCCCAGTCGTCACCGCCTCCGTAGGCAATGAATACCTGCAACGGCGGTGGAGTGTCCATCGGTGTGGGCAAGGGGTCGTCGGCGTCCGCCTCTGTCTCCATGTAGGACTCCATGAGTAACCCCACCTCCCATGCGAAAGCCGTCAGGATCTCACGGGGTGCGGTGACTTCGACTCTTCCAATGCCGTGCGTGAGCATCAGATCAACTTGCAAATGCGTGCTGACAGCGTCGATATCCGTGGCTGCTATGCGGGTCATGGAGCAATCTCGGGCACCCTCCAGCGAGTCCACTGACGGATCGGACCCGTTGAGACCAGTGGATGACTCCTTGATCCCGTCAGCTCCGGTGACGTGCCAGCCTCGCCAAGCGAGCTGACCCACTACAGACTCGGCTCGCGCGATGCGCGGTAGCCATTCATGTGTGGCCCAATCACGCTTGTCGTCCGCGTACTCACGACGCATACGCGCGAGGGTCTCTAGGCCTACCGTTTCGGAAGGTGCAGACATGATCTGGTCCAGACGAGAGACGAAGTCGCCTCGCAACGTCACGTTGCTTACCTGGAATGTCTTTGACGGCACCCGAAGACGATAGCGCGAGGCTCCCACGCCGGACCGGACCGTGGACAATCCGTGGACAATCTCACGTCCGCAGCGGGTAACAGTAACGGTCAGGGGTTCCGCTTCGTTTCCTGAGATAACGGCAATCCAGGCACCTGCTAGAGGGACAGTGATCAGTCTTCCAAACTGATTACGCGGGTTCGATTCCCGTCATCCCCTCCACTTCCTCCCACCGGTGAGCGCCCCCGGCACCGAGGGCCAGACGTCCCTCCGGGCCCATCGCTCGAAGCGCGGCCACGCGTCCACGGTCGTCGACGTAAGCACCGCTCCACCGGCCGGCGTCGGCGGTCTTCGGCCACCCGGCACGGCCGCGCGTCGACATTCCCCGTCGTGCACCGCTCCCGCGTCGCCGACGCCCGCGGCCGCCTGGAGGGCCGCATCGGCGCTCACCCCCAGAAGCGCACGAACGCCGCGAGGGTGACCGACCCGACGGCCGCGGTGAGCATCCCCCAGACGATCGCGGGCCCACGTTTGCGGGACGCGAGCGCCCACGACGTCGTCGCGGCGAGCGCAACCGAAATTGCCGCCCAGGTCGCGAACGTCCAGCGAAGGGCGACCACGCGCGCATCGGGAGAGCCTAAGACGGTGAAACCGTACGCGATGCCCACCGTCACCGTCCAGAGTACGAGGGCGCAGACCCACACGGCTGTCAGGAGGGAGCCCCAGTCGCGCCACTCGCCCGGCAGGCGCCGAGGGGCGAGGCTGACGCGGATCCGTGGCGGGAGCTCCATGTACGGCGGCAGGATGCTCAATCGACGGGCGGTCTCCTCGTGAGCGCCGAGGCCGCGAAGCATGTCGATGTATGCCCGCTCCTCCCCCGGGTCGAGCGGCTCGCCCAGCCCGATCGCGAATCGGGCCGCCTGTTCGGGGTGCCCACCCTTGCGGTACGCCTCGACAAGCAGCCGACGCGTCCTCGAATCCTGGGGGTTCTTCTGAAGCAGGAACTTCAGCCGCCCGACCTGCTCGCGGCGGGACGCGCGCTCCTCAGGCGTCTCGCCCACCGCCCACGATCCCGTCACGGCACTCAGTATGGCGGGCGGGGAGTCGACGCGTGGTCGCCCTCAGCCCCGGTCGGACAGCTCCTGCGCGAACGACGCCGGCAGGACGACGTTCTCGCCCGCCCCGGCGAAGAATCCGGCGACCTGAGCCGGCCGGTACCCGGCGATCCCGCAGCCGACCTCTGTCACCAGGAACCGCAGCTCGGGGTGCTCCGCGGCGAACGCGACGAACCGTCCTGCCTGCTCTTCGAACACGCCGAGACCCGACATCGTGTCGATGCCGTAGGACTCCCCCTGCAGCCCCTCCGCCTGCCCCCAGACGGCGCCGAAGCGGTCGAGGGCGAACTTCGCCGCTCCCCCGCCGTGGGCGCCGGCGCTGTTGGAGCCGAAGACGAACACCTCATGCGGCGCGAGAGAGTCGATGTGCATGACTCGACGGTAGGACCGGCATCGCTCCGGCGACACCGACGTTGACAATGCGGACGCGTCAGTCGATCGGACGGTCCAGACGCACACCCGGCTCGACGGCGACGGCACCCGCGTGCCGCGCCGAATGGGCCCGGTAGATCTCGGCGTTCCGCAGGATCTTCACGCGCTCCTCATCGGTGAGGGCCCGCCGCACCTTCGCGGGCACGCCGGCCACCAGCGACCCTGCCGGGATGACGCTGCCCTCGAGCACGACCGCACCCCCGGCCACGAGGCATCCGGGTCCGATCTCCGCACCCGACAGGACGACGCTGCCCATGCCGATGAGCGAGCCGTCGCCGATGGTGCACCCGTGCACGACAGCGTTGTGCCCGACCGACACGTTCTCGCCGATGACGACCGGCCGCCCCTGGTCGACGTGGACGGCGACGTTGTCCTGCAGGTTGCTTCCCGCGCCGAGCTCGATGGACGCGCTGTCGCCGCGCACCACGGCGTTGTACCAGACGCTCGCCCCCTCCCGCAGGGTGACCGCCCCGATGATTCGCGCCCCGGCGGCGACGAACGCCGACGCGTCGACGACCGGAACGGCGTCGGGCAGGGCGAGCACGGAGGCGTCCGGAGCGATCGGCATGCGCCGACACTACCGAAGCCGGCCGCCCGTCGACCCCCTCGGTAGTCGTCCGGGAACGCCGGGAGCTACCGGCCCGCACGGGTGGATTACGGGATGCCACCGGATCAGTACTCGCGTTTCCTCAGCCCGCTCATAGATTCCGGGCAGGAATCCCGCAGCACACACACCCAGGAGCATCCATGTCCGTCGATCTCGCCCCGACACCCGCCCCCTCCCGCCGCCGCGACCGCCCGGAGGCCCGCCCGCAGACCCGGCGCCGCACGAAGGGCACGGCGATCGCCGCCATCGCCGCCGGAACGGCCCTCCTGCTGGGCGGCACCGGCACCCTCGCCGTCTGGTCGACCCAGACCGCCCTCACCGCCGGCCCGATCGAGTCGGGCAACCTCGACCTCCTGCTCGACACCACCGAGGGCGTCTGGACCCTGCAGGGTCTCGTCGGCGGCCTGCTCACCCTCGACCCGGCCACCATCTCCGCCGTGCGCATCGTGCCCGGCGACGTCCTGACGCTCACGCAGCCGCTCGAGGTCGTCCTGGAGGGCGACACCCTCGCCGCCGACCTCTCGCTCAGCTCGACCGACGTCGTGGGTGGAGCGCTCGCCCCCTACGTGGACGTGGACCTCGCGGTCACCGGCCTCGGGTCCGCCGTCGACGACACGTACCGCATCACCCCGGACACCGACGGGGAGCTCACGGCACAGGTGACCATCACCTTCGACCCCGCCACCACGGGCCAGCTCGGCGCGAACACCACCCTGGACCTCAGCAACCTCGTCTTCTCCCTGACCCAGGTCGCGGACTGAGGTCGCGCCCGCATGCCCGCCCGCGACACCGACGGCGGCAGCGGCGTCGGACATCGCCTCCGGTGGGCGGCACCGCTGGCTGCGGTCCTCGTCCTCGCGACGGGGACCGCAGCCGCCCACGGCCTGTGGGAACGCCGCGTCGACGTCGACGCCGCCCCCGTGACGGCAGGCTCGCTCGCGATCACGACGGCCTGGGTCGGGACGCCGCCGACGTGGACCCCGATCTTCCCCGGCGAGACCCGCGACACCGGGCTCCTGCGCGTCAGCGGCACCGGCGCCGGCGCCACCCTGCGGTGGAAGGTCTCGGCCACCGTCACCTTCGGCGACGGCTTCGCCGGCCACGTCACCACGCAGCTGTACCGCGGCGCGTGCGGCGGCACCGCCCTCCCGTCCGCCGGCTATGCCCCGGCGGGCGGGTACGGGCCGACCGACACCGTGGACCTGTGCCTGCGCATGACGCTCGCCCCCACCGCCCCCAGCGACCTGCAGGGGCGGGCGCTGGTGCCCACCATCCACGTCGTCGCCGACCAGGTCACCTCATGAGCCCCACCTCCCCGCGCCCCCGCGCCGCCGCCCCGGTGCTCGCCGCCGTCCTCGCGCTCGTGCTCGGCGGCATCCCCTCCTCCGCCGACGCCGCCTGGCGCGCGAGCGTCCCCACCCCGACGGCCGCGCTCTCGGCGGGCCGGCTGACCGCGCCGGCGATCGGCTGCGAGACCCGTGCGGACGGCCTGCTCGGCGTCAGCTACGCCTACGTGTCGTGGCCGGCGGTCGACCACGCGACCTCCTACGACGTGCTCGTCGGCAGCACGTCCGGAGCGGCACGCGAGCGGATCGGCACGACGACGGGGACGGCCTTCGAGGTGCGCGGCGGGCTCCTGACCCTCTTGCTCGGCACCCTCCTGTCGACGGGGACCCCCATCGTCTCCGTCGTGGCGCGGACGGGCGAATGGCGCTCACCCGAGAGCGACACCCGGACCATCGGCCTGACCGGGGTCGTCGGCACCGTCGTGGGAAGCGTCCGGTGCGTATGAGCGCCCCTCGGACCGCCCCCGGCGGCATCCCGCTCCGGTCCGCGGCGGAGGGCGCGACCCGACGGAGCGGTCGCCGACGTCCCGCCCGCCGCGGCTGGGCGCGGGCGCGCAGCATCGCCGGCTGGACCCTTCTGCTCACCCTGTCCGCGTTCGCCCTGCTGACGATCGTCCTGCCGTTCCTCCTGGGCGCCCACACGTACACGGTGCTCACCGGCAGCATGAGACCCGGGATGCCGCCGGGCTCACTCGTCGCGGTCCGCGAGACCCCCGTCGACGACATCCGCATCGGCGACGTCATCACGTTCCAGCTGCGGTCGGGCGAGCCGACCGTCGTGACGCACCGGGTCGTCGGCACGACCAGCAGCACCGGCGGCGACCGCCTCCTCCTCACCCGCGGCGATGCGAACGACGTCGACGATCCCCCGGTCCAGGCGGAGCAGATCCGGGGGATCGTGGTTTACGCCGTCCCGTGGCTCGGCTACCCGGGCGTCCTCCTGGGCGGACAGGAGCGCGGCACGCTCATCGTCGCGGCCGGGGTAGCGATCGTGGGGTACGGCGTCGCCCTCCTCGTCGTCGACGCCGTCCGCGGGCGGGGACGTCGACGCGCCCTCTCCGCCCTGGTCGCCCTGGCGCTCGGCGCCGGCCCCCTCCTCGCCGCACCGCCGCCGCCCGCGGCCGCCGCCTCCCCCGCGGACCCCGCGAGCGCCTCCCCCGCCGACCCCGCAGCCGCCGACCCCGCACGCGCCTCCCCCGCCGGGCTCGCAGCCACCTCCGCGCCGCGCGCCGACCCCGCCCCCGCAGCCGCGTACCTGCAGCTGAGCACCGACGGCGCGACCTACGCGAGCGGCCCGGTGTTCCCCGTCTTCTCCGACGTCGGCGCGTTCGTCCCCGGGCGGACCGTCGTTGTCGACCTGTGGATCCGCAACGCCGGACCCGACCCCGCCGTCGCCGCCCTGCGCCTCGACACCGGTTCCGCGGGCAGCGCACTGGCGGCATCCCTCGCCCTCGTCGTCGACGGCACCGCCCTCGGCGCAGGGGACGAATGGCGCAGCCGGCTGCTCGATCCGGGTGAATCCGTCCGTGTCGAGGTGGGCATGCGGATGGATGCCGCGGCCGCCAACGACACACGGCGCTCCCGCGCCGACGTCGTCCCGTGGGTACGTCTGACGGGCAGCGCCCCAGCGGAGGCGGCTTCCGACCCGACCGCCCTGCCCCGCACCGGCCCGGACCTCGCGACTCTTCCCGCGCTGCTCCTCGTCGCCGCGGCGCTGACGACCCTCGGCCTGGCCCTGCGGCGGCACCGGCGCACCCCCGACGGAGGAAGGTGAGGATTCCCTTCCCACCGGGGGTTTAGCCCAGCCTCATCTTGCTTGCGGAATGATCTCAGCCGAGTAGCGTTGCAGCCAACACGACAGACGCCCACTTTGCAGGAGACCTCATGAGCACCGTCCAGACCCCCGCCGCCACCACCGTCGACCCGACGATGGCCGCCGGCACCGCCCAGTTCCTCTCCCCCGTCGTCCACGGCCTCGAGGCCCTCGTCGTCAACGGCAAGCAGGCCCACTGGCACGTGCGCGGCTCGAACTTCATCGGCGTGCACGAGCTCCTCGACACCGTCGTCGCCCACGCGCAGGAGTGGGCCGACCTGGCCGCGGAGCGCATCGTCGCCCTCGGTCTGCCCATCGACTCGCGTCTGTCGACGGTCACCGCCAAGGCCAAGGCGACCGAGGTGCCCGCCGGCTTCGCCCAGTCCGACGTCATGATCCGTGCGGTCATCGCCGACATCGACGCCGTCCTGATCGACATCGAGACCGCCATCGAGGGCCTCGACGAGATCGACATGTCCAGCCAGGACGTCGCGATCGAGATCAAGCGCGGCCTCGACAAGGACCGCTGGTTCCTCTTCGCACACCTCGCCGCCTGATCACGGCATCCTCAGAAGAGGGGGCGACGCGTCGGCGTCGCCCCCTCTTCGCGTCTCCCCAACGTCCTCGCGGGATCGCTGCTCAGGCGCAGTGCGTGACCCGGCCCGCCAGCAGCGTCGTCAGCACCGGCATCGCCCGCAGCCCGCGCTCGTCCGCGATGCGCGGATCGGCGCCGACGATCACCAGGTCGGCCACCGCGCCGGGGGCGATCTCGGCCGGCGTCGTCGAGCCGCCCGCCGTGGATGCCGCGATGGCGGTGTCGATGTCCACGCGCTGGTGCGGCTGCCAGGCGTCCCGCCCGTCCCGCGTGCGGTAGACGGCCGAGGCCATCGCGGCCCACGGGTCCAGCGGCGCCACCGGGGCGTCGGATCCGAACCGGAGGTTCACGCCGCTGTCGGCCAGCGCGCGCAGCGGGTACGGCTGGGCGGACTGCTCCGCCCAGATCGTGTCGGTCATGTCCCGGTCGTCCAGCGCATGCTCGGGCTGCACGCTCGCGGCCACGCCGAGACGGGCGAACCGCGGGATGTCGGTGTGGTTGACGAGCTGCGCGTGCTCGATGGTGCCCGTCGCGCCCGTCCGGGCGTAGGCGTCGAGCGCGTGCGCGTTGGCGACGTCGCCGATCGCGTGAATGGCGCAGTCGAGACCGGCGGCCGTGGCGCGCGTCATCATGTCGAGCAGCTCGTCGGGCCCGATCGTCAGCAGCCCCGTGTTGCCCGGCTCCCCGGGGTAGTGGTGGCCGCACGCCGCGGTGCGCGTGCCCAGCGACCCGTCGGTGATGGCCTTCAGCGGTCCGACCCGCACCAGTCCGTGAGAGCTCCCCCGCACGGGATCGCCCGTCCGCAGACCTTCCGCGATCGCCCGGTCGAGGTGCTGCGGATACGTCCCGTACGACACGCGCAGCGTGTCGAAGCCCCCGGCCACCCGCCGCTGCCACGGCTCGTCGTTCCACGTCATGTCCAGGTCGACGATGCCGACCACGCCCCGGGACGCCGCCGCCCGGGCCATCCGCGCCACGGCGGCGTCGGCGTGCGCCGGGTCCACCGCGTTGAGGCGCCGCGAGATCTCGAAGGCGTCCTCCTCCTTCAGGAGACCGGATGCCACGGGTGCGAACCCCTCCCGGCGGAACGCCGCCGAGTTCAGCCACACACTGTGCACGTCGGCGTTGATCAGGTAGGTCGGGACCTCGTCGGTGGCGGCATCCAGGATCTCCAGGCTCGGGACGTCGGGCCAGAGCCCGTCGCGGAAGCCCGAGCCGACGCGCCGTCCCTCCACCACGGGGGCCAGCCCCATGATGACCGCGGCGTCGTGCGCCGTCGCGACGTCTCCGAGGGGGACGCGCTCCGCCGCGAGGGCCCACTGCAGGACGTGGACGTGGTGGTCCCAGAGGCCCGGCAGCAGCCAGGCGCCGTCGCCCTCGACCACGGCGCCGCCGCGCGGACGGAGGTTGCCGGTCGGGGCGATGTCGACGATGCGACCGTCCGCGAGGACGAGGTCGACGGGCTCCGGCGTGGGCAGCAGCTCGCGCCCGGGTCCGGCGACGCGCACCGCCCGGACGAAGGCCGCCTGATCGCCGATCACGCCTGGCACCGCGGGCACCAGTAGAGCTTGCGCCCGGCGGCCTCCTCCATCAGCACCGTCGTCCCGCAGACGCGGCACGGCAGGCCGGCGCGGTGGTAGACCCAGTGCCGGTCGTCCCGGTGCGCCATCGCGCGGCGATAGGCCTCGGGATCGAGGTCGTCCATCGTCATCATCTGGCCGGTCTCGACGCCGATCGCGAGCAGCCGGACCCAGTCGCGCCAGATTCCGCGTACGACCTCCTCCGGGACGTCGCGCCCCGGGGTGTGCGGGTTCTGCCGGGCACGGAAGAGCAGCTCCGCGCGGTACACGTTGCCGATGCCGCTCACGACCGCTTGGTCCATCAGCAGGAGGCCGATGGGCGTGGGCTTGCGCCGGACGGTGGCGGTGAACCGCTCCTCGCCCTCGGCCGCGTCGTCCACGAGCGGGTCGGGGCCGAGCTTGGCGATCGTCGCGGCGACCTCGTCCGGGGTCTGCAGCACGCAGGCGGTGGGTCCGCGCAGGTCCGCGCAGGTCGTCTCGGTCAGTAGTCGGAGCCGGACCTGTCCGACGACCGGCGGCGGCCACTCGACCTGCTCGTCGAGGCCGGTCGTCTGCTCCGACATGCGGACGCGCGTGCGCCGCGGGGCGCCGATCGAGGTCAGCGAGTTCTCGCCGGCGGCATCCAGGATCTCCTCGTCCAGGACCGTGCCGCGCTGGTTGGTCTGCCCCATGCGCCCGTTGGAGGACGCGATCGTCGCGTCGACCACGACGTCGCCGGCGAAGTCCCACGCCCCGTACATGCCGAGGTGGACCCGCAGCCACACGTCGCCGTCGAAGCGCAGGAACATCTGCTTCGCGACCGCGCGCACCTCGACCGCCTCGCGCCCGTCGAGGACGGCAGCGCCCTCGGCGAAGCGTCCCTGGGGACTGGATGCCGCGACGACACGCCCCACGATGTTGCGGTCGAACTGGCGCGCGATGCGGTGGACGGAATGCCCTTCGGGCATCAGCCTGCCTCGGGGTCGAACGCGTCGCTCGCGTCGAGGACGTCGGGGCGGCCCGGGCCGTCCTGCTCGCGCGGGTCGGGCAGGAGGCTACCGTCCTGCTCGTAGGCGGCGAGCTGGCCGATGCGGCGCGCGTGACGCTCCTCGCCCGAGAACGGGGTGGCGAGGAACCGGTCGATGAACGACACGGCCTCGTCGAACGTGTGCTGGCGGGCGCCGATGGCGATGACGTTCGCGTCATTGTGCTCGCGGGCGAGTTCGGCGGTGGCGATGCTCCACACGAGCGCCGCACGGACGCCCAGGACCTTGTTCGCCGCGATCTGCTCGCCGTTGCCGGAACCGCCGAACACGACGCCGAGCGCCTCGACGCCCGCGGCCTGGTCGCGGACGACCGCCTCCGCCGCACGGATGCAGAACGCGGGGTAGTCGTCGAGCGGGTCGTACTCGATCGGGCCGTGGTCCACGACGTCGTGGCCCTGTCCGGCGAGGTGGTGCTGGAGCTGGGTGGAGAACTCGAGACCGGCGTGATCGGTGCCGATGTGAATGCGCATACGGGAATCCTATTGAGAAGCGTCCGGACCCGGGCGGACGTGACGGGGACGCTGCCGCGTCCGCCCGGACACGGGCTCGTCCCGCGTCGGGGCGCGGACACGACCGCGCCGCCCGGGCACCAGGGTCCGGGCGGCGCGGCGGAAGGCGATCGTCAGGGGAGGATGCCGGCGGCCACGGGCTTGAAGCCCGCGCGGACGTTCTCGCAGCACCCCGGACGGCAGACGTCGTACCAGGGGCCGAGATCTGTCAGGTGAGGGCGCTCCGACTTCGGCGTGCCCTTCAGACGCTCCTCGACGAGGTCGATCAGACCCGACACGTAGGCGGGGTCGATCCCGGGCGTCGGGGTGCGGACGGCGCGGATGCCGGCCTCCTCGGCCGCCTCCATGGCCTCGGTGTCGAGGTCCCAGAGCACCTCCATGTGGTCGCTGACGAAGCCCAGCGGCACGATGACGACCGCCTCGGCGCCGCGGCCGGGCAGCTCGGCGATGACGTCGTTGACGTCGGGCTCGAGCCAGGGCTGCGTGGGCGGACCCGACCGCGACTGGTAGACGAGCTCCCACTCGACGTCGGCGACGGCCGCGGCGACCTCGGCCATCACGAACGCCGCGACGGCCTTGTGCTGGGCCGCGTAGGCGCCGCCCTCACCGAAGTCGACGTCACGCGGGCCGGATCGCTGCGCGTCCGCCGTCGGGATGGAGTGCGTCGAGAACAGCACGCGGATCTTCTCGGGGGCGATCCCGTCCGCGACGAAGGCCTTGACGGCATCCCGGACGCCCTCGACGAACGTCGAGACGAAACCGGGGTGGTCGAAGAACTGCCGCACCTTGTCGATGGTGACCGTGTCGCCCAGGTTCGTGGCCTCGAGCACCCGCGCGTAGTCCTCGCGGTACTGCCGGCAGCTGGAGAACGAGCTGTACGCGCTCGTCGCGATGGCCAGCAGCGTCGTGTGCCCGGCCTCGGCGGCCTCGGTGACCGCCTCCTCCAGGTACGGGGCCCAGTTGCGATTGCCCCAGTACACCGGCAGGCCGAGGCCGCGCTTGTCGATCTCCGCCTGCAGGGCGGCCTTGAGCTCGCGGTTGTGCTGGTTGATGGGGCTCACGCCGCCGAAGTGACGATAGTGGTGAGCGACCTCCTCTAGGCGCTCGTCGGGGATCCCGCGTCCGCGCGTGACGTTGCGCAGGAAGGGGATGACGTCCTCTTGCCCCTCGGGGCCGCCGAAGCCGGCCAGGAGGATGCCGTCGTACGCCACGGGCGTCTCGACCCACTTGGGACCGGAGGCCGCCGCGGGCGACGCGAAGAGGACGGTGTCGGTGCTGGTGTCCGTGTCGCTCGAAGTCACGTCATGATTTTCGCACCTGCGGGGGGAGCCTGGACCCGGGTTGTCTCGTGACTAGGCTTATCTGGTTGTCGTCGGCGCCAGCAGCGTCATCCGCGACCATCCCACCCACATCCCCGGGAGAACGCCAGTGCCAGGAGAGAACCTCACCCGCAGCGAAGCGCAGGAGCGCCGCGCGATCGTCGACACCCACGCGTACGAGATCGCCCTCGACCTGCGCCGCGGCGCCGAGGTGTTCGGGTCCCGCGCGGTCGTGCGCTTCTCCGCGACGCCCGGCGCCTCGACCTTCATCGACCTGATCGCCCGCGAGGTCCGCTCGATCCGGCTGAACGGCCGCGACATCTCCGTGGACGCCTTCGCCGACTCGCGCATCGCGCTCGAGGGCCTCGAGGCCGAGAACGAGCTCGTCGTCGACGCCGACTGCGAGTACACCAACACCGGTGAGGGCCTGCACCGCTTCGTCGACCCGGTCGACGGCGAGGTGTACCTGTACACGCAGTTCGAGGTGCCCGACTCCCGCCGCGTCTTCGCGGTGTTCGAGCAGCCCGACCTGAAGGCGACGTTCCAGTTCACCGTCACCGCCGACGCCGCGTGGGCGGTCGTGTCGAACTCCCCGACGCCCGAGCCGCAGGTGCACGGCGACGGCGCCGCGACCTGGACCTTCGCGCCCACCCCGCGCATCTCGTCGTACATCACCGCGCTCGTGGCGGGCCCGTACGCCTCGACCACGTCGGAGCTCACCAGCGCCGACGGTCGCACGATCCCGCTCGGCGTGTACGCCCGCAAGAGCCTGTGGCAGTACCTCGACGCGGACTACGTCTTCGACAAGACCCGGCAGGGCTTCGCCTACTTCGAGGAGAAGTTCGGCTACCCCTACCCGTTCGCCAAGTACGACCAGCTGTTCGTGCCGGAGTTCAACGCGGGCGCGATGGAGAACGCGGGAGCGGTCACGTTCACCGAGACGTACGTCTTCCGCAGCAAGGTCACCGACGCGGTCAAGGAGCGCCGCGTCGTGACGATCCTGCACGAGCTGGCCCACATGTGGTTCGGCGACCTCGTCACCATGAAGTGGTGGAACGGCCTGTGGCTCAACGAGTCCTTCGCCGAGTGGGCGTCCACGATCGCCACCGCCGAGGCCACCGAGTGGACCGAGGCGTGGACGACGTTCAACGCCATGGAGAAGACCTGGGCCTACCGCCAGGACCAGCTCCCCTCCACGCACCCCGTCATCGCCGAGATCAACGACCTCGAGGACGTGCAGGTCAACTTCGACGGCATCACCTACGCCAAGGGCGGGTCGGTGCTGAAGCAGCTCGCCGCGTGGGTCGGGATCGAGCAGTTCTTCGCCGGTGTCGCCGCGTACTTCCAGAAGCACGAGTGGTCCAACACCGAGCTGACCGACCTGCTCTCCGAGCTCGAGGCCACCAGCGGCCGCGACCTCGGGGACTGGTCGAAGAAGTGGCTGGAGACCGCGGGCGTCAACACCCTGTCCCCCCTGATCGAGGAGGCGGCGGACGGCACGCTCTCGCGCTTCGCGATCGTGCAGACCGCGCCGGCCGACTACCCCACCATCCGTCCCCACCGCCTGGGGGTCGGCTTCTACACGCTGACCGAGTCCGGCGCGCTGGAGCGCGTGCACCAGGTCGAGCTCGACGTCGACGGCGACCGGACCGAGGTCGCCGAGCTCCGCGGCATCCGTCGTCCCGACCTCGTCCTGCTCAACGACGACGACCTCGCCTACGCGAAGATCCGTCTCGACGAGCGGTCGCTCGCGACGGCCATCGCCCACCTCAAGGACATCTCCGACCCGCTGGCCCGCTCCCTCGTCTGGGGCGCTGCCTGGGACCAGACCCGGGATGCCGAGGCCTCGGCGACCGATTACATCGACCTGGTCCTGCGGAACATCGGCTCCGAGACCGAGTCGACCACGGTGCGGACGACGCTGGCCCAGCTGCAGCTGGCCGCCAACGCCTACGTCACCCCCGAGACGCGGGACGCGGCGCGGACCCGCGTCGCCGACGGCCTGTGGGAGCTGGCGCGGAACGCGGAGGCCGGCAGCGACAGCCAGCTGCAGTTCGTGACGGCCTTCGCGTCGGCGGCATCCACCCCCGCCCACGCCGAGACGGTGCGCGCGCTGCGCGACGGCGACACGACGCTCGACGGCCTGCAGATCGACACCGACCTCAGCTGGCAGCTGCTCGTGTCGCTCGCCGCGGCCGGTGCGGTGACCGCCGCCGACATCGACGCCGCACGCGCGGCCGACAACACGGCGAAGGGCGGCGAGTTCGCCGCGCAGGCGAAGGCGGCGCTCCCCTCCCGCGAGGCGAAGCAGGAGTCCTGGGACGCCCTCGTGGAGCGCACCGACGCCCCGAACACCATCGTGCGCTCCGCCGCCCTCGGTTTCACGCACCCGGCGACCGTCGACGTGCTCGCCGAGTTCGTCGAGCCCTACTTCGCGATGCTGCTGCCCGTCTGGGAGTCGCGCAGCTACCAGATCGCGCAGTACCTCATCGTCGGGCTCTACCCGGCGGCGCTGGCCAACACCGCCCTGCGCGACGCCACGCGGGCCTGGCTGGCGGCCCACACCGACGCGGCACCGGCGCTCCGCCGCCTCGTCGGCGAGAACCTGGCCGGCGTCGAGCGGGCCCTGGCGGTCCAGGAGCGCGACGCGCAGTAGTCGTCCCCCGTGCGATGGCGGGCGCCCCGGAGGGGGTGCCCGCCATCGTCGTTCCGCGCCCGTTCAGCGGTCACCGAAGATCCGCTGGCTAGCATTCAAGGGATGCTTTCCCTCGCCACCATCCCCTCCCCCACGCCGACCGCGCCGGAGGACATCGGCGACTTCGCCGACTCCGCCGCCTGGTCCTGGCTGCTCGACCGCCTCCTCGCCGCCGGCGGCGTCCTCCTGCAGGTGCTCGGCGTCGTCCTCGGGACGGTCATCGTCGCCTGGATCCTGCGCGGCATCATCCGCCGCGTCGTCGACCGTGTCGTCAACGGCGCCAAGAACAAGGCCAACGTCGACGACACCCAGGCGCTGGACCGATCGCCCCTGGCCGCCGTGCGGCTGGTGCAGCGCACGCGCACGCTCGGCACAATCCTGCAGAACATCGTCAACGTCGTCCTCGTCGTCGTGGCGCTCGTCTGGATCGCCGGGATCGTCGCGCCCAATGCCCTGGCATCCCTCACGCTGCTGACCGCGGCCGTCGGCGCCGGACTCGGCTTCGGCGCGCAGAACATCGTCAAGGACGTGCTCAACGGCATCTTCATCGTCGCCGAGGACCAGATCGGCATCGGCGACGTCGTGGACCTGGGTCTGGCGACCGGCATCGTCGAGTACGTCAGCGTCCGGGTGACGCACGTCCGTGACGTCAACGGCACGCTCTGGTACGTCCGCAACGGCGAGATCACCCGCATCGGCAACATGTCGCAGGGCTGGTCCCGCGTCATCATCGACCTCGCGGTCCCCGTGGACGCCGACATCGACGAGGTCGAGAAGGCCATGCTCACCGCGGCGAAAGGCCTGGCGAAGGATGCCAAGTGGCGCACCCGCATCATCGAGCAGCCCGAGGTGTGGGGGCTCGAGTCGGTCAGCGGCGACGCGCTCGTCATCCGTCTCGTCATGAAGACGCGGGCCAACGCGAAGGACGACGTCGCGCGCGAGCTGCGCGTCCGGCTCAAGCGCGCCATCGACGAGATGGGGCTGACGCTCCCCCACCTGAACTCGATCATCCTCACCGGCCTCGAAGGGGCGCAGCGCGTCCGCGGCGCCAACCCGCCGAAGACCAAGCCCACCCCCGTGCCCGCCCCGCCGGAGCGGCCGGTGTGGCGTCCGCGGCGGCGTAAGGTGAAGCTCTCCGACGCGGACGACGGCACGGAGACCGCGGCATCCCCGTCCTCCACCGGTGACGTCCCCGGCGCGACGGCCGTCCCGACCCCGCCGGCGCCGGGCGCCGGCACGCCGAAGCCCACCCCGCCCGCCGTCCGCGCGGACGAGACCGACCCCGAGGGAACCCCGTGACCGAGCCCGTGACCTTCTACGAGCAGGTCGGCGGCATGGACACCTTCCGCCGGCTGGTCGACGCGTTCTACCGCGGCGTCGCCGAGGACGAGGTCCTCAAGCCGATGTACCCCGAGGAGGACCTCGGTCCGGCTGCGGAGCGGCTGACACTCTTCCTCGCGCAGTACTGGGGCGGGCCGACCACGTACGGCGAGACGCGTGGCCACCCGCGTCTGCGGATGCGCCACATGCCGTTCCACGTCGATCCCGACGCGCGCGACCGGTGGCTGGCGCACATGCGCGCCGCCGTCGACGAGATCGCCCTGCCGCCGGTGCTGGAGGCGACGCTGTGGGACTACCTCGAGCGCGCCGCCTTCGCGATGGTCAACACGTTCGAGCCGCGCGGCGGCGGTCCGCAGCAGACCGGACGGCCGGGTCCCGGCCTGTCCGTTCACCGGGCGGACTGAGAGAGCGACCCGCGGGGTGTCGTCGCGACACCCCCGCGGGTCACGGTCTCGGTTCCGACCGCCGGGTCTGACAGGCGCCCGACACGCCCAAGTCACCGGCCGAAGAAGTCGCCCAGTCCGGGGATCTCGAAGTTCGACAGCTGCTCGCCGAACCCGCTGACCTGGTCGCCGACGCCGGAGACGGCGTCCTGCGCGCCGCCGGCCCAGTCGCCGACGGCACCGAGGTCCGCACCGGAGGCGAGCGCCTCGAGGTCGACGCCCTCGGCCATCCCCGCGAAGTCGACGCCCATCTGCCCGGCCTGCGCGAGCAGCGGCGCGGCGACCGCGCTGACGATCGCGCCGCCGGCCACGGCGGCGAGCAGACCGCCCGCACCGACCACACCGGCGCCGATGAGCCCGCCGCGTCCTGCGCGGGCGAGCAGCGTCGACATCCGCCCCGGCCGGCGCGCCTCGGTGCGTGCGGCCGTGAGTGCGAGGTCGCCGGCTGCGTCGGATCGGGGACGCTCGTGCGGGCTCAGCTCCGCGTCCATGCGGGCCCGGACGTGCGCACGCTGCTCGGGCGTCAGTCGCTCGAAGGCCTCGCGGTGCATGCGCTCGACCTGCTCGGGGTCGGCCGTCCGCAGCAGGTAGTCGTACCGCGCGATCGCGGCCTTGTCCTGGGGGCTGAGGGGCGCGGTCGAGCCCGCGGCGCTCGGCGGCGCGTACCGTCCGGGCGTGGTGCCCGGCGCCGGAGGTGCGTAGCGGTCCGCGGGAGGTGCGGTGTCCGGACGCGTGCGACCGTCGCCGGTCACGGCGTCCGCCGCCTGGCGGACCATGTCGCGCCAGTCGCGGGAACCGGACGCTCCGCCGGCGGCGTGGGACCGGGAGGCGGAGCGCTGTCCGCCCTGCTCGGAGGTCATCTTCTCGACGGCGCGGGACGCCATGCCGAACAGACGGGAGATCGAAGCCATGGGGGTACCTCTCGACGGCGGCCGAGGCCGCGACGTCAAGGTCTCCTCCGCCCTGCGGGCCGGGCGCCCGGGACCCAACCGTGGATCCGTGATGACGAGCGCACCGCGCGGGAGTACTCCCCTTGCTTCCGTCGAGAGTAGGGGACGCTCCTATGAGCGACCTGCGTGCGGGCGGTGAGCGCGTCAGGCCGTGCCGGTCGCGCGCACCGCCGTCAGACCGGAGCGCACCGGTCCGCGGACGAGGACGTGACCGCGCTGGAGGGTGACCCGCGTCCACGCGCCGCTCCGGCGGACGACCGCCTCCTCGGCCCCCGCGATGAATCCGAGCGCGAAGGCCGCGAACGCGGTGCCGAGGGGCAGGCCGCCGAGCGCCTCGTCCGCCTCGCCCCAGACGCGAGCCCGCACCGCACGGACGACGTCCTCGCCCGCATCGGCCGGGAGGGCGTCCGCCACCGCGGCGACGCCGTACTGCGCGCGCTGCGCCAGGACCGCGGCATCCACGGCATCCACCGTCTCCCAGCCCGCACGGGGCGGGGACACCCCCGCCCAGGCCGGCGACGTGGCGGTGGCGGGCAGGACCACGGCCGAGGCGTCGTCGGGGGCGGGCAGGAGAGCGGATGCCTCGACGACGAGGTCGCATTCGAGCTCCGGGTCGATGGCGGAGACGCGCAGACCCAGGACGGTCGGCGTCGCGTCGAGCAGCCCGCGCGGGGCCAGCGGGGCGGATGTCGTCACCAGGACGCCGCCCTGGGCGCGGACCCGGACGGTCCCGTCGCCGAGACGCACGGCCCGGGAGGAGAAGGTGAGCAGGTCGGCTGCCGCCTGCGGGTCGGGGAACAACAGGCGCGCGGACACCCGCCCTAAACTAGCAAGCGGTGGACGCCCGCTCCGCCGGGACCGGAGGGGACGTGACGGACGACGTCGATCCCGTCGCTGCAATGCTCACCGTGCTCGACCTGCGCGACGCCGGGGCCCGCACGACCGAGGACATCTTCACGGGCGTGTCGCAGCCCATGCCGTTCGGGCGCGTCTACGGCGGCCAGGTGCTCGCCCAGTCGATCGTCGCGGCATCCCGGACCCTCCCTCCGGAGCGCGCCGTGCACTCGATGCACGGGTACTTCCTGCGCCCCGGCGACCCCCGGGACGCGCTGACGTTCTCGGTCGACCGCATCCACGACGGACGGTCGTTCTCGACGCGCCGGACGCAGGCGTTCCAGGCGGGGGTGCCGATCTTCTCGATGATCGCGTCGTTCCAGGACGAGGATCCCGGCCTCGAGCACCACGAGCCGATGCCGGAGGGCGTCCCGACGCCCGAGGAGCTCCCCCCGTTCGACGCGTCCGCCGTCCACCCGCTCAGCCGGCGCATGTTCTCCGACCGTCCGGTGGACGTGCTGCACGTGCCGTCGCCGATCTACACCGAGGTCGAGGGGGCGCACGTGCCGCGGCAGGCGGTCTGGATGCGCGCGCGGCGGGCGCTTCCCGACGACCCCGCGGTCCACCGCGCCGCACTGGCGTACTTGAGCGACCTGACGATCCAGGAGCCCATCATGCGGGCCCACGGCATCGCCTGGAGCCTCCCGGGGCTCAAGGTGGCCAGCCTCGACCACGCGATGTGGTGGCACCGCCCCGCCCGCGTGGACGACTGGCTGCTGTACGTGCAGGAGTCGCCGAACGCCCGCGGCGGCCGCGGCCTGTCGACCGGACGGATCTACACGCGCGCCGGTGAGCTCGTCGCCAGCGTCGCGCAGGAGGTCATGGTCCGCGTCCCGCGGGACTGACCCGGGTCCGCGGGCCCCGTACCCGCGGGGATGACCAGCGCCCGCGGGCTCAGCCGCGACGACGGTACTGGATGGGGTCGCCGACGTAGGGCGCCCAGGCGTCCCGCTCGGCGGCGCTCCACCGGATGGGGCGGCCGCTGGCCGTGTCGACGAGGACGACGACCGCCGTCGCCCGCGCGTAGAGCACCGGCTCCCCGGCACCGACCGGGCTGAACACCTCGAAGCAGATGTCGGCGCTGGAGCCGCCCATCGCACCGATCCACATGCGCACGTCGAGGGGACGCTGGCTGTACGGGACGGGGCGCAGGTACTCGATCTCCTGCCGCGCGATGAGCGTCGCCCGCTCCCCGCCGCTCTCGAGCACCGACATGTCGAAGACCGCCGTGGGCAGGGCCGCCGCGTCGTCGTCGCCGCGCCAGAACGCGCGCAGACGGGCCTCCTCGAGGAGCTTGAGCATCGAGGTGTTGTTGACGTGGCCCAGCGCGTCGAGATCGCCCCACCGCAACGGGATGGGGACGTGGAGACGGGAGGGCCCGGCGGTGGCCGGACCCTCCCGGTGGGTCGCCTCGCCGGCGGGCGGGACGTTCTCGTCGGACACGGTCGTCAGTCGCGCGTCAGCTTGCGGTAGCTCGACCGCGACGGGTTGGCGGCGTCGGGACCGAGACGCTCGATCTTGTTCGCCTCGTAGGCCTCGAAGTTCCCCTCGAACCAGTGCCACTGGTCCGGGTTCTCCTCCGTGCCCTCGTAGGCGAGGATGTGGGTCGCGATGCGGTCCAGGAACCACCGGTCGTGCGTGATGACCACGGCGCAGCCCGGGAACTCCAGCAGCGCGTTCTCGAGCGAGCTCAGGGTCTCCACGTCGAGGTCGTTGGTCGGCTCGTCGAGGAGCAGCAGGTTGCCGCCCTCCTTGAGCGTCAGCGCCAGGTTCAGGCGGTTGCGCTCACCACCGGAGAGCACGCCGGCCTTCTTCTGCTGGTCGGGTCCCTTGAAGCCGAACTTGGACACGTAGGCGCGCGAGGGGATCTCGGTCTTGCCGACCGTGATGATGTCGAGACCGTCGGAGACGACCTCCCACAGCGTCTTGTTCGGGTCGATGTTGGCGCGCGACTGGTCGACGTAGCTGATCTTGACCGTCTCGCCGATCTTGAGCGTGCCGCCGTCGAGCGGCTCCAGGCCGACGATCGTCTTGAAGAGCGTCGTCTTGCCGACGCCGTTCGGGCCGATGACGCCGACGATGCCGTTCGGCGGGAGGTTGAAGCTGAGGTTGCTGATGAGCGAGCGGTCGCCGAAGCTCTTCTCGAGCTTCTTGGCGTCGATGACGATGCTGCCCAGGCGCGGACCCGCGGGGATCTGGATCTCGTCGAAGTCCAGCTTGCGCGTGCGCTCGGCCTCCGCCGCCATCTCCTCGTAGCGCGCGAGACGCGCCTTGGACTTCACCTGACGGCCCTTGGCGTTGGACCGCACCCACTCCAGCTCCTCCTTGAGGCGCTTGGCGAGCTTGGCGTCCTTCTTGCCCTGAACCTCGAGGCGCTGCTCCTTCTTCTCGAGGTAGGTCGAGTAGTTGCCCTCGTACGGGTAGAGGTGGCCGCGGTCGACCTCGGCGATCCACTCCGCGACGTTGTCGAGGAAGTACCGGTCGTGCGTGATCGCGATGACCGCGCCCTTGTACGCCTTGAGGTGCTGCTCGAGCCAGAGCACGCTCTCGGCGTCGAGGTGGTTGGTCGGCTCGTCGAGCAGGAGCAGGTCGGGCTTCTGCAGCAGGAGCTTCGCCAGTGCGACGCGGCGGCGCTCACCACCCGAGAGCGGGACGACCGAGGCGTCCGCCGGCGGTGTGCGCAGCGCGTCCATCGCCTGTTCGAGCTGGGAGTCGAGGTCCCAGCCGTCGGCCGCGTCGATCTCCTCCTGCAGCGTCCCCATCTCGGCCAGCAGGGCATCGAAGTCGGCGTCGGGATCGGCCATGAGGGCCGAGATCTCGTTGAACCGGTCGAGCTTCGGCTTGATCGCCACACCGTCCTGGATGTTCTCCAGGACCGTCTTGCTGTCGTCGAGCTCCGGCTCCTGCATGAGGATGCCGACCGAGAAGCCGGGGCTGAGCTTCGCCTCGCCGTTCGAGGGGGTGTCGAGGCCGGCCATGATCTTCAGGATCGTGGACTTGCCCGCACCGTTGGGCCCGACCATGCCGATCTTGGCGCCGGGGAGGAACGCCATCGTGACGTCGTCGAGGATGACCTTGTCGCCCACGGCTTTGCGCGCGCGGACCATGGAGTAGATATATTCCGCCATAACCTGTCCAGTCTAGGGCGGGTCGCCCCGTCGTCCGCCTCCGCCGGTCAGGTCACCAGTCGATGGGGCGCGTCTGCCCCATCAGGCACCCGCCGGAGGGCAGCCCCCCGACGACCGTCGTGACAGGGTCCCCCGTGGCCGGCCCGACCTGGCCGATGAGGCAGTCCTCGCCCCAGCGGACCGAGAACTGGATGCTCTCGGCCGCGTTGCCCACCGTCGAGGTGTCCTCGGTGACCTGCATCGCGGCCTTGTCGAACCCGCCGGCCGTGAGCGCGTCGATGTAGGACCGGCCGGCGCTGCGGCCGTCGCCCGCCCAGACGCTTGCGACGATCTGCGTGAAGAAGGGCAGGTTGTCGGCGGCCGACCCTCCGGGAACGAGGGCCGGCGCTGCCGGCGCCGCCGACTCCGTCGGTGCCGTGCTCGCCTCCGAGGAGGAGGTGGGCGTGGGCACCGGTGCGGGCTCGGGGGCGCAGCCGGAGAGCGCGAGGGTGGCCGCGATCGCCAGGGCGCCGGCGAGGCGAGCGGTCGTGGTCGTCACGCGCTCGAGTCTACGAACAACCCGAGCGCTCCTCAGAACGGCTGCGCGTCCGCGTGACCGACCAGGGCCGGCTCCGCCGTCGGCGTCTCCGACGGTGCGTCCGCGACGGCGCCGTCGATCGGTCCGGGGGCGGACGCACTGAGGTCGCCGTCGCCGAGCCCCTCGGCCGCGCCGATGTCGGGCACCGCCCATGCGTCCTCCTGGCGCTCGGGGGACGGGTCCGAGGTCGTCGGTGCGGCCGTCCGCGGGCGGTCGAAGCTCGTCACGCCCCAGCGCAGATCGTGTCCGATCGCGGATGCCGTGATGTCGGCGCTCACGCCGCGCTTGGCATCCGTCTCCCACTCGCGCAGACGGAGCCGCCCCGTCAGGAGCACACGCTGTCCCTTGCGCAGCGAAGCCAGCGCGTGACGGCCGAGCTCGCCGAAGACCGAGACCGAGTAGAAGTTCGTGTGGACGTCGATCCACTCGCCGCGGTCGCGGTCGTACTTGCGCTCGCCCGACGCGACGCGGAAGGCCGCGACCGCGTCGCCGCCCCGGGTCGTCCGCTCCTCCAGGTCGCTGACGATGTTGCCGACGATGGTGATGGTGTCGCTCATGATGTGTCCTCTCTGCGGGTCGATGCCCCGGCGCTCGAGTGCCCTCCGAGCGCCGGGGTGGCGTCCATGATGCGCGGGGGCGGAACCGCGGAGAGGGCCGGATCGGCCGCTTCGGGGACGCGTCGCCGAATCGGCTGGTTGAGGAGGAGAGGTGGCCTCCGGCGCACCCGCGGCGATGTCGGAGGTCGGCGCTACGTTCTCCGCATGAGCACCGCACTCTGGAACGACCCCGCACCGGCTCCGCGCCTGTCCGGGTGGGGCCGGATGACGCACGTGGCAGCAGGACTCTGGCGCATCGCCGATCCGCGGGGAGTGGTCGTCGGTCACATCCGCGCGATCGCGACCGACGGCGACTGGCGCTACGCCGCCGAGCGCTTCCACTCGGCCAGCGGACGGTTCCGTGCGCTCGGCGAGTTCTGGTCGTCGTCGGACGCGCTGGAGTGCCTGCGCTACACACGCTGACGGCCGCGACGACCGACCGCGGCACCCGGCAGCGCCGCGCCCGTCAGACCACCGCCGCGCTCGTCAGACCACCGCCGCGCCCGTCAGACCACCGCCGCGCCCGTCAGACCACCGCCGCGCTCGTCAGACCACCGCCGCCAGATCGTCCGGCGCGCCGGCGCGACTGCCGGCACGGACGTCGTCCCACGCGTCCCGCAGCAGGTCCACCGCGCGCACGAGCGTCTCGGCGGGGGCGGTGAACGGCACCCGCAGCCGCCGGTCGTGGCCGCCGTCGATCGCGAAGCGCGACCCCGCCGAGAGGTACAGGCCGCGGCTGCGGGCGTTCATCACGAGCGGGCCGCTGACAGGCTCGCCGATGTTCACCCACAGCGACACCCCGCCCGCCGCGGACGGCACGGTCCACTCGGGGAACCGGCGCTGCAGGGCCGAGCGGAGGGCGTCGCGGCCCTCGCGCAGCACCTGCCCGCGCTGGGCGGTGATCTCGTCGAGGCGGGGCAGCAGCGCCGTCGCGACCGCTTGCTCGAACTCCGGCGTCCCCAGGTCGTGGACGGGCCGGCCGCTCGCGAGGCGGCGGACGACGTCGGCGTCCGCGCGCACCCACCCGACGCGGAGCCCGCCCCACACCGTCTTCCCCAGCGAGCCGATCCGCACCGTCCGGACCCCGGTCGGGAACGGCACCGGGGCGCTCGGGCGGTCGATCGCGAGATCGGCGGTGGTCTCATCGAGGACGAGGACCGTCCCGGACGCCTCGGCTCCGGCGACGAAAGCATCGACCTCCGCCGCCGACATCGACCGTCCGGTGGGGTTCTGGAAGTCGGGCATCAGGTAGGCGAGCGTCGGGTGGGTGCGGGCGAAGGCCTGCGTCGCACGGTCCAGGTCCCACCCGGCGTCGACGTCCACGGGTACGCCGACCAGGCGCGCCCCGCCCTGTCGGAACGCCTCCGCGGCGTGGGGATACGTCGGCGTCTCCATCAGCACCCGGTCGGCGCGCCCGACGAGCACCGACGCGAGCAGATGGATCGCGCTCTGCGCACCCGTGGTGATGAGGACCTCGTCCGGAGAGGTCGGGATGCCACGGGCGCTGTACCGCGCGGCGACGGCGTCCCGCAGGGCGGGGGCGCCGATGACGTCGTAGCCGCTGCGCGAGACCAGCGACGCCGCCTGCTGCGCGACCTCCGTCATCACCGCGGGCAGACCGGGCCAGGCGGCCGGGCTCGCCTGCTGCAGGTCGATCGCGGTGGCATCCAGTCCGGGCGTGTTGCGGACCGGCCCGGACCGCCGGAGGGGAAGCGTGACGCTCCCGCTGCCGCGCAGGCTCTCGATGTGGCCCGTGTCGCGCAGGCTGCGGTAGGTCGCCGCGACCGTGGTGCGGCTCACGCCGAGGGCCGCGGCGAGCTCCCTCTCCGCGGGCAGCACGGTCCGCGGGGCGATGCGGTTGTCCAGGCACAGCAGACGGATCGCGTCCGCGAGCGCCTCGTAGGCGGGGCCGCTCCCCCGCCACCCCCCGAGGTGCGCGCCGAGCGATCGGGCCGAGATGCGGGAGTCCATGCGGCCACGCTAGGGGAATTGGCATCCATGTGGAAAGCCAATCCTCTGATTGGCTTCTCTCATGACCCGCCGCATCCTGCATCTCGTCGTCGGACTCGTCCTCTACGGCACCGGATGCGCCCTGACCGTCGCCGCCGGACTCGGCGTCGACCCCTGGACCGTCTTCGCCGAGGGGCTGTCGCGCGTCACGGGCGTCGGGGTGGGGTGGATCACGAACATCGTGGGCCTGGGGGTGCTGCTGCTGTGGATCCCGCTCCGGCAGAAGCCGGGCGTCGGCACGATCGCCAACATCCTCCTCGTGGGCACGAGCATGCAGGTCGCCCTCGGCGTTCTGCCGAGACCCGACCAGCTGTGGATGCAGGCCGCGATGCTCGTCGCCGGGGTCGTGCTCGTGGCGGCGGCATCCGGTCTCTACATCGGCGCACGCTTCGGACCGGGGCCGCGCGACGGGCTGATGACCGGACTGCACGGGCGGTTCGGCTGGCCCATCTGGGCGTGCCGCCTCGTCGTCGAGGGGTCCGTGCTCGCGCTGGGCTGGCTGCTGGGCGGCACGGTCGGGATCGGGACCGTGGTGTTCGCACTCGGCATCGGCCCGCTCGTGCACGTGGCCCTGCCGCTGCTCGCCATCCCCGAGCCGGCGCGGCGTCCTCGCCGTCCGGCCCGGGTCTGACGCGGCGCTCAGTGCGCGCGGAACTCCGGCCGGTCGCTGCCCGGCTTGAGGTGCGCGTGCAGGGCGCTCTTCGCGATCTCGATCGTCGGGTACACCCCGAGCCGGTCGGGCTTGCCCGCCATGTGGACGGCGTAGCCCTCGGCATCCCTCTGGATCTTCCCGACGACGCCCGCCGGGCCGTAGGCGACCCAGACGCGGGAGGTGGCGGTCTGCGACATCGATTGCTCCTTCCTTCGGTGATGGCCGGAGGCTACGCCGTCGATCGCGCTCCCGCCAGGGCGTTCCCGGACGGGCGTCGCGGTCGCGATATCCTGTCGATGACCCCCAGTAGCTCAGTGGATAGAGCAGCGGCCTTCTAATCCGCCGGTCACACGTTCGAATCGTGTCTGGGGGACCGATCCCCCGCCGCACCCCCGTCGATAGGATGGCGGGATGGTAGGACCCTCCGAGAACGACCGGCTCGTCTGGATCGACTGCGAGATGACGGGACTCGACCTCGACGTCGACGAGCTCGTCGAGATCGCGATCGTCGTCACCGATTTCGAGCTGAACGTGCTCGACCCCGGCTTCCAGATCGTCATCAAGCCCGACGACTCCGCCCTGGCGAACATGGGCGAGTTCGTCACCGAGATGCACCGGTCCTCCGGACTCCTCGACGAGATCCCGCACGGCGTCAGCCTCGCGGACGCCGAGTTCCAGGCGCTGGAGTACATCCAGAGGTTCGCCCCGCTCGAGGGCAAGGCGCCGCTGGCGGGCAACACGATCGGCACCGACCGGATGTTCCTGGCCAAGTACATGCCCCGCATCGACCGGTGGCTGCACTATCGGAGCATCGACGTGTCGAGCATCAAGGAGCTCTCGCGCCGCTGGTACACCCGCGCCTACATCCACGCCCCCGCCAAGAACGGCGGCCATCGCGCGCTCGCCGACATCCGCGAGTCCATCCGCGAGCTGGCCTACTACCGACAGGCCGTGTTCGTGCCCCAGCCGGGCCCCACGAGCGACGAGGCGCGCGCCGCGGCCAGCGCCGTCGTGTCGTCGTTCTCCTCGAACGTGTGACATAATCGTTCAGTTGTCCGCGCGAGCGGGAACATGGTGGCTATAGCTCAGTTGGTAGAGCACCGCGTTGTGGTCGCGGGGGTCGCGGGTTCAAGTCCCGTTAGCCACCCCAGCCTTGTACGAGGGCCCGGTCGAGATCCGTCTCGCCGGGCCTTCGTCGTCTCCGGATGCCACCCCCTCCCACCCCCGTAGAATCAGGAGGGTGTTCCGCCGCGTCGGGGCCGTGGCATCCCTCCCGCAGACCGGCCGTGAAAGGGCTCGCATGGACGACGAGGTCGCAGAGCGCCCGGGCCTGGACCTGGATGCCGATGCGTTCGAGCGTCTCGTCGCGGACGAGCTGGACCGTCTGCCCGAGGAGATGGTCGCCGGTCTCGACAACGTCGTCTTCGTCGTCGAGGACCGGCCCGAGGACGGCTCGCTCGACCTGCTCGGGCTGTACGACGGGTGGGCGCTCACCGAGCGCGAGCGCTACGGCGGCGGCGAGCTGCCGGACCGCATCATCGTGTACCGCGAGCCGCATCTCGCCGCCTGCGACGACGAGGACGAGCTGCGCGACGAGGTGCACACCACCCTCGTGCACGAGATCGCCCACTTCTACGGCATCGACGACGCCCGACTGCACGAGCTCGGGTGGGCGTGATGGCCGGCCTGGCCACACCGGACATCGAGGTCGACGATCTCGAGGAGCTGGCATCCGTCCCGCCCTCCTCGTGGCAGACCGTCGTCTGGAACGACCCCGTCAACCTCATGAGCTACGTCTCGCACGTCTTCCGCACCTACTTCGGGTTCGACGCCGCCACGGCCGAGCGGCTGATGCTCGCCGTGCACCACGACGGGCACGCCGTCGTCGCCCGCGGACCGCGCGAGGTCATGGAGGCGCACGTGCACGCGATGCACGACTACGGCCTCTGGGCCACCGTCCGGAAGGACCCCGCATGAACGACCGCATCGTCGTCCTCGAGATCAGTCATCTCGAGGCGCTCCACCTCGCCGGCCTGGTCGGCCAGTTCGCCGACCTCGTGGGCTCGACCCGCGAGACCGACGACCCGGCGGTCGCGCGCCTGCTCCCCGACGCCTACCCCGACGACCCGGAGGCGAGCCGCGAGTTCCGCCGCCTCACCGGAGACGACATGCTCGCGCGCCGGGCGGAGGACGCGCGGACCCTGCTGTCCACGCTCGCGACGGACGGGGTCGCCGTCGACCCCGACAGCGATGCGGATACGACGATCGCCGTCGCCCTCAGCGAGCTGGAGGCCATGGCCTGGATGCGGACCCTCTCGGCCGTGCGCCTCGTGCTGGCCGAGCGGCTCGGCATCCAGGACGAGGACGATCACCGTCCGGACGATCCCCGCTTCGGGATCTACGACTGGGTCGGCTACCGCTTGGACGGCCTCGTCCGCGTGCTCGACGAGCGCTGAACCCGCGTCGGGGAAGGGAGGGGATGCGGCCTGAGGAGGCGGCATCCAGGCCCAGGGATCCTCCCGTCGCGATATCTCCTCCCCCGGCCGACGCCGACCCGCGTCGGGGAAGGGAGGGGATGCGGCCTGAGGAGGTGGCATCCAGGCCCCGGGGATCCTCCCGTCGCGACATCTCCTCCCCCGGCCGACGCCGACCCGCGTCGGGCAAGGGAGGGGATGCGGCCTGAGGAGGCGGCATCCAGGCCCTGGGATCCTCCCGTCGCGATATCTCCTCCCCCGGCTGACGCCGACCCGCGTCGGGGAAGGGAGGGGATGCGGCCTGAGGAGGCGGCATCCAGGCCCCGGGGATCCTCCCGCCGCGACATCTCCTCCCCCGGCCGACGCCCGACCCCGTGAGCCCAGGGGTCAGGGCACCTCGATGACGAGGGAGGCGAGGGATGCCGGCGCGTGCGCCGCGATGTGGGCATCCTCCTGCGCGGCCCAGCGGTCCCAGTGCGGACGGTACGTGTCCCCGTCGCGGTCCAGCCCCCGTCGCCGGCGGACGGCGGTCGGCGCGTCCACCCACACGGTGACGTCGCCCAGCGGCGCCGAGGCTGAGGTGAGAACCCCCGCCCCCTCGACGATGAGCGGCAGCGCCGGATCGACCGCGTGGGCCTCGGCGCGCGCGTCCGCCTCCCAGTCCCAGCGCTCCCAGATCCCGATGAGCCCCTTCGCGTGCGGGACGAGGACCTGGGCGCGCGCGTACTCGGCGCCGTCGACGAGGCCGTCCCATCCGGGGTAGAGGTCGTCGAGGGCGACGAGCTGCACACGACCCGGCCGCGGCCAGGCCGCGACGATCCGGCGGGCCAGCGAGGACTTGCCCGCCCCGCTCCGACCGTCGACCAGGACGACGGGATTGGCGGCCCCCACCGCCCGCACACGCGCGAGCACCGCGCCGACGGCCTGCGTCAGCGCGGTGTCGACGGGGTCTGCGGCGTTACTTCTTGAGGGCGCGGATGACACGGCTGAGCGCGCGACCGGCGACCCACACGAACGGGACGCCGACGGCCAGGAGCGACACGATGTTGGGCTCGAAGCGCAGGTCGTCGCCGCGGCGGACGTACGCGCCGAGCGGCAGGGTGTAGCCGCCGCCCCCGCCGCCGCCGTTGCCCTGCTCGTCGGACCCGCCGCCGAAGCCCGCCCAGGTCAGCGCGACCGGGACGATGCGCACACCGTCGACGTCCTGCTGCTCGCCGTACGCGGCGGTGACGCCGAAGCTGGTGGACTGCTTGCCGAGTTCCAATGCGATGTTGGGCATGGACTCACCGTACCGGCCGGTCCCCGCCCGGCACAGGGGGTTCCGTCGCCCGCACCGGCGACCCCTGAGCCGCGCCAGGCGGTTCCGCGCCGGTCACCGTACGCCGCCGGACTGCGCCGGTCAGTGGTCGTACGACGGTCGCGGGTTGGTCGGCAGGGCTCCGCCGCCCCGGGACGGCCCGAGAAGCGAGCCCCGCGTCACGGCTCCCCGGCCGAACCGCTCGGTCGCGCCATCGAGCGCCCCCTCGACCCGCCGCCATTCCGCGTCGTCGTCCCAGAGGGTCGCCGCCACCGACACCGGCCGCAACTTCTCGCCCCGCACGCCGACCAGGCGCACCGCCTGCCGGCGGTCGATGCCGTCGAACAGCTCGATCGCCGCATCGCCGATGCGCTGCCCCACCGACGTCGGCTCGCGGAGCGTCCGCGACCGGCTGATCGTCGTGAAGTCCGAGAACCGGACCTTGATGGAGATCGTCGAGGCCTCGTAGTCCTGCTTGCGCAGGCGGGCGCCCACGCGATCGGCGAGACGGCGCAGCTCGACGTGAAGGGTGCTCGTGTCGGAGATGTCGGCGTGGAACGTCTCCTCGTGTCCGACGCTCTTCTCCGACCGCCCCGTGTGGACCTCGCGGGCGTCGATCCCCCGCGCCAGGTGCCAGATGCGCTCTCCCATCGCCGATCCCAGCACCTGATCGAGCGCATGCCGCGGAGTGTCGATGACGTCGGAGATGAGCCGGATGCCGCGGGACTCCAGCGCCTCGGCCGCCTTCGGCCCGACGCCCCAGAGAGCGCGTACGGAGCGGGGGCGGAGGAACCGGTCGGTGTTCGCCGCCGAGACGATGAGCAGACCGTCGGGCTTGGAGATGGTGGAGGCCATCTTGGCGACGTGCTTGGTCGCGGCCACGCCGATGCTGCACGTCAGCCCGGTCTCGGCCTGGACGCGCGCGCGGAGGCCGCGCGCGATGGTCCCCGGGCTGCCCCAGAGACGACGGGCGCCGCGCACGTCCAGGAACGCCTCGTCGATCGAGAGCGGCTCGACCAGGGGGGTCACCGACTCGAAGATCGCCATCACCTGCCGCGACATCTCCGTGTAGCGGGAGTACGGCGGGTTCACGACGATCGCCGTGGGGCAGAGCCGCAGCGCGATCGCCACCGGCATCGCCGACTTCACCCCGTACCGCCGCGCCTCGTACGACGCGCTCGACACGACGCCGCGCCCCTCGGACCCGCCGATGATGAGCGGCTTGCCCGCGAGGGAGGGATCGTCCAGCACGGCCACGGACGCGAAGAAGGCGTCCATGTCGACGTGCAGGATGCCGGTGCCGGTGTCGTCGGCGCCGGGCGGCGACACGAGCCGCCCTGTCCCGTCACCCCGACCCATGGCATCCATTCTCCCCCGGGCCTCCGACATCGGCCCCGACGCCGGCCCCGACACCGGCGACAGGGGCGGGAACGACGGATGCCACGGCCCCTGGCCGCGTAACGGCGGGGGTCGTGGCATCCGGGGTCGGCTACTGGGCGGCGGCGCGCTCCAGCACGAGCTCGCGTACGCGCGCGGCGTCGGCCTGGCCCTTCATGGCCTTCATGACCGCGCCGATGACGGCACCGGCGGCCTGCACCTTGCCGTCCCGGATCTTCGCGAGGACGTCCGGCTGGGCCGCGAGGGCCTCGTCGATGGCCGCGATGAGCGCCCCGTCGTCCGACACGACGGCGAGACCGCGCGCGTCGACGACCTCCTGCGGGGTGCCCTCGCCGGCGATGACGCCCTCGAGCACCTGGCGCGCGAGCTTGTCGGTCAGCGTGCCCGCGTCGACGAGCTTCTGCAGCGCGGCGACGTTCTCGGGCGAGACGAGGCCGGCGGCATCCCGTTCCTGCGCGTTCGCGACGCGGGTGATCTCGCCGGTCCACCACTTCCGGGCGGCGGCGGGGGCGGCCCCGGCTGCGATGGTGTCGGCGACCGCGTCGAGCAGGCCGCCGTTGGCGACGTCCTGGAACTCCAGGTCGGTGAAGCCCCACTCGCCCTTCAGACGGCGACGACGCGCGGCCGGCGGCTCGGGGAGCGCGGCGCGCAGCTCCTCGATCAGCGAAGGCGCCGGGACGACCGGCAGCAGGTCGGGCTCGGGGAAGTAGCGGTAGTCGTCGGCATCCGACTTCGGGCGGCCCGGGGAGGTGCGACCGGTGTCCTCGTGCCAGTGGCGCGTCTCCTGCGTGATGGTGCCGCCCTTGGCGAGGATGGCGGCCTGACGCTGGATCTCGTACCGGACCGCCCGCTCGACCGACCGCATCGAGTTGACGTTCTTCGTCTCGGTGCGCGTGCCCAGCTTCTCCTGGCCGCGGGGGCGGAGCGAGACATTGGCGTCGCAGCGCAGGTTGCCGCGCTCCAGGCGGGCCTCCGAGATGCCGAGGGCGCGCACGATGTCGCGGATCGTCGCGACGTACGCCTTCGCCAGCGCCGGTGCGGAGTGCTCCGCGCCGAAGATCGGCTTGGTGACGATCTCGACCAGCGGGACGCCCGCGCGGTTGTAGTCGACGAGCGAGTACTCCGCGCCCTGGATGCGACCCGTCGAACCCCCCATGTGGGTGAGCTTGCCGGCGTCCTCCTCCATGTGAGCGCGCTCGATCGGCACGGTGACGATGGTGCCGTCCTCGAGCTCGACCTCGACGGAGCCCTCGAAGGCGATCGGCTCGTCGTACTGCGAGATCTGGTAGTTCTTGCCGAGGTCGGGGTAGAAGTAGTTCTTCCGCGCGAACCGGCTCGACGGCGCGATCGAGCAGCCGAGCGCGAGGCCCAGGCTGATCGAGGAGCGGATCGCCTCCTGGTTCACGACCGGCAGGGCGCCCGGGAGTCCCATGTCGACCGGCGCGACGAGGGTGTTCGGCTCGGCGCCGTGGTGCGCCTCGTTCGCGGGGTTGGGCGCGGCCGAGAACATCTTGGTCGCGGTGTTCAGCTCGACGTGCACCTCGAAGCCGAGGACGGGCTCGAACATCTCGAGCGCCTCGTCGAAGTCCATCAGGGCGTCTTTCGCCATCAGCGCGTCGCTCCGTTCGTGAGAGAGGGGGCCTTGTCCAGCAGGGGCCCGCCCCACTGGTCCACCAGCAGGGCCTCGAGCGCCGCGCCGACCCGGTAGAGACGCGCGTCCTCCCGGGCGGGAGCGAGGAACTGGATGCCGACGGGCAGGCCGTCCTCCTCGGCGAGGCCGCTGGGGATGGAGATGCCCGGCACCCCGGCGAGGTTCGCCGGGATGGTGGTGACGTCGTTGAGGTACATCTGCAGCGGATCGTCGATCTTCTCGCCGAGACGGAACGCCGTGGTCGGCGCGGAGGGCGTCGCGATGACGTCGACCTCCGCGAAGGCCGCGTCGAAGTCCTGCTGGATGAGCGTCCGGACCTTCTGCGCGCTGCCGTAGTAGGCGTCGTAGTACCCGGCCGACAGCGCATAGGTGCCGAGGATGATGCGGCGCTTGACCTCGGGACCGAATCCGGCGTCGCGCGTGGCGGCCATGACGTTCTCGACCGTCGGGGCGCCCTGCGGCGTCACACGGAGGCCGAAGCGGACGGAGTCGAACTTCGCCAGGTTGCTCGAGGCCTCGGCCGGCAGGATCAGGTAGTAGGCGGCGACGCCGTACTCGAAGTGCGGAGCGCTGATGTCGACGATCTCCGCGCCCTGCGCCTCCATGGCCGCGAGCGACGCGCGGAACGAGTCGGAGACGCCCTTCTGGAAGCCGCGGTCATCGAGCTCGCGGATGACGCCGACCTTCAGCCCCTTCAGCACCGCGCCGGTCGCGCCCTCGCGCGCGGCGGCGGCGAACGACGGCCAAGAGTCCGACAGCGACGTGGAGTCGTGCGGGTCGTGCCCGCCGATGACGTCGTGGAGGAGCCCGGCGTCGAGGACGGTGCGCGTGACCGGTCCGACCTGATCGAGGCTGGATGCCAGGGCGATCGCCCCGTATCGGCTCACGCCGCCGTAGGTGGGCTTGACGCCGACCGTGCCGGTGACATGGGCCGGCTGACGGATCGACCCGCCCGTGTCCGAGCCGAGCGCCAGCGGCGCCTCGAACGCGGCGACGGCGGCGGCCGAGCCTCCGCCGGAGCCGCCCGGGATGCGGTCGAGGTCCCACGGGTTGCGGGTGGGACCGTACGCCGAGAACTCGGTCGACGATCCCATGGCGAACTCGTCCATGTTGGTCTTGCCGAGCGGGACGAGACCGGCGGCGCGGGAGCGCGCCACCACGGTCGCGTCGTACGGCGACATGTAACCCTCGAGGATCTTGGATCCGCTGGTCGAGGGCATGTCGGTGGTGACGAGCACGTCCTTGACCGCGAGGGGCACGCCGGCGAGTTCGCCGAGCTGCTCCCCCGCCGCACGGCGACGGTCGATGTCGGCGGCGACCTCGAGGGCGTGGTCGCTGACGTGCAGGAACGCGTGGACGTCGCCGTCGACCGCGGCGATGCGGTCGAGGTGGGCCTGCGTGGCCTCCACGCTCGACACGTCGGACGCGGTCAGGGCGGCCGCGAGCTCGGCGGCGGTGAGGCGGGTGAGGTCGGTCACTGCTCTTCTCCCAGGATCGCGGTCACGCGGAACCGGCCGTCGGCCTGATCCGGCGCGTTCTGCAGCGCCTGCTCGCGCGTGAGCGTGTCGCCCACGACATCGGGGCGGAAGACGTTCTCGAGCGGGATCGGGTGGCTCGTCGCGACGACGTCGGGGGTGGCCACCTCCGACACCTTGGCGATGTTGTCGACGATGGCATCCAGCTGGCCGGTGAGGCTCTGGACCTCCTCGTCGCTCAACTGGATCCGGGCGAGCACACCGAGATGGCGCACGAGATCAGGGGTGATTTCAGACACCCGGCAAGTCTAGTTCGCGCGCGGCAGCGCGCCGGGACGCGCCCCGGGACGCGACGGCGCACGCCGCCGGCCGTCGGCGTGCGGTCGGGCGAACGGACGGCGAACAGGTGGGGACGACACGCGCGGGGCCCGGCCGGGCCGCGGAGGGTCCGCCCTAGGCTGACGGAGTGACGAGCTTCGATCCGCCGCGCCCCTGGACCAACAGCTACGCCGACGGCGTCCCCGTCGACCTCGACGAGCAGACCGGTTCGCTCCTCGACATCGTCGACGCCTCCGCCCGGGACTACCCGGACGCTCCCGCGCTGGAGTTCTTCGGCCGGGAGACCAGCTACACCGCCCTGTCGGAGCAGATCGCGCGCGCCGCGGCGGCTCTCGCGGCGCACGGCGTCCGCGCCGGCGACCCGGTGGCCCTCGTCCTGCCGAACTGCCCGCAGCACATCGTCGCCTTCTACGCGATCCTGCGCCTGGGCGCCGTCGTCGTCGAGCACAACCCGCTCTACACCGCGCGCGAGCTGCGGAAGCAGTTCGAGGACCACGGCGCGAAGCACGCCGTCGTGTGGAGCAAGGTCGTCGCGACGGTGCAGGACTTCCCCGCCGACCTCCGGCTGCGCACGCTCGTCTCCGTCGACGTGACCCGGGCCATGCCGCTGCGCACGCGGCTTGCGCTCCGCCTGCCCGTCGCGAAGGCGCGCGAGGCCCGCGCCGCACTCACGGAGCCGACGTCGGGAGCCGTCGCCTGGGAGGACCTGGTGGGCCACGATCCTCTCCCGGCGACGCACCCCCGTCCCGTCGCGTCCGACCTCGCGATCATCCAGTACACGAGCGGGACGACGGGCGCGCCGAAGGGGGCGATGCTGACGCACGCGAACCTGCTGGCGAACGCCGCGCAGGCGCGCGCGTGGACGCCGTCGATCGTGCGCGGCCAGGGATGCGTCGTGTACGCCGTGCTGCCGATGTTCCACGCGTACGGACTGACGCTGTGCCTCACCTTCGCGATGTCGATGGGCGCGCGCCTCGTGCTCTTCCCCAAGTTCGACCCGGACCTCGTGCTGGCCGTGACCAAGCGGCATCCGGCCACCCTCCTGCCGCTGGTCCCGCCCATCGCCGAACGCCTCCTGGCCGCCGCGCGCGAGAAGGGCGTCTCGCTCGAGGGCACGCAGGTGGCGATCTCGGGAGCCATGGCCCTGCCCCACGAGGTCGTCGTGCCGTTCGAGGCCGCGACCGGCGGGTACCTGGTCGAGGGGTACGGCCTGAGCGAGTGCTCGCCCGTCCTCATGGCCAATCCCGTCGCCGACAACCGCGTCCCGGGCACGGTCGGTCTGCCTCTGCCGGGCACCGAATGCCGCGTCGTGGACCCGGAGGACCCGCGCATCGACGTCGAGCCCGGCGCCCGCGGCGAGCTGCTCGTGCGCGGGCCGCAGGTGTTCTCGGGTTACTACGGCAAGCCCGACGAGACCGAGGCCGTCTTCGTCGACGGATGGTTCCGGACCGGTGACATCGTGACGATCGACGACGGCGGGTTCGTCCGCGTCGTCGACCGCATCAAGGAGCTGATCATCACGGGCGGTTTCAACGTCGCCCCGACCGAGGTCGAGAACGTCCTGCGGCAGCACCCCGGCGTCGCGGACGTCGCGGTCGTCGGACTCCCGAGCGAGCACTCCGGCGAGGAGGTCGTCGCGGCGGTCGTGCCCTCGACCCCCGGCGAGCTGGACGTCGAGGCGGTGCGGACGTTCGCGCGCGGCATCCTGACCCCGTACAAGGTGCCGCGGCGCATCGTGCTCGTCGACGAGCTGCCGCGGTCGCTCATCGGCAAGGTGCAGCGCCGCCAGGTGCGGGAGAGCCTCGCGCGCAGCTGAGCGCGGTGCACGGCCGGCGGGCGCATCCTCGCTACGGTGGAGGCACCGGGCCGCCTCGGGACCCGGCCATCACCAGTGGGGACTCACATGACCACCATGCGCACGCCGCTCGCTCTCATCGCCGCCTCGGCCCTGCTCCTGCTCACCGGGTGCACCGGCGGCGGGTCGCCGTCGACCGCCTCGGAGACGAGCGACGCACCCTCCTCGACGCCCACCGCGGTCGCCGAGACCGAGAGCGCGGAGACGACCGCGCCGGAAGGCGGGCAGTCCAAGGACGACGCCTGCCAGATCATCATCACGTCGTTCACCGACGTCTCGCAGGCCAGCAGCGACATCGCCACGTCGGACCCGGAGACGGCGATCGCGACGTTCAAGACGCTCGCCGACAAGGTCGAGACCGACTTCGCGCAGATCACCAACGCCGAGGTCGCACCGCTGGCCCAGGAGGCCAGCACCCAGCTCCAGGAGTACGTGACCTTCCTCGACGGCGTCCTCGCCGACCCGAACACCGCGAGCGGCCTGGGCGACCAGATCACCGCACTGCAGGACAGCTTCACCCAGGCCGGGACCGCCTGCGAGGGCTGAGCCGGACGACCACGAAAGGGCGGGGCGATGCCCCGCCCTTTCTCGTGCGCTCAGCTATCGCTGTCGTCCGCGGGCGTGATCGCCTCGGACGCGTCCGCGTCCGCGCCGTCGTCGAGCGCCGCGGGGCCCTTCTCGACGAGGACGCGGAACTGGGCGGCATCCAGGATCCGCAGGCCCAGCTCCTCGGCCTTCGCGAGCTTCGACCCGGCGCCGGGACCGGCCGCGACGAAGTCCGTCTTCTTGGACACGCTCGAGGCCGCCTTGCCGCCGGCGGCGATGATGGCCTCCTGCGCGCCCTCACGGGTGTACCCGTCGAGCGACCCGGTCGCCACGACCGTCAGACCCGCGAGCACGCCGCCCGCTGCGGCCGCCGCCCCGGGACCGGGGTGGCCCGGGATGGCGAAGCGCACTCCCGCCGACTGCCACCGGTCCACGATCTCGCGGTGCCAGTCGACCTCGAACCAGTCGATGACCGCGTCGGCGATGATCCCGCCCACACCCTCGACGGACGCGAGCTCGTCGCGCGAGGCCGCCCGGATGGCATCCAGGGATCCGAACCACTGCGCCAGCGCGCGGGCGGCGACGGGGCCGACGTGGCGGATGTTCAGGGACACCAGCAGACGCCAGAGGTCCTTCGTCTTCGCCTTCTCGAGCTCGGCGACGAGCTTGGTCGCCTGCTCGGACGGCCGCACCTCGCGGAAGTCCTTGCGGATGCCGCGGCGACGGCGCTCCGCCGCGTCGAGGTCCTCGGCGCCGGGCGGGTACGTCGCCGGGCCGAGCTTCTGGAAGGGGGTGCGACGCACGAGCTCACCGGTGTCGGGGTCGACCTTGCGCTCCCCCGTCTCGGCGTCGCGGACGACGACCTCGATCGGGACGAGCTGCTCGACGGTGAGGTCGAACAGGCCCGCCTCGGTGTCCAGCGGCGGGCGCTCCGGGACCTCGGGCTGCGTGAGGGCGGCCGCGGTGACCTCGCCGAGGGCCTCGACGTCGAGCGCTCCGCGCGAGCCGATGTGCTCGACGCGGCCTCGCACCTGCGCGGGGCAGGACCGCGCGTTCGGGCAGCGCAGGTCGATGTCGCCCTCCTTCGCGGGCCGGAGGGGGGTGCCGCACTCGGGGCAGTCCGCGGGCATGACGAACGCCCGCTCGGTGCCGTCGCGCAGCTCCACCACGGGCCCCAGTACCTCGGGGATGACGTCGCCGGCCTTGCGGAGCACGACCGTGTCGCCGATGAGGACACCCTTGACCTTCACGACGTCCTGGTTGTGCAGGGTCGCCTGACGCACGACGCTGCCGGCCACGCGGGCGGGCTCCATCACGGCGAACGGGGTGGCGCGGCCGGTCCGGCCGACCGACACGACGATGTCGAGCAGCCGCGTGTTGACCTGCTCGGGCGGGTACTTGTAGGCGATGGCCCAGCGGGGCGCCCGGCTGGTCGCGCCGAGCTCGTCGTGGAGCGCGAGCTCGTCGATCTTGACGACCACCCCGTCGATCTCGTGCTCGACGTCGTGGCGGTGCTCGCCGTAGTGGGCGACGTAGGCGAGCACGCCGTCGACGGACGGCTCGACCTTGTAGTAGGGCGAGGTGGGCAGCCCCCAGGATGCCAGCAGCTCGTACACCTCGCTCTGTGCGGCGACCGGCGGGTCGGGCCAGGCGCCGATGCCGTGCACGTACAGCGCGAGGGCGGCGATGCGCGCGCGGCCGGCCTCGAGCTCGAGCCCCGACTTCTTCTCGATCTGCTGCCGCAGCCCGCCGCTGGCCGCGTTGCGCGGGTTGGCGAACGCGGGGAAGCGCCGCGCCGCCGCCTGCTCCGCCTTCTCCTCGTCGAACCCCCGGCCGCCGCGACGCCCGGACGCGCGCTCCCGCGCCTCCGCGACCGCGCGCTCGCGATACTCGCCCTGCAGGCGGTTGAGGTTCTCGAACGCCGCGACGGGGATGAACACCTCGCCGCGCACCTCCACCAGGGCGGGGTGCCCCTCTCCGGCGAGCTCGCGCGGGATCCCGGCCACGCGCAGCGCGTTCTCGGTCACGATCTCGCCCACGCGCCCGTCGCCGCGGGTCGCCGCCGACGTGAGCACGCCGTCCTCGTAGCGCAGGCTGATGGCCAGTCCGTCGATCTTCAGCTCGCTCAGCCATGACACCGGGCGGCCCGCCGCGTTCTGCGCCTTGACCGCCCAGTCCCTCAGCTCGTCGGGCGAGAACACGTTGTCGAGGCTGAGCATGCGCTCGGCGTGCTCGATGGTCGCGAGGTCCGTGGTCTCGGCGGCGCCCACGGACTGGGTCGGGCTGTCCTGGCCCTGCAGCTCCGGGTAGAGACGCTCGATGGCCTCGAGCCGGTGCATCCAGCCGTCGTACGTCGCGTCGTCGACGACCTCGGCGTCGCGCCCGTAGTACGCCTCGCGGGCGTCGGTGATCCGCCGGGTCAGGTCTCGCGCCTCGTCGCGCGCCTGGTCGAGGCTCAGGTCGGGAAGCTGGTCGTGCTCACTCACGGGTCAAGCTTAGGGAGGGGTCCCGACATGCCCGCGGGGGTTGCCGGACGTCCGCTGTCGCGCGGGGGCGTGCGGGGCGCGAGGCGGAACGCCGTCTCAGGCGTCGACCGGCACGGCCGAGACGGTCCGGTCGATCGTGAACTGCCCGAGCACGCGCGTGCCCGCGTAGAGCACCGCGGTCTGTCCCGGGGCGACGCCGTCGAACGGCGTCTCCGGCCGGACGGTCAGGATGCCGTCGGCGATCTCGGCGACGGCCGGCACGGGGTCGGCGTGCGCACGGATCTGCACGTCGCACGCGAACCGCGCGGCTTCGGGCCCCCGCCCCGCCCAGGTGAACCGCTCCCCCGCGATCTCGGCGCACGCGAGCGCCTCCTTCGGGCCGACGACCACGGTGTTGCTCACCGGTCGCACCTCCAGGACGAAGCGCGGCTTCCCGTCCGCGGCCGGGACGCCCAGCTGCAGTCCGCGCCGCTGACCGACCGTGAAGGCGTGCGCGCCCTCGTGACTGCCGATCACGGCGCCGGTGCGGTCGAGGATCTCGCCGCGCTCCGCGCCCACCTTGTCGGCGAGCCAGCCGCGGGTGTCGCCGTCCGGGATGAAGCAGATGTCGTGACTGTCGGGCTTCTGCGCGACGGTGAGACCGCGTGCGGCGGCCTCCTGGCGAACCAGCGCCTTCGACGGGGTGATGCCCAGGGGGAAGTAGGTGTGCGCCAGCTGGTCGGCGGTCAGCACGCCGAGGACGTAGGACTGGTCCTTCGCGTTGTCGGACGCGCGATGCAGCTCGCGCCCGTCCGGACCGTCCACGAGGGTGGCGTAGTGGCCGGTGCACACGGCGTCGAAGCCGAGCTCGATCGCCCGCTCCAGCAGCGCGGCGAACTTGATCTTCTCGTTGCACCGCATGCAGGGGTTCGGGGTGCGTCCGGCACGGTACTCGGCGACGAAGTCCTCGATGACGTCGTCGCGGAACCGCTCCGAGAAGTCCCACACGTAGAAGGGGATGCCGAGGCGGTCGGCGGCCCGGCGGGCGTCCATCGCGTCCTCGATCGTGCAGCACCCGCGACTGCCGGCACGCAGCGTCCCGCCCGCGCGCGACAAAGCCAGGTGCACGCCGACGACGTCGTGCCCGGCCTCGACCGCGCGCGCCGCCGCCACCGCGGAGTCCACGCCTCCGCTCATCGCCGCCAGAACTCGCATCGTCCCAGTCTACGAACCCTCCCCTGACCGGGCGCCGGGACCGGCGCGCCGGGTCGGGCCGGGCACCGGGACGGCACGGGCCCCGCCGGGTCGGGCCCGGCACCGGGACGGCACGGTCCCCGGCGGGTCGGGCCCCGCACCGGAACAGCCCGGGCCCCGGCGGGTCAGGCCCGGGCGCCGGAGGCGACCGCGCGCGCGTACGCCGACGGCAGCCGCTCCAGGAGCCGGTCGACGTCCGCCGCGGTCGTGGTCCGTCCGAGGCTGAACCGCAGCACGGACCGCGCGGCGCGCTCGTCCAGGCCGAGCGCGAGCACGACGTGCGAGGGCTCCGCCACGCCCGCCTGGCAGGCCGAGCCGGTGGACACCGCGATGCGCTCCATGTCGAGCAGGAACAGCAGCGTCTCGCCGGCGGCATCCGGGAACAGCAGATGCGCGTTTCCGGGCAGCCGGTCGTCCGGGTCGCCGAGCAGACGGGCGGCCGGAACGGACGAATGGATGCCGCTCACCAGGCGGTCCCGCAGTGCCCGCACCCGCTGCGTCTCGGTGTCGCGTTCGCGTTCCGTCGCGACGGCGGCGGCGGCGAAGGCGGCCGCCCCGGCGACGTCCTGGGTGCCGGCGCGCAGCGCGCGCTGCTGACCGCCGCCGTGCACGAGCGCCGTGATCCGCGCGTGGCGGGAGACGACGGCCGCGCCCACGCCGACCGGGCCGCCGACCTTGTGGGCGGACACCGACATCACCGCGAGCCCACCGGCATCCGACCCCGGGCCGCGCCAGGCGGAGAAGTCGACGGGGACCTGCCCGAGCGCCGACACCGCGTCGAGGTGGAGCGGCACGCCGGCCGCGGCGGCCGCAGCCGAGAGGGCGGGGGCGTCCTGCAGCGTCCCGACCTCGTTGTTCGCCACCAGCGCCGTCGCCATCGCCGCGCCGGGCAGCGCCGCGCCGAACGCGGCGGCATCGATGCGCCCGCGGGCGTCGAGGGGGACGTCGCGGACCCGCGCGCCCTGCGTCGCCGCGAGCCACGACACGACGTCCAGCGTCGCGTGATGCTCGCCGTCGGGGAGGACGATCGCGTCGTCGGCGGCATCCCTCGCCCACCACAGCCCCTTCAGGCCCAGATTCGCCGCCTCCGTGCCTCCGGAGGTCAGCACCACCTCGATGGGCTGGCAGCCGAGCACGCCGGCGAGCTGTTCCCGGGCGTCCTCGAGGAGGCGACGCGCCTCCTGACCGGCGCCGTGGATGGAGGACGGGTTGCCGATCACGTCGTGAGCGGCGAGCCAGGCGTCCCGCGCCTCGGGCCGCAGAGGCGTCGTCGCGGCGTGATCGAGGTAGACCCGCATCTCCGGCCTCCCGTGCGTCGCGCTCATCTGCCTTCACTACCCTAGGCGCATGGTCCGCCCCGAGCTCCTGTCCCCGCCGCGCTCCGGCCTGCTCTCCGCCGCGTTCGACGACCTCGGCGTCCGGCCCGGTCCCGACGGCGGCACGCTGCGCGTCTGGTCGGCGCACGCGGAGGCGATGCAGCTGCTGATCTTCGACGACGTCGACCTCGACTGGGCGATCGAGACCGTGCCGATGGACGCGGTCGGCGGCGGGGTGTTCGCGGCATCCAGTCCCCTCCTCCGTCCCGGCGCGCGCTACGCCGTCCGCGTCGCCGGGCCGCACGGGCCGGGCAACACCTTCAACCCGCAGTCCCTGCTCATCGAGCCCTACTCGCGCGGGCTCGTCGTGGGCGGGTTCGGCGACTGGCGCTCCGTCGTCGTCGACGGCGGGTTCGACTGGGGCGGCTCGACGAAGCCGGCCGTGCCGCTGGACCGCACCGTCCTCTACGAGGGGCACGTCAAGGGGATGACGAAGCGTCACCCGCACGTGCCGCCGGCGCTCCACGGCACCTACGCCGGTCTCGCGCACCCCGCGATGATCGAGCACTTCCTCTCGCTCGGGGTCACCAGCATCGAGCTCCTGCCCGTGCACGCCTTCGCCACCGAGCCGCGGCTGCTGCACCTGGGCCTGAGCAACTACTGGGGCTACAACTCGCTGAACTTCTTCACGCCGCACGCGCCGTACGCCACGGCTGCGAGCCGCGCCGAGGGACCCGAGGCCGTGCTGCGGGAGTTCAAGGGCATGGTGAAGCTGCTGCACGAGGCCGGACTCGAGGTGATCCTCGACGTCGTGTACAACCACACGGCGGAGGAGGGCATCGGCGGTCCGCGCACGAGCCTGCGGGGCATCGACAACCGGTCCTACTACCGGCAGACCGCCGAGGGCGCCTACATCGACGAGACCGGCTGCGGCAACGCGGTGAACACCTCGACGGACGCCGCCGCCCGTCTTGTGCTCGACTCCCTGCGCTACTGGTCCGAGGAGGTGCAGATCGACGGCTTCCGCTTCGACCTGGCCGTCACGCTCGGCCGGGACGAGCGGCACTCGTTCCAGCCCGATCACCCGCTGCTGACCGCGATCCGCGAGGATCCCGCGCTGGCCGGGGTCAAGAAGATCGCCGAGCCCTGGGACGTCGGCATGGGCGGGTGGCAGACCGGGAACTTCGGCGACGGCTGGCTGGAGTGGAACGACCGCTACCGCGACCGGGTGCGCAACTTCTGGCTGAGCGACATCGACTACGCCCGCCGCGCCGAGCACGCCCCCGTCGGCGTCGGCGGCTTCGCCACGAGGCTGGCGGGCTCGTCGAACACCTTCTCCGACGAGCGCGGCCCGCTCGCCAGCGTCAACTTCGTCACCGCGCACGACGGGTTCACCCTCCGCGACCTCGTGTCCTACGACGTCAAGCACAACCTCGGCAACGGCGAGCAGAACCGCGACGGCGCCGACACGAACCGGTCCTTCAACCACGGCGCGGAGGGCGCGACGGACGACGAGCGCGTCCTCGCCGCCCGTCGCAAGGCGATGCGCAACCTGATGGGGACCCTGCTGCTGTCCGCGGGCGTGCCGATGATCACCGCGGGCGACGAGTCCGGACGGACCCAGCGCGGCAACAACAACGCCTACTGCCACGACTCGGCGCTCACCTGGCTGTCGTGGGAGCACGCCCCGTGGCAGCAGGACCTCTTCGCGCACACGCAGCGGCTCCTGCGGCTGCGCCGCGAGAACCCGGCCCTGCGTCCCGTGCGCTTCGCGCGGCAGGGCGAGCGCATCCCGTCGGCCACCGTCATGGAGTGGTTCGACGAGAACGGCGCGACTATGTCGAGCGACGGCTGGACCGACCCCTCCCACCGCACCGTGCAGTGGGTGGCGAGCTCCACGCCGGAGGTCGAGGAGGCCAACCGCATCCTTCTCATCGTCCACGGCGACGAGAACCCCACGGAGGTCACCCTCCCCGGGATCCCGGATGCCACCGCGTACGTGTCCCTGTGGTCCAGCGCCGACGAGCGCCCGGACGATCGCACGCCGCGGTTCGCGCCCGGCGACGTCGTCGCGGTGCCCGGCACCTCCATGCGGTTGTTCCGCGTCGAGTAGGCGGGACGGCGGCGCGCCCCGGTGCGCCGGCCGGGGTCGATCGTTCGCGACTCCGTCCGTCGCGGCCGGTCGCTTCGGTCTCCGCGCGTCGTGTGTCAAGGTCCGTTCCCGGCCCCGGCCGCGCCGGTAGGTTCGGACCGTGGCCCTCACGACGACGACACCCACGCCCGACCGTCCCTGGCGCAGCGCCGCCG
The DNA here is from genome assembly GCF_040815675.1 of Microbacterium sp. LMI1-1-1.1. Lineage (NCBI taxonomy): Bacteria > Bacillati > Actinomycetota > Actinomycetes > Micrococcales > Microbacteriaceae > Microbacterium > Microbacterium sp. LMI1-1-1.1. Next base: position 625,105 of record NZ_JBFPNN010000001.1, on the reverse strand, counting down.
CGATCCCCGTCCGTCCGGCGCGGGCGACGCCGACAGCGAAGGGCGTCGCGACACCGCGGATCCCCATCGCGGAGCCGCACCCGAGCGTCCCCGGCGGTCGCTTCCGGCCGTCGGCGTTCGTCGGGGAGGCGGTGCCGTTCACCGTCACCGCGTTCCGGGAGGGACACGACCGCATCGGCGTGCACGTCCGGCTCTTCTCGCCCTCCGGCGACGAGTCGCTGCACCGCCTGTCGCCCCTGAACGACGGGTTCGACCGCTGGTCGGTCCTCGTGGCCCCGCTCGAGCAGGGCGTGTGGCGCTTCCGCTTCGAGGCGTTCGCCGACGACTTCGCCACCTGGCAGCACGCCGCCGAGGTCAAGATCGCGGCGGGCGTCGACGCGCCGCTCATGCGCGAGATGGGCGCCCAGCTCTTCGACCGCGCCCGCGCCGACCGGCGCCGGCCGGCGGAGGACAAGCAGATCCTCGAGGCCGCGGCACGCCGCCTGCGGGACCCGGAGGTGCACGACGACGAGGCTCTGCACATCGTCGAGGACGACGCGATCGCCGCCCTCTTCGCCGCGCGGCCGGTCGCGACGCTCGTCACGGTCGGACGCGACGCCGAGATGCTGGTCGAGCGCGAGCGCGCCGGCGTCGGGGCCTGGTACGAGTTCTTCCCGCGCTCCGAGGGCGCGACCCGCGCCGAGGACGGCTCCGTGGTGAGCGGGTCGTTCCGCACGGCCGTGGACCGCCTGCCCGCCGTCGCCGACATGGGCTTCGACGTGCTGTACCTCCCGCCGATCCACCCCATCGGCGAGAGCAACCGCAAGGGCCCCAACAACACGCTGGTCGTCGAGCCCGGCGACCCCGGCTCCCCGTGGGCGATCGGCGGTCCGGCCGGCGGCCACGACACCGTCCACCCGGATCTCGGGACGCTCGAGGACTTCCGCGCGTTCGTGGCGGCGGCGCGGGACAACGACATCGAGGTCGCCCTCGACCTGGCGCTGCAGGCCTCCCCCGACCACCCCTGGGTCACGGAGCACCCCGAGTGGTTCACGACCCTGCCCGACGGTTCCATCGCCTACGCCGAGAACCCGCCGAAGAAGTACCAGGACATCTACCCGGTCAACTTCGACAACGACCCCGAGGGCATCCGTGCCGAGGTGCTGCGCATCGTGCGCCACTGGATCGCCCAGGGCGTGCGCATCTTCCGCGTCGACAACCCGCACACCAAGCCGCTGCAGTTCTGGGAGTGGCTGATCGCGACCGTCAGCGCCGAGGACCCCGACGTCGTGTTCCTCGCCGAGGCGTTCACGCGCCCCGCGCCGCTGCAGGGGCTCGCGATGGCCGGCTTCCAGCAGAGCTACACGTACTTCACGTGGCGGAACACCAAGGAGGAGCTCGAGGAGTTCCTCTCCGGCCTGGCCCACGACACCGCCGACTTCCTGCGTCCGAACCTCTTCGTCAACACCCCGGACATCCTCACGGAGTACCTGCAGTTCGGCGGTCGCCCGGCCTACAAGATCCGCGCGGCCCTCGCGGCGACGGCGGCCCCTACCTACGGCGTCTACGCCGGTTACGAGCTGTACGAGAACGTCGCGCGGCCGGGGTCCGAGGAGAACATCGACAACGAGAAGTACGAGTACAAGTTCCGCGACTGGGAGGGCGCCGAGGCCGCCGGCGACTCCCTCGCCCCGTACCTCCGCCTGCTCAACCGCATTCGCCGCGATCACCCGGCGCTGCGTCAGCTGCGCAACCTGTCGGTGCACTGGAGCGACGACGACGCGGTCCTCGTCTTCTCCAAGCACCTGGATGCCGCCCTCTCGCCGACCGGTGAGAGCGACACCATCCTGGTGGTCGTCAACGTCGACCCGCACTCCGCGCGGCAGACGACCGTCCACCTGGACACCACGGTGTGGGGCGTCGAACCCGGCACCCCGTACGACGTCGAGGACCTCGTCACCGGACAGGTCTGGACCTGGGCGGACCACAACTTCGTGCGCCTCGACGCGTACAGCGAGCCCGTGCACATCCTGCACGTGAAGGAGGCCCGATGACCACCCTCTCCCCCGACCTGCTCGACGCCGTCGCCCACGGGTCCCACCACGACCCCCACAGCGTCCTGGGCGCCCACCCGACCGCGAACGGCTGGGTCGTGCGCACCCGCCGTCCGCTCGCCCGCACGGTCGTCGTCGAGACGGCATCCGGCGAGACGCTCGCCCTGGAGCACGTTCGTGCCGGGATCTGGGAGGGACGCTCCGCCGAGGCTCCCGGTGCCTACGTCGTCCGCGCCGCGTACGACGACGGCGCGGAGCACACCGCCGACGACGCCTACCGCCACACGCCCTCGCTCGGGGAGCTGGACCTCCACCTCATCGTCGAGGGACGCCACGAGGAGCTTTGGCGCGTCCTCGGCGCGCACGTGCGCGAGCTCGACGGGTCGACCGGCACCGCGTTCACGGTCTGGGCGCCCAACGCGCGCGCCGTCCGCGTGATCGGCGACTTCAACGGCTGGGACGGCACCGGCACCGCGATGCGCTCCATGGGAGGCAGCGGCGTCTGGGAGGTGTTCGTCCCGGACATCGGCGTCGGAACGCGGTACAAGTTCGAGATCCTCACCCGCGCAGGTGCCTGGATCCAGAAGGCCGACCCGATGGCGCGCCTGGCCGAGGTGCCGCCGGCGACCGCGTCCGTGGTCACCGCGTCCGACTACCGCTGGGATGACGACGCCTGGGTGCAGCGACGCTCGCAGACCGCGCCGCTGGACCGCCCGATGTCCATCTACGAGCTGCACCTGGGCTCGTGGCGCCCGGGGCTCTCCTACCGCGACGCGGCGGACGAGATCATCGAGTACGTCGGCGCGCAGGGCTTCACGCACGTCGAGTTCCTGCCGCTCGCGGAGCACCCGTTCGGCGGCTCCTGGGGCTACCAGGTCTCCGGCTACTACGCGCCCACCAGCCGCTTCGGCTCCCCCGACGAGCTGCGCTACCTCATCGACCGTCTGCACCAGGCCGACATCGGCGTGATCATGGACTGGGTCCCCGGCCACTTCCCCAAGGACGAGTTCGCCCTCGCCCGTTTCGACGGCGAGGCGCTGTACGAGCACCCGGACCCGCGGCGCGGCGAGCACAAGGACTGGGGCACGCTCATCTTCGACTACGGCCGCAACGAGGTGCGCAACTTCCTCGTCGCGAACGCGCTCTACTGGTTCGAGGAGTTCCACGTCGACGGACTGAGAGTGGATGCCGTGGCATCCATGCTCTATCTCGATTACTCCCGCAACGACGGGGAGTGGGCGCCGAACCAGTTCGGCGGACGGGAGAACCTGGAGGCGATCCGGTTCCTGCAGGAGGTCAACGCGACCGCTTACAAGCGCTACCCCGGCATCGCGATGATCGCCGAGGAGTCCACGAGTTTCCCCGGCGTCACCGCGCCCACCTCGCACGCCGGCCTCGGCTTCGGGTTCAAGTGGAACATGGGCTGGATGAACGACTCGCTGCAGTACATCGGGCGGGACCCGATGTACCGCTCGCACCACGAGGGCGAGCTGGCGTTCTCGTTCGTCTACGCGTTCAGCGAGAACTTCATCCTGCCGATCAGTCACGACGAGGTCGTGCACGGCAAGGGCTCCCTGTTCGGCCGCATGCCGGGCGATCACTGGCAGAAGCTCGCGAACATGCGCGCGTTCCTGGCCTACATGTGGGCGCACCCGGGCAAGCAGCTGCTGTTCATGGGCCAGGAGTTCGGCCAGATGTCCGAGTGGTCCGAGGCTCGCGGCCTCGACTGGTGGATGCTGGAGCAGCCCTCGCACGCGCAGCTGCAGGCGTTCGTCGCCGAGCTCAACCGCGTCTACCGGGCCCAGGCCCCGCTGTGGTCGCGCGACCACGACGGCGCCGCGTTCTCGCGACTGGGCGCGCCGGCCTGGAACCCCAACGTCCTGGCCTTCGCCCGACGCGACCACCACGGCAACACCGTCGCGGCCGTCTGCAACTTCTCCGGCACGCCGCTGAACGACTTCCCGCTCGACCTGCCCGAGGCGGGGACGTGGACCGAGGTCCTCAACAGCGACGCCGAGGCCTTCGGCGGCTCGGGCCAGGGCAACCTGGGGTCCATCACCACCGACGCCCGCGGCAGCGCGGTCCTCACCCTGCCGCCGCTGGGCGTGCTCTGGCTGCAGCACGGCGCCGGCGCCTGACGCGCCGAGCATGACGAAGGCCCCGACCATCCGGTCGGGGCCTTCGTCCTGCGTTCTCAGAACAGCAGCGAGGCCAGTCGCGACCGGGCGCGGATGACGCGGGCGTCCTCGTCTCCGACGAGGCCGAACAGCTCCAGCAGGCGCTCGCGCACCGGCGCGCGCTCGTCGGCGGGCAGGGCGGCGAACAGCTCCAGCAGACGGCCGAAGGCGTCGTCGACGTGGCCGCCGCTGAGGTCGAGGTCCGCGACGAGGAACTGCGCCTCCGGGTCGAGGGGGGCGGCGGCCGCGGCCGCCCGTGCGGCAGTGAGGTCCGCGCCCTGGACGCGCGCGAGCAGCCGGACCTGTCCGAGGCCGGCTAGGGCATCGGCGTCACGGGGGTTCTCCGCGAGGGCGCGCTCGTAGGCGTCGGCCGCGCGGGCGTAGTCGCCCTCCTCGATGGCCGCGAACGCCTCGGCGTGCAGCGGCGGCAGCGGAGCCTCGGCGGCGTCCTCGTCGACGGGCGCACCCTCGACCGGGACGACGCCCGTGACGCCGTTCTGCGCGGCGACCTGGAGCAGCTGGGCGAAGACGTCGCGCACCTGCTGCTCCGGGACGACGCCGGTGAACAGCGGCACCGGCTGACCGCCCACGAGCGCGACGACCATGGGGATCGACTGCGCGCGGAAGCCCTGGGCGAGCTGCGGATTGGCATCCACGTCCACCTTGGCGAGGACGAGGCGCCCGCCGAGCTCGACGACGACCTTCTCGAGCACGGGGCTCAGCTGCTTGCAGGGCTCGCACCATTCGGCCCAGAGGTCCACGACCACCGGCACGGTGCGCGAGAGCTCGAGCACCTGGCCGAAGGAGGCGTCCGTGGCGTCGAACACGAGGGCGGAGGCCGCACCCGCGGCCGAGGCCTCGGCGGGGGCGGCAGGCGTCTGCGGCCGGTTGCGGAGCGACGACAGGTCGACGGCGCCGCGCATGACGGAACCGGGGGCGGCGGGGTTGCTCACGGAGTCACCTTCGCTTCGAGGAGGCTGGAACGGTATCCGAGGAGACGGATCTTCTCATCCGACCCCTGACTGGGGACGTAGAAGAAGATCTGGTCGGAGTAGGTCGTGGTGAATCCTGTCGCGGACTGGTCGACCCCCGTGAGGGCCTTGACCGCCGGATTGTTGTCCAGCTTGATGACCGCGTCGGAGTTGGTCGACCGCGCGGTGTCGCTCTCGAGGACGTTCACCGCGACGATGGCGCCCGTGTCGAGGGTCGCGAGGGCGATCGGCGCCGCCGTGCCCGCGCTCGCAGTGAACGTCAGCTCACCGGTGCCGGAGGCGGTCTGTGCGAACTCCTCGGTGCGCGTCCGCTTGTTCTCCGCGATGGCCGGGAGGAGCAGGTCGTTCGCGGTGTCGAACTGCGACCAGTAGGCGCTGTTCTCGCCGTTGTTGATGAGATCGGCGTAGGCGGCGGCCACCTGATCGGGACGCAGCACCAGGAACGACGAGTCCGGCGGCACCTGCGTCGCCCCCACGTAGGCCGCGGCGAGCTCGGGGAGGTTCGTGGATGCCTCGAGGTTGCCCACGTAGGAGGCCTTGTAGTCGGCCCAGGGGTCCTCCTGGGTCATCATCATGATCGTGGTCGCGGGAGCCGCGGCATCCTGAGATTCCACCACCGCCATGACGGACCGGGGCCAGCCGCCGATCGTCTGCGGCAGGACGATCTGCACCGGCTCCGCCGGGATCGACGCGAGGGCGGGGCGATCGGGCAGGGCCGCCCGCAGGGTGTAGTTGGTCTCGCGCTCGGCGAGGGCCGACCCGCTCAGACGGGTCTCCGCCACGGCGGGGTCGAGCGACGCGTCGGCCTCGGACACCGCCTGCGAGATCCGGGCGACGATGCGCTTGGCCTGCTCCTCGGTCACCGCCGGCGGGAACTGCCCCTCCGGGACGATGACGGTCGGGGTCGGGCTGGGCGTCTCGCTCGCCGCCAGCTGGGGCCACGCATCCGCCGAGCAGCCGGCGAACAGCACCGCGGACAGGCCCAGTGCGGGGACCGCGACGAGGGCACGGCGCCCGGCGCCGAGCACCCCGCGGCCGCGGCCGGACGCACGACGGCCGGGTGTGGAGCTGACCACGCCCTTGTCGGCGGCATCCAGGTCGACGGTCGAGATCGGCTCGGTCACCGGGAGCGGCAGGCCCTTGCGGCGCGGACGACGCTGCCGGCGCACGTGCCGGATGCCGAGGAAGTACAGGACGATGCCGATCAGCAGCGCGATCGAGCCGCCCACGATGAGCGGTCCCGCCCACGGGGTGGAGTCGTCGACCGGCCACGTGACCGAGATCGTGGACGGCGCGGGCGCGACGCCGTCGGAGGCGATGAGGACGCTCATGTTCGCGGGGAGCTGGAGCGTCGTGGCGAGCGAGCCGTCCTGCTGGAACTCGTCCAGCCACAGGTCCGAGCCCACGGGGGTCCGGGGCGTCGCGGACTCCTCGGAGCCGGATGCCGCGGACGCGTCGGCCGTCGGCTCGACGGTCGAGGTCTGCGCGCGTCCCTCCGCGTCGAGCGTGACGGCGGTGTACTCAGTGTCGGAGAGCCAGGCGCGGACGTCGTCCGTGCGGCCGTAGGCGGCGAAGACCTGGCCGTCGCCCTCGATGCGGAGCGTCTGCGCACCGGGCAGGGCGCCGAGGACCGTTCCGTCCACGAGGGTGTAGGCGGTCGTGGCATCCGTCTGCACGGTCTGCGCGGCCTCCGACGGACCCTGGAAGACGGTGCGCTGGGCGATGCCCGCACCGATCATGACGGCGGCGATGACGAACGCCACCACGGCCCAGACGAATCGCACGCTACACACCATCCCCACCGGCGGCTCGGGCGGCCACCGAAGAATCGACGTTTCAGACTATCCGAGGGTGTCTGAAAGTTCCCACCGAGGCCCGTCGCTGTCCTCCCGCGCCGCCTCGCGTCAGTATCCTGACCGGACGGGCGCGTGCGCACCCGGACGAAGCGGAGTGCACAGCATGAAGATCCACAACCCGTTCCGGGTCGCCCTGTTGGCCACGCTCGGCGTCGGCGTCGGCCTCCTGCTGATCGGCAGCGTCCAGAGCCTGTCGACGATCCTCCTCTACGTCGGCACGGCCCTGTTCCTCTCCCTCGGCCTGGACCCGGTGGTGTCCTTCCTCGAGCGCCGCGGGCTCCCCCGCTGGGCGGCGGTGCTGCTCACCATTGTCGCCGTGCTCGGCATCTTCGCCGGCATCATCCTCATGATCGTGCCGATCATCGTCAGCCAGATCAGCCAGCTCGTCGTCGAGGTGGAGCAGCTCCTGCAGCCCGAACGGTGGAATCAGACGGTCGCGGACGTGGAGGCGTGGGCCTCGGCGACGTTCCCCTGGCTTCAGATCGACGAGGTGTGGAACGGGATCCAGGAGTGGTTCCGCTCCCTGGACCTCGGCTCCGTGTCGACCATGGTGGGCAACAGCCTGCTGACCTTCGGCGGGGCCGTGGCCGCCGGCCTCGGCGGGGCGTTCATCGTCCTGATCCTGACCATCTACTTCACCGCGTCGACGCCGTCGCTCAAGTCGGCGGTCTACCAGCTGGTGCCGGCGTCCAAGCGCGCGCGGTTCATCGAGCTCGCCGAGAAGATCACGGACTCCGTCGGCTACTACGTCATGGGCCAGGTCAGCCTCGGCGTGATCAACGGCATCCTGAGCGCCATCTTCCTCAGCATCATCGGCGCCCCGTTCCCCGCGGTGCTGGCCGTCATCGCCTTCTTCTTCTCCCTCATCCCCCTCGTGGGGACGCTCACGGGATCGACGATCATCGTGCTGACGTGCCTCATCCCCGGGCTCGGGACACCCACGTGGGCGATCCTCGCCGCGGCGATCTACTACCTCGTCTACATGCAGGTCGAGGCGTACGTGCTGGCGCCCCGCATCATGAACCGGGCGGTGTCCGTGCCGGGATCGGTCGTCGTGATCTCGGCGCTCGCGGGCGGCGCGCTGCTGAACCTGCTCGGCGCGCTCATCGCCATCCCGGTGGCCGCGAGCATCCTCATCATCTACCGCGAGGTCGTCATCCCGCGGCAGAACGAGCGCTGACGCCGGGCTCAGCCGGCGATGGGTCCGTCCCACTCGGTCGGCAGCGGGAGCGCCTCGGGGGCGACGGCCGCGACGATCTCGGTGAGCACGCGGCGGGTCTGCGTCTCGCCGACCCAAAGGTGCTTGCCGCCGTCGACGGCGATCAGGGTGGCATCCGGAACCGACGCGAAACGCTCGCGCGCCTCGGCCGGACGCAGGTAGTCGTCGAACTCGGGGACGAGGATCACCATGCGGCGCGGGTCGCCGGCCCAGGCTGCGACCTCCTCGGCCGTGGCGCGGTGCAGCGGCGGCGAGAGCAGGATGACGCCGTCGACGTCGTGGTCGCGGCCGTACTTCAGCGCGAGCTCGGTGCCGAAGGACCAGCCGACCAGCCACGGGCGGGGCAGGCCGCGCTCGCGCGCGAAGTCCACCGCCGCGGCGACGTCGAACGCCTCGGACGCCCCGCCGTCGAACGCGCCCTCGCTCGTCCCCCGGGGAGAGGTCGTCCCCCGGGTGTTGAAGCGGAGCACCGCCAGGTCGGCGAGGGCCGGCAGGCGCCCCGCGGCCTTGCGCAGGATGTGCGAGTCCATGAACCCGCCCGCGGTGGGCAGCGGGTGCAGGGTCACCAGCGTGGCGACCGGCGGACGCTCGGCGGGCAGGGCGAGCTCACCGACGAGGGTGAGGCCGTCGAGGGTCTCCAGCTCGATGTCCTCCCGCCGCGCGGGCAGCAGGACGGGTCCGCGTATCTCCATCAGGCGATCCTCCAGCAGTGCGTGTGCCAATGTCTGCGCGCCGCCAGGTCGGCGGCATCCCCCAGGACCCCGTCCGCGCGCCACACCACCACGTGGGCGACGCCGATGCCGACGGTACGTCCGCACCCGGGGCAGATGTACTCCTTCTGCGCCTGCGGGGCCGAGATCGGCTGCACCGTCCACTCGCCACCGCGCCGCGTCTCGGTGCGCTTCCAGCCGGCGATCAGACGGTCCAGCGAGTCGTCCCCCCGATCGGACGGAGGGCGGCGCTTACGGGACCGGGGCATGGATGCCGCTCACCACCAGTGGTTGCTGGTCCAGAAGCCGTACGCGGCCGCCCAGCTGCCGTAACGGCCCACGGCGTACCCGGTCGCCCAGCGCAGGTTGTCGACGGGGTCGTAACCGTTGCCGGGGACCTTGCTGCACGGCAGCGCCTGAACGAGGCCGCACGCTCCGGACGAGCGGTTGGTGGCGTTGGGGTTCCACCCGCTCTCGCGGCTGACGATGTAGTCGACGTAGCCCCAGTCCGACTCGGCGATGCCGGCGGCCGCCATCCACTCGGCCGAGGACCCGCCGCCCGAGTAGAGCACGGGGCCGGCCGCGCGCGAGGACCCCTCGGAGTCCGATGACGAGGATGAGCCGGTGCGGCTCGACGGGGTCGGAGTCGGCGTCGGGGTGGGCTTCGGCTTGACGAAGACGTTGTAGGCGGAGCGGTCCAGCACCGGCGCCGCGCGCTCTCCCCCGGTCGACACGGCCTGCGTGTCGCCGAGCCCTTCGGCGTACAGCGTGACGGTCTCGGGCTCGTCGGCCTGGGCGCTGAGGATGGCCCCGCCCATCGGGCCGACGTACGCCGCGGCGAACAGCAGGGCCGCCGTCGCACCGAAGACGCCGACGACGCCGCGGCGCCGCGACCACCGCGGACCGGGACGGTGCGGAGCGGGCGGCGGGACCACGTCGATCGTGTCCGCGCGCCGCGCCACGCGGCCCGAGGACGCGGGGGTGGGCTCGATTCCGGAAGTCACAGTGCCGCCGATTCTACCGACGCACGGCGCGCGCCGCGGTCCGACCTCACCCGACCGCCAGCATGACCTCGATGACGGCGTCGAGCACCGCGTCCACCTGGGTCTCGCGGTAGCCGCCGCGCTGCATGCGGAAGGCCACGGCCCGCACCTGCTCGGGCGTCACGGGGTCACCGGTCGCGAGATAGGCGGAGAGGCGGTCGGCCACGACGTCGACCTCGTCGACGCGATAGCCGTAGTGCAGGATGCCGACGCGGTCGAACCGGTGCCCACGCGGGCGGGTGAGGCGGTCGAGCACGATCTGCGCCGTGTCCCGCGTCTCCGCCACCCACGCGCGTGCGCCGAGACGCGAGAGGGCGTGCTCGCGCTCCCGGGCGGCGAACGCGTCCTCGATGCGACCGAGCGCCGCGTCGACGGGGCCGACGGCGTACCCGCCGCGCACGAGGGGGAAGGCGATGCCGCGCACCTCCGCCGCGCGGAGGGTCCCCGGCTCGTCCGCCTCGAACGCGGCGCGGGCCTTCGCGAAGAACACGTCGACCGCGCGCTTCTCGTACCCCCGCGCCCGCGCCGGGGCGTCGACGAACATCGGCGCGGCGGACGGGCTCGCAGCGGTCTCGACCATGATCACGACCCTCCCAGCGGGGACAGCAGGTAGTACAGCGCCAGTGCCGCCGTGGCCGACGGCAGGATCGAGTCGAGACGGTCGAGGACGCCGCCGTGACCGGGCAGCCAGGAGCTCATGTCCTTGATGCCGAGGTCGCGCTTGACCATCGACTCGCCGAGGTCGCCCACGGTGGCGGTCGCGAGCACGACGGCCCCGAAGACGAGTCCCGCCCACCACGGCACCTGCAGCATGAAGATCGCGAGCACGACCCCTGCGACGAGGGCGGCGACGCAGGCGCCCGCGAATCCCTCCCACGTCTTCTTCGGGCTGATGCGGGGCGCCATCGGGTGGCGTCCGCCGCGTCCGAAGGTGAGGCCGGAGACGTAGGCGCCGGTGTCGGCGACGACGGCGAGGACGAGGAACGCCAGGACCCACCATTCCCCTCGGTCCTGGGCCAGGAGGATCGTGGCCATGCTCCCGAGGAACGGCAGGTACAGCTGGATGAAGCCCGCGACCAGCACGTCGCCCATCACGTCGGCGTACGAGCGGCCGTCGGCGACGTGCATCTGCGCGACGAGGCGCCAGATGATGACGACGGCGACGGCGACGATCGCGAAGACCCAGTGCAGCCACAACCCGACCAAGAAGCCGCTCAGCAGGAGCCCCAGCCCGACGACGAGCTGCGGGACGACGTCCACTCGGCGCCCGGCGACCTGGAGCGCCCGGGCGAACTCGAACATCGCGAGCCCCACCGCCGCGGCGGCGAAGAGCACGAAGAGCCACTTGACGAAGATGAGCGAGGCGACGACGACGACGCCGATCGCGAGGCCGATGAGGGTCGCCACGATGAGGTCGCGGCCGGTGCGCTCCTTGAGCCGCTCGTTCCGCTGATCGAACTCGGCGCGCGCCTGCGCGAGGTGCTGCTCCGCATCGGAGCGCATCGACCGCAACTGCGACTCGAAGGCGGTGACGCCCTCCCCCGTCACCGGACCGCGCCGGAGCGCGTCGGCGCGGCGGCGCGGGGAGGAGTCGTTCGGCTCCGCGTCGTCGGTGCCGGGGGCCTGGGCCATCGGTCAGACCTCGAGCAGTTCGGCCTCTTTGCGCTTGAGCGCGTCGTCGATCTGGTCGACGTGCGTGCGCGTGATGCCGTCCAGCTCCTTCTCGGCGCGGACCAGCTCGTCCTCGCCGACGTCGCTCTTCAGCGCGTCCAGGTCGTCCTTCGCCTTGCGGCGGAGGTTGCGCACCTGCACCTTGGCGTCCTCGCCCTTGCCGCGGACGAGCTTGACGTACTCCTTGCGGCGCTCCTCGGTGAGCTCGGGCATTGTCACGCGGACGATGGTGCCGTCGTTGGTGGGGTTCACGCCGAGGTTCGGCATGTCGCGCACGGCCTGCTCGATGGCCTTGAGAGCGGACTTGTCATACGGGTTGATGACGAGCGTGCGGGCCTCGGGGTTGTTCAGCGAGGCGAGCTGAGCCAGCGGGGTGGGCGATCCGTAGTAGTCCACGAGGACCTTCTGGAACATCTGGGGGTTCGCGCGCCCGGTGCGGACGGTCGCGAAGTCCTCCTTGGCGGCCTCCACGGCGCGGTCCATGCGCGCTCCGGCATCGGCGAGGACATCGGCGATCACGGTGACTCCATTCGTTGGGACTGACGATTCAGTCTAGTCGCGCCCGGCCCGGGCGACCGGGCCGGGCGCGGCGCGTCATGCGGTGACGAGCGTGCCGATCGTGTCGCCGAGGAGGGCACGGGTCACGTTGCCCTCCGGCTCCATGCCGAACACGCGCATGGTCACGCCGTTGTCCATGCAGAGGCTGAACGCGGTCGAGTCGACGACCTTCAGACCCTGCTGCAGGGCGTCCATGTAGGTCAGTCGGTCGAGCTTGACCGCGTCCTGGTCGGTGCGCGGGTCGGCGGTGTAGACGCCGTCGACGCCGTTCTTGGCCATGAGCACCTCGGTCGCGCCGATCTCCAGCGCACGCTGAGCGGCGACGGTGTCGGTCGAGAAGTACGGGAGGCCGGCGCCGGCGCCGAAGATCACGACGCGGCCCTTCTCCATGTGCCGCACGGCGCGACGCGGGATGTAGGGCTCGGCGACCTGCGTCATCGAGATGGCGGACTGCACGCGGGTGGCGGCACCCGCCTGCTCGAGGAAGTCCTGCAGGGCGAGCGAGTTCATGACCGTGCCCAGCATGCCCATGTAGTCGGCGCGTCCGCGGTCCATGCCGCGCTGGCTGAGCTCGGCTCCGCGGAAGAAGTTGCCGCCGCCCACGACGATGGCGATCTCGACGTGCTCGACCGCCTCGGCGATCTCGCGGGCGATCTGCGAGACGACGTCGGGATTCACGCCGAGCTGCCCACCGCCGAACGCCTCACCGGAGAGCTTCAGGAGCACACGGCGGCGCTTGTTCGATTCTTGGGTCACGGATCTTGTCCTCTCGTCGGGTCCAAACTAGCGGTCCGCCTCGTGCGCGGACATCGGCCCGCGGCGGACGGGGACCATCCGCGGCAGGGCAGGGAAAAGGCCCGGGATGCCATGGCATCCCGGGCCTTCGTCATCGTCTTACGCGCCGACCTTGAAGCGGGCGAAGTCGGTCAGGGTGAGACCGGCGTCGGACGCGACCTTGGCGACGGACAGCTTGTTGTCCTTCGCGTAGTCCTGGTCGAGGAGCGACACCTGCTTGAAGAAGGCGTTCACGCGGCCCTCGACGATCTTCGGCAGAGCGGCCTCGGGCTTGCCCTCGTTGCGGGAGATCTCGGTGACGATCTCGCGCTCCTTCTCGACCTCGGCCTCGGGGACCTCGTCGCGGGTGAGGTACGAGGGGTTGGCGAACGAGATGTGCTGCGCGATGCTGCGAGCGGTCTCGGCGTCGTCGCCCTGGTACACGAGGACCACGCCGACCTGCGGGGGCAGGTCCTTGCTGGTCTTGTGGAGGTAGGTCTCGAACTTGTCGCCGCGCAGGGTGCGCACGCGACGGAGCTCGACCTTCTCGCCGATGATGGCGGCCTCGTCCGAGATGAGCTGCTCGACGGTCTGGCCGTCGGCGTCCGCGGCGAGGGCGGCCTCGGTCGAGTCGGCGCCGGCGGCGGCGGCCGCGGCGACGACCTTGTCGGCCAGCGCGATGAAGCGCTCGTTCTTGGCGACGAAGTCGGTCTCGCAGGCGAGCTCGAGGAGCGTGACGGCACCCTCGGTCTCCTTGGCGACGACCAGGCCCTCGCTCGTGGAGCGGTCGGCGCGCTTGGCGTTGCCCTTGGCGCCCTTGAGGCGCAGGATCTCGACGGCCTTCTCGACGTCGCCGTCGGCCTCCTCGAGCGCCTTCTTGGTGTCGACCATGCCGGTGCCGAGCTGCTCGCGCAGCGCCTTGATGTCGGCGATCGTGAAGTTTGCCATGGTGTGGCGTCTCCTTGTCGTGGTGCGTTCAGTGAGCCGGCGGGGCCGTGGGCCCCTCCGCGAGGGAGGGCCGTCACGACCCCGCCGGATCGTAGCTGGTGCGGGTGACGTCGCGGTGGCGCGACGACCCGGCGTCTTACTTCTCGGTGGCGGCGGTCTCGTCGGTCGACTCGGCGCCGGCCTCGGTGGCCTGCTCGTCGGCGACGACCTCGGCGGCCTCGGCCTGGGCCTCGTTCTCGTCGGCGACCTTCTCGGTGCCGGCGGAGGACTGCTCCGGGGTGCCCTGCTCGAGCAGCTCGCGCTCCCACTCGGCCAGCGGCTCGGCGGCCTCGGCCTCACCGGCGGGCTGGTGACGCTGGATCAGGCCCTCGGCGGCGGCGTCGGCGATGATGCGCGTGAGCAGGCTCACCGAGCGGATCGCGTCGTCGTTGCCGGGGATCGGGTACTGGAACTCGTCCGGGTCGGCGTTGGTGTCCAGGATGCCGATGACGGGGATGCCGAGCTTCTTGGCCTCGTCGACCGCGAGGTGCTCGCGCTTGGCGTCGACGACCCAGATCGCCGAGGGGGTCTTCTGCAGGTTGCGGATACCACCGAGCGACTTGTGCAGCTTGTCGAGCTCGCGCTTCTTGAGCAGGAGCTCCTTCTTGGTGAAGCCGCTCTCGGCCGGGTTCTCGTAGTCGAGCTCCTCGAGCTCCTTCATGCGGGCGAGGCGCTTCGACACCGTCGAGAAGTTGGTGAGGAGGCCACCGAGCCAGCGCTGGTTGACGTAGGGCTGGCCCACGCGCGTCGCCTGCTCGGCGAGGACTTCCTGCGCCTGCTTCTTGGTGCCGACGAAGAGGATGGTGCCGCCGTGCGCGACGGTCTCCTTGACGAACTCGTAGGCCTTGTCGATGTACGACAGCGACTGCTGGAGGTCGATGATGTGGATGCCGGAGCGCTCGGTGAGGATGAAGCGCTTCACCTTCGGGTTCCACCGGCGGGTCTGGTGTCCGAAGTGCACGCCGCTGTCGAGCAGCTGGCGGATGGTGACGACGGCCATGGTCGTACTCCTGTTCTGGGCGCGTGCGCGCCGTTGTTGCGGTTATTCGCGCCGGACAATGGTGACCGGCGAGCCTGGTGCCCGGCGCACACCCGCCTTCCGCCGGAGCGGAGGACCGTGGGGTGTGGATGCCACGCGATGCGGGACCCGATGAGGGACTCGCGGTGCGTCAGGGGCACGCGGAGTCATCCCGATGGACGGGATGCGACCTCCAGCATACAGGACGGCTCCTCCCCACACGGCGTGTTCGCCGGGGTGTCCCCGAGCGTCGGGTCCGCCCCTGCGGGACCCGCGGACGCCGCGGCAGACTCCCGGCATGCCGTCTCTCGCCTCCGTCCTCGGACTCGTGCTCGCCGCGCTCGTGCTGGTCGGCGGCAGTCCTCCTCCCGCGGACGACCTCGCCGCCCGCGGGTGGGTCTGGCCGGTGGAGGAAGTCCGGCTCGAGCGCCCCTTCATCGCTCCGGCGCACGCCTACGGTCCTGGCCATCGCGGCGTGGACCTCGGCGGCGCCGCGACCGTCCGGGCCCCGGCGGCGGGGACCGTCGCCTTCGCCGGCCCGGTGGCCGGTCGGCCCGTGCTGACATCGATCACGGGGACGGGCTGGTGTCGAGCTTCGAGCCCGTGACGTCGGATCTCGCGGTGGGGACGGATGTCCGGCGAGGGGAGGTCCTCGGCACTGTCGCGGCCGGAGGGCACACCGGGCCGGGAACCGTGCACGTCGGGGTGCGGCTGCACGGCGAGTACGTGAATCCGCTGCGGCTCCTCGGCGGCGTCCCGCGGGCGGTGCTCCTCCCCTGCTGCGCCGCGCTCTCCCCCGCTCCCTGACCCGCCCTCCCGCGCAGCCCCTGTCTTGGCCGTGACTTGTCGCAGATGTACGCGCTGCGGGCCCCTTCGCGTGCATATGGGGCACGTCAGCGCTGCGGGTTCTCGCCGTGACTTGTCGCAGACGTACGCGCCGCGGCGCCTTTCGCGTGCATTGGGGCACGTCAGCGCCGGGGGTGTCAGGAGACCGTGTTGCCGCGACCCTCGAGCGTCACGTTCTGCACCGAGCCGTCGGCCCGGATGGTGTTGTCCTGCCCCTGGATCTCGACGGCGGCGATGTCGCCGGTCGAGGAGACCGTCGACCGGTCGCCGCGGAGGGTCACCCGCGTGACCGATTGCGCGACCGACACCACGCCGTCGTTGCCCTGCAGCGTGATCGTGTCGGCGGCGGCCGCGTCCAGGCGGATGCGATCGCCCTGGATCTCGAGGGTGCGGATCGTCGCCGCCGTCGCGTCGACGGTGAAGGCGCTGCCGGAGACGATCACGCTGTCGCACGTGCCCTCCAGCCGCACCGTCGACTCCTCGCCGTTGAGAGCGACCGGGCCGTCGCCGCAGGCGATCACGTCCCCGACGGGAGCCGAGGAGGAGGCGGATGCCGAAGGGCTGACGAACGGGGACGGGGATGCCGCGGGGAAAGGCGTCGCCGGGGATGCGGCCGTGGGAGTGGCGTCGGGGGCGGCTGGAGGTAGCCGCGTCTCCACGGGCTGCGGGAGCGCGACGCACCCGCACAGCACGATGGCGACGGCCGCAACCGTCGTCAGTGAGGAGAGGCTCCGCCGTGATCCGTTCACGGACCCACGGTAGAGCGCCCGACCGGGCACCGCCAGGGGCGTCGCATCGCTCACGCGGGTCAGGCGCGCGGGTGGGCGAGACGGTACGCCTCGCGCAGGCGCTCCCCCGACACGTGCGTGTAGATCTGCGTCGTGCCGAGACTGGCGTGTCCGAGGATCTCCTGCACCGTCCGGAGGTCGGCGCCGCCGTCGAGGAGGTGCGTCGCCGCCGAGTGACGCAGGGCGTGCGGCCCGAGGTTCTCCGCCCCCACGGTGGGGCCGACGGTCCGCGAGACGAGCGCATGGACGGCCCGCGGCCCGAGGCGCCCACCGCGGCTGCCGAAGAAGACGGCACGCCCCGCCCCGCCGTCGCCGCGAGCGACGAGCACGGGGCGGCCGCGCACGAGGTAGGCGTCGAGCGCGTCGGCAGCCGGGCCGCCGAACGGCACGACCCGCTCCTTGTCGCCCTTGCCGCGGACCCGGAGGGTGCGGCGCTCGTCGTCGATGTCGTCGAGGTCGAGTCCGACCACCTCGGACACGCGCGTGCCCGACCCGTAGATGAGCTCGAGGAGCGCATGATCGCGAAGCGCGACGGCGTCGCCGTCCACCGCGGCCGCGCGCGCGGCGCGCAGCACCTCGTCGAGCGCATCGGCGGTGGCGACGACCGGGAGGGTGCGCCCGCGTTTGGGCGAGACGAGTCGGTGCGACGGGTCGGTGCCGATGACGCCCGCCTCCGACGCCCAGGCGAAGAAGCCGCGGATGGCGGCGGTGCGGCGGGCGGCCGTACTCTTCGCCAGGCCGCTGCGGGTCGCGTCCCACTGCCAGGACCGCAGGTGCTCGAGATCGACGTCCGCCAGCGGCAGGTCGCCGACCTGGGCGACGAGCGACGCCAGATCGGAGCGGTAGGCGCGGACCGTCGCGGAGGACAGCCGCCGAACCGATCGCAGCTGCTCGAGGTACGCCTCGATCGCCTCCGTGGTCCGCATGCCTCCAGCTTGCCCCCGGTCTCGACGCCGGGCACCGCGGCGCGCGGGAAGCGCGCCGCCGGTCCACGTCAGCGTCCGCCGCTCCGGCGCCAGGTCCCGTCCTCGTCGCGCTGCGCCTCTTCGCGCAGCTCGGCGAGACCGAGCAGCGCGAGGGTTCGGTCCGGATCAATTCCGCACCGCCGCGCGACCTCTGCGGTGGAGCGCCCGGTGCGCGACGAGAGCGCGTCGAGCACCCGGGTCCTGTCGTCGGTGCGACCGGTGTCCGCCGTGGGCGACACCGCAGCGTGGGTGGCCGGGTCCGACAGGCCGATCATCTCCCGCACGTCCTCGGACGACGTCACGCAGACACCGGAGAACTCGCGGAGGATGCGATGGCATCCGGCCGAGGCCGCGCTCGTCACGGGTCCGGGAACGGCCCCGAGCGACCGCCCGAGCTCGGCCGCGTGCGCGGCGGTGTTCAGAGACCCGCTCCGCCAGCCCGCCTCCACGACGACGACCGCGTCCGCTAACGCCGCGATGAGCCGGTTGCGCGCGAGGAACCGCCATTTGGTGGGCGCCGCGCCGCAGGGGATCTCGCTCCACACCGCGCCCGACGCCGACACCCGCGCCAGCAGCCCCTCGTGGCCGCGCGGGTAGGCGCGATCCACCCCGCCGGCCAGCAGCGCGATCGTGGTCCCACCGGCGGACAGCGCCGCGCGGTGCGCGGCCCCGTCGATGCCGTAGGCCGCCCCCGACACGATCACCACGCCGTCGGCGGCGAGCTCGGCGGCGAGATCCGCCGCCACACCTTCGCCGTACGCGGTCGCCGCTCGCGCGCCCACGAGCGCGACGGTGGGTGGGTCGGCCCAACCGACCCTGCCGCGCGTCCACAACGCGACGGGGGCGTGCGCCCCGAGGTCGTCGAACCGGGCCGGCCAGTCCGGGTCGCCCGGCAGCACCAGCCGCACCCCCGCCCTCCGTGCGGAGTCGAGCGCCGCCTCGGCGGTGTCGTGCCGCAGTCGCGGCAGCCAGCGTCGACGGGCGACGGCGAGCTCTTCGTTTTCGCCGGTCACCGCCCGGCGGAGCGCTTCGGCGGGGCCGTACGCGGCGATCAGGGCGCCCGCGACCCCGTCGCCGGGCTCCACCAGCACGCTCCACACGACTCGCGCCCGCACGTCCGCGGTCGGCTCCCCCGCGCGGACGCTCTCGACCAGCCGCCCCACGGCGACACCGTCGGCCTGACCGGGGGCGCTCATGCGGCCGCCCCCCGCCGCAGGAGGAGCGCGCGGCCCATGTCGTCCATGTCGATCGCATCGTGACCCGCGAGGTCGGCGACGGTCCACGCCGCGCGGAGGATGCGGTCGTACCCGCGGAGGGTTATCGCCCCGCGCCGGAGCGCCGTGTCCAGCGGCGCGAGCACCTCGGCCCGCGGGGCCGCCGGCCCCCGCAGCCACGTGCCCGGCACGTCGGCGTTGCGTCGCCACGGTGTCGCCCGCCACCGCTGGGCGGCGCGGAACCGCGCGCCGACGACCGCCGTGCGCGCGGCGGCGGTCGAGACCACCCGGTCCTCGAGGTCGCGCCGCGCCGCGGACACCCGGCGCAGGCGGAGGTCGATGTCGATCCGGTCCAGCAGAGGGCCGGACAGCCGCCGCGTGTACCGCCGGATCGCACTCGGCGCGCACTCGCACCGCCCGCCGGGGACGTCGTACTGGCCGCACGGGCATGGGTTCGTCGCGATCACGAGTTGAAAGCGCGCGGGATACGTCGCACTCGACCCCGACCGGTGCACCTGGATGACGCCGTTCTCGAGCGGCTGGCGCAGCGCGTCGAGGACATGCGCCGGGAACTCGCCACCCTCGTCGAGGAAGAGCACCCCCTCGCTGGCGCGCGCGATCGCCCCCGGACGTATCACCCCCGACCCTCCGCCGATCAGCGCCGCCGCGCTGGCACCGTGATGGGGGCTTTCGAAGGGAGGCGTCCGCGACAGCCGGGTGACGCTCTCCCCCGCGAGCGATCGCACCGAGGCGACCGAGAGCGCGGCCTCGTCGTCCAGCTCGGGGAGGATGCCGGGGAGCCGGCGGGCGAGCATGGTCTTGCCCGCGCCGGGCGGTCCGCTCATCAGCAGATGGTGCCCTCCGGCCGCGGCGACGATCAACGCGTCGACCGCCTCGGACTGCCCCACCACGTCCGCCAGCTCGAGCGGCTCGTCGCCGTCGGTCGGCAGCGCCGAGGACGGGACCGCGGGCAGCTCCGGCGCGTCGCTGCGGCCGCCGTGCCAGCGGACGACGTCGGCGAGGCAGGTCGCCGCCAGCAGCTCCACGCCGTCGACCAGCGCCGCCTCCGCCGCGTTCGCGGCGGGGACGACGACCCGCCGCCGTCCCGCGCGCACGGCGGCGACGACCGACGGGAGGACGCCCGGCACGGGCCGCAGTCGTCCGTCGAGCCCGAGCTCGCCGACGTGGACGGTGTCCGCGACGCGGGCGGCATCCATCCCTCCGGTCGTGGCGAGGGCCGCGACGGCGATCGCCACGTCGAAGCCGGAGCCCCGTTTCGGCAGGCTCGCGGGCGACAGATTCACCGTCAGCCGGCGCTTGGGCAGCTCGAGGCCGCGGTTGCCGCACGCGTTGCGCACGCGGCGCCCCGCCTCGCCCAGCGCCTTGTCCGGGAGTCCGATGATCGTGAACTCCGGTGTCTGCGGAGACAGGTCCGCCTCCACCTCCACCATGTCGCCGCGCAGGCCGGACAGCGCCACCGCCCACGTCCGCGCCACGGTCACAGCGCGTCCTCGAGGTGTTCGAGGCGACCCGTCGCCGGATCGGCGCCCGTCACCGCGATGGCATCCAGCCGCAGACGGTGACCGCGCGCGGCCTCGGGATGCGCGGCGATCCAGGCGAGAGCGAGCCGCCAGAGACGATCCGCCTTGCGCCGGTCGATCGCCTCGAAGGGATGGCCGTAGTCCTCGCTCGTGCGCGTCTTGACCTCCACCACCGCGAGGACCCCGGAGGTCTCCGCGACGATGTCGATCTCGCCCTGGCTGCACCGCCAGTTGCGCTCGATGATCCGGTAGCCGCACGCCTCGAGGTGGGCGACGGCACGGTCCTCCCCGGCTCGGCCGAGGTCGTCTTTCGCTGCCATGCCGTGGAGCGTGTCAGCCGCACGCACCCGCCGTGGGGCGCCGACCCCGCAAATGGGGACGGATCCTGCAACTCCCCGTCTGGGGAGGAGAGATCAGTTGTCCAGCGACAGCTCTTCCGGGAGCTGGAAGTCGCGGCGCGACAGCTCCTCGACGTTGACGTCCTTGAACGTCAGCACGCGCACCGACTTCACGAAGCGGTCGGCGCGGTAGATGTCCCACACCCACACGTCGGACATCGAGATCTCGAAGTAGAAGTCGTGCTCGGTGTCGCGACGCACGACGTTGACGTCGTTCGCGAGATAGAACCGGCGCTCGGTCTCGATCACGTACTGGAACTGCTGAACGACGTCGCGATACTCGCGGTACAGGGCCAGTTCGAGTTCGCGGTCGTAATCCTCGAAGACGTCGTCATCCATGGTGCTCCCATCCTAGGCGCGGCACGCCCGGACGGATGCCGTTCGGGCCGCTGCACCGACCGCCCGGGCGCGTCGCGCGTCCGCACCGGCACGCCCGGGCGGACGTCAGAACAGCGTCGGCGCTGCGGCGATCGCCCACGAATGCCGGTGGTGCACGCTCATGCCGTGGTCGCGGATCGCCTCGCGGTGATCGAGACTCGCGTAGCCCTTATTCCGGCACCACCCGTACGCGGGCAGATCGTCGTGCAGGCCCGTCATGATGTCATCGCGGGCGACCTTGGCGATGACGGATGCCGCGGCCGCGCTCGCGCAGTCCCGGTCGGCCTTGATGATCGGCCGCACCCGCAGCCCGGGCTCCCCGTGCGGGGTGATGTAGTCGTGGTTGCCGTCGAGGATGACCAGGGCGTCCTCGGGGACGATGCCGTGCGCGCGGAGGTCGGCGATGGCACGGACCGCGGCCAGTCCCAGCGCCCGGATGATGCCGATCTCGTCGATCTCCTCGGAGCTCGCGAACCCCACCGCGCTGGCCTGGACGAAGGCCGCCGCGCGTGCCGCCACCTCGGGCCGCCGCGCCTCGGGCACGAGCTTGGAGTCCCGCAGACCCGCCGGCACCCGTTTGCGCGACCGTGTCGGGTCGATGACGGCGGCACCGACCGCCACCGGTCCCGCCAGCGCCCCCCGGCCCACCTCGTCGAGGGCGATGACGAGCGCGTGCTCCTTCAGCAGCCTGCGTTCGAGCGTCAGAGTGGGCTCGATCACGGCGCCGCCTCCGGCGCGGGCACCCCCGCGAAGACCTCGTGATGAAAGTCGATGAGACCGAGCCGAGAGAACGGCCAGGTGATGACGAACGCGCGACCCACGACGTTGTCGATCGGCACGAAGCCCTGCCCGGGCTGATCCTGGTTGTACCGCGAGTCGCGGGAGCTGTTGCGGTTGTCGCCGAGCACCCAGAGCGATCCCTCGGGGACCGTCACGTCGTACGGGACGGGGTCGGGAGCGGTGCTGCCCGGGGCGAGCTTGACGTAAGGCGTCTCGTCGATCGGGACGCCGTTCACCTCGGTCTGCCCGAGCGCGTTGCAGCAGACGACGTGGTCGCCGGGGGTGCCGATGACACGCTTGATGAGGTGGTCGTCGCTGTCCGGCGCCGACAGGCCGACGAGCGAGAGGACCCAGTCGACGCCCTCCACCAGCGGCGGGCGCGGCGGCTGACCGGAGTTCGACGGCAGCCATCCGCCCGGGTCGCGGAACACCACCACGTCGCCGCGCCCGTATTCGCCGAAGCGCGGCGTCAGCTCGTCGACGAGGATGCGGTCCTTGATCATCAGGGTGTTCTCCATCGACGCGGACGGGATGTAGAACGACCGCACGACGAACGTCTTGACCAGGAACGACACGAGCAGCGCGATGACGACGATGACGAGCACGTCCCGCAGGAACACCGCCCATCCACGGCGACGCCGCGGTTCGGGGGCCAGCATCTCGGCATCCGAAGCCGACGCGGTCTGATCGCTCATGTGGTTCCTTCATCGGCGCGCCGAACGTCGGCGCGACCGCATGATCCAGGGTCGCACATCGACGCCCCGGGCCCCGACCACCGAGCCGGGAAATCACCTCGGAAGATCCCCGGATGCCACCACCTCTCGGGCGCCGGGGAGGCGGCATCCATCGGCCCGACGCGCCCGGGAACGACGAACGCCCCGCGGCCGGAGCCACGGGGCGTTCGAGAGGCGGGACTCAGCGGTCGCGCTTCTCCTTGATCTTGGCCTTCTTGCCGCGCAGCGAACGCAGGTAGTACAGCTTCGCGCGACGGACGTCACCGCGGGTCACGACCTCGATGTGGTCGATGACGGGGCTGTGGACGGGGAACGTGCGCTCCACGCCGACCTGGAAGCTGACCTTGCGGACGCAGAAGGTCTCGCGGACGCCATCGCCCGAGCGACCGATGACGACACCCTGGAAGACCTGGATGCGCGAGCGGTTGCCCTCGGTGATGTTGACGTGCACCTTGACGGTGTCACCGGGCGAGAAGGCGGGGATGTCGGAGCGGAGCGAAGCCGCGTCGACGGCGTCGAGGATCTGCATGATCGTCACTTCCTGCGACCGCCACAGGTCGATCGCACGATGATTGGGAAAAAGATGGATGCGTGCCCGAGCCGCGGAAGCGGCGGACTCCCCTGAGGCAGAGCCGGTCAGGGCACAAACGCCTATTCTGCCATGGCCGGGCACGGGGGCCAAACCGCGCGCCGAGCGCGTCCGTTCGCAGAGGGCCCCGCGCTCCCGGGGTCAGACGTCGCGACGCCCCTCGGGAACGACGATGACCTCGCCGTCGATGCGCGGGCGGGACCGCGGCTGCTCCCGGGTCGGCGGGATGTACCCCGTGCCGTCCGTCGTCCGGAGCACGGCCACCGTGCCGTCGCGCGCCTCCCGCCAGAGCGCCGTCAACGTCCACCAGAACAGTCCGAGGGCGCCGGCGACGGACAGCAGCAGGAGGGGGACGAAGGCACGGCCGTCGAAGAGGCCGAGGGCGACGATCACGAGGTGCCAAGCGCCGAAGAGGGCGACGTCCTTCCCGGACATCACCCCGAGCGTCCGCACGCTCGCCCGGGCTCGCGTCAGCAGGGCGAGGACGAGCTGCGTCACGAACACCGACGGGACGGCGATGAACACCCACAGCAGCGCCCACGCGCTGCCGCCGCTGAACGCGATCCAGCCCACGAAGAGCCAGAGCGGCAGCACGAACGCGGCGGGGAACATCCAGCGGGTGAAGAGACGACGCAGCACCATGGGCTCAGCGTACGCGGCGCACCCCGGAGGCAGCCGTGAGAAGGCCCGGCGGGCGGCCCCTGCCTTGTGACGGGCCGAAGTCGGGGACAATGGGAGGTCGACGGAAGGAACTCCCCCATGATCGAACTGCGCACCCCCGCCGAGATCGACGCGATGCGCCCCGCGGGCCGCTTCGTCGCCGAGGTGCTGGCGACCCTGCGCGACGAGACCAAGGTGGGGACGAACCTGCTGCACCTGGACCGTCGCGCACACGAGATGATCCGCGCCGCCGGGGCGGAGTCCTGCTACATCGACTACCACCCGTCCTTCGGGGCGAGCCCGTTCGGCAAGGTGCTCTGCACCTCGGTCAACGACGCGGTGCTCCACGGCCTCCCGCACGACTACGTGCTGCGGGACGGCGACCTGGTGTCTCTCGACTTCGCGGCGTCCGTCGACGGGTGGGTCGCCGACTCGGCGGTCTCCTTCGTGGTCGGCACCCCGCGGGACGAGGACCTCGCCCTCATCGACACGACCCGGCGCGCCCTCGCCGCGGCGATCGACACGGCCACCGTCGGCCGCAAGATCGGCGACATCTCCGCGGCGATCGGCGACGTCGCCCACGCGGACGGCCTCTCCGTCAACCTCGACTTCGGCGGGCACGGCGTCGGGCGCACGATGCACGGCGACCCGCACGTGGCCAACGACGGCAAGGCCGGCCGCGGCTACCCGCTGCGCGCGGGGCTCGTCGTCGCGCTCGAGCCGTGGTTCCTGCAGACCACCGACAAGCTCGTCACGGACGCCGACGGCTGGACCCTGCGCAGCGCAGACGGCTCGCGCGGCGCCCACTCGGAGCACACCGTCGCGATCACCGCGGACGGGCCGCTCGTGCTCACGGACCGGTCTTTCCTCGGCGTCGACTGACGGAGGAGGAGGGATGCCACGGCCCCGGGGTCGCGGCATCCCCGCTGCCTCATGGCGCGAAGCCGTCGACGCGGCACGCGCCGCGGGAAGCGGATGCGCGACCGGAACGAGGCCGTCCGGGCACGCCGTGCGACGTCAGTCCGGCAGCAGGTCCGGCCGACGCGTGCGCGTGCGCTCGATCTGCTGCTCGCGGCGCCAGGTCGCGACCGCACCGTGGTTGCCGCTGAGGAGCACCGGCGGCACCTCGCGGTCCCG
Source organism: Microbacterium sp. LMI1-1-1.1 (assembly GCF_040815675.1). NCBI lineage: Bacteria > Bacillati > Actinomycetota > Actinomycetes > Micrococcales > Microbacteriaceae > Microbacterium > Microbacterium sp. LMI1-1-1.1. The sequence continues at coordinate 600,037 of NZ_JBFPNN010000001.1, read as the reverse complement.
CCACACGGCGGGCTTGGTGTACGACGGGTACTCGAGGAGGCCGTCCTCGTGCGACTCCTCGACGAGGCTCTCCGGGTTGCCGACGACACCAGGGATGAGGCGGCCGATGGCCTCGACCATGGCCATCACGGCCACCTCGCCGCCGTTCAGCACGTAGTCGCCGAGGCTGATGAGCCGGACCGGGCCGATCGTGGCGGCGTAGTCGAACACGCGCTCGTCGATGCCCTCGTAGCGACCGCACCCGAAGACCAGATGCGACGCCGTCGACAGCTCCCGCGCCGTGGCCTGCGTGAAACGCTCGCCCGCGGGCGACGGGAAGATGACGACGGGCGGCTCGGTGGCATCCCGCGTCACGTCGTCCAGCGCCTCGCCCCAGGGCTCCGGCTTCATCACCATGCCGGCGCCCCCGCCGTACGGGGTGTCGTCCACGGTCCGGTGACGGTCGTGCGTGTAGGCGCGCAGGTCGTGCACGCGGACGTCGAGGAGCCCGCTCTGACGGGCCTTGCCGAGGAGGGAGACCTCGAGCGCGTCGAAGATGGTGGGGAAGATCGAGACGACGTCGATGCGCACGTCAGGCGCGTCCCGCCGCGTCGTCCGTGGAGTCCGCGGCCGCAGCCGCGTCCGGACGATCGTCGGAGGACGGGGTCTCGTCGTCGACGGCGTCCGGCGCGGGCTCGTCGTCGTCGTCGGACGGGATGTCCTCGAACAGACCCGTGGGGGGCGTCACGACGACGCGTCCGCCGGGGACGTCGACCTCGGGGACGATGGCGCTGACGAAGGGGACGAGCACCTCGCGGTCCTCGCCCTCACCGGTCGGACGCACGATGAGAAGGTCCTGAGCGGGGAAGTGGTCGACGCGCACGACGCGTCCCACGACCTGGCCGTCGCGGACGACGTCGAGGCCGACCAGCTGGTGGTCGTACCAGGCGTCGTCCTCCGCGGGCGCGGTCTCGGTGTCCTGGTCGATCCAGAGGATCGCCTTGACGAGCTCCTCCGCCGCGGTACGGTCGTCGACGCCCTCGAAGAAGGCGACGGGGTGCGAGTTCATCCACCGGAACTCGCGGACGGTCAGCGGGCGCCCGTGCCACGGAGAGGACTCGGGGACCTGCAGGGTGAACGTCGCCCCGGGCACGAAGCGGCCCTCGGGGTCGTCGGTGTACAGCTCCAGCTTGAAGGCGCCCTTCAGGCCGTGGGCCTTCACGAGGCGTCCGACGCGGAGCTGGGTCTTGGCGGGGCCGCCCCCGCCGGTGTCGCCGGCCGCCATCAGTCGTCCGCGACGTCGACGCGCACGCGGCGACCGTCGGCGAGAGCGGTGATGAGCGTGCGCAGCGCCTTGGCGGTGCGTCCGCCGCGCCCGATCACGCGACCCCGGTCATCGGGGTGCACGCGGACGACCAGGACGTCGCCGCGCGGCGACGAGCTGGTTCGGATGTCCACATCCTCGGGGTGATCGACGATCCCCTTGACGACGTGTTCGAGCGCGGCAGACAGCACGGGAATTACTCGGCCGAGGTCTCGGCGGCGTCCTCGGCGGGCGCGTCGGCGGCGGGCGTCTCGTCGGCCTTCTTCTCGGCCTTGGGCTTGACGACCGACTTCTTGGCGGAGTCGGCCTCGAACGCGGCCTTCGGCTCGCGGACCTTGACGGTGGACTTGGCGTCCTTCTCACCCTTGTGGGTGCCCCAGTCGCCGGTCAGCTTGAGGATGGCGCGCACCTGCTCGGTCGGCTGAGCGCCGACGCCGAGCCAGTACTGGGCGCGCTCCGAGTCGACCTCGATGAACGAGGGCTCCTCGGTGGGGTGGTACTTGCCGATCTCCTCGATCACACGACCGTCGCGCTTGGTGCGCGAGTCGGCGACGACGATGCGGTAGTAGGGCGCACGGATCTTGCCGAGACGCTTGAGACGGATCTTGACAGCCACGATTTCTCCTGTGGTGGAAATGAACGAACCGGTCGCCTGGAGCGTGGGGTGCACACCCGGCGGAAGCTCAAAGAGGGGGCCCGACACTGGATAGAGGGTCGAGTGGCGGGTCCGACCCTCTATTCTGCCAGATCACCCGGCATGCCGCGTGACATCCGCGCCGCCGTGTCAGACTGACCGCATGGTGCTGCCGTTCGCCGCGTCCACGCGTTCCTCCGTGGGTCTGGAGTGGGAACTGATGCTCGCCGACCGCGAGACGGGCGACCTGGTCCCCCGAGCCCCCGAGATCCTCGCCGAGGTGGAGGAGGCGACGGCCCTCGAGCGGTTCACCGTCACGGGCGAGCTGCTGACGAACACGGTCGAGGTCACCAGCGGTGTGGGCACGACGGTCGCCGCCGCCGTCGACGACATCGCCGATGCCATCGGCGCGCTGCGTGCGGAGACCGAGCCCCGCGGCGTGGAGATCCTCTGCGCCGGCAGCCACCCCTTCGCGCAGTGGTACGACCAGGAGGTCACCGACAAGACGCGCTACCACACGCTCATCGAGCGCACCCAGTGGTGGGGGCGCAACATGATGATCTGGGGTGTGCACGTGCACGTCGGCGTCGACGACGTCACGAAGGTCCTCCCGATCGTCAACGCGCTGACCGTCTACCTCCCCCACCTGCAGGCGCTGTCGGCATCCAGTCCTTTCTGGGCGGGCGAGCGCACCGGGTACGTCTCGAACCGCGCCCTCGTCTTCCAGCAGCTGCCCACGGCGGGTCTGCCGTGGCAGCTGAACGACTGGAGCGAGTTCGAGTCCTACCTCGACGACATGGTCCGCACGGGGGTCATGGCGGACGCCTCCGAGGTGCGATGGGACATCCGCCCCGCGCCGAAGTGGGGAACCGTCGAGATCCGGGCGTGCGACGGCATGTCGACCCTCCCCGAGCTCGCCGCCGTGGCCGCCCTGGCGCAGACGCTCGTCGAGCACTTCTCCCGGCTGCTGGACGAGGGGCGCGAGCTCCCCGGTATCCCCCCGTGGTACGCCCGCGAGAACAAATGGCGCGCGGCGCGGTACGGGCTCGACGCCCGCGTCATCGTCGACCGGCAGGGGACGCAGGTCCCGGTCGTGGACCACCTGCGCGAGACCATGGAGGAGCTGGCCGACGTCGCGGTGGAGCTGAAGTGCGCCCGCGAGTTCGCCAGCCTCGAGACCATCCTCGCCACCGGCGGCAGCTCCGCCCGGCAGATCGCCGTCGCCGAGGCCGCGGACGGCGACCTCCACGCGGTCGTCCAGCACCTGATCCGGGAGTTCCGCGCCGGACCGACGCTGCGCGAGCACCTCGCCGCCCTCCGCGTCTGACGGACTCGCTGCCGACTCATAGCCGTGCGCCCCTAGGATCGCGCCATGACCGTCCGGCGCCCCCTCGTCGCCCTCTCCGCGGTACTCGTCGCAGCCCTGGCCGCCTGCGCGCCGCAGCCCGCCCCCGCACCCGCACCCGCACCGACCCTCACGTTCTCCGCCGCCTCCCCCGCCCCGAACGCGAGCGCCACCACGCCGCCCCGCCTGCGCGTGGTCACCGTCGGCGACTCGCTCATGTCCGGCTTCGGTCTCGACCTCGGCCAGGCGTGGCCCGTGCTCCTGGCCGGTCGCGCCCATCTCTCGCTCACCAACCTCGCGTGCAGCGGCATGGGCTTCGTCGTCTCCGGCGACTGCGGCACGCCCTACGTCGGCTTCGCCCCCGCCCTGGCCGCGCTGCAGCCGGACCTCGTCATCATCGAGTCCTCCAGCAACGACTTCGGCGAGGACCCCGACGACATCGCCGCGGAGACCCTCACGACCGTGGAGGAGATGCAGGAGGCGGCCCCGAACGCGCGGCTGGTCGGCCTCAGCACGATCTGGAACGACGAGGACGACATGCCCGAGGAGGTGCAGCTGACCTCGGACGCCCTCGCCGACGCGCTGGACCTCGTCGACGGCACCTACATCGACGTCGGGCAGCCGCTGGCGGGTCACCCGGACTGGATGCAGCCCGACGACGTGCACCCGACCGCGCGCGGCCAGAAGGCGATCGAGCAGACGGTCATGTCGCGGCTGCAGGCCGCCGGCGTGCTCCCCTGACGGGGCTCCCGGAAGGGATGCCGCCGGCGCACACCGGCCCCCGGGAGATCGCCGTCAGCCTCAGCGGTTCACCGAAGGGATGCCGTCGGCGCTCAGCCGCGGCCGAGGAGCTTCTGCAGCTCGGCGAGGTCCGCCTCGCTGGGCGCCGCCTGACCGCCGAGTCCGAAGCCCGAGCCGGTGGGCGCCGACGCGGCGACCCCGGCGTTCTCGGCCGCGCGCTTGGCGGGGTTGCCCGAGCGCGAGCCCTTCGCCTTCTGCTGCTTGCCGCGCTTGGACGAGGCGCCGGGCTTGCCCCCGACGGGACCCATGCCGGGGATGTTGGGCACCCCGCCGCGCGCGACGGTCTTCATCATCTTGGCGGCCTGGTCGAAGCGCTGGACGAGCTGGTTGACGTCGGTGACGGTCATGCCCGAACCGCGGGCGATGCGCAGACGGCGCGAGCCGTTGAGGATCTTCGGGTTGCGGCGCTCGGCGAGCGTCATCGACCGGATGATGGCCTCGGTGCGGTCGATCTCGCGCTCGTCGAAGTCCTCGAGCTGCTGCTTCATGCTCCCCATGCCCGGGAGCATCCCGAGCATCTTCTTCATGGAGCCCATCTTCTTCATCTGCTGCATCTGCTCGAGGAAGTCCTCGAGCGTGAACGTCTCGGTCGCGAGCTTCTCGGCGACCTTCATCGCCTCGGCCTCGTCGAACGCGTTCTGCGCCTGCTCGATCAGGGTGAGGATGTCACCGAGGTCGAGGATGCGGGATGCCATGCGGTCGGGGTGGAAGGGCTCGACGTCGTCGAGACCTTCTCCGGTGGACGCGAAGATGATGGGCCGGCCCGTGACGGAGGCGACCGAGAGCGCGGCACCACCGCGCGCGTCGCCATCGAGCTTCGACAGCACCACTCCGGTGAAGTCCACGCCGTCCTGGAAGGCCTTCGCCGTGTTCACGGCATCCTGACCGATCATCGCGTCGATGACGAAGAGCACCTCATCGGGCTGGGTCGCCTTGCGGATGTCGGAGGCCTGCTTCATGAGCTCGGCGTCGACGCCGAGGCGGCCGGCGGTGTCGATGATGACGATGTCGTGCTGCTGGCGGGTCGCGTGGGCGACGCCGTCGCGGGCGACCTTCACCGGGTCGCCGACGCCGTTGCCGGGCTCGGGCGCGTAGATCGCGGCACCGGCGCGCTCGGCGACGACCTGGAGCTGGTTGACGGCGTTCGGGCGCTGCAGGTCGCAGGCGACGAGGAGCGGCGTGTGGCCGTCCTTCTCGAGCATCTTCGCGAGCTTGCCCGCGAACGTCGTCTTGCCCGAGCCCTGGAGACCGGCGAGCATGATGACGGTCGGCGGGTTCTTCGCGAACTGCAGACGGCGCTGCTGGCCGCCCAGGATGCCGATCAGCTCGTCGTTGACGATCTGCACGACCTGCTGCGCGGGGTTCAGGGCGCGGTTGACTTCGTCGCCGAGGGCGCGCTCGCGGACCGCGGCCGTGAACTCCTTGACCACCGGCAGGGCGACGTCGGCGTCGAGCAGGGCACGGCGGATCTCGCGTACCGTCCCGTCGACGTCGGCGGGCGTGAGCTGGCCCTTCTTCCGGAGATTGCGGAAGGTCTCTGTGAGCCGGTCGGAGAGGGTGCCGAAAGTCGCCATGATGAGACGAGTTTACGCGGGCGCGTCGTCCCCCGTCGCCCGCTCCCCCGTCGGGTCGCCGCCGTCCGACCGTGACGACGGCCGATGGCCGGGCTCGTCCCCCGGGACCCGCGACCCGCGCTCGCGCGCCGGCATTGCGGCGGGGACCGCCTCGAGCGCCCGGGACAGCAGGGACTCGAGCATCGTGCGCCCGGCGCCTGCCACCGCCCACCGCTGGATGGCGGCCAGGACCGCGCCCCCGTAGGCGGCGCCGACGACGTCGGCGCGGAGCCCGTCCACGCCGGCGGCGCGGAGCCGCTCGGCGACGACGGCGGCGAGGCGGGCCTGACGCAGGGCGCCTTCCCGGAGGAGCTCCTCGACGACGCCCATGGCCTCCGCCTGACCGAAGGCCAGAGCGAGGCTGTCCGGCCGGAAGTCCTCGGCCAGCGCCTGGACGGCCGCGCGGACGGCGGCATCCGGATGCTCGTCGTCCTCCTCGTCGTCGCGCAGGCGCGTCGTCAGCGCGAGGATGCGCTGATCCAGACCGCCCCACAGCACGTCGGCCTTGCCGTCGAAGTAGTTGAAGAAGCTGGAGCGGCTGACGCCGGCGCGACGCGTGATGTCGGAGACGGAGGTGGCGTGATAGCCGCGCTCGAGGAAGAGCTCGCAGGCCGCTTCGGACAGCACCTCGCGCGACGACGCGCGGGGTCGCCCGCTCCGGGACTGGGTGGCCATGGCCTCAGCCTAGGACGCCGTCCCACGTGTAATCTTGGACGCAATCCAAGAAGCGGCGGGAGCGTCCATGCTGGACATCGAACACGTGGGGTTCGCCCCCGACTACGTGCCGTATCTCGACGGCTGGGCGCTGCAGCGCGCGGTGCACGCGGACGTCGTGTCCGGTGATCGCCCCGACACGCTCCTGCTCCTCGAGCACGAGGCGGTCTACACGGCCGGCAAGCGCACCGAGGCGCACGAGCGACCGACCGATGGCACGCCCGTCGTCGACGTGGACCGCGGCGGCAAGATCACGTGGCACGGACCGGGCCAGCTGGTCGGCTACCCGATCGTGCGCCTGCCCGAGCCCATCGACGTCGTCGCCCACGTCCGCCGGCTGGAGGGGCTGCTCATCGCCGCCCTGGCCGTGCACGGGGTCGACGGGTTCCGGGTCGACGGCCGCAGCGGAGTATGGGTCCGACGCCCCCTCGGCGTCGACAAGATCGCGGCGATCGGCGTCCGCGTCGAAAGAGGTGTGACCATGCACGGCTTCGCCGTCAACTGCGACAACTCCCTCGCCGGGTTCCGGCGCATCGTCCCCTGCGGGATCACGGATGCCGGGGTCACGACGATCAGCGAGGTCGTCGGCGCCGACGTGTCCCCCGTCGACGTCCTGTCGTCGATCGAGGGCCTCTTCACCGCCGAGTACGCGGCGGTGTCCGCATGAGCGCCTGCGGCACCCGCGGCGCCGGGGCCGAGCCGTCCACCGCCCCCAATGGCCGGAAGATGCTGCGCCTCGAGGTCCGCAACGCGCAGACCTCCATCGAGCGCAAGCCCGAGTGGATCAAGACGAAGGCCAGGCTCGGACCCGAGTACACCGCGCTCCAGAAGCTCGTGAAGAGCGAGGAGCTGCACACGGTGTGCCAGGAGGCCGGCTGCCCCAACATCTTCGAATGCTGGGAGGACCGCGAGGCGACGTTCCTCATCGGCGGCTCGCAGTGCACCCGCCGCTGCGACTTCTGCCAGATCGACACGGGCAAGCCCGCCGACTACGACACCGACGAGCCCCGCCGTGTCGCCGAGAGCGTCACCCGGATGCAGCTGCGGTACGCCACCGTCACCGGCGTCGCCCGCGACGATCTCCCCGACGAGGGCGCGTGGCTGCACGCCGAGACGGTCCGTCGCATCCACGCCGAGAACCCCGGCACGGGTGTCGAGATCCTCGCGACCGACTTCTCCGGCAACCCCGCGCACCTCGAGGAGGTCTTCTCGTCGCGCCCAGAGGTCTTCGCGCACAACGTCGAGACGGTGCCGCGCATCTTCAAGCGCATCCGTCCGGCCTTCCGGTACGAGCGCTCCCTCGGCGTCCTGACCGCGGCCCGCGAGGCGGGTCTGATCACCAAGTCGAATCTCATCCTCGGCATGGGCGAGGAGCCCGAAGAGGTCGTCCAGGCGCTGAACGACCTGCACGAGGCGGGCACCGACATCATCACGATCACGCAGTACCTGCGCCCCACGCCGCGCCACCTCCCGGTGCAGCGCTGGGTCAAGCCCGACGAGTTCGTCGAGTTCAAGGCGGAGGCGGAGCGGATCGGCTTCCTCGGCGTGCTGGCCGGGCCCCTGGTGCGCTCGTCGTATCGTGCCGGACGCCTGTGGGCGCAGTCGATGGTGTCGAAGGGGCGGGAGATCCCGCCGCACCTCGGTCACCTCGCGAAGGACATCGCCTCCGCCGACGCGGGCTTCGCCCAGGCCGTCTGAGTCACACGGGCCAGACGTAGGGCAGGTCGTCCGGGACGTCGCCGAACTTCGGACGGTAGAACGCGGCATCCTTCCGGATGAGGTTCGACCGGTGCGAGAGATGCAGGGCCGGGTCGCCGAGCCACGGCGGCAGGTCGAGGTCGTCCTGAGGGATGCCGTCGACCTCCGGTGCGAAGGGGAGGATCTTGTCCCGCACCGTGTCGGCCCGCCCCTCGGCGATCCAGGCATCGGTCATGACGAGGCCGTAGGAGACCAGCGCCGGGAGGTGGCCGTCCCACATCTTCGCGGCGGGGTGGTGGCGCCACCCGTGCCCGGGGACCGTGAGGGCCCGCAGCAGCTGGAACGTCTCCACGCGCTGCTTGCCGAGACGTCGGGAGTCCAGCGCCCGGGCGGACTCGACGAACGACGGGTACGGCAGGAAGGTCTGCACGTCAGTCGGCGCTCGTGACCGACTGCACCCGTCCGTCGGACGCCAGGTTGACGAGCAGCACCTCGTCGGTCGCATCGGGGTCCAGCGCGTACTCCAGGACGGCGAACGGGTCCGCGCCCCCGTGCTCGTCGGCGAGGATCGTCATGCTCACGAGCTGCAGGGCCTTGATCACGTCGATGTGGGTGTCGCCCGAGGCATCCACGAGGAGGTCCTCGAGCTCGTCGCCGAGGCTCGCCTGCTGCTGCAGGATGTACTCGGTCACCTCGCTCGTGCGGTCGTCGAGCTCGTTGACCATGGCGTTGCGAGCCGTGAGGTCGATGGCCTCCAGCGAGGACACCATGGCGGCGGCCACGTCGAGCGCGTCGATGGAGACGTCGTCCTGATCGGGGGCGGTCAGATCGACGGTCACGCTCTGGTCGCCGAACTCCACGTTCTCGGACCAGAAGATGGATCCGTCCGGGCCCGACTCGAGGAGTCCGAAGAAGTCGTGCTCGATCGCCATGGCCCTATAGAACCAGTCCCGGCGGCTCGGCGGTAGGCGACGCGCGCGCGGCCGCCCGTGCGATAAGAGGCTCAGTCGACGAGCGAGGCGGCGAACACGTGCGGGGTGAAACCCGTGAGGTCGTTGATGCCCTCACCCTGTCCGAGGAGCTTGACCGGGATGCCGGTGCGCTCCTGCACCGCGAGGACGAAGCCGCCGCGGGCCGATCCATCCAGCTTCGTGAGCACCAGTCCGGTGACCCCCGCGCTGTCGAGGAAGGCCTGGGCCTGCATGAGGCCGTTCTGCCCGGTGGTGGCGTCGAGGACGAGGAGCACCTCGGCGATGGGCGACTGCTTCTCGATGACGCGCTTGATCTTGCCCAGCTCGTCCATCAGGCCGCCCTTGGTGTGGAGGCGCCCGGCGGTGTCGATGAGCACGATCTCGGTGTTCGTCTCCTTGGCGTAGGCGACGGTCTGGAACGCCACGGAGGCCGGGTCCTGGCCCTCCTGCTGCGGGCGGACGATGGTCGCTCCCCCGCGCTCGGCCCACGTGGCGAGCTGGTCGACGGCGGCGGCGCGGAAGGTGTCCGCCGCGCCCACGACGACGGTGCGGCCGTAGCGCTGCAGGAACTTGGCGAACTTGCCGATCGTCGTGGTCTTGCCGACGCCGTTGACGCCGACCACGAGCACGACCGCCGGGCGGTCGGTGAGGCGGAGCGTCGTGTCGAACTTGGCGAAGTGCTCCTCGAGCGTCTCGCGCAGCATGCGCTGGAGATCACGGGGGTCGGTCGTACGGTAGCGGTCGACCTTCTCGCGCAGCTCGTCCACGATGCGCTCGGTGACGTCGGGACCGAAGTCGGCGGTGATGAGCGCCGTCTCGAGATCGTCCCAGGTGTTCTCGTCGATCGTGGGCTTGACGAACAGTCCGCGCAGGGCGCGGCCGAGCGACCAGGAGTTCTCCGCCATCCCGTCAGTTTACGGGGGCGGGCTCCTTCGCCGGTTCGCGGGCGGCGCGGTCGCCGACCCGCTGCCCCACGACCGCCGACACCCCGTCCTGCCGCATCGAGACGCCGTAGAGCGCGTCCGCGATCTCCATCGTGCGCTTCTGGTGCGTGATGACGAGCAGCTGGCTGCTCTCGCGGAGCTTCTCGAACACCCCGAGCAGGCGGCCCAGGTTCGCATCGTCGAGGGCCGCCTCGACCTCGTCGAGGATGTAGAACGGGCTGGGCCGCGCCGTGAAGATGGCGGTCAGGAACGCCACGGCCGCGAGCGACCGCTCCCCGCCGGAGAGGAGAGACAGACGCTCGATCTTCTTGCCGACGGGGCGCACCGACACGTCGATGCCCGTGGTCAGCGGCGACGCCGGGTCGGTGAGGGCGATGCTGCCGGTGCCGCCGGGGAAGAGGATCGGGAAGATCTCGGTGAAGGCGGCGCGGGTGTCCTCGAACGCGGCGAGGAAGATCGTCTGCATGCGCTCGTCGAGGTCCTCGATGATCGTCAGGAGGTCGGTGCGCGTCTGCTGCAGGTCCGCGAGCTGTTCGGTGAGGAACGCGTGCCGCTGCTCCAGCGCGGCGAACTCCTCGAGCGCGAGCGGGTTCACGCGGCCGAGCTGCGCGAGCGTGCGCTCCGCGTCCTGGAGCCGGCGCCGCTGCCCGGCGCGGTCGTACGCGACGGGCTCCTCGCCCTCGACGCCGCCGGGGACCGGCTGGTCGGGCGCGTACTCGGACACGAGGACGTCCTCGTCGAGCGCCAGCTCGGACTGCACCCGTTCCAGCAGGCTCGTGACGTGCAGGCGCTTCTCGTGCATCTCCAGCTCGAGTCCGTGCACGCTCTCGGTCAGCTGCGCGAGGCGCGTGCGCACCGCCGTCTCGTCCGTCCGCGCGCGGGCGAGGTCGGCGGTCACCGCGGAGCGGGCCGACTCGGCGGCGGCCAGCTCGACACGGGCCCGGCTGACGGAGCGGTCGACGGAGTCGAGCAGCATCGGCAGGGCGCCGGCCACCTCCGCGGCGACGTCGCGCTGCGCCCGGCGGATCACGGCGCGGCGGGCGGCCTCCTGCGCGGCGGCCTCCTCGCGCTCGCGCTGCGCTTCGAGCTGACGGATCCGATCGCCGCCCGCACGGACGCGCTCCCGCAGCGTCTCGACCTCCAGTCGCGCCCGCACCTCGAGCTCCCGCGCGGTCTCGAGCTCGGCGAGCAGGCCGTCCCGAGCGGACACGTCCAGGAGCGGACGCGGCTTCTCCTGCGCCCGGACGAGGTCGTCATCGGCGACGCGGGCGGCGTCCTCCGCTTCTGCGACGGCCGCCGCGGCCTGAGCGAGCCCTGTCGCCAGACGGTCGCACTCCGCCACAGCGGCCTCGTGACGGACCGTGACGCGATTGACCTTCTCGGCCTGGGCGGCGATGGCGGCGTCGTGCGCGCGCAGCGTGGCCAGCGCCTCCTTGGCCTGCTGGCGGGCGTCCCCGAGCGCGCGCGTCCGCTCCGCGAGCGCCTCCCGCAGGGAGTCCGCGACCACGACGATCTCGGCGAGGCGCTCCGCCGCGCCGTCGCGTTCGGCCGCGAGCTCGAGCCGGGAACGCCCCGAGCCCGACCCGGCGCGCACCGTGTGCGCCGTCAGCACCTCGCCGTCGCGCGTGACCAGGGTCGTGCCGGCGGGGGCGCCGGTCAGCGACGGCAGCGCGGCCTCGGCGGCATCCAGGTCCTCCACGATGAGGACGAGGGACAGGATGCCGCGCACCCCGGGCGGTGCGGACACCACCTCGGTCGCGGGCACGGCGCCCGGCAGCGAGACCTCCGCACCGGGAACCGTCGCGTCGGCGACGGCGATCTCGACGAGACCGAGGTCGCCGCCGCGGGCCGTGCGGGCCGCCGTGAACGCGGCGGGCGCGTCGTCCACCAGCAGCCCCTCGGCGAGCGAGCCGAGGGCGGCGGCCACGGCCGCCTCGTAGCCCGCGGTGACCTTGATGGCGTCGGACACGAGTCCGCGGACGCCGGTGCCGCCCGCTGCGACGAGGTCGGCGGCGGCGTTGCGGACGTCGAGGGCGCGGCCGAGGGCCGTCGTCTGGGCCGTGAGGGCGTCGCGTTCGCGTTCCGCCGCGTGCAGCCGGTCTCGCAGCGCGGCGACCTCGGTCTCCGCCTCTGCCGTGTCGCGCTGGGCGCGGTCGTAGGCGGCGGCGTGGGTCGCCGACTCCCCCTCCGCGGTCAGCTCAGGGTCGAGGTCGGCGCGCGCCTGCTCCGCTTCGTCGCGCCGGGCCAGCGCCGCGTCCAGCGCGCGCTGCTGACGGTCCACGCCGGCGCGCAGAGCGGCGAGGGTGGACTGCGCCGCCTCGGCTCGACCGCGCAGCGTCTGCACGGCCATGTCGTGCGCCGAGACGAGTGCGCTCTGCGCGGCGATCTCCGTGTCGAGCGCGTCGAGATCCACCCGGGCGCGCGCGACCCGGCGGGCGGCGTCGGCCGCGGCATCCTGGGCCTGTCCGATCACGCCCGCGACGGCGTCGACCTCCGCGCGCGCGTCGTCGATCGTGGCGGTGGAGACGGTCGGCGCGTATGCCCGCTCACCGCCGTCGTCCGCGAGCAGGGCCAGCCGCTGCCCGGCGAGGCTGTAGAGACCGCGCAGGCGCTCCTGCACCTGCTCGAGGGCGAACGTCACGCGGCGGGCCTCGTCGACGGCCTCGGACCGCTGCTCGTCCTCCAGCCGTTCGACCCGCTGACGGAGCGCGTCCGCCTGATCCTGCAGCACGAGGCGTTCGGCGTGGCGCTCGTGCTCCGCGCCGGCGGCGTCCGCGAGCTCCCGCCGCAGGCGCACGAGGTCGTCGGCGAACAGCCGGGCCTTGGCGTCGCGGACGACGGCGGCGATCGTCGCGGCCTCGCGGGCGATCTCGGCCTGCTTGCCCAGCGGCTTCAGTTGTCGCCGCAGCTCCCCGGCGAGATCGCTCAGGCGGGTGAGGTTGGTCTCCATCGCCTCGAGCTTGCGGAGCGTCTTCTCCTTGCGACGGCGGTGCTTCAGGATGCCGGCGGCCTCCTCGATGAAGCCGCGTCGGTCCTCCGCGGTGGCCTGCAGCACCGTGTCGAGACGCCCCTGGCCGATGATGACGTGCATCTCGCGGCCGAGCCCGCTGTCGCTGAGCAGCTCCTGCACGTCGAGCAGCCGGCACGTCTGCCCGTTGATGGCGTACTCGCTGGCGCCGGTGCGGAACAGCGTGCGGCTGATCGTCACCTCGGAGTAGTCGATCGGAAGGGCGCCGTCGGCGTTGTCGATCGTCAGCTGCACCTCGGCGCGGCCGAGGGGACCGCGGGTGGACGTCCCGGCGAAGATGACGTCCTCCATCTTGCCGCCGCGCAGGGTCTTGGCCCCCTGCTCGCCCATCACCCACGCCAGCGCGTCGACGACGTTGGACTTGCCGGAGCCGTTGGGCCCCACGATGCAGGTGACACCCGGTTCGAGCGCGAACGTGGTCGACTGCGCGAAGGACTTGAAGCCCTTGAGCGTCACGCTCTTCAGGTGCATGTGCACGCGCCTTCCGGACGGGTGGATTACCGCCTCACGGTACCCGAACGGGCGCTCCCGGCCGGTTCGCCACCCCGCTCGGCGGTGCCGGCTCCGGGCCGCGGCGCGCCCGGGAGATCCTTGTTTCTGAATGAATGCTTGACTTTCGCTGTGAGCCTTCGCTAGCGTCGGGGGTCGCAACAGCCTCGGAAGGAGGTCATCCCATGATTCGCTTCACCCCAGAGTTCGCCGCCGTCGGCACGCTCGCCGTTGCCACGCGTGCGGGAGTGACCCTCACCGTCGGGCTGTCCGCTCACCGAGCCGGCTGACCCGCCGCGTCGAGACGACTCCGTCGTCTCCGCCCGTCATCCCGCCACCGCTCCGCGCGGTGTCCGCTCGTCCCGCCGCATGCTCGCGGCGCCCCGCCCTCGGCGGAGGACGGACGCAGCGGCCCTCCCTTCTCGTCCCTCGGCGTCGCCGTCGAGCGACCTCCTCTCGCCGACCTTCCGGAGAACACCATGAACACCACGCTCTCGCGTGTCCAGGCCGTCCTGGCCGAACCCCCTGTCGCCGACCTGCCCCCGATGCGGAGCCTGTCGGTGGCGCACCGCCTCGCGCTGCGCGTCAGCGTCTGGCTGCTGCTGCGCACCGTCCGCCGCGTGCGGTCGGTCGCCGCCAGCGAGGTCCTCCTCCGCGCGCGGCGGAACGCCGTCGCCGAGGAGCAGCGGCGCCTCGCCTGGGAACGGGCGGCGCTGCTGACCCGTCCGCGCAGCTGACCCGCGGGGCGGGGGTGTCTCCCCCGCCCCGCCCCCTCCCTCGACGGCGACGCCATGGCCCGTCGAGTCCCCTCCCTCCGACGGGCACGGCATCGCCCACTCCCCTCGAGACTGAAAGACGCATCATGAGCACCGACCACACCCCGCCCGGCCTTGAGCTGCGGCCCCTCCGCATCCCGGCATCCATCGACGATCCGGATGCCGCCGACTTCCTCGAGATGACGCGCATCCGCAACCTCGTGTACGCCGAGGTCTCCGGGCACGACGACCACCGGATGCCGGCGGACGAGCTCCTGCCCGCGTATCAGCCCGACCCGTCCGCACGGCGTTTCAGCTGGATCGTCGTCCTAGACGGGGAGGTCGTCGGCCGTGCCGGGCTCGACCTGCCGCTGGAAGAGGGCGCCCGGTCCGGCCACTGGCTCGTCGAACTGCGCCGCTCCGTCTGGGGTCGCGGCATCGGACGCGCCGCCCTCGCCCTCATAGAACGCACCGCGCGCGACCAGGGGCGCACGGTGCTCTCCTCGTGGGCGGAGCACCCGGCCGCGGACGGGCCGCAGCTGACCGCGCCGACCGGCTTCGGCGCGGTGCCGCGCGATCACGCGGCCCGGTTCTTCGAGGCGTCCGGCAACACCCTCGAGCAGATCGTGCGCGTGAGCGTGCTCGACCTCGGCGGGTCCGAGCCGCACCTGCGCCGGCTGCTCGCCGCGGCCGAGGAGGCCGCCGCCGGGTACCGGGTCGTGCAGTGGACGCTGCCGACGCCGGACGAGTTCGTCGACGGGTACGCCGCGATGAAGGCGCGCATGGTGACGGACGCCCCCAGTGCCGACCTCGAATACGACGAGGAGGTCTGGGATGCCGCCCGGCTGCGCCGCTTCGAGCGGACGTACCTCGACGCCGGACGCCACCTCCTCGTGACGGCCGCCCAGCACGTGGACAGCGGCGAGCTCGCCGCGTTCAACGAGCTGGTCGTCGGCAAGGACCGTACGGGCATCACCCACCAGGAGGACACGCTCGTCGTCGCCGCCCACCGCGGTCACCGCCTCGGCATGCTCGTCAAGTGCGCCGGCCTGCTCGCCTGGCGGGACGTCGCGCCGGATTCCCCCCGGGTGATGACCTACAACGCGGAGGAGAACCGCCCCATGCTCTCGATCAACGAGGAGATCGGCTTCCGCCCGGTGTCCTACGAGGGCGCGTGGAAGAAGGTCCTCATCTGAGCGTCGGGACCCGCCGCGGGCACGCGCGCGGGTCCCGACGGGTCAGCGGACGCGCTGGCAGCGCGGGCAGAAGTGCGACGACCGGTTCATGAACGAGACGCGGACGATGGGCCGGCCGCATCGCGGGCAGGGCTGACCGGTCCGCCCGTAGGCGTTGAGCGAGTGCGCGAAGTACCCGGCCTGGCCGTTGACGTTCACGTACTGCGCGTCGAAGCTCGTCCCGCCCTCGGCGAGGGCCTTCTCGAGCACGGCCTGCACCTCGGCGAGCAGACGGTTCACCGCGCGGGTCGGGAGAGTGGATGCCGCCGTCTCGGGGTGGATGCGCGCGGCCCACAACGACTCGTCGGCGTAGATGTTGCCGATGCCGCTCGCGGCCGTCTGGTCGAGCAACACTCGCTTGATTCCGGACGAGGTGCGGGCGAGGCGGCGGCGGAACGCCGCGGCGTCGAACGCGGGGTCGAGCGGATCGCGGCCGATGTGCGCGACCTGTGTCGGCACGACGGGCAGCGCCGACCCGCGACCGCCCGCGGCGCGGTCGGGGGTGGCGACGAGGTCGTCGACCGCGAGGGAGCCGAACGTGCGCTGGTCCGCGAAGACGACCGAGAGCGGGCCGTGCTCCGGGTGCTCCACCTCGAGGCGGATCCGCTCGTGGCGCTCCGGCGGGGCGCCGGGGACGCGCAGCAGCATCTGCCCGCTCATCCCCAGATGCGTCACGATCGCCTCGTCGGGAGTCGACGGGTCAGCCGCATCCGCCGCGAGCGGCATCCACAGGAACTTGCCCCGCCGCACGGCCGCGACGATCCGCCGTCCGGTCAGCTCGGTCTCGAAGTGCTCGGGCGTGCCGCTGTGGCGGGTGAGCGCGCGGGCGTCGCGCACGTCGACGGAGGTGATGAGGGCGCCCGTGACCGCGGGCTCGAGACCGGCGCGGACGACCTCGACCTCGGGCAGCTCAGGCACGGGCGTCGAGCTCGCGCCACGCCGCCAGGGCGGCCGCCATCTCCGCCTGCTTCTTGCTCGAGCCGATCCCCTGGGTGCGGACGTCGCCGACGGTCACCGTCGCGGTGAAGCGCCGGTCGTGGTCGGGACCGGTCGCCTCGACCGCATAGCCCGGGGCCGCGAGCCCGTGTCGGGCCGCGATCTCCTGCAGGCTCGTCTTCGGGTCCATCGCGGCGCCGTAGCGGTCGGGGTCCTCGAGCAGGGGCTCGACGAGTCGCAGCACGAGCGCGGTCGCCGCCTCCGGCCCCGCCGAGAGATACGTCGCGCCGAAGACGGCCTCCATGGTGTCCGCGAGGATCGAGTCCTTGTCGCGGCCCCCGGTCAGGTCCTCGCCACGCCCGAGGCGCACGTGCGCCCCGAGACCGATGCCACGGGCGACCTCGGCGAGGGCCACGGTCGAGACGACGCTCGCCCGGCGCTTGGCGAGGCTGCCCTCGTCGAGCTCGGGATGCCGCGTGAACAGGCGCACCGTCACCGCCTGGCCGAGCACCGAGTCGCCGAGGAACTCGAGGCGCTCGTTGTGCGGGATCGCTCCGTGCTCGTAGGCGTAGGACCGGTGCGTCAGGGCAAGAGAAAGAAGCTCGGGGTCGATATCGACCCCGAGCTTCTCGGTGAGCGTTCGCCGCCCGACGGAGTTTCGCGTCACGGAACGCGGATCAGACGTCGGCGACCTTGCGGCCCTTGTACTCGAGGAACAGCTCGGTGCCCTGCGAGTCGGTGACGACCTTGGCCTGGTGCGGGCGGCTGTAGACGACCTTGCCGTTCTCGATGGTCTTGACCAGCGCAGGCGCCTCGGCCTTCCACTGCGCGCGGCGCGAGCGGGTGTTCGAGCGGGAGACCTTCCGCTTCGGGGGGTTACCTGCCATGACTAGCTCTTCTCTGTCTTGGGGGCGGCGCGGAGCGCATCGCCGTCGTCTGGGGTGAACTGCTGGAGCGCTGCCCACCGAGGATCGACGGGCGTCTGCTCCGTGTCGCCGGCGTTCTCCGTCAGCCTCTCACCCGTGTTCGGGTCGAGCCCGGGGCAATCCGGCTGACACACCGGCTGGAACGGAAGCGAGAGGACGATGGCGTCCCGGACCAGATTTTCAAGATCCACGTGGTCGTCTTGAACGTCGAAGTCGTTCGCTTCGTCCCCAGGATACGTGAAAAGTTCCTGGAACTCGACTTCGACAGCCTCTTCGATGTCGGTCAGGCAGCGCCCGCACACGCCCACGGCGGTCGTGTCGACGGTGCCGGAGACGAGGATGCCCTCGTGCACGGACTCGAGCCGCACGTCGATCTCGAGCGGTTCGGCCTCGGGGACGGACACCAGACCCTCGCCCCACTTCTCGGGGGCGGGGATCTCGAGCTCGTGCTCGCGCATCTCACCCGGCTTGCGGACGATGTCGCGCACGGGGAGCTGGAAAGGGCCGGGTCGGTGGGTTCTCACGGTCGTCCATGCTACCCGCGCCCTCCGACACGCGGGCCGGGTCAGAGGCCGCGCGACCCCGTGTCGAGGAAGCGCGAGACTGCCGGCGGCACGTACGGCGACACGTCGCCGCCGAGCCCCGCCACCTGCCGCACCAGCGAGCTGGAGACCAGCGCGTGCGCGGGGTCGGGCAGCAGGAACACCGTCTCGACGTGCGCGAGGTCGCGGTTGACGATCGCCATCGGCGTCTCGTACGCCACGTCGACCTGCGACCGGATGCCCTTCACGAGCACCTGCGCCCCGACGTCGGTGGCGTAGTCGACGAGCAGTCCCACGCTCCACGACGCGACGACGACGTCGCCCTCGACGCCCGCCTCGGCGATGGACTGCTCCAGCAGCGCCTGACGCTGCGCGATCGGCAGCATCGCCTCTTTGCCGGGGTTGTGCACGACGAGGACGTGCAGCTGGTCGAAGAGGGACGCGGCACGACGGATGACGTCGAGGTGGCCGAGGGTGGGCGGGTCGAACGAGCCGGGCACCACAGCGATCCGCGGATTCATGGATTCAGCCTACCCAGGGCCGCGGCGGTCACGACTTGGCGAGGGCCGCACGTTCTTCCACGCCGACACGGCGCTCCAGCGCCGCCGCCAGTCCCGCATGCCGCTGCAGGGCGGGGTCGTCGTCGAGCACCCGCTCGGCCTCCGCCCGGGC
The DNA here is from genome assembly GCF_040815675.1 of Microbacterium sp. LMI1-1-1.1. Lineage (NCBI taxonomy): Bacteria > Bacillati > Actinomycetota > Actinomycetes > Micrococcales > Microbacteriaceae > Microbacterium > Microbacterium sp. LMI1-1-1.1. The sequence continues at coordinate 581,431 of NZ_JBFPNN010000001.1, read as the reverse complement.
CTCCGTGATGAGGGCGGCGTCCGTGACGACGCGCAGCATGCGGAGCGAGGACCGGGCACCCGACTGCCGGTCTCCCAGCACGTCGCCCTCGCCGCGCAGCTCGAGATCGACCTCGGCGAGCTCGAAGCCGTCCAGCGTGCGTGCGACGGCATCGACGCGGGCGCGGGACGAGGACCCGGGCGAGGCCTCGGTCACGAGGAGGCAGAGCCCCGGGAGGCCGCCACGGCCGACGCGACCGCGCAGCTGATGGAGCTGCGAGACCCCGAACCGGTCCGCCTCGAGGATGACCATGGTCGAGGCGTTGGGCACGTCGACGCCGACCTCGATGACCGTCGTGGCGACGAGCACGTCGATGTCGCCGCGCGCGAACGCCTGCATGACCGCGTCCTTCTGATCGGCGGGCATCTTGCCGTGCAGGACCTCGACGCGGATGTCGGCGAACTGCGGCAGGCGCGACAGCAGCTCGGCCACCTGCACGACCCCCCAGCGCGTCCGCGCGGGCTCGGCGGATCCCGCGGACGCCGGAGGGGATGCCACCGGCTCATCGCCCACCTCGTCCGAGGTCAGCTGCTCGGCGTCGATGGCCGCGCACACGACGAACGCCTGGCGCGACTGCGCGACCTCCTCCGCCACGCGGTCCCACACCCGCGCGAACCACCCCGGCTTCTCTGCGAGCGGGGCGACGAACGTCGAGATGCCCGCGCGGCCCGCCGGCATGGTGCGGATCGTCGAGACGTCGAGGTCGCCGAACACCGTCATGGCGACCGTGCGCGGGATGGGGGTCGCGGTGAGCACGAGCGTGTGCGGCGAGTCGCCCTTCGAGCGCAGCGCCTCGCGCTGGTCCACCCCGAAGCGGTGCTGCTCGTCCACGACGACGAGCCCGAGGTCGGCGAAGGTCGTCGTGGAGCTCAGCAGCGCGTGCGTGCCGACGACGATGCGGGCCTGCCCCGAGGCCACGCGCAGGGCGGCCTTCCGCCGCTCGGCGGCGGGGAGCTGACCCGTGAGGAGCGTGGGCATGAGCTCCGGCGCCAGCTGCGGGCCCAGGGAGCGGGCGATCGAGCGCACGTGCTGGGCCGCCAGCACCTCGGTCGGGGCGATGAGCGCCGACTGCCCGCCGGACTCGGCGACCTGCAGCATCGCCCGCAGGGCCACCAGCGTCTTGCCCGAGCCGACCTCGCCCTGCACCAGCCGGTTCATCGGCCAGTCCCCGACGAGGTCGCGGGCGATGCGCTCGCCCACGTCGGCCTGGTCGGGCGTGAGCGCGAACGGCAGCGCCGCGTCGAAGCGCTCGCGCAGACCGCCCGGCGCCGCGGGACGCTTCGCCGCCGACAGGGCGCGGACGAACTGCCGCTGCTGCAGCAGCGCGGTCTGCAGGACGAAGGCCTCCTGCCAGCGGAGGGTGTCGACGGCCGGGCCGATCTCGTCGTCGTGCTCCGGGCGGTGGATGTGCTCGAGCGCGGTGCGTGCCGACAGCAGACCGTGACGGCGGCGCAGGGCCTCGGGCAGCGGGTCGTCGATCTCGCCGAGCCCGTCGAGGACGAGCGAGATCGTCTTCTGCACGAGGGTGCTGGGGATGCTGCTGGTCGCGGGGTAGATGGGGATCGGCCGCTTGGCGTTGACCTCCGCCTCGGCCCGCGCCTCGGCCAGGTCGTCGAACAGCTCGTAGTCGGGATGCGTCAGCTGCGTCTGGCGCCGGTACTCGCCGACCTTGCCCGAGAAGATGCCCCGGCGCCCGGGCGTGAGGTCCTTCAGGCGCCAGGACTGGTTGAAGAAGGTCAGCGACATGCGTCCGTCGCCGTCGCTGATGACGACCTCGAGCAGGGAGCCGCGGCGGTTCTGCATGCGGCGCTCGGTCGCGCTGACCACCTCGGCGACGATCGTCACCGGCTCGCCCAGCGGCAGCGAGGCGATGGGCGTGAGCTCCCCCCGCCGCGCGTACCGGCGCGGATAGTGCTCGAGCAGCTCGCCGACGGTCTTCGTGCCGAAGGCCTTGTCGAACGCCGTGGCGGTCTTGCCGCCGACCGCGCCGTCGAGGCGCGAGGAGAGGGAGAGGCCCGGCATGCCTTCGAGTCTAGGCATCGGGTCGGACACGCCGTTTGTAGGCTGGGACGGTGACCCGCATCATCTCCGGCCGCGCCGGCGGCACGGTCCTCGACGTCCCGGCCAAGGGCACGCGCCCCACGAGCGACCGCGTCCGCGAGTCCCTCTTCGGCGCGTTGGAGTCGGCCGGCCTCCTCGACGGCGCCCGGGTCGCGGACCTGTACGCGGGATCGGGCGCGCTGGGGCTGGAGAGCCTGAGTCGCGGCGCCGCCTCGGCGGACCTCGTCGAGCTGTCGGCCCCGGCCGCGGGACTCATCCGGCGCAACGCCGCCCGCGTCGGCGCCGCGGGGGTGTCCGCCCGCGCGTCCGTCCACCGCGCGAACGTCACCGCCTACCTCACCTCCGTCGAGGCGGAGTGGGACCTCGTGTTCCTCGATCCGCCCTACGACCTCGCCGACGCGGACCTCACCCGGGCCCTCACCGCACTCGCCCCGCACCTCTCCTCCGACGCGGTCGTCGTCGTGGAGCGGTCCACGCGCTCCGGCGCTCCGGACTGGGCCGCAGCCGGGCTCGTCGCCGAGCGCGACCGCGCCTACGGCGACACGACGATGTGGTGGGGTGGCCTGCCCGCCTAGCCGCGGCCGGCGTCCCAGTCCCGGTACGGGTCCCATCCCCCGCGCCCGGTGTACGGCGTGCCGTCGACGACGAGCGGCGCACGGCCGCGCTCCTCGACGACGCCGATGCGCCGGCCCGCCCCCGCCGCTCCGGGCGGGAACGTGACGAGGAACCCGTGGTCCTCGCCGCCCTGCAGCGCCTGTCCGGGGTCGTCGCCGAGCGCGGCCGCGTCCAGCGCGACGGTGACCCCGGACGCCTCGGCGAGCCGGGTGGCATCCAGGGCGAGACCGTCCGAGATGTCCATCATGGCCGTCGCGCCGGCGGCGGCCGCGGCGAGAGCCTCCGCGATGGGCGGACGCGGACGCAGCTGACGGTCCAACGCCCGTTCGTCCCCGGGCGACAGTTCCGCGCGGGCGTCGGGCGTCACCGGGACCGGCGCGCCGGTGGCATCCGTGAACCTTTCGAAGAGCACGCGGAGACCGCGATCCGCCTCGCCGAGCTCCCCCACCACGTGCACGGCGTCACCGGGACGCGCGCCCGAGCGCAGGACGGGTACGCGCCCGTCGAGGCTGCCCAAGGCGGTGACGGCGATCGTCAGCGTGTCCGAGACGGTGAGGTCGCCGCCCTCGACCGCGCAGCCGGGCGCGAGCTCGGCGCAGGCCGCGGCCAGCCCGTCGGCGAAGATGCGCACGAACGACAGCGGGGTGTCGTCCGGCAGGGCGAGGGCGACGAGGAGCGCGATCGGACGGGCGCCCATCGCCGCGACGTCCGAGAGGTTGACCGCGGCCGCCTTGAATCCGAGGTCGAACGGCGACGACCACGTCAGACGGAAGTCCGGGCCGTGCACGAGCGTGTCGGTCGTCGCGACGACGCGGCCGTCGGGGACGGCGAGCACCGCGGCGTCGTCCCCGGGGCCCACCGGTGCCGTCGAGGGGGGAAGGCGGTCCAGGATGCCGCGGAGGATCTGCCCCTCGGACAGCTCTCCCACGGTCGGCTCGGCGTCGGTCACCGTCCCACGCTATTAGCCTGGAACGGTGTCCCGCTCCTCCCGCGCCCTCGCGCTGCTCACCGCCGCCGTCCTCCTCCCGGGACTGGCGTCCTGCACCGCGACCGTGTCGATGGAGCCCGCGCGCCTGGCGAACGACCCGGCGTGCGCCGAGATCGTCTCGCGACTGCCCGACTCGCTGTCGGGGCAGGAGCGCCGGTGGACGGACGCCCAGGGCACCGGCGCGTGGGGGTCGCCCACGAGCGTCCTGATGACCTGCGGTCTCGAGGACCCGGCCCCGTCGACCCTGCCGTGCCGGGACTTCGAGGGCGTCGACTGGCTGGTCGACGAGTCCCAGGCCGAGGACGACCGGTACACGATCACGACCTTCGGGCACTCCCCCGCGGTCCAGGTGTTCTTCGACTACCAGACGGTCTCCAGCGCCGACGTCGCACAGGCGCTCGGGTCCCTCGTGCAGCGCTACACCGCCGACACCGGTCGCTCCTGCACGGCGCGTCCGGGCGAGGAGGCGACGCCGACGCCGGACGCCGGCTCCTGACCCGGCGCGGGCCCCTCGCCACCGCTCGCCGGCGCGGGCCCCTCGCCACCGCTCGCCGGCCGGGCGACGTCGTCACCGCTCGCCGGTGTGCGCGGCGGGGCCCCGGAGGACCCCGCTCACGACTCAGGCCGGCGCGAGCGCGGCGTCGAGCAGGTCGCTGATGAGGTCGGGGTAGGACAGGCCGGAGGCGATCCAGCAGGTCGGGAACATCGAGATCGGCGTGAAGCCGGGCATGGTGTTGACCTCGTTCACGAAGAACTCGGTGCCCGTGTAGAAGAAGTCGACACGAGCCAGTCCCTGGCCGCCGAGCGCCTCGAACGCCTGGGCCGCGATGCGCTGCATCTCGGCGAGCTCTCCGTCGCCCAGCTCGGCCGGGCACACGAGATCCACGCCGGGCGCGTTCAGGTACTTCGCCTCGAAGTCGTAGAACTCGCGGCCCGTCACCACGATCTCGCCCGCCACGCTCACGCGCACGGGACCGCCGTCACGGCCGGGCAGCACGCCGCACTCGAGCTCGCGCCCGACCACCGCCTTCTCCACGAGCACCAGACCGTCCTCGGCGAAAGCCGTGTCGAGGGCGGCATCCAGGTCCTCCCAGCGCGACACCTTGGTGACGCCGACGCTCGAGCCGGCCTCGTTCGGCTTGACGAAGACGGGCAAGTCGAGCGCTCGGATGCGGCGCTCCCACAGGTCGCGGTCGCGCGCGAGGTCCGCGCGGGTGACGGCCACCCACGGCACCACGGGCACGTTCGCCGAGCGGAGCACGCGCTTGGTGACGTTCTTGTTCATGCCGATCGCCGACATGAGGACGCCGCCGCCGGCGTAGGGGATGTCGAGGAGCTCGAGCAGTCCCTGCACCGTGCCGTCCTCGCCGAAACGCCCGTGCAGGATCGGCAGCACGACATCCACCTCGCCGAGGGAGCGGGTGCCCTCGGCATCCGTCACCGTCCATTCGCGCGAACGCGTCGAGTCGGGCAGACGCACGCGCGTGCCGTTGTCGCGGACCTCGGGCAGCGCCTCGGGGCGCAGCGCGAACTTGTCGGGGTCGTCGTCCTCGAGGACGAACGCGCCCTCGCGGGTGATCCCGACCGGGATCACCCGGAAACGGTCACGGTCGATCGCCCGCAGGACCCCGCCCGCCGTGGCGGAACTGATCGAGTGCTCGCTGGAGCGCCCGCCGAAGAGCACCACCACCGCCGGTCTGGTCATTCTGCGTCCTCTCGCCCTGCGGCTGATCGTCGTCGGTGGTCAGGTGCGGTGCGATGTCGCGCGGGTCCATGGTGCCGTCGAGCACCATCTTCACCTGCCGCACGATCGGCATGTCGACGCCGACCTGCTTCGCCAGCTGCAGGACCGGGGCGACGGATGCCAGGCCCTCGGCGGTCTGCTGCATCTGCGCGACCACCTCTTTGTAGCCGTATCCCTGCCCGAGCAGGCGCCCGGCGGTGTTGTTGCGGCTCAACGGCGACTGGCACGTCGCGATGAGGTCGCCGAGCCCGGCGAGGCCCTGCAGCGTCTCGGGCTGCGCGCCCTGCGCCACGGCGAAGTCGGTCATCTCGACCAGACCGCGCGTGATGATGGACGCCTTCGTGTTCTCGCCGTACCCGACGCCGTCGACGATGCCGATCGCGACGGCGATGAGGTTCTTCAGCACGCCGCCGAACTCGGTGCCGATCACGTCGGTGTTGACGAACGACCGGAAGTACCGGTTCCGCGCCCGGCGGGCGACGGCCTCGGCCGTCTCGGGGCTGAGCGAGCTGATGACCGCGGCCGTGGGCTGCTCCCGGGCGATCTCGAGGGCGAGATTCGGCCCCGACGCCACGGCGATCCGCGCGGGATCGCACTGCAGCACTTCCTCGATCACCTGGCTCATGCGCAGCCCGGTCGACTTCTCGACGCCCTTCATGAGCGAGACGATCGGGACGTCCGTGCGCTCGACGAGGGGCTTCAAGGCGGCGAGGTTCTCGCGCAGCGACTGGCTGGGCACCGACAGGTAGATCTGCTCGGCACCGGCGAGGGCCGCGGTCAGGTCCGTCGTGGCCGTCATCGTGCGCGGCAGGTTGATGCCGGACAGGTACCGGCTGTTGCGCTTGCTCTCGGTGATCTCGGCCGCGAGCTCGGCACGGCGCGCCCACATGACCACCGAGGCGCCGCCGTCGGCCAGGATCTTGCCGAACGTCGTCCCCCAGCTGCCGGCGCCGATCACGGCGACCTTCGGACCCGCGGCGGGTGCGACGTTCTTACGACTCAAGGCGCCCCGTCTCGTTCTGACCGTGCTGGGAGGGGTTCCAGCGCTCGGCGGGAGCCGGGATGCCGCGGATGGCGGCGAGCATGTCCGCCACGCGGTTCATCATGACGTCGGTGGCGCGCGCGAGCGCGGCGGGCTGGGTGGGCGTGTCGGCGTACTCGGACAGGTCGAGCGCCTCCCCGAACTCCACCACGACGCGGGAGCGACGGGGGAACTTCAGCTTGCCGTAGCGCGGGAGGATCTGCTGGACCCCCCACTGCGCCATGGGGATGAGCGGCAGGTCGCCCGCCAGGGCGAGACGAACCGCCCCGGTCTTGCCGCGCATCGGCCAGAGGTCGGGGTCGCGGGTGAGCGTGCCCTCGGCGTAGACGATGACGCCGCGGCCGTCGGCCGCGATCTCCTGGGCGGCCTTCATGGACTGGTTCGCGCTCGTGGACGTCCGCGGCACCGGAACCATGCCGGTGGCCCGCAGCGCGGCGCCAAGCACCGGCACGCGGAAGAGGCTCTCCTTGGCGAGGAACCGCGGAGCGCGCCCGGTCCGCCACACCGCAACGGCGACGATGAGCGGGTCGAACTCCGAGTTGTGGTTGGGCGCGATCACGTACGCGCCCTCCCGCGGGAGGTTCTCCGCGCCGCGGATCTCGATACGCGCGAACAAGCCGACCGCGGGCACGATGATCGCGGCGAGCGGCCAGAACGCGCTCGGACGGCTCTTCTCGGGCGAGACGGCCACGGCTCAGCCGACGACGTCGAAGTCGGCGTCGAGAGCCGTGAGCTTCTCGAGGAACTTCTCGTAGCCGCGGCGGATGATGCCGATGTTGCGCACCGTCGACTCGCCCTCGGCGGCCAGCGCGGCGATGACGTAGCTGTAGCCGCCGCGCAGGTCGGGCACCTCGACGTCGGCGCCGTGGAGCGGGGTCGGGCCGTTGATGACCGCGGCCTGCTCGAGCGAGCGGCGCGGGACGCGACGGTCCGGGCTGGAGATGCCCTTCGGGTGCACGACGATGTCGGCGCCCATCTTGTTCAGCGCCTCGGTGAAGCCGAGACGGTTCTCGTAGACGGTCTCGTGCACGGTGGAGGTGCCGGGAGCCTGCGTGAGCGCGACGATGAGCGGCTGCTGCCAGTCCGTCATGAAGCCGGGGTGCACGTCGGTCTCCACCATGACGGGCTTGAGCGACGCGCCGCGGCGGAACAGGATGCCGTCCTCGCGGACGTCGAACCAGCCGCCGGCCTTGCGGAAGACGTTGAGGAACGTGAGCATGTCCTGCTGACGGGCGCCCTTGGCGAAGATCTCCCCGTCGGTCGCGAGAGCGGCGCACGCCCAGGACGCGGCCTCGTTGCGGTCGAAGATCGCGCGGTGGTCGTAGCCGACGAGCGAGTCGACGCCTTCGATGAAGATGACGCGGTTGGGCTCGTACGAGATGATCGCGCCCATCTTCTGCAGGACGGCGATGAGATCCATGATCTCGGGCTCGATCGCCGCGTTGCGCAGCTCCGTGACGCCCTTGGCGCGCACCGCGGTCAGGAGCACCTGCTCGGTCGCACCGACGCTGGGGTACGGCAGCTCGATGGACGCCCCGTGCAGACCGTTCGGAGCGGTGATGCGGATGCCCTCGTAGCTCTTGTCGACGACGGCGCCGAACGCGCGCAGCGCGTCCATGTGGAAGTTGATCGGACGGTCGCCGATGCGGCAGCCACCGAGGTCCGGGATGAGCGCCTCGCCGAGGAGGTGCAGCAGCGGACCGCAGAAGAGGATCGGGATGCGCGACGCGCCGGCGTGGGCGTCGATCTCCTCGAAGTGCGCGGCGACGGCGCCCGAGGGGTCGAGGTGGAGCGTGCCCTCCTCGTCGCCCTCGGTCACCGTGACGCCGTGCACCTCGAGCAGCGAACGGACGACCTTGACGTCGCTGATGTTCGGGACGTCGCGCAGCGTGCTGGTGGTCTCACCGAGGAGCGCCGCCACCATGGCCTTCGTCACGAGGTTCTTCGCGCCCTTGACCTCGACGGTCCCGCGGAGGGGTCGGCCGCCGCGGATGGAGAGGGTCTCCGCCGCCTCCCAGTCCGGCTGGCCGGGGGTCTGGTCTTCGGAATCGGTGACGAGAGTGCTCATGGGGGGTGGACCTCACTTCGTGGACGAGGGGCGGCAGATCGACCCCGATCGGGTCGATCGGGCTCAGCGGACGGGGATCGTCCGCGGCCGCCATGCCTCGCGGCGCGCCTCGAACTGCGCGATCTTGTCTGCGTCGCGCAGGGTGAGCCCGATGTCGTCGAGCCCTTCGAGAAGCCGCCACCTAGTGTAATCGTCGATCTCGAAGGAGACCGTGAGGTCGCCCACGGTGGCGGTGCGCGCGGTGAGGTCGACCGTCATCTCCATGCCGGGCCGGGCGTCGACGGCGGCCCAGATGCGCTCGACCTCGTCCTCGGTGATCACGCCGGTGACCAGGCCCTGCTTGCCCGCGTTGCCGCGGAAGATGTCCGCGAACTTCGGGCTCAGCACGACGCGGAAGCCGTAGTCGCGCAACGCCCAGACGGCGTGCTCGCGGCTCGAGCCGGTACCGAAGTCGGGGCCGGCCACGAGGACGGATGCCGCGCGGTAGGGGTCCTGGTTGAGCACGAACCCGGGGTCCTCGCGCAGGTTCGCGAAGAGGGCGTCCTCGAAGCCGGTCTTGGTGACGCGCTTGAGGAACACCGCGGGGATGATCTGGTCGGTGTCGACGGCCGAGCGCTTCAGCGGGGCGACGACGCCGGTGTGCGTGGTGAACTTCTCCATGTCAGGCCTCCGCCCCGGTCGAGACGTGCGCCGACGGCACGGGGTCGAGGTCCGACGGGCTCGAGAGCGTCCCGCGCACCGCGGTGGCGGCGGCGACGAGCGGCGACACCAGGTGCGTGCGACCACCCTTGCCCTGACGGCCCTCGAAGTTGCGGTTCGACGTCGACGCGCAGCGCTCCCCCGGGGCCAGCTGGTCCGGGTTCATGCCCAGGCACATCGAGCAGCCGGCGAACCGCCACTCGGCGCCGAACTCCGTGAACACCTTGTCCAGGCCCTCGGCCTCCGCCTCCAGGCGGACGCGCGCCGAGCCGGGCACGACCATGACGCGCACGTTCTCGGCCTTGCTGCGCCCACGGATGATCGACGCGAACGCGCGCAGGTCCTCGATGCGGCTGTTCGTGCAGGACCCCATGAAGACGGCATCCACCGGGATGTCCTTCATCGGGGTGCCCGCCTGCAGGTCCATGTACTCCAACGCCCGCTCCGCGGCGGCGCGCTCGTTCGGGTCCGCGATGTCGGCCGGGGTCGGCACGACGTCCGACAGCGACACGCCCTGACCCGGGTTGGTGCCCCAGGTGACGAAGGGCTCGAGCTCGGCGGCATCCAGGAACACCTCGGCGTCGTAGACGGCGCCCTCGTCGCTCGGGAGCGTGCGCCAGTACGCGACCGCATCGTCCCAGTCCTGACCCTGCGGGGCATGCGGGCGGCCCCGGAGGTAGTCGAAGGTGATGTCGTCGGGCGCCACCATGCCGGCGCGCGCGCCCGCCTCGATCGACATGTTGCACATCGTCATCCGGCCCTCCATCGAGAGGGAGCGGATCGCGCTGCCGCGGTACTCCAGGACGTAGCCCTGGCCGCCGTTCGTGCCGATCCGGGCGATGACGGCGAGGATGATGTCCTTGGCCGTCACGCCGGGCTTGAGATCGCCCTCGACCGTGATGGCCATCGTCTTGAAGGGCTTCAGCGGAAGCGTCTGCGTCGCGAGCACGTGCTCGACCTCGCTCGTGCCGATGCCGAAGGCCATCGCGCCGAACGCGCCGTGGGTCGACGTGTGCGAGTCGCCGCACACCACCGTGATGCCGGGCATCGTCAGACCCAGCTGAGGACCGACGACGTGGACGATCCCCTGCTCCTTGTCGCCCAGCGAGTGGATGCGGACGCCGAACTCGTCGGCGTTGCGGCGCAGCGTCTCGATCTGGGTGCGGCTGGTGAGGTCGGCGATCGGCTTGTCGATGTCGAGCGTCGGCGTGTTGTGGTCCTCGGTCGCGATCGTCAGGTCGAGGCGCCGGACGGGGCGTCCCTCGGCGCGCAGACCGTCGAAGGCCTGCGGGCTCGTGACCTCGTGGACCAGGTGCAGGTCGATGTAGATCAGGTCGGGCTGGCCGTCCTCGCCCTTGACGACGAGGTGGTCGTCCCAGAGCTTCTCGGCCAGGGTGCGGGGACGATCCGGGACGTGGATGCCGTCGGTCGGGGTGCTGCTCATGTTCTGCGTTCTCCTCGAAGGGGGTGAATGGCCCGCGACGAACTCCGCGACGAGAGAGGCCTAGAAAGTCGAGGTCTCGTCGCGGCCGCTAAGGAGGAGGCGAGCGATCCGCATCCGGCCACGATACCACCGGCCCCGGGAGGGTCCGCCGTAACACGGCGCCGCACGGATGTGACCCCGCGGGCGGCCACGTGCGAACCTGTGCCGACACGTCAGAAAGGAGCGCGCCCGCATGGACCAGCGCATCGAGACCGGATTCGCCACGCGGCAGGTCCACGTCGGATCGACCTCCGCCCCCGCCTCGCCGCGGGCCACGCCGATCTACCTGACGGCCGGCTTCACGTTCCGCGACCTCGACGAGTCCGCGGCGCACTTCGGCACGGGCAGCGGCTTCGGGTACAGCCGCACGGGCAACCCGACCGTCCACGCCGTGGAGGAGCGTCTCGCGTCGCTGGAGGGCGGCGACCAGGCGGTGCTCGTCTCCAGCGGCCAGGCCGCGGTGACGGTCGCCCTGCTCGCTCTCGCCGGCGCCGGGGACCACGTCGTCGTGTCGGAGCACATCTACGAGGGCACGCGCGGCCTGCTCCTGGACAACCTCGCCCGTCTCGGGATCGAGACCACGTTCGTCGAGACCGGCGACCTCGACGCCTGGCGGGCCGCCATCACGCCGCGCACCCGCGCCCTCTTCGCCGAGACGCTCTCGAACGCCCGCAACGACGTGCTCGACATCGCCGCGGTCGCGGCCGTCGGGGCCGAGCAGGGCATCCCGCTCGTCGTGGACAGCACCTTCACCACGCCCTACCTGGTCCGTCCGATCGAGCACGGGGCGGCCGTCGTCGTGCACTCGGCGAGCAAGTTCCTCGCCGGTCAGGGCGCCGTGCTGGGCGGGGTCATCGTCGACGACGGACGGTTCGACGCTGCGGCATCCGGGCATCTCTTCCCCCATCTCGTCTCCACCGACCGCCTGGGCCGCGCCAGCTTCAGCGAGCGTCACGGCCCGCGCGCCCGCGGCGCGTACATCCGCGAGAGCGTCGCCCCGCGCTTCGGTCCGGCGCCGTCGCCGCTGAACGCCTTCCTCATCGGGCAGGGAATCGAGACGCTGAGCCTGCGCGTGGAGCGGCAGTCCGCCAACGCCCTCGCGGTCGCACGCTGGCTGGAGGCCCGTCCCGAGGTGGAGCGGGTCGACCACGTCGGACTCGAGAGCCACCCCCACCATGAGCGCGGCCGGCACTACCTCCCCCGCGGGACGGGGTCGGTGTTCACGGTCACCCTCCGCGGCGGGCTCGAGGCGGCGCGCCACCTCGTGGAATCGGTCCGGCTGATCACCCACATGACCCACCTCGGCGACGTCCGCTCGCTCGTGCTGCACCCGCAGAGCACCTCGCACGCGGCCCGCACCGTCGCCGAGCGCGAGCGGGCGGGGGTGTTCCCCGGCACCGTGCGCCTGTCCATCGGCATCGAGGACATCGACGACCTGCTCGCCGACCTCTCGCAGGCGCTGGAGAGCATCCCGGCGACGGAGCGCGAGACGGTGGTCCTGTGACCCGGCTGCAGCACTTCGGCTGGTTCCTCGCCCGCGGCTTCGGCCCGCACGGGTGGGGGCACCCGTACCTCCGCTGGAACCACCGGTGGACGTCGCCCGACCTCTACCAGGACTCCGCCCGCACGCTCGAGCAGGCCGGCTTCGACCTCCTGATCATCGAGGACGCCCCGTCCCTCGGCAGCGCGGACACGATCGACCTGCGCGTCCGCCACGCGTTCGGCGGACCCAAGCACGACCCGCTCCTCCTCGCGCCGTACCTGTTCGCCGCGACACGGCACCTCGGGGTGGTCCCGACGGTCAACCCGGCCGCCTCCCTCCCGTACACGGCCGCGCGCCAGTTCGCGACGCTGCAGCACCTCAGCGGTCACCGCCTCGGCCTCAACGTCGTCACCGACACCGGCAGCGCGCGCCACTTCTCCGCCGCGCCGCAGCTCGGTCACGACGCGGCCTACGACCGTGCGGAGGAGTGGCTGGGCGGCATCCGGGACCTCTGGCGCTCCTGGCAGCCGGGCGCCCTCGTCCAGGACGAGCAGACGGGCGTGTACGCCGACGGGACCCGGATGGATGCCACCCGCCACCGCGGCGAGTACTTCTCCTTCGACGGCCCGCTCAACGCCGTGCCGTTCACCGACGGCGAGCCCGCCATCGTCTCGCCCGGCGGCTCGGGACGCGGCCTCGCCTTCGCCGGGCACAACTCCGACGTGCAGCTCGCCCTCGCCCCCCTCGACGAACAGAGCATCCGCGCCTACCGCGGACGCATCCACGCCGCCGCCGAGGCCGCCGGTCGCCGGCCCGCCGACGTCGCGATCCTCTTCGCCGTGCAGCCCGTGCTCGTGTCGTCGCCGGAGGAGGCGGACCGGCTCGTCACCGCATCCGCGCACCCCGACGACGAGGCGCTGCGGGCGATCGCGCGCAAGCAGTCCAGCGACCTGGAGACCGACCTCACGGCGCTGGACCTGGACCGCCCGCTCGACCGCGGCATCTTCGGCGAGCACGTGTCGCAGGGCAGCATCGCCCGCCTCGTCGGGAAGCACGACGACGACACCCCGCTGCGGACCCTCCTGGCCGCGCACGCGCGTCTCGGCCGCCTGAACGACGGCAGCGGGTTCGTCGGCACCGCAGACGAGTTCGCCGACCGCATCGAGGAGCTCGGGGAGTGGGGCAACGACGGCGTGCTGCTCTGGGGCGACCTGCACCCCGTCACCGTGCACCGCGTGCTCGACGACCTCGTGCCGATCCTGCGGCGACGCGGCATCCTGCGCGAGGAGTACGTCGACGGCGGGCTGCGCGCGAACCTGCAGGCGTTCTAGGGCGCTCCCCGCGGCGTCGTCGTCCGGCATGATGTCCCACTTCGTGCAGAATCAGGCCGCTCCCCTGCACATCGTGGGACACGCCTCGGCGTCAGTCTGTGCCCGGGTGCTCCACGCTGCGGGGCGTCCCCTTCTCATCGGCGACCTGGGTCGCGGCATCCACGGGTCCGGCCGCGCGCGCCTCGCGCGACGAGACCACGAGGCTCGCGATCGTGGCCACCGCCATCGACAGGATGATGACGGCCAACGACACCCACGTGGAGATCTCCGGCGCCCACTCGATCGGCTCGCCGCCGTTGATGAACGGCAGCTCGTTGACGTGCATGGCGTGCAGCACCAGCTTCACGCCGATGAACGCGAGGATGAAGGCGATGCCGTAGTGCAGGAAGCGCAGGCGGTCCAGCAGGTCGCCGAGCAGGAAGTACAGCTGGCGCAGACCCATCAGGGCGAAGAGGTTCGCGGTGAACACGATGAACGGGTTCTGCGTGATGCCGAAGATCGCCGGGATCGAGTCGATGGCGAACAGCAGGTCGGTGACACCGATCGCGACGAACACGATGATCATCGGGGTGAAGACCTTCTTGCCGTTCACCCGGGTGACGACCTTCTTGCCGTCGTACGCGTCGCTCATCGGCAGGACGCGGCGGAGCATCCGGACGATGAGGTTCTCCTTCTGCTCGTCGTCGTCGTCGCCGGGGAACGCCTGGCGGATCGCCGTGTAGACGAGGAACGCACCGAAGAGGTAGAAGATCGGGCTGAAGTTCTCGATGACCGTCGCGCCGACGAGGATGAAGGCGCCGCGCAGCACCAGCGCGATGATGATGCCGACCATCAGCACCTCCTGCTGATAACGGCGCGGGACGGCGAACTGGCCCATGATCAGGACGAAGACGAAGAGGTTGTCCACCGAGAGGCTGTACTCCGTGAGCCAGCCGGCGACGAACTGCCCCGCGATCTCTCCCCCGGCGACGATCCACAGCACGCCCGCGAACAGGAGCGCCAGGGTCACGTAGAAGACGACCCACAGCGTGGACTCGCGCGCCGAGGGGATGTGCGGACGCTTGAGGATGATGAGCAGATCCGCGACGAGGATCAGGACCAGGACGACGAGAGTCACCGTCTGGAACACGGGGTCGAGCTGCAGCTCCATGAGGGCCTTTCGTCGGGGGAAACGCTCGATCTTATCCGCCGCTCGGCGCGGCGTCCGGCCCCGCGACCCGGCGGGCGGTCTCCGCGGCCCGCCGAGATCGCACGTTCGGCGCGAGATCGCCCGCTCCGGCGCGCCCGCTCGGGGCGCTCTCGCGCGGATCGTGCGATCTCGCCGCGCGGCGCGTCGGATCGCGTGAGACGATCCGAGCGGAGCGGACACCTTTCCGTGAGAGGGCGAGGAGACGGGATGCCATGACAGACGACGTCATCGACGATCGCACGCTCGTCGCGCAGGCCGGAGGCGGGTCGGAGCCCGCGTTCCGGAGGCTCTACCGGGCATACGCACGAGCCGTGTACTGGACGGCGTACGGGCTCGTCGGCGACGCCGCCGACGCGGAAGACGTCGCACAGGAGACCTTCGTGGTGGCGTGGCGCAAGATCCCGCACCTGCGGCTCGAGGGCACCTCCCTGCTGCCGTGGCTCGCCACCATCTGCCGGCTGCAGGCGGCGAACCGGCTGCGCAGTCGCCGGAGGCACGGCGAGCACGACGCGCTCGACGATGCACTGCCGTCGACGGTGGACGTCGAGCAGCAGGTGGTCGACGCGGCGACCGTGCGCGCGATCCTCGACACCGTCGCGGGCCTCGGCGAGCTCGACCGCGAGATCTTCCGGCTGTGCGCGGCCGAGGGCTACGGCTACGAAGCCGCCGCGGCCGAGCTCGGGGTCACGCACGGAACGATCCGCAACCGCCTCTCCCGCATCCGGTCCCGGGTGCGCGCCGCAGCGCTCGAGACGGAGACGCCATGACCACCCCCACCCTCCCCCCGTTCGCCGACGAGCGCGTCGATGCCCTGGAACGCCGGGTCTTCGCCCGCATCGCGGACGACCGGCGTTCTCGCAAGACCCGACGGACGCGGGTGCTCGGCGCCGCGGCCGCGGCCGCGGCCGTGATCGTCGTGGCCGCGGTCATCGCACCCGGACTCGGCACCCGGATGGAGGGCGCCGGATCCTCCTCGGCCGACAGCGCGGTGGTTCTGCCCGGTGCCGAGAGCGGCGTGGACCCGGGCCTCGTCCCCGTCGACCCGGGCTCGGGGCTCGTCGACGTCTCCGGCGGAGCGGCCGGGTCCGCCTCCGCCGGCCGTGAGATCGTGGCCAGCGCGTCGGCGACGCTCGAGGTCGACGAGGTTCCCGCGGCGATCGAGGCGATCGCGGATGCCGCGACCTCCGTCGGCGGCTACGTCGAGTCGTCGCAGGTCGGCGCGGGCGGTGTCGTGCGGCCGATCGACCAGGCACAGCCGGAGATCCCGGACGCTTCCTCCGGCGGCATCACGGTCCGCGTCCCGGCGGAGAGCCTGTCCACGGTGATGGACGACCTCGACGGTCTCGGCACCGTCACGGACGAGACCGTGACCCGCAGCGACGTGACCGACCAGGCGGTCGACCTCCGCGCGCGGGTCGCCGCCGCCGAGGCATCCGTCGCCCGCCTCACAGAGCTCGTCGCCCAGGCCGCGTCGGTCGCCGACCTCATCACCGCGGAGAGCGCCCTCGCCGACCGGCAGGCGCAGCTGGACGCCGACCGTCAGCAGCTGGAGCTGCTCGAGAGCCAGATCGCCCTGTCCTCGCTGTCGGTACAGGTGCAGACCGCCCCGGAGGCCGTGGCCGCAGACCCCGCCGGGTTCGGCGACGGCCTCGTCGCGGGCTGGAACGGCCTCGTGGCGACCCTGAACGGGATCGTCATCGGGCTCGGATTCCTCCTGCCGTGGCTGATCGTCGGCGGCGTGGTCGCGGCCGTGGTGTGGGGCGTGCGTCGCGTGATCCGCCGCCGCCGCCCCGCCGCCTGACCCGCGCGCCGCGGCTTCTCCCCCGCCGCCCCGCCGCCGCCCCGCCGCCTGACCCGCGCGCTCGCCTGCGCGCCTTCTCCCCCGCCGAGATCGCGGACGGAGGACGGGCCGGACGCAGGCAGGGCGCCCGCCCCGGAAACCAAGAAGAGCCCCGACCTTCCGGTCGGAGCTCTTCTCGTGTTGGTGACCCCAGCGGGATTCGAACCCGCGTTACCGCCGTGAGAGGGCGGCGTACTAGGCCGCTATACGATGGGGCCGCGTCGCAACTCATCAAGTATGCAACAGGATCGGCACGCACGCCAAATCGAGCCGGGCAGACCCGCTCCCCGGGCGTGTCCCGCCCACGGTAGCGCGCGCACGCCGCCACCGGAAGACCTCACCGGACATCCGGCGGGTGAACGAGGGGATGCCACTGCCACAACCGACACGGTCCCGCCAGCGCTTGCAGCAGTCTGGGGCGCCGAGTTGACTCGACGCATGCGAGTCACCAAGCACGAGCACGCCGCCCTCGTCGTCGTCGAATCCGGTCACACCCTCGTCATCGACCCCGGGAGCTTCACCTCTCCGCTCGAGGACCTCGTCGGGCTGGTGGGCATCGTCATCACCCACGAGCACCCCGACCACTGGACGCCCGAGCACCTGACCCGCCTTCAGCGCGCCCACCCGGAGACGCCGATCTACGGACCGGAGGGTGTGGTGAAGGCCGCCGCCGGCTTCGACGTGACGGCGGTGGCGCCCGGCGACTCCCTCGACCTCGGCCCGTTCCACCTCGAGTTCTTCGGTGGTCAGCACGCTGTCATCCACGAGTCGATCCCCGTCGTCGACAACGTCGGCGTCCTCGTCAACGACGCCCTCTACTACCCGGGCGACTCGTACGCGGTCCCCAAGCGCACGCACGTGCGCCTGCTCGCCGCCCCCGTCGGCGCCCCGTGGCTGAAGATCGGCGACGCGATGGACTTCGTCCTGGCCGTCAAGCCCGACCGGGTCTTCGCGACGCACGACATGACCCTGTCGGTCGCCGGCAAGCAGATGGGCGCGTCCCGTCTCACGTGGGCCGCGGAGCAGAACGGCGGCTCCTTCGTGGACCTGCCCCCGGGGGAGACCACCGACGTCTGATCCGCGGCAGGGACGCACACCCCCGCCCCGAACGACGGAACACCGGATGCCACGGCCCTGAGGACCGTGGCATCCGATGTTCTTCGGTGTCGCTTACTGCGCGTCGAGGTCCGTCTCGAGCAGGGCGACGAGCTCGTCGAGCGCCTGCTCGGCACCCTCGCCCTCGGCCTTCAGGGTCACGACCGTGCCCTGACCGGCGCCGAGGCCCATGAGCGACAGGATGCTGCCGGCGTTGAGGTCGGCACCGCCCTCGGCCGCGATGGTCACGGGGATCTTCTTCTCCTGCACCGCCTGCACGAAGAGCTTCGCGGGACGGGCGTGGAGGCCGGAGCTGCTCGCGATGGTGGCCTGACGTTCTGCCATGGGTGTTCCTTCCGGATCGGGGTGTTACGCCGCCACGGTCGCCCGGGGGGCGTCCTCTGCGACGGGGGTCTCCTTGCGGCCGCCGATGCGCTTGAGAGCGACGACGAGCAGAGCCGTCACGACGGTACCCGCGACGATCGCCAGGGCAAAACCCCAGAACGGCTGGATCGCGAAGAACACGAAGATGCCGCCGTGCGGGGCGAACGACTGGACGCCGATCGCCATGGTCAGACCACCGGTGATCGCACCGCCGACCATCGACGCGGGGATGACGCGCAGCGGGTCGGCCGCGGCGAACGGGATGGCGCCCTCGGAGATGAACGAAGCGCCGAGCAGCCAGGCGGCCGCACCGTTCTCACGCTCGACCGGGGTGAACTTCGGGCGGGCCAGGACGGTGGATGCCAGGGCCATCGCCAGCGGCGGGACCATGCCCGCGGCCATGACGGCGGCCATGATCAGGTAGGGCGCGGTGTTCGTCTGCGACGCGGCGGCCAGGCCCGTGGTGGCGAAGACGTAGGCGACCTTGTTGACCGGTCCGCCGAGGTCGAAGCACATCATCAGGCCCAGGATGACGCCGAGCAGGATGGCACCCGCGCCGCTGCCGGCGAGCGAGGTGAGACCCTCGGTCAGCGCCGCCATGAGCGAGGCGATCGGACGGCCGAGGAAGAGGATCATCAGCCCCGAGGCGAAGATCGACCCGAGGAACGGCACGATGACGACCGGCATGAGGCCGCGCAGCCAGCGGGGCGCGTCGAAGCGGCCGAGCCACCAGGCGATGAAGCCGGCGAGCAGACCGCCGATGATGCCGCCGATGAAGCCGGCGTTCATGAGCACCGCGACGGCACCCGCGACGAATCCGGGGGCGATGCCGGGGCGGTCGGCGATCGCGTAGGCGATGAAGCCCGCGAGGACGGCGACGATGAAGCCCATCGACGTCGCACCGATCATGAACGCGACCGAGCCGAGGTACTGGCCGATCGGGCCGAGCGGGGACGTGATGTCCTGCGTCGGAAGGTCCCAGAGCGAGTTCTGGATGATGATGTTCGACGCGTTCGTGGTGACCTGGTAGCCGCCGAGCAGGAAGCCCAACGCGATCAGCAGACCGCCACCGGCGACGAACGGGATCATGTAGCTGACACCGGTCAGCAGCCAGCGCTGGATGCGACGGCCGACCGACTGCTGTGCGACGGGGGCGTCGGCCGCACCGGCGCCGCCGGCCGCGCCCTGCACGCGAGCCGCGTTCGGGTTGTCGGAGGCGGCGACGGCCTCGGCGATGAGCTGCTTCGGCTGCTCGATGCCGCGCTTGACGCCCGCACGGACGACGGGCTTGCCGGCGAACCGCTGGGGGTCGCGGACGTCGACGTCGACGGCGAAGATGACCGCGTCGGCCTCGTCGATCACGTTCTGCGGGAGCGCCTTGTAGCCGCTCGAGCCTTGCGGCTCGACGATGAGCTCCACGCCGTCGGTCTCGGCGCCGGCGTTGGTGAGGGCGTCGGCGGCCATGAAGGTGTGGGCGATGCCGGTGGCGCACGCGGTGACGGCGACGATCTTCTTCGTGCGCGTGGTGGTGCGGGCCTCGGCGCGCGTCGCGGCCGGGGCAGCGGCGGCCGCAGCCGTCGGGGCCGCGGTGTCGGCCGGGGTGACGGCCTCGCGGATGATGCGCACGGCGTCGGCGGGCGACCCGGCGGCGCGCAGGCCGTCGGTGAAGTCCGGGCGCATGAGGCTCCGGGCGAGCTGCGACAGGACCGACAGGTGGGCCTCGTCCGCACCCTCCGGCGCGGCGATGAGGAACACGATGTCGGCGGGACCGTCGGGCGCGCCGAAGTCGACGCCCGGGGTCAGGCGGGCGAAGGCGAGGGTCGGCTCGGTCACCGACGCGCTGCGCGCGTGCGGGATGCCGATGCCGCCGGGCAGGCCGGTCTCGTCCTTCTGCTCGCGCGCCCACGCGTCGTCGAAGAGCTCCTGGGCGCTGCGTGCGCGACCCTGCGCGACGACGCGCTCGGCCAGGGCACGGATGACCGACTGCTTGTCGGTCCCCAGGGGCACGTCGAGAGTGACGAGCTCCGGTGTGATGATGTCGGACATTGTCAATGACCTCCGTGGTCAGGGTGTTGCGGTGGGAGTGGCGAAAGCGGTGACGTCGATCGGCCCGGCGGGCAGATCGGCGGGGGTCGGAGCCTGCGTCCCCGGCAGGGTCGCGGCGGCGGCACCGTAGGCGATGCTCCGCGCGAGACGGTCCGGGGCCGCGGCCCCGTCGAGGTCGGCGAGGAGGTAGCCGGCGAGCGAGCTGTCGCCCGCCCCCACGGTGCTCGCGACCTGGATCTTGGGGGCGCGTCCGCGCCAGGCGCCGTCCGCCGTGAACAGCAGGGCACCGTCGGCGCCCAGGGTGACCAGGGCGGATGCCACCCGGTCCGGCACGAGGGCGGCGGCACGCACGGCCGCGGCGGCGGGCACGTCGTCGTCGATCGACGTGTCCTCCCCCACCAGCTCGGCGAGCTCGTGTTCGTTGGGCTTGATGAGGTCCGGGTGCGCGGTCGCGACGGCGGCCACGAGCGCCGGCCCCGACGCATCGACCGCGATGCGCGGTGCGTCCGCACCCCAGCGCGACCGCACGGCCGTGATGAGGTCGGCGTAGAAGGTGACCGGGAGACCCGGAGGCAGCGACCCCGCCAGCACCAGCCAGGTCGCACCGGCGCTGGCGGCGACGACCGCGACGGTCAGCGCGGACGCCTCGTCCGCGGACAGCTCGGCACCCGGGAGGTTGATCTTCGTCGTCTCGCCGGTCGGATCCGTGATCGTCAGGTTCGCCCGCGCGCGGCCGGCGACCGGCACCACGGACAGGTCGATGCCGGTGTCCTCGAGCAGCAGACGGTAGGGGTCGTGCGCGTTGACCGGGACGACGGCGCGCGTCGGGGCACCGGCGGCCGCGACCGCACGAGAGACGTTGACGCCCTTCCCGCCCGCGTCCTCGCGTGAGGACTCCGCCCGCTGCACGTCGCCCGGGGCGAGGGGGGCGGTCAGCCGGACTGCGCGATCGGCCGACGGGTTCGCCGTGAGGGTGACGATCATGCGACGCGCACCTCCGCGTCGGCGTCGCCGAGGGCGCGCATCAGGTCGAGCGGCGGCTGGACGTCGGTCACGAGGGCGTCGATCTCGTCGAGGCGGGCGAAGCGCACGAGCAGTTCCTCTCCGAACTTGGCGGCGTCGGCGACGACGACGATGCGTCGGGCCGAGCGGATGATGGCGGTCTTGACGGCGGCCTCGTCAGGGTCGGGGGTGCTGAGCCCGAACCCGGCGCTGATGCCGTTGGTACCGACGAAGGCGATGTCCGGCCGCATCTCGCCGATGACGCGCACGGTGTGCGCCCCGACCGCCGCCGCGGTCACACCGCGCACGCGCCCGCCCACGATGGTCAGCGACACGCGGTCGTCGCCGCCGAGGAGGTGGGCGGTCTCGATCGAGTGCGTGACGACCTCGACGCGTCCGGCGCTGTCGCCGAGAGCGGCCGGCAGCTCGGCGGCGACGGCCGCAGCGGTGGTGCCGGCGTCGATGAAGACCGAGCCGCGGAAGTCGGGCCCCAGCAGCGAGGCGGCCGCCGCGCCGATGGCGCGCTTGGCGTCTCCGTGGCGGAGGCGGCGCTCCGGAAGGGATGCCTCGGCGGTGCTGCCCCGGGAGATGTCCACGGCGCCGCCGTGCACGCGACGCAGGGCGCCGGCGCTCTCCAGGCGATCGAGGTCGCGACGGACGGTCTCCGTGGTGACGTCGAAGCGCCGGGCGAGATCGACGACGCTCACGCGACCCTGGTCGCGGAGCTGGCGCTCGATGAGCTCTTGGCGCTCCATTGCGTACATCGGTTCTCCTTCGAAGACTCCCACACAATACAACGCGATCCCACACGAAGCAACAGAAAAGCCAGAACGGTGCACCACGTCGCCCGGCGGAGGCGACGGGGTCGGCCGATTCGCGCAGGACGGGCAGGTAAGGCTAGCCTCACTTCACGAGTCCCCCACGACCGTTCCACCCCACCACCGGAGAACTCGATGCCCCGCGTCCGCGCCCTGACCCTGCCCCTGCTCCTCACCGTCGCCGTCACCGCGACGGGGTGCGGAGCGTCCGAAGCCGTCCCCGAGAGCACGGCCGCGGCCGGCGCCGGCTCCACGGTGTATCCGCTGACGCTCGAGAACTGCGGCCGGTCGGTCACGATCGACGCCCCACCGCAGCGGGTGGTCTCGCTCGACCAGGACTCCACCGAGATCCTGCTCGCGCTCGGACTGCAGGACCGTGTCGTGGGAACGGCGTCCTGGACCGACCCCGTCCTGGACGCCCTTGCCGCCGCGAACGCCGACGTCCCGCGTCTGGCCGACAACGCCCCCACGTACGAGGTCGTCCTCGGCGCCGACCCCGATTTCGTGACGGCCTCCTTCGGCCGGCACTTCGCGCAGGGCGGCGTGGCCACCCGCGACCGCTTCGCCGAGACCGGCATCCCGTCCTACCTGTCGCCGACCGACTGCGAGGGCGACGTGATGATGAACGCCGGCGGCACGCGGACCACACCGCTCACGATCGACGTGCTCTACGACGAGATCCGCGAACTGGCGGAGGTGTTCGACGTCGGCGACCGCGGCGAGGCGCTGGTCGGGGACCTGCAGCAGCGGGCCGCGACCGCGCTGGACGGCGTCGACCTCGACGGCGCGACCGTGGCGTTCTGGTTCGCCGACACCAAGACCCCCTACATGGCCAGCTCCCGCTCGAACGCCGGCCTGCTGGCATCCCTGTCCGGGATGACGAACGTGTTCGCGGACGAGAGCGACGACTGGGTCGCGACCGGCTGGGAGACCGTCGTCGAGAAGGACCCCGACATCCTCGTGCTGGGGGACCTGCAGCGCGACCGCTTCCCGGGCGACCGTCTCGACGACAAGATCGCGTTCCTCGAGAGCGACCCGCTGACGAGCACCCTCAGCGCCGTGAAGGAGCACCGGTACATCGCGCTGCACGGCGCCGAGCTGAACCCGTCGATCCGTTTCGTCGACGCGCTCGAGAAGATCCGCGCCTGGGCCGACGAGAACGCGGGCGCGCTCTGAGCGCGACAGTCACCGTCGCGCGGAGCCCCGGGCGCGCCTCCGCGGTCGCCGGGGTCGGCCTGACGGCCCTCGCGGCGCTGGTGCTCGTGGTCTCGGTGGGCGTCGCCCTGACGCTCGGCCCCGCCGACGTCTCGCTCGTCAACGTGCGGGACGTGCTGCTGAACCACCTCGGTCTCGCCGACATCCCCGTCCGGGTCGCCAAGGACGCGATCGTCTGGCAGGAGCGCCTCCCCCGGGCCCTCGTCGCGGCCTGCGCCGGCGCGGGCCTCGCCCTCTGCGGCGTCGTCATGCAGTCGCTGCTGCGCAACCCGCTCGCCGAGCCGTTCCTCCTGGGCGTCTCGTCGGGAGCCTCCACCGGCGCCGTGGTCATCGGCGTCATGGGGATCGGCGGCGGGGCCGTCGGCCTGTCCGGCGGCGCCCTCATCGGCGCCCTCGTCGCCTTCGCGGTGGTGCTGCTCCTCTCCCGGTTGACCTCCGGGGGCACGTCCGGGGTCATCCTGGCCGGCGTCGCCGGAACGCAGTTCTTCTCCGCGCTCACGTCCCTCGTCGTCTTCGCGTTCGCCGACTCCGACGAGACGCGCGGCGTCATGTTCTGGCTGCTCGGATCCCTGGAGGGCGTGCGCTGGGACGACGCGGCCCTCGCCGCCGCCGTCGTCGTCGGGGGCGGCATCGTCTGCCTCCTCGCGGCTCGGACCCTGGATGCCTTCGCCTTCGGCGACGACGTCGCGTCCTCCCTCGGCATCCCGGTCGCCCGCACGCGGCTCGCCCTGCTCGTCGTCACCGCCGTGATGACCGCCGTGCTCGTGAGCGTGGTCGGCGCTGTCGGCTTCGTCGGCCTCGTCGTCCCGCACGCGGTCCGGCTGCTCGTGGGCCAGCGGCACGTGCGGGTCCTCCCGCTCGCGGCGGTCGTCGGGGCGGTCTTCATGGTGTGGGTGGATGCCGTCACCCGGACGGTCTTCGCCCCCACGCCCCTGCCGGTCGGGGTGGGGACGACGCTCGTCGGCGTGCCCGTGTTCGTCGCGCTGCTGCTGCGCCGGAGGGACGGGAATGACCCTCGAGACGCGGGAGGTCTCCTGGACCCGCGGCGGCGCGCTCGTCGTCGACGGGGTGTCCCTGCACCCGGAGCCCGGATCCACGGTCGGGCTGCTCGGGCCCAACGGGTCCGGCAAGTCCTCGCTCCTCCGCCTGCTGCAGGGCGCCGCCCGCCCGGACTCCGGCGAGGTCCTGCTCGACGGCGTGGCGCTGCCGACCCTGCGCCGCCGCGAGATCGCCCGGGCCGTCGCGGTCGTCACCCAGCACGCCGACACCGAGGACGACATCGTCGTCCGGGACGTGGTCCGCCTCGGCCGCACACCCCACCGCCCCCTCTGGGGCGGGTCGAGCGCCGGCGACGACGCCGCGGTGGACGACGCCCTCGCCCGGGTCGGGCTGCGGGACAAGGCGGACCGCTCGTGGCATACGCTCTCCGGCGGGGAACGCCAGCGCGCGCAGATCGCCCGTGCGCTCGCGCAGGATCCGCGAGAGCTGCTGCTGGACGAGCCGACGAACCACCTCGACATCCGGCATCAGCTGGAGATCCTGTCGCTCGTCGCCGCGCTGCCGCTCACGAGCGTCATCGCCCTCCATGACCTCAACCTGGCGGCGACGTTCTGCGACAGTCTGCTGGTGCTGCGTGCCGGGCGGGTCGTCGCGGCGGGGGCGCCGGGCGAGGTCCTCACCCCCGAGCTCATCGCCGACGTCTACGGCGTGCGGGCGCGGGTGTGGCCCGGCGACGACGGCCGCTCGACCATCGTCTTCGAGGGGCACCTGGAGCTCTGAGTTGCCGCCAGCGGCTTGCGCCGGCGGCATCCACAGGGTGTGATGTCCGGATGCCCTCGGACATCACCGCGGCCCCTCCCCCCGGGACCCACAAGCTCAAACGCGTCGTCACCGGTCCCCTGCTGTTCGCCTTCATCGTGGGCGACACGCTCGGAGCCGGGATCTACACCCTCGTCGGGAGCATGGCGACCGACGTCGGCGGGGTCATCTGGCTCCCCCTCCTGATCGCTCTCGTCGTGGCGCTCCTGACCGCCGGGACCTACGCCGAGCTCATCACCAAGTACCCCCACGCCGGCGGCGCGGCCCGGTACGTCGAGCGGGCGTTCGGCATCCCGTACCTGTCGTTCCTCGTGGGCTTCCTCATGATGGCCGCGGGCATCACGAGCGCGGCATCCCTCGCCAACGCCTTCGCGGGCGACTACCTGGCGGCTCTCGTGGATCTGCCGCCGATCCCCACCGCGCTGGTGTTCATCGCCGTCCTGACCCTGATCAACCTGCGCGGCGTGCGCGAGTCGCTCGGCGCCAACCTCGTGGCCTCGGTCATCGAGGTGTCGGGTCTGGTCATCGTCATCGTCGTCGCCGCGATCGTGTTCGGCGGCGGCGGCGGCGACCCGTCGCGCCTGGTCGAGTTCGCCGCGGACGTGCCGCCGCTGGAAGGCGCGTTCGCCGCCTCGGTCATCGCGTTCTTCTCGTTCCTCGGTTTCGAGGCCGCGGCCAACATGGCCGAGGAGGTCAAGAACCCCTCGCGGACCTACCCCCGCGCGCTCTTCGGCGCCCTCGCGACGGCCGCGGTCATCTACCTGCTCATCGCGATCGGCGCGGTCATCGTCCTGCCGCCGGCCGAGCTCGCCGCCTCCTCCGGACCGCTGCTCGACGTCGTCGACGCCAGCGGGGTCGCGCTCCCCCCGTGGCTGTTCGGCGCCATCGCCCTCGTCGCCATCGCGAACGGCGCGCTGCTGTTCCTCGTCATGGCGAGCCGCGTGGCGTACGGTCTCGCGGAGTCGGGCCTCCTCCCCCGCGCGTTCGGCAAGGTGCTGCCCGGCCGACGCACGCCGTGGGTGGCGATCCTCGCCGTGTCGGGGGTCACCATGGCCCTGTCGTTCGTCGGCGACGTCGCCACGCTCGCCGCCACCACGGTGCTGTTGCTGCTGCTGGTCTTCCTCACGGCGAACGTCAGCGTGCTCGTCCTCAAGAAGGACAAGGTGGACCACCCGCATTTCCGGGTCTGGCGCGCGGTGCCCGTGCTCGCCATCATCGCCAGCCTCGTCCTGCTCGCGCAGCAGACCGGCGTCGTGTGGCTCGGCGCGGCCGGGTACATCGCGGTCGGCTCCGTGCTGTTCCTCATCGCCCGCGCCGGGCGTCGCCGGGGCGAGGCGCGCGAGGCGGCCACCGCGGTCGAGTGAGGGGGTATGTCGCCGGGTGCGGCATCCCTCCCCGAAACCGTCCTGCGGAGTTTCGCCCGACACGCCGCGGCCCCGCCCGCCGAGACCGGCGTGTCACCGCAGGACTCCGCACGACGGCAGCAGACCCGCCGGACACCGCGGTCGAGTGAGAGGGGTGGATGCCGCCGCGTGCGGCATCCACTCCGGAACCGTCGTGCGGAGTCTCGGCCGCCACGCCGCGGCCCGACCGCCGTGGCCGGCGTGTCGCCGCCGAACTCCGCACGACGGCGGCGGACGGCGGCGGTGGGCACACCGGCGGACGATGCTGACGGCCCGGCGGGGTCAGGGCGCGGTGACCTCGATCGTGAAGTGCACGATCCCGCCATCGGGTCCGACGAGCGTCGCACCGGTCGTCCCCGTCCCGCGGGCGATGAAGCTGGGCTGGAAGCTGCCGCCCTCGGACATCCCGCCGGCGGAGAACTCCGCGATGGTCGGGTCGTCCTCGCTGCCCGCCCACTCGCCCTCCGACCCCTCGGGGACGGTCAGCACCACGGCGGCACCGACGACGGCGGTGACGGTCGTCCCGTCCAGCTCGTCGGGGGCGACGATCGTGGGGGTCATCACGCCCGCGGAGTTCGAGGGCTCCGCGTTGGGCGCCCCGCCCTGCACGATCGGGCCACCGTTCTCGGCGGGGGCGGTGCACGCGGTCAGCAGAAGTGATGCCGCCAGGAGGACGGCAGCGGCGGCGGGCGAGCGCTTCACGGTGACCTTCTTCCGGCGGGCGTCGGGTGCCCCGCGATCCGGATGCTACCCGCCGCACGCGCGCTCCCCCGGGAGACGCGGCGTCGGACGGCGGCATCCGACCTGCTACTCGCCGGAATCCTCGTCCGGTTCGTCCCCAGGCTCGACGTCGTCGATCGTCACGGGGATGCCGACCGACACCGTCGCACCGCCGAGCAGTCCGAGAGCGTCGGGGGCGGTGGCATCCCGATCCCCCTAGTCGGGGAGCAGATCGGCGACGGACCGCGGCTGCAGCGGCTCGCCGGGCAGACCTGCCCACTCGGTCGGTTCCTCGGGGCGTGAGGCGAAGAGTCCCATGACGCCATTGTGCTCCGCCCGTCTTTGAACGAGCCGACTCCGTATGCCGCCGACACTTGCGCCCATCAACGCAGAAAGCCCGGGATCTTCGCGATCACCGGGCTTTTCTTTCTGCTGGGGTACCTGGACTCGAACCAAGAACAACGGAACCAGAAACCGCCGTGTTGCCAATTACACCATACCCCAAGGCGCTGAGCCGTAACTCGTGCCGAGGATCAAGCTTACGCGAGACGGACGCCAGCACCAAACCGGCGCCCGCCCGCGCGCGTCGCGCCCGCCTGGCAGGCACCGCGGCCCGGTCTGCAGGACCGACCACGGTGCGAGAGGCACACGCGCCCCACGGCTCTGGACGCGTCCCACCGGTCCTGCAGACGCGCCCGCCGCACCCGCGCCCGCCCCACCAGTCCCGCAGACGCGCACGCTCCCGCCGCCCGCGCATGACGAAGCACGTAGAAACGCGCGAACCTCGCAGAATCCGCGAAGGATGCTGCGAGGTTCGCGTGGTTCTGCGAGGAACGCCCGGCGGCGACAACGCCTGGCCGCCGGAGGGCTCAGCCCAGGTGCGCCACCAGGGCGTGCAGGCGGCGGAGCGTCTCGTCCCTGCCGAGCAGCTCCATCGACTCGAAGAGCGGCGGGGACACCCGACGTCCGGTGAGGGCGACGCGCGGCGGGCCGTAGGCGACGCGCGGCTTCAGCCCCAGCTCCTCGACGAGCGCCCGCGACAGGGCGTCCTGCACGGCCGCGGCGGTGAAGTCGGACACGCCCTCGAGCGCGTGGGCCGACGCCGTCAGCACCTCGGCGGCGTTCGCGGGCAGGCCCTTCAGCGCGTCCTCGGCGTACTCGACGTCCGAGACGAACAGGAAGCCGAGCATCCCGGGCACCTCGCCCAGCAGCTGGACGCGTTCCTGCACCAGCGGCGCGGCCGCGGCGATGATGGCGCGGTGCTCCTCCGTCGGCTGCTCCGCGATCAGACCGGCCCCCGCGAGGTAGGGCACGATGCGGGCGGCGAAGTCAGCGGCATCCAGCATCCGGATGTGGTCGCCGTTGATGGCCTCCGCCTTCTTCTGGTCGAAGCGCGCGGGGTTGGGATTGACGTCGGCGATGTCGAAGGCGGCGATGAGCTCTTCGAGCGAGAAGACGTCGCGGTCGTGCGAGAGCGACCAGCCGAGAAGGGCGAGATAGTTCAGCAGGCCCTCGTGGACGAAGCCCTTCTCGCGCTGCAGGAAGAGGTCGGCCTGCGGGTCGCGCTTGGAGAGCTTCTTGTTGCCGGTCTCGCCGAGGACGAGCGGCATGTGTCCGAAGCGCGGCACGAACGAGGTGACGCCCGCGTCGATGAGCGCCCGGTACAGCGCGAGCTGACGCGCGGTGGAGGGCATGAGGTCTTCACCGCGGATCACGTGGGTGATCCCCATGAGCGCATCGTCGACGGGGTTCACGAAGGTGTACAGCGGGATGCCGCCGGCCCGCACGATCACGAAGTCGGGGAACGACCCGGCCGGGAACGTCACCTCGCCGCGGATGAGGTCGACGAAGGTGAGGTCTTCGTCGGGCACGCGCAGACGCCACGCGGGCTCGCGACCCTCGGCCCGGAAGGCGGCCTTCTGCTCGTCGGTGAGGTGGCGGTCGAAGTTGTCGTAGCCGAGTTGCTTGGCGCGACCGTTCGCCTCGTTGCGCGCGTCGATCTCCTCGGCGGTCGAGTAGCTCTCGTACACGGCACCGCTGGCGACGAGCTTGTCGAGCACGCCGCGATAGATCTCGTGGCGCTGCGACTGGCGGTAGGGCGCGTGCGGACCGCCGACCTCGACCCCCTCGTCCCAGTCGATGTTCATCCACCGG
This sequence comes from Microbacterium sp. LMI1-1-1.1, assembly GCF_040815675.1. Lineage (NCBI taxonomy): Bacteria > Bacillati > Actinomycetota > Actinomycetes > Micrococcales > Microbacteriaceae > Microbacterium > Microbacterium sp. LMI1-1-1.1. The sequence continues at coordinate 552,194 of NZ_JBFPNN010000001.1, read as the reverse complement.
AGCGCTTCGAGCAGCTGCTGGTAGCTCTCCTCGCTGTCGCGGGCGGCATCGGTGTCCTCGATGCGGAAGACGAGCTTGCCGCCGTTGTGCCGGGCGTAGGCCCAGTTGAACAGGACGGTGCGGATGAGTCCGACGTGCGGCAGCCCCGTGGGAGAGGGGCAGAAGCGGACGCGGACGTCGGCGCCGGTGGCGGTCGTGGTGCGGGGATCGGGCGTGGAAGACATCGCCTCGATCCTACCGGCGGGCGGTGCCGCTCCCCGAGAGACGCAGGTGGTCGGCGAGCACCTCCGCCATGACGTCGAGGGCCGCTCCGACGGCGGGCACCTGCTCGGCGCCGCGAGCGGTGACCACGTGGAGCGTCCGGGCCTCGGCAGACGGCAGGCGCGGTGCTGCGATGCCCGAGAGCATCGGGAGGGATGCCACGGCCATCCGCGGCAGGATCGCCATCCCGACCCCCTGCGCGACGAGGTTCTCGACGGCGATGAAGTTGTCCGTCTCGAACGCGATGTCGGGGGTGAACCCCGCCCGGCCGCAGGCCTCGAGCAGGTGGCCACGGCACTGCGGGCATCCGGCGATCCACCGCTCCCCCGCGAGCTGCGAGAGGTCGATGGGGTCGTGCGCCGCGGCGGGGTGGTCCGTGGGCACCACCACGACGGTGTCGTCGTCGCCGATCCGGCGGACGGAGAGGCCGGATGCCGTGAACTCCAGGTGTTCGCGACGGTCCCCGGGGTAGCTGTATGTGAGGGCGATGTCGGCGCGGTTCTCCCGCACCGCGGCGATGGCCTCGGGCGGCTCGGCCTCGACGAAGCTGATCGAGACACCGGGGCGGCGGGCGGTCACGGCCGCGATGACCCGCGGGACCACGGTGGACGACGCCGACAGGAACGCCGCGATGCGCACGCGACCGGCGCGGAGGCCCCGCAGCTCGGCGAGGTCCGCGGCCGCGGCGTCCAGGGCCGTCGTCACCGCCGCGGCGTGCCGGGCGAGGATGGCCCCCGCCTCGGTGAGACGCACGCCGCGCCCCACGCGTTCGACGATCGGCGTCCCGGCCCGCCGCTCGAGGCGGCGCAGCTGCTGGCTCACCGCGGGCTGGCTGTACCCGAGGGCGCGGGCGGCGGCGGTGATCGAGCCGCTGTCGGCGATCGCCTTCACCACGCGCAGCGCATGGGCATCCAGGGAGTCGTCGATCTCGGCCATGCCGACACATAAGCAGACGTGATGGTTCTCATGCAACACCTGCTCTGGTGCAATGACAAAGCGCTCGCGATCCTGGAGGCATGAGCAGCCTCGCCACGCACTTCGCCGGCGGCCGCGACTACCTCGCGGCCTGCACCCTCGGCCTGCCCCCGCGCGCCACGGTGGCCGCCGTCCGCGCGGACCTCGAGTCCGCGGCATCCGGTCGTCCCGACGTCGTCGGCGCGTCGGAGGCCGTCGAGGAGGCGCGCAGCGCGTACGCACGGTTCGTGAGCGCCCCCGTGGGCGACGTCGCGATCGGGTCGCAGACGTCGGTGCTCGTGTCGCTGATCGCCTCCTCCGTGCCCGACGGAGCCGAGGTCCTGTGTGCCGAGGGCGACTTCTCCTCGCTCGTGGCCCCCTTCGCGCACGCGGGTCGCGGCATCCGCCTCCGCACCGCTCCCCTGGCCGAGCTCGCCCGCGCCGTCTCCCCCGACACCTTCCTCGTCGCCTTCTCCCTCGTGCAGTCCGCGACCGGTGAGGTGGCGGATGCCGCCGGCATCGCGGCCGCGGCCGCCCGCGCCGGCGCCCGCACGCTGTGCGACCTCACGCAGGCCGCCGGATGGCTCCCGGTCGACGCGACGATGTTCGACGCGACCGTCTGCCACGCCTACAAGTGGCTGTGCTGCCCGCGCGGTGTGGCCTTCCTCACGATCTCGCCCGAGTTCGCCCGCGGCATCCGCCCGGTCCAGGCGGGCTGGTACGCCGGCGACGACCCGTGGTCCTCCTGCTACGGGACGGGCGGTTCCCTCGCCCCGGACGCGCGGCGCTTCGACGTGTCGCCCGCGTGGCAGGCGTTCGTCGGCGCCGCCCCGGCCCTCGCGCTCTTCGCCGACACCGACATCACCGCGACCTACGCCCACGTCACCGCCTTGGCGGCGCGCTTCCGCGACGGCCTCGGACTGGCCCACCCGGAGCGTCCCTCGGCGATCGTCACCTGGCCGGATGCCACCGGTGAGGCGCTCGCGCAGCTCACCGCCCACGGCATCACGGCCTCGGGCCGCGCGGGCCGTGCGCGCGTGGCGTTCCACGTCTTCAACGACGAGCTCGACGTCGACCGCGCGCTGCACGCCCTCGGGGTTCGCGGGGCGTCCGACCTGTCGCCGTTCGACGGCCTGGTCTACGCGATCTGATCACGGAGCGACGGCCGCGCCCCGCCCTTCGTCCGCTCGGGACGACACCCGGACGAGCAGCGCTCCACCGCACACCGCCGCGACGGGGACGAGCGCCCACAACGCGAGACCGTCGTAACCGACCGCTCCGAGGATCACTCCCGCAAGCACGGAGCCGGCGGCGGCCGAGGCGGTCATGAGGGTGTCGCTGCGACCCTGGCGGCGCGGGCGCCCCGCGAGCGGGGTGGCCTCGGTGAGGAGCGCCGACCCCGCCACGGTCGCGGCGCTCCAGCCGAGACCGAGCAGCAGGAGGGCGACAAGCACGCCGACCTGCGAGTCCGCGAAGGCGGCGGCGGTGCCGAGCGACGCGGCGAGCAGCACCTGTCCCAGGAGCACGACCGCGATGCGCCCGATGCGGTCCGCCAGGATGCCGAAGACGGGCGAGAGACCGTACATGCCGAACACGTGGACGGCGATGGTCACGCCGACGGCGAGAGTGAGCGCGTCGGGCGCGACGACGTGCGAGAGGTGGACGGGGGTCATGGCCATCACCGTCGCCATCGTCACATGGGATGCCGCGACCGCGAAGATCGCGTACCGGGCGAGGAGCGGCCGGTCGATCTCCGCGACGGGCGCGCTGCCGGCGGTCGGACGGAGCGCGAGCCGCTGCGCGAGCAGCAGCGGGTCCGGCCGGAGGGTGAGGGCGTAGAGCGCGAACGCCAGGGCCTGCGCCGCGAACGAGAACAGGTACGCGCCCGTGAGCGGTGGCATCCCGACGCCCGCCCCGACGAGCTCGCCCGGAGCCAGCAGGAGCGGACCGACGACGCCGCCGACCGTCGTCGACCAGACGACCACGGAGAGATCGCGGCCACGGCGGCCCGGCTCGGCCAGGTCGGTCGCGGCGAAACGCGACTGCAGCGTGCCCGCGTTGCCCGCGCCGATGAGCGCGATGCCGACCAGCAGCAGCGGAAACGAGCGGACCGCCGCGGCCGTGACGACCAGGGTGATGCCGACGAGCGCCGCGACGTTCCCGGTCGTGAGGGCGAACCGCCGCCCCCGGAAGCCGGCGAGACGGGCGAGCGGGATCGCCGTGAGGGCGGCGCCGAGGGTCACGGCGGCGGTCGCGAACCCCGACAGGGCGTCCTGGCCGGACAGGTCCTTCGCGAGGAGCGCGCCGAGCGACAGCGTCGAGCCGAAGGCGACGCCCGTGAGCACCTGCCCCGCCGCGAGGGTCCGCACGGTCCGCCGTTGGGCGGCGACGACGTCGACCTCCCCCTCGACGGACAGCGCGGCGTCAGGCATCGCGCACGCTGTTGCGCAGGACTCCGATGCCGCTGATCTCGACCTCGACGGTGTCGCCGGCGACGAAGGGGCCGACGCCCGCGGGGGTGCCGGTGAGGATGAGGTCGCCCGGGAGGAGCGTGAACACCGCGGAGGCGTACGCGACGAGAGCGCCGATGTCGTGGATCATGTCCGACACGGGGCCCTGCTGACGCACCTCGCCGTTGACTCGCGTGGTGATCGCGGCGGCGTCCAGGTCCAGGTCCGTCTCGATGACCGGGCCGACGGGGCAGAAGGTGTCGAAGCCCTTCGCGCGGGACCACTGGCCGTCGGAGCGCTGCAGGTCGCGCGCCGTGACGTCGTTGGCCACGGTGTAGCCGAAGATGTAGTCACCCGCCCGCTCCGCCGGGACGTTCTTCGCGATCCGCCCGATGACGACGGCGAGCTCGCCCTCGTAGTCGGTGTGCGAGCTCAGGCTCGTCGGGCGGACGATGACGTCGTTCGGGCCGACGACCGAGGTGTTGGGCTTCAGGAACATGAGCGGCTCGGCCGGCGCCTCCCCACCCATCTCGGCGGCGTGGTCGCGGTAGTTCTTGCCGATGCACACGACCTTCGAGCGCGGGATCACCGGAGCGAGCAGCGCCACGTCGGCGAGGGGCACGCGCTCCCCGGTGGTGTCGAACCCGGCGAACATCGGGTCGGCGTCGAGCACGACGAGTTCGTTGTCGTCGACGATGCCGTAGCGGATGGCGTCCTGGTAGCTGAACCGAGCGATCTTCACCCGTCCAGCCTAGCCATCCCCCTCCGGCGGTGACGTGGCGCAGATGTACGCCGCGCGGCCACTCTCGCGTGCATTCGTGCCACGTCAGCGGCATCCATCCCCCGGCCAGCCGCGGAATCGGAGACCGGCGGCGGATTCGGACGGAATCGCGGCCTACGTCCGAATCCGCGGCCCGCAGCCGAATCCGCGACACCGCACCTTAGAGAACGCCCACCTCGAGCGGGAGCCGCGATCACAGGATGCCGCCGGGGCCGGGGAACGGCGAAGGGGCCCCCGCCGCGGCGAGGACCCCTTCGTGACGATCGCGGGTCAGGCGTCCAGACGGTACAGCCAGCCGTGCGTGTCCTCGGCGCGGCCGTACTGGATGTCGGTCAGCTGCTGACGCAGCTCGAGCGCGAGGGTGCCGGTGGGCTGCTCGTCGATGAAGTCGCGGCCCTTGAGCACGCCGATCGGGGTGACGACGGCGGCGGTGCCGCACGCGAACACCTCGACGATGTCACCGGATGCGACCCCCTCGCGCCACTCGGTGAGCGAGACGTTCCGCCCGACGACGTGGTGTCCGCGGTCACGGGCCAGCTGCAGGAGCGAGTCCCGCGTGATGCCCTCGAGGATCGAGTCGGACTGCGGGGTGACGATCGTGCCGTCCTTGTAGACGAAGACGACGTTCATGCCGCCGAGCTCCTCGACGTTGCGGTCCTGGTCGAGGAAGACGACCTGGTCGCACTCGTTCTCGTACGCCTCGGACTGCGGCAGCAGGCTCGCGGCGTAGTTGCCGCCGGTCTTCGCCGCCCCGGTGCCGCCCTTGCCGGCGCGGGAGTAGTCCTCGCTGAGCCAGATCGACACCGGCTTCACCCCGCCCTTGAAGTAGGCGCCGGCGGGGCTGGCGATGAGGTAGTAGGCCACCTTGTGCGCGGGACGCACCCCGAGGAACGCCTCCTTCGCGAACATGAAGGGACGGAGGTACAGGCTCTGATCCTCGCCGGAGGGGACCCACGCCCCGTCGACGGCGATGAGCTCGCGCAGCGACTGCAGGAAGTACGGCACCGGCAGCTCGGGCAGCGCGAGGCGGCGCGCGGAACGCTGCAGGCGACGGCCGTTCTGGTCCGGACGGAAGGTGTGCACCGAGCCGTCCGCGTGGCGATACGCCTTGATGCCCTCGAAGATCTCCTGCCCGTAGTGCAGGACCGCCGCGGCGGGATCGAGCGAGATGGGGCCGTAGGGCGAGACGCGCGGGCGGTGCCAGCCGCCGCGGACGGACCAGCAGATGTCGACCATGTGGTCGGTGAAGCTCTGACCGAAGCCGGGGCTGGCCAGGATCTCGTCACGCTGCGCGGCGCTCTTCGCGGCGAGGTTGCGGGTGACGGCGAACTCGAGGGGGTCGAGTCCGGTGTCGGGGTCGGTGTCGATCGTGGTCATCGTGATCCAAAGAGTCTCGTGCGCGGTGGCGGTGCGGGCCGATCGGTCCAGGTTACGCCCGGACGCGATCGGCGATGGCGTCGCCGATCTGGGCGGTGGTGCGGCCGCCGTCGCGGCCGGCGATGTCGTCCTCGACCGCGCGGGTGACGCGGGCGGCCTCGTCGCGGAGCCCGAGGTGGTCGAGCAGCAGGGCGACGGAGAGGATCGCGGCCGTGGGGTCGGCCTTCTGGGTGCCCGCGATGTCGGGCGCCGATCCGTGGACGGGCTCGAACATCGAGGGGAACGCGCCGTCGGGGTTGATGTTGCCCGAAGCGGCGAGGCCGATGCCTCCGGTGACGGCGCCGGCCAGGTCGGTGAGGATGTCGCCGAAGAGGTTGTCGGTGACGATCACGTCGAAGCGGCCCGGGTTCGTGACCAGGAAGATGGTGGCCGCATCGACGTGCAGGTAGTCTACGGCGACCCCCGGGAACTCGGATGCCACGGCATCCACGATCCGCTTCCACATGCCGCCCGCGTGCACGAGCACGTTCGTCTTGTGCACGAGCGTGAGCTTGTGGCGACGGCGCTCGGCGAGGGCGAAGGCGTAGCGGACGACGCGCTCGACGCCGTAGGCGGTGTTGACGGAGGTCTCGTTGGCCACCTCGTGCGGGGTGCCGCGTCGGATCGCGCCGCCGTTGCCGACGTAGGGACCCTCGGTCCCCTCGCGGACGACGACGAAGTCGATCTCGCCCGGGTCCGCCAGCGGTCCGGCCGCACCGGGGTACAGCTTCGACGGCCGCAGGTTGACGTAGTGGTCGAGCTCGAAGCGGAGCTTCAGCAGGAGCCCGCGCTCGATGTTCGCGTCCTTCAGCCGCGGGTCGCCGGGCACTCCCCCGACGGCACCGAGCAGGATCGCGTCGTGGGAGGCGATCGCGGCGAGGTCGTCGTCGGTGAGGGTGTCGCCGGTGTCGAGATAACGGCCGGCGCCGAGCGAGAAGGGCGTCTTCTCGAACGTCACGTCCGCCTCGGCGGTGACCGCGTCGAGCACCTTGACGGCCTCGGCGACGACCTCGGGACCGATGCCGTCACCGGGGATGACGGCCAGCTTCACGACGCGCGACATCGCTCTCCTCAACGCTCAGGGCGCATCACTTCGTCGACGCGCCGCGGGTTCCTCCCAGGGTAGTGGCAGCGATGACCCCGGCCACGACGATGAGCGCGGCGCCGATGAGCGCCGTGACGACGACGCCGGAGTCGAAGGCGTGGGCAGCCGCGGCGCGGAGGGCCTCGGCCAGCGTCGCGTCCTCGATCGTGTGCGAGACGGCCACCGCTCCCGCGAGCGTCTGCCGCGCGGCGTCCGCGATGGGCTCGGGCAGGCCCGCGGGCAGCACCAGCTGTGCACGGTAGAACGCCGCCAGGATGCCGCCGAGCACGGCCGTGCCGAGGACGGCGCCCAGCTCGTAGGCGGTCTCGGACACCGCGCTCGCGGCTCCCGCCTTCGCCGGAGGGGCGCTCGACAGGATGAGCTCGTTCGAGACGGTCTCGGCGGCACCGATGCCGATGCCGAGGAGCGCGAACGCGACGACGAGCTGGACGAGATCCGCCGTGGAGAGCGCGACCAGCACGTACGCGACCACCGAGAAGGCCAGGGCGGCGGGCACCACCACGCGGGGCGCGAAGCGCTTGGCGACCGGCACGACGAGCAGACCCGACGCGATCATGAGCGCGAGGCCGGGCAGCAGCGCGAAGCCCGCGACCATGGGGCTCAGACCGACGACCAGCTGGAGGTGCTGGGCGACGAAGTAGAGGAAGCCGACGAGACCGATGACGCTCAGCAGGTTCACGAGGATCGCGCCCGAGAACGTGCCGCGGCGGAACAGCGACATGTCGAGCATCGGGGTGGTGAGGCTCCGCTGACGCCGGACGAACAGCCAGCCGAACACGGCACCGGCGGCGAAGAGCGCGAGGGCGAGCGAGGTCGGACCCTCGACGGCGAGCTTCTTGATGCCGTAGACGATCGGGACCATCGTCGCGAGCGACAGCACGACGCTCGCCGCGTCGAACCTGCCGGGGTGCGGGTCGCGGCTCTCGGGGACGAAGAACGGGGCGAGCACCAGCAGGGGCACCAGCACGGGGACCGCCATGAGGAAGACCGAGCCCCACGAGAAGTGCTCGAGCAGGAACCCGCCCACGATCGGTCCGAGCGCGGCGCCCGCCGAGAAGGCCGAGGCCCACACGGCGATCGCGATCCGCCGCTGGTCGCGATCGCGGAAGATGCTCCGCAGCAGCGACAGCGTCGACGGCATGAGCATGGCGCCGAACACGCCCATCAGCGCGCGGCCGGCGATGAGCAGCGCGGCGGTCGGGGCGAACGCGGCCAGCGCCGACACCGCGGCGAAGCCCGTGGCGCCGATCAGCAGCATGCGCCGGCGGCCGAAGCGGTCGCCGAGCGTCCCCATCGTGACGAGCAGGCCCGCGAGCACGAGCGGGTACACGTCGATGATCCACAGCTGCTCGATGCTGGAGGGCTGCAGGTCCAGGGCGATCTCGGGCAGGGCGAAGCTCAGCACCGTGTTGTCGACCGAGACCAGCAGCACCGGCAGCATGAGCACCGCCAGCGCGAACCACCCGCGCCAGCCGGCACGGGGGGCGTCGATCTCTTGCGTGGGCAACGACGAGGTGAGCATGATTCCGTTCCGTTTCTTAACCGTCCAGCCGGTATAGTATCAAACCTACAGCCCCTGCCGCCAGTACGATCGAGAGGCCATGAGCAGACCGCCTCACGCCCGCGACGCCGTCCTCGACGCGTTCACCCGCATCCTCGTCGACGACGGCGAGAGGGCGGCGACGATGGATGCCACGGCGAAAGCGGCCGGCGTGTCCAAGGGCGGGCTGCTCTACCACTACGCCTCGAAGAGCGCGCTCGAGGAGGCCCTCATCGCGCGGCTCGAGACCCTCGCCAAAGACGACGTGGACGAGATCGAGCGGTCGACCGAGGGCGTGATCGCCGCCCACCTGCGGTCGTCGCAGAACACCGGGTCGCCGTTGGACCGCACGATCCTGGCCGTGTCCCGCCTCGCGCAGAACGGCGACGACGCGGCATCCGCCTCGCTCCGCCGGGTGCGCGAGCTCTGGGAGGACAGTCTGCGGCCGCACACCCGCGACGAGACCGCGCTGCAGATGGTGCTGCTGGTCAGCGACGGCCTCTACTTCAACGCCGTGCTGGACCTGAACGCCGTCGCCGGCCCCGCGCTCGCGGGCAAGGACCTCGACGCCCTCATCGCCGCCGTGGTCGCCGCGACGACCTGACCGTCCGGCTCGGACCGGCTGTCCGACCCCGGCCCGACGGCGACGGCGGGAACACCGCGGGCCGCACCCCCGGAGGAGTACGGCCCGTCGATCGGTCGGAGCGGGTCAGCTCTCGACGATCTCGATCTGACGGAACAGGTCGGCGTTGGTCGCCTGACGCATCGACGACAGGATCTCGTCGGGCACCGGCGAGTCCACCGTGAGGACCGAGAGCGCGCGGCCCGTGGCATCCGGTCGGGCGACCTGCAGGCCCGCGATGTTGATGCCCGCCTCGCCGAGCTCCTGACCGTAGATCGCCACGATGCCGGGACGGTCCGCGTAGCGCATGACGATGTGGTGCTGCTCGATCGGCACCTCGATGTCGTAGCCGTTGATCTCGACGACCTTGGGGACCATGCGGGTGCCGGCGAGGGTGCCCGCGACGGTGAGGGTCGACCCGTCGGCGAGCGTGCCGCGGAGGATCGTGATGTTGCGGTAGAGCGGGCTCTCGGCCTCGACGATCAGGCGCGCCTCGACACCGCGCTGCTCGGCGAACAGCGGCGCGTTGACGTACGACACGGTCTCGCTGACGATGCGGCTGAAGATGCCCTTCAGGGCGGCGAGACGGTACACGCTGACGTCGTAGGCGGCCAGCTCGCCGCGCACCTCGATGTCCAGGCTCGTCAACGCGCTGTCGGCGAGGCCGCTGAAGAACTGACCCAGCATCTCGACGAGGGCGATGCCCGGCCGGACGAACGGGTCGATCGCGCCGCCGGCGACGTTCACGGCATCCGGCACCAGGTCGCCCTCGAGGGCGAGCTTGACCGAGCGGGCCACCGAGACGCCGGCCTTCTCCTGCGCCTCCTCGGTGCTGGCGCCGAGGTGCGGGGTCACGACGACGTTCGGCAGGTCGAGGAGCTTGCGGGCCGGGCCGTCCTGCGCGGGCGGCTCGGTGGAGAAGACGTCGAGGCCCGCGCCGGCGATCTCGCCGGTGGTGAGCGCCTCGTGCAGCGCCTCCTCGTCGATCAGGCCGCCGCGCGCGACGTTGATGACGTAGGCGGTCTTCTTCATGCGGCGCAGCTGCGCCGTGCCGATCATCCCCGTGGTCTCGGGGGTCTTGGGCATGTGGATCGTGACGAAGTCGCTCTGGTCGAGCAGCTCGTCGAGCGAGACGAGCTGGACGCCGAGCTGCTGCGCACGGGTCGCGGTGACGTAGGGGTCGTAGGCGATGACGCGCATGTCGAACGCCTGCAGGCGCGCGGCGATGAGCGCGCCGATGCGACCGAGGCCGATGATGCCGATCGTCTTCTCGAAGAGCTCGGTGCCGGTGAACGAGCTGCGCTTCCACAGCCCCTCGGCGAGGGAGGCGTGCGCGGCGGGAATGCGGCGCGCGAGGCTCAGCACGTGGCCGACGGTGAGCTCGGCGGCGGAGATGATGTTCGAGGTCGGCGCGTTCACGACCATAACGCCCGCGGCCGTCGCGGCCTTGATGTCGACGTTGTCGAGACCGACGCCGGCGCGGGCGACGACCTTGAGCGACGGCGCCGCGGCGAGGGCCTCGGCATCGATCTGCGTGGCCGAGCGCACGAGCACCGCGTGCGCGTCGGCCAGAGCCGACAGCAGCGCGGGGCGGTCGGTCCCGTCGACGTTGCGCACGTCGAAGTCGGGGCCGAGCGCGTCGATCGTGGCGGGCGAGAGTTCTTCGGCGATGAGCACGACGGGCTTCGTCACGGATGCGTCCTTCGAAACGGTGCACGGGGAATCGGCGCACCTCGCGGCGAACCGGCCCGGGGCCGGACGCACGACCCGGTGGGCCGGTGCCAGCCTAGCGCGGCCCCGCCGGATGCCCGGACCGCGTGACGCGGGATGCCGGTCCCGGTCCCCTGCCGCGCGTCCTCAGGCGCTGCCGGTCGGCGCTCCGCGGCGCAGAGCCCACCCCCAACGGGCAGCGCCCGCCCCGCCGCGCGTCCTCAGGCGCTGCCGGTCGGCACTCCGCGGCGCAGAGCCCGGCCCCACGGGCAAGCGCCCGCCCCGCCGCGCGTCCTCAGGCGCCGTAGAGCGAGTACGAGGTGGCGCCGTAGCCGACGATCGCGAGCCAGAACGCCGCCGAGAGCGTCAGCCCCGCCAGCAGGACGAGGGCGAACTCCCCCACGCGCCGCTTCCATCCCAGGGCGAACGCGACGCCGAACGCGGCCAGCGGGAAGACGATCGGCAGGATGTATACGAACCAGCCGAGCCCCGTCAGCCCGAACGAGCCGGATGCCTGTCCGACGAGCAGCGCCAAGGCGCTCCACACGATGTAGGCGTAGAACAGCCCGAAGATCGTCGCGACGGCGACGACGACCCAGCGGGGCAGCCGGCGGCCCGAGGCGCCCCGGGCGGAGGTGTCGGCGCTCATACGAGGGCTCCCGTCGACAGGTACGGCCACGGCACCAGCAGCACGATGCCGACGATGAGGATGACGAAACGCAGCCACGTCGCCTTGCGGCGGGTGAGAGCCAGCGTGGCGACGAACCAGACCGGCGGGGCGAGGGCGGCGCCGATGGTCAGGGCGACCAGCGCGACGTCGTCGACCGGCAGCCCGGCGTCGAGCAGCCGCAGCCCGGCGACGAGCCAGCCGACCGCGAACAACAGGAACGTCGCGGCGACCATGCCGATCCCGACGAGACCGGCGTTGCCCATCGCCCCGGACGGACGCGCGTCGTCGGCGTCCTCGCGGGGCCCGGCATCCGTGGCATCCGGGGCCTGCGGGGCGGTCGGGACATCGGATGCCACCGGGGCCGGCGCCGCGTCGACGGATCGCGTCGACGCCGGGGAGGGCACCAGCGGCTCGGGCTCCTCCGCGACCGGAGGGCGCGTGCGCGGCGGCGTCTGCTCGCCGCGGACGTCGAGGGTCGGGTCGTCGTCGCCGTCCCACGACAGGGCGTCGTCATCGCGCGGTGTGCTCACCCGTCCACGGTAATGGCGCCCGGGCGGTTCGGCCGGGATCGGCGCGGGTCTTGCGCGAAGCCCCGTGGACGGCCCCGGACCGCGGGGTCCCCCGGCGGGAACGCCGAACGCCCCGGGCCGTGACGGCGCCGGGGCGTTCGGGCGAGGGTCAGCGCGCAGCGCTGCCCACCGCGATCGCCTGGGCGATCGCTATGGATGACGCAGCCTCCGGCGGAGGTCAGCGCGCAGCGCTGCCCACCGCGATCGCCTGGGCGATCGCTATGGATGACGCAGCCTCCGGCGGAGGTCAGCGCGCGGCGCTGCCCTCCGTGTAGTCGCTGTCCTGCTGCTTCCAGGCGAACAGGCCGCGGAGCTCCTTGCCGGTGGCCTCGATGGGGTGACCCTGCTCCTTCTCGCGGAGCTCGAGGAACTCGGTGGCGCCGTTGTCCTGGTCGTCGATGAAGCGCTTCGCGAATGCGCCGGACTGGATGTCCGCGAGGACGGCCTGCATGTTCTTCTTCACGTCGGGCGAGATGACACGGGGGCCGGAGACGTAGTCGCCGTACTCGGCGGTGTCGGAGATCGACCAGCGCTGCTTGGCGATGCCGCCCTCCCACATGAGGTCGACGATGAGCTTGAGCTCGTGCAGCACCTCGAAGTAGGCGATCTGCGGCTGGTAGCCGGCCTCGGTGAGCGTCTCGAAGCCGTACTGGACGAGGTGGCTCATGCCACCGCACAGGACGGCCTGCTCGCCGAACAGGTCGGTCTCGGTCTCCTCGGTGAAGGTCGTCTTGATGACGCCGGCGCGCGTGCCGCCGATGGCCTTGGCGTACGAGAGGGCGGTGTCCCAGGCCGAGCCCGACGCGTCGCGCTCGACGGCGATGATGTCGGGGATGCCGCGACCGGCGACGTACTCGCGGCGCACGGTGTGGCCGGGGGCCTTCGGGGCGACGAGGATGACGTCGACGCCCTCGGGCGCGTCGATGTAGCCGAAGCGGATGTTGAAGCCGTGCGCGAAGGCGAGGGTCTTGCCCGCGGTGAGCTTGTCCTTGATGGACTCGGCGAAGATCGAGCGCTGGTGCTGGTCCGGCGCGAGGATCATGATGAGGTCGGCCCACTCGGCGGCGTCGGCGACGCTCTTGACCTCGAAACCGTCCTCCTGCGCCTTCGCGGCCGACTTCGAGCCGTCCTTCAGCGCGATGGCGACCTCGACGCCCGAGTCGCGGAGGTTCTGCGCGTGCGCGTGCCCCTGCGAGCCGTAGCCGACGATGGCGACCTTCTTGCCCTGGATGATCGAGAGGTCGGCGTCGTCGTCGTAGAAGATCTCTGCCATGAGGATGTTTCTCCTTGTGTTCTGGCCCCGTCCCGGGGCCGCTGGTGAGGGGAAGTGGGGAAGCTCAGCCGCGCAGGACGCGCTCGGTGATGCTCTTGCCGCCGCGGCCGACGGCGAGGAGGCCCGACTGGGCGAGCTCCTTCACGCCGAACGGCTCGATGGCCTTGAGGAAGGCGCCGACCTTGCCGGAGTCGCCGGTGATCTCGATCACGATCGCGTCCGGGGCGTAGTCGACGACGGACGCGCGGAAGAGGTTCACGACCTCGAGCACGTTCGATCGGGTGGCGTTGTCGGCGCGGACCTTCACGAGCACGTGCTCGCGCTGCACCGATGTCGCTGCATCGAGCTCGACGATCTTGATGACGTTGATGAGCTTGTTCAGCTGCTTGGTCACCTGTTCGAGCGGCAGGCCCTCGACGTCCACGACGACCGTGATGCGGGACAGCCCCGGCACCTCGGTCACGCCGACGGCGAGCGACTCGATGTTGAAGCCGCGGCGGGCGAACAGCCCGGCGACACGGGTCAGCAGACCCGGCTTGTCCTCGACGAGGAGGCTCAGCACGTGCCTCGACATGTCAGTCCTCCTGCCCGTCGAACGACGGCGAGTGGTCGCGGGCGTACTGCACGTAGCTGTTGCTGACGCCCTGCGGCACCATCGGCCACACCATGGCATCCGCGCTCACGACGAAGTCGATGACGACGGGGCGGTCGTTCGTGTCGAGGGCGAGCTGGATGGCCGCGTCGATCTCGTCCTCGCGCTCCACGCGGATGGCGAGGCAGCCGTACGCCTCGCCGAGCTTGACGAAGTCCGGGATGCGACGGGTGCCGTGGCCCGTGTTGAGGTCGGTGTTCGAGTGGCGACCGTCGAAGAACAGGGTCTGCCACTGCCGCACCATGCCCAGCGACGAGTTGTTGATGACGGCGACCTTGATCGGGATGTCGTTGATGACGCAGGTGGCGAGCTCCTGATTGGTCATCTGGAAGCAGCCGTCGCCGTCGATCGCCCACACCACGCGGTCGGGCTGAGCGACCTTCGCCCCCATGGCCGCGGGGACCGCGTATCCCATCGTGCCGGCGCCGCCGGAGTTGAGCCACGAGTTGGGACGCTCGTACTTGATGAACTGCGCGGCCCACATCTGGTGCTGCCCGACGCCGGCGGCGTAGACGCCCTCCGGTCCGGTCAGCTCGCCGATGCGCTGGATGACGTGCTGCGGCGACAGGAGGCCGTCCGTCGTCGGGGTGTACCCGAGCGGGAACTCCTCGCGGAGGCCGTTCAGGTAGGTCCACCACTCGCTGTAGTCGACCTCGTTCTCGGCCGCGGCCGTGCGGAAGGCGGCATCCAGGTCCACGAGGACCTCGCGGAGGTCGCCCACGATCGGGACGTCGGCCGTGCGGATCTTGGAGATCTCCGCCGGGTCGATGTCGACGTGCACCACCTGCGCGTGCGGAGCGAACAGCGACGCCTTCCCCGTGACGCGGTCGTCGAAGCGGGCGCCGAGCGAGACGATCAGGTCGCTCTCCTGCAGCGCGAGGACCGCCGGCACCGTGCCGTGCATGCCGGGCATGCCCAGGTGCTGCTCGTGCGAGTCGGGGAACGCGCCGCGGGCCATGAGCGTCGTCACGACCGGCGCACCGGTCGCCTCGGCGAGCACCTTCAGCTCGGCGGAGGCGTTCGAGCGGATGGCCCCGCCGCCGACGTACAGGACGGGCTTCTTCGCGGTGGCGAGCAGCTGCGCCGCCGCCTGGATCTGCTTGCCGTGCGCCTTGGTCACCGGACGGTAGCCGGGCAGGTCGATCTTCGGCGGCCACACGAACGGCGCCTCGGCCTGCTGCGCGTCCTTGGTGATGTCCACGAGCACGGGGCCGGGACGACCGGTGGAGGCGATCTCGAACGCCGCGGCGATCGCGCCGGGGATGTCCTCGGCGGTCTTGACCAGGAACGAGTGCTTCGTGATCGGCATGGTGATGCCGACGATGTCCGCCTCCTGGAAGGCGTCCGTCCCCATCAGGGTCGAGAACACCTGGCCGGTGATGCACACGAGCGGCACCGAGTCCATGTAGGCGTCGGCGATCGCGGTGACGAGGTTCGTCGCGCCCGGACCGGACGTCGCGATCGCGACACCGGTGCGCCCGGAGGCGGCGGCGTAGCCCTCGGCCGCGTGACCGGCGCCCTGCTCGTGGCGGACGAGGATGTGGCGGACGTGCTCGTCGTCCATGAGCGGGTCGTAGACCGGCATGATCGCGCCGCCCGGCAGACCGAACACGTCGGTGACGCCGAGCAGGTCGAGCGAGCGGACGACCGCCTGCGCACCCGTGAGCACGGGCGCAGGAGCGGTGCGGGCGGGAGGCCGGGGAACGGCCGGTGCGAATTCGGCGGACATGGTGATACCTCGGAACCGGGAGAAGGTGAGTCGGAGCGGCCGTCAGCCCGTGACAGCGCCCTCGGCAGCGGAGCGCACGAGCTTGGAGTACTTGGCCAGGACGCCACGGGTATAGCGCGGAGGAAGGGGCTCCCAGCCGTCACGGCGGGAGGCGAGCTCGGCCTCGTCGACGATCAGGTCGAGCGTGCGAGCAGCGATATCGACCCGTATCAGATCACCATCGCGCACGAAGGCGATGGGACCAGCGTCCACCGCTTCGGGAGCTATGTGGCCGATGCACAGCCCGGTTGTGCCGCCTGAGAATCGACCGTCCGTCAAGAGTAGTACATCTTTTCCGAGGCCCGCGCCCTTGATGGCCGCCGTGATGGCGAGCATCTCGCGCATGCCGGGGCCGCCCTTCGGACCTTCGTAGCGGATCACCACGACGTCGCCGGCGGCGATCTCGCCCGCCTCCAGCGCGTCCATCGCGCCGCGCTCGCGCTCGAAGACGCGCGCGGGACCCTCGAAGACGTTGCCGTCGAAGCCGGCCGACTTCACGACGGCGCCCTCGGGAGCCATCGACCCGTGGAGGATCGTGATGCCGCCGGTCTCGTGGATGGGGTTGTCGAACGAGTGGATGACCTTGCCGTCGACCGGGTCGGGGTTCAGGTCGGCGAGGTTCTCGGCGAGGGTCTTGCCGGTGACGGTCAGCGCGTCGCCGTGCAGCAGTCCCTCGTCGAGCATGGCCTTCATGATGACCGGGATGCCGCCGTGCCGGTCGACGTCGTTCATCACGTACTGGCCGAACGGCTTCATGTCGGCGACATGGGGCGTGCGGTCGCCGATGCGGTTGAAGTCGTGGAGGTCCAGCTCGACCTCGGCCTCGTTCGCGATCGCGAGCAGGTGGAGGACGACGTTGGTCGAGCCGCCGAGCGCCATGGCGAGGGCGATGGCGTTCTCGAACGCCTCCTTCGTCAGGATGTCGCGCGTGGTGATGCCCTGGCGCAGCAGGTTGACCACGGCCTCGCCCGACCGGTGGGCGAAGTAGTCGCGGCGGCGGTCGGCGGACGGCGGGGCGGCCGAGCCCGGCAGGCTGAGCCCGAGCGCCTCGGCGACGGACGCCATGGTGTTCGCGGTGTACATGCCGCCGCACGCGCCCTCACCGGGCGCGATGGCGCACTCGATGCGATTGAGGTCGGCCTCGCTCATCTTGCCGGCGAGGCACGCGCCGACGGCCTCGAACGAGTCGATGATCGTGACGTCCTTCTCGGTGCCGTCCGAGAGCTTGACCCAGCCCGGAGCGATCGATCCGGCGTAGAGGAACACGCTCGACAGGTCGAGACGGGCGGATGCCATGAGCATGCCCGGGATCGACTTGTCGCAGCCGGCGAGGAGCACGGAGCCGTCGAGGCGCTCGGCCATCATGACGGTCTCGACGCTGTCGGCGATGACCTCGCGGGAGACGAGCGAGAAGTGCATGCCCTCGTGGCCCATCGAGATGCCGTCGGAGACGGAGATGGTGCCGAACTGCAGCGGGTAGCCGCCGCCCGAGTGGACGCCCTCCTTGGCGCCCTGCGCGAGACGGTCGAGGCTGAGGTTGCAGGGGGTGATCTCGTTCCAGCTCGACGCGATGCCGATCTGGGGCTTGTCCCAGTCCTCGTCGCCCATGCCGACGGCGCGGAGCATTCCGCGGGAGGTGGTGGCCTCGATGCCATCGGTGACGACGCGACTGCGGGGCTTGATGTCGAACTCGCCGGTGTTCGGATTCTGCGGTGCGGGCATTCTCGAAGTCTATTGCGCGTGAGCGGCGCGCTGACGCGCGACGGCGCCCAGCAGGTCGACGAAGGCGTCGATGTCGGGCACGCTCAGCGAGGCCGCCGTCTCTCCCCCGCCGACCCGGACGCCGAGGTCGCCCGGCTCGAGGCTCCGCAGCGCGTCCTCGTCGGTGACGTCGTCGCCCGCGAACAGCACGGCCGTGGCGCCGGTGCGCTCGCGCAACGTACGGATCGCGCTGTCCTTGCCCTCGTGACGGAACGAGAACTCCAGGATGCTGTGCCCCGTACGACGGCGCCAGCGAGGCGCGTGCTCCGCGACCAGGCGGTCGGCCAGCTCCCGGGCGGCGCGTTCGTCGGCGGCATCCGCGGTCCGGGTATGGATGCCGAACCCGAACTCCTTCGGCTCGACCCAGACCCCCGTGAGGCCCTCCGTGCCGGTCTCGAGCTCGGCCCGGAGGCGGTCGCGCAGCGCGAGGTCGGCGGCGTCGTCCGCGGTCTCCTCCGGTCCGCGCCCCGGGACCCAGAACTGCACGCCGTGCGACGCCGCCAGCCACAGCGGGGAGGCGTCATCGTGCTCGGCGATCTCGCGGAGATGCCCGAGGGAGCGTCCCGAGACGAGCGCGACCACCGTCTGCGGGAGGGCCGCGAGGCCATCGACGACCTCGCGGGCGCCGGGGGTCATGCGCGCGGTCATGGGGTCGTCGACCAGCGGCGACAGCGTGCCGTCGAAGTCGAGCGCGACCAGCAGCTCCGCCGTGGTCGAGACGGCCTCGACGGCGGCGTCGGCGGCCGTCACCGGTCGTCCTCCGCGCCGTCCTCGGAGGCACGATCGGCCTCCGCGGCACGGTCGGCCTCGGCGGCGGCGGCGGACCGCGCGGACGCCTCGTCGGCGGCATCCCCCGCCGCGACCGCCGCGTCGGCGCTCGAGCTGCGCTGGTGGAAGGCCGTCAGCGCGTCGAGGAACTCCTGGGACCAGTCCTCCACATCGTGCTCGCGGACGCGCTTCCGCAGGGCCCGCATGCGGCGACCCTGCTCGGCGGAGGGCATCTCGATGGCGCGCACGATGGCATCCTTCAGCCCGTCGATGTCGTGCGGGTTGATGAGCAGTGAACTCCCCATCTCGTCCGCGGCGCCGGCGAACTCGCTGAGCACCAGCACGCCTCGGTTGTCCACGCGACTGGCGACGTACTCCTTGGCGACGAGGTTCATGCCGTCGCGGAGGGCGGTGACGAGCATGACGTCGGCGGCGAGGAACAGCGCCACCATCTCCTCGCGCGGGTACGACTGATGCAGGTACCGGATCGCGGTGTGCGTCGTGGTGTCGTAGTCGCCGTTGATGCGGCCGACCGTCATCTCGATCTCGTCGCGCAGCTGCATGTACGCGTCGACGCGCTCGCGGCTGGGGCTCGCGACCTGGACGAGGGTTGCGTCCTCGACCGAGGCGCGGCCGTCCTCCAGCAGCTCCCCCCACGCCTTCAGGCGGTGGCCGATGCCCTTGGTGTAGTCGAGCCGGTCGACGCCGAGGAGGATCTTGCGGGGGTTTCCGAGGCCCTCGCGGATCTCGCGGGCGCGCTGCTGGATCTCGGGCCGCTGCGCCAGCTCGATGTAGGAGTCGGCGTCGATCGAGATGGGGAAGGCGCGGGCGAGCGCGGTCCGCGTCCCGCCCTCCTCGGGGACCAGGATGCCGCTCGCCTTGGTCTCGTAGCGGAGCTGGCGGCGCACCGCACGGGCGAAGTTGCCCGCGTCGGCGACGCGCTGGAACCCGATGACGTCCGCACCCAGCAGGCCCTCGAGCACCTGCTTGCGCCACGGCAGCTGCGCATAGAGGCCGTAGGCCGGGAACGGGATGTGGTGGAAGTAGCCGATGGTGACGTCGGGACGGATCTCGCGCAGCATCTTCGGGACCAGCTGCAGCTGGTAGTCCTGCACCCAGACGATGGCGTTCTCGGATGCGACGGCGGCGGCCGCCTCGGCGAAGCGGCGGTTCACGCGGACATAGGCGTCCCACCAGGCCCGGCGATACGTCGGCGCGGCGATGACGTCGTGATACAGCGGCCAGATCGTGTCGTTCGAGAAGCCCTCGTAATAGTTCTCGACGTCGGCGGCGGACAGCGTCACCGGCACGAGGTGGGTGTCCTCGAAGTCGAACGGCTCGAGCTCCAGGTCGGGCTTGCCGCCCCATCCCACCCACGCCCCGTCGAGGCGGCGCATGACGGGCTCCAGGGCCGTCACGAGCCCTCCGGGGGACCGCCGCCACCCCTCGCCGTCGGTGCGATCGACGGGCAGACGGTTGGCGACGACGACGAACTCGGCCCGGGTCACAGGTCCTCCTCGGTAGCGGTCTCCTCAGGCTAACAGCGGGTCCGCGCGGGCCCCGGGGATGGCCGGGATGCGCTACGGCCCCGTCACTGTCAAGGCTGCAGCGACCCGGCGGCGCCGCTCGATAGGTTGTGACCATGCGTCAGTACATCTTCGGAACGGGTCTCCTCAGCGCCATCACCGGTGGCATCACACTGCTCCGCGCGCTGCGGAACGACGAGCCCTTCACGTGGCGCACCGCCCTGGCCTGGCTGAGCTGGGGCATCACCCTCGCTCTCGCCGTCGGCGCCGTCGTGGACACGCGTCGCGCCCGCCGCGGCAAGGTCATCTCCGGCGACTCCCCCGTCGCCAAGAAGCAGCAGAAGCTGCTCAAGAAGCGTCTGGCGCGCTGAGCGCCCCCGACGGACAGAAGGGATGCCACGGCCTCGGGCGGTGGCATCCCTTCTGCGTCTGCGGGGAGGCGGGCCTCAGCGCGTGAGGATCAGCGCATCGCCCTGACCGCCGCCCCCGCACAGGGCGACCGCCGCGGTGCCGCTCCCCCGCCGGACGAGCTCGTGCACGGCGTGGACGACCAGGCGGTTCCCGGACGCGCCGATGGGATGGCCGATCGCGATGCCCCCGCCGTGCGGGTTGACGACGTCGTCGGACAGTCCCAGCTCGGCCTGCGAGCGGGCCACGACGGCGCCGAAGGCCTCGTTGATCTCGACGAGATCGAGGTCGGATGCCGCGATCCCCTGCTTCTGCAGGGCCCGGGCGATCGCGCGGGCGGGCTGGTCGTGCAGGGAGTTGTCCGGACCGGCGACCTGCCCGGCCGCGCCGACGACGGCGAGGACGTCCCAGCCGTGCCGCTCGGCCACCGCGCGCGTCGTCACGACCACGGCGGAGGCGCCGTCGGAGATCTGGGACGCGTTGCCGGCCGTGATCGAACCGCCCTCTGCAAAGGCCGGCCGCAGCCTGGCGAGCGTGTCGACCGTGGTGTCGGCGCGGATGCCCTCGTCGGCCGCGACGACGACCGGGTCACCCTTCCGCTGGGGGATCTCGACCGGGACGATCTCCGCATCGAAGGCCCCGTCTCGCTGCGCGGCCGCCGCACGCTGGTGGGAGCGGGCGGACACGGCATCCTGGGCCTCGCGCGTGACCCCGTACCGCCCGTTGGCGCGCTCCGTCGAGGCGCCCATGCTCTCGCGGTCGGAGGCGTCGGTGAGGCCGTCGAAGGCCATGTGGTCCAGCACCTCGACCGAGCCGTAGGCGTACCCCTCGCGGGAGTTCATCAGGAGGTGGGGGGCGCGGGTCATCGACTCCATGCCCGCAGCGACGACGACCGTCGCGTCGCCGAGGCGCAGCATGCGGGCGGCGTCGATGACCGCGGTGAGGCCGGAGAGGCACACCTTGTTGACCGTCGCCGCGTGCACGTCCCACCCGATTCCCGCCGCGATCGCGGCCTGGCGGGCGGCGTTCTGCCCGGTGCCGGCCTGCAGGACCTGACCGACGAGCACGGCGTCGACGACCTCGGCCGGGACACCGCCGCGCTCAAGGGCCCCGCGGATCGCGGCGGCCCCGAGCTGAACGGCCGTCAGCGGGGCGAGCTGCCCCTTCAGACGACCCTGCGGGGTGCGGGCGGCGGCGACGATCACGACGTCTTCCGGGTTCATCGGGTGACCTCCTCGGTGAGTCTCACGGTGAGCGGGGGCTCGGTGGCATCCCGCACCTCGTCGACCGTCACCCCGGGGGCGACCTCGACGAGCACGAGTCCATCCTCCGTCACGTCGATGACGGCGAGGTCGGTGATGATGCGGTCCACGACCCCGCGTCCGGTCAGCGGTAGCGAGCAGGCGGCGACGATCTTGGGGCTGCCGTCGCGCGCGACGTGCTCCATCAGCACGATCACGCGCGCCGCCCCGTGGACGAGGTCCATGGCGCCGCCGGGCCCCTTGACCATCTTCCCGGGGATCATCCAGTTCGCGAGGTCCCCGGACGCCGACACCTGCATCGCTCCGAGGACGGCCGCGTCGATCTTGCCGCCGCGGATCATCCCGAAGCTCAGCGCCGAGTCGAAGAACGCCGCCCCGGGCAGCGTGGTCACGGTCTCCTTGCCGGCGTTGATGAGGTCGGGGTCGACCGCGTCCTCGGTCGGGTACGGGCCGACGCCGAGGATGCCGTTCTCGGACTGCAGGACGACGCCGACCCCCGGCGGCATGTGGTTCGGCACGAGCGTGGGCAGGCCGATGCCGAGGTTGACGTAGGCGCCGTCGGGCAGCTCGCGGGCCGCGCGGGCGGCCATCTCGATGCGGGTGAGGGCCATGGCTCAGGACTCCGTCCGGACGGTGCGCTTCTCGATGCGCTTCTCGATGCGGGCGCCCACCGCGACCACACGGTGGACGAAGACGCCGGGCAGGTGCACGTCGTCGGGGTCGATCTCCCCCGGCTCCACCAGCTCCTCGACCTGGGCGATGCAGACGCGCCCGGCCATCGCAGCGAGCGGGTTGAAGCTGCGGGCGGCCTTGCGGAAGACGAGGTTGCCGTGCCGGTCGCCCTTCCACGCGTGCACGAGCGCGAAGTCGGTGGTGATGGCCTCCTCGAGCACGAACTCGCGTTGCTCGCCCCCGACCTCGAAGACGCGGACGTCCTTCGGCGGAGAGGCGACGGCCACTCCCCCGGCGCCGTCGTAGCGCTGCGGCAGGCCGCCCTCGGCGACCTGGGTGCCGACGCCGGTCTGCGTGTAGAACGCGGCGATGCCGGATCCGCCCGCCCGGAGCTTCTCGGCGAGGGTGCCCTGCGGCGTGAGCTCCAGCTCGAGCTCGCCGGCGAGGAACTGCCGCTCGAACTCCTTGTTCTCCCCGACGTACGACGACGTCATCTTGCGGATCCTGCCCGCGCCGAGCAGGACGCCCAGGCCCCAGTCGTCCACGCCGCAGTTGTTCGACACCACGGACAGGTCGCGCGTCCCCTGCGCGAGCAGCGCCGTGATGAGCGCGATGGGGTTGCCCGAGAGGCCGAAGCCACCGACGGCGAGCGAGGCCCCGTCGGGGATGTCGGCGACGGCGTCGGCGGCCGAGGCCCAGGTCTTGTCGATCACGCGAACTCCTCTGTACGGCGTCCCCTCATCCTGTGCGCGCCCCCGGGTCCGCGTCGCGTCGGGGCTTGTCATATGGATGCCGCCTCCCCTAGCGTCCACATCGTGGACATGGCATCCAGGTCTCCCTCGTCGCGGACGGCGCCCGGCGCTCCCCCGGAACAGACGGTGCCCGGTGCACAGGCCATCGCCCGGGCCGCCCGCCTTTTGCGCCTCGTGACCGCCGCCGGGACCTCCGGAGCGCCGGTCGGCGATCTCGCCGCCGACTCCGGCCTCACCCGCCCGACGACGCACCGCCTGCTGTCGGCTCTCCGCGCCGAGGGGCTCGTGGACCGCGACGACGCGACCGGACGCTGGCTGCCCGGCCCGGAGCTCTACCTCATGGGGTCGGTCGCGGCGTCGCGCTTCGACGTCACGAGCGTGGCGCGCGACGTCGTGCGCTCGCTCGCCGTCCGGACGGAGGAGAGCGCGTTCCTCTCGGTGCGGCGCGGGGACGAGACCGTCTGCCTCCTGCGGGAGGACGGGAGCTTCCCCATCCGGTCGCATGTGCTGTCCGAGGGGGTGCGGTTCCCGCTCGGGGTCGCCTCGGCGGGACTGGCCATCCTGTCCTTCCTGCCGCCCCAGGATGTGGACGCCTATCTCGAGCGGCAGGGCGATCTCGCCGGACGCTGGGGGGCGGCGCACGCGCCGGCGCGGCTGCGGACGCGACTCCGCGAGACGCAGGCGCGCGGCTACGCGGTCAACGCCGGCCTCATCGTCGAGGGCAGCTGGGGGCTGGGCGCGGCGGTGTTCACGCGTCAGGGCGACCCGCAGTGGGCGCTCAGTCTCACCGGCGTCGAGTTCCGCTTCTCCGGCGAGCGGCAGGCCGAGCTGGGCCGCATCCTCCTCGCGCACGCGCACCAGCTGTCGACGAGGATCGGCTCCCGCTGAGCGGTTGGATACCTACGTTATATACCTGCGGTATGCTTTTCGTATGACCCGCGACGACGATCTGCAGAGACTGATCCTCGCGGTGCACGCCTTGACGCGCATCGCGGCCATCGACACCCACACCGACGCCCCCGCCGCGCAGTGGCGCACGCTGACGCTCCTGCGCGACCACGGACCGCAGCGCCTCGGCGACCTCGCCACCCTCAGCCGGGTGAGCCAGCCGGGCATGACCCGCCTGATCGGGCAGATGGATGCCGCGGGCCTCGTCACCCGCAGCGCGCACCCCGACGACTCGCGGGTCAGCGTGGTCGGCGCCACCGACGCCGGGCTCGAGGCTCTCGCGCGGTGGTACGACGTGTTCCGCGACGCCCTCGCGCCGTACGTGGCCGATCTGACGGACGCGGAATGGGATGCCGTCGCCGTCACCGCCGCGGCCCTCGGCACTCGTGTCGGCGGGGCAGCCGGGGCCTCGGGCGCCGCTCGCGTCGATGCGGCAGCCGGGGCCTCGGGCGCCGCTCGCGTCGATGTGGAGGTCGTCCGGTGAGCGCCGCCGCAGAGAAGACCGGCGTCTGGCGCCAGCCGGCGCAGGTGTGGGCCGTCGCGTTCGCGTGCGTCGTGGCGTTCATGGGCATCGGTCTCGTGGACCCGATCCTCCCCGCGATCGCCGACGCCCTGCAGGCGAGCCCCGTGCAGACGGAGCTGCTGTTCACGAGCTACCTCGTCGTGACCGGCCTCGCGATGCTCGTCACCAGCTGGATCTCGAGCCGCATCGGAGCGAAGGCAACGCTGCTCGTCGGTCTCGGCCTCATCGTCGTCTTCGCGTTCCTCTGCGCCGTGAGCGGCAGCGTCGACGCGGTCATCGGCTTCCGCGCCGGGTGGGGCCTGGGCAACGCGCTGTTCATCTCGACCGCGCTCGCCACGATCGTCGGCGCCGCCTCCGGCGGCAGCTCGGCCGCGATCATCCTGTACGAGGCCGCGCTCGGCCTCGGCATCGCCATCGGACCGCTCCTCGGCGGCATCCTGGGCGAGGCGAGCTGGCGGGGCCCGTTCTTCGGCGTCGTCGCGCTGATGGCGATCGCGTTCGTCGCGGTGCTCGTCCTGCTGCGGGGACCGCAGCCCGCGCGGCAGCCCATCCCGTTCAGCGCACCGTTCCGGGCACTCCGCCGTCCCGCGCTGGCGATCCTCGCGGGGACCGCGCTCTTCTACAACATCGGCTTCTTCACGCTGCTGGCCTTCTCGCCGTTCCCACTCGGCTTCGGCGCGATGGGCATCGGTCTGACGTTCTTCGGCTGGGGTGTCGGACTCGCGATCACGAGCGTCGTCGTCGCGCCCGTGCTGCTCCGTCGTCTGCGCCTGACCACCGTCCTGCTGATCGCGCTTCCCCTGCTGGCGCTCGACCTGCTGGCGGCGGCTGTCGTGGTCGAGTCCCCCGTGGGGCTCGTGATCTGCATCATCGTCGGCGGGCTCGTGCTCGGCGTGGTCAACACCGCCCTCACCGAGGCCGTGATGGAGGCCACCGACCTCCCCCGGTCCGTGGCCTCGTCGGCGTACTCCGCCGTCCGGTTCCTCGGCGGCGCGATCGCTCCCCCGCTCGCGGCGTTCCTGTGGCACGCCGCCGGCGCCGGCGTCCCCTACGTCGTCGCCGCGGTCGCGGTGGTCGTCTCGGCCGCCCTGATCCTCGTCGGACGCGGACGTCTCGCCCACATCGACCGAGGCCACGCGGATGCCGCGGACGAAGGAGCCGCCGTCCTGATCGGCGACGCCGCCTGATGCCCGCCCGCCCGCCCCGCCGAGAGCACACGTTCGGTCCGAGAGCACACGCTCTCGCCTGCCGGAGCGTGTGATCTCGGCGGGATCGCGTGATCTCGGCGACAGCAGGGGCGCGCCCATGGCCCGCCGTCGCGGCGGGTGCGGCAGGATGTGCGCATGGCCGATGACGAGATCTGGGACGTGACCGACATCCACGGTGTACCGACCGGCGTTCTGCATCGTCGCGGCGACGGCCCGGTGGCTGCCGGCACGTTCCACGTCGTGGCATCCGTCTGCGTGGTGGGCGGCGACGGGCGCGTCCTCCTCACCCTCCGCGCGCCGGGCAAGGAGTACCCCGACGCCTGGGAGTTCCCCGCCGGCAGCGCCCTCCGCGGCGAGAGCAGCCGCCGGGGCGCCGCGCGCGAGCTCGAGGAGGAGACCGGCCTCGCGATCCACCCCGACGAGCTCGTCCTCGTCGGACGCGTCATCGAGGAGCGCGCCCTCTTCGACCTGTGGGTCGCGCGCGTCGACGGCGAACCCGAGGTGGCGCCGGATCCGGAGGAGGTCCAGGATGCCGCCTGGGTCACCCTCGACGAGGTCCACCGGCGCTGGCACGCGGACCTCTTCGCCGCTCCCTGGAACGCGCGCTTCGAGCAGCTGTGGGACGACCTCGTCGCCCGCGTCGAGGACGCGAGCACACTCTGAGGGCCCGGCGCATCGTTCCGCCCCGCTCCCCCGCAACCCTTCCCCGCTCCGCCGTCGACCTGATGGGATGGATGCCACGCGTACGACGACGGGAGGGCCGGATGGCCGTGTTCACTCGAGGCTTCGGCGGGCGACGACGAGAGTCGGACGACCGCCTGCCCCCGGGCCAGTATCTGACCGAGGACTTCCCGGTGCTGTCGGCCGGACCGACGCCCCGGGTGTCCACCGACGAGTGGCGCTTCACCGTCCTCGCGATGGACGGCGTTCAGACGTCCTGGTCGTGGGACGAGCTGCAGGCCCTCCCCATCGACGACATCACCACCGACATCCACTGCGTCACGCGCTGGTCCAAGCTCGGGACCCGCTGGCGTGGCGTGTCGCTCGACCACCTCCTCGAGCACGCCGGACCGGAGGGCACCCACGCGATGGTGCACTCGTACGGCGGGTACACGACGAATGTGCCACGGGCGGACCTGTCGGCGGGCAAGGCGTGGGTGGCGTTCGAGTTCGACGGCGAGCCGCTGGCCCCCGAGCACGGCGGCCCGGCGCGCCTCATCGTCCCGCACCTCTACTTCTGGAAGTCCGCGAAGTGGGTGCGGAGCATCGAACTGCTGCCCGCCGACCGACCGGGCTTCTGGGAGCAGAACGGCTACAACATGTACGGCGACCCCTGGAAGGAGGAGCGGTACTGGTGACCGGCGCGCAGGACTGGCTGGTCGGCACGATCGCCGAGACCCGCCGGGTCACCCGGCACGGGTCCGTCCTCGGCATCGACCTCCCCGGCTGGCCCGGCAACCTGGCCGGGCAGCACGTCGACGTCCGCCTCACCGCCGAGGACGGCTACCAGGCGACACGCTCGTACTCCCTCGCGTCCTCCGGCCCGGGGTCGCGCGTAGAGCTCGCGGTCGACGAGGTGGTGGACGGCGAGGTCTCCCCCTACCTCGTCCAGGAGGCGCGACCCGGCGACCAGCTCGAGATCCGCGGTCCCATCGGACGGTACTTCGTCTGGACGCCCGACGTCGCCGACCCCGTCCAGCTCGTCGCGGGCGGCTCCGGCATCGTGCCGCTCCTCGCGATCGCCCGCGCGCACGCGCAGTCCGACTCGACCGCACCGATGCGCCTGCTGTACTCGGTCCGGTCCCGCGAGAACGCGCTCTACGCGGACGAGGTGGATGCCGCCGGCACCTCCTCCTTCCGCACGGACTGGGTCTACACCCGAACCGCCCCGCCGGGAGCATCTCGGCCTGTCGGTCGGATCGACGCCGCGACGGTGGCGGCATCCACGATCCCCGCCGCGGAGCGGCCCCTCGTGTTCGTGTGCGGTCCCACCCGGTTCGTCGAGACGGCCGCAGACCTCCTGCTCGCGGCCGGCCACGCTCCCGACCGGGTGCGCACCGAGAGGTTCGGCGGCGCGTGACGAGGGAGGGATGGATGCCACCCCCACTGCTCCCGCACACCCGCTGTCGCTCCCGGCGCCGCTCCCTCCGGGGGCGGAGGACGATGTCCGCGCTACAGCTCCTCCGGGCGGGAGTTCGCCTGACGCGGGCCTGCCGGATCCGGCTCCGCGGCGACGTCGCCGACCTGCGGCACCTCGCTACGCGAAGTCGCCGACCTGACGCTCGACGGGCACGGAGCGGTCGGTCGTCACATCGCCGGTGTGCGCGGTGGTCACCGTCTCGATGAGGACGATCTCGACCTCGGACTCGGCGATGGGGTTGTGGCGTACGCCGCGCGGAACGACGAAGAACTCGCCCGGGTTCAGGACCACCTCGTCACCGCCCTCGAGCTGGATGCGGAGCGTGCCCGACACGATCAGGAACATCTCGTCCTCGTCGTCGTGGGCGTGCCAGACGAACTCTCCGAGCAGTTTCGCGACCTTGACGTACTGGTCGTTGACGCGGCCGATCACCCGGGGCGTCCAGTGAGCCTCCACCTGCTGCAGTTCGGCCGCGATGTCGACGCCGCGAAGAATGCTCATGTCCCCATTCTCGCGGTCATTCGGAGACCGTCCAGAGGGACGGCTCCGCGCCGACGGTACGAGTTCGCTGCAGGATGACGTAATCGACGCCGGGGTGCGAAGCGATCCATCGCCGCGCATCCTCGAGCGTCATCACTTCCTCAGAGGGCGGCTCGTCGCCGTTCTTCTCCGACCAGTGATGCGCGAACTGCACGCGGTACTCGATCACCCCGTCACGGTAGCCCCGTTCAGCCCGGAATACGACCTCCCACCGAGGAGAGCCGATGCTGTCGACGACGACGAAAAGCCCCCTCCCGCGACACGCGCGGAAGGGGGCTTTCCCAACTGTGCACCCCCTGGGACTCGAACCCAGAACCCACTGATTAAGAGTCAGTTGCTCTGCCGATTGAGCTAGAGGTGCAGATGACTCGCTGCATTTTTTCAGCGGCGAACCGAGGAATGACATTACCAGGCGTGATGCGCGCACGCCAAATCGGCCCATCCGCGGCGGTTATCCTCGAAGGGTGCCCCGCACCGACCCCTCCTCCCCGGCCGACGCCTCCGCCCCCGGACGCACGCCCGACGCCCCCGGACACGCGGACGTCCCCGACGGCGACACCTCCGCCTTTCTCGACGACCTCGCCCTCGCCCTGCGCCTGGCCGACGCCGCCGATGCGGTGGCGATGGCCCGCTTCGAC
This sequence comes from Microbacterium sp. LMI1-1-1.1, assembly GCF_040815675.1. Taxonomy (NCBI): domain Bacteria; kingdom Bacillati; phylum Actinomycetota; class Actinomycetes; order Micrococcales; family Microbacteriaceae; genus Microbacterium; species Microbacterium sp. LMI1-1-1.1. The sequence continues at coordinate 523,277 of NZ_JBFPNN010000001.1, read as the reverse complement.
AGCGACGACCTCCGCATCGACACGAAGGCGGACGCGTCCCACGTCACGGAGGCCGACCTCGCGACGGAACGGGCCATCCGCGCGATCCTCGACACGGAGCGCCAGGACGACGCCGTCCTCGGCGAGGAGTACGGCACGTCCGGCGACACCTCCCGCCGCTGGGTGATCGACCCGATCGACGGTACGCACAACTACATGCGCGGCATCCCCGTCTGGGCGACCCTGATCGCCCTGACGGTCGACGGCGTCCCGCAGGTGGGCGTCGTCAGTCAGCCGGCGCTCGGGCGGCGCTGGTGGGCGGCCGTCGGGCATGGTGCGTGGACCACGACGGCGACCGGCGCGGAGCGCCGCATCCACGTCTCCGACGTCGACGACATCGCGCGGGCGAGCGTGAGCTTCCAGAGCATCGAGCAGTGGGACGACGTCGACCTCCTCCCCACCCTCACGCGCCTCACCCGCGCCGTCTGGCGGGATCGCGGCTACGGCGACGCCCTGCCGTACATGTGGCTCGCGGAAGGCCGCCTGGAGCTCGTCGCCGAGTTCGACGTCAAGGAGTACGACATCGCCGCGATCGCCCCCATCGTCCGGGAGGCGGGCGGACGGTTCACCGCCTTCGACGGGTCGGACCGCCTGGATGCCCTGTCCTCCCTCGCGACGAACGGTGTGCTGCACGAGGCCTTCCTGGACCTCCTCCACGAGCGGAACGGATCCTGATGACCCCCCGTCGCCTCCTCGCCCCCGCAGCCGCGCTCCTGGTGGCCTCGGCCGTGCTCGCGGGATGTTCGTCGTCCGCTGCGCCCGAGACCGCGCCCAGCATCGCCCCCAGCGACATCCCGTCGTCGCCGGCTCCGGAGGTCACACCGAGCGCGTCCGCCCCCGTCGGCGATCCCACGTGCGACACGATCATCCCCGCGGCGACCGCGGAGGACTTCACGAGCCTCGGCTGGTCCGCCCAGATGGAGCCCTTCCGCATCGGCTCGCTCGAGCTCGCCGACGGCATCCAGTGCAAGTGGGGCGACCAGACCATCGCCACCGACCGCGTGCAGGTCTTCGGCTGGGCACCCATCGACGAGACCGACTCCGCCTCCGCGCAGCGCGAGCTCGTGGCATCCGGATGGCGAAGCGAGACCACCAGCAACGGGATTTACGTCACCGAGAACCCCGACTGGGCCATCTTCACGGACGCGGACGGATACGGGATCACGTACCTGTTCGGCGACGGCTGGGTGAAGCTCGCCGACACCCGGCAGAGTCTCGTCCTGGTCGAGTGGCCGCCGGTCGCCTGACCGCAAGGCCGCATCCTCCCCCCGGGCCCATCGACTGTCAACCCCGTGCGGTCGTCATGCGTATCGACTTAGCGTGATCCGTGTTGGGACGGTCGTCTTCGTTCCGCGCCCCTTGCACTCGGAGGGGTCCGTCCCGGCAGCATCCTGATCGAGGCCCCCGGCGCAGCATCTGCGACCGGGGGCGTCGTACGTCAGCCGCGGTAGGGGTTCGGGTCCTCGCCGCCGCCGCGTCCGGCCGCGAATCCCTGGTCCCACGCGTCGCCGCGACCCTCGACGTCCCGCCAGATCGCATCCGCCTGCAGGACGCGGTGCGCGAGGGCGACCCAGTCCGACCACCCCGACGAGATCCCGGATGCCGCCTCCGCGCCGCCGCGGGACGACGACAGCGTCCACTGCCCGTGGCCGTCCGGCTGCAGTTCGATCGGCCCGACGTCGATGCGCAGCGACCGCGGGTCAGCCACGGGCGACCCCGAGGTCCGTCGTCCGGCTCACATGCCACCGCCGAGTCGGGTCCAGGCGGCCTTGCCCTCAGCCCGTCGGCTGGCCTGCGCCGGAGTCAGCCCCGCGGAGCCGCCGGCCCGGAGCGTGTCGTCGCGCACCGGGGAGGTGCGGCGGCGCCCCCGACGGATGACCGCCCAGGAGGCGGCGAGCAGAACGAGGACGATCACAGCACCCATAGTGCGAAGGTAGGACGGCCGGCGTCGCCTCGGCAAGGGTCGTGATGCGGGGTGCAGGTCGAGCCCGCGTAGGCTCGACCCTCGTGGCTATCGGCGCGACCATGCATTCCTTCACCGTGCAGCTCTCCGACGTGGATCGGGGCGTGTACGACGAACTGGCGCTGCGCGTCGCACGGCATCCGTCCGAGACCGCCGCGTACATGCTGACCCGCATCCTCGCCTACTGCCTGGAGTACGAGGAGGGCATCGCGTTCAGCGAGGGCGTGGCCGCCACTGACGAGCCGGCGGTGCTCGTCCGGGACCTGACGGGTGCGGTCACCGCCTGGATCGAGGTGGGTGCTCCGGATGCCGCCCGCTTGCACACCGGCAGCATGCTCGGCGCGCGTGCGGTCGTCTACACGCACCGCGACCCGGACAAGGTCGCCGCCGCGTGGACGGGGAAGCGCATCCACCGGGCCGAGGACGTACTCCTCCACAGCTTCGAGCCGGGGTTCGTCGAGCGCATGGCCGAGGCCGTCGAGCGCCGCAGCACCATGACCCTCACCCGCACCGAGGACAGGGTCTACGTGGACCTCAACGGCACCGCCGGCGAGAGCGACATCACCACCCGCTCCGCCGCCTGACCCCGACACACGACGACGCCCCCGTCTCACCAAAGTGGGACGAGGGCGTCGCGGGTAACCCTCTTGAGAGAGTCGTGACAGTGGCTCGTGGAGCTGGGGGGAATCGAACCCCCGTCCAACGCTGGGTCTCCGCGTTTTCTCCGGGCGCAGTCTGTGCAGACGTTCTGCTCGGCCCCGACCTTTGTCACAGACACCTAAGTCGACGGGCCCAGCCTGGGAAAAGTCCCGCGTGACGTCCAGACGCCGTTACGCAGCAAGACCCCTAAATGACGCCAGGATCCGTGGCGGGGTCACACACGGTCTGACGGACTATCGGGCTCGCTTACGCAGCGAGGGCGAAGTCAGTGCGCTTAGCATTGGCACTTATTGGTTTGCAGGGAGCGTTTACGAGATAACCCCACATCCTCGGCCCGCTTCTCGCGGGTTCGCAGGCGCTGTCGAAACCGATCAGCCCCGGGAACTCCGTGCAGGAGCGGCCACTGTCACTCTGTGTAGTTACCAATCGGATGCCGGGCACCCGAGCATCACAGCCTACAACGGATCAGGGCCCGGAACCATTCCCGTGGCTCGGTGGACCGTCCTCTTGTTCCGCGTGTGGCCCCGGGGCCACCCTGCGCACCCCGGGGCCACACCGGCACAGGACGCCCGCACAGCGCACCTCCAGCGGTCCCCACCCGGCGCCCCGTTTCCCTCTTCGCGCGTGGCCCCGGGGCCACCCTGCGCGCCCCGGGGCCACCCCGGCACACGAACCCCGCACCCCCGTCGTCTAGGCTCGCCGCATGAGCGACGTCGTGATCACGGTGCGGGGCGAGAGCGAGCGACGGGTCACCGCCGAACAGGCCGTCGTGCGGATCGCCGTCCGTGCGGACGGACCCGAGCGCGGCCCCGTGGTCGAACGGGTGCAGCGGCAGGCCGAGATCGTCCAGGACGGCCTCGTGGCGCATCAGCGGTCCGGGGAGGTGTCCGAGTGGAACAGCGGACGCGCCACCGTCTGGTCCGAGCGCCCGTGGAGCTCCGACGGCGCGCAGCTCCCCCTCGTCCACCACGCGAGCGTCGATGTCAGCGCGACCTTCGTCGACGCGGCGGCCCTGTCGTGGTGGCTGGGGGACGTCGCCGAGTCCGACGACGTGCAGGTCGTCGCCGTCGAGTGGGGTCTCACCCCCGACCTGCGCGCCCGCGTCGAGCGCGAGGTGGCGGCGGATGCCGTGCGAGCAGCGGTCGAGCGGGCGCAGGCGTACGCAGACGCACTCGGGGCGGCATCCATCGTCCCCGTCGAGGTCGCGGACGTCGGGCTCCTCGGCGGGCGCCCCGAGCAGCCGACGCCGTTCGCTGCGCGGGCGATGGCGGCGCACGGGGACGCGGGCCCGGGGTTCAGCCTGCAGCCGGTCGACGTCGTGGTCTCGACCGCAGTCGAGGGACGGTTCCGGGCGAGCTGAGCCGGAGTCAGTCCCCCAGGCGGTTCTTGGTGCGCATGGCCCGCTCGGCCTCGCGCTTGTCCTCGCGCTCACGGATCGTCTGGCGCTTCTCGAACTCGCGTTTGCCCTTCGCGACGGCGATCTCCACCTTGGCGCGGCCGTCGAGGAAGTAGAGCCGCAGCGGCACCAGCGTGTACCCGCCGGCGGCGACCGCGTGGGAGAGCTTGATGATCTCCTCCTTGTGGAGGAGCAGCTTGCGGGTGCGCTTGGCGGAGTGGTTGGTCCAGTGGCCCTGGGAGTACTCCGGGATGTGGACGGCGTCGAGGAACGCCTGACCGCCGTCGATGTAGGCGTAACCATCGGTGAGATTCGCGCGCCCCTGGCGCAGCGACTTCACCTCGGTGCCGGTGAGCACCAGTCCGGCTTCGTACGTCTTCTCGATGGCGTAGTCGTGACGCGCCTTCTTGTTCGACGCGATGAGCTTCTCACCCTGCTCACGAGGCATGGTGCCACCTCCTCATGATCATGGGCACACAGAGCCCTTCAGCTTACCCGATGCCCGCCGGTCCCGGCGCGCACGCGCACGATCAGGTCCGCAGCCAGCGGCGGATCGCGAATCCGGCGCTGAACGCCGCGAGCACCACGCCGATGACGACGATCACGGGGACCACGAGGGCCACGTCCCCTCCGTTCACCCAGGAGGTGATGAAGGTGATGCGGCTGCGCAGATAGTCGTTGACGCCGACGTTGACGATCCCCCACACCGCGACGCTCGCGAGCGCGGAGCCGATGAGCGCCGCCAGCACACCCTCGAGGATGAACGGCGTCTGGATGAACCGGTTGGACGCCCCCACCAGGCGCATGATGCCGAGCTCTCGTCGGCGGGCGTAGGCGGAGAGGCGGATGGTCGTGGCGATGAGCAGCACGGCGGCGATGAGCATCAGTCCGGCGATGCCGATCGCGATGTAGGTCGCCACCGTCAGGGCCTGGAACAACGGCTCCAGGTACTGCATCTGGTCCGCGACCTCCTCGACGCCGGCCTGGCCGCTGAAGGCCTCCAGGATGACGTCGGACTGGCTCTGGTCGACGAGGTTGATGCTGAAGGTGGCGTTGAACTGGTCGGGCGTGACGACCCCGGCGATGTCGGCGGGCAGCTGCCCCTGGGCGTCCGCGTAGACCTCGTCGCTGGTCGCGTAGGTGAAGTTGCGGATGAGGGGCGCCAGCGCCTCCCCCTCGAGGGTCGCCCGCACCGCCTGGATCTGGTCCTCGGTCGCGGCCTGACCGGCGGCGCAGGTGGGCGCGTCCGATACGGTCGCGCACATGAAGACGCCGACCTGGGCACGGTCCTTCCAGTAGTCCTGCATCTTGCCGATCTGCATCTGCATGAGGATCGCGGCACCGACGAAGGTCAGCGAGACGAAGGTCACGAGGATGACCGAGATCACCATCGAGGCGTTGCGCCGGAGGCCCGTGAAGGCCTCCGAGAGGATCAGTCCGAGTCTCATGAGGTCGGTCCCACTTCGTCGCGGTTCTTGCGGTCGCCGAGCCCGAGACGGTCGGCGAGCCCGAGCGCGTCGACATCGGGCGTGGTGACGGGGATGGAGCGGGTGGACGTGCCGGGCTCTCGCGGCTCGGCGGCCGGCTCGGGCCGCTGCGCGTCCGACGCGGGCGCGGGTCGCGTGGTCCGCGGCGCGGCGGTCTCCGCCGACGGACGGTCCTCGGCGGACGGACGCGGCTCGGCGGAGGGACGCGCGTCGGCGGCGGACGTCGGCCGGGGGCCCGCCGCGGTGGCCGGGGCCGGCGTCGGCGCCGGGACGACGCGGGCGGGGACGACAGCGGCATCCAGGGGTCCGGTCGCCCCGTGGGCGACCTCGCGCTGCACCTCGAGGACGGCGGTCAGCGCGGCCACCGCGGCCGCCCCGCGCTCGACCTCGGGGCCCAGACGCGGGAGGCCGGAGGTGTCGCCGTAGCCGCCGCGACGCTCGTCCCGGATGATCTCGCCGCCCTTGAGCTCGATGACGCGGCGCTGCATCTGGTCGACGAACCCGGCCTCGTGCGTGGCCATGACGACGGTCGTGCCGCCGGCGTTGATGCGCGCGAGCAGCTGCATGATGTCGATCGACGTGCCGGGGTCCAGGTTTCCGGTCGGCTCGTCCGCGAGGAGCACCTGCGGACGGTTGACCAGCGCGCGGGCGATCGCGACGCGCTGCTGCTCGCCGCCGGACAACTCGTGCGGCAGACGCTTCTGCTTGCCGTCGAGACCGACGAGCGCGAGCACCTCGGGGACGGCCTGCTGGATGAAGCCGCGCGAGGCACCCGTGACCTGCAGCGTGAACGCGACGTTCTGCGCGACGGTCTTGTTCGGCAGGAGGCGGAAGTCCTGGAACACCGACCCGATGTGGCGCCGGAAGTACGGGACCTTGCGGTTGGACAGGGTGCGCAGGTCGCGCCCGAGGACGACGACGCGTCCCTCGCTGGGCGTCTCGGCCCGCAGGATGAGCTGGAGGCAGGACGACTTCCCCGACCCCGAGGCTCCGACGAGGAAGACGAACTCCCCGCGCTGCACCTCGAAGTCGACCGCGTTCAGCGCGGGCTTCGTGGTGCCGCGATACCGCTTGGTGACATTCTCGAACCGGATCATGGCTCGATGAGCCTAAGCGCGCGTCGCGATACGCCCGTCAGGACGCGCCGTGTCCCCGGGGCCGGACGAAGAATGGATGCCACCCGGTGGCATCCATTCGTCGATCAGTCGTCGTCGTCCTTGCGCTTGCGCCAGCGGATGCCGGCGGCGATCAGGCCGTCGAGGTCGCCGTCGAAGACGACCGCGGGGTTGCCGACCTCGTAGCCGGTGCGGAGGTCCTTGACGAGCTGCTGACCGTAGAGGAAGTAGGAGCGCATCTGGTCGCCCCAGCTCGCGGTGATCGTGCCCGCGAGCTCCTTCTTCTTGGCGGCCTCCTCTTCGCGCTTGAGCAGGAGGAGGCGCGTCTGCAGCACGCGCATGGCGGCGGCGCGGTTCTGGATCTGGGACTTCTCGTTCTGCATCGAGACGACCAGGCCCGTCGGGATGTGCGTGATGCGCACGGCCGAGTCGGTCGTGTTGACCGACTGACCGCCGGGGCCCGACGAGCGGAACACGTCGACGCGGATGTCGTTCTCGGGGACCTCGACCTCGACGGCCTCCTCCATGACGGGGATGACCTCGACCGCGGCGAAGCTCGTCTGCCGCTTGTCGGCGCCGCCGAAGGGGCTGATGCGGGCGAGGCGGTGGGTGCCGGCCTCGACCGAGAGCGTGCCGTAGGCGTAGGGCACGTCGATCTCGAACGTCGCGGACTTGATGCCGGCGCCCTCGGCGTACGACGTGTCCATGACCTTCACGGGGTACTTGTGGCGCTCGGCCCAGCGCAGGTACATGCGCAGCAGCATCTCGGCGAAGTCGGTGGCGTCGTCGCCGCCGGCGCCGGAGCGGATCGTGACGACGGCGGAACGCGCGTCGTACTCCCCGTCGAGGAGGGTCTGCACCTCGAGCTGTCCGATGACGTCCTGCAGCGAGGCGAGCTCGCGGCGGGCCTCCTCGGCGGAGTCCTCGTCGTCCATCTCGTTGGCGAGCTCCACGAGCACCTCGAGGTCGTCGAGCCGCTGCCCGATCTCGGTGATGCGCTTCAGCTCCGCCTGACGGTGGCTGAGACGGCTCGTCACCTTCTGGGCGTTGTCCACGTCGTCCCAGAGGTCGGGGGCACCGGCCTCCTCGCTGAGACGGGCGATGTCGGCGGTGAGTGCATCGACGTCGACCACGGCCTGGATATCGGCGAAGGTCGAGCGCAGAGCCTGGATGTCGGCGGTCAGATCGAGTTCGAGCATTTGAATTCAGCCTATCGTGGAGACGGTGACAGCCGACTCTCCCCGGAACGTGCTGGTGCGCTTCGCGCCGATGATCTACGGCCCCACCCTTCTCTTCGCCGTCGGCGAGGGGGCGGTGATCCCGCTCATCCCGGTGATCGCGGACCGCCTCGGCGCCGACGTCGCCGTCGCGGCCCTCGTCGCCGCCGCGCTCGTCGTCGGGCAGCTGTGCGGCAACATCCCGGCAGGCTGGGCGGTGGCGCGCTTCGGCGAACGCCTCACGATGGGCACCGCGGGCATCGTCGTGCTGCTGGGTCTCGTCGGGATCGTGACGGCGCCGACCCTGGCGCTCTTCGCCGCCGCCGTGTTCCTCATCGGGTTCTGCGCCGCGTGCTTCGCCCTCGCCCGGCACTCGTTCATGACGACGCGCGTCCCCCTGCACTTCCGCGCCCGCGCCCTGTCGCTGCTCGGCGGGACGTTCCGGCTCGGCATGTTCGTCGGTCCGTTCATCTCGGCCGCACTGCTGGGCGTCTTCGGCGACGAGAACGCGTCGGTCGTGTTCTTCGCGGTCTGCCAGGTGGCCATGATCCTGCTGGTGTTCCTCGGCCCCGACCCGGAGCGCGCCGTGGCCGTGCCCGCCGGTCGCGGAGCCCGGGCTCCTGGCATCCCGACCGACGGCGACCGTCCCGCGGAGGGAGAGGACAGCGGCGAGCCCGTCACCGGATCCATCCCGGCCGTGGAGCGCGTCGGCGTCTTCCAGACGATGTGGCGCTCCCGCGGCGTGCTGGCCCGGCTCGGCCTGGCCGCGGCGTCGCTGTCGGCGGTCCGCTCCGCCCGCCAGGTCGTCCTTCCGCTGTGGGGCGTCTCCCTCGGACTCGACGCCTCCACCATCGCGGTCGTCGTCGGCGTGTCCGGCGCCATCGACTTCGCCCTCTTCTACGCCTCCGGTCAGGTCATGGACCGGTTCGGCCGGCTCTGGGCCGCCCTCCCCGCCATGATCCTCATGGGCGCCGGTTTCCTCGCCCTGTCCTTCACGCACGAGCTCGCCTCCGCGCCCATGTGGTATTCGCTCTTCGCCGCGGTGCTCGGCGTCGGCAACGGCCTCTCCAGCGGCATCCTCCTCACCCTCGGCGCCGACATCGCCCCGCCCGCCGAGCCGGCCGCGTTCCTCGGCTCCTGGCGGACCCTGACGGATGCCGGGGGCGCGCTCGCCCCGCTGCTCGTGTCCGCCCTCACCGCCGTCGCCTCGCTGTCGGTCGGCGTGGGCGCCATGGGGGTGATCGCGGTGCTCGGCGCCGCCGGCTTCATCCGGTGGGTGCCGCGGTTCGTCCCCCGCACCCGCTGACGGGGCGGCGCGGCCGGGCGTGACGCGCGCAGCCCGCTGGGCCGTGACGTGGCGCAACCCGCTGACGGGAGCTCCCCCGCGCATTCGCTGGTGGGAGCTCCCCCGCGCACCCGCCCGCGCCGTGTCCGGCCCGGCCGGGCCGTGACTTGGCGCAGATGTACGCCGCACGGGCGCCGGCGCGTGCATTTGCGGCAAGTCAGCGCGGACTCCGGTGCGCGCCGTGGGCGACGGACAGCGGCCGGTGCGCGTGTTTCGGCACCGTAAACATTCCGCCGGCTTCTGGCCATCTCCGGAGATTCCTCGCAGAATCGAACCGCGAACGCTCCCCCGAGCGTCGCGTCATTCCCCCCTGGATGATGCGGGCATCGCTGCCCGCGGAGAGGTGCCTTCGTGCCCCGTCACACCCTGCAATCCCCTCCCCCGCGCGTTCGGCGCGTCTCGGCGGCGCTCGCCGCGGGCGCGCTCGTCGGCGGAGCCCTGATGGTCGGTCCGACGGCCACCGCCGCTGTCGTCCCCGGCGACGTCCCGGCCGACCTCGGGCTCACCGGCGCCGACGTCATGACCCACCTGACCGAGCTCGCGGAGATCTCCGAGTCCTACGCCGCGGACGGCTACCGCGTCTGGAACGGCCCGGGCTACGAGGCCGCGGCCGAGTACGCCGAGCAGGTCCTCGAGGACACCGGCGCGTTCACCGTCTCGCGCCACACGTTCGAGGTGCCCTACTCGGAGTTCGGCGAGGCCTCCCTCACCGTCGACGGCACGACCTACCTCGGATCGCACTTCGACAGCAGCGAGGCCACGGACGGCCCCTACACCGAGGCGCTCTCGCAGCCCGTGTCGGCCGACGGCGCCCACCTCGGCTGCGAGCCGGCGGACTTCGCCGCCGTGCCCGCGGGCTCGATCGTCCTCGTCCAGCGCGGCGTCTGCACCTTCGAGCAGAAGATCGACAACGCCTCGGCCGCCGGCGCCGGCGCGGTCTTCATCTACAACAACGCCCGCCCCGAGGCGGAGGGCGTCGCCCCCGGCGACCAGCTGACCAACGTCGCCTCCGGTCCCCGCGACACCGAGGACTCCCCCGCCGCCACCCTCCCCCAGGCCAGCGGCGAGACCCTCTCCGCGCTCATGGAGGCCGCGCCCGCCGACGCTCCCGTCGAGGGCACCGCCCTCATCGAGAAGGAGTTCCTCGTCGGCGAGACCTTCAACATCATCGCCGACAGCATCGCCGGCGACCCCGAGGACACCGTCGTCATCGGTGCCCACCTCGACGGTGTGGCCGAGGGTCCCGGCGTCAACGACAACGCCTCCGGCTCGGCCGCGATCCTCGCCCTCGCCGAGCGCATCGCGGATGCCGAGGTGCCGAACGACAAGCGGATCCGTCTGGCCCTGTGGGGTGCGGAGGAGATCGGTCTGCTCGGCTCGACGGCCTATGTGGACGACCTCGTGCAGGATGACCCCGCGGAGCTCGCCCGCATCTCGTCGTACCTGAACTACGACATGATCGGCTCTGAGAACTTCACGGTCGGCGTCTACGACGCGAACCGCTCCACGTTCCCCGCTGACGGCGTCACCATCCCGGAGGGGTCGGCCGAGATCGAGCGGATCTACACCGACTACTTCGACGCGATCGACCAGCCGTGGATCGACAGCGAGTACTCGGGACGCTCCGACTACCAGGCGTTCATCGACAACGGCATCCCGTCCGGCGGCCTGTTCTCCGGCGGCGACGACATCAAGACGGAGGAGGAGGCCGCGCTCTTCGGCGGAACCGCGGGCGTCTTCATGGACCGGAACTACCACACCGAGAACGACACCCTCGCGAACGTCAGCCGCGAATCGGTCGACATCTTCTCGCCCGCCATCGGCCACGCCGCCTTCGCCCTGGCGTGGGAGGCCGCGGTCGTCCCGCCGGTGGATCCCTCGCCGGAGCCCACCCCGGGTGACCCGTCGCCCGAGCCCACGCCGGGCGACCCGTCGCCGGAGCCCACGGGAGAGCCCACCGCGGCGCCGAGCCCGACCGCCACGGCCATCCCCGGGGCCGCGGGCGACCGCACCCGCCCCGGTGGCCTCGCGACGACCGGCGCGGACCTGGCCGTCTCGCCCCTGCCCGCGATCGGCATCGGGATGCTCGTCCTCGGCGGCCTCGTCGCCGCCGGCACGACCATCGCCCGCCGCCGCACCCAGGAGTGACGACGGGTCGGTGACACGACGGAGCGCCGGGGCGGAAGTCCCGGCGCTTCGCCGTTCCTGCGGGGCCGAGCCGCCCGCGCGCCCGCGCGCCGCGACCCCCGGGCCGTGAGCTGGCAGCTGTCGTGCCGCGTCGGGCCTTGGGCCGTGAGGTGGCGCAGATGTACGCCGCGGGGGCGCCGGAGCGTACGTTCGCGGCAAGTCAGCGCTGGTTCCGACCCCCGGGGGCCGTGAGGTGGCGCAGATGTACACCGCGGGGGCGCCGGCGCGTACGTCTCCGGCACGCCAGCGCCGCCTGCGACAATCCCGGCATGCAGCTGCACCCCGAGACCCTCGTCGACCGCTCGTGAAAGACGTCGATCGCCGGGCGTTGGGCCTCTCGGCCGTGCTCGCGACGGTGGCCGGATTCGTGGATGCCATCGGGTTCCTCGACAGCGGCGGACTCTTCGTGTCGTTCATGAGCGGCAACTCCACGCACGCCGCCGTCGACCTCGGGGCCGCGGGCGGAGCGGTCGCGCTCACGTCGGCGGCGTTGATCGGCTCGTTCGTCCTCGGCGTCACGGCGGGCGGCCTGGTCGGTGTGCGCGCCCGGCGCGCGCCGCCTTGGATCGTCGCGGGCAGCGCGGTCGCCGTCGCCCTCAGCGCCCTCCTCGCGCTCACCGGCGGCGTCGAGCTGCCAAGACTCGCGCTGCTCGCCGCCGCGATGGGATCCCTGAACACGCTGTTCCCCGCCGAGGGACGCGCCCGCGTGCCGGTCACGTACACCACCGGCACGCTCGTGACCCTCGGTCTCGCCGTGAGCGCGCTGCTCACCGGGGGCTCACGCACCGCGTGGATGCGACCGCTCCTGCTGTGGTCCGCCCTCATCGGCGGCGCGGTCGTGGGCGGGGTGGTCCACCGCATCGGGAGTGCGTCCGCGCTGAGCCTCGCCGCCCTCGCGCTCGCGGGTGCAGCAGCCGTCCTCGCGCGAAGGCGGACATCGAGCGTCCGGCCGCCGCATCGGGCCGGGTGAACATGCGTGCCCGGCCGGGCGACGACGCACCGCCCGGCCGGGTGAAACTGCAGGTCAGTCCGCGACGCGGATGAGCACCTTGCCGGTCGCGCCCTGCTCGACGGCGTCGTGGGCGGCGGCGGTCTCCTCCAGCGGGAACCAGGTCAGCGGCAGCCCCTTCTCCTCACCGACGGACAGCGCGCCGTCGGCCACCGCCGCCGACACGTCCTCGGCCGCGGCCGTCAGCGCGGACTCGCCCACGGTGTAGAGCAGGAGCCCCTGCCAGCGGACGTTCTTCGCGAAGCTCTCCCGCACGGCCGCCGTGAAGGTCGACCCGCCGTTGTCGGCGTAGTACCCGATCGTGCCGTGGTTGGCCACGACCTCCACGTCGAGAGCGGCGTTGTCGGCGATGGCGACCTCGACGATGTGCTCGACGCCGTTCGGCGCCAGTTCCCGGATGCCGTCCGCCAGAGCGTCGCTGGGGTACTGCAGCACGTGGTGGGCGCCCGCCGCCCGGGCCAGAGCCTCCTTCGCGTCGCTGCTCACGGTGGCGATCACCGTCGCTCCCGCCCAGACGGCCAGCTCGATCGCGGCGTGACCGACGGCGCCGGCGCCGCCCTGGACCAGCACCGTCCGGCCGGCGAGAGCACCGGGCGCAAGACGCGTCGGACCGTCCTCGTGGACGGTGAGGGCGCGGTGCGCGGTCATGGCGGGGACGCCGAGGCTGGCGCCGAGCGCGAACGACGCGTCGTCCGGCAGCGGGACGACGCGGGAGGCGGGCAGAACCGCGTACGCGGCGGCGGTGCCGGTCGGGCGCTGGTGCGCCGCGAGGTAGACCCACACCCGCTGGCCGACGGACAGGTCCTCGACGCCGTCGCCGACGGCATCCACTGTTCCCGCCCCGTCCTGGTTCGGCGTGACCTCGTCGAACGGGAGCGGTCGGCCGGTCGTCGCGCGCGCCTTCCAGTCGGTCGGGTTCACGCCGGACACCGTGATGCGCACGCGCACCTCGCCCGGTCCGGGCGCGGGAACGGGACGCTCGACGAGAGTGAGGACGGAGGAGTCGCCGGGCTGGGTGTAGATGATCGCGTTCATACGGAGGACAAGGGAGGACGCGGCGCCGGCATTCCCGCCCGTTGACGGCTCGTTCACACCGAGACGTCGCCCCCGCCCGCTTAGACTGATGCCACTCGCGGGAGTGGTGAAATCGGCAGACACGCAGGATTTAGGTTCCTGTGCCTTCGGGCGTGTGGGTTCAAGTCCCACCTTCCGCACGCGGTCGCCTAGATCCGCACCCTCTCGACCCGACGGGACAGAAGTGATCCATCCCACAGCGCTCATCCCCTGGCTGGATCCGGCCGCGATCATCGACGCCGCAGGACCGTGGGCCCTGCTCGTGGTGTGCCTCATCATCTTCGCCGAGACCGGCCTGCTCGTCGGCTTCCTGCTGCCCGGCGACACGCTGCTGATCATGGCCGGCATTCTGTCGAACCCCGCGACGCACCCGCCGCACGGGGTCTTCGGGGTGAACGTGTGGGTGACCGGCCTGCTCATCGGCCTCGCCGCGTTCCTCGGCGGCGAGGTGGGCTATGTCATCGGCCACAAGGCCGGGCCGGCCATCTTCGAGCGCAAGGAGTCCGGCCTGTTCAGCCGCAAGAACGTCGAGCGCACCAACGCGTTCTTCGTCCGGTTCGGCGGCCTGACCGTGATCCTCGCCCGTTTCGTGCCGATCGTCCGCACCTTCGCGCCGATCGCCGCCGGCGTCGGCCACATGAACAAGTGGACCTACACGCTCTACAACCTCATCGGCGCGGTGCTGTGGGGCTTCGGGCTGACCGTCGCGGGCTACCTGCTGAGCCTGATCCCCGGGGTCGGCGAGTTCGTCGCGGAGTACATCGACGTCATCCTGCTCGCCGCCGTCGTCGGCACGGTCGGCTTCGTCGCGGTGCACTACTTCCGTGAGCGTGCGGCCGCCCGTCGCGACGCCGCCGCCGGCCACGGCGAGGTCACCGAGAACGAGGCCGAGGCCCTCACCCTCGACCCGAAGACGCTCGAGGACGGCGACCAGCGCACCCGCTAGGACGCCTTCGACGCCTTCTTCTTCTTGGCATCCCCGGAGGACTTCTCGTCCTTCTTCGCCGCACCGTCGCCCGATCCGGAGCGCGCCGCGCGGCTGCGTTCGACACTCGCCCGCAGCGCCTCCATGAGGTCGATGACCTCGCCGCCGTCCTCGTCCTCCTGCGTGCCGAACGTGGCGTCGGTGTCGATCGCGTCGCCCTGCTCCAGCTTGGCGTCGATGAGGGTGCGCAGCTCCTGCTGATACTCGTCGGTGAACTCCTCGGGATCGAAGTCCTTCGAGAAGCTGTCGACGAGGGATGCCGACATCTCCAACTCCTTGGCTGAGATCCGCACGCTCTCGTCCAGCGCGGGGAACGCGGCCTCGCGCACCTCGTCCGCCCAGAGGAGGGTCTGCAGCACGAGGACGTCGCCGCGCACCCGCAGTGCCGCGAGGCGGGTCTTCTGCCGCAGCGAGAACCGGACGATGGCGGTGCGGTCCGTCTGCTCGAGCGTCTTGCGGAGGAGCACGTACGCCTTCGGCGAGGAGGAGTCGGGCTCGAGGTAGTACGCCTTGTCGAGGGTCAGCAGGTCGACCTGGTCGCTGGGGACGAACTCGACGACCTCGATCTCGCGGCTGCGCTCGCTGGGGAGCGAGGCCAGATCGTCCTTCGTCAGGACCACGGTCTGCTCGCCGTCGTCATAGGCGCGGTCGATGTCCTGGTACGGCACGACCTCGCCGTCGACCTCGCAGATGCGCTGGTAGCGGATGCGGCCGCCGTCCTTGTTGTGCACCTGGTGCAGGGAGACGTCGTGGTCCTCGGTCGCCGAGTAGACCTTCACCGGCACGTTGACCAGGCCGAAGGTGAGAGCGCCCTTCCAGATCGATCGCATGCGACCAGTGAACACGAAAACCCCAGACGGCCACGAGGCCCTTGCGCCGGCCGTCGGGTGCGGCCCGCCTGCTCGCCGAACTCCTGAGCCGGGGGCGCGCGGGCTGGGCGCCTTCGGCGCGCGCCGGCGCAACTCCTGAGCCGACGGGCGCGCCGGTTGGCGGCGCCTCCGGCGCTCACCCGCCGAACTCCTGAGCCGGTGGCCCCGCCGCCGACGGCGCCTTCGACGCTCACCCGCCCAACTCCTGAAAACCGACCGAACAACGCGAATATGCGGCGAACGGCGGTGCCGCGGCGGCAAAAGTCAGGAGTTCGGCGAGGGGGCGCGCCGCACGAGGCGGCACCCGCGGCCCCGACACTCAGGAGTTCGGCGAGGCGGGCCGGCGCACCAGGCGGCACCCGCGGCCCCGACACTCAGGAGTTCGGCGAGGGGGCGCGCCGCAGTAGGCGGCACCAGCGGCCCCGACACTCAGGAGTTCGGCGAGGGGGCGCGGCGCCCCAAGCGGCACCCGCGGCCCCGACACTCAGGAGTTCGGCGAGGGGGCGCGGCGCACCAGGCGGCACCCGCGGCCCCGACACTCAGAGTTCGGCGAGGGGCATGGCCGCAACCCCCTCGGCATCCCTCCGCCCCGTCGCTCTACGCTGGGGCGATGGCGGAGCAGACGGTGCGGATCGACGGTCGTCGTCTGCGGCTGTCCAACCTCGACAAGGTGCTTTACCCCGAGACCGGCACGACCAAGGGCGAGGTGATCGACTACTACTCACGGGTCGCGCCTGTCCTGCTCCCGCACGTGCGCGGCCGCCCGCTGACCCGCAAGCGCTGGCCGGACGGCGTCGGGACCGACGACGCCCCCGTCGAGGCGTTCTTCGCGAAGGCGCTCGAGCCGGGCGCGCCGGCGTGGGTCCGCCGCTTCCCCATCGACCACTCCTCGGGGGCGAAGGACTACCCCCTCGTGGGCGACCTGCCCACGCTGGTCTATCTCGCCCAGGTCGCGAGCCTCGAGCTGCACGTGCCGCAGTGGCGCTTCTCCCCCGACGGCGAGCGGCAGAACCCCGACCGCATCGTGCTCGACCTCGATCCCGGCCCCGGCGTGGGGCTGATCGAGTGCGCCGAGGTCGCCCGCTGGGCGCGCGCGATCCTGCAGGACATCGGACTGGACCCGATGCCCGTCACCAGCGGGAGCAAAGGCATCCACCTCTACGCCCACCTCGACGGCCGGCAGTCCAGCGACGCCGTCAGCGCTGTGGCGAAGGAGCTGGCCCGCGCGATCGAGGCCGACCACGGCGATCTCGTCGTCAGTCAGATGTCCAAGTCGCTCCGGCCGGGCAAGGTCTTCATCGACTGGAGCCAGAACAACGGGTCGAAGACGACCATCGCGCCGTACTCCCTGCGAGGGCGGTCCCACCCCACGGTGGCCGCCCCGCGCACCTGGGCGGAGCTCGACGACCCCGCACTCCGGCACCTGCTGTTCGACGAGGTCGTGGACCGCATCGACGCCCTCGGCGACCCGCTCGCCGCGATCGAGACGGACGGGCCCCTCCGGGCGTACATCTCCAAGCGCACCGCGGGGCGCACCCCCGAGCCCGTTCCCGACGTCCCGCACGGCGAGGTTTCTGCCGAGGGGCTGCCGCGCTTCGTCATCCAGGAGCATCATGCGACGCGGCTGCACTGGGACCTGCGCCTCGAACGCGACGGCGTCCTCGTGAGCTGGGCCGTCCCCAAGGGCGTCCCGCCGACCACCGGCAAGAACAGCCTCGCGATCATGACCGAGGACCACCCGATGCAGTACCTCGACTTCGCCGGCGAGATCCCCCGCGGCGAGTACGGCGCCGGCATCATGACCGTCTGGGACACCGGCCGCTACGAGCTCGAGAAGTGGCGCGACGACGAGGTCATCTTCACGCTCGAGGGAGCGCCGGACGGGCCGCTCGGCCGTGTCCGTCTCGCCCTCATCCGGACCGAGGGCAGCGGCGAGAAGTCGCAATGGCTCCTGCACCGCATGAAGACCGACGCGCACGGCGACCCGCAGCCCGCCGGCGCCGAGGTCGTCCCGCTCGACCATTCCGGGCGAGGGAGGGATGCCGCCCGGCACGAGGCCGCCGCCGACGCACGGGCGACCGCCGACCTCTCCGACCCTGCCGCGCCGACGGCCCCTGGCGCGGGGGATGCCGCGCCGGCGTCCCCCGCCGCAGGCGCGGGGGATGCTGCGGCGCAGAACGACGCTGTGAAGGAGCCGTCGCGGAGCCCGGAGGGGGCGGCATCCCGGGTTCCGATGCCCGCCATGGCGGAGCTGCGCCCGATGCTCGCGACGCGCTCGACCGCCGGGGTCGCCCGGGCCGCGGCGGAGCGATGGGGCCGGGCGTGGGTCGAGATGAAGTGGGACGGGATCCGCGGCATCGGCGTGTGGGACGGACAGCAGCTGCACCTGCGCTCGAGAAACGGGAACGATCTGACGGCGACGTACCCCGAGCTCACGGGCGTCGACCTCGGCCTCGGCCCGGACCCGCTCGTGCTGGACGGTGAGATCGTCGCCCTCGACGACCGCGGCCGACCGAGCTTCCCGCTGCTGCAGAAGCGGATGAACCTCGCCCAGCCACGCGAGATCTCCCGCGAGGCGCAGCGCACGCCGGTTCGGCTGTACCTCTTCGACGTGCTGGCCGTCGGCGACCGCGACCTCGCGGCCGTGCCGCTGTCCGACCGGCGCGCAATCCTGGAGGACCTGGATGCCACTCCGCCGGTCGTCATCCCGCCGGTGTTCGACGATGTCGACGGCGCCGTCGGCGCTAGCGCGCGGTTCGGACTCGAGGGCGTCGTCGTGAAGGACCCGCGTTCGGGGTATCGACGCGGCGAGCGGTCGGAGTCTTGGCTGAAGGTCAAGCATTCCCGCACGCAGGAGGTCGTGATCGGCGGCATCCGCCCGGGCAAGGGCGGTCGCAGCGGCACCATCGGGTCGCTGCTCGTCGGCGTGCCGACCGCAGACGGACTGCAGTACGCCGGGCGGGTCGGCTCCGGCTTCGGCGAGAAGACCCTGTCGACACTGACGGCGCTGCTCGACCCGCTGCGCGCCGACGCCGATCCGTTCGTCGGGGTGCCGTCCGCCGACGCCCGCGACGCGCTGTGGGTGCGGCCCGAGCTGGTGGGCGAGGTGGAGTTCGCGGAGTTCACGCCGGGCGGCATCCTCCGTCAGGCGCGGTGGCGGGGCCTGCGTCCGGACAAGAGCCCCGCCGAGGTCGTCCGCGAGGACTGAGGGACGGGATACCACCGGGCTGACCGTCGTGTGGGTGCGGTCTGCACGAGCGCCGGGCGGGTGGGCCGCGCGGCAGTGCCGTGGCGTTCTGCAGGACGGAGGCGGCATCCACTCCCCCATGCACCACAGCAGGCACCACCCGTCCCACCGGTCCTGCAGACGTGAGCCGCCGGCGTGGGCGCGGACCGCGCGGAAGCGAGTGCCGTGGCGTTCTGCAGGACGGAGGCGGCATCCACTCCCCCATGCACCACAGCAGGCACCACCCGCCCCACCGGTCCTGCAAAGCGCGGCCCAGACTGCGCGCGGGTGCCGCCAACCCGGAGGTGGGTCAGGCGTGATGGGTGTCGTGCTCGACGTGTCCGGCCGGTTCGAGCTGGAAGGTGGAGTGGGCGACGTCGAAGTGGTCGGCGAGACATTCCTGGAGCGAGCCGAGGATGCGCGCGGCGCGGCCGTCGGTGAGCGCGGCGTCCTCGACGATGACGTGCGCGCTGAACACGGGGGCTCCGCGCGTGAGCTGCCACACGTGGACGTCGTGCACGTCGACGACGCCGTCCGCCTCGCGCAGGTGCTCGCGGATCTCGGCCACCTGGACTCCCACCGGCGCCGACTCGGTCAGCACGACGGTCACCTCTCGCAGCAGACCGATCGCCCGCGGGACGATGAGGACGGCGATGAAGAGGGAGGCGATGGCATCCGCCTGCGTCCATCCGGCCGTGACGATGACGACGGCCGCCGCGATGACGGCGACCGAGCCGACGAGGTCGCCGAGCACCTCGAGGTAGGCGCCGCGGACGTTGATGCTGCGCTTCTGCGCGCGGCCGAGCAGCCACATCGACACGGCGTTCGCGACGAGACCGATGGCGGCGACGACGAGCATCGGACCGCCCTGCACCTCGGCGTCCGCGGGGGCGATCAGGCGCTGCACGGCCTCGACGCCCACCCACACGCACAGCACGATGAGGATGATCGCGTTCGCGAGGGCCCCCAGCACCTCCGCGCGCTGGTACCCGAAGGTGCGGCGGTCATCGGCCGGGCGTGCCGCGATGGCGGTGGCGACGAGGGCGACGACGAGTCCGGCCGCATCGGTGAACATGTGGGCGGCGTCGGCCAGGAGCGCCAGCGACCCGGTGAGGAACGCCCCGACGATCTGGACGATCATCACGCTCGCGGTGATGCTCAGCGCGATGGTGAGCAACCTGCGGTTGCTGAGGTCCCGGATGCCACCCCCCGGAGCGTGATCGTGCATGGTTCCAGGCTAGGCCGGGCCCGACTCCGCCGCGGGGTTCGGGCGCTGTCGGGAATGAGAGCCGTTCTCTTTCTCCGGGCCGCGGATGCCGGGTGGGGGGGGTGGGGGGCTCGCTTCACTCCCAGCGCCACGTTGACAACATGTGATGCGCAATCGCGGCGCGATCGGTCTCGACTTCACAGTCGATAGTGGCAGTGAAGCGATTGACCGCATGTAGTCCGCGAGCGTCTCTGCGTCTCTGCGAAATCAATCGGATCCAGCATCCTGCTCCAACCCCGATCGGATCTTCATCGGCGGCCGGCCGATTCGCTCTTCACTCTCCACGCGTCGTGATACCGGGCGCGCGCCGCTCCAGATCTTGCTCAAACGCTCTGAGATCGGCTCTCGAGAACGCGCGAATAGCCTTCCACCCCGTGTGTGCTGGGGACAGTACTGCTGTTCGACCGTCATTGAAGTAAACGCAAATCTGAGGTGCCCACACAAAGCGACTCCAGATGTACCAAGCCTCTACCGCTCTGACCTGACTAAATGCATAGGCGAAGTTCACGTCCGAGCTTCGTAATTCCAGTCCCTCGGTTGAGAGGATCAGCAGCCCCTCGCCGAGGCGATCAGTGTCCTTCCAATCTCGCCAGCTGTCTATCCCGTATGCACTCCCTCCCTCGGCAAATGTGTATACAGTGACATCCGCGCCGGCGTCGCCCGCCACAGCCGCGAGCTGGCCCAAAGAACGTCTAGTCGAGGCGAATATGAGCAGCACAGTCGTCGGATAGACGACCGCAACCGCTAGCCAAAACACCACCTCGCCTGCACTCCTGCCGAGGAGCAGACCGTGGATCACCCCGCCAACGGCAAGCGCCCCACCAATCACGACGGGCAGGATCACTAGGAAGGCCTGCGCCGCAGGCTCCGGTTTCGCTATAGAGGCTGCTTTAACAACGGTTCTCATGAGGGGAAGGACCTCCGCGCCGTCGGCACGAGACTCAATGCAACCAAATGGGAGTCGAATATGAATGCACCGAGCTGCGGGCCAATGCCAGGGGCAGCGTAAGCGATCATTGACGAAACGTACCAAGTGATGGCTGAGGCGCCGCACTGCCCGTCGAACCCGTAGGCAATGCAGTCGGCGGCGACAGAAAGCGCACCGGCAACTATTGACACATGGCCGAGCACCGGGCCTGCCGTGAGGAGGACGAGCTTCGCCAGCGGGTGGGGAGCCACGGCACCCGACAACGTGGAGGCAAGCGCTAACGCTTCAACTCCAAATGATGTCCATTTGAGTACTTGAGATGCGTCGACAAGCGCTTGCCTCCATCGTGGTGGTTGGTCGCCCACGTTCGTGTGGCGTGCCGTCGGCTGCGAGACCGTTCGCGGACTCGTGGCCGCCGGCTTGGGCGGAGACCAGCGCCCCACCTTCGTGCTGGGGGTCGTCCCGCTGGCGGACCGGCGCGACGTGGGCCAGGTCGCCGCGGGCGACTGCGCGCGCGGCGACGACATCGGCGGGTGCCACGCGGGCGCGGGTGTCGTCCGAGCCCCGGGGAACCGGCTGCCCACATGCGACGGCACGGAGAGCTGCGGCGAGCGCTTCTTCGTCCTGCCGCCGTCCAGACGACGTACCGGGGCGAAGCCCAGCTGGTCACGCAGGGTGACGGGATTCCCCGTTACGAAGGCGTAGCCGTTCATCGTCAACGGGTCGGCGAGAACGCCGCCCCACGAGTCCTGCGACAGCCACGATCCCGACGCGGTGTCGTAGCCACGGGAGTAGAACAGGTCGAGGCCGGCGGACGGGTCCGACCGTTCGCCGGAATGTCCGACCGCAGCGTTCCATCCCGAGGTGGAGAAGCTCGGCGATCCCCATTCGTCCGCGGCGGACACCTGGGTGATCTGCGCGGAACGGTCGTTCGACGCGTCGCGCGCCTGCTGGGCCGCGTGGTTGAGTGACGTACCCAGGCGGGCATCGCCGACCTGCGCCACGGCGGAGCCGAGCCTGTCGAGCAGGTCCCACACCGCCGGTCCTGAGGTGCGTCCCTCGAGGAGCAGTTCGCCGGCCGCGTCCCGCACGAGCGTGGTCGTCCCGGCGACGCTGCTCTCATCCTGGACCGGCTGCCAGCCGTCCCAGACGGTGGCGGTCGTGGTCTCGCCGCGGTCGCTCCGCGTCGTCGTACCGACCCGCCTCGAGAGGGCGTCGTAGGTGAACCGAGAGGCCTCGCCACCCGAGTCATACCCGAGCAGCTGTCCGAGCTCGTTCCATGAGTAGGTCGCGGAACCCCCGGATCCGCCGCTCTGCGCGACGCGATGTCCGTCATCGTCGTACGCGTAGCTCACTCCGCCCGCGGGGCCGCCCTGGGTGTCGACCACTCGGTTGAGTTCGTCGAACGACTGCGTCTGCGAGAAAGAGGCATCCGTCGCCTTCACGCTCCCGGCGGCGATCGAGGCCGGCGGACGAGGAACGCTGCGCCCGTCACCGTCGAACGTCAGCACGGGGTCCAGGACGCCCGTCGACGTCGACGCCGCACGGTGGGTCCACGTCGTCCGGTTCCCCACCTCGTCGTACCCCCACGTGTCCTCCGCGCCGGCATCCGTCGTGGAGGCGACGAGCCGGTCGAGCGAGTCGTACGTGTACGTCGACCGCGAGCGGTCGAGAACGGTTGTCCCGTCCCCGCTCGACGCGTCCTCCCGCGGCGCGGCGGCCGGTGCCACTCCCCCGGGCAGGCCGCTGGTCGGTACGGAGGCGGTGCGCTCCGTCGATGTCACGTTCCCCACGGCGTCGTACCCGTAGGCGAAGGACAAGGACGCACCCTGGGGCAGCGCACCGGTATCGGACGGGAACGACTTTCGAGCGAGGTACGCACCCGGCTTGCTGCACCCTGCCGTGTCCACGTCCGCGGCGCGGGCCACGTCGACGCGCGAGCCGCCGCCCACCGCGGGGCACATCCCACCGGTGCGCGTCGGAGTCGCGGCCGTCGTCGGTCGGGCCGCCCCGGCGTCCGGTGTGGAGGTCGCGATGGACGTCACCTGGTCCGCCGCGTCGTACCCATAAGTCGTCTGCACACCGTTCGACCGCCGGACCGAGGAGAGGTTGCCGCCATCGTCGTACCCGTAGTCCGCGGCGCCCCACGGGCTGTCCATGCGGCTCACCCGCCCCGCGTCATCGTGACGGTAGGAGATCTGCGCTCCGTCGGGCACCGTCAGGGCGTTGAGAAGACCGCTGGCGTCGTACGAAGAGGCGAGCTCACGTCCTCGCATGTCGATCTGGGATGCCACGAGCCCGTCGGACGTGTAGGTCCATCCCGTCGCCCCGGCGGCGTTGGACGCGGCGATCATCCGCCCTTCGCCGTCGTACTCGAACCGGAGCGTGTCGGAGGCGGAGCTCTGCTGAATAAGGTTGCCGACCTCGTCGTACGCGGAGATGATGCCCGCGCCCGAGGGCAGGACGGTCCGCGTGAGGAGGCCGCGGCGGTCGTACTCGTACCGCGTCCGGTGGCCGGCGGCATCCATCATCCATTCCGGAAGACCCGCGCCGTCGTAGCCGTAGGTCGTCGCGTTGCCGCGCCCATCCGTCACCGAGGCCAGCAGTCCGCTCTCGTCGTAGGCGTAGCTCGTCGTCGTGCCCGCGGCATCGCGGACCGTCGCGAGCTCGCCGTGGGACTCGTACGTGTACGACGTCACGTTCCCCCGGGCGTCCGTCACCGTCGTCAGCTGACCCGCCTGGTCGTACGCGAAGCGGGTGGTGCTTCCCAGCGCGTCGGTCACGGTGAGGGGGTTGCCGGCGGCATCCCACGTCGCCGAGGTCGTGTGACCGTTCGGGTTCGTCGACGACAGCAGGTTTCCCACCGCGTCGTAGACGGACGTGGTGCGGTGGCCGGCAGCATCCACGGTGGCCACCTTCTGATCCGCGTCGTCGTACTCGAACGACGTGGCGCGGCCGACCGGGTCGGTCACCCGGGTCACGTTGCCCGCAGCGTCGTACGCGTACGAGGTCGTCGCGCCCGTTGGCGTGGTCACCGTGGTCACCTGACCGGCGGCGTCCCGTTCGTACAGCGTCGGATTGCCGAGGCGGTCGACTGTTCCGACCAGGAGCCCGTCGGCGTCGTAGCTGTAGCTCGTGCGTCGGCCGGCGGCATCCACCTCCCCCGTCAACCTGTCCAGATCGTCGTACTCGTAGCGCGTCGTGTGCCCCAGGGCGTCGCTCGTCGAGGTGACACGGCCCACCTCGTCGTACTGGGTGTGCTGCTCGATCCCGGTGGGACCGATCACCGCCGTGACCCGACCCAGCCGGTCGACCGTCTGCGTGGTCACCTCGCCGTGCGGGTCGGTCTGCGACGCGAGCGCACCGGAGCCGTCGTAGGTCTGCTTCCACGTCGCACCCGCCGCGTCGGTCGCCTCGGTCACTCGCGAGAGCGCGTCGAGGACGAAGCTCGTCTGACGCCCGGCCGCGTCCGTGGTCGCGGTGAGTCCGTCCTCGCGGTCGTAGGAGTAGGAGGTGGTGCCACCGAGCGGATCCGTCGCGCTGACGACCCGAAAGAGCGCGTCCCACGTGAAGGTCGTGACGTTGCCCGCCGGGTCGGTGGACGACGTCAGGTTGCCGTTGAGGTCGTAGGAGTACCGGGTCGTCCGGCCGAGGGGATCGACGACAGCGGTCACCCGGTCGCGCGCGTCCCACTCGTACCGGGCGACGCGTCCGAGCGGATCCGTGGATGCCACGAGCCTGTTGCCCTCGTCGTAGGCCAGACGCGTGGTGCGTCCGAGCGGATCTGTGCTCGCCACGCGGTTGCCGCGAGCGTCGACCTCGTAGTCGTACGCCGCTCCGGAGGGGAGCGTCATGCGGGTGACGTTGCCGTCGTCGTCGACGTCGTACGTGACCGTCGACCCGTCGGGCAGCACGGTCGCCGTCAGCGCGTCGTGCTCGTCGTACGCGTACGCGGTCACCCGTCCCCGGGCGTCCGTCTCGGACGCCACGTTGCCGGTCCTCGTGTAGGTGTAGCGGGTCGTCGCACCCAGGGCGTCGGTGACCTGCGTCACCCGGCCGGCCTCGTCATAGTCGTAGGTCGTGGTGCGACCGCCGGCGTCGGTGAAGGCGGTGATGTTGTCGTCGTCGTCGTACGTCCATCGCTGCACGTCCCCCGTCGGGCCCGTGATCGACGTGATGCGGGCGCGGTCGTCGAACGCGTAGGAGTGCTCGCGCCCCTCCTGGTCCGTGTACACCGTCTCGCCCATGCGGTAGTCGAATCTCCGCAGGTTCTGCTCGGCGTCCCACTGCTGGAGCACGCGACCACGGTCGTCGTAGACGTTGCGGAGGTAGATCGTGCCGAGGGCGTCCGTCATCGACGTCACGCGGTGCTCATCGTCGTAGGCGAACGTCTTGGCACCACCATCGGGCGAGACCAGACGGACGAGATCCCCCGCCGCGTCATAGCCGAGCGACCAGGCGCGGCCGTCGGGAAGGGTGAAGGCGGTGATGCGCCCGCGGTCGTCGGAGTCCACTCGCACGGTCTGCCCGGAGGCATCCGTGATCCCCGTCAGAGGGACGAACTGCTGCGCGTCCGACGGCGTTCCGTAGGTGAGGGTCGTGGTGTGTCCGCCCGCGTCGACGGTGCGGACAAGCTCGCCGATCCCGTCCTGGTCGGCGGCGTCGTACTCCCACGTCTCGCCGTCCCGGGACGTCATCCTGAGCACGCCGTCGCCCACCTCGGTCAGGTGCAGACCCTCGCCCCGCGGATCCGCGTACCCTCCGGCGCCGTCGGGCTCGAAGAGGATCGATGCCCCGTCGCCGCGCACGACGAGGACGGACTTGTCGTCGAACCGTTGCGCACGCCCGCCGAGCCCGAAACTCCACCCGGCACCCGTCCGTGACAGCCGGCCGTCCTGGGAGTTGTAGACGAGGGAGACGTCCGTCCGGGAGCCGCCCGCGCCGGGCAGGGAGAAGAGGTGCTCGGACTCGACGAGGTTGCCCGTCGAGAAGGACACCGGGTCGGCGCCGTAGTGCTGCCAGTTCCGATACCCCAGCGCATACCACCGACCTAGCTGGTCCGCCGAGGGCCGGGCCGGCCAGCCGCCGGTGACCGGGTTCGTGCAGGAGAACCCCTGAGATTCGAGGTACTTGCCGACCCCCGTGAACGCCCCGTTCACGATGGAGTCCCACCCGCCGTCGATCACAGGACGGTCGAAGTTGTGGTCCATGAAGAGCGTCTCCATGTGCACGACGGCGCCCGGCAGGCTCGAATACTCCTCGCGCGGGAAGTCGGCGGTGGGCTTGCGCACCTGCGCCGGGCGACCGGTGTAGCCGGGCATCTCCGCCCGGAGGGAGTCCCGCAGGGCGTCACTGGTGCCGCCGCGCGAGAACAGGAGCGATCCACCGTCCTTCGCCGTCCCCCACGCCCGACCCTTGTTCGTGTTGAAGGCGAGGGTGAGCGTGACGTCGGGGTCGTACGACGCGGCGACCGCCCGACGTGTCTCGGCGGACACGAAGCGCTGATCGGCCCCGCGGGTGACCGTCACGTCGGCGAGGCACCGCTCCCGGAACATCCCCGCGAGCCCGTCGGCGAGTCGGACGTTCAACGGCAGCTCCGTGATGCGGGGGCCCGGCGAGTCGGCCCAGCCGGCGTCGTCGTCCGGGTCGAGCACGATGCGGGGCACCGGCGTCGTGGTCACCGGCGTGCCGATGACGACGAACTCGGACAGGTGCTCCGACTCCGCCTTGACCGTCCCGGACGCGGAGTCGAAGTACGACGGAAGCGCCTGCCAGGGCTCTCCCGCCCGCTCACGGCTGTAGACGCGGAGGCTGGAGAGATCCACACCGGCGGCCGACAGCTCGTCGGCATCCACCCCCAGCGCGAGACGGATGCCCGGCTCGACGTCCTTCGCGACCTCGATCCCGGATGCGTCGCGCTCGAGGGAATAGCTCGCCGGGAATTGCGTGACGCTCTCTCCGGAGTCGTCGCGCGCGCGGATCTCCACCGGCGGCGCGGCCACGACGCCCTGCGTCTCGGACGCCGCGGACACCGCCGCGCCCTCGCCGGAGACGGACACCTGGGCCGACAGTGGTCCCGCCAGGTCGTGGCCGGAGAACTCGGCGCGCACGCCGGCATCCGTGGCATCCAGGATCGCCCCGCTGCCGGGTTCGATCGTGCCCTCGGCAGCCGGTGAGTCACCGGTCGACTCCTCGACGGTCGCCGCGGGGGCGGCCGCCTCGCGAACGCGCTCGAGGATCTGCTGACGCATGACATCGCCCGTGACGGTGTGCGCGGACTCCGCGTGCGCCGCCCCACCGGAGACGATGAGCGCGAGGATCGAGAGCCCCGCCGTCAGGCGCCGGATGCCCGCGGTCACCGCTCCACTCCGCCGGCCTCGAGCCGAGCCCGGTCTTGCTTCCGGCGACGGAGAGCCACGAGTGCACCCCCGCCGGCGGTCACGAGGACGGCTGCCCCGAGGACCCACGGCGTCCAGGTCAGTGACGCGCCGGTGACGGCGAGGGCTGCCCTCTGATGATCGGCGTACGCACGGAGGCCGTCCGCGTCGGACACTCCGTCACCGTCGAGGTCCTCCGCGCCGGTCGCGCAGGTGGCCGTCCCGCAGATGACCCACTCGACCCAGTCGGGGATGCCCTCCCCGTCCTCGTCCTCTTCGCCGTCGCTGCAGGTGTCGCTCCCGCAGACGAGGCGTTCGACGTAGTCCGGGATGCCGTCGCCGTCGACGTCCGCCCAGGGATCCGCGCACGTGGTCGACCCGCACGAGACCACCTCGACCACGTCGGGAATGCCGTCGCCGTCGGCGTCCTCCGCGCCGGTCGCGCACGTGTCCGAGCCGCAGACGACCTGCTCGACGGTGTCGGAGATCGTGTCGCCGTCGACGTCGCCCGGCGGGCCTCCCACCGCCTGAGCGGGCGGTGCGGCGGCGGCCGTGATGAGCAGTGCGGCGAGGAGGGCGATGGGAGCGAGGGCGGGCGAGCGCATGCCCCGACGCTCTCGCGACACCTATGACCGCAGAGGGCTCAGACCGCGGAAAGACGCGGGGGCGGCATGCGGTTTTCACCCGCTGAACCACCAGGGGGCTCACCCGAATGGTGAGGAGTAAGCCGGCGCCGACCCGACGCGAGGATGCAGGGCGGGCGGGGCCGCGGGCGGCTCAGGCGCCACAGGAGACGGCACGCGCCCCAGCCGCCCTGCAGACTGTGCGACCGCGAGCGCCGGACGGCGGGCGGCCCGCCGACCCGACGCGAGAATGCAGGGCGTGCGGGGCCACGAGCGGCTCAGGCGCCACAGCAGGACGCACGCGCCCCAGCGGCCCGACAAAACCGACGACGCGCCGGACCGGCCGACCGGCCCGCGCCCGCCGCGTCAGAGCTGCGCGAGCAGCGGAACCAGCGCGCGGAAGGCCCGCGCGCGATGCGAGGCGGCGTTCTTCTCGGCGGCGGACCATTCGCCGACGGTCCGCTCCGCGTCCTGCGGCTGGCCGTCGGGGAGGAAGATCGGGTCGTAGCCGAAGCCGCCCGGACCGGCGGGCGCCGTGGCGAGGCGCCCGGGCCAGCGGCCCTCGACGGTGTCCTCGCTCCCGTCCGGCCGCACGAGCGCGATCACGGAGACGAACTGCGCGGTGCGGTGCGGATCGGCCACGTCGGACAGCTGGTCCAGGAGCAGCTCGAGATTGGCCGTGGCATCCTTCCGATGTCCCGCCCAGTAGGCCGAGAAGACGCCGGGCGATCCGCCGAGCACGTCGACGGCCACGCCGGAGTCGTCCGCGAGCGCCGGCAGTCCCGTGTGCGCCGCGGCCGCGCGCGCCTTGATCAGCGCGTTCGCGGCGAAGGTCACGCCGTCCTCGACCGGCTCGGGACCGTCGTAGCCGACGACCTCCAGGTCGGGCCGCACCTCGGCGACGATCGCCTGGAACTCCTCGACCTTGTGCGGGTTGTGCGTGGCCAGAACGATGCGGGCCATGTCAGCCCTCGAGCGCCGCGGTCTGCAGGTCGCGCAGCTGCGCGCAGCCGTTGACGCCCAGCTCCAGGAGCTGGTCGAGCTCGCGCTTGTCGAACGGCGCGCCCTCCGCGGTGCCCTGCACCTCGACGAACAGCCCGCGTCCCGTGACGACGACGTTCATGTCGGTCTCGGCGCGGACGTCCTCGACGTAGGCGAGGTCCAGCAGCGGCGTGCCGTCGACGATGCCGACCGAGACGGCGGACACCGAGTCCACGAGCACCTCGGACCGCTGGGCGATGAACTTCTTCTCGCGGCCCCAGGCGATGGCATCCGCCAGGGCCACGTAGGCGCCGGTGATCGCCGCGGTTCGCGTGCCGCCGTCGGCCTGCAGGACGTCGCAGTCGATGACGATCGTGTTCTCGCCGAGGGCCTTGGTGTCGACGACGGCACGGAGGGCGCGGCCGATCAGGCGCGAGATCTCGTGCGTCCGGCCGCCGACCTTGCCCTTGATGCTCTCGCGGTCGTTGCGGCTGTTCGTCGCGCGCGGCAGCATCGCGTACTCGGCGGTGACCCAGCCCTTGCCCTTGCCGGTGAGCCAGCGCGGCACGCCGTTCGTGAACGACGCGGTGCACAGCACCTTGGTGCCGCCGAACGTGATGAGCGCCGAGCCCTCGGCGTGTGCGGACCAGCCGCGCTCGATCGTGACGGGACGCAGGTCGTCGACGGCGCGGCCGTCCTTGCGGGTGTCCATGCTTCTCCTCGGATGAATGGATGCCGCGGTCAGCGCGGCAGGTCGATGGCGCCGGTCTGCACCAGCTGGACTTCGCGGACCTCACGGCCCATCAGGCGGTGCGCGAGGCGCAGGAACTCGTCGGCGGAGGCGCCGGTGGCCTCGTAGCGGTGGGAGGCGATGGCATCCGGTCCCGCCAGGAGGTCGCGGGAGACCAGCTGACGGTAGACGTCCTTCGCGGTCTCGCTGTCGCTCGAGACGAGGCTGACGTCGGGGCCCATCACGTAGCTGATGGCGCCCTCGAGGAACGGGTAGTGGGTGCAGCCGAGCACGAGGGTGTCGACGCCGGCGTGCCGGAGCGGCGCGAGGTACTCCTCCGCGACGGCGAGCACCTCGGGCGAGTCGGTGACGCCCGCCTCGACGAACTCGACGAACCGCGGGCAGGCCTCGGCGAACACGGTCAGGCGCTCGTTCACCTCGAGCATGTCCTGGTAGGCGCGGGATCCGATCGTCCCCACGGTGCCGATGACGCCGATGCGGCCGTTGCGGGTGGTCGACATCGCGGTGCGCACGGCCGGGCCGATGACCTCGACGACGGGCACGTCGTACCGCTCGCGGGCGTCGCGGAGCATGGCGGCCGAGGCGGTGTTGCAGGCGATGACGAGGATCTTCACGCCCTGCTCGACGAGGGTGTCCAGCACCTCGAGCGCGTACTTGCGGACGTCCGCGATCGGCTTCGGTCCGTAGGGCGAGCGGGCGGTGTCGCCGATGTAGAGGATCGACTCGCGCGGGAGCTGCTGCGAGACGGCGCGGGCGACGGTGAGACCGCCGACCCCCGAGTCGAAGATCCCGATCGGCGCGTCGTCCATAGGGAGCCAGCCTACCCGGCGGGGCGTGGCCCGACCGGCACCCGACTCCGGCGCCCGGTGCGGATGTCAACCACCCAACGCCCGTCTCGGTCCGCGCGAGCGCCCGGAATAGGCTGGCGCCATGACCCGGAGCACGGCCCTGCACACCGATCGCTACGAGCTCACGATGCTCGACGCCGCCCTGCGCGACGGCACCGCCGACCGCCGCTGCGTGTTCGAGGTGTTCGGCCGCCGCCTGTCCGGCGGGCGCCGGTTCGGCGTCGTCGCGGGCACCGGCCGCCTCCTCGACGCGATCCGCGACTTCCGCTTCGGCGACGAGGAGCTCCGGTTCCTGCGCGACAACCGGATCGTGGATGCCGCCACCCTGACGTTCCTCGCGGACTACCGCTTCACGGGGTCCATCACCGGCTATCGCGAGGGCGAGGCCTACTTCCCGGGCTCACCGCTGCTGACGATCGAGGGCACCTTCGCCGAGGCCGTCGTGCTGGAGACGCTCGCCCTGAGCATCCTCAACTACGACTCGGCCGTCGCCACGGCCGCGGCGCGCATGAGCGTCGCCGCCGGAGACCGCCCGCTGGCCGAGATGGGATCGCGGCGTGCCGGCGAGGAGTCCGCCGTCGCCGCCGCGCGCGCCGCCTACATCGCCGGCTTCTCGGCCACGAGCAACCTGGAGGCGGGTCACCGCTGGGGCGTCCCCACGATGGGCACCGCCGCGCACGCCTGGACGCTCCTCCACGACAGCGAGGAGGACGCCTTCCGCTCGCAGATCGAGGCGCTCGGCACGGACACCACCCTCCTGGTGGACACGTACGACATCGAGGAGGGCGTCCGCACGGCCGTCCGCGTCGCCGGCACGGGTCTCGGCGGCGTCCGTATCGACTCGGGCGACCTGCCCACGGTCGCCGCGGAGGTCCGCGCTTTGCTGGACGACCTCGGGGCGACGGGGACGCGCATCACGGTCACGAGCGACCTCGACGAGTACGCGATCGCCGCACTGGCTGCCTCCCCCGTCGACAGCTACGGCGCGGGCACGTCGGTCGTCACCGGCTCGGGCACGCCGACCGCCGGACTGGTGTTCAAGATCGTCGCCCGCGCGGACGCGGACGGCTCCTGGGTGCCCGTCGCCAAGGCATCCAGCCAGAAGATCTCCCGCGGCGGACGCAAGGCGGCCTTCCGCACCCTCGACGGCGGGACGGCGACGAGCGAGCTCATCGTCGTCAGCGACGGCTTCGAGGAGCTGTCCACCCCGTCCGCGCACCCGGACGCGCGGGCGCTGCAGGTCCCGCTGATGGTGGCGGGGGAACCGGATGCCGCGGCCCTGGGTCCCGACGGCGTCGAGGCGGCACGGGCGCATCACGCCCGCGTCCGCGAGGAGCTCCCGGTCCGGGCGCTCGCGCTGAGCCGGTCGGAGCCGGCCATCCCCACGGAGTATCAGGAGGTGTGAGCGGCGGGGCGTCGCCGCCCCACCGCCCGCCGGGTCACTTATTCAGCGACTCGTAGATCTCTTTGCACTGGGGGCACACCGGGAACTTCTCCGGGTCGCGGCCCGGGGTCCACTTCTTGCCGCACAGGGCGCGGACCGGCTTGCCGGTGAGAGCGGACTCGAGGATCTTGTCCTTCTTGACGTAATGCGAGAAGCGCTCGTGGTCGCCGGGCTCGATGTTCTCTTCGCGGATGAGCTCTTCGAGCTCGCGATCCAGGGTCGCGAGACCCCCGCTGTCCGGACTGTCGAGAGGCGTGCTCATGGTCAGCCAGTGTAGCCGCGCCCGGCGCGGAGCGGACGGTCAGGCCGCCTCTGCGAACTCCATCAGCGCGGTCCCGCGGCGCTCGAACAGCGCCGCGCCGATGACGACTCCGAGCACGAGGACGACCACGCCCGCGCCGATGCCCGACCAGAGGGCGGCCGCGCTGTCGTCCGCTCCCGTCGTCAGGGCCTGCCAGGCGAACCACATCGCGGGCGCCGCCGCGAGGACGGCTCCCACCATGACGCCGCCCGGCGCCACGACCCCGCCGGAGCCGGTGCGCTGCGGCTGCTGGAACGGGCTGTCGCCCGGCCGAGAGACGGCGTAGGGAGCGAGGACGGAGGACACGCTGGACAGTCCCAGCCCCGCCAGGAAGAGGGCCGCGCAGACCCCGACGAGCGCGGGCAGCAGCGACCAGCGTCCGTGCGCGGCGATCGCGATCGGCAGCGCGACCGCCAGGATCGGCACGCCGATGAGCAGGACGGGCACGAGACGGCCGACGCGGTCCGAGACGCCGCGCATGCCGCTGGCGACGTGCATCCACACCGCCGTCGAGTCGTAGGCGAGGTCGTTGTGCGGGAGCCAGCCGAAGAAGAGCGCCATGATCGGCACGGGGACGAGGGCGGCGACCTCCAGCGGAACGCCGGCCAGGAGCAGCGGCACCGTCGTCAGGACCGCGGCGACGGGGACGACCACGATGTTGACGAGATAGCGGCGGTCGCGGAGCCAGTAGGAGAGGCTGCGCGCGGCGACGGCCCCGCCCGGCGTGCCCGGCAGCAGGGCGAACCAGCCGAGACCGCCCTGCTCGCGCACGGCGACGGGGCGCGGAGTCGTGGTGAGGAGGACCCGCACGATGAGGAACCACAGCGCGGTGAGCGCACCCACCGTGGCGAGGGCGACCGCGGCGCTCCCCCAGGCGGCTCCGGCGCTCGGCGCGAGGGCGATGCCCCACGCGGCGCCGACGGGCGTCCAGGCGAGGATCTCGGCGGTCGAGACCAGCTGCGACGGCACGACGCCGTCCCACTCGAGGGACCCGAGGAACACCGCGGTGGGCACGACGACCACGAGGACGCCGACGAGATAGACGCCGGCGAGCTCGCGCGACTGGCGGGGGCGCAGCAACAGGGCTCCGACCGCCATGCAGACGCGAGCGAGCAGCACGCACGTCGCCACCCCGAGCACGACGGACGCGACGACAGCGACGGGCGACGCGCCGTGTGCGAGCCATGCGCCGCCCAGCGCGAGCGAGAGCGCGAGGACGACCAGAGCGGGGACGCTCAGGAAGCCCGCCAGCAGGAGCGCCCCGGCGAGGGGCCGGGGCTCCGGGCCGATGACGGCGAAGCGTCGCGGGTCGAGCGGGTCGACCGCCCCCGTGACGATGGGCGCGACGGCGAACCCGAGGGTCACGGCGGAGCCGGCGAGCACGGAGACGACGGCGGTGGTGAGGCCGCCCGCGTCGGCCAGCCCGACGGCGCTGCGGACGGCGACGACCGTCGCGACCACGAGGAGGACGACGCCGACGGCGGTGCGCACGACATGCCGGCGGTCGCCCCGGAGGGCGCCGACCAGCATCGCGAGCCTCAGTCGGAGAACGTGTGCAACCATTCCAGGCCCTCCACGTCGCCGAGGCCGCCGGCCAGCTCGAGGAACCGCTGCTCCAGCGTCGCCTCGCCGCGCACCTCGTCGACCGTGCCCTCGGCGAGCACCTGGCCCGAGACGATCACGGCCACGCGCGTGCAGACGCGCTCGACGAGCTCCATGCCGTGACTCGACAGGATGACGGTGCCGCCGTGGCGGACGTAGGACCCGAGGATGTCGAGGATGGTCGCGCTCGAGACCGGGTCGACGGCCTCGAACGGCTCGTCGAGGACGAGCAGGCGCGGCGAATGGATCATCGCGCCGGCGAGCATCACCTTCTTCGTCATCCCGGCCGAGTAGTCGGACACAGGGCGGGCGAGCGCGTCGACGAGATCGAAGGCACGGGCCAGGTCCGCGGTGCGGCTCTCGACGACGGACGCCGGCAGTCCGCGCAGCACGCCGTAGTAGTGCAGGAGCTGCCGACCGGTGAGGCGATCGAACGTGCGCAGCCGGTCGGGGAGCACGCCGAGCGCGTTCTTCGCCGCGCCGCGCTTCTTGGACGCGTCGACCCCGTTGACGGTGATCGTGCCGCGGTCGGCGCGCAGCAGCCCGGCGATGATCGACAGCGTGGTCGTCTTGCCCGCGCCGTTGGGCCCGACGAGGCCGTAGAAGGAGCCCGCCGGGACCGTGAGGTCGATGGCGTCGACGGCCCGCAGGTCGCCGAACGACTTCGAGACGCCGCGCAGGGTCAGCGCCGGCGTGTCCGTCTCGGCGAGCGGCTCCGCGAGGACGGCCGTGACGCCGGCCGGCTCGACATCCGCGCGCGCGGATGTCCCCTCGTCTTCGGGCCCGACGTCCGGAGGGGTGGGATCCTCCGTCGTCTCGAGGGTGTCGATGGATGCCACCGGGCTCGGCGTCCCGACCTCGCCGGGCTCGAGGGTCGCCGTCTCCACGCGATCGGCGGCCTCGGCCTCGTCGGCGGACGGCACCGGCTCGTCCTCGGGCGCGGTCTCGGCCACGACCGGAGGCTCCTCCACCGGGACGTCCGCGCGCGTCGGGTCGGCGGGCGACGCGCCCTCGCGGTCGGCGTCCTCGGCGACGGCCGGCTCCTTCACCGCCGCGTCCGCGGGCGCGGGCGTCGGGTCGGCGGGCGCCGCGTCCTCGAGGTCGGCGTCCTCGGCGACGGCCGGCTCCTTCACCGCCGCGTCCGCGTCCGCGGGCGTGGGGTCGGCGGGCGCCGCGTCCTCGAGCGCCGTGTCCGCGGGCGCGGCGGCGGCGCCCTCGCTCGCTTCGCCCACGGTCGGCGCGACGGTGTCCTCGTGCGCCGACTCGGTCACGGGCCCGTCTTCGGTCGGCTCGACGATCGTGTCCTCGGCCGGCGCGACGGCAGCGTCTTCGGCCGGCGCAACGGCGGTGTCCTCGACCGGCGCAGCCGTGGGCGCGACGGCGGTGTCCTCGACCGGCGCAGCCGTGGGCTCGACGGCTGTGTCCTCGAGGGGCGCGGCAGCCGTGTCCTCGACCGGTGCAGCGCCCGTGTCTTCGGCGGGCTCCTCCACGGCCGGCGCGACGGCCGCTGCGTCGATCGGCTCGGCCGGCTCATCCGGACGAGCGCCGTCGGCGGACTCCGACCCCGCGAGGTCGACCGCCGGCAGGGGCGGACGAGGCGGGATGACGAGATCGACGGGCAGCGCGGGCGGAGGCCCGGGGGTCACGACGGTGGCTTCCTGCCGGTCGGTCACGAGCTCGGCGGCGCGCGCGGAGCCGGACGACGTCGTGCCCGCGGACCGGGCTGTGGTGGCGCGCGGCGCGCGGGGCTTCTTCGGCGGGGCCGCCGGTGCGGTCCCCTCCGTCTTCGCGGAGGCCGAGGCGGGACGGGCCCGCGGCGCGGCCGGCTTCTTCGCGGCGGTCGTGCGGGCGCTCGTGGTCTTCTTCGTCGCGGTGGCGCGCGGCGCGGCGGGACGACGCGGGGCGGCGGGAGCGGTGGTCTCGGTGCCGCCCTCGGCCGGCGTGGTCGGCGCGGAGCCGGCCTCCGCCGCCTCGGCCGCTGCCGTCGCGTCCGTCTCCGCGTCCGCTGCGCTCGTCGAGCCGGCACCGGCGGCCGCCTTCTTCGCCGCCGTGCTCTTCGCGGGCGTGCGCGGGGCCGCGGTCCGCTTCGCGGTCCCCGCGGACGCGGAGCCCGCGGAGCGCCGAGCGGGGGTCTTCTTCGGCGCGGCGCCGGGCTCGGACACGGCTCGAGCACCGGCCTCGGCCGAGGGCGCAGCGGCATCCGACGAGTCGACGGAACCGTCCGTCCCGACGGGCGCGGACGGGGTGGCATCCGTCGTCGACGCCGTCTTCGCGGGCCGGACCGGACGCGGGGACGCGGGGGTCCGCGGAGTCGTCTTGCGCGGGGCGCGGGGCTTCGGGGCCGGCGGCGCGGCGGGGGCGTCGACGCGGGCGCTCGCGACAGCGTCCTCCGTGCGGGGGGAGGAATCTTCCGAGGGCTGCGGCAGCGACGCTGTCATCGCTCCAAACTACCAACCGCCTCCGACGAACACGCCCGGGGGACCCTGGGTATCGCTATCCCGACGGATCACGAAAGCACAACGAGTGGCGCATATCCTGCACCTTTTCAGAGCATTTCGCTAGCATCGATCCGGCACAAAGGCGTGACGTTCCGGTGAACCGGAAGTGACCACTCATCCCCCCAGGAGCAGCCTTGACCGTTCAGATCGTCATCCTCGCAGCCGGGATGGGCTCGCGTCTCGGACGCAGCCTGCCCAAGCCCCTCACCGAGCTCAGCGACGGCCGCAGCATCATGCAGCAGCAGCACGACAACATCCGTGCCGCCTTCGGCTCGGACGCGCGCATCACCACGGTGGTCGGCTACCGCGCCGAGACCATCGTGGACGCCTTCCCGCACGTCGATTACGTCTACAACGACCGCTACGACCAGACCAACACCTCCAAGTCGCTCCTGCGCGCCCTCGCCAAGACGGGTCGCGCGGGTGTGCTGTGGATGAACGGCGACGTCGTGTTCGACCCGCGCGTGCTCGGTCGCGCCGCCGAG
The DNA here is from genome assembly GCF_040815675.1 of Microbacterium sp. LMI1-1-1.1. Classification (NCBI taxonomy): domain Bacteria; kingdom Bacillati; phylum Actinomycetota; class Actinomycetes; order Micrococcales; family Microbacteriaceae; genus Microbacterium; species Microbacterium sp. LMI1-1-1.1. The sequence goes on along the minus strand of NZ_JBFPNN010000001.1, from coordinate 486,600 downwards.
CTGGTCGAGGCCGATCGCTCCTTCGTGACGGTGAACACCGCCAAGGTCAGCGACGAAGAGGTCAAGTACACGGTCGACGCGGAGGGCTTCATCGACGAGCTGTCGAAGGTCGTCGTCGGCGGGATCGGCGAGGCCGTCGGCATCAACTACGTCTCCTCCGTCGACAAGAAGGCCCTGCAGCGCCAGCTCCAGCGCGTCGGCGACCAGGACTACTTCGAGCGCGGCATCGAGCTCGCCATCGCCGAGAACGGCATGCGCGTCGAGCCGCTCGACATCTCCGACCTCTACGCGGTCGAGGTGGACTTCGCCGAGGACCTCGAGCGGGCCAACCTCTACGTCTGACCTCCGCGTCGCACCCCCGCGACGCGGGCGGCCCGGTCTGTCAAGGACGGAACACGGACAGGCGGACGGGGCAGGATAGCCGCATGGCTGAGAAGGTGCACCGCATCCATTCCCTGCCCGACGACTCCCCGTGGAAGGGCGGGATGCCGCCGACCGGGTCGGACGAGCATCCCCGGACCATCCGGGCGCTCGATCGGGTGATGGCGATCCAGCGGCCGGCGGTGCTCGCTCATCTCCGCAGCGTGCGCCTGCGGCATCCCGACGCCTCTCCCGAAGAGATCCTGCGCATCCTGGAGCGCCGCTACCTCGCCGCCGTCACCACCGGCGGCGCCGCGGTCGGCGCGACGGCGGTGGTCCCCGGGATCGGGACGGGCGTCACGCTCGCCCTCAGCGGCGTGGAGACGCTCGGGTTCCTCGAGGCGACGGCGCTGTACGCGCAGTCCGTCGCCGAGGTGCACGGCGTCGCCGTGGAGGACCCGGAGCGCGCCCGGGCACTCGTCCTCACGCTCATGCTCGGCAAGGAAGGCGTCGACCTCGTCTCGCAGCTCGCCGCGCAGGCGGCCGGGCGGGGTCCGGGGCGTCAGTCCTACTGGGGCGAGATGATCACGAAGACGCTCCCCCGCGCCGCGGTCGGACCGCTCGTGGACCGTCTCAAGACGAGCTTCACGCGCCAGTTCGTCGCGCGCGGCGGCGCGTCCTGGCTCGGCAAGGCGCTCCCCTTCGGCGTCGGCGCGGTCGTCGGCGGCACGGGCAACCACATCCTCGGCCGTCGCGTTTTGACCACCTCGCGCAAGGCGTTCGGCGCTCCCCCGTCGACGCTGCCGGCCGACATCGAGCCGCGGCCCGGCTCGGAGCGCCTCGAGCACGCCGCCGTCCACGGCGTGGCCCGCGTGGGCGGTGCCATCGCCGGCGCGATCGGCGGGGTCGGTCGCCGCACCGGATCGGCCGCGAAGGCGATCCTGCCGCGGCGCCGGCGCGACGAGGACGGGGACCCGGATGCCACCGGCGACGACGACCCGGCCACCGCCGAGACGACCACGGGCACCGCCCGTGCCGCCGACGCGAACTGGGACGCGCCCGATCCCGAGACACTCCATCGCGACGTCCCCGGCGCACCGGTCCCCGGTGCGGCGGCGACGGGCGGGCAGGCATCGGACGCGCCCGGCTCGGACGAGACCCCGCCCCACCTCGTCGGCGAGAGCCCCGTCGACACGACGGCCGTCCCCGACTCCCGCGACCGCTTCTGACGCGCCACCGCGAGGGGCGGCATCCGTCCTCCTTCCATCGACCGGGCCCCGGCGCAAGGCCTGGGGGACGATCGAGGTGAGGCCGGTAGGTTCGCGGCATGGGTGATCTCCTCGACCTCCTGACCGTCTGGATGCCGCAGCAGCGCTGGTACGGCAGCAAGGGCAGGCAGCCGCGCCTGACCCTGATCGCCTCGTGGGAGCTCGACGCCCCGGGCACGCACTTGCTGCTCGTCCAGGACGCCACGACCGCTCCCCCGGTGCTCTACCAGGTGCCGGTCGTCGAGCGGACGCCGGATGCCGCGCCGTCGCCGTCCGTCATCGGCCCTGCCGCCGAGGGGCGGGTGTGGATGGATGCCACCGTCGACGAGGCCTTCACCGACCTGCTGTACCGCTGGGTCACGGCCGGCGGCTCGGCCGGGTCCGGGGACGCGACGCTGACCGCCACGGCACTGGACCCGGCGCGGCTGTCCGCCCCCGCGGCGACAGCGCGCGTCCTCAGCGGCGAGCAGTCGAACACCTCGATCATCTACCGTCCCGCCGAGGGCGGCGAGCCGGTGATCTGCAAGCTGTTCCGACAGGTGAACCCGGGGGTGAACCCCGACGTCGAGCTCCAGTCCGCGCTGGCGGCCGGCGGGGCCCGGTTCGTCCCGGCATCCGTCGGCGAGGTCCACGGGACTTGGACGACGCCCTCGGGCGAGCACGTCTCGGGGTCGCTGGCCTTCGCGCAGGAGTTCTTCGAGGGCGTCGAGGACGCCTGGCGCGTCGCGCTGCGCGCGGCCGAGGACGGCGAGGACTTCGCCGAGCGCGCCCGCCTGCTGGGCGAGTCGGTCGGTCGCATGCATCTCGCGCTCGCGGAGAGCTTCCCCACCCGGGAGCCCGGCGAGGACGACCGCGCGGCGGTGGCCGGGGCGTGGAACCGCCGCCTCGCCATCGCGCTGGCCGAGGTGCCCGCCCTGGCTCCGCACGCCGACCGGATCCGCGAGGTGTACGCGGCGGGGGCGCAGGCCGCATGGCCGCCGCTCCAGCGCGTGCACGGCGACCTCCACCTCGGACAGGTGCTCGACACCGCCGAGAACGGGTGGGTCCTCCTCGACTTCGAGGGCGAGCCGCTGCGTCCGATCGCCGAACGCCTCCTCCCCGACGTCGCCGTCCGCGACGTGGCCGGCATGCTGCGGTCGTTCGACTACGTCTCCGGCGCGGTCGAGAGCGCCGACGCGGACGCCGTGCGGGCCTGGGTCATCGCCGCGCAGCAGGCGTTCCTCGACGGGTACGCCGACGCCATCGGCCCGGAGCGGGCGTCCGCGCCGGAGCTGCTCGCCGCGTTCGAGCTCGACAAGGCCGTGTACGAGGCGATCTACGAGGCCCGCAACCGTCCGGACTGGATCGGCATCCCGCTCGCGGCGATCGGCCGGCTCGCTCCGCGGGAGGCCTGACCCCGTCCGACCCGCCGCGCGTCGGGGTCAGTCGACGGTCTCGACCTCGACGTCGCCGGCGGCCGCAGGGCGGTCGTGCCAGGCGTCCCAGCGGTGCATGAGCTCCCCGACGGCGGCGTGGAACCGCGCGGTCGCGGCTCCCGGGGTCGTGTCGCCGAAGTAGTGCCGCACCCAGTGCTGCAGCCGGGCCACGGACTCGGGATCACCGAGGACGCGGTCGGCGTGACGGACGATGGATGCCGCCTCGGCGGCATCCAGCCATTCGCAGGCCGACAGATAGCCCGACGTGTCGACGAGGGCCTCCGCGTCGGCGGGGCGGGTGACGAGCAGCGGCTTGTCGGCGGCGAGCCGGTCGTAGACCATCGCGGAGATGTCGACGACGGCCAGGTCGGCGGCCGCAAGCTGCCAGCCGAGGTCCGGGCCGGTGTCGTGCACGTGCTTCGCTGTCGGGTCCGCGGCATTGGCGGCGGCGAGGGCCGCGACGATCCGCGTGTTCGCCGCGCCGTAGGCGCTGTCGACGACACCGGAGCGCGGATGCGGCCGGTAGATGACGCGGTGGCGGCCGGTGGCGAGCAGCGCGCCGACGAGCGCCTCGCCGTGCGAGGCGATCGACCCGTAGTGGGCAGACGGACGATCGCCCTCCCAGGTCGGGGCGTACAGCACGACGGTCCGCTCGTCCGGCTGGTAGGGCAGGTCCCCCGAGTAGTGGTCGGCCTGCGGCCGCCCGATGGCGTAGGTGCGCCGGTCGAGGTCGTAGTCCCACAGCACCCGCGACAGCCGCTCCCGCGCGGCATCGCCCGCGACGAAGGCGTAGTCGTACGCCTTGAACTGGTTGGTGGTCATGTACATCTTGTCGGACTCGCCGTGGTTGATGAACACGTGCCAGCGGTGCCCGTACCGGAACATCTGGAAGTTGCGGGTGTTCTGGTTGACGTAGAACACGATGCGGACGTCCTGCTCGGCGAGGACCTGCTCGACGTCGCGCACGGTCGGCGCGTAGGCCACGGGCAGGGCCCCGTCCTCGAGCAGGGCGTTCGCGCCCCCGGCGCCACGGCTGACGACGAGGACCGGCCACTCCCGCGCGAGCTCGCGCAGCGGGGCGTACCACTGGCGCATCTGATACATGTTCACCGCGTTGTCGGCGAAGTAGACCGCGATGCGGAAGCGTCCGACCGGGAGCTCGCCCCGCTGCGCCAGGCGCAGACGCAGCGCCCGGCGGGCCCGGCGGGCGTTCAGGGCCTTGCGCAGAAGGCCGACGGCGAGCCGGGCGTCACGGGCGAGAGGCATCCCTCCAGGGTACCGGCGGGTGCGACGTGAAAGGATCGGGGGATGCACCTCGCCACCCCCGGAGGCGTCACCGCCCGGCGCGACGCGCCCGTTCCCCCCGACGATGCGGGCGTCAGCTTCGTCATGCCCGTGCTGAACGAGGAGCGCTATCTGCGTCGTGCCGTGGAGACGGTCCTTCAGCAGGACGTGCCGGGGCCGGTGGAGGTCATCCTGGCCCTCGGGCCCTCGACGGACGGCACGGACGCCATCGCACGGCTGCTGCGGGACGCCGATGAACGCATCGTCCTGGTCGACAACCCGGACGCCGACATCCCGGTCGGACTCAACCGCGCCATCCGCGCCGGCCGCTACCCGACCATCGTGCGGGTCGACGCGCACTCGGAGCTGTCGCCCGGCTACACCCGGGCCGCGCTCGCCACCCTTGCACGGGTGAAGGCCGCCAACGTAGGCGGGGTCATGCGCGCCGACGGGCGCACGCCGTTCCAGCGGGCGGTCGCCCGCGCCTACAACTCCCGCGTCGGCCTCGGCGGCGGTGCGTACCACGGCGGCACCGCGGAGGGCGAGGCGGAGTCGGCCTACCTCGGGGTGATGCGTCGGGCCGTCCTGGACGAGGTCGGGATGTTCGACGAGTCGCTCCGCCGCGGCGAGGACTGGGAGCTCAACCTCCGCATCCGCCGCGCCGGCTACCGCGTCTGGTTCGACCCGTCGCTGTCGGTCGTCTACTGGCCGCGCGAGAGCTGGGCACGGCTCGTGCGGCAGTTCCGGGCCACCGGCGCCTGGCGCGGGGAGCTCGTCCGCCGCTACGGCCGCCGCAACTCCCTCCGCTTCTTCGCCCCGCCGGCCCTGGTCGTGGCCGCCGGTGCGTCCGTCGTGGTCGGTGCCCTGCAGGCGACCCGGGCGCTCCGCGGGACCCGGTCGGCCGCGGCATCCCTCGTCCACCTCCCGCTCGCGGCGTACGGCGCGCTCGTCGGCGTCGTCGCGCTGGGACGCGGCGGCGGACGCGGGTGGCGCGACAAGGCGTGGACGGCCGCGGTGCTGCCGTCGATGCACCTGTCGTGGGGCGCCGGGTTCCTGTGGGCGATCGGCCGCGGGGCGCGCGACACCGTCGACACGTCGCGACTCGACGGCCGCAACACGCCGCTGCCCTGACCCCGGGGCGGTCCCGAGGCCCTGTCCGGGAGCAGCGGACCGCGGGGCGGCGGAGCGTCAGTCCCGGTCGAGGAACCCCTGGTCGAGGATGCGCGCGACGACCCGTTCGGCCGCTCGCCCGTCGTCACGGGCGTTGAAGACGCTGCGCCAGCGCTCGTACCGCTCCGCGAAGATCGCCGGATCCACCTCGGTCAGGGCGCGCGTCAGCTCGTCCTGCGTCCGGACGACCGGTCCCGGGACGGCGTCAACGAGGTCGAAGTAGAACCCGCGCAGCTCGCCCCGGTAGTGCTCGAGGTCGGGCACGAGGAAGTACATCGGCTTGCCCGTGACGCTGAAGTCGAACATCACCGACGAGTAGTCGGTGACGAGGGCATCCGCGGCGGCGAGCAGCCGCGCCGTGTCGGGGAAGCCGGTGACGTCGACCACCCGCGGGCCGCGGGCGTCCTCGCCGGGCAGGAGGGTCCGGGAGTGGCCGCGGACGAGCACGACCGCGTCCACGTCGCGCGCGAGGGCGGCGGGATCGACGAAGTCGACGATCCGCTCACGATCGTCGCGCCACGTCGGGGCGTACAGGACGACGCGTTCCCCGTCGGCGATCCCGAGGGCCGCGCGGGTGGCGCGTCCGTCGTCCGTCCGGAGCACGTCGTTCCGCGGATACCCCTCGACCCACACGGGCCGGCGGAGGAAGGCGTACGCCTTCGTCAGGATGCGGGCGGCGTAGGGGTTCTGGGCCAGGAGCACGTTCCAGCGCCGCGCCTCGCGGACCACGGCCACCGCGCGGCGCGGATCGAAGCCCGGACGGTGAAGCGCGAGTCTCTTCAGCGGCGTGCCGTGCCAGGTCTGCAGCACCCGCTGGCCGGGCCGACGGGCGAAGCGGCGGCGGAGCCAGTCGTTGACCACCAGCAGGCGGGACGACCCGCGGGCGCGCCACCACTCGGGACTGCCCTCGACGACCGCGATCGCCCCGGCGGGCACCTCGACCGACAGGTCGACGACGCTCCAGTAGCGGGTGACGGCGGGCGCGACCCGCGCCAGCTCGCGGTCGATGGCCAGCGGGTTGCAGCTGGCGTTGCGCCCGTAGAAGGACTCGAAGAACACCGCGTTCTCGAGCGGACCGCGGCCGGTGGCGTACCGGCGCTCCAGGGCGGCCTGCCCCTCACCGGAGTCGTAGGCGGGGTCCACCGGCGGGCCCACGTGGAGGCGGGCGCCGTCCCACGAGGCGCGGACGCCGGGCAGCTGCGTCGTCCCGATCGTGGTGCCGGGGAGGCCGGTGTCGTCGGCCTCGCCCGCGTCGATCCACAGGCGGTACTCCCCCGTCGGCAGGGGCAGGTCCGGCCCGCCCCATCGGGAGGCGCGCAGCGGGAGGACGGCGCGCCAGGTCCGGCCCCGGCCGTGCAGGCGGGCCGTCACGCGCGCGCGGCGACCGACGAGCTCGACGGCGGCGGGCCGCGGACCGGTGCCGCTCAGCTCGAACGCGGCGACCTCGCCGTCCTCGATGAATCGGGCCTCGGTCATCGTCGTCCTTCCGTGGGGGGCGGCGGGGCTCCGCCGGGGTCCGTCCCGAGCGGAGACCCCGCCCGGGCGGGGCGTCCGCCGGCGTCGAGCAGCGCCCGCACGTGTGCGTACACCCGCTCGGTGTTGCGCCCGTCGCGGTGCGCGTGGACGGTCCGGCTCCGCTGTCGCGACGCCTCCGTCCTCGGCCCCGGCTCGTCGAGGACGGCATCCAGCTGCCGCAGGGTCTGCGTCCAGTCGCGGGCCGGATCGTCGCCGGCCACATCGGCGTACCGGCCGTAGAGCCCCCGGCGCGCGCGGTAGGCCTCGAGATCGGGCGCGAGGAACAGCACCGGCAGCGGCACGAGCGCCGCGTCGAAGGCGAGGGACGAGTAGTCCGTGACGAGCACGTCGAGACCGGGCAGGAGAGGGGTCACATCGGCGACGAGGTCGCTGCCCAGCATCCGGACACGGTCGGTCGGCACCGGCGGGCGGTAGTCCCCCGCCCCGAGCGGGTGCGAGCGGATGAGGAGGACCGCGTCGCGTCGGTCGAGGAGATCCCGGATGCCGCCCCACTCGGTCGCGTCCGGGACGGCCGGGTCGACGTCGCCGTCGCGCCAGGTCGGGGCGTACAGCACGACGGGGCGCTCCCCGACGGGTCCGACGGCCGCGGTCAGGCGCTCACGCGCGGCGGCGCGGCGGTCGGACGCGGTTCCGCGTGAGAGCACGTCGACGCGCGGCTCCCCCGTCACGGGGACGGCGGCGTGGGTGAGGCCGAAAGCCGACTCGAGGCGGCCGCGCACGAGGTGGGACGCGGCGGGCAGCACCGCGATGCGGCGGGTGGTGCCGTGATAGAGGGCGGCGAGCAGCCGCGGGACGACGCGCGAACGCGGCAGCAGCGCACTCCGGGTCGTCTCGGCCGAGTCGAGGCCGATGCGCTTGAGCGGGATGCCGTGCCAGAGCTGCACGATCGTCGCTCCCGCCACCGCATAGCGGTTGACGTCGCCGAAGCCGTGCGTCACGACGACGACGCGCGCGCGAGCGGTCAGCCACAGACCGCGCAGCGAGTCCTTCCGGGCCCAGCGGATCCCCCGCGCCGTGGCATCCCTCGCCTGCCCGTCATCGCCGACGAGCCAGGTCGCGTCCTCGCCGTGGGCGGCGGCGACGCGCCACAGCTCCGCGGCACCGTCGGCGATGCCGACCGCGCAGCCGAAGACCCAGCTGCGCCGCGACCGCGGCACGACGGCGGTCAGGACCCGCCCGGCCAGATACAGCGGGATGCGGAGGAGCTTGTGGGCGTTCCCGGAACCGAACGAGAAGGACGCCACCCCGCGAGCCTATCGCGGGGCGGCGTCCTCCGAGCCGGGTGAGGGAGCGGCGGCGTCAGCCGTTCAGCGAGCCGAGGGTGACCTCGGCGGTGCGGTCCTGCCCGTTGCGGACGTACGTCACCTGGGCGGTCGCCCCCGCGGCGAGCGCGCGCACCTGCGCGGTCAGGTCGACCGAGCTGGCGACGGGCACCCCGTTGAAGGCGGTGATGATGTCGCCGGTCTGCAGGCCGCCGCCGGCGGCCGCGCCGCCCGGGCTCACCTCGGCGACGTACGCACCGGTGATGGTCGCGCCCTGGACGGAGGTGCTGTCCTGAACGGACGCGCCGAGCAGGCCGTGGGTGGCGGAGCCGTTCTCGATGATTTCGCTGGAGACGCGCTTGGCCACGTCCGACGGGATCGCGAACCCCACGCCGATCGAGCCGGACTGACCCGACGACGAGGAGGAGCCGCCCGCGGAGGCGATGGCCACGTTGATGCCGATGAGGCGACCCTGGTCGTCCACGAGCGCACCGCCGGAGTTGCCGGGGTTGATCGCCGCGTCGGTCTGGATGACCGCGATCTTGATCGTCTCGGTCGACTGCGACTGCTGCTGGCCCTGCCCGAAGTCGAAGAAGAACGGGCTCTCCTGGCCGCCCTGCCCGCCCTCGCTCTCGTCGGAGCCGTCGCTCGGCGCGGCCGAGGAGGCGACCTGGATGGACCGGTTCAGGGCGCTGACGATCCCCGTCGTGACGGTGTTCGACAGGCCGAGCGGGGCGCCGACGGCGACCGTGGTGTCGCCGACGTTCAGGTCGGACGAGTCCGCCCACTCGATCGGGGTGAGACCCGAGGCGTTCTCGAGCTTGATGACGGCGAGGTCGTAGGTGGGGTCGGTGCCGACCAGCGTCGCGGCGAACACCCGGCCGTCCGAGGTGGTGACCGACAGGCGGGTGTTGCCGGACTGCCCGTCGAGGGTGACCACGTGCGTGTTGGTCAGCACGTAGCCGTCCGAGTTGAGCACGACGCCCGACCCGGTGCCCGCGCCGGTGGAGCCGGTCGCGCTGATCGTGACGACGCTCGGCACGACCTTGCTGGCGATCGCCGTGGTCGCGTTCACGCTGTCGGGGTTGTTCACAGTGACGGCGGTCGCCCCGGCGGGCGAGGAGGCGCTCGAGCCGCCCCACAGCTGCAGCCCGGCGTACGTGCCGCCGAGACCCGCGCCGCCGCCGACGAGCGCGGCCGCGAGGACGAGCGCCGCGACCTTGGGGACGCCGCTCTTCTTGCGCGGCGCCGTCGTGGACGACTCCGGGAGGGTGAGGGTCGGGTGCAGACCGTGCGCGTCGGTCGCGGCGGGACCGAAGGCGGCACCGCTGGCTCCGCCGACCGCGGCGGCACCGGCAGGGGTGCGGTGGTCGCCGGACTGCGGCGGGGGCCACGCGGCGGCCGCGGCGGCGGGCGACCGGGTCGGCAGCGGGGGGCGGCCGGCGTCGGCACCGGCGGCGGCGTCGAGGGGGGCGCGGTCGGGCTGCGGCGACGGCGACGTCGCGCCGTGCGCGGCGCCGGCGTCAGGGGTGGAGGCGTTGTGGGAACCCTCGGGACGGTCGTCCGTGTTGTCGCTCATGCGATGCTCCTTCTTCCAGGCGCTTCTACAGTGACCCCGCACCCTGTGCGTTATCTATGCCACGGGTGAGGCGCGTCTATGGGTGTAAGGGGCGCCCGTCGAATGCCATTCCGGCGGCATCCGGACGTCCAGCAGATCCACGGCTACGGTGAGAGGACTCCGATCCCTCACGCGAGCAGGACGCGCATCATGCACATTCCCCCCGGCGCGTGGCGCCGCACCGCCGCGGGCGCCGGCCTCATCACCCCCGACGGGGAGGCCGTCCCCACGATCTTCGCCGAGATGAGCGCGCTCGCCGCGGCCACCGGGGCCATCAACCTCGGCCAGGGGTTCCCCGACGAGGACGGCCCCGAGGTCGTCCGGGATGCCGCCCGCCGCGCGATCGCGGAGGGGGCGAACCAGTACGCGCCGGGGCGCGGCGTGCCCGACCTGCTCGACGCCGTCGCCGAGCACCAGCAGCGGTTCTACGGCCTCACGGTCGATCCCGCCCGCGAGGCCCTCATCACCGTGGGAGCGACCGAGGCCCTCGCGGCCACCCTCCTCGCGCTCATCGACGGCCCCGACGACGAGGTCGTCGTCTTCGAGCCCTTCTACGACTCCTACGCCGCGTGCGTCGCGCTCGCCGGGGCGAAGCTGGTCCCCGTGCCCCTCGCGTGGCCGGACTTCCAGCCGGACCTGGACGTCCTGGCATCCGTCGTCTCGGATCGGACGCGGGTCATCCTCGTCAACGATCCGCACAACCCCACGGGGACGGTCTTCACCCGCGCCGTGCAGGACGAGATCGTGCGCCTCGCCGAGCGTCACGAGGCGATCATCGTCACCGACGAGGTGTACGAGCATCTCGTCTTCGACGGGCCGCACGTCCCTCTCGCCACGCTGCCGGGGGCGTCGGACCGGACGCTGTCGATCTCGTCCGCGGGCAAGACGTTCTCGCTGACGGGGTGGAAGACCGGGTGGGTGACCGGCCCCGCCGCGCTCGTCTCCGCGGTGATGGCGGTGAAGCAGTTCCTCACCTACGTCGGGCCGACGCCGTTCCAGTCGGCGATCGCGGCGGGGCTGCGGATGCCGGACGAGTTCTTCGCGTCGGTCGCGTCCACGATGGCCGCGAAGAGCGCCCTCCTCGGCACCGGCCTGCGCGCGGCGGGGTTCGACGTCTCGACGCCGGGCGGCTCCTACTTCACGGTCGTGGATGCCGCTCCCCTCGGCGTCACGGACGCGGACGCGTTCTGCCGTGAGCTCCCGGCGCGCGCCGGGGTGGTCGGCATCCCGATCACCGCCTTCGTCGTGCCGGAGCACCGGGACCGCTACGCCACCCTCGTGCGGTTCGCGGCCTGCAAGAGGGTCGAGGTGCTGTCGGAGGCGTCCGCCCGGCTGGCCGGGATGGGCTGAGCCCCGGGGGCGGCCGTCGCGGAATCGGACGGCGGCGCCGGATTCGGACGGCCCGGGACCATCGGTCCGATTCCGCCGCGGCGATCCGATTCCGCAGCGGGCGCGCGGCGGTCAGCGCGGAGTGACCCGGAAGCGGCGCAGCTCCAGCGCGGGGTTCACCCGTCGCACGCGCGCCACCGCCTCGGCATCCAGGTGCGCGACGGCGACGTCGGTCGTCGTCCCCACCGTGGCGACGACGACGCCCTGCGGGTCGACGACGAGCGAGTGCCCGACACCGAGGGGCGGCGGGTGGTCCGCGGCGGCGACGAACATCGTGTTCTCGATGGCGCGCGCCTGCAGCAGCGTCCGCCAGTGGTGCTCCTTGAGCGGCCCGCGCACCCACTCGGCCGGGACGAGCACGACATCCGTGCCCGCGTCGGCGAGGGTGCGGGCGACCTCGGGGAACCGCAGGTCGTAACAGGTCATGAGGCCGAAGCGCAGACCGTCGACGACGAAGGTCTCGGGCGGGGCGATCTCCCCCGGCTGGATCCAGTCCGACTCCCGCTGACCGAAGGCGTCGTAGAGGTGGAGCTTGCGATACACGGCCTGGATGCCGCCCGCCCCGACCGTCACGACGGTGTTGCGCACCCGCCGGCCGTCGTCCGCGCGCTCGAGCAGACCCGCGACCAGGACGACGTCCAGCTCCGCGGCCAGGGCGACGAGGGCCGTCACGAAGGGCCCGTCGACGTCTTCGGCGTTCGCGGCGAGCGAGGCGTCGAAGGGGTCGACGAAGTAGCTCGAGTACTCGGGGAAGACCACGACCCGGGCGCCGCGGCCGGCCGCGGTCCGGGCGAGACCGCCGATGACGTCGAGATTGGCGGACGTGGATGCCGCGGGGGCGAACTGCGCGACCGCCACTCCGACGCTGTCGTGGGTCATCCCTGCTTCCTTCCTCCGCTGCGGCGGCGCACGAGCACCGGCACCGCCACCCACAGTACGAGGATCACCGCCCCGAGGACCATCGCCCCGGCGATCCCGCCCCGCACGTCGAGCACGACGTCGAAGACGAAGCCGACGACGCCGGTCAGCAGCAACGAGACCAGGGCGAGCGCGGCCCGGAGGCAGCCGTGCCCGAAGCGGACGACGTCGGGCTTCACGCCCCGCTGGAACACCGCGCGGTGAAGGGCCACGGGGGCGAGAGCCACGACGGCGCTGAGCGCCGAGAGCGCGATGAGGATGAGATAGACCGTCCGCTGCCCGTCGGACAGGTCGGAGAACGCGGGCTGGAACGCCAGGGCGAGCAGGAACCCGGTGAGGATCTGGGTGCCCGTCTGCAGCACCCGCAGCTCCTGGAGGACGTCGTTCCAATTGCGGTCCGCGCGCTGCGCGGGCGTCTCGGGGCGGCCGTCGTCGCGGTCGTCGCCCGCCGGGGAGGCGCACCCGTCCTCGCCATCGGGCGCGAGAGCGGAGGCAGGTGCGGGGGCGGGGGCACGACCCGTCCGGGTCGTCTTCGCGGGGTCCGACATCCCGGCATCATCCCGCCGCGGACCGGCTCTCCTCAACGCCGGTTCGCCATCCGGCCCCGCGCCTGGTAATGTTTTCCCTTGTGCCGCGGGGTGGAGCAGTTCGGTAGCTCGCTGGGCTCATAACCCAGAGGTCGCAGGTTCAAATCCTGTCCCCGCAACAGATGAGGAACGGCGTCGGAGAGATCCGGCGCCGTTCCGCTTTTCCCGGACCGCTTCGGAGACCGCTCCCGGGGAACGCCGGCGCCTGTCCCCTCGGCGCAGCGACACCCCCGGGATGCCACGACGATTCGACCGCCACGTGAACGGCTGGTAACGTGATCTCTTGTGCCGCGGGGTGGAGCAGCTCGGTAGCTCGCTGGGCTCATAACCCAGAGGTCGCAGGTTCAAATCCTGTCCCCGCAACAGATGAGGAACGGCGTCGGAGGAATCCGGCGCCGTTCCGCTTTTCCCCGATGGCGTCAAGCCGCGGCCGGCGGGTCGCGCCGCTGTGTTGACTCGGGGGCATGGACACGACGACCACCGCCCCTCTGGACAACGACGGACGCGACCGGGACGACCCGCCCGCCCTGCCCTTCCTCCACATGTGGGCGGACGTCGACGGCCGGACCCGCCTGAACGCGTCGGCACTGCGGGGCTTCGGGCTCCAGAGCGTCGGCGGCGGCGCGGATCCGCAGTGGATGCGCCCCTTCCCCGGCGACGTCGCGTCGGTGACCTTCGCGGTGCTCCCGGTCGGATGGGTGGGCCAGTGGCATCCCTCCCCCCACGCGCAATGGGTCGTGCCGCTCCGCGGACGCTGGTTCCTCGAGACCCAGGACGGCGCGCGCGTGGAGATGGGCCCGGGCGACATCCACTTCGGGCAGGACACCGACACCGCCGAGATCGACGGGCGGTCCGGCCACCTGTCCGGCACCGTCGGGGACGAGCCGTGCCACCAGCTCATCCTGCAGTTCACGGAATCGCCGGGCGCCCCGACGCCCCACCCCTTCGGCTGAGACCGGCGGCGTCAACCCGCTCGGCCCACCCGGCCGTATTCTGTTGGATGGACGTCATGCCCCATCACGACGCCCGCATCCCGATCGACGGCCAGGTCCTGCAGGGACCCCGCTCCCCCGAGCCCGTCGACGTCGCTCCGCCTCGCGTCTGGGACGAGGGCCTGGCCGCCGTGCTCCCGCCGACCTCGCGCCTGCTCTCGCTGTATGCCGACGCCACCTGGGCGGAGGGCCCGACCTGGTGGGCCGCGGAGAGCTCCCTCGTCTTCAGCGACGTCATCGGGCGCCGCACCCTCGCGTGGCGCGAGGACGGCAGCATCGTGACCGTGCGCGACCGGTCGGACTTCGCCAACGGGAACACGATGGATGCCGCGGGGCGACTCGTCCAAGCCGAGCACGGTCGCCGCGCGATCAGCCGCACCGACGGCGACGGCACCCGCGTCCTCGTCGACGCGTTCGAGGGGAAGCCGCTGAACTCGCCCAACGACCTGGTCGTGGCCTCCGACGGCGCGATCTGGTTCACCGACCCGACCTACGGGATCTCCGACCCCAAGGAGGGGTACCCCGCCGATCCCGCCCTCGACCACACGAGCGTCTACCGGTGGACCGAGGCCGAGGGGCTGCGCCGCATGATCGACCTCGACGCGCCCAACGGCCTGGCCTTCAGCCGCGACGAGAGCGTCCTCTACGTCGCCGAGTCGCGGGCGGACGGCCTGCCCCGCATCGTCGGGTGCGCCTGGAACGGTGAGCGCCTCGGAGCGCCCGTCACCGTCGCGACCGTGGACGCCGGCATCCCGGACGGCCTCGCCGTGGACAGCCGCGGGTGGCTCTGGATCTCCAGCGAGGCCGGCGTCGTCATCGTCGACGACGGCGGGCGCCGACTCGGCGTCATCCCGACGCCCCACGTCGTGAGCAACTGCACCTTCGACGCCGACGAGAAGCGCCTGTTCATCACCGGTGACAGCGACCTGTGGATGGTCGAGCTCGCGTGACCGATGTGGAGATGGCCGTCATCCCCGCGGGGAGCGTCCTGCGCGGTGACCAGCGCGGTCCGGAGCGGCGCGAGATCGCCGTCGGGGCGTTCGAGATGGCGGTCTACCCGCTCACCGAGGAGCAGCGGGCGGAGCTCCTCGGGGTGCCCGTGCGGCATCCGCGGCATCCCGCCGTCGAGGTGAGCTGGTTCCGGGCGATCCGCCTGTGCAACGCGCTGTCCGAGTGGGAGGGGCTCGACCCGGTCTACCGCTTCGACGGCGAGGAGGTGGACTGGGATGCCGAGGCCGACGGGTTCCGCCTCCCCACCGAGGACGAGTGGGAGTACGCGTGCCGCGCCGGGGCCACCGGCCCCGCGTACGGCCCGCTCGCGGACGTCGCCTGGACGGCCGCGGACGGCCTGCGCGGCCCCGTCGACGTCGGCGGGCGGCTGCCGAACCTCCACGGCCTGTTCGACGCCCTCGGCAACGTCAACGAGTGGTGCTGGGACTTCGTCGACGCGCAGATCGGGGACGCGCGCGTGTTCCGCGGCGGCGGATGGGCCGATCCCCCGGCTCTCGTCCGCGCCGCGACCCGGCGCGGGGGCCCGCCGCGCGACGGCTACGACGACGTGGGCGTCCGCGTCGCCCGCGGGCCCGTCGACCGGCCCTGACGGCGGGGCCGCCGACGCAGCACCTCAGTCGGTCGCGACGATGGCGTCCGTCAGCTCGTCCAGGAACGACGCGATCGTCGCCAGCTCGGCGTCGTCGTACCGCTGCGCGACGTCGCGCATCAGGCTGAGGTGACCGCCGAAGTGCCGGAAGAACTCGGTCCGGGACTTGTCCGTGAGGACGACGACGCGGGCGCGACCGTCCGACGGATGCGGCCGGCGTTCGAGGTGTCCGGACTTCTCGAGGCGGTCGAGCAGCTTCGTCGTCGAGGCGGTCGAGATGCGCAAGTGAGTGGCGACGCCGTGCGGGCTGACGGTCTCGCCCCGCTGCTCGCGGATGATCAGCATGCGGAGGGTCGCCAGGTCGCTGGCGTTCATGTCCATGTCGCCCTTCATCCCGCTGTGCATGCGGTCGAAGGCGTCGCTGAGGGACCGGATCGCCCGGAGAGCGCGGGTCACCTCGCTGCGCGTACCAGAGGGCACAGGGGCTTTTGCCATAGTGGACACCCCCTTTCGCTGTGGGTATAGTCGGGCTCACATCGCTAGCTAAACTAGCAAACTGGAGGCACGATGAGCGAGACCGAGTATGTCGTGCTTCTGGACGACCTCGGCCACGAGATCGGCACGGCTCCGAAGAGCAGCGTGCACGGCACCGACACGGCCCTGCACCTCGCGTTCTCGTGCCATGTGCTCAACAGCGAAGGCCAGGTGCTCGTCACACGGCGCGCGCTGGACAAGAAGACATGGCCCGGCGTGTGGACGAACTCCTTCTGCGGACACCCGCAGCCCGCCGAGCCGGTCCTCTCCGCGGTGCATCGTCGCGCGGAGTTCGAGGTCGGTCTGCGCGTCCGCGACCTCGAGCTGGCGCTGCCGCTCTTCCGCTACCGCGCGGTCGACGCCAGCGGCATCGTCGAGCACGAGATCTGCCCGGTGTACATCGCGCGCACCGACGACGAGCCGCGGCCGAACCCCTCCGAGGTCGCCGAGTACCGCTGGGTCGACCCCGCCGACCTCGCGGCATCCCTCGAGGCGACCCCGTGGGCTTTCAGCCCCTGGTTGGTCCTCCAGGCCCAGCAGCTTCACCTGTTCGACGCCGCCCCGCCCGCGCAGATCCGACGAGCGTCATGATCTCCCTCGCCTCGACCTCCACCGCCCGCGCCGGTGTCGACGACGCCATCGACCGGGCCCTGGCCCGCCTCGACCGACGGCTCGCCGCCCAGGGCGACGGCGCCGGGGCCCTGGCATCCGCGATCCGCCGCGCCGCGCAGGGAGGCAAGCGCTTCCGTCCGCTGCTCGTCGTCGCCGCGTTCGAGACCCTCGAGGGTCCGGAGACGGCGCGCGCGGGCCTCTACGACGTCGCCGCGGCCTTCGAGCTGCTGCACACCGCGTTCGTCGTGCACGACGACGTCATCGATCACGACACCGAGCGGCGGGGCGTCCCCAACGTCGGTGGGGAGTTCCGCAGCCGCGGGCTGTCCCGCGGCGCCGACGCGCCCGGCTCCGCCCTGCTCGGCGACGCCGCCGGCATCCTGGCCGGGGACCTGCTGCTGCACGAGGCCGGGCGTCTCGTCGCCGTCGCCGACGTCCCGGGCGCCGTCCGCGCGGAGCTGCTCGACCTCGTCGAGGACGCCGTCCTGGTCTCCGCGGCCGGAGAGCTCGCCGACGTCGAGAACGCCGTCGTCGCCGGGGACGTGGATGCCGACACCGTGCTGCGCACGACCCACGACAAGACGGCCGTGTACTCGTTCTCGGCCCCGCTCGAGGCCGGTGCCGTGCTCGCCGGCGCCGGGACGCCGCAGCGCTGCGCCCTGCAGCGGTTCGGCCAGCGGCTCGGACTGGCGTACCAGCTCGTCGACGACCTCATCGGCGCGTTCGGCACCGCAGCCGCATCCGGCAAGGACGAGGGCTGCGACCTGCGCGAGGCGAAGAGGACGCACCTGATCGTCCTGGCCCGCGAGACCGAGAGCTGGCCCGAGGTCAGCGAGGCCCTCGCCCAGGCGCACACCGGCCCGGTCGCGATCCGCGCCGCCCAGCGGGCGCTGTCGGACTCGGGCGCCCGGATCCGGCTCGAGGAGCTCGTGTGCGAGACCCTCGACGAGGCCCGCGCCATCGTCACCGCCTCGACGCTCCCGGCCGCCTCGCAGGACATGCTGCTCGAGCTCGTCGACGCGGTGCAGGAGCGCGTGCCGTGAGCCTCGCCCCCACCGGCCTCGCACTGTACTCCCGCACCGCCGACGACGCCGCCGCCGCCGTCATCCACCGGTACTCCACGTCGTTCGCCCTCGCCTGCCGTCTGCTCGGCCCGCGCCCGCGTCCGCACGTCCGGAACATCTACGCGCTCGTGCGCGTCGCCGACGAGATCGTCGACGGTCCCGCCCACGACGCCGGTCTGACGCCCGAGCGCGAACGCGCGGTGCTCGACGGGCTCGAGGAGGAGGTCCGGGATGCCATCGCCACGGGGTTCAGCGCGAACCTCGTCGTGCACGCGTTCGCCCGCACGGCCCGCGAGTGCGGCATCGGCGACGACCTCATCGCCCCCTTCTTCGCCTCGATGCGCACGGACCTGGACACCACGGCGCACGACGACGCCTCCCATGACGCGTACGTCTTCGGCTCCGCGGAGGTCGTGGGCCTCATGTGCCTGCAGGTCTTCCTCAACGCGGGGATGTCCGCCGCCGCCCTCCCGGCCGCGGACCTCGTCGACGGCGCGCGCCGCCTCGGGCGGGCGTTCCAGGACGTGAACTTCCTGCGCGACCTCGACGACGACGCCGCCCGCCTGGGTCGCGACTACCTGGACGGAGCCGCCGGCGACGACCGGCGCATCGAGGTGCTCGACCGCATCGACGCCGACCTCGCCGCCGCGGCGGCCACGGTGCCCTTCCTGCCGCCGGACTGCCGGCGCGCGGTGACGGCCGCCCACGACCTCTTCGCCGAACTGTCGCGGCGCCTGCGCCGCACCGCCCCGGGCGCGCCGCGCGTGCGCGTTCCCGACGGCGTCAAGGCGACCCTGGCCGCTCGCGCATTCCTCGGACGCCCACCGAAAGGGGCCCACACATGACCTCCCAGCGCATCGTCGTCGTCGGCGGCGGGATCGCCGGGCTCGGCACCGCCGCGCTCCTCGCCGACGAGGGGCACGACGTGCAGCTCTTCGAGGCCCGTGACCAGCTCGGCGGGCGCGCGGGCTCGTGGGAGGCCGACGGCTTCCGCTTCGACACCGGTCCCAGCTGGTACCTCATGCCCGAGGTGTTCGACCACTTCTTCCGGCTGCTGGGCACCAGTGCGGCCGAGCAGCTCGACCTCGTGCGTCTGGACCCCGCCTACCGCGTCTACGGTCCTCCGGGAAAGGGCGACCCCATCGACGTCGTCTCCGGCCGCGACGCCGTCCGCGCGCTCTTCGAGGAGCACGAGCCCGGCTCCGGCGACGCGGTCGAGGCGTATCTCGACTCCGCGAAGGACGCCTACGAGCTGTCCACCTCGAAGTTCCTCTACGACCCGTACTCGTCGTCGCAGGGCCTGCGCGACCCCGCGCTCGTCAAGCGCCTCCCCACGCTCATCCCGCTGCTGACGCGCACGCTGTGGAAGCGGGTCACCGGCTCGTTCCAGAACACCCGGCTGCAGCAGATCCTCGCCTACCCGTCCGTGTTCCTCGGCGGCTCGCCCTTCGAGGTCCCGAGCCTCTACCACCTCATGAGCCACCTCGACCTCGGCGACGGCGTGCTCTACCCGCGCGGCGGCTTCACCGAGATCATCAAGGCCATCGAGCGGCTCGCCCGCGAGCGCGGCGTGCGCATCGAGACCGGGACGCCCGTGGAGGCGATCCTCACCGAGAGCGGCGCGGCGCGCGGCGTGCGCCTGGCGGACGGACGCGTGATCTCGGCGGACGCCGTCGTCTCCGGCGCCGACCTGCACCACACCGAGAACGACCTCCTCGAGGCCCCGGACCGCCAGTACCCGGAGAAGTGGTGGCGCAACCGCGTGCCCAGCCCGGGCGCCCTGCTGCTCCTCCTCGGCGTTGAGGGCGAGCTGCCCCAGCTGACCCACCACACGCTGCTGTTCACCGACGACTGGCACACGAACTTCGACGCCATCTTCGGCGAGAACAAGCGCATCCCCGATCCGGCATCCATCTACATCTGCCGCCCCAGCGCCTCCGACACCTCCGTCGCCCCGGCCGGGCACGAGAACCTCTTCGTGCTCGTCCCCGTCCCGGCGGACCCCGTGAGCGGTCGCGGCGGCGTGAACGGCGCCGGCGACCCCCGCATCGAGCAGGCGGCGGACCGGGTCATCGCGCAGATCGCGGAGTGGACGGGCGTGCCCGACCTGGCCGAACGGATTGTGGTGCGCAAGACCATCGCCCCCGAGGACTTCGCGACCGACTTGCACGCGTGGCACGGCAACTCCCTCGGCCTCGCGCACACCCTCGGGCAGAGCGCGATCTTTCGCCCGAAGAACCGCTCCCGCAAGGTGGACGGCCTCTACTACGCGGGCACCTCGGTGCTGCCGGGGATCGGCCTGCCGATGTGCCTCATCTCGGCCGAACTGGTGGTCAAGCGCATGCGCGGCGATCACTCGCCCGCTCCCCTGAGCGAGCCGGCGCGCGCGGCGGTCTGACGTGCCCGGGATCTACCTGGGTGCCATCCTCTTCTCCCTCGCCGGCATGATCGCCATCGATCTCAAGTTCGGGCTGGCCCTCCGCACGGCGCCGTGGCGCACGACCGGCGCCGTCCTCCTCGGTGCGTGCTTCTTCCTCCTGTGGGATGCCGTCGGGATCCTCACCGGGGTGTTCGTCAAGGGCGACAGCCCGCTCTTCGTGGGGGTGGACGTGGCGCCGCACCTGCCGCTGGAGGAGGTCTTCTTCCTCGTCTTCCTCAGCTACCTCGCCGTCGTCCTGTGGAGCGTCTTCCACCGCCGACGGTCCGCCGCGGCGCCGCGACACGCGGACGACCGCGTGGACGAGGGACGATCATGACCTACCCGCTCATCGTGCTGCCGTTCGTGGTCGCGACGATCGTCGTGACGCTCTCCACCGCGCGGCGTCCCGACTTCGGCCGACGCATGAGATCCTCGGGGCTGACGGCGCTCGTCCTCCTCGCGCTGACGCTCGTGTTCGACAACGTCATGATCGCCGTCGGCCTCTTCTCGTACCCGGAGGAGCACCTCAGCGGCATCCGGATCGGTCTGGCCCCCCTCGAGGACTTCGCCTACCCTCTGTGCGCGGCCTTCCTCGTCCCCGCGCTGTTCGAGCTCATCGCCCCGCGGAAGGAACCCGCATGACCGCCCCGGCCACCCTCACCCCCGCGCGCGTGCTGCGAGAGCTGTTCGTCTCGTCGCGACCGGTGAGCTGGATCAACACCGCGTTCCCGTTCGCCGCCGCCTACCTCCTCACCACGCGGCAGGTGGACGTGGTGCTGATCGTCGGCATCGTGTTCTTCCTCGTGCCGTACAACCTCGCCATGTACGGCGTGAACGACGTCTTCGACTACGAGTCCGACCTGCGCAACCCGCGCAAGGGCGGCACGCACGGCGCGGTCCTCGCCAAGCGGATGCACCCGATCACGCTGTGGGCGGCCGCTCTGTCGTGCCTGCCGTTCGTCGTGTTCCTCGTGGCGGTCGGCTCCCCGCTGTCGTGGCTCGTGCTCGCGCTCAGCCTGTTCTTCGTCGTGTTCTACTCGGCGCCGCCGCTGCGGCTGAAGGAACGGCCCTTCGCCGACTCGATCACCAGCAGCATCCATTTCTTCTCGCCCGCCGTGTACGGACTCGTCCTCGCCGGGGCGACGTGGACGTGGCAGCTCGTCGTCGTGTTCGTCGCCTTCGCGCTCTGGGGCATCGCCTCGCACGCCTTCGGCGCCGTGCAGGACGTCGAGGCGGACCGGTCGGCCGGGATCTCCTCCATCGCCACCGCACGCGGCGCCCGCTGGACGGTCCGCTTCGCCCTGACCGCCTACGCCCTCGCGGGGGTCGCCATGCTGTTCACCGCCTGGCCGGGGCCGCTGGCCGCCCTCCTCGTCGTGCCGTACCTCGTCGTCGTGTGGCCGTACCGCAACGTCACGGATGCCACGAGCGAGTCTGCGACCGCCGGGTGGAACCGCTTCCTCTGGCTGAATCAGATCGCCGGCTTCGGCACCACCCTGCTGCTCATCTGGTGGTGGTTCCTCCGCGCCTGAGGCCGCCGGCGGGTGTGGGGGCCGCGGGGTGTCGTCGTGCGTCGCGCGGGTGGGAGGCCGTGGCATCCCGTGCCCTTCTCGCCCCGGATGCCACGGGTCCCTCCGCGCTCGATCGCTGCCGCATCGCCTCCCGTCTGACGCCGGGAACGACGACGCCGGCGCCCCGCCTTCCGTCCTTCCGTCTGACGCCGGAAACGACGACGCCGGCGCCCCGCGCGATGCGGGGCGCCGGCGTGGTCGAACGGATCAGCCCTGGCCGTCGGTACCGGACTGGGTGTCGCCGCCCTCACCGGAGCCGTCGAGCTCGAGCAGACGCTCGATCGCGGTGGTGAGACGCTCGTCCGCCTCGGCGAACGCTGCGAGGTCGCCGCTCGAGAACGCGGCGTTGCGGGCGGCCAGCGCCTGGCGGGCCTCTTCGAGAGCCGCAGCGTAGTCCGCCGCCGGTGCGGTCGGCTCGGTCGGCGTGGTCGTCCCGTCGCCCTGGTCCGGGTCGGTCGGGATGACCTCCTCATCGCCGGTGTCCGCTCCCGAGTCTCCGCCGAACAGGCTGTCCAGCGCCTCGCTCAGGGTGTTCTCGAACGCGATCTGGTCGCCGAAGGCCACCAGCACGCGGCGCAGCTGCGGCAGCTGCGTGCCGCCGGAGGACTGCACGAACACGGGCTGCACGTAGAGCAGACCGCCGCCGACGGGCAGCGTCAGCAGGTTGCCCGGGAGCACCTGCGACTGCCCCTGCTGGAGGATGTTGATCTGCGACGACACGGCCGTGTCGGAGTCGAACGTGTTCTGCACCTGTCCGGGTCCGGGCACCGTCGTGGCCGCGTCGATCACGAGCATCCGCAATCGGCCGTAGTCGTCGCGCTTGGTGCCCTGCTCGTCACCGGCGTTGGAGTCGACGGCGAGGTAGCCCGTGAGCACGTTGCGCGCCTGTCCGCCCTGGGATGCCGGGATGAAGCTCGTGAACATCGAGTAGGACGGCTCGTCCTGGCTCGGCATCTTCATCGTCAGGTAGTACGGCGGCTGGAAGCTGTCCGGGTCCTGCGGGTCGTTCGGCGTCGTCCACCGGTTGTCCTGCTGGAAGAAGGACCGCGCGTCGTCCACGTGGTAGACGCCGAGCATCGAGCGCTGCACCTTCATGAGGTCCGTCGGGTAGCGCACGTGGCTCATCAGGTCGGCCGACATGTCGCTCCAGGGCTGCAGCGAGGTCGGGTAGACCTTCTGCCACGCCTGCAGCATCGGGTCCTGGTCGTCCCACGCGTACAGCGTGACGCTGCCGTCGTAGGCGTCGACCGTGGCCTTGACCGAGTTGCGGATGTAGTTGATGTCGTCCAGCGCGTACGTCGGCGACGGGTTGTTCGAGTCGGCGATCGCCTGCGACAGCGAGACCCCGGTCGAGTACGGGTAGTTCGCGCTCGTGGTGTAGCCGTCGACGACCCACTGGATGCGGCCGTCCACGACGGTCGGGTACGGGTCGCTGTCCAGCGTCAGATAGGGCGCGACCTTCTGCACACGCGTGACGGGATCGCGGTCGTACAGGATCTGCGACGCGTCGTTGACGTAGTCCGAGAAGAGGATCTGCTCCGACTGGAACTTGAGAGCGTAGATCAGGCGGTTGAAGACGTTGCCGACGCTCGGACCGCCGTCTCCCCGGAACGTCGTGCGCGTCTCGGTGCCGCCGTCGGCCCCCAGGGGATAGTCGAGCTCGAAGTCCTCGCCGCCCTCGACGTTTCCGACGATCGAGTACGGCGGCGACTGCTCGCCGAAGTAGATGCGCGGCTCGTACTCGAGGTCGGTGAGGAAGCCGGTGCCCGGGATCGCCTGCTCGAGGAACACCGGGTCGCCGTCGTCGGTGCGCTCGTTGCCCGCCGCCGCGACCATGCCGTAGCCGTGCGTGTAGACGACGGTCGTGTTCTGCCACGACGCGGCGTCGCCCAGCTGACCGATGTTCAGCTCGCGGACGGCCACCACGGCGTCCTGCGTCTGGCCGTTGATCGTGTAGCGGTCGACGTCGAGGGGCTCCTCGAACTGGTAGTACGCGCGGTACTGCTCGAGCTGGCGGACGGTCGGGCCGATGATGGCCGGGTCCATGATGCGCAGCTGCGCCGTGGAGGCGGCGTCGTCGCGGAGCTGACCGGCCTCGGCCTGCGTCGCAGCCTCGAAGTTCTCCTTCTCGACGGCGTCGATGCCGTACGCGGCCTTCGTGCTGTCGAGGTTGCGCTGGTAGTACTGGCTCTCGAGCGCGAGCTCGTTCGGACGCACCTGGAAGGTGTTGACCGCCCACGGGATCGCCGCGCCGACGACGATCGCGGAGACGACGAGCAGCGCCGTCGCGATGAGCGGGTAGCGCCAGCGGCCGATGACGGCCGTGACGAAGAAGAGGACGGCCACGAGCACCGCGACGATCGCGAGGATCGTCTGGCCGGGGATCACGGCGTTCGCGCCCACGTAGCCGGGACCCGTGATGCGCTCCCCGGGCTCGACGAGGGTGCGGAACCGGTCGAGCCACAGGCTCGCGCCCTGGACCAGCAGGTAGAGGCCGGCGAGGACCGCGAGCTGGATGCGGGCCGCCTTGGAGATGCGCAGCTCGCGCTGGCCGACGCGCACAGAGCCGTACAGGTACGACACGACGCCGGTCAGCAGCAGGCACACCAGGAGCACCGCGGACGTGAAGCCGAGCAGGGCCGCGTAGAACGGCATCCCGAACAGGTAGAAGCCGGTGTCGAGACCGAACTGCGGGTCGGTCTCGCTGGTCGTCACGCCGTTGAACCACAGCCACGTCGTCTCCCACTGCGCCGAGGCGGCGAAGCCGGCGAAGAAGCCGAAGAAGACGGGGATCCCCCACATCGCCAGCCGGCGGAGCGGTTCGACGACCTCCTGGTAGCGGTCGAGCTGCGAGCTCAGACGCGCGTAGACGGGGCGCAGGCGATAGGCCAGCTGGATGACGCCCCAGACGGGCACGGCCATCGCGAGGAAGCCGACCACGAACATCACCGCCCGGGCGATCCACTGGGTCGTGAGGACTCCGGTGAAGCCCAGCTGTGCGAACCACATCCAGTCGGCGTAGAGACTCGCGAAGACGAAGAACGCCACGACGAGCGCGGCGATGATCGCGAGCGAGATCGAGATGATCCGGCGGGAGCGGTTGGGTGGCGTGGCCTGGTTCGGCGCTGAGGTCGTGGTCACTCGACCATCCTAGGCGCGGCGTTCTGGGGGAAAGCCGTGGATGCTACGATCCCGCAGCAGTTTGAGCCCCGCACGTCGGGAGGGCGTCGAGATCGCCCCCGTCGCGCACCGTCTCGAGGACTGTCAGCGACTGCTCGAGCGTCGCCGTCGAGAACACGCGCAGGCCGTCGGGCACGTGGCCCACGACCTCGTCGCAGTTCGCCTCCGGGGCGAGGAACCAGGTCGCCCCGGCATCCCGGGCTCCGTAGAGCTTCTGACGGATGCCGCCGATCGGCCCGACGTTCCCCTCGGCGTCGATCGTGCCCGTTCCGGCGAAGTGCTGACCGCCCGTGAGGCCCTCCGACGACAGCTTGTCGATGATGCCGAGGGCGAACATCATGCCGGCGCTCGGTCCCCCGACGTTGTTCAGCTGGATCTCGACGTCGATCGGGAAGTCGAAGGCGTTCTGCAGCACGACGCCCAGGACGTAGGCGCTCTCGCGCCCGTCCTCGACGAGGGCGGGCGTCACCTCGACGGTGGAGTCCCGTCCGTCGCGCTCGAGCTCGATCGAGACGGGCGCGCCCGCCGCCGCCTGCACCGCGTCGCGGACGGCGATCGCCGAGTCGGCGGGGACGCCGTCGACCGAGAGGATGGTGTCCCCGGCCTCGATCGACCCCGCGGCGGCCGCGTCGTCGCTCAGCTGGTTCACCCGCACGTGTTGGCCGACGTCGTAGCCGAGCTCCTCCAGCGCGGCGGCGGTGGCCTCCTGCTGGGAGTCGTTCATGAGCGCGACGTTCTGGGTGTTGCGCTCCTCCGTCGTCTCGCCCGCGGGGAAGATGCGGTCCAGCGGCACCACGGCGCGGGACGGGTCGAACCACGCGCCCACGAGCTCGAGCCAGGACGGCGTGCGCTCGCGATTGCCGACGACCTGCACCGTGAGCAGGTCCAGGCGCCCGGAGCCGGTCGTGTCCTGCCCGTCCGGGACGGTGATGAGCGGCACCTGCTCCCCGTCCGCGTTCTCCGACGTCCCGAGGGTGTCGATGACGGGACCGGGTTGCTGGATGACGTAGGCCGTCGGCAGGAACGACAGCACGAGCAGGACGAGCAGCGCCACGGACAGCGCCCACAGGCCCGTCGCTGTCGAGCGGCGCAGGCGCCGCGGGGGCGCGGGCACGACGGAGACGTTCTCGTCGAACAGGGTCACGTGGCCTACCTCCGCCGGGTCGTTCGCGCGCGGCGTAAGCGGGGTGAGGCCGTGCCGGGGGATGCGATGAATCCTGCGACTAGCGTAGATCCGGAACCCCCAGACCTGGCTGAAAGGCGGCTGAAGTGGCAGACGACGACCGGAGCCCCGAGGAGGAGTTCCAGGAGCTCATGCGACGCCTGCTCGCGGGCGAGACCGGGGCCATCGACCCCGAGCAGCTCGCACGCCTGTCGGGCATGCAGATCGACCCCGCCATGCTGCAGGCCGTGATGAGCCAGCTGCAGGGGGCGTTCTCCGGCGCGCAGGACGGCGTCGACTGGAGCCTCGCCGAACGGCAGGCCCTGCACATCGCCAACCAGGACGACCGCGGCGTGTCGACCGGACAGCGGACCGACCTCGACCAGGCGTTCGCCCTCGCGGCGCTGTGGCTGGGCGAGGCCACGACGATCTCGGACCTCCCCCACCCGGCCCGCGCCGTGACGCGCGGCGCGTGGGTGCAGGCCACCCTGCCGGTGTGGCAGGAGCTCGCCGAGCCCGTGGCCACCAGCATCGCCGACGCGCTGACCGACGCCCTGGGCCAGCAGGCGCCGGACGACATGCAGGACCTCATCGCCGGAGCGGGCCGTCTCATGCGGACCGTCGGCGGCTCCCTCTTCGCCACGCAGCTCGGCCACGTCGTCGGTCGCCTGTCGACCGAGGTGGTGGGCGGCGGCGACGTTGGCATCCCCGTCATGCCCGACGGCGACGCGGCGATCCTGCCCCAGAACTTCGCCGACTTCGGGCGCGACCTGGAGATCCCGGACGACCAGCTCGCGCTCTACCTCGCCACGCGCGAGCTCGCGCACGCGCGCCTGTTCCGGCACGCCCGGTGGCTGCGCCTGCACGTCATCTCCCAGGTGCGCGACTTCGCCCACGGCATCCGCGTCGACACCGACGCCCTCGAGGACCTCGCCTCCCGCTTCGACCCCTCCCAGCCCGAGGAGCTCCGCAACGCCCTCGAGAGCGGCGCGCTCCTGCCCGCCCGCTCGGAGGAGCAGACGGCGGCGCTGACCCGCCTCGAGAACCTCTTGGCGACCATCGAGGGCTGGGTCGATGTCGTCACCGAGGACGCGACCGCCCGCCTGCCCTCGGCGGCGCGCATCGCCGAAGCCGTCCGTCGTCGTCGCGCGGTCGGCGGACCGGCCGAGCAGGCCCTCGGCTCGCTCGTCGGGCTCGAGCTGCGACCGCGCCGCATGCGGGAGGCCGCCGCGCTGTGGCGCGCCGTGACCGACGCGGTGGGCGTCGCCGGCCGCGACGCGCTGTGGGACTACCCCGACCTCATGCCGTCGGCCGAGGACATCGACGACCCCGCGGCCCTCGTCGCGCGCCTGACCGCGCAGTCCCGCGGCGAGAGCGCGCCGGCGGATGCCATGGACGACGCCCTCGCTCAGCTGCTGGCCGAAGAAACCGGTGAGGCTGCTTCGGACGGTGGATCGGCGCATGCCGCGGGCCCGTCGGACGGCGGGTCCACGTCGGACGGCGGGTCCACGTCGGACGGCGGGTCCACGTCGGACGGCGGGTCTGCGTCGGACGGCGCGGAGTCCGGGACGACGGACCCCTCCGGCCCCGCCGACGGGCAGCGCCCGGACGACGACGGCGCCCCGGGCGACCAGCGGCCCGTCTGACCCACGAGGCCTGGGGAGGAGGCGTCAGCGCCTCTTCCTGTGGACAACCCCTGGAACGCCTTCCGGGCGCGCCAGGATCGTCGGCATGCCTCGACTCGCCCCTTCCGCTCCCCCGCTCTGGCGGGACGACCGCACCGTGCAGTTCGGCGCGCCGCCGCTCGTGCAGCTGACCCTCGAGTCCGCGTGGCACGCGGCGGCCGTGGACGCACTCGAGAACGGGACGAGCCTGCCGGTCCTGCAGGGCCTCGCCCGGCTGGCGGGCGCCGACGAGACCGACGTCGACGCGCTGCTGGCCCGGCTGGCTCCCGCTCTCGACGCGCCCGTCCGCACCCCGCGGGTCGCCCTGCAGGTGACAGACGACCTGTCCCCGGGCGTGGTCCGCGCGGTCCGGCTCGGGCTGCCGCCGGACACCGCCGTGCTGCCGTGGGCGGGCAGCCGGACCGCTGCCCCCGATGACGGGCGGACGGTGATCCTGCTCGGCGCCCACCGCGTCGACCCCCGCCGCGCAGTCGCCCTGGTCCGCGAGGACGTGCCCCATCTGCCGGTCGTCCTGGACGCCGGTCAGGCGGCCGTCGGTCCGCTCGTCCGGCCCGGTCTGACGGCGTGCCTGAGCTGCCTGGATGCCACGGCCCGCTCCCGCGACCCGGCCTGGCCGGTCATCGCGGCGCAACTCCTCGCACGACCGCGCCCCGACGTCGATGCGGGGTTCGCCGTCGAGGTCGCGCGCGCCGCGCGGCACTATCTCAGCGCGGACCCCTCGAAGACGACGAGCTCCCTGCACCTGCGCGCCGCGACGCCCCGCCGGTCCTGGCGACGACATCGGCCGAGCGCAGACTGCCGCTGCCGATCTCTCGGAGGAAGCGCGACGGCGACCGTTCGCTCCGCCCCCGACCACGGGACCAGCTGATGGACAGTGTCCGCGCGGCGCGCGTGACGCCGACGTACGCCAGGCGACGCTCCTCGTCGACCGCCTCGAAGGTCGTGGCGTACGAGATGGGAAGCAGCCCCTCGCTGACCCCGACGAGGTGGACGTGGTCCCATTCCAGTCCCTTGGCGGCGTGCAGCGTCGCCAGCGTGACCGTCCGCGTGGCCGGCTCGTGCTGGTCTCGGGCGCGCGCCTGCAAGTCGTCGGTGAAGCCGCGCAGGTCCGTCCCCGCGGGCGCCTCCTCCGCCAGACGCAGGAGGGCGGCGCGCGCCTCCCAGGCGTCGCGCAGAGCCCCGCCGGCGGCCGGCGGCTCGTCGGTCAACCCGACGCTGCGCAGAACGTCGCGCACGGTCGCGAGGAACCCCGTCTCCAGCGGCGCCACCGAGGCCGCGCGCAGGGCCATCATCGCCTGCCGGACCTCGGGGAGGTCGAAGAACCGTCGCCCCCCGAGCACGGTGGCCGCCACCCCGACGCCGGCGAGGGCCGTCAGCAGCAGGGCCGACTGCGCATGCGAGCGGTAGAGGACGGCGATCGCCCGCGGGTCCGCGCCGCGCGCGACGAGGTCGGCGATGGAGCGCGCGACCCCGGCGGCCTCGTCCTCGTCGTCGTCGTACGCGCGCACCGTGGGGGCCGGTGTCTGCTCCGGCGACGCGGAGACCAGCTCCAGCGCGCCGGCGCGGCCGCGCATGAGATCGTTCGCGACGGCGAGCACCGGCGCCGTGGAGCGGTAGTTGCGCTCGAGGCGCACCACCTTGGCATCCGGATGGGTCCGCTCGAACTCCAGCAGATACCGCGAGTCGGCGCCGGTGAACGAGTAGACGGTCTGGCTGGCGTCGCCCACCACGCAGAGGTCGTGGCGGTCGCCGAGCCACAGCTCGAGAAGTCGCGCCTGCAGCGGCGACACGTCCTGGAACTCGTCGACGGTGAAGTGGCGGTACTGCTCGTGCACGGCGGCGGCCACCCGGGGCTCCGCCTCGATCATCCCCGCGCACGTGAGGAGGACGTCCTCGAAGTCCATCTGACGGCGCTCGTCCTTGAGCTTCTCGTACGCGCGCTGCAGGTCCACGACGCGGTCCACCCCGAGGCGTCCGACGCCGTTCGGCCGGTCCGCCGCATACTGCTCGATCGAGCGCATGGTGACCTTGCGCCACTCGATCTCGGAGGCCACGTCGCGGAGGGTGGCCGTGTCCGGCGACAGCCCCACTCCGTCGGCGGCGTGCGCGAGCATGCGCACCTTGTTGTCGATGATGGACGGCGCCTGATCGCCGGCGAGAGCGGGCCAGAAGTAGTTCACCTGCGCCAGCGCCGTCGCGTGGAACGTCCGCGCGGACACCCCCGCGACGCCGAGGGCACGCAGCCGGCCGCGCATCTCCCCCGCGGCCTTCGCCGTGAAGGTGACGGCCATCACCCGCTGCGGGGAGTACGCGCCGGTGTCGACGCCGTGGGCGATGCGGCGCGTGATGACCCGCGTCTTGCCCGTGCCGGCGCCCGCGAGGACGCAGACGGGGCCGCGCAGGGTCCGCGCCGCCTCCCGCTGCTGCTCGTCGAGCCCGTCGAGCGCGCTCACCGCGTCTCCTCGTACCAGTCGTCGATGAGGCGCCGTGCGATGGAGGCCGGTCCGGGCAGCTGCACACCGCTCTCGCCCCGCATCGCGGCGCCGAGCTCGTCGCGGGTGAACCAGCGCACCTCGACGATCTCCTCACCGTCCTCGCGGGCGTCGGCGTCGTGCTCCACACGGGCACGGAAGCCCAGCATGAGCGAGCGGGGGTACGGCCACACCTGCGAGCCGCGGTACTCGACGTCGCGCAGCACGACGTTCGCCTCCTCCGCGACCTCGCGCGCCACCGCCTCCTCGAGCGACTCCCCCGCCTCCGCGAACCCGGCGAAGCACGAGTACCGGGCTCCGCCCCACGCGGCGTTCGCGCCGAGCAGCACCCGCCGGCCGTCCTCGCTGACCACCAGGACGATCACCGCCGGGTCGGTGCGCGGGAAGTGCTCGCGGCCGCATCCGGGGCAGTGCCGGGCCCATCCGGCGTCACGGGTGAGCGTCCGGGTTCCGCACGCGGGGCAGAAGGGCGCGTCGCGCAGCCATCCCGCGAGAGCGACGGCCGTGCGCAGGATGGAGGCGTCGGACTCGACGAGGTCGCCGCCGATCTCGCGCAGCCGCGACCAGGCGGCATCCGGGGGCAGAGCGATGTCCGCCTGGTCCGGGACGACGGCGAGGAGGACGGCCTCGCCGGCGGGCCCGCGGCCCAGGAACGCCCACTCGAGCACCTCGTCCAGCGCGGAGACGGGCACGCCGACGAGAGCGTCGCCGCGGACCGGCGCCGCATCCGCCCGCACAGCGAGCACGCGGGTCCCGGATGCCGCGCGCGCCGCATCGAGCAGTCCGGCGGTGCGGCGTTCGTCGGCGCTGCGGTCGCGCACGAGGGGACGCGACGGCACGGGGGCGCTGGGCGGCATCGAACACCTCTCTCAAGGGCGTGGCGCGGGGGGAAGGAGCGCGGGACCGACCTACCCTGGGGGCATGGCACGCTCGCCCCTCACTCTAGCCGCGTCGGTGACGGCGGCTCTGCCCGGCATCGGGGTCACGGCGGTCGGTCCGCTGACCGAGAACGGGCCCGGCCGCTTCGACGCCGCCTTCGCACGCCTGGAGGACGGCCGCGCCATCGTCGTGCGCATGCCCGTCGACGACGCGGCCGCGCGCGACCTGGCGACGGAGTCCCGCGCGCTGCACGCCCTCACCCCGGGCGTGCGGGCGCTGCTCCCGTTCGCCGCGCCGGAGGTGCTCGGCGAGACCGGCTCCGGAACCCAGCGCGTGCTCGTCGTCGACCATCTCGTCGGCTATCGCATCGACCCCGCCAACCTCCCCAAGGGCCCGGGGTACGCGCCGGCCATCGGCGCCGCGCTGGCCGCGGTGCACGCGCTGCCGGTGTCGGTCGTGCGGACCGACGGACTCCCCGTGCGGTCGCCGGAGCAGGTGCGCGACGACGTGACGCGTCTGCTCGACCGGGTCGACGCCACCGACCGCGTCCCGGACGGGCTCATGCTCCGCTGGCGCCGCGCGGTCGAGGTGGACGAGCTGTGGCGGTTCGAGTCCGCGGTCGTCCTCGGCGGCGCGAGCAGCTCGTCCTTCCTGCTGGTCGACGACGATGAGGGGATCCCGCACGTCACCGGTCTGCTCGAGTGGGCCGGCCTGAGCGCCGGCGATCCCGCCGTCGACCTGCGGTGGCTCGCGTCGGCCCCCACCGCGACCGACGACGTCCACGACGGCTATGCGCGCAGCGGCGAGCGGTCCCCCGACCCGCTGCTGCGCGAGCGCGCGCGCCTGTACGCCGAGCTGGAGTTCGCCCGCTGGCTCGTACACGGCTGGGACGCCGGGGAGAGCGATGTCGTCGACGACGCGGTCGCCCTGCTCACGGCCCTCGCCGACGGCGTCCGCGGCGACCACATCGTTCCCGACAGCCGCGCCGACATCGACGACGCCATGGCGCTGGTCGAGCGCGTCCCGCCGACCGCGGCGGCCCCGATCGACACGTCCATGCAGACGGACGCCTACGACCCCGAGGCCCTCTCGCTCTACCTGGCCGCGGAACGGGACCGTCTCGCCGCGGAGGACGCCGCACCCGCAGACCCCGCCCGGGAGAACGCGTTCGACCTGACGGGTCTGCGCGAGCCCGAGGACCCGGGCGCCACCGTACCGGTCGACCTCGACGGCTGGACGCCTCACCGCACCGGGTCGCTCGACGCCGCGCCGGACGAGACCCCGATCACCGCGGGCGACGTCCCTCACCACGTCACGGCCCAGGACGAGGAGGACGCCGTCCGCGCCTCCCGTGCCGCGCTGCGCCGCTGGGCCGTGGCCGGGGATGACGACGCCCGCGAGGCCCGCGACGCCTGACCGGCCTCTTCCCCGGCCGTCGTCGCGACCGCGTCCGCCCGACTGCAGGACCGCTGGGGTCACTGACCCCCACTGGGGCGCCTGAGCACCCCGGATGCCACCCCGCCCGACAAACGCGCCGCCGCCCTACGCGAATGCAGAACCGCTGGGGCCTGTGAGCACCCCGGGCACACGCGCACCACGGATGCCACCCCGCCCGACAAACACCCCGTCCGACGAACGCGCCGCCCGCTCAGCCGCGCAGCACGACCTCGTCGCCGACGTAGAAGAGAGCGACGTCGATCTTGTCCATCGGGACGCCGTGCTTGGCGTGGTATGCCTCGCGATAGAGCTCGAGCTGCAGCATCCGGGCCCGCTTCTCGGCCTCGCCGACGGGCGGACGTCCGGTCTTCCAGTCCACGATCTCGATGCGGTCGCCGCGGCGGTAGACGGCGTCCAGCTTGCAGATGATCACGTGCTCGCGCCCGTCGAGGAGCGGCGTGACGAAGTCGATCTCCGTCTCGACCTCGAGGGGCTGCAGACCCGCCCACTCGGAGCGCTCGAAGCTCTCGCGCAGACGCCGCAGCTCCTCGGCATCCGCGGCCGAGGCGCCGGTGTCGTCGTCGTCCGTCCACAGGGCGCCGTCGTCGAGACCCGTTCCCGCGCCGACCAGCCCCGACCGGCGTTCGACCCAGGCGTGGAACAGCGTGCCCAGACGGGTCTGACGGAACGGGCGCTCCGGCATGGGCCGGCGGAGCGACTCGACGGTGCCGCCGTAATCGGCCACGAAGTCCTTGTAGCGGGACGCCGGGATGCGGGTGGGCGCCGGCGTGTGCGTCGGGCGCAGGCGCTCCGCCCGTTCGGCCAGCAGCAGTTCGAGGTCGGGGTCGGGGTCCGCCGGGGCGGCGAGACGCGCCTCGTCGACCTCGGCCGCCGCCGCGGCCACGGCGGTCCGCCGGGCGCCGAGCGGGTCGAGCGGCCACTGCAGGGTGCGGCGTTCCCCGTCGTACGGGTCGTCGCCGGGCTCGCCGACGTCGAGCTCCACGCCGAGGGCGGCGGCGGCCTCGTCGAGGAAGACGCTCGGGCGCCGGGGGCGCTTGGTCCCGGACCAGCTCGACCCGGTCAGCAGCAGGTGGTCCCGCGCGCGCGTGAATGCCACGTAGGCCAGGCGGCGATCCTCGTCGAGCTGCCGCGCGCGGTTGGCGGCGACGAACTCCTCGATGGCGGTCTTGAGCTGCTGCTGCGTCTCGGCGCCGCGCCACCCGAGGACGGGCAGCCAGGCGGCGTCCCCGCGGAACTCCGACGGCAGCACGCCGAAGCCGAGCCACCCCTTCGTGTCCCGGGCCAGCGAGGGCAGCTCGTCGGTGACCAGGCGCACCACCGCCACGGCATCCCACTCCAGGCCCTTCGACCCGTGGATGGTCAGCAGCTGCACGACGTCGTCCTCGGGCGGCTCGCTGCGCGGGGCGAACTCGTCGGCCTGCTCGGCGTGGTCGAGCCAGGCGAGCAGGCTGCTGACGGAGCCGGACTCGTCCGCCGCGAGGAAGCCGCGGATCTCGTCCACGAACGCGCGCAGCTGCGCCGAGGCGATGCGCGCCGGACCGCGCGACTCGTTCGCGGCGAGCTCGATGTCCAGGCGCAGCTCCGCCTCCACCAGGCGGATCAGCTCGGGGATCGGCGCGCCGACGCTGCGGCGCAGCCCGGCGAACACCGCGCCCGCGTCGCGCAGGCGCGCCCGCCCCACGGGGGTGATGTCGGCGAGCCACCCGTGGTCGTCGGCCTGCCGGGTGAGGAAGTCGAGCGCGTCGACGAGCGATGCGCGGTCGGCTCCGGGGGTGGATCGCAGCCGCGCCGCCACGTCGGGGTCCAGCGGCTGCAGCGCCGCGTCGTGGGAGGCGAGCCGCCGGGCGAGCTGGGCGAGCGCGCGCAGGTCGGCGAGTCCGACGGACCAGCGGGGCCCCGACAGCAGCCGGATGAGCGGGGAGCCCGCCTCCGGGTCGCTGACCACCCGCAGTGCGGACACCACGTCGACGACCTCGGGGGTCGTGAGCAGCCCGCCGAGACCGAGGATGCGATGAGGGATGCCACGACGTCCGAGCGCGTCCCCGAAGCGCACCATGTGCTTCTTGCTGCGGAAGAGCACGGCACCCGTCGTCGCGCGCCCGTCCGCGGCGCGGGCCGCCCGGATCCCGGCGAACCAGGCGGCGACGCGGTCCGCCTCGGCGTCGAGCGCGTCGTCGAACGCGATCTCGACGAGACCGTCGGGGGCGCCCGGACGAGCGCGCAGCTGCTCGACGGCGACCGGCGAGCGATCGGCCAGGGGCGCGAGCACCGCGTTGGCGGCATCCAGGACCCGCGCGCTATTGCGCCAGCTGGTCAGAAGCGAGAACTGCGCGCAGCCGCCGTCCGGGGCGAAGGCGGCGGGGAAGCCGCCGAGGTTGCCGGCGCTGGCACCGCGCCAGGCGTAGATGGCCTGATGGGGGTCGCCGACCGCCATGACCCCCGTGCCGCCGAAGAGCGTCGAGAGAAGGTCGGTCTGCACCACGGAGGTGTCCTGGTACTCGTCCAGCAGCACGACGCGGTAGCGGGCGCGCAGCTCGTCGACGACGGCCGGGTGGTCGCGGACGATGCGCAGGGCGCCGGCGACCTGGTCGGCGAAGTCCATGACGCCCAGGCGCGCCTTCTCGCGGTCGTACGCCCGCGCGACGTCGGCGAGCAGGCCGAGCGCCGAGACGCGGGCGGCCGCATCGGCGACGTCCTTGTAGACGGAGGTCCGGGCGTTCTCGGACGGGCGCTCGACGATGCGCCCGAACTCGTCGGGGAAGGCGGCGAGCCGGTCGAGGTCGACGAGGTTGTCGACGCCGTCGCGGGCGATGCGCAGCGCCGCGTCGATGAGGGTGCGCGGCGACTCCTGCCGCTCCTCCAGGCGCGGATCGTCGGAGGCGAAGACGACCCGGCGCATGAGGAGCCAGGCCGCCGACTCCGACAGGATGGCCGCCTCGGCGTCGCGCCCGATCCGCAGCCCGTGCTCGCGGACGAGTCCGTCGGCGAAGCTGTTGTAGGTGGCCACCGTCGGCCGGTGCAGCAGCTGGTCGCCGTCGTGGTCGACGGGCGGGACGGCGTGCGTCTCGCGGGCGAGGGCGTCCAGCGCCTCGCGGCGTGCCGCGTCCCCGCGCGCGCCCTCGGCGCCGGCCAGCTCGGTGAAGACCGCCAGACGCCCGGCCGCGTGCAGCGCGGGCAGCATCGGCAGCAGACCGCGCACCTCGAACTCGGACAGGCGCTGCAGCCGCCGCTGGATGCGCTCGGCGAGCTCGCCCGCGGCCTTGCGCGTGAAGGTCAGCCCGAGTACCTCGTCGCGGCGGACGAGGCCGTTCGCGACGAGCCAGACCACCCGCCCCGCCATCGTCTCGGTCTTGCCGCTGCCGGCGCCCGCGACGACGAGCGCCGGCGCCAGCGGCGCCTCGATCACCTCGGTCTGCTCGGCCGTGGGCGGGAACTGCCCGAGAGCGGCCGCGATCGTCGCGGCGGGCAGCAGCGCGGTCCCGATTGGTGCGGGCGGGATCGGCGCCGTCACGAGGCGCTCACCGCCGAGATCGTGTGGATGCGGCACAGCCCGAACGAGAACTCGTCGCGGCAGTGCACCTCGTACGGCGCGGAGAAGCTGCCGCCGCGCATGACGCCCACTGCGCGCTGCACCCGCTCGACGAACGCCGAGCGGGCGTCGTCGTCGAACGGCGGCTGGTGGGGCTCGGCGTAGTCCTTGGTCGCCGCGCTGGGGCGCAGGACCAGCAGCTTCGCCCCGCCGGGCGCGAAGCCGCCGGCCTGCTCGATGGCGCCGGACGAGAAGGCCAGCTGGTATGCCGCGAGCTGCGGGTTGTCGGCCACCTTGGCATCCGTCTGGGGCTCGTTCTTGCCCGTCTTGAGGTCGACGATGACGACCTCGCCGCGGGGGGTGAGCTCGACGCGGTCGATGTCGCCGCTCAGCACCGCGCGGTGCTCCCCCGCGTCGGGAACGGGGATGGGCACGTCGAAGTGCCGTTCGGCCGCGAGGAGCCGGTGACCGGCGTCGTCGAACCGGCGCAGGTAGCTGGCGAGCCGCCGCACGAGGTCGCGCGCCCGCGTCTGCTCCGCGCGTTCACGCCAGGCGGCGTCGAAGACGAGCTCGCCCCAGCGCTCCTCGACGACCGCCCACAGGTCGGCCTCGGACGGGGATGCCGCGGTCTCGAGGGCCGCGTGGATGATGGTCCCGATGCCCGCGGTCGTGCCGCTGCGGTCGCCGCCGAGGTCGCCGATGACCCAGTCGAGCTCGCACTGCTCGAGCGCGTGCAGCCGCGAGGGCGACACCCGGACGTCCTCGCGGGACAGGTCGCGCAGCGGCGCGATGGAGCTCGGTGCCGCCACGCCGTACCACTGCTCGGACGCGGCGCCCGGCACGTCGGCCGCCGCGAGGAGGGCCAGCTGCGACGCCGCGTGCCGACGCTGGGCGGCCGTCGTGCGCGGCGCGGTCAGCGTGCGACGGTGACGGGCGACCAGACCCCGCAGCGACAGCGGGTGCTCCGGGATGGATGCCGCCGGCTCGGGCGTCGGCAGCATCTCGAACAGGACGCTGGGTCCGGTGTCGTCGTCGTCCACCGCCGTCACGACGAGCCGCTCCCGCGCCCGCGAGATCGACCGCAGGAACAGCCGCAGCTCGTCGTGCATCGCCTCGCGTCGCCGGTCGATGAGCCCCGCGACCGGGAGCTCGGGCCGGAGCACGGCGTCGGCCAGCCGCCACGTCTCGAGCAGTCCCCCGCGCAGCCGGGTGTTCGGCCAGACGCCGTCCTGCACGCCCGCGACGACGACCGTGTCGAAGGCGGTCCCGGCCGCCGCCGCCGGCGTCAGCACGCGGACGGTGTCGGCGACGGCGGGCTGCTCGATGCGGTCCTCGGCCACGTCGCTGTCGAGCACCGCACGGAGGAAGACCGCCGCCTCCCCGTCCGGTTCGCGCTCGGTGAACCGCTTGGCCGCCTGGAAGAGGGCGACGACCGCATCGAGGTCCCGGTCGGCCTGCTCGGCGATCGGACCGTGTCCGCGCGACGCCTCCCGCCACGTCCGCGCGAGGCCGCTGCGGTCCCACGCCGTCCACAGCATCTCGTGCGGCGTCGCCCGGTTCTCGGCCTGCGCGCGCACCGCCGCGAGCGTCGCGCCCATCCGCGCCGCACGGCGGCCCTCCCGGGTGTCGACGGCCTCCAGCTCGAGGGGATGCCGGATGCCGGATACGAGCAGATCCCCGGCCGTCCGGTGTCCGCCGTGCTCGACCTCGTCCTGACGCAGGACCGTCCGCAGCCGGCGCAGCTCGATCGGGTCGAGGCCGCCGAACGTCCCCAGCAACGCGTCCGCGACGGCCTCGGGGGTCCAGTCCGCCGGGTCCTGCATGCCGAGCTCCACGAGGCCGACGAGATCGCGCACGGGCCGTTGCGCGCCGAGCGCCAGGCCGGGGCCGCTCGCCCGGGCCGGGACCTCGCGCGCGGCCAGCTCGGTCTGCAGGGTCGCGACCTGCCGCGAGTCGTGGGCGATGACGGCGCAGTCGCCCCATGCCACCCCGTCGAGAACGTGGCGTTCGCGCAGCAGGCGCGCGATGGCGTCGGCCTCCTCCGCGGGCGAGCGCAGCAGGTAGGTGCGGACGGAGCCCATCGGCGCCGCGCCGACCGGTGGACGCCGGTGCGCGACGACGCCCGCGGCGCCGATGCGGGCGGCGACGGAGCGGACGAGGTCGATCTGCTCCGGGGTGCCCCGGTGCACGGTGCCCAGCGCCGCCGTCGTGCCGAGCGAGCGGGCGAGGCGCGCGAAGTTCTCCGGCGTCGCGCCGCGGAAGGCGCCCGAGCCCACGTCGGGATCCCCGAAGACCACGACGCCGATGCCCAGTCCCGCCGCCGCCTCGAGGAGATCGACGCCGCCGGCCGTCAGCTCCTGCGCATCGTCGACCAGGATGCAGCGCAGCGTGGCGAAGCGGCCGAGCAGCTCGCGGTCGCCCGAGGCGTCGCGGAGTACGCCGACGGCCTCGCGCGTCAGGTCGGCCGCGTCGCGGTGCGCACCGCGCATCGACGCCCGCACCGCGCGGTACTCGGCGGAGAAGGAGGCCAGCGACGCCCAGACGGGGAGGTCGTGCCGGGCGGCCAGCCGCTCGAGGTCGCCGGGCAGGACGCCGAGGTTGGTGCATTCGGCCAGGAACGCGCGCACGTCGCCGCGGAAGCCGCGCGTCGCCCGGATCGCCGGACCGAGCCACTCGGGCCAGCGCGAGGCGCCCTCGCGCTCGTCCTCGGCGTCCCCGTCGAGCAGGTCGCGGATGATCTGGTCCTCGTCGCCGCCCGTGAGCAGCTGCGGCGGCTCGTCGCCGCGGCGCACCTCGGCCCCGCGGACGAGCTGGAAGGCGAAGGAGGCGACCGACCGCGCGACGGCGCCGGCGGTCGCCCGGCCGATCGCCAGCGCGAGCGGGTCGCGCAGCGCGGTCGCGGCCGGTCGCGTGGGGGTGAGCACGAGGACCTCGTCGGGGTCGACGCCGGCGTCGACGAGGGCGCGCACGCGCGCGATCAGCGTGGAGGTCTTGCCCGACCCCGGGGCCCCGACCACCGCGCCGCTGACCGCCGGCCCCCACGCCGTCACCGCCTGCTGATCGGCGTCGGTCGCGGCACCGGGGGCGATGGCATCCGTGATCCGCATCCCCCCACGTTAACCGCGCCCTCCGACATGGCCGCCGCGACACCGCGCACGTCCGCCGGACCCGCCGGAGGAGGGATGCCGTCCGCGTTCGCCGTCCGCGAAGCGGGCGACCCGCGGCGGCTCCGTGTCGGCGCCCTGCCGTAGAGTCGACAGCACGCGCCGGGCGATCGGTCCCCGGGCGGGAAGGACGTGCATCGTGGAGATTCGCATCGGCATCACCAACACCGGACGCGAACTGAACTTCGAGACCAGCGAGTCCTCGGAGGCCGTGAAGTCGACGGTCGCCTCCGCTCTCGACAGCTCCGCGAGCCACCTGACCTTCACCGACGTCAAGGGCAACTCCTACATCGTCCCGACCGCGAACCTCGCGTTCATCGAGGTCGGCACCGAGGAGTCCCGCCGGGTCGGCTTCGTCGCCTGACGGCTCCGCCGTGCAGATCCTCCTCGGTCTCCTCCTCGGCGCGGTCGTCGGCCTCGCGGCGCACTTCGCGCTGCCCCACCGGTCGACGCGGGGCGTCGCCCTCGCCCCGCTCGCCGGAGCCGCCGCCTCCGCCATCGTGTGGTCGGTGCTGACGTGGGCCGGACTGGGCATCGACTCCCCCGTGCTGTGGATCGTCGCGATCCTCGCGCCGGCGGCGACCGTCCTCGTGCTCATCCCTCTGCTCAGCCGTCGGCGGATCGCCTCCGACGCGTCCGAGCGAGCGCGCCTCGGCGTCTGACCCGCAGGGGCAGGAGGGGCGTCAGGCCGCGAGGCCCATGGCATCCATCCGCCGGGCGTGAGCGCCCATCAGCTCCGTGAACACGGGCTCGACGACCTTCTCCTCGTCGCGGTCCAGGCGCGTCGGGCGCAGCGCCGCGCGCGCCACGAGCAGCGTGTCGCCGACGAGGCGACGGCCCCACAGGGCCAGCAGCCAGCGCCACTCCTCGTCGGCGGCGATGGCCGCGCCGAGGATCTCCACGATCGCCGAGCGGTCGTCGTCCGCCGTGAGGATGCGGGCCACGCGGCGTCCGGTCTCGCCGTAGCTGGAGGACAGCGCGAGGTAGAAGTCGTCGAGCATGCCCGCGGTGATGTGGACCGACAGCATGGTCTCCTGCGGTCGCACCCCGTGGGTGTTGCGCCGGAACGCGTCGAGCGACTCGCGGAACGGCAGCATGAGCTGCGTCGGGTCCGCCCCGCGGTCGCGGATGAGGGCTACGAGCTCCTGGTGCTTGATCAGCGCGGCCCCTGCGGCGCGCGAGAGGGACTCCTTCTCGGCGAGCTCGGGCGTCGAGGCGATCAGCTCGCTCAGCGTCTCGAAGAACCCGAGCTGCAGATACGCGGCCTGACCGAGGAACGTCTCGATGTCCGGGGCGAGCTCCGCGAAGTCGACGCGCATCGCCTCGCCGAGGTCGCCGCGCGAGCGGAGCTGCAGCGTCCGGCCCACCGGGCGGCGACGACGACGGATCCACTCGAACACGCTGTACAGCCTAGGCGTCGGGGCCCGCCGAAACGCGCCGGGTAGAGTGGACACGCCCCGGCGCTGGATCGGGGCCCCGCGCCTGTGGACGAGTGGAGGGCGTGGATCCGACTCCCCAGGCGGTCTCTCACCGCCGGAACAGGCACGCTCATGACGACTTTCTCCGAGCTCGGCGTCGACCAGGACATCGTCGACGCCCTCGCATCCAAGGGCATCGTCGATGCCTTCCCGATCCAGGAGCAGACCATCCCCCTCGGTCTGCCCGGCCAGGACATCATCGGCCAGGCCAAGACCGGAACCGGCAAGACCTTCGGCTTCGGCATCCCCGTGGTCCAGCGTCTCGGACCGAACCCCGAGCCCGGCGTCAAGGCGCTCATCGTGGTGCCGACGCGCGAGCTCGCCGTCCAGGTCTACGAGGACATGGACATGCTGACCCAGAACCGCGCGACCAGCGTCGTCGCGATCTACGGCGGCAAGGCGTACGAGGGCCAGATCGATCAGCTCAAGGCCGGCGCGCAGATCGTCGTCGGCACCCCGGGTCGTCTTATCGACCTCAACAACCAGCGCCTGCTCGACCTGTCGGGTGCGGTCGAGGTCGTCCTGGACGAGGCCGACAAGATGCTCGACCTCGGCTTCCTCGCCGACATCGAGAAGATCTTCTCGAAGGTGCCGCCGATCCGTCACACGCAGCTGTTCTCGGCGACCATGCCCGGGCCGATCGTCGCCCTGGCGCGCCGCTTCATGTCGAACCCCATCCACATGCGTGCGAGCGACCCCGACGAGGGCCTCACGCAGGCGAACATCAACCACCTCGTCTACCGCGCGCACTCGCTCGACAAGGACGAGGTCATCGCCCGCATCCTGCAGGCCGAGGGCCGGGGCAAGACCGTCATCTTCACGCGCACCAAGCGCGCGGCGCAGAAGCTCGTCGACGAGCTCGGCGATCGCGGGTTCAACGCCGCGGCGGTGCACGGCGACATGAGCCAGGAGTCGCGCGAGCGCTCCATGGCCTCGTTCAAGGCGGGCAAGAGGGACGTGCTGATCGCGACCGACGTCGCCGCCCGCGGCATCGACGTGAACGACGTCACGCACGTCATCAACCACACGATCCCCGACGACGAGAAGACGTACCTGCACCGCGCCGGCCGCACCGGCCGCGCCGGCAAGACCGGTATCGCCGTGACGTTCGTCGACTGGGACGACCTGCACAAGTGGGCCCTCATCAATCGCGCGCTCGAGTTCGGTCAGCCCGAGCCCGTCGAGACCTACTCCTCGAGCCCCCACCTCTACAGCGACCTCAACATCCCCGAGGGGACCAAGGGCCGCCTCGTCACCGCCCCGAAGGCGGCGGCGCCCAAGCCCGAGAAGAAGAACGAGACTCCGGATGCCGAGGGCTCCCGCGGTCCGCGCCGTCGCCGCCGCGGCGGGTCCTCCTCGGCCGAGGGCGGCGCCCCCGCCGGCGACGCCGCGCCGCGCGAAGAGGGCGGCGCCGGGACGCACGACGGCGCCGGCAAGGAGCACCACGACGGCAACGCGGCTCCGCGCCGCCGCCGCCGTCGTCGTGGCAGCGGCAGCTCGGGCACGCCGACGGCCCCCGTCGCCTGACCCGCCTCGCACCGAGAAGGCGCCGATCCCCCGCGGGGTCGGCGCCTTCCGCGTCGGTGGGGCCGGTGGCATCCATTCCGTGGAGAGCACGGGGAACGCCGCCACGCCCGGGGACCCGTGCCCGGGTTACGGGAAGACCGGGGACGACCCACGACCGGCGGCGATGATCCGCGTCACCATGTCGTCGTCCGTCGTGTTCTCGCCCGGGACGTTCGGCTTGCCGAGACCGTGGTAATCGCTCGATCCGGTGACGATGAGGTCGTGCGACCGCGCGAGGGCGGCCAGCTGCGCGGTCGGCTCCGGAAGGTTCTCGCGATGCCGCAGCTCGAACCCCTTCAGACCTGCGGCGAGCATCGACGCGGTCACCCCGTCCGGCAGCAGCGCCCGACCGGCCGGGTGCGCGACGATCGGCACGCCGCCGGCCCCGACGACCAGCTCGACGGCCGTGACCGGGTCCGGGGCGTACAGGGCGACGTAGTAGTCGTTGGCGGGGTGCAGGATGCCGGCGAAGGCCTCGGTCCGGTCCGCGACGATGCCGCGGGCGACGAGCGCGTCGGCGATGTGCGGCCGCCCGACCGTGGCGCCGTCGGTCGTCTGGGCGGCGATGTCGTCCCAGGCGATGTCGTAGTCCTGCGCGATGCGGTCCGCCATGATCCGGGCGCGGTCGAGACGCGAGGAGCGGATGCGGTCCGTCATCGCCCGCAGCCCGGCGTCGTCCGGATCGACGAGATAGGCCAGCAGATGGACGCTGCGCCAGCGGTGCCGCGCCGAGAGCTCCATGCCCGGGAGGAACGTCATCCCGAGCGACGTCGCCGCCTCGGCGGCCTCCGCCCATCCCGAGGTCGTGTCGTGGTCGGTCAGCGCCGCGGTGCGGAGACCGTGCCGGTGCGCGGCGGCCATGACCTGTGCCGGCGGCTCGGTGCCGTCGGAGTGGGTGGAGTGGAGGTGGAGGTCGCTGGGCCCCTCGAATCGGCGTTGTCGCTCCACCCGTCGAGCGTAGCGCCCGCACTCGGCGTCCGTGCCGCCCGCTTCCGCCGATCTCCCAGGCGCCTCGCCTAGGGTCGGGTGCGTGCGTCGGCTTGTCGGAACCCTGCTCGCGCTGGCGTTCGCCGCCGGCGCCGCGGTGCTCACGTGGCCGTCGCTGGTCGGCCTCGAGCGTACGTTCCCGTTCGCGCAGCTCATCTCGTTCCGGGCTCCGCTGGCCGCCGGGCTCGCCGCGGGCGCGGTGCTGTTCCTGCTGCTGTCCCTGGCCCGGCCGATCCGCGCGCTCGCCTTCACTCTGGCCCTCGTCCTCGGCGCGGCCGCGGGCGTCAACGGCGTCCTGCTCGTCCAGCGCGGACTCGGCACCGAGGCCTTCCCACCCAAGACCGACACCAGCCTGCGCGTCATGACCTGGAACACCGCGGGCGAGGCGACCTCGGCCGAGTCCATCGCGCAGTTCGCGGTCGGCATGCAGGCCGACGTGGTGACCCTCCCCGAGACGACGATCGACACCGGCGAGCAGGTCGCCGTCCTCATGCGCGAGATGGGCCAGCCGATGTGGGCGCATCACGCCGAGTACGGCGAGTACGGGATCACCGGATGGGATGCCACCTCGACGACGGTCCTCATCCGCCCCGAGCTCGGCGACTACTCGGTGATCGAGTCCTCGCTCGACGGGTCGAGCAACACGTCGACGGTGCCGAGCGCGGTCGCCATGCCGATCTCGGGCGACGGGCCCATCATCGTCGCCGCCCATGCGGTC
The DNA here is from genome assembly GCF_040815675.1 of Microbacterium sp. LMI1-1-1.1. Taxonomy (NCBI): domain Bacteria; kingdom Bacillati; phylum Actinomycetota; class Actinomycetes; order Micrococcales; family Microbacteriaceae; genus Microbacterium; species Microbacterium sp. LMI1-1-1.1. The sequence continues at coordinate 442,703 of NZ_JBFPNN010000001.1, read as the reverse complement.
GCCCCGCGCCAGGAGTACATGACGCAGTGGCGCAGCGACCTGCAGTGGCTCGCCGACCAGTGCGCGAGCGACAACGTCATCCTCGCCGGCGACTTCAACGCCACGCTCGACCACATGACGGGCCTCGGCGTGGACGGCGGGACGCTCGGCCGCTGCTTCGACACCGCCGCGGAGAGCGGGAACGGCGCGGTCGGCACCTGGCCGACGGACATCCCGGCCCTCCTCGGCGCGCCCATCGACCACGTGATGGCCACGCCCGACTGGACGGTGTCGGCGTCGGTGGTCATGCGCACCCTCGACGGCTCGGGCAGCGACCACCGTCCGATCGTGGTGCAGCTCGAGCGCACGGCGGGCTGACGACCGCCACGCCGCCCCGCGCACCTCCGACCCCGGCGGTGCGAGGATAGGGAGATGGACTCCACCGGCGACACGATCGCGACGGCCGAGCAGAAGGCCGCCGAGACGACCACCAACCGCAAGGCCCCGTTCCCCCGCGGCTTCCTCGACACCATCTCGACCGGGTGGGCGGAGCGGCCCGAGAGCACGCCGCCCGCACGCGAGCAGGCACCGTGGGCCGCCCGCCGCCGCGCGGCACTGTCGGCCCAGTTCCCGGGCGACCGCCTCGTGGTCCCCGCCGGCGGCCTGAAGCAGCGCAGCAACGACACCGACTACCCGTTCCGCGCGCACTCCGCGTTCGCCCACCTCACCGGCTGGGCCGCCGACGCCGAGCCGGACTCGGTGCTCGTCCTCGAACCGCGCGAGGACGGCCACGAAGCGGTCCTCTACTTCCGCGAGCGCGCCGACCGCACCACCGCCGAGTTCTACTCCGACGCCGCCATCGGCGAGTTCTGGATCGGCCCGCGTCCATCCCTCGCGGGCGTCGCCGCCGACCTCGGTCTCGCCACGGCCCACGTCGACGACTTCGCCACGACCGAGGGCGACCGCGTGGTCGGCCTCGACGCCGACCTCACCCGCGTCGTGTCGGAGCTGCGTCTGGTCAAGGACGAGTTCGAGCTCGCGCAGATGGCCCTGGCCGTCGAGGTCACCGCCCGCGGGTTCGACGACATCGTCGCCGAGCTCCCCCGCATCGTCGAGCACCCCCGGGGCGAGCGGGTCGTCGAGGGCGTCTTCCACCTCCGCGCCCGCGCCGACGGCAACGCCGTCGGGTACGACACGATCGCGGCGTCCGGCCCCCACGCGTGCTACCTGCACTGGACCCGCAACGACGGCGCCGTCGTGCCGGGCGACCTCATCCTCGTCGACGCCGGTGTCGAGGTCGACAGCCTCTACACCGCCGACATCACGCGCACTCTGCCCGTCTCGGGACGCTTCACGGAGGTGCAGCGCCGGGTGTACGAGACCGTGCGCGAGGCCGCCGACGCGGCGTTCGCCGCTGCTCGGCCCGGGGTGCCGTTCCGCCGGCTGCACGAGGCCGCGATGGAGGTCATCGCCGCCCGCGTCGCGGAGTGGGGCCTGCTGCCCGTCACCGCCGACGAGGCGCTCGACGCCGAGCACGGCGGTCAGCACCGCCGGTACATGGTCCACGGGACGAGCCACCACCTCGGCATCGACGTCCACGACTGCGCCCAGGCGCGCCGCGACATGTACTACGACGGCCTACTGGAGCCCGGCATGGTCTTCACCATCGAGCCGGGTCTGTACTTCCAGATCGACGACCTCACCGTCCCGGAGGAGTACCGCGGCATCGGCGTGCGCATCGAGGACGACATCGTGATGACCGCCGACGGTCCCGTCAACCTCTCGGCCGACATCCCCCGGACCGCCGACGAGGTCGAGGAGTGGATCGCCCGGTCCGCCCGATGACCTTCACCGCACCGGCGTCGTTCACCACCCGCCCGACGCTGCGCGGCACCTTCGGGATGTCCGCGTCGACCCACTGGACGGCGACGGCGACCGCGCAGGCCGTGCTCGAACGCGGCGGCAACGCCTTCGACGCTGCGACCGCCGCGGCTTTCGTGCTGCACGTCGTCGAACCGCACCTGAACGGGCCGGGCGGCGACCTCGTCGCGATCCTGCGACCCGCCGGAGCCGCGGAGCCGGTGGTCCTGATGGGCCAGGGACCGGCGCCCGCGGCCGCGAGCATCGAGGCGTTCCGCGCGCAGGGCTTGGACCTCGTCCCCGGCTCGGGCGGTCTCGCCGCGGCCGTCCCCGGCGCCGTCGACGCGTGGCTGCTCCTGCTGCGCGACCACGGCACGTGGGAGCTCGCCGACGCGCTCGCCTTCGCCGTCGGGTACGCCCGCGACGGCCACCCGCTCGTGGCGGGCGCCGCGGCCACGATCGCCCGCGTCGCGGACCTCTTCCGGGACCACTGGCCGTCGTCGGCGGAGCGATGGATGCCGGACGGCGCACCGCCGCAACCGGACGACCTCGTCCGCAACCCGGCGTACGCCGACGTCCTCGAGGCGCTCGTCGCCGCGGGGGCCGGCGCGCCCGACCGGCGTTCCCGGATCGACGCCGCACGCCGCGCGTGGATGACGGAGATCCTGCCGGTGGCGGCGGACTTCGTCGCACAGCCGCACACCCACTCCGACGGGGCCGCGCGTCGCGGCATCCTGGATCGCGACGACCTCGCGGCGTTCGAAGCAGGGTACGAGCCGGTCGTGTCGGCGCAGTTCCGCGGCTGGACGGTGCACAAGCCCGGCGTGTGGACGCAGGGCCCGGCCCTCCTCCACACGCTGCGCATGATCGATCCGCTCGACGACGCCGACCTGGACCCGTCGACCGCGGCCGGGGGGCACACGCTGCTCGAGGCGCAGAAGCTCGCCTACGCCGACCGGGACGCGTGGTTCGGCGACACCGACGACGCCGTGTCCGCCGAGGCGTTCCTCGACGACGCGTACATCGACCGGCGCCGCTCCCTCCTGACGGCGGATGCCTCGGCCGAGCTGCGTCCGGGAAGCCCCGACGGCCGCGAGCCGCTCCTTCCGCCGCTCCGCACCGAGGCCCGCGCCTCGATGGGGTCGACGGGAGAGCCGACCGTGTCGCGGACCGGGGCGACCCGGGGCGACACCTGTCACCTCGACGTCATCGACCGGTGGGGCAACGTCGTCTCGGCGACCCCCTCCGGCGGATGGCTGCAGTCGTCGCCGACCGTGCCGGAGCTCGGCTTCTGCCTGGGCACGCGGATGCAGATGACGTGGCTGATGCCGGGCCATGCGGCATCCCTCGTCCCCGGTCGGCGCCCGCGCACCACGCTGACGCCGACCCTGGTCACGCGGGGCGATGCGGTCACCGCCCTCGGCTCGCCCGGCGGCGACCAGCAGGACCAGTGGCAGCTGCCCGCGCTCGTGCGCATGATCGTCGGCGGCTACTCCGCCCAGCAGGCCATCGACGCCCCGACGCTGCACACGACGGCCCTGGCCGACTCCTTCTGGCCGCGGACGTGGACGCCGGCCGGCGCGGTCGTGGAGAACCGGCTCGGCGAGGACGTCATCGCCGAGCTCGAGCGACGGGGACACCGCGTGACGCGGGCCGGCGGCTGGGCGCTCGGGCGGGTCAGCGCCGTCGGACGCGACGAGGCCGGGCTGCTGTTCGCCGCCGCAAACCCGCGGGGCATGCAGGGCTACGCCGCCGGGCGCTGACGCACCCACGTCCCCCGCTGACTTGTCGCAGATGTACGCGAGCAATGCCCTCGCACGTACATCTGCGCCAACTCACGGCCACGAGGTCCGCCGCCGATCAGCCCCCCACCCGGGCGCTGACTTGTCGCGGATGTACACCAGCAACGCCCTCGCACGTACATCTGCGCCACGTCACGGCCGCGAGGTCGGCCGACGATGGGGTCAGGCGAGGGAGCGCACGAACTGCGCGACGACGGGGGCGAGGCCGGCGCCGATCTCGTCGGCGGGACGCCGGGCGCCCTTCACCTCGAAGGAGTGATTCGCGCCCGCCACCCAGTGGATGCGCGCGTCCCGGCAGGCGGCGACCGCGTCGAGCAGCTGCGCGTGCGGGTCGACGAAGGGGTCGTTCTCCCCCTCGACGAACAGCTGCGGCGGCACGACGTCGGGCAGATGCTCCGTGCGCGGCTTCTCGGGCTTGCCGGGCGTGTGGAGCGGGTAGCCGAGGTAGACCAGTCCCGCCGGCGACAGCACCCCCGCGGCCGCGGCCATCGACGCCATCCGTCCCCCGTACGACTTGCCCGCCGCGATGAACGGGCCGGGCGCGGCGGAGAGCCAGGACTGCACGCCCGCCCACGTCGCGACCGCGGGGGCGACCGGACCGGGCATCCGGCGGCCGGCCTCGACGTACGGGAAGACGAAGCGCAGCACCGCGATCCCGTCCGCCGCGAGGGCGTCGGCGAGACCCTCGAGGAACGGGTGCGTCATCCCGGCGCCCGCTCCGTGCGCGAGGGCGACGGTCGCGATCGCGTCGGCCGGCGCGTCCCACAGGCCGGACACCTCGCCGGGGCCGGTCGCCAGGTCGACGGGGATCCGGACCTCGGCGGTCACCGGGAGGCGCGGGGGTCGTCGTCCGGGTGGGACGGGGAGGGGGCGGCATCCGGAGTCGACTCGCCCGGACCCGGGTGCCGGTCGTGGTCGTCGCCCGCGGGGCCGGGGGTGGGCCCGACGATCCCGTCGTGGGGGTCGGACTGCTCGCCCTCCACCGGCGCGTCGGGCGTCGGCGGGACGATCCGCTCGCCGTACCGGGGCGGCTCGTCGAGAGCGGGAGGAGCGGCGGGACCGGACGCCGGCGCCTCGGGGCGCGATGCCCCACCGGTGCCGGGGGCGACGCGCTCCCCGTAGCGCGGGCGCTCGTCATCGACGGGCGCCGGTGGCCGGGCGACCACCGTGCGGGCGGCGCCGGTGCCCAGGACGCCGCGGGCCTTGGCGAGGTTGGCGGGCGACACGCACACGTCGTAGTGGTCCGCGGCGACCTGCATCACCGATGCGAAGTCGCGCCGACGTCGCACGATCGAGTACGTGCCGAGGCTCAGCAGCATGCCCAGGGCCATGCCGACCAGCAGGACGCCGACGAACGCGGAGATCTGCACCGTCGGCATCCCGAGCACGAAGATGAACGCGAAGAGGAGGCCGAGCATGAGGCCGTTCAGCGCACCCGAACGGGCAGCGCGCGCGTAGCCGAGACGCCCCGTGACCTTCTCGATCGAGCGCAGGCCCGAGCCGACGATCGAGATGTCCCGTGCGGGGACCTCGCCGGCGATGAGCGACGAGACGGCCTTCTGCGCCGCCTCGTACGTGGGGAACGAGGCCACCTTCTCGCCGACCTCGTCGCGCCCGGTCGCGGGCGTTCCGCCGAACATGCTCATTTCCCCATGATGTCACGCGCCCCGCCGCGCCCGGCCGCGTCGCGTCCAGGCGGGACGACTACGCTGGACCGGTGAGCACGCAAAGGGTTTTCGTCGCCCGCTTGGCGGGCTGTACCGTCTTCGATCCCGCCGGCGACCGCCTCGGCCGGGTGCGCGACGTCGTGGTCATCTACCGCTCCGCGGCGGCGCCGCGCGTGGTCGGCCTGGTCGTCGAGATCCCCGGACGCCGACACGTGTTCGTCTCCATCGGGCGCGTCACCTCGATCCAGCCCGGCCAGGTCATCACGACCGGTCTCATCAACGTGCGGCGGTTCCAGCAGCGCGGCGGCGAGGTGCGCGTCATGGCGGAGATGCTCGGGCGCCGGGTGCAGCTGGTCGACGGGTCCGGCTCCGCCGTGATCGAGGACGTGGCCATCGAGCGCAACCGGCTCGGCGAATGGGACGTGGGACAGCTGTTCCTGCGCCGACCCCGCACGAGCGCCTCCCCCTTCGCGAAGGGCGCCACAACGTTCGCGGCGTGGAAGGAGGTGCGCGAGCAGCAGGCCCCCGGAGAGGCGCAGTCCGCGGAGCAGCTCGTCGCCACCTACTCCGAGCTCAAGCCCGCCGACCTCGCCAACACGCTGCTCGACCTGCCCGACGAGCGCCTCATCGAGGTCGCCGAGGAGCTCAGCGACGACCGTCTCGCCGACGCGCTCGAAGAGATGCCCGAGGACGAGCAGGTCCACATCCTCGAGCAGCTCACCGACGAGCGGGCGGCGGACATCCTGGATGCCATGGAGCCCGACGACGCGGCCGACCTCCTGGGCCAGCTGCCCGAGACGCGCCTCGAGCAGCTCCTGGAGCTGATGGAGCCGGAGGAGGCGGACGACGTCCGCGCCCTGCTGAAGTACGGCCCCGACACCGCCGGCGGACTCATGACGCCCGAGCCCATCGTGCTCTCGGCCGACGCCACCGTCGCGGAGGCCCTGGCCCTCATCCGCCGGCACGAGCTGCACCCGGCCCTCGCGGCATCCGTGTTCATCACCCTCCCGCCGTACGAGACGCCCACGGGGCGCCTGCTCGGGACGGTGCACTTCCAGCGCATGCTGCGCTACCCGCCGCACGAGCGCCTCGGCGCGATCATCGACGACACGCTGGAGCCGGTGCCCGCCGACGCGACGGCCGCCGAGGTCGCGCGCCTGCTGGCCAGCTACAACCTCGTGTCGCTGCCGGTCATCGACCAGGCGCACCGCCTCGTCGGCTGCGTGAGCGTCGACGACGTGCTCGACTACCTGCTGCCCGACGACTGGCGCACGCACGACAGCGACGATCCGAAACCCAAGACGTCGACCCGCGCCCTGCACACCGCGAGCATCCCGACCCAGACCCCGAGGAGGCGCTGATGGCCCGAGCAAACCGCCGAACCGGACTCGACGCGCCGCGCGGTCGCACCGGCGTCCTCGCGCCGCGGCAGCCGCAGCCCTCGCGCGACCGCTTCGGGCGCTTCACGGAATGGGTCGCCCGCGCCATGGGGACCCCGCTGTTCCTGCTGATGCTGACGCTCTTCTGCGTGCTGTGGATGACGTGGAACTCGGTCATGCCCGAGGAGCTGCGCTTCGACTCCGCCGCGATCGGCTTCACGGCGCTGACGCTCGTGCTCTCCCTGCAGGCGTCGTACGCCGCCCCGCTCATCCTGCTCGCGCAGAACCGGCAGGACGACCGCGACCGTGTGCAGATCGAGCAGGACCGTCAGCGCGCCGAGCGCAATCTCGCCGACACCGAGTACCTCGCCCGCGAGATCGTCGCGCTGCGCATGGCGATCCGGGACCTGACCGACGAGGTCATCACGAAGGACACGCTGCGCACCGAGCTGAAGGCGGCGCTGGAGCGGCTCGACGAGCACGACGCCCTCCAGAACGGCGCGACCACGCCGTGACGACCGAGCTGACCGACCGCGTCCGCTCCGCCGTCGGGGCGGTCACCGACCCCGAGCTGCGGCGCCCGCTGAGCGAGCTCGACATGCTCCGCGAGATCACGGTGCACGCGGGAGTCGCCGACGTCGGCATCGCCCTGACGATCGTCGGCTGTCCCGCGGCCGACCGCATCGAGAGGGAGGTCCGGGATGCCGCGGCCGCCGTGCCCGGGATCGACGCGGTGCAGGTGCGGGTCGGTGTCATGTCGCCGGACGAGCGACGCGCGCTGACCGAGCGTCTGCGCGGCGGACGCGCCGCGCGGGAGATGCCCTTCGGCCCGGACTCGCTGACCCGCGTCATCGCGGTCACCAGCGGCAAGGGCGGCGTCGGCAAGTCGACGCTCACCGCGAACCTCGCCGTGGCGCTGGCGGGTCGCGGCCTGCGTGTCGGCCTCGTCGACGCCGACGTGCACGGGTTCTCCATCCCCGGGCTCCTCGGCCTCGTGGACGCCGACGGGCTGCCGCCCGCTCCGACCCGGCTGGACGACCTCATCCTCCCGCCCGTCGCCTACGGCGTGAAGGTCATCTCGATCGGGATGTTCCTCCGCCGTCCGGGCGAGGATGCCGCCGGGGCGGTCGCGTGGCGCGGCCCCATGCTGCACCGCACCGTCCAGCAGTTCCTCACCGACGTGCACTTCGGCGATCTCGACGTCCTGCTGCTCGACATGCCCCCGGGGACCGGCGACGTGGCGATCTCGGTGGGGCAGCTGCTCCCCCACGCCGACGTGCTCGTCGTCACGACCCCTCAGCCCGCCGCCGCCGACGTGGCCGTCCGGTCGGGACTGGTCGCACGTCAGACGGGTCAGCACCTCATCGGGGTCATCGAGAACATGGCCGCGATGACGCTCCCCGACGGCACCAGCCTGGACCTCTTCGGGGCCGGCGGCGGCGCGGAGGTGGCCGCGGCGCTGTCGACGGACGCGGACGTGCCCCTGCTGGCATCCGTCCCCCTCAGCTCCGCCCTGCGGACCGGCGGCGACGACGGGCGCCCCGTGGTCGTGTCGCACCCGGACGATCCCGCCGCGCAGGCCATCGACGCGGCCGCCGCCGCTCTCGCCGCGCGCCCGCGCGGACTCGCCGGTCGCGCGCTGCGTCTCAGCGTCTGACGAACCTCGCCGTACCGAGGACAGGCACCGCGGCGAGGACATGCCGTTCCCGACGGGATCCGCCTGTCCCGGGCGCCCCGCCTGTGCGCGCCGACATTCTCCGGTCTGCGCCGCACCGTACCGAGGACAGGCACCGCGGCGAGGACATGCCGTTCCCGCCGGGATCCGCCTGTCCCGGGCGCCCCGCCTGCGCCTGTCACGGCACCAAACGACGCCAGGCGCGGAGGGATGCCGCGGGTCAGGTCGCTTCGTCGTCGAACGGCGGCGCCTCACCGGGCGCGAAGGTCGGCTTCTCCGGTGTCGTCCGCGCCGCCAGGGCGGCGGCACCCGCGGCCCGCATGGTCGCCGTCGGCGTGTCGTCGAGCAGCGCCTCCCGGATGATGCGTCGCGGGTCGTACTGCCGCGGGTCGAGCTTGCGCCAGTCGACGTCGTCGAACTCCGGGCCCATCTCATCGCGCACCCGCGATCGCGCACCCTGCAGCGTCTCTTTGGCCCGCTTGGTGAACTTGGCCAGCGCCTCGGCGTACCGGGGCAGACGCTCGGGGCCGATGAGGAGGGCAGCGATCACACCGATCAGCAGCAGCTTCTCGATGGTGATCCCGAAGAACATGTGTTCAGGTTACCCGTCGCGCCTCGGCGTCCGGCGTCTCCCGGCCGTCTAACCTGAGCGAGTGAGCGGTTACGAGGCGAACGAGCGGTTCGTGCAGGAGTCGACGGTCGAGCCGGAGCACATCGCCCGCGCGCGTGCGCACGCCCTCGAGCTGGGAGCGGCGCCGATCAGCCCGGCCATCGGCGCGCAGACCGCGGTGTTCGCGGCGGCCTCCCGCGCGCAGAACATCGTCGAGGTCGGGACCGGCGGGGGCGTCTCGGGTCTGTGGCTGCTGCACGGCGCCCCGCGCGCGACGCTCACCACGATCGACAGCGAGCCCGAGCACCTCGGTGCGGCTCGTCAGGCGTTCGCCGACGCCCGCGTCCCCGCGGCCCGCGCGCGGTTCATCACGGGTCGGGCCGCCAACGTGCTCCCGCGCATGAACGAGGCCTCGTACGACATCGTCTTCATCGACGCGGACCCCGAGGGCGTCATCGAGTACGTGGAGCACGGCCTGCGCCTCGTCCGCGCCGGCGGCACGGTGCTGGTCCCCCGGGTGCTGGCCGGCGGGGCCGTCGCCGACCCGGTCCGCCGTGACGCCGTGACCACCGCGTACCGCTCGCTCATTCAGGAGGTCCAGGCCTCCCCCGCCGTCTTCGGCGCCCTCTCGATCACCGGTGAGGGTCTCCTGCAGCTGACGACGGTCGCGGACTGACGCCGGCGGCATCCCTCGGACACGAAGAAGGCCGGCCCCCGCGGGGACCGGCCTTCATCGTCATCCGGGGATGTCAGGCTGCGCCGACGACACCACCGAGCACGTCGTAAAGCTCCTTGGCCTCGGCGTCGTTCACCGAGACGACGAGTCGCCCGCCGCCCTCGAGCGGTACACGCACGATGATCAGCCGGCCCTCCTTCACAGCCTCCATCGGCCCGTCTCCGGTTCTCGGCTTCATGGCTGCCATCGCGGCCCCCTTTTCGTGATTGGTCTTCTAGGAGTTTACCGGTAGCGCGCGGGGCGCGTCGTGACGCGCCACGCACGGGGCGGGCGGCATCCGGTCAGGGGATCTGCCAGTACGTGTTCGCGATGGCGTACATGTTGTAGATCCAGACCCATTGACCGAGCAGGGCGAGACCCAGCACCCCCAGACGCCACCACAGCGACCGCGGCACGGCGAACGCGCCCCACAGCGGCGAGACGGGCACGAGCAGCCGGAAGACGCTCGACTGCGGGAAGAACACCAGCAGCAGGTAGACGAGGTAGCTCGCGGACCACAGGCGCACCTCGATCCCGAGGCGACGGACCGCCGGCAGCATCAGGGCCAGCGTCACCCCGACGACCAGCACGACGAGGAAGACATAGCCCGTCACCGCCCCGAGCCCCCAGCGCTCGAACCAGAAGGCCGCCGCCTGCACCCAGCCTTCGACGGGCGCGAAGTGCATCGACGAGTCGCCCAAGAAGTTCCGGCGCCACGCGAGCTCCGTCGCGAGGTAGGCGCCCGGGTCGCCGGTCACCGCCGCGGCGATGGCCTGCCACGCGAAGCCCACGATGACGGCCAGCGCACCCAGCGCCACGATGTGCACGATCTCGCGGACGGGCAGCGGATCGCGTCGGCGGATCCAGAGACGATGGATGCCGTAGAGCCCGAGGAACAGCGCGAAGGCGAGGATGCCCGGGCGGGTGAAACCCATCACCGGGACGAGCAGGTACAGCCACGCCCAGCGCCGGCGCTGCACGCACAGGAGCGCGAGGAAGAGCAGGAACAGGAAGAGGGACTCGGCGTAGCCCACCTGGAACAGCGCCGCCAGCGGCCCGCACGAGAAGAACACCACCGCCCACAGGGCCGCGGAGCCGCCGATGCGGTCGCGCAGCAGGGCGTGGAGGGCGACGCAGGCACCGAAGCCGGAGAGCAGCGAGACGACGACGGCGCCCGCTCCCCACGTCCCCAGGACGGCGCCGAAGGCCGCCGAGACGTAGGCGTAGACCGGCATGAACGCCCAGGCGTTCTCGGCGACGTGTCCGCCGGCCGCCAGGGGCAGCTCGCTCGGATAGCCGCTGACCGCGGCGAGCCAGTACCACTGCGCGTCCCAGCCCAGGGCGAGGTCGCCGAGCGACGGGTCGACGCCGTAACGCGAGGCGGGGCCGGAGACCCCCGCCGCGGCGAGGAGGAGGCCCGTGGTGATGAGGCGCGCGACGACGTAGACGATCGCGATCCGGGCGAGGACCGGCAGCCGGCCCCACGCGGCGGTCAGGCCCGTCGCGTCCTTCCCGGTCGCGGTGTCGGTCACGATCCGCTGAGCCACGCCCGCAGACCTGCCTCGACGGCGTCGATCTGCGCCACGGGGACGCGCTCCTCGTCATGATGGGCGAGATGCGGGTCTCCCGGACCGTAGTTGACCGCGGGGATGCCCATGGCTGAGAACCGGGCGACGTCCGTCCAGCCGTACTTGGGGCGCGGGGTGGCGCCCACGGCCGCGACGAAGTCCTGCGCGAGCGGAGCGTCCAGCCCCGGCCGCGCTCCCTCGGCCACGTCGACGATCTCGACGTCGAACCCCGTGAAGACGTCGCGGACGACGCGTTCTGCGGCGGCCGCGTCCCGGCTGGGCGCGAAGCGGTAGTTGACCTCCACCTCGCACGCATCGGGGATGACGTTGCCGGCGACGCCGCCGCTGATGCTCACGGCGTTCAGACCCTCGCGGTAGAGCAGTCCCTCGACCTCGATCTCCCGCGCACGGTACTCCGCGAGGCGGGCGAGGATCGGCGCGGCCTTGTGAATGGCGTTCTCGCCGATCCATGAGCGGGCGCTGTGCGCGCGGACGCCGTCGGTTCGCACGATCGCGCGCAGCGTGCCGTTGCAGCCGCCCTCGACCTGGCCGTCGCTCGGCTCGCCCAGGATGGCGAAGTCCCCTGCGAACAGGTCCGGACGGTTGCGGGACAGCCGACCCAGGCCGTTGAGGGCGGAGTCGACCTCCTCGTGGTCGTACCACATCCACGTCACGTCGACCGAGGGGTCGGAGAGCTCCGCGGCGAGCTTGAGCTGAACGGCGACCCCCGCCTTCATGTCGACGGTCCCGCGGCCCCAGAGGAAGCCCTCGCCGTCCTGCTCCATGTCGCGGACGGGCAGGTTGCGGTTGATGGGGACGGTGTCGATGTGCCCGGCGATCACGACGCGGCGGTCGCGCCCGAGAGCGGTGCGCGCGACGATCGTGTCGCCGTCGCGGACCACCTCGAGGTGGTCGTAGGCGCGGACGGCGTCCTCGATGGCATCCGCCAGGGTCGTCTCGTCGTCCGAGACGCTCGGGATGTCGCAGATCGCCCGCGTCAGGGCAACCGAGGAGGAGGTCAGATCGAGCACGGGCATGTCCGGCAGTCTAGCCGCGCGGTCCCGACCTCCTAGGCTGGAAGGCATGACTGACGAGCGTTACGCGTGGGGTTTCGGACTCGCGACGGTGGCCGCTGACGGCACCGTCCTGGACACGTGGTACCCGGAACCGACGGCGGGACGGATGCCGCTCGGCACGACCCCCGCGAACGCCCCGGCGCCCCTCGAGCAGCTGGCGGTGCCGGATGCCCGGCGGGACGTCGCCGTCGAGGTCGTGGCGGTCGAGATCGACCTGGATGCCGCCCCCGTCTCCACCTCGGACGCCTATCTGCGTCTGCACGCCCTGTCGCACCGCCTGGTCGCCCCCAACGAGGTGAACCTCGACGGCGTCTTCGGACACCTGCCGAACGTCGCGTGGACGACCGCCGGTCCCGTGCACCCCGAGGCGCTGACCCGCCTCCGCCCGTTCCTCCAGCGCGACGGCATCCAGGTCCAGGGTCTCGACAAGTTCCCCCGCCTGCTCGACTACGTCACGCCCGCGGGCGTGCGCATCGCCGACGCCTCCCGCGTGCGCCTGGGCGCGCACCTCTCCCCCGGCACGACCGTCATGCACGAGGGGTTCGTGAACTTCAACGCGGGGACCCTCGGCGCGTCGATGATCGAGGGGCGCGTGTCGCAGGGCGTCGTCATCGGCGACGGCACCGACATCGGCGGCGGCGCCTCGATCATGGGCACGCTCTCCGGCGGCGGGACGCATCGCGTCTCGATCGGGGCGCGCACCCTTCTCGGTGCGAACGCGGGCATCGGCATCTCGCTCGGCGACGACTGCGTCGTCGAGGCGGGCCTCTACGTCACCGCGGGCACGAAGGTGCGCGTGGGCGACGAGACGGTGAAGGCCGCGGAGCTGTCGGGCCGCGACGGCATCCTGTTCCGCCGCAACTCGCTCACCGGCGCCGTCGAGGCGTCCGCCCGCGCCGGCGTCGGCGTGACCCTGAACGAGGCGCTGCACGCCTGACCCCCACCGTCGATAAACGCTCTCTGCACCGAGAAACGCCGGCATCCGGCGTTCCTCAGTGCAGGGGGCGTTTTCCATCGTTCCGCGGCGTCGCCCGCCGGCATCCCTCCCGTCCCGCCCGGCGCCCATGTCCCACTATGTGCAGCATCGGCCCGCCACACCTGCACAAAGTGGGACACGGCGACAGCACCCCGGCGCCCATGTCCCACTATGTGCAGCATCGGCCCGCCACACCTGCACAAAGTGGGACACGCCCACGGCGCCCCCCACCTGCCCAAAGTGGGACCAGCCTGAGCGCCGCCCCCACAGCACAGCGCCCCGCCCCTCGCACGGAGGGACGGGGCGCCGGTGGCGGGCGTCAGACGCCGGGGTAGTCGCGCTGCGCGGCGCCCGTGTAGAGCTGCTGCGGGCGGCCGATCTTCGTCTGCGGGTCGGAGATCGCCTCCCGCCACTGCGCGAGCCATCCCGGCAGGCGCCCGATGGCGAACAGCACCGTGAACATGCGCGTCGGGAAGCCCATCGCCTTGTAGATCACGCCGGTGTAGAAGTCGACGTTCGGGTAGAGGCGACGCTCCTTGAAGTAGTCGTCCTCCAGGGCGATCTGCTCCAGCTCCTTGGCGAGGTCGAGCAGCGGGTCGCTGACGCCGAGGGCCTCGAGGACCTCGTCCGCCGCGCCCTTGACGAGCTTGGCGCGGGGGTCGTAGTTCTTGTAGACGCGGTGTCCGAAGCCCATGAGCTTGACGCCGGCCTCCTTGTTTTTCACCCGCTCGACGAAGCGCTCGACGCTCTCACCGGAGTCGCGGATGCGTCCCAGCATCTGCAGCACAGCCTCGTTCGCCCCGCCGTGCAGCGGACCGGACAGAGCCTGGATGCCGGCGGAGATCGACGCGAACTGGTTCGCTCCGGTCGAGCCGACGAGGCGCACGGTCGACGTCGACGCGTTCTGCTCGTGGTCCTCGTGGAGCATGAGAAGCAGGTCCAGCGCCTTCGTCATGACGGGGTTGGCCTCGAAGGGCTCGCTGTGCACGCCGAAGTTGAGCTTCAGGAAGTTGTCGACGAATCCGAGCGAGTTGTCGGGGTAGAGGAACGCCTGCCCGATGCTCTTCTTGTGCGCGTACGCCGCGATCACGGGGAGCTTCGCGAGCATGCGCACCGTGTTCAGCTCGACGTGCTCGGGGTTGTGCGGGTCCGACTCGTTCTCGTAGTAGGTCGACAGGGCCGCGGTCGCCGCCGACAGCACCGACATGGGGTGCGCGGTCGGGGGCAGCGCCGAGAAGAAGCGCTTGAGGTCCTCGTGCAGCAGCGTGTGACGGCGGATGCGCTCGTCGAAGGACGCCAGCTCGTCGGCCGTGGGCAGCTCGCCGTAGATGAGCAGCCACGCCACCTCGAGGTACGTGCTGTTCTTGGCCAGCTGCTCGATCGGATACCCGCGGTACCGCAGGATGCCCTGATCGCCGTCGATGTAGGTGATGTCCGACTTCGTCGACGCCGTGTTCACGAAGCCGTAGTCGAGCGTGGTGTGCCCGGTCTGCTTCGTCAGCGACGCGATGTCGATGCTCGGGATGCCGTCGGTACCTCGCAGGACCGGGAATTCGGCGGTGGTTCCCCCCACCGAGAGGGTGGCCTTGTCCTGCTGCGTGCCCGCGTCGCTCACCGCGCCTCCTTGCGATTTCTGGTCGCCCGTGTGTTCGAGCGCGGGGGCGGAGGCACCCGCGATCTCCTCGGCCGGTGAACCCCACGGGTATGGAATCCGGGCCGGCACGCCCTCGGAGGATGGCCCGAGCGCAATGCCTTTACAGCCTAGTAGGCACGTCGGCCTACCGATGACACCGCCAAAGCTGGCTCCCATCGAATGGAGGGAACCTCCTGCGACGTCAGGGGGTCAGGCGCTCCGCGGCCGCGGCGATGCGCTCGTCCGTCGCCGTCAGCGAGAAGCGCACGTGCTGCGGGAAGTGCGAGCCGTAGAAGTGCCCGGGCCCGGCCAGGATGCCGAGATCGGCCAGGCGCTCCATGCTGTCCCACGCGTCGCGCCCCTCGGTGGCCCACAGGTAGAGGCCGCCTTCGCTGTGGTCGATGCGGAACCCGGCGGCCTCGACCGCGGGCTTCAGGAGCGAGCGGCGCTGCGCGTAGCGCGCGCGCTGCTCCTCGACGTGCGCGTCGTCGCCGAGAGCGACGGTCATGGCCCGCTGGACCGGGGCGGGCGGGATGAGACCGAGATGCTTGCGCCCGGTCAGCAGACGCTCGACCAGCGTCGGGTCGCCGGCGAGGAACGCGGCCCGGTAGCCGGCGAGGTTCGACTGCTTGCTCAGCGAGTACACCGACAGCACGCCCGTGAGGTCGTCGCCGACGACCTGCGGGTCCAGCACGCTCGGCACCCGAGCGGCATCCCACGGCGCGTCCCAGCCCAGCTCGGCGTAGCACTCGTCGGAGGCGAGGACCGCGCCCAGCTCCCGGGCACGCGCGACGGCGGCCGCCAGCTCGACGGCCGAGAGCACGCGCCCGTCCGGGTTGCCCGGAGAGTTGATCCACACCAGGCGCGTATGCGCTGGCCAGGAGGACGGGTCATCGGATGCCACCGGCTCGGCGCCGACGAGACGGGCACCGACCTCGTAGGTGGGGTAGGCCGCCCGCGGGTGCACGACGGCGTCGCCGGTGCCGAGTCCCAGCAGGAGCGGCAGGAGCGCGACGAGCTCCTTCGAGCCGACCGTGGGGAGGACGTGGGCGGCGGTCAGGCCGGGGACGCCCCGACGGCGCGCGTACCAGTCCGCGACGGCCTCGCGGAGGGCGGGGGTGCCCGCCGTCTGCGGGTAGGCGTGGGCGTCGGAGGCATCACGGAGAGCCTCGGCCACCACCTCGGGCGTGGGGTCGACCGGCGAGCCGATCGAGAGGTCGATGATCCCGGCGGGGTGTCGGCGCGCACGCTCGGCGTACGGGGCGACGGCGTCCCAGGGGTAGTCGGCGAGGTCGGCGACGCCCACGGGCTCAGTGCGCCTGCGGGGGAAGCGCCGAGACGACCGGGTGGTCCTTCGCGATCACGCCGACCTTGGCGGCACCACCGGGCGAGCCGATGTCGTCGAAGAACTCGACGTTGGCCTTGTAGTAGTCCGCCCACTCCTCGGGGAGGTCGTCCTCGTAGTAGATCGCCTCGACGGGGCAGACCGGCTCGCACGCACCGCAGTCGACGCATTCGTCCGGGTGGATGTAGAGCGAGCGCTCGCCCTCGTAGATGCAGTCGACGGGGCACTCGTCGATGCAGGCGCGGTCCTTGACATCGACGCACGGGAGGGCGATCACGTAAGTCACCCGTCCAGTCTAGACGCGCGGGCCCGCCGGCCTCCGCGGACGCCCCGTGACCTATGATCCCCGCCCCCGCACCCCGCCTTCTCAGCGCTGAGCACTACGGGGCGGGCAGCCAGCGCTCAGTTGGCGCGAATGCACGCCGCCGGCGCCCTCGTGCGTACATCTGCGCCAACTCAGCGCAGGGGACACCAGCCGGCGCTCAGTTGGCGCGAATGCACGTCGCCGGCGCCCTCGCGCGTACATCTGCGCCACCTCAGCGCAGGGGATCGAGACGACGGCCCGTCAGCGCTCGGGCGGCGCAGGCGCGGCGCGCAGGTGCGACAGGTCGGGCCACGCGGCGACCAGCGCGACCAGCACCGGACCGATGATCGTCCAGGCCACGGCGATCCATTCGGTGTCGGGCGTGGCAGCGGCGACGATAGCGGACCCGCCGGGTCCGACCTGCGAGAAGACGAACGTCGCCGCGACGACGCCGATGCCGCCGGCCAGCGCGTTCACGCGGTCGCGGGTCAAGGTCCGCAGGGCGATCAGCAGGGCGGCGGTGCCGACGGTCGCGAGCAGCAGCCCGAGGGGGAAGAACCCGATGCGGTAGGCGTGCCCGACGGTCGCCGCGACCCCGTAGAAGAGGCCGATCACGGCGGCCATCAGCCAACCGAGGACGCGTGACAACCCGAAACCCACCGGGTCAGTCTAGGCCGACTCAGGCTGCCCATCCCCAGAGTCGGAGGAGTGCGGCGGTGACCGCCGCCGCCGCGACGACGAGGAGGAACGGCGCCCGCGCCCACAGCAGCACCGCGGCCACGGCGACCGCCGGCAGACGCGCGTCCACGACCACGGCCGCCCCCACGGCCAGCGTCTGCACGACGACGAGCGCCGACAGCAGCGCGACCGTCAGCAGATCCGCGATCCGCGCGGGTCGCGGCGCCTCGAGCACGCGCGCGGGAACGAGGTACCCGACGGCCTTGAGCGCGACACAGAGAATGGATGCCAGGAGCACGGCGGTCCACAGGGTCATGGCATCCCCTTCTCCTCCGCCGTCCCGACCGGGGCGACGGTAGGGCGGCGGGGATCGAACAGCCCGACGGCCACGGCGACCGCCGCGGCGGCGATGACCGGGATGCCGGGCATCAGCACGGGGGTCAGGGCGGCGGCGACGATCGCGGCCCCCGTGGCGACGGCCAGCGGCTGACGGCCGCGCAGTCGAGGCCAGAGCAATGCGAGGAAGGCGGCGGCCGCCGCCGCGTCGAGACCGTACGCCCGGGGATCGCCGAGCACGTCGCCGAGGAGTGCCCCCGCGAAGGTCGAGAGGTTCCACCCGACCCAGATGCCGATGCCGGTCACCCAGAATCCGACCCGGCGCGCACGCGGCGCGTCCTGCGCGAGCGCCACGGCCACGGACTCGTCGATGGTGAACTGCGTCGCCGCCGCCCGCCGCCACGGCCCGCCCTCGAGGAGAGGCGCCATCCGCATCGCGTAAGCGGCGTTCCGGACGCCGAGCAGAGTCGCCGAGGCGATGGCCGCCGGGGCGGCGGCGACTCCCCCGGCGGCGATCACGCCGACGAAAGCGAACTGCGATCCGCCGGTGAACATGAGCAGGCTGAGCACGCAGGTCTGCCAGATGTCGAGACCGGATGCCACCGACAGCGCCCCGAACGAGATGCCGTACGCGCTGGTGGCCAGAGCCACTGCGAGCCCCTGTCGGGTCGCAGCCCCCTCGGCTGTTCGGGAGAACGAACGCATGCGCATCATGGTGAACGATTGAGCGTCGTTCGTCAAGTCGAACGATCGACGGGCATAATGAACGCATGACGGACCTCGGCGACCGCATCGCCTCGACCCTGCGTCGCGAGCGCGAGCGGCGCGACCTGAGCGTGTCCGAGCTCGCACGCCGCGCCGGCGTGGCGAAGGCCACCGTGTCGCAGCTCGAGAACGGCGGCGGCAATCCGAGCGTCGAGACGCTGTGGGCGCTCGCCACCGCTCTGCAGATCCCCTTCGCCGACTTCGTCGACGAGGGCGTCCACTCCCCCACCCTGATCCGCGCGGGCGAGGCGTCGACGGCGGTCGCGTCCTCGGCATCCGACTACATCGCGGTCCTCCTGTCGGCCAGCCCACCGCACGCACGCCGCGACATCTACCTGCTCTCCGCCGAGCCCGGCACGCCCCGCCGGTCCGACGCGCACCCCCGAGGGACCATCGAGCACCTCGTCATGGTCTCGGGTCGGGGTCTGGCCGGTCCCGCCGACGATCCGTTCGAGCTGTCCCCCGGCGACTACCTCTCGTATGCCGGCGACGTCCCGCACGTCTTCGAGGCGCTCACCCCCGGGATGAGCGCGGTCTGCGTGGTCGAGTCCCGCTGACGGCCACCGGCGGGGCCGCGCCCGGTCGCGTCACGCGACGATGCGCCCGGTCGCGTCACGCGACGATGCGCCCGGTCGCGTCACGCGACAATGCGCCCGGTCGCGTCACGTGACGATGCGCCCGGTCACGTCACGCGACGATGCGCCCGGTCACGTCACGCGACGATGCGCCCGCTCGCGACCCACGGCGCGGGACGTCCTGCCCCGGTGACGCCGACGGCCCCGTCACGCCGAAGCGTGCGGGGCCGTCCTGGTGCGGAACGCTTACGCGTTGGCATCCTGGCGCTTGAGGCGGGAGGCGGCGCGCCCACGCTCGGTCGCGTCGAGCACGACCTTGCGGATGCGGACCTTCTCGGGCGTGACCTCGACGCATTCGTCGTCGCGGGCGAACTCGAGCGACTCCTCGAGCGTGAGCACGCGCGGGGGCGTCATCGACTCGAAGGAGTCGGAGGTCGACGAACGCATGTTCGTGAGCTTCTTCTCCTTGGTGATGTTCACGTCCATGTCGTCGGCGCGCGAGTTCTCGCCGATGACCATGCCCTCGTAGACCTCTTCGGTCGGCTGCACGAAGAAGCTCATGCGCTCCTGCAGGGCGATCATGGCGAACGGCGTGACGACACCCATGCGGTCGGCGACGATCGAGCCGTTCTGACGCGTGGTGATCGAGCCCGCCCAGTCGTCGTAGCCGTGCGAGATGGCGTTGGCGATGCCGGTGCCGCGCGTGATCGTGAGGAATTCGCTGCGGAATCCGATGAGGCCGCGGGACGGGACGACGAACTCCATGCGCACCCAGCCGGTGCCGTGGTTGGTCATGTTGTCCATGCGGCCCTTGCGGGCGGCCATGAGCTGGGTGATCGCGCCGAGGTGCTCCTCGGGGGCGTCGATGGTCAGGTGCTCGAACGGCTCCTTGAGCTTGCCGTCCTCACCGCGCTTGGTGACCACCTGGGGCTTGCCGACGGTGAGCTCGAAGCCCTCGCGGCGCATGTTCTCGACGAGGATGGCCAGCGCGAGCTCGCCGCGCCCCTGGACCTCCCACGCGTCGGGACGGCCGATGTCGACGACCTTGAGCGAGACGTTGCCGATGAGCTCGCGGTCGAGGCGGTCCTTGACCATGCGGGCGGTGAGCTTGTGGCCCTTGACCTTGCCCATGAGGGGCGAGGTGTTGGTGCCGATCGTCATCGAGATCGCCGGGTCGTCGACGGTGATCGCCTTGAGCGGCCGGACGTCCTCGGGGTCGGCGATGGTCTCGCCGATGGTGATGTCGGGGAAGCCCGCGATGGCGACGATGTCGCCGGGGCCGGCGTCCTCGGCCGGGAAGCGCTCGAGCGCGCGGGTCTTCAGCAGCTCGGTGATACGGGCGTTGCTCGTGGTGCCGTCGGAACGCACCCAGGCCACCGTCTGCCCCTTCTTGAGCGTGCCGTTGAAGACGCGCAGCAGGGCGAGACGGCCCAGGAACGGGCTCGAGTCGAGGTTGGTGACCCACGCCTGCAGCGGCGCCTCGTCGTCGTAGGAGGGGGCCGGCACGTGCTCGAGGATCGCGGCGAACAGCGGCTCGAGGTCGTCGTTGTCGGGCAGGGCGCCGTTGGCGGGACGGGTGAGGGATGCCGCACCCGCACGGCCGGAGGCGTAGACGACCGGCACGTCGAGCAGCGCGTCGACGTCGAGGTCGGGCACGTCGTCGACGAGGTCGGACGCGAGACCGAGCAGAAGGTCGTGCGCCTCTTCTTCGACCTCGGCGATGCGCGCGTCGGGACGGTCGGTCTTGTTGACCAGGAGGATGACGGGGAGCTTGGCCTCGAGCGCCTTGCGGAGCACGAAGCGGGTCTGCGGCAGCGGGCCCTCGGACGCGTCCACGAGCAGGACGACGCCGTCCACCATCGACAGACCGCGCTCGACCTCGCCGCCGAAGTCGGCGTGGCCCGGGGTGTCGATGACGTTGATCGTCACGGGCACCTCGGTGTGGATGCCGTTGTAGGTGATCGCCGTGTTCTTGGCGAGGATCGTGATGCCCTTCTCGCGCTCGAGGTCGTTCGAGTCCATCGCGCGCTCCTCGACGTGCGCGTGGTCGCCGAACGAGCCGGTCTGGCGGAGCATGGCGTCGACGAGCGTCGTCTTGCCGTGGTCGACGTGCGCGACGATCGCGACGTTTCGGAGGTCAGGACGGAGGGCGTGCGCCATGGAGGGTCTCCAGGAAGTTTTGGGTGACGCCCGGAAATCGGGCCCTGCCAGTCTACCGGCCCGCGGCGACACTCCCGGCAGGGGACGACGAAGGGCGGGAACCCCACAGGATCCCGCCCTTCGTCGGACGTCGGTCAGCGCGTCGCGTCGCCCTCGAGGAGCTGGTGGCGCAGCTCGCGGCGGGCCGCCTGCACCTCCACGTCGGGCACCGGGATCGCGGCGATGAGGCGCTGCGTGTACGGCTCCTTCGGCGCGCGGAGGATCTCGTCGCGGGTGCCCTGCTCGGCGATCTTGCCGCGGTTGAGCACGACGATGCGGTCGGCCATCGCGTCGACGACGGCGAGGTCGTGGCTGATGAACAGGCAGGCGAAGCGGTGCTCCTTCTGCAGCTCGCTCAGCAGCTCCAGCACGCGGGCCTGCACGGACACGTCGAGCGCGCTCGTCGGCTCGTCCGCGACGAGCAGCCGGGGCTGCAGCGAGAGAGCCCGCGCGATGCCGACGCGCTGCTTCTGACCGCCCGACAGCTCGTGCGGGTACCGGTTGCGGTAGCTGCGCGGCAGGCGAACCTCGTCGAGGAGCTTCTCCACCCGCGCGTCCAGCGCCGCCCCCTTGGCCTCGCCGGCCAGGAGCAGCGGCTCGCCGATGGACTCGCCGATCGGCAGACGCGGGTTGAGCGAGGACGACGGGTCCTGGAAGACGATGCCGACGCGGCGACGCAGCGACTTGATGAGCTTGCGCGACCCGCTCGAGATGTCCACGCCGTCGACCACGAGGCGGCCGTCGGCAATCGGCTGCAGACCGATCGCGGCGCGGCCGATGGTCGACTTGCCCGATCCGGACTCGCCGACGAGGCCGACGATCTCGCCCTCCGCGATGCCGAGCGTCACGTCGTCGACAGCACGGAAGGCCGCGACGCGCCCCTTCTTTCCGTACTCGATCGACACGTTGTCGAGCTGCAGGACCGGGTGCGCGATCTCGGGCGCGGCCGCGGCGAGGGCGATCGCCTCGGTGCGGGCCGGGCCCTCGGCGACGGCCGTGGCCAGCGCCTCGACGACGTCGACGGTGCTCTCGCCCTCGAGGGTCTCCCCCAGGCGCGGCACCGAGGCCAGCAACTCCTTGGTGTACGGGTCCTTCGGCGCACCGAGCACCTGAGCCGCGGGTCCCTGCTCGACGATGTCGCCGGACTTCATCACGACGATCCAGTCCGCGAGGTCGGCGACCACGCCCATGTCGTGCGTGATGAGGAGGACGGCGGAGTCCAGGCGGTCGCGGAGGTCGCGGATGAGGTCGAGGATCTCCGCCTGCACCGTCACGTCGAGCGCGGTCGTCGGTTCGTCGGCGATGAGCAGCGCGGGCTCCAGGCTGATGGACTGCGCGATCATGGCGCGCTGGCGCTGACCGCCCGACAGCTGGTGCGGGTAGGAGGCGAACGCCTTCGCCGGGTCGGGCAGGCCGACCATGTCGAGCAGCTCCAGCGCGCGGGCCTTCGCCTGCGTCGGCGCGATCGGGGTGTGCGCGCGCAGCGCCTCGATGATCTGCGAGCCCACCGTGAGGACCGAGTTCAGGGCCGTCATCGGCTCCTGGAAGATCGCGGCGACCTCCGGTCCGCGCAGCTGCCGCATCTGCGACGTCGACAGACCGGTCACCTCGCGGCCGTTCACCTTGATGCTGCCCGTGACGCGGCTGTTCCGCGGCAGCAGGTCGAGCACGGCCATCGAGCTGACGCTCTTGCCCGAGCCCGACTCGCCGACGACCGCGACGACCTGACCGCGGGCGATCGAGTACGTCAGGTGCTTGGCGGCGGGAACCCAGACGTCGTCGACCGCGAAGTCGACGCTGAGGTCGGTCATCTCCAGGGCCGGGATAGCGGCCTTCTCGGTCGTGCTCATGAGAATGTCCTCTCGGTCCCGCGCAGCGGGAGTGAGTGATCGGGGAATGAAAGAATCGGGGGATGCCACGCCAGACGTTCCGTTCGACGTTCACCCGTGTCCTGTGCGGCATCGTCTGGGCGATCATCGCCGTCGTGGCGATCGGCCTGCTCGTGACGCCCGGAGCGACCGACGCACCGGCCCTGGTGGTCGTGGGAGCCCTCGGCGCGGCCGCCCTGGTCACCGGCATCCTGTGGTCGCCGTCCGTCACGGTCGACGACGAGGCGGTGCAGGTCGACAACATCGTGCTGCGCTACCGCGTGCCGTGGGCCGCGCTCATCCACGTGGACACGCGCTACGCCCTGCAGCTGCACACCCCGGGCCGCCGCATCAGCGCCACCGCCGCACCGGCGCCCGGAGCCACCGGCTCGCTTCGCGCCGCCCGCGCGCACCGCCGCAGCGAGGACCCGTCCGCCGCGCAGCTGCGTCCGGGCGAGCTGCCGGGCACCGACTCCGGCCGCGCGGCCGAGCTGGTGCGCGCGCGCTGGTACGCGCTCCGCGACGCGGGTCGCGTCGAGGCGGGCATCGCCGAGACCGTCCGCGTGGAGCCCGCCGTCCGCGTCGACAACCTGCTGCTGCTGGTCGCCGGCGCGGCGGGTCTCGTCGCGGCGGTGGTCCTGGGCTAGGCCCCGCGGGAGGGCGACCGTCATGACGACGGGGTCTCCGGGTGCACGCGCGCCTGCGTGCTGGCGGGAGCGGTGACCGACGGGCCGGCCTGCTCCTTCGTGCGACGCAGCGAGAAGCGCTTCTGACGCGGGTCGAACGCGTCGCGGAGGCCGTCGCCGACGAAGTTGACGAGCACGGCGAGCAGGACGATGAAGACCGCCGGCCACCAGAACAGCCACGGACGCGTCGAGAACGCCGACTGGTTGTCCGAGATGATCAGGCCGAGCGAGACGTCCGGCGGACGCACACCGAGCTGCAGGTAGCTCAACGCCGTCTCCAGCAGGATGGCCGAGGCCGCGAGCAGGGTCGCTGCGACGATCACCACGCCGATGGCGTTGGGCAGGATGTGCTTGAAGATGATGCGGGCGTCGCTCGCCCCGGCCACGCGCGCGGCCTCGACGAACTCGCGCTCGCGCAGCGACAGGAACTCCGCCCGCACGAGGCGCGCGATCGTCGTCCAGGACACCATCGCCAGGAAGAACGCCAGCGGGATGACGCCGAGGCCACCCGTCGCGCGACCGACGACGGCACCGATGACGATGATCGGGATGACGATGAAGACGTCGGTGATGCGCATGAGCACCGCGTCCACCCAGCCGCGGTAGTACCCCGCGAGGGCGCCGATGATCGTGCCGACCGCGGTCCCCGTGATGCTGATGATGAGCATCACGAGGATCGAGTTCTGGATGCCGCGCATCGTCATCGCGAAGTAGTCGATGCCGATGCGGTCCTGACCGAACGGGTGGTCGCCGAGCGAGAAGGGGAACACCGAGAGGGTCGGCGCACCGCCGTTGTTCTGCGCGTTCAGCGTCGTGTAGTCGTACTTCCACCATCCGGGCACCGGTCCGAAGCCGATCGCCGAGATCGAGAAGACGGCCAGCAGGAGGAACAGGATGCCGGACACGACGGCGACCTTGTTCGCGAGGAACCGGCGCAGGACGAGCCGTCCCTGGCTCACTCCGACCGTGTTCCGCTCGTCGGCGGGAGCCGGCGCGTCCACGTGCGCGGGCTCGGGAAGCATCTGGGTCATCGGGAGACCTCCGGGAATCGGACGGCGGCGATCATGCGACCACTCGCACGCGGGGGTCGAGCGCCGCGTAGGCGAGATCGGCCAGGAAGTTGAAGACGATGGCGGTGACCGCGATGACGAGGAAGTACCCCATCACCGGGTTCACGTCGACGCGCTGGATGGATGCCACGAACAGCTGCCCCATCCCGGGGATGGCGAAGACCTGCTCGGTGATGACCGCACCACCGAGGATCGCGCCCACGTCCGTCGCCACGAGCGTGACGATGGGGATGAGCATGTTGCGCAAACCGTGGCGCATGATGACGGTCCGCTCCGGCAGACCCTTCGCACGCGCCGTCCGGATGTAGTCCTGGTTCAGCACCTCGAGCATTCCGGCACGGGCGTACCGCGTGTATCCGGCGAACGAGATGAGCAGGAGCGAGATGGTCGGCAGCAGCAGGTGGGTGAAGGTGTCGATCCCGCTGATCCACATGTCGCCGGAGAACCCGGGGGTGGCGGCACCGACCGTGGCGATCGGGCGCCCGTTGATGCGGGGGCTGCCGACGTAGGCGGGCCAGGACTGCATGTAACGGTCGAGGATGACCAGGCCGAACGAGAAGAACGCCACGATCGCGCCGATGCGGGCGGTCATGCCGCGGTCGGGGGCGCCGAGCACGAAGCCGGTCACGAGCCCGATCGCCACCGCGGCGACGAAGAGGATGATGACCGTGGCCACCGTCGAGATGTCGAACAGCCCCTGCAGAGCGAAGTACGCGATGTAGGCGATCGCACCGTTGATCGCGGCGACGATGAGGGCGCGGCGGTTGGCGAGGCCCGAGATGAGGGCCGTCGTGATGACGACCACGCCCGCGATGAGCAGCAGCAGGCCGACGGGGCCGAAGCCGGGGTTGCGGAACCAGTCGGTGACGTTGAAGTACACGAGCAGGGCGACCGTGGCGGCGGCGGCGACACCGGCGACGATCAGCCGGCGGCGCGTGTCCCCGCCGATCATGGCCTGCCACACGACGGCCGCGATCACCGCGAGGAGCGCGATGAGCCAGACCGGGATGGCGGTGGCCGACTGCAGGAAGTTGTTGAACCCGAGCGCCAGGAACTCCTTCAGGAGCACGGCGACGAGGAACGACGGCAGGGAGAAGAGGAAGAAGCTCAGCAGGGTGATGCCGAAGTCGAAACCGCTGTACTGGCGCAGCGCCGACACGACGCCGACGACGATGCCCAGCACGATGGCGAGGACGAAGGACGCGGTGACCAGCTGCAGCGTCGAGACGACGGCGGTCGGGAGGATCTCCAGGACCGGCGCGTTGCTGATGGTCAGTCCGAGGTCGCAGCTCCCGGCGAAGGGGATGAGGCAGCTGGCCGCTCCGCCGAGCCACAGGAAGTACCGCAGCGGCGGGGGCACGTCCAGATCCAGGGCCGCGACGCGGGCGGCGATGAGCTGGTCACGGTTGGCAGCGGTGCTCTCGCGCAGGTCCATGAGGGGGTCGCCGGAGTTGGCGGCCAGCACGTACATGATGAACGACGCTGCGAGCAGGACCAGGATCGAGACGGCGATGCGCCTGAGGATGAATCCGACCATCGCGATGGGACTTCTTTCGATCGGGTAGGCGACGCTCGGGGGAAGCGCCTTGGAAAGGATAGTCGCGTACGCGCAGGAAAGGTCGCCTCGCGCACACGAGGTGAGGCGCCGGAGCCGAGCTCCGGCGCCTCACGAGGGACTATGCGGGGGTTATCAGCCCGCCAGCGTCCACTCCTGTGCGTTCCACACGATGCCCGTCTGGCCACCGAAGTAGGTGACACCGGTCACGGAACCGTTGTCGGCGAACAGACCCGGCGACTGGAACAGCGGCAGGCCGTAGAAGTCCTGCGCCGTCGCGGCGTCGATCTGCACCTTGAGGTCGGCCAGCTCGTCGGCGTCGACCGTCACCTGGCTCTGGTCGACGAGCGCGTCGACCTCGGCGTTGCTGTAGTTGTTGTAGTTTCCGCCACCGCCGGTCTTGAAGATCTGCGGGAGAGCGGCGTTACCGGCGCCCGGCGAGACCCATCCGAAGATGGACGCGTCGTAGCTGCCGCTGCCGAGGAGCGAGCTCCAGTCCGGCGAGCCGGCGTCCTCGATCACGAAGCCCGCCTGCTGGGCCGACTGCTGGATGGCGCGGAAGCTGTCGACACGGTTCGGGTTGTTCGTGTTGTAGAGGATGCGCACCGTCGGGGTGGCACCGGCGAGGAGCGCCTTGGCACCCTCGATGTCGGGCTCCGTGTACTGGTCGTAGCCGCTCGCCTCGACGGCGGTGGTGTACTGGTCGCCGTCCGTCGGCAGGAAGATCTGCGAGTTCAGGACCTCGGCCTCGGGGTTCACCGGGGTGACGATGGACTCGAGGATCTGCTGACGCGGGATCGTCTTGAGGAAGGCCTCGCGGACGTTGGCGTCGGCGAAGACACCGCCGAAGCTCAGGTCGACGTGGTCGTACGCGAGCTGGTCGCCGGAGTGCACGGTGGCGTTGGCGTTCTCGAGCGCGGTGAGCGTGTCGGCGGAGGCCTGCGGCTGGATGGCCTGCACCTCGCCGTTCTGGAGGGCCGTGACCTGCGCGTTCGAGTCGCCGATGAAGCGGATGATCAGCTGGTCGTAGGCGGGCGACATGTCACCCGTGTACTCGGGGTTCTTGCCGAGCGTGATGCTCTGCTCCGCGGTGAAGTCCGTCACGATGAACGGACCGCTCGCGACGAGGAGGCTCTCGTCGGTCGGCATCGACGTGACGTCGTAGCCGGTGTTCCAGAAGTCCGCCGCGGCCTTGAGCGTCGCGTTGGTCTCGACGGGGGCCTCGGGGTTGCCCTCGGGGAGGGTGTTCAGCAGCTCGATGAAGTCGGCCTCCGAGACGCCCGCCTTCTCGGCGAGGACGTGGGCCGGCTTGCCGATCGGGTTGAACAGCTCGTAGTCCACGTAGGGCGTGCCGTAGGTGATCGTCATCGACATGTTGTCGTCGCCGATCTCCGGGAACGAGGTGGTGTCGAGACCGGCGGTGCTGCCGGCGAGGCTGAAGTACTGCGTGCCGCCGTTGGTCACGTCGCCCGTGCTGGCGTCGAGGACCGCGTCGTCGTAGTAGCCCGAGGAGATGGCCCAGTTGACGAGCATGTCATCAGCGTTGATGGGCTCGCCGTCGGACCAGGTGAGGCCCTCGTTCAGGGTGTACTTCACCGTGAGCGGGTCCTCGGAGACCGTCTCGTAGGTGCCGAAGTCGGTGTTGGGGAGAACGCTGAAGTCGCTGTCCAGGCGCAGGAAGCCGCCGAGGCCGAGGCCGCCGCTGACACCGGTCAGGTAGCCGACCATGCCGTTGGTGTCGAGGTTCGCCTCGGGGGTGTCGCCGTTGAACGAGGTGAAGGCGTTGGTCGTCGCGATGGTGATCGTGCCACCCTCGCTCGAGCCGGAGTCGCCACCGTTGCTGTCTTGGGTGGTCGTGCAGCCGGCGAGGGCGAGGGCCGCGATCGCGACTCCTGCTCCCGCCGTCAGTGCGCGGTTGCGCCGCGTGAATTCGGACACGTGTCCTCCTGGTGAGGTGCGGGTTTCGGCCGCGCTCGCCCGAGGGAAAGGGCGGCCGGGGATAGGGAAACGATAAGTAAACGATTCGCGATGGTCAAAACTTCGGCGGCAACCGTTACACACCTTTAACCTGTGGCCGGATGTGCAGAGCAAAGTGCGCAGACTGGCCTTCTCGGCGGAATTCGAGACCTTTTCGAACACCCGCTATGGACGGGCCATGTTCTGCCGGATGCCGGGACCGGCCGCGGCCGGGGCGGTGTTGAATCGCAGGTGTGAAGTGGCATCCCTCCGTCGACGCTCCCACCGGACCGTTCCCGCCGGCCCTCGCCCCCGGTGACCGCGCCCGCCGGCGACTCGGGTGGGAGATCGCGCTCATCCTGCTCGTGAGCGTCGGGCAGTCCGCGATCTATTCGATGGTGTCGTTCCTGCGGGCGTCGTTGCGGGCGCCGATCTCGCAGCAGCAGGCGCAGCTGAACCCGTCGCGCGCGGCGGAGCCCGTCTGGGACGCCGTCTACCAGTTCCTCGACATCTTCTTCTCGCTCGCCCTGGTCGCCCTCGTCGTCTACCTGCTGTGGGAGCCGACGGGGAACGCTCTCCGCCGCATCGGGCTGGACTTCCGCGGCTTCGGCGTCGACGTGCTCCGCGGTCTGCTCCTGGTGGCGGTCATCGGGGCGCCGGGCATCGGCGTCTACGCGATCGGCCGCTCCATCGGGCAGAGCATCGCGGTCGTCCCGGCGCCGCTCGACTCCTCGTGGTGGGTGATCGCGCTCCTGGTCCTCGCCGCCCTGCGCGCCGGCCTCACCGAGGAGGTCATCTTCCTCGGCTACCTCTTCGACCGGCTGCGACGGCTCGGGTGGTCGTGGACGTGGGTGATCGTGTCGACCGCGCTCCTGCGCGGGAGCTACCACCTCTACCAGGGCTGGCCCTCGGCCCTCGGGAACGTCGTCATGGGCCTCGTGTTCGGCTGGTGCTACAAACGGTGGGGCCGCGTGATGCCCTTGGTCGTCGCGCACACCGTCATCGACATCGTCGCCTTCGTCGGCTACCCGCTCGCGGCCGCCTGGTGGCCCGCGATCTTCGCCCCGCCTGCGTCGTGACCGGCGCGGTCGACGGGATTCAGGATGCCGCGGGCGTCCAGTCCCAGAACGCCGGCGGGACGCCGTCCGGCTCGGACGTGTAGGTCACTCCCCCGACGCCGTCCTTCACGGCGACCGCTCCGGTCCGCTCCAGCAGCGGGACCCCCGCGAAGGTGCCGAAGAGGGCGCGGTCGATCTGCTTGGCCTGCTCCAGCACCCCCACGGGGTCGGTCTCGACGCGTAGGCGTGCGAAGGCGGCGACGGCGTCCGCCGGGTCCACCCCTCGGGCCAGTCGATCCCGCGCCGAGCGGTAGAGGCTCTCGTCCTCCCCCACCCAGGTGAGCGAGGCGTCGGGGATCTCGCCGGCGGCGGGACCGCGGACGGTGATGCCGGCGCGCGACGCCATGGTCGTGATCTGCGCGAACACCGCCGCCGACACCGGGTCGTCGGAGTCGTGGGCGATGCGCACCGTCGCGGGCTCGCCGTCCAGGGCGGCCTGCGCGCCGTCGACGTCGGCGCCCGTGCCGGGCGCCCCGTTGCCGGAGACGAGGTCCGTGTACAGCTCCCCCGTCGCGGGCGAGCTGAGGAACGACTGCAGCGGCTGCGCATCGGGTCGGGCCGGGCGGATGACGTCGTCGACGAGCGCCTCGCGGTCGATGGCCAGCGAGACCGCCTCGCGGAGCGACGGCAGGGTGCCCGGAGTGAAGCGGAGCTGCAACGCCTGCGTCGTGGGGCCCGCGAGCACCTGCACGCCGGCCTGCTCGAGTGTGGCGATCTCGGAAGCGTCCACGTCCCCCAGGTTGGCGAGGTCGACCTGCCCGCTCTCGACGGCGTCGAGCTGCGCCGCGCGGTCCGGATAGAAGCGGACGATCAGCTCGCTGACCTCGGGCTCGTGCTCGCCCTCGTAGTCGTCGCGGCGCTCCAGCGTGAGCTGGTCCGGGGTGACGGCGGCGACCGTCCATGGACCGGCCGCGACCGCTGCCGTGGGATCGGCCGCCTCGCCCTCGGGCACGTCGAAGCCCGTGTTCCAGGCCGCCGCGGCGGCGGCGAGCACGGGATTGGGGGTGGTGGGGGCCGCGGGGTTCCCCGGAGGCGCGGTGCGGATGGCCGTCATGAGGTCGCTCACCGACACGCCGGCGCGCTCGGCCACGACGTGGACCGGGCGGTCGAGGAGCCACTGGCGGTTCCAGTCGGCGAAGGGCTCGTCGTAGCGCAGCGTGAGCGTGTCGCTCGTGCGATCGACGGAGGGACGCGCGGTCCGGCCGATGTCGTCGAGCTGCGCCGCGGTGTCGAAGTAGCGGGTGCCGGACACGACGTTCCCCGCGTCGTCGTAGGTCGCGTCGTCGAACCAGTGCGACGTGACCGCCCAGCCGAAGAGGAGGTCGTCGACCGAGACGGGGGTGCCGTCGGACCACGTGCGGTCGGGGAAGATCTCGTACGTCACCGTCAGCGGGTCGTTCTCGACGCGGGTGATGCGGCCGAGCCCCTTGTTGGGAACGACCTGGAGGTCGCCGTCGAGGGATCCGAGCCGCTCGTCCATGAGTGCGGAGACGGCGCGGTTCGCGGCCGTGTCGCCGGTCGCCGTCGCCGCGTTGAAGCTGGTCAGCTCGCCGACGACCCCGATGCTCACCCGCGTGGGTGCGGCGGGTTCCTCCCGCGCCGCCTGTTCCGGCGGGGTACACCCGGTGAGGGCGACCGCCGCGGCGATCAGCACGGCGGTCAGGCGCAGGCGGCCGGTCGTGTCGAGTTTCTGCCCGTGGTGCACGTCGGCACCCTATCGTCCGCCGCTATGCCGCCCGCTGTGAGGCGGGCGGCTCCTGCCGGCCGGCGAGAAACGCTCTCCGCCCCGAGAAACGCCGGGTGTGCGCGTTTCTCGGTGCAGAGAGCGTTTATCGAGGGGATGCCGCGCGGCACCTCCCCCGGTCGAAGGAGAGGTGCCCCGCGGCGTCGCACTACCGGTGGGTCAGGCGAACGCCTCGGGCGGCGGGCAGGAGCAGACGAGGTTTCGGTCGCCGTACGCCTGGTCTATGCGGCGCACCGGGGGCCAGTACTTGCCGCGCACGAGCGAGCGCACCGGGTACACGGCGGTCTCGCGCGAGTAGGGGTGGTCCCACTCGCCCACCACGACCGTCTCGGCCGTGTGCGGAGCGTTCACCAGCGGGTTGTCGTCCGCCGGCCACTCCCCCGCCGCGACCGCGAGGGCCTCCTGCTTGATGGCGATCATGGCATCCACGAACCGGTCCAGCTCGGCGAGGTCCTCGCTCTCCGTCGGCTCGACCATCAGGGTGCCGGCCACGGGGAAGGACATCGTCGGCGCGTGGAAGCCGTAGTCGATGAGGCGCTTGGCGACGTCGTCGACGGTGACACCGGTCTGCTCCTTGAGCGGACGCAGGTCGAGGATGCACTCGTGCGCGACGAGCCCGCCCTCGCCGGCGTAGAGCACCGGGTAGTGATCGCGCAGACGGACCGCGATGTAGTTGGCCGACAGCACCGCGGCGGCGGTCGCCTGCCGCAGACCCTCGGCGCCCATCATGCGGACGTACGCCCATGAGATGGGGAGGATCCCCGCGGAGCCGTACGGCGCGGCCGACACCGGGCCGCCGTCGAACACCCCGCCCGCGTGCGCGGCGCGCTGCGAGAACGGGTGCGACGGAAGGAAGGGCGCGAGGTGCGCCTTCGCCGCGACCGGACCCACGCCCGGGCCGCCGCCACCGTGCGGGATGGCGAACGTCTTGTGCAGGTTGAGGTGCGAGACGTCGCCGCCCAGGTCGCCGAAGCGGGCGAAGCCGAGCAGGGCGTTGAGGTTGGCGCCGTCGACGTAGACCTGGCCGCCGGCGTCGTGCACGGCCCGCGTGATGTCGAGCACGTCGTGCTCGTACACGCCGTGCGTCGACGGGTACGTGATCATCAGCGCCGAAAGGGCCTCGGCGTGCTGCGCGATCTTCGCGCGCAGGTCGTCGAGGTCGACGTTGCCGGCCTCGTCGCACGCGACGACGACGACCTTCATGCCGGCGAGGATCGCCGAGGCCGCGTTCGTGCCGTGCGCCGACGACGGGATGAGGCAGACGGTGCGGTCCTCGTCGCCGCGGGACAGGTGGTAGCCGCGGATGGCGAGGAGGCCGGCCAGCTCACCCTGCGAGCCGGCGTTCGGCTGCAGCGACACCGCGTCGTACCCGGTGACCTCGGCGAGCCAGCGCTCGAGCTGGTCGATCATCTCGAGGTAGCCGTGCACGTCCGCCTCGGGGGCGAACGGGTGCACCCGCGAGAACTCCGGCCACGACACGGCGGCCATCTCCGTCGCCGCGTTCAGCTTCATCGTGCAGGAGCCGAGCGGGATCATGCCGCGGTCGAGCGCGTAGTCGCGGTCGGCGAGCGACTTGAGATAGCGCATCATCGACGTCTCGCTGCGGTGCGTGTGGAAGACCGGGTGCGTCAGGAACTCCTCGACGCGGTGCAGCGCCTCCACGACGCCGCGCAGCGCGATCGCGCCGTCGAGGTCGACGACGCCGGACGGCAGCCCGAACGCGCCGAGCACCTGCGCCACGTCGGCCGGTGTGGTGGTCTCGTCCACCGACACCCCCACGGTGTCGTCGTCGACCCGGAGCAGCTGGATGCCGGCATCCCGAGCCCGTCCGACAACCTCCTGCGCACGCTGTGGGACGCGAGCGCGCACGGTGTCGAAGAACGCGTCGTCGACGAGGTCGACGCCGGCGGAGCGGAGACCGGATGCCAGGGCGTCGGCGGTCCGCGCGACGCGGGAGGCGATCGCGGTCAGCCCCTGCGGCCCGTGGTACACCGCGTACATCGCCGCCATGACGGCGAGGAGCACCTGCGCGGTGCAGATGTTGGACGTCGCCTTCTCGCGGCGGATGTGCTGTTCGCGCGTCTGGAGCGACAGGCGGTAGGCCGGGTGCCCGGTGGCATCCTGGGACACGCCGACCAGGCGCCCGGGAAGCTGGCGCTCGAGACCGGCGCGGACCGCCATGTATCCGGCGTGCGGTCCGCCGAAGCCGAGCGGGACGCCGAAGCGCTGCGTCGTCCCCACGGCGATGTCGGCGCCGAGGGAGCCGGGCGAGCGCAGCAGGGTGAGCGCGAGCAGGTCGGCCGCGGCCACGACGAGCCCGCCCGCGGCGTGGACGGTCTCGGCGACGGTCGAGAAGTCCCACACGCGGCCGGTGGCGCCGGGGTACTGGACGAACGCGCCGAACGCCGCGGGGAGGTCGCCGCTGAACGACGTCTCCTCGATGCGGATGCCGACGGCCGCCGCGCGGTGGAGCAGCAGGGCCTTGGTCTGCGGGAGGGCATCGACGTCGACGAGGAAGACGTCGGTCTTCGCCTTCGACGCGCGTCGGGCCACGAGCATGCCCTCGACGACGGCGGTGGACTCGTCGAGCATCGAGGCGTTCGCCGTGGCGAGGCCCGTCAGGTCGGTGACCATCGTCTGGAAGTTGATGAGCGCCTCGAGACGTCCCTGCGAGATCTCCGGCTGGTAGGGCGTGTACGCGGTGTACCAGGAGGGGTTCTCGAGCACGTTCCGCGCGATCACCGACGGGGTGAGGGTGTCGTAGTAGCCGAGGCCGATCATCGGCCGGGCGCTCCGGTTGGCGGTCGCGAGCGCGCGCAGCTCGGCCAGAGCCTCGGCCTCCGTGGCGGCCGGGGGCAGCGAGCTCGTCGCGCGGGGCTGAACGTGGATGGATGCCGGCACGGCGGTCTCGACAAGCGCCTCGACGCTGTCGTAGCCGACGACCTCGAGCATGCGGGCCTGCGCGTCCGCGTCGATGCCGATGTGACGGTCGACGAAGACGGCGGGCGTTCCCGCGGCGG
This sequence comes from Microbacterium sp. LMI1-1-1.1, assembly GCF_040815675.1. NCBI lineage: Bacteria > Bacillati > Actinomycetota > Actinomycetes > Micrococcales > Microbacteriaceae > Microbacterium > Microbacterium sp. LMI1-1-1.1. The sequence continues at coordinate 408,544 of NZ_JBFPNN010000001.1, read as the reverse complement.
TGCGCGGAGGGAGGAGGGTGCTCATGCGGTGAGCTCCTCGTAGGCGGCGCGGTCGAGCAGGCCGTCGGGCAGTCCGCCGTCGATGCGGATCTTGACGAGCCAGCCGTCGCCGAACGGGTCGGCGTTGACGAGCGACGGGTCGTCCACCACGGCGTCGTTGACCTCGACGACGGTGCCGTCGAGGGGCGCGTAGAGCTCGCCGACCGACTTGGTCGACTCGATCTCGCCGCACACGTCGCCGGAGGCGACCGCTGCGTCGGCGGAGGGCAGGTCGACGAAGACGACGTCGCCGAGCTTCTCTGCGGCGAAGTCGGTGATACCGACCGTCGCGATGTCGCCGTCGAGGGCGATCCACTCGTGCTCGGAGGTGTAGCTGAGGGCGGTGAGGTCGGTCATGCGTTTCTCCGGTAGAAGGGCAGGGCGGTGACGGTGGCGGGGATGCGGGTCCCGCGCACGTCGATGGTCAGTTCGGTTCCAGGCGCGGCGGACGTCGGGGTGACGAACGCCATGGCGACGGGGTGTCCGAGCGTGGGGCTGAGGGCTCCGCTGGTGATCTCGCCGACGGCGGTGTCGCCCTGGAGGACGGTGTATCCGGCGCGGCCGGCGCGGCGCCCCTCCGAGACGAGCCCGACCAGGACGGGAGCGTCCGCGGGACCGGACGACAGGCCGTCCTTGCCGACGAAGACCGGCTTGTCGGATGCCGCGACGCGACCGAGTCCGGCCTGCGCGGGCGTGATGTCGCGGGACAGCTCGTGTCCGTAGAGCGGCATCCCGGCCTCGAGGCGTAGGGTGTCGCGCGCCGCGAGGCCGCACGGCACGAGTCCCGCGTCCCCGCCGGCGGCGAGCACGGCGTCCCACAGCGCACCAGCCTGGGCCACGGGGACGAGGAGCTCGTAGCCGTCCTCCCCGGTGTAACCGGTCCGGGCGACGAAGAGCGGAGCGCCGTCGAACGTCCCGTCGGTCCAGGCGTAGTAGCCCAGGTCGTCGAGGGCGGTCCCGGTGATCTCGACCTTCGGGGTGGAGCTCAGGATGCCGCGCGCCTCCGGTCCCTGCAGCGCGATGAGCGCGTACTGGTCGGTGACGTCCTCGACGACGGGCAGGTCCGCGCCCGAGACGAGGGCGAAGTCGTGTCCGTCCGCGCGCTCCGCCAGGAAGGCGCGGGCGGTCGGCCAGGTCTGCGCGGCGCGGTCGAACGCCGCGTTGACGGCATCCCGGTTGCCGGCGTTGGCGATGACGAGGAAGTTCTCGGGGCCGGTGCGGTAGACGATGACGTCGTCCACGATGCCGCCGCTGTCCGCGAGGACGAGCGAGTACTTCGCCTTCCCGATCTTCATCGTGGAGATGCGGCCGGCGAGCACGTAGTCGAGGAAGCCGGGTGCGGCCTCGCCGTGGACGAGCAGCTCGGCCATGTGTGAGATGTCGAACAGGCCCGCGGCGCGGCGCACGGCGTGATGCTCGGCGAGGTCGGAGGTGTAGCGCACGGGCATGTTCCAGCCGCCGAAGTCGGTGAACGAGGCGCCGAGGGCCTCGTGCCGGTCGTGCAGCGGCGAGGTGCGCGGTGGAGCGGGGGTGTCGGTCATGAGTTCTGCCGTTCGCGATGACGGTCAGACGCCGGGCGGCGTCTGAATGAACTCCCCCTCTGTCATGGGCCTGAGAGTTTCACCGCGCGGAACGCGCGGCTTTCACCGTCGGCGGACCCGGGAAGGTGCATCCGGGTCTCTTTCCAGAGTGGCCCGATCGACGCGGTACGCGTACCTGAGAGATTGGCGGGGAGGCTTGCTCCTTCGGTGCCCGGCTGCGTTCGCCGGAGCTCTCCCGCATCGATCATGGGGCCGTGTGGACTTGTGCGGCTCAGCCTACTGGCTGTCGCCGCTGCTCACAGCCCCGCCCCGCGGTCAATACGGGCTCCCCGGCCAGATGTCTTCGGGCAGGCGGAAGCATGCGGAGAAGGAGTTGACCGAAAGCTCTGCTCGGACGCGGTCGTAGCGGACGATCCACAGCGTGCCATCGTCGCTCCGCACGTCGAGCAGTTGGTCGCCTTGATCCTCACGAGATGCCGTCGCGAAACCCGATTGCCTAGCGAGAACAGCTCCAATGGGGTCGAGAACAGCCCCGGGGTCTGGGTCATTGGCAATCTCCGCCGCAGCGAACCCGGACCACGAGTGACCACCGTCACCACAGCTCAGGAAGGAGCCCGCCTCGATCTGATGACGAGAGATGACGAACTGCGCGGGTACGGCGTCGACGATCTGATTCTCGACGGCCTGCGTCACTCTCTTCGCCTCGGCGACATCCAAATCCTCGTTCACGCGAGCCCCACCGGGTGCACATGCCGACAGAATCGTCGCCGCCAGGACAGTTGTCGCCAAAGCCGAGAAGCGAGCCGGGATTCCGTGTTTCAATACGAACCCCCATTGTCGGAAGCCACGCGGGGCCCGTCGATACCTGCAACTCAAGCGAAGAACGGGTCAATAGTGGTCGCCGGGCCAAATGTCGTCGGGGAGGTGGAAGCAGGGCGATCCGGAGTGAATCACGACGAGACCATCTTCGAGCAGGTAACGCACGATCCAGAGACCCCCCTCTTCATTTCGGACGTCTACGATGGCGTCCCCCTGCGCCTCACGCGTCGACGTGCAGAAGTCGTCTCGGCCAGCGAACTTGGCGACGACCGGGCCTAACACCTCCTCAGCCTCCGGGTTTCCAATGATCTCGACGCGAAGGGAACCCGTGCAGGAATGGCCGCCTCGACCACAGGAGAGGAACAGCCCCTTCGGTTTCTGCGCGACATTATCGACAAAAGGCAACGGGATGGCGTCGGCCATCAGAATCTCCACCGATTGAGTTAATTGTTTCGCCTCGTCAGCCGTGAGGTCATTGTCCACCACGGATTGCTCCTTCAGGCACCCTGAAAGTATGAATGTCAGGCCCACAATCGTCACGACAAGGGAGGGCAATACTCGCCTCATTTCTTGATCACCCCCCAAATTTCATTGAGCGCGACGAGGTTCTCCTCGCTATTGCTCGCGATCAGGTTGTGGTTGTAGAGCGGATGGGTCGTGAGGGGCACGAATGTGGGGTCAGGCACCGTGGGGTCTTGGAACGAGACCGCGAAGTCACCAGGCAGATCGAAGACATGCGAGTCGAAGGACGAGCTCCAGACGGAGCCGTTCGAGCGCGGTGCGCCCTGCGTCCTGCACGGTGGCGGCTGCGTCAGGTTCGACCTGCGCCGCGTCGCGCTCGAACACGCCCGAAGCGTCCAGACGGGAAATCTCGCCGGCAGCTTTCCCTGTAACCGCCCCGCGGTCAACATGGACTCCCCGGCCAGATGTCGTCGGGCATCCGCAGGCACGCGGAGAACGAGTCGACGGACAGTTCGTCGCGGTCGTCGCAGTAGCGGAGGACCGAGAGGAAACCAAAAGCGGTCGCGATATCGAGGAGGGGCTCACCGTCATGCGTGCGACGGCCGATGGCGTATCGCTCCTTCGCGGAGAAGTAGTCGGCTAACGCATCCATCACGGCCCCTGGGAGCGGGTCGCTGTGAATGGTCGCTGTCAGATGACTCGACCATCGCTGCGCGCCGTCCGGGGAACACTGCAGGAAGGATCCCTTGTCCATCTGATTGATGTCTGCGACAAGGCCTTCAGGCAGGGCGCTCACGATCTCGCGCTCACCTGATTGAGAGATAACGTTTCGCATCGACCAGTGTGAGATTTTCGTCCCGTTCGATCCTGTTCCGCATCCGACGACAGTGACGAGGATCAGCGTCAGCATCACCGCTGCGAGAGCTCGTGGTCTCATTACGGCGCCACCTTCCGCGCCATCGGGTTCAGCGCCGCGAGATTGTCGACGTCCGTACTCGAGTCAATAATGATCCCCGGGCCAGATCTCGTCGGGGAGACGAAAACAAGCCGAAGCGGAATCGACCGACAATTCCGCACGCGCCGGCTCATAGCTGACAATCCACAACGCACCGTCCTCGTTGGAGATGTCCAGAACACGGTCGCCCAGGCTTTCACGGTATCGCGCTTCAAATCCCTTCTTGTTTTCAAACTTCGCCATAACGGGGTCGAGCAGCGTGGCCACGTCCGGGTCACCGGTGATCTGCGCCCGGATGAAACCCGACCACAGGTAACTGCCGTCCACACAACTGAGGAAAGATCCGGCCGCCAGCTGCTCGATGGTGCCCACGTACTCACCCGGCAGCCTCTCGACGATTTCACGCTCCACCGCCTGAGTGGAGGCTTTCGCATCCGAAACGGTCAATTCGTCATTCACGTTCGTCCTTCCGTTACATCCGGAGAGCGTCACGATGAAAGACACGGTGACGAATACAACAGCCAGCCATTTCCGATCAGTCATCAAGAATTCTCCTACGCATCTCATTCAGCGCTGGCAGGTTCGACGGGCTGTCCTGGGCGATTAAGTTGTGGTTGAAGAGCGGGTGGATTGTCGCTGGAATGCCGACCGGATCCAGGACATTCGGATCATCGAGGGATGCCCGGAAGTCCCCCTGCCGCGCGAACACGTGAGACTCGAAGCTCTGACTCGTATCAGGATTGCGGCCCTCGCCTACCGGCAGGACATCCTGCGCCATCGAGAGCGCGTCCACGTAGCTCCAGTGGAAGTAGTCGGTACCCCCGGACGCCGTCCAGTCCGGCGGGACCCACGCACCGGCGAGCGAATGAACCTGGTCGTAGTGCACCCCGGCCGCCTCGCTTCCGGTGAGCGGGACCAACCCCCAGCTGTGCCCCATGCCGATCTGACTCGCGGCTTTCAACGACGCGTCGCTGTCCAGCTCGGTCCGGAAGCCCGCGAGGTCGGATGCCGCCGGCGCTGCCCGTTCCTGCCCATTCGCCTCAAGGATGCCCGCGGCCTGCCCGGTCATGCCGGAGTTCTCGTCGTCGCCGGGGAACTCGGTCCCCTTCCAGACGAACGCCACGTCCACGGCGCCACGTTCCACCATCCACCCCGCCACCTGTTGCACCTCGTTGCGATAGAACGAATGACGTGTGGTGAACGTGCCGGGCACGTACGTCAGGACGCGGGCCGTATCGGGGCCGGGCGTGCCGATCATCTCGACGATCTCGTCGTCCTCGGGCCGGAAGAGGAAGAGCTGGACCTCACCCTTATCGACGCGGTCGAGGTAGGCGATCTCCGCGCGGAGCCGGTCGACGGCGGCGCGCCGGTCGACCCGCACCGTCTCGGCGGCGTCCGGTCCGAGATTCGCCGCGTCCCGCTCGAACTCCCCCGGCGCGTCCAGCCGGGCCAACTCCGCCGCCGCCTCGGCGCGTCGACGTTGCGCGTTGCGCCGGTTCGCGGCCACGCGGTCGAGCGGCGGGACCCCGCCCAGCGCGCCCACCAGCTCCGGCGCCCCCGCCACCAGCGCGGCGCGCGCGCGATCGTCGAGCGTGTCCCACCACTGCCGGACGGCCTCCGCGGACGGCGGCTTGTTCTCGAGGAGGTCCCGCCACTCCGGATGCCGGCGCAGAAGGTCCTCGACGTGGCGGGCGTCTCCCGCGGCGAGCGCCGCGAGGTAGATCAACGTCGTATCGTCGTTGAACGCCGCCGCCCGCGTCGCGAACGGCACCGGTGGCCCGACGGTCACGGCGCGGTCGCCGAATCGCGCCACCGCCCACGGCGGCACTCCGAGCCGCGCGAGGTCCGAGCGGGCCTCCTCGATGACGGCGTCGATCTGTCGACGGAGGTGCCGGCTCTGTTCCTGGAGATCCGTCCCGGCGCCCGGGGAGGCCTCGTCGATGTCCAGGGCAGCGACCATCCGTTGGTGCGCCTCCACCTCACCAGCGAGCTGGTCGCGCTGCTGCTTCAGTCGCAGCATCTGCTCCGCCACCTGGTCGAGGATGTCCGCGACCTGCACCGACATCTCCACCGTCGCCGTCATCGCTTCGTGCACGGTCTGCATCTGCGACAGCAGCTCGGTGGTCTGCGGCGACTCGACCGTTGCGGGCAGACCGTTCCACGCCGACGACACATCCGTGGACGCCGCGTGCACGGCCGCCGCGCCGGACCGCAACCGCTCGACCTCGGCGGTCAGCGCCTGCGGATCTATCGGCAGGTCCGGGACGTCGGCGGCAGAGGTCACCATGGACGCCATCCGTCCGCGCCGCTCGCCGTCTCCCTCCGGGTGGCTTCGGCCGCCATCTCCGCGTCCGCCCGGCAGAAGGCGGCGACCGCCTCCTGCGCCGCCCCCAGGACCGCTCCCCCGTGCTCGACCGCAGCCCGACAGCCGCGTCCCACCGGTCCGGTCAGCGCGTCGTAGGCGCCGGCGAGTCCATTCGCTCGGGAGAGCGCCTCGCCGACGTCGCGCAGCGCGGAGCGCGCGGCATCCACCGTCCGCCTCAGCTCGTCGAGACCCTTCGCCACGGCGGAGGAGAGGTCGAGGAACCCCGCTGGATCGATCGCATACCGTTCATCCACGCGGCGACCGTATGCACCCCCGGCAGGCGAGTCCGGGGAGAGGTGGAGCGGCGGACCGCGGGTGATACCGGGTCAGCCGGTCGTGCAGCTCCCGGCGGGGACGGCCGCGGAGAGAGAGCCCGCCTGGGCGAGGACGGGGTCCAGCTCGGTCGTCGTCATGGCGTAACCGACGTTCTCGTCGTCCTCGCTCCGGGCGAAGACCACACCCGCGACTTCACCCGACGGCGTGAGCAGTGGTCCCCCGGAGTTGCCCGGTCGAACGATCCCGCCGAGGGCGTAGATGTCGCGCGGAGCCGTCGCCGTGCCGTAGATGTCGGGCACCGGCACGGTCCCCACCGACAGCACCTGGGCGCTGCCGGACGTGAACGGACCGCCGTACGGATAGCCCTGTACGACCGCCGCCGCGCCGACGCCGAGGGTCGGCACGATCGTCAGGGGGGTGGCATCCAGTCCGTCCACCGCGATCACGGCGAGATCGTCGTTCGGGTCGAAGTACACGACGCGGCCTTCGCGGGCGGCCTGGCCGGGCAGTTCGACGAGCGGCACGTCGACTCCCGCGACGACGTGGGCGTTGGTGACGACGCGGTCGTCCGCGACGACGAACCCGGTCCCGCTGGCGGTGATGCCGCACGCGTAGGCGGTGCCGCTGATTCGGGCGACGGACTGCGCCGCCCGGGTGAGCGCGGGGTCGTCGAGGGCGATCTCGGGGGCGGTCGGTATCTCGCCGATCTCGATCAGCTCGCCCAGGCGCGGGATGCCGTCGCCGAGGATCGTTCCGCGGATCTCGGCGAGCGCGACCCGCACGGGTTCCGGGGTGATGCGGTCGATGGTGCGGACGACCGTCGACGAGGCGAGGGCGGCGGAGATGACCGGCATGCCGGCGGTCGTGATCGCGCCCGCGATGAAGGACAGGGCCAGCGCCCCGGCGGCCAGGTTCATCGCCCCGCCGAGGAGTCGTTCGGGGACGCGCAGCTTGATGCGGTCGACGCCGCGACGCGCCGCGCGGCCGATGGTGCTGCCGATGCCGGCGCCGATGATCAGCAGCAGGACGCCTGCGCCGAGGATGGCGGCGCCGCGCCACTGCGGGTCCGTCACGTACTGCGCGACGAGCGGCGTGACCCAGTAGGCCGCGATCCCGCCGACGGCGAGACCGGCGAAGAAGCCGACCGTGGCGAGGAAGCCACGGGCGATGCCCACGATGAAAGCGATCGCCAGCAGCGCGATCAGGGCGATGTCGATGATCGGCATCCGCACCTCCAGAGTCCTCCGGCCAGCGTACGGCTCACCCCTGTGAGACAGCCGGAGCGACGAGGCTTTGCCCTTCGAGTCGATATGACACTAAGATCGTCGCGGAGATATGGTCACCATGACACGAAGTGAGCTCGACACCACCCGCGACGACGGCATCCGCGTCGCGGTCTCGACCGTGATCTTCAGCGTCCGCCGGGGGGAGCACGACGACCCGGTGCTGTCGCTCCCCCTCGTCCGCCGCACGCGCGATCCGTTCGGCGGCCGGTGGGCACTGCCCGGTGGATGGCTCGCCCCGGACGAGAGCCTGGATGCCGCGGCATCCCGCACCCTCGCCGAGACGACGGGACTCACGCCGAGCTACCTGGAGCAGCTGTACGCGTTCGGCGCGGTCGACCGCTCCCCCACTCGCGTGGTGTCCATCCTGTACTGGGCGCTGCTGCGGGCCGACGAGGTCGATGCCCAGGTCGCCGCGCACGCCCGCGACGGGGACGCCCCCGAGAACGTCGAGTGGTTCGATGCGACGCGGCTGCCCGCGCTGGCGTTCGACCACAACGACATCGTCGAGTACACGCTGTGGCGTCTGCGCAACAAGGTCGGCTACAGCCGGATCGCCCACGGACTGCTCCCGGACGAGTTCACCCTCGCCGACCTGCGCGAGGTCAACGAGACGATCCTCGGCCGCCGCCTCGACCCGGCGAACTTCCGTCGTCAGGTCGACACCTCGAACACCCTCATCCCGACGGAGCGCTTCCGTACCGGCAGCCACCGTCCCGCCCGCCTGTACCGCTACAACCGTGATGTCGAGCTGGCCGATCGCGGCCCGCTCACCCGTCCCTGATCGGAACACCCATGAGTGCGACACCCCTCACCCTGCAGTCCCGCCCGGCGACCGACCCCTCCGTCGACCACGCCATCCAGGCGATCGTCTCCGGCGCGTCGACGGACAGCACGTGCTCGACGGACCTCGCCGTCGGCCCGTGGGACTTCGACACCCGCCCGGGCTACGGTCCCGGCTCCTCGATGGGTGACGTCATCCCCACCGGCGCTCCGCGACAGGGCGAGCTGCCGGCCGCGTACCGGGAGGCCTCGGACGAGGAGCTGGACGCCCGCATCCGCGCGGCCAAGGCCACCCTCGGCGACCGGGTCGTCGTCCTCGGGCACTTCTACCAGCGCGAAGAGGTCGTCCGGCACGCGGACTACGTGGGCGACTCCTTCCAGCTCGCCGGCGCCGCTAAGTCCCGTCCCGAGGCGGAGGCCATCGTCTTCTGCGGCGTCCACTTCATGGCCGAGACCGCGGACCTGCTCTCCCGGCCCGAGCAGGCCGTGATCCTGCCGAACCTGGCGGCCGGCTGCTCGATGGCCGACATGGCCGACATCGACCAGGTCGAGGAGTGCTGGGAGCAGCTCGCGGACGTGCTGGGCGACCTGGAGACCCCGGATGCCGCCGGCCTCCTCCCCGTGATCCCCGTCACCTACATGAACTCCAGCGCCGCCATCAAGGGCTTCGTCGGTCGGCACGGCGGGATCGTGTGCACCTCGTCGAACGCGCGGACCGTCCTCGAGTGGGCGTTCGAGCGGGGCCGTCGGGTCCTGTTCTTCCCGGACCAGCACCTCGGCCGCAACACCGCCAAGGCGATGGGCGTCCCCCTGGACCGGATGCCGATGTGGAACCCGCGCAAACCGCTCGGCGGCTCCTCGCCCGAGGCCATCGACGACAGCCGCGTCATCCTCTGGCACGGCTTCTGCTCGGTCCACCGCCGCTTCACCGTCGACCAGATCGACAAGGCGCGCGCCGAGCACCCCGGCGTGCGCGTCATCGTGCACCCCGAATGCCCGATGGAGGTCGTCGACGCCGCAGACGAGGCCGGGTCCACCGACGTGATCCGCAAAGCCATCGCGGCGGCGACCGAGCCGACGACCTTCGCCGTCGGGACCGAGATCAACCTCGTGCAGCGCCTGGCCGCACAGTACCCGCAGCACGAGATCTTCTGCCTCGATCCCGTCGTCTGCCCGTGCTCCACCATGTACCGCATCCACCCGGGCTACCTCGCCTGGGTCCTGGAGTCGCTCGTGGCCGACGAGGTCGTCAACCGCATCACGGTCCCGTCCTCGGTCGCCGACCCCGCCACCGTCGCCCTCGAGCGCATGCTCGCCGCCCAGCCGCACGGCGCCGTGAAATGACCACCGTCGTCGTCGTCGGCAGCGGCATCGCCGGGCTCACGGCCGCGCTGCACGCGCACGAGGCCGGGGCCGACGTCACGGTCGTCACCAAGGGCGCCCTCGCCGACACCAACACCCGGTGGGCCCAGGGCGGGATCGCCGCGGTGACCTCCCCCGGCGACTCCGTCGACGCCCACGCCGCCGACACGCTGCGGGCCGGCGCGGGACTCGCGGACGACGCCGCCGTCCACGTGCTGGTCTCCGCCGGCCCGGACCGGATCGACGAGCTCGTCCGTCGGGGGGTCGCGTTCGACCGGACCGCGGACGGAGACCTCGCCCGGGGGCTCGAAGCCGCCCACGGGATGCCGCGGGTCCTGCACGCGGGCGGCGACGCCACCGGTGCGGAGATTCAAGGCGCACTCGGCACGGCGGTGCGCGCGGCCGGGATCGAGGTGCGGGAGCACGCCGCCCTCCGGGACCTCCTCGTCGTCGACGGACATGTCGCGGGCGTGACCCTCGTCGTGGATGGAGCGACAACCGAGCTCCGGGCCGATGCCGTCGTCCTCGCCACCGGCGGAGCGGGACAGCTCTACGCGCACACGACGAACCCGGCCGGAGCCACCGGCGACGGCATCGCCGCGGCCATCCGCGCCGGCGCCGCGGTCGCGGACCTCGAGTTCGTGCAGTTCCACCCGACCGCCCTCGCCGTCGGCGAGCCCTTCCTCGTCTCCGAGGCGGTGCGCGGCGACGGGGCCGTCCTCGTCGACGACGACGGCCGCCGCTTCGCCTTCGACGCCCACCCGGACGGGGAGCTGGCCCCGCGCGACGTCGTGGCCCGCGCCAACGCGCGCGCGATGGCCGCTCAGGACGGCCGCCCCGTCCGCCTGGACGCCACGGCCCTCGGCACGGAACGGCTGGCCGCCCGCTTCCCCACGATCGACGCGGCCGTCCGGGCGCGGGGTCTGGACTGGAGCCGCGCCCCCATCCCTGTCACTCCCGCCGCGCACTACCTCATGGGCGGTGTCGTCACCGACCTCGACGGCCGGACCACGATCCCCGGTCTCTACGCCGTGGGCGAGACCGCCCGGACGGGCGTGCACGGCGCGAACCGGTTGGCATCCAACTCCCTCCTCGAGGGGGCCGTCTTCGGGGCGCGGGCCGGGGATGCCGCCGGGCGACCGGTCTCGGACGGGTGGCCCGTCGTGCCCGCGGTCGGGCTGCCGGCTCCGGAGCCCGTGGCGCCGAGCGCCGACGCGCCGCCGTTCTCGCGCGAGACGCTGCAGCAGCTGCTGTGGGACGCCGCCGGGCTGATCCGGGACGGCGACGGGCTCGACCGCGCGGCCGGCATCCTCGCGGCATGGCGGGCCGCCGGAGCCCCGTCCTCGCTCGAGGACGACAACCTCCTGCTCGTGGCGGCGCACGTCGTCGACGCCGCCCGCGCGCGGACCGGCTCGGTCGGCGCGCACTTCCGCTCCGACGCCCCCGCGACCGCCGCGGCGGGGCGCACGTCCGCGGCATCCATCTCCTCGCCCTCGGAGGCCCTCGCATGCTGACCCGCACCGCCATCGACCGTGTCGTCGCCGCCGCCCTGGAGGAGGACGCGCCGTGGGGCGACCTGACGAGCGAGGCGCTCATCCCGGCGGACGCGACCGCCCAGGCCGATCTCGTCGCTCGGGAGCCCGGCGTCTTCTCCGGCGGCGCCGTGTTCGCGGCCGCCTTCGCGCTCACCGACCCGTTCGTCGACGTGCGCCTGAGCGTGGCGGACGGGGCCGTGTTCGCGGCGGGCGACGTGCTGGCGGTCGTGTCCGGTCCCGCGCGCGCCGTGCTGACCGCGGAACGGATCGGGCTGAACTTCGTGCAGCGCATGTCCGGCATCGCGACGCTGACGAGCCGCTACGTCGCCGAGGTCGAGCACACCGGCGCCCGCATCGTCGACACACGGAAGACCACCCCCGGTCTGCGGATGATCGAGCGCCAGGCCGTCCGCGACGGCGGCGGGCACAACCACCGGTACTCGCTGTCGGACGCCGTCATGGCCAAGGACAACCACCTCGCCGTCCTCACGGCGAGCGGGGTTCCCGTCACGCAGGCGCTGCAGAGCGCGATCGCCCGGCTCCCGCACACCACCCACGTCGAGGTCGAGGTCGACCGCCTCGACCAGATCGACGCGGTGCTCGCGGCCGGCGTCGACACGATCATGCTGGACAACTTCTCGCTCGCCGACCTCCGCGCCGGCGTCGAACGCATCGCCGGCCGCGCCCAGGTCGAGGCCTCCGGCGGCGTGACCCTCGAGACCGTGCGGGCGATCGCCGAGACGGGGGTCGACGTGATCTCCGTCGGGGCGCTGACGCACTCCGCACCCGCCCTCGACCTCGGTCTCGACGTCCGCATCACGGTCTGAGGGCATGACTCTCTACCTCGACAACGCCGCCACCACCCCGGTCCGCCGCGAGGTGCTGGAGGCCATGGCGCCGTACCTCACCCGCTGGTTCGGCAACCCGTCGAGCACGCATGAGGTGGGCGAGGCGGCCGCGACCGCACTGGCGGACGCCCGTACCCGCGTCGCGGCCGTGCTGGGGATGCGCACGCGGGACGTCCTGTTCACCTCGGGCGGCACGGAGTCCAACAACGCCGCGGTCAAGGGCATCGCCCTGGGCGCCCTCCCGCGTGGGCGACGTCACGTGGTCACCACGGCCATCGAACACGAGTCCGTCCTCGCCTCGGCCGACTACCTCCACCGCCTGCACGGGTTCGACGTGACCCACGCCCCCGTCGACGGTGACGGCGTGCTGACCCCCGCCGCGCTGGCGGCCGCGCTCCGGGACGACACCGCCCTGGTGAGCGTCGGCTACGCCAACAACGAGGTCGGCACGGTGCAGGACGTCGCCGCCCTCGCGGCGGTCGCGCACGAGCGCGGCGTGCCGGTCCACGTCGACGCGGTGCAGGCGGCCGGCTGGCTCCCCCTCGCGGATCTCGGCGCCGACGCGCTCACCATCGCCGGCCACAAGATCGGCGCTCCGAAAGGCACCGGCATCCTCGCGGTGCGGGGACGCGTCCCCCTCGAGCCGCTCCTCCACGGCGGCGGGCAGGAGGGCGGACGGCGGTCCGGCACCCCCGACGTCGCCGGAGCCGTGGCGCTCGCGACGGCCCTCGAGCTCGCAGAGGGCGAGCGGGTCGCCGAGGCCGAACGCGTCAGCGCGATCCGCGACGCGTTCATCGCCCGCGTGTGCACCCTCGTGCCCGGCGCGCGACTCACCGGACACCCCACCCGACGGCTCCCGGGGACGGCCAGCTTCGTCTTCCCCGGGGTCAACGGCGAGACGGTCCTGCTGGAGCTGGAACGCCGCGGCGTCGTCTCATCGAGCGGCTCGGCCTGCGCGGCCGGGAGCGACGAGGCGTCACACGTCCTGCTCGCCCTCGGCATCGCGCACGACGACGCCCGCACGGCGGTGCGGTTCACCGTGCCGCACGGGTTGCGCGACGACCTCCGCCCGGTGGCCGACGCCGTGGCGGCCTCCGTCGCCGCCGTGCAGTCCGCGTAAGCCGAGGTTCCGCTCTGCTGGTGTTCGACCGGCATGTCCCACAATGTGCAGATGCAGAGGCCTTCAGCTGCACAAAGTGGGACACCGGCGCTCTGACCAGCGGACCCCCGACCGGCATGTCCCACAATGTGCAGATCCAGCGGCCCGGAGCTGCACAAAGTGGGACACCGGCGCTCTGACCAGCGGACCCCCGACCGGCGTGTCCCACAATGTGCAGATCCAGCGGCCCGGAGCTGCACGAAGTGGGACACGGTGATTCGCAGAACGCCGGCGGGGGTCCGCGTAGGATCGCGCGGGTGAGCTCCCGCGCGGTCACCGTCATCGTCCCCGGCTTCGACGTCGCCGAGTACGCGCGCGAAGCGCTCGACTCCCTCCGGGCGCAGACCCACGACGAGTGGACCGCCGTCCTCGTCGACGACGCGTCCACCGACGACACGCGGGAGATCTTCGCGGATGCCGCGGCGGCCGACCCGCGGTTCCGGCTCGTGCGCCATGACGTCCAACGCGGTCTCGGTGCCGCCCGCAACAGCGGCCTCGCCCTCGTGCAGACCCCGTACCTCGGCTTCCTCGACGCGGACGACCGCCTCACTCCCACCGCCCTCGAACGTCTGACCACGACGCTGTCCGGCAGCGGCAGCGACTTCGCCGTCGGCGCGTATGTGCGCCTGCGACCGGATGCCACCGGCACGGGCTACACGTCCTCGACGGTGCAGCCGTGGGTCGCGGCCGCCACCGACCCCGCCCGGATCGCGACGGACATCGCGGCGCACCCGGTGGCATCCGGGAACATCGTCGCGTGGTCCAAGGTGAGCCGCACCGCGTTCTGGCACGCGCACGACCTGCGCTTCCCCGAGGGGCGGTACTACGAAGACCAGATCCTCGCGCAGAGGATGTACACGCTCGCCCGGACCTTCGACGTGATCCCCGACGTGATCGTGGAGTGGCGGGAGCGGCGCGGGGGCGGGTCCATCACGCAGCGCCTGTCCGAGGTCGACGTCCTGCGGGACTACCTCGAGGCCCTGGGCGAGGGCGTCGCCGTGCTGCGCTCCGCCGGCGCCGACGAGGCCGTGCGCGCGCGGGGCGCGCTCATCCGCCGGCTGGACCTGCCGCCGCTCCTGCGGATCGCCGAGACCCATCCCGACCCGGCCTACCGGATCGCCCTCCAGGCGTTCGTCGAGACCCTGCCGGCCTGACCCGCCGGGTCCGCCCACGCCGCAGCCCGGAGCTACGGGGCCTCGTCACCGCGGCGCGACGGCAGCGCCGGGCGGCCCGCCCCGGCCGTCGCCCGCACCTCCTCGACGAACACCTGGGTCGCGGCCAACTGCTCCGCCGCGAGGCTGGCGTACAACCCATCGGCGGCGAGGAGCTCCGCGTGCGTGCCCGACTCGACGATGCGGCCGGCATCGACGACATGGATGCGATCGGCGCCGACGACCGTCGACAGGCGGTGGGCGATCGACAGCGTCGTCCGGCCGTGCGACGCGGTCTCGAGCGCCTCCTGGACGATGCGCTCGGACACGGTGTCGAGCGCGCTGGTCGCCTCGTCGAGCAGCAGCACCGGCGGGTCCTTCAGCAGCACCCGCGCGATGGCGATGCGCTGCTTCTCGCCGCCGGAGAGCCGGTATCCGCGCTCGCCCACGACGGTGTCGTACCCGGCCTCGAAGCCGGCGATCACGTAGTGGATGTTCGCCGCCCGGCAGGCCTGCTCGATCTCGTCGTCGGTGGCGTCCGGCTTGGCGTACCGCAGGTTGTCCCGCACGGTCGCGTGGAAGAGATACGTCTCCTGCGACACGATGCCGATGCTGTCGATGATGGATGCCGCCTCGAGGGTGCGCACGTCGGCGCCTGAGAACAGCACCTGCCCGCCCACCGCCTCGTACATGCGGGGAGTGAGGTAGAGGATGGTGGTCTTGCCCGCGCCCGAGGGCCCGACGAACGCGACGTGCTGTCCGGGCTCGAC
Organism: Microbacterium sp. LMI1-1-1.1; assembly: GCF_040815675.1. Taxonomy (NCBI): domain Bacteria; kingdom Bacillati; phylum Actinomycetota; class Actinomycetes; order Micrococcales; family Microbacteriaceae; genus Microbacterium; species Microbacterium sp. LMI1-1-1.1. The sequence continues at coordinate 393,196 of NZ_JBFPNN010000001.1, read as the reverse complement.
CGTGAAGGAGACGCCGTCGAGCGTCGCCCGCGCCTGCGGCGGCGCGTCCGGGTACCGGAAGACGACGTCCCGGAACTCCACCTTGCCGACCGGACCCGGCGCCGCCGCGACCGTCGCCGCGTCGGGCGCGTCCGTGATGGCCGGCGTCAAGTCGAGGTACTCGAAGATGCGGGCGAAGAGGGCCGACGACGTCTGCACGTCTAGTGCGACGCGCATGAGCCCCATGAGCGGCATGAGCAGCCGGGCCTGCACGGTGGTGAAGGCCACGATGGTGCCGGCGGTGATGCCGCCCGCGCCGCCGCTGACGAGATACCCCGCCACGAAGTAGATGACGGCCGGCACGCTCGACATCAGCACCTGGACCACGGCGAAGAATCCCTGGCCGCTCATCGCCCGCCGCACCTGCAGACGCACCTGGTTGTCGTTCTCGGCGTCGAAGCGCGCCGACTCCGTGCGCTGACGGTTGAAGGACTTGGAGAGCAGGATGCCGCTCACGCTCAGGGTCTCCTGCGTGATCGCCGACAGCTCCGACAGCGACTCCTGCGTCTCCCCCGCGATGCGGGCGCGGACCTGGCCGACCCGGCGCTGCACGAAGATCAGGAACGGCATCAGCGCGACGGCGATGAGGGTCAGACGCCAGTCGATCAGGATCATGGCGACGAGCGAGGCGATGACCGTGACGGCGTTGCCGAGGATGCTCGTCACGGTGTTGGTGAGGACGCTCGACACACCGCCGACGTCGTTCTGCAGGCGGGACTGGATGACGCCGGTCTTCGTCCGGGTGAAGAACGCGAGCTCCATGCGCTGCAGATGGTCGAACAGGCGCACCCGCAGATCGCCGGTGACCCGGTTGCCGACCGTCGCGGTGAACCACGTCTGCGCGACGTTGAGCACCGCGGAGAACAGGAAGAGGACGATCATCGCGCTCACGAGCAGGGCGAGCAGCCGCAGGTCGGGCGCGGAGCCGTCCACCGGGAACAGCGCGTCGTCGAAGATGCGCTGGACCAGCAGCGGCGGGATGACGGCCACCGCCGCCCCGACGACGACGAGCACGGCGGTGGCGAGGATCCGCCAGCGGTAGGGCTGGAACAGCGCGACCACCCGGCGGCCCAGGTCGGGCACCCGCGGCGCCTGCGCGTTGCGACGCCGCTGGGACTCGGCGTCCACACCGCGGAACATGCTGCCGCCGACCCCGCCCATGCTCATGGGGGAAGCCTACGTCCGCCCACCGACACCGCGGCGCGCCCTGGTCGGACGCGCTCGGACGGGCCGGCACCGCCCTGTCGGGGCGGCGGGGCACGCAGTATGCTCGGGGGTTCGCGGGGGCGGCATCCAGGAATCTTCCCGATTCTGGGAATGGGCTGAACGTTCCCGGCGTTCCTCCCTTCTGCCACGCTCGTGGCGTCTCCCCCCGCACGACAAGGACCTCGCCATGGCTGCGACCGTGACCTCTCCCTCGACCTCGACGGGTGTGACGCCGGAACAGAGCCGCGTCATCTGGCTGCTGCTCACCGCCGCGTTCGTGGCGATCCTGAACGAGACGACGATGAACGTCGCGATCCCGTTCCTCATCCGCGATCTCGGCATCACCGCCGTGTCGGCCCAGTGGCTGACGACGGCGTTCATGCTGACGATGGCCGTGGTCATCCCGATCACCGGGTTCCTGCTGCGCCGGTTCACCACGCGTCAGGTGTTCATCACGGCGATGAGCCTGTTCTCCACCGGCACGCTCGTGGCGTTCCTCTCCCCCGGGTTCGAGGTGCTCGTCGGCGCTCGCGTCATCCAGGCCTCCGGCACGGCCATCATGATGCCGCTGCTCATGACCACGCTCATGACGATCGTCCCGCCGCAGCACCGCGGCCGCATGATGGGGCGCGTCAGCATCGTGATGGCCCTCGCGCCCGCGATCGGCCCGACCATGTCGGGCATCGTGCTCGAGACCCTCGGATGGCACTGGATCTTCGGCATCGTCTTCCCCATCGCCCTCGTCGCCCTGTTCATCGGCGCCCGGTGGATCCGCAACCTCGGCGAGACCAGCGCCGCCCCGATCGACATCCCGTCCGTCATCCTCTCCGCCTTCGGCTTCGGCGGGCTCGTCTTCGGCCTGAGCCAGATCGGCGGGCACGGCGGGGAGGGGACGGATGCCGCTGCTGGCACGTCCGCGCTGCCCCTGGTCCTGGCGCTCGCAGTCGGTGTGGTCGGTCTCGCCCTCTTCGTGTGGCGTCAGCTGCGCCTGCAGCGCGCCGACAACGCCCTGCTGGACCTCCGCGTGTTCCGGTCGCGCAACTTCTCGCTGTCGGTCGCGCAGCTGGGCGTCATGTCGCTCGCCTTCTTCGGCGCGATCACGCTGCTCCCGCTGTACCTGCAGAACGTCCTCGGCCGCAGCCCGCTGGAGACGGGCCTCGCCGTGCTCCCCGGGTCCCTGGCGATGGGTCTGGCCGGACCGGTCATCGGGCGCATCTACGACCGTTTCGGGACGCAGATCCTTCTCGTCCCCGGGGCGTTCATCACGAGCGGAATGCTGTGGTTCTTCACGACCGTCGGCACCTCGACGCCCTTCGCGTTCCTCGTCGTGGCGCAGACGATCCTCATGATCGGCCTCGCCCTGTCGTTCACACCGCTGTTCACGGCGTCGCTCGGATCACTCGAGCCGCGCTTCTACTCCTACGGCTCCGCGGTCGTCGGCACCGTGCAGCAGGTCGCGGGCGCCGCGGGCATCGCCCTGCTGGTGACCGTGATGTCGACCGTGTCCGCATCGGCGGGAAGCGGCGTGGAGGGGGATGCCGCGGGGACGCGCGTCGCCTTCCTCATCGCGGCGATCGTGTCGCTGCCGCTGATCGTCGGAGCCTTCGTCATCCGCAAGCCCGCCGACCAGGTCGGCGCACCGGCGCCCGTCGGGCATTGAGCCGGAGGGCTACGGCGCCTGTCGGACGCTGAGCCGGAGGGCTGAGAAGCCGGGCGGGCACTGACCCGGAGGGCCATGGCTCCCGGCTCAGCGACTAGGCAGGAGTGACGCCGGAGAGACGTGTCTCAGCCGAAGGTGCAGGATCCGCCGCCGCAGCAGCGGGACGCGGCCTTTTCCGAGGCCTCGTCGTCGGTGTCGACCGGAGCCCCCAGGAGCGGCAGAAGCGTCGTGGAGGCGGTCGGAGCATCGGGCGTACTGTCACCGGACATGCGCTCCATGCTACGCCTGCGCGTGGGGGCGAGGGCCGCGGCCCTCTCCGGCTCGATCGCCCGCGCTACCGGGCGTCCGCGGCATCCGCAACCCCCGCGAAGCGCGTGACCGCTGTTCCTAGCGTGGAGTGATCCCCGCAACGAGAAGGAGTGGTTCCTCATGGCCGATCTCAACGGAAAGCGCATCGCGTTCCTGCTCACCGACGGCTTCGAAGACAGCGAGCTGACCAGCCCGTGGGAGGCCGTGACCAGCGCCGGCGCCGAGGCGGTCCTCGTCTCGCCGAGCGAGGGCTCGATCACCGGCGAGAAGGGTCACGAGCAGAAGGTCGACCTCGCCGTCTCCCGCGCGTCGGCCGGCGACTTCGACGCCCTCGTGCTCCCCGGCGGCGTGCAGAACGCCGACGACATTCGTATCGTCACGGACGCCGTGTCCTTCGCCCGCGACTTCTTCGACCAGCACAAGCCGGTGGCGGTCATCTGCCACGGCGGCTGGATCCTCACCGAGGCCGACGTCCTGAAGGGCCGTACCCTCACGAGCTACCCGACCCTTCAGACGGACCTGCGCAACGCGGGGGCCACGTGGGTCGACGAGGAGGTCCACGTCGACCAGGGCCTCGTCTCCAGCCGCAACCCCGACGACCTGCCGGCGTTCAACGCGAAGCTCGTCGAGGAGGTCGCGGAGGGCACGCACTCCGGCCAGACCGCCTGAGTCATCCCTCGTCGAAGCCCCGGGCCCGGGCCCGGGGCTTCGGTCTGTCCGCCGCGGGTGCCCGCCCTCTCGCGGGCGTCCGCCCGCCCCGGCACGAGCGGGGGCCGGGGTTCGAGCGAGTCGCGGGCGCCCGTCAGCCCGGGAGCGGGACGCCGCCGGTCTGACAGCCCGGGCAGTACTGCCCGCCGCCCTTGGTCCCGGGGATGTCGAGGATCGTGCCGTGACCGTCGGGGCACGGCTCCCCCGCGCGACCGTGGACCTGCATCGACGCGACCTTCGCCGCCTTCTGCTCGGCGATCGGGACGCCTCTCCGCGCGAGGACCGCCGCACCCATCACGTCGTGCAGGGCCGCATGCAGACGGGTGATGTCGTCCTCGGTCAGTGACGCCGCGTGCGCCACGGGTGAGAGGCGGGCGGCGTACAGGATCTCGTCCGAGTAGGCGTTGCCGATGCCGGCGAGGGACTCCTGCTCCTGCAGGAGGGCCTTCAGCTGCTTGCGCCGCCGCCCGAGGGCGTGCGCGAGGGCCTCCCGGGAGAACGACGGCGACGCCGCGTCGGGACCGAGCTTCGCCACCGACGGGACGTCCTCGGGCGCGTCCACCACGTGCAGCTGCACCGAAAGCCATTCCCCGGCGTCCGTGATGCCGAGCGTGCCATGGTCGAAGGCGATCCGGGCGATCACGGCGGCCGTGCGGCCATCCGCCGTGACCGGCGCCTCGACCTCGCCGTCGTCGGACCAGGTGGCCCAGCCCGCGCGGCCGAAGCCGATGCCGAGGTGGGTGCCGCCGAGGTCCACGTCGATGTGCTTGCCGTGCCGCGTGAGGGCCGTCACGGTCCGGCCGACGAGCTCGTCGAGGGGACGCGGACGCGTCTTGAGGGCGCGGAACTCGGCGAGCTCGACGGAGACGACGGCGTGTCCGCGGAGGCGCTCGCGGAGGAACAGAGCGAGCGCCTCGACCTCGGGTGCCTCGGGCATGAGCGGGCCGTCAGCTCTCGGGCGGCGCGTCGGCACCCTCGGCGGATGCCGCCGGCGCGGGCCACTGCGGCTCGGCGGACGTACCGGCGGCCGGACGCCGCGTCGTCTCGGCGAAGGCGTCGGCGACCGCGCGGCCCTGGATGATCTGCGTCAGGTCGATGCCCGTGGCGGCGCGCACCGCCTCGAACGAGGAGCGGAGGCCGGTGGCGGACTCGGTCGCGAGATGCCCGCTGGCGCCCTCGCCGCCGAGGACCGTCACGGAGCCCACGCGGTCGTACCCCTTCGCGAACTCGGCCATCATCGGCACGAGGGCCTCGAGCGCGCGCTGGGCGAGCAGCGCCTCCTGGTTCTGCGACAGGGCGTCGGCCTCGGCGCGGATCGCGGACGCCCGGGCCTCACCGGCCAGACGCACCGCCTCGGCATCGGCCTCGGCGCGGACGCGCACGGCGGCGGCCTCCTGCTCGGCAATCTCCGCGCGGGCCTGCGCGGCCTTGATCTGGGAGTAGGCCTCGGCGTCGGCGTCCTTCTGGCGCTGGTAGAGGTCGGCGTCGGCGACGCGGCTGACCTCGGACTCCAGGCGCGCCTGGGTGTTCTGCGCCTCCTGCTGGAGCACCGCCTGCCGACGCTCGGCACGGGTCAGGGCCTCGGCCTGCTCGGCCTCGGCGTTGGCGCGACCGACCTCGGCCTTCGCGGCGGCGCTGTTCTTGTCGAGCTTCGTCTGCTCGATCAGGTTGGCCTCGTCGGTGGCGATCTGGCGCGCACGGATCTCGCGCACGGCGTTGATCCGCGCGACCTCCGCCTCGCGCTTCACGCGCTCGACCTCGGTGGCACCGAGGGCCGAGATGTACCCGTTGGTGTCGGTGATGCCCTGGATCTGGAACGAGTCGAGGATGAGACCCTGCGACGACAGGTCGCCCTTGATGCCCTCCGCGATCTGGTCCGACAGGCGCTGCCGGTCCCGCATGAGCTCCTCGACCGTCAGCGTCGCCACGACGCCGCGCAGCGCGCCCTCGAGCTGCTCCGTCGTGAACTGCTCGATGGCCTTGTCCTGCGAGGCGAACCGCTCCGCGGCGCGGCGCACCGACTCCGGGTCGGAGCCGATCTTCACCAGCGCCACACCCGACACGTTCACCGTCACGCCGTTGGAGGACTGCGCCGTCGGCTCCATCTTGATCTGGCGGGCGCGCAGCGAGATCATCTCGCCGCGCTGCGTGAGCGGGTTGACGATGGCGCCCCCGCCGGTGATGACGGTGATGCGCGACGATCCCCCGTCGGCGGCCTTCTGGCGCTTGCCGACGATGACCAGGGCCTCATCGGCCTTGGCGACGCGGTACCACCCGCGGATGAGGGCCATCACGATCAACAGGATGACGACGATGACGACGACACCGATGCCGACGATCAGACCGATGCCTCCGAGGGCGGCGAGTTCCATGGTTCTCCTTCGACGGGCGCCACCGGGGCGACGCGGGGGGAATCCTCTCCAACCTATCTGCCGCCTGTGACACCCTGTCCAGTCCCCCGGCACAACCCGCCTCCCCGCGACGCCCCTCTCCCCCGTGACGTGGCGCAGATGTACGACCAGCGGGGTTTCGGCGTACATCTGCGGTAAGTCAGCGCCCTCCGTGACGCGGCCGTTCCTCCCTGACGTGGCACTCCCCCGTGACGTGCGGGCGAACTCGTGCGCCCCACGCGCGCGCGAGACGCGGTGCAGCGCGTACCGTTGATGTCGAGGCGGCCCGAACCGCCGAAGAAGGGTCCCCCATGAAGATCGTCTCGTCGCAGGATTGGCGGGACGCCCTCGGCTTCGACGTCCCCGTTCTCGTCGCCGATGTCGTCCCCGGTGAGCCCACGCGCTGCGTCGCGTGCGGTGCCGACAGCGAGCTGCGCCCGCGCACCGAGCTGTGGGCGGTCAAGCACCGTCACCCGAAGCACCACGGCGGCTTCGTCCGCTTCTACTGCGCGGACCACAAGCCCGCCGTCGCACCGCCGCCCGCGCCGGCGCCGGTCCCGCTCAAGGCCGCACGGTCCCGCGCCCCGCGCGCCGAGAGCCGCACGACCACCCCGAAGCCCACCCCGATCACCGACCGGCCGACGCGCGCCATGTGCCCGGACTGCTTCGTCGAGGTCTCGGCGGGCGGCGACTGCGGGATGTGCGGCGCGCAGGTCGTCTGACCCGCGTCTTTCCGACGACCGCCCCGGCGCGACAGCGTCGGGGCGGTCTGCGTCGTGCCCGGTCCGCACCACCAGGGCCACAGGGTCGAGCCGAGGTCGCCACGACGGGGTCGAGCCGGAGCCGCCCCGGCATCGAACGGGAGCCGCCCCGGCGCGATGGCGTCCGGACGGCGGACCCGGCTCAGCGCACGGAGATCGTCCAGCCGGCCTCGTGCGACGCACCAGGCGCCAGGACGATCAGACCCGCGTCGTAGTCGTAGCGGTCGGCGTTGAGGGCGTCCGGTGCGCACGTCATGGGCTCGACGGCCAGACCCGCGCGGTGGCCGGGGGTGCCCGGACCGGCGGGCAGGTCGGCGGTGTGGATCTGCACCCAGGGGCACTCGCCGTCCCACGAGATCTGCACACCCGTCCCCGCCGGAGAGGTCACGACGACGGTCGCCCGGCCGTCGGCATCCCGAACCAGGTCCGTGTAGGCGTGATCGATCTCGACCGCGCCGAGCACGCGCGGCTCGCGGAAGTCGAAGCGGTCGGCGTCGGAGGCGACGGATGCCAGCCCGGTCGGCACCAGGCGGTCCGGTGTCACCTCGAGCACGGTGTCGGCCGGGAGCGCGAGCGTCCACTCGTCGAGGGCGCCGTCGCCGGCCACGAGGTAGGGGTGCGGGCCGGTGCCCCACGGGGCGGGGGCCGCGGAGAGGTTGGTCGCCCGGACAGTCTGCGTCAGACCGTCGGCGCCCAGGCGGAAGGTCGTCCGCACCTCGACCCACCAGGGGTAGCCGGCCTGCGCGGGGACGGTGGCCGTCAGCGTGGCCTCGTCGTCGGCGGCATCCACGATGTCCCAGTCCGTCCACGAGAGCAGACCGTGGAGGGCGTGGCCGCGGTCCGGCTCGGTCAGCGCGAGCTGCAGCTCCTCCCCGCCGAAGCGGTGCGTGCCGTCGACGACGCGGTTCGGCCAGGGCGCGAGGGTCGTCCCCCGGTAGTTCGGCCGGAGCTCGTCGGTCGCGAACGGCACGACGAGATCGCGGCCCTCGTGCTGCAGCGAGCGCAGAGAGGCGCCGACGCTCGCGATCGCGGCTTCGTAGCCGTGGGCGCGGAGGACGACAGGGGATCCGGACAGAGCGACATCGGTCATCCCGCCATTATCTCGGGCGCAGACGACCGCATCCGACCACGGCCCGCCGGAACGCCGCACCCGACCACGGCCCGCCGGAACGCCGCAGCCGACCACGGCCCGCCGGAACAGACGAATGCCCCGACCGGGCGAGCGGTCGGGGCATTCGAGATCGTGCGGCTTACTTGAACGCGTCCTTGACGTTCTCGCCGGCCTTCTTGACGTGGGCTTCGGTCTGGTCGCCCTTGCCCTCCGCCTCGAGGCGCTCGTTGTCGGTGCCCTTGCCGAAGGCCTCCTTGGCCTTGCCGGCCACGTCCTGAGCAGCGTTCTTGATCTTGTCGTCGAGTCCCATGTCGGCTCCTCCCGTTACGGTCCGGGTATCTCCCGAGGTCTTCACGGTAGGTCGGGCGTCGCCTTCCGGAGGGGGGCTTGAATTTCGGGATGCCGTGAGGAAGAGCGATACGGTCGATCCGGGGGCGGGCGTGAGGTTCGGGGCGGATCGGACACTGCCCTCATGACGGTCCGCGCCCCCGGGCGGGCCGTGGAGGGGGAACACGATGACCGGCACGGTGCACCGATGAGCCGCGACACGGCGGAGCTCGTTGCGTTCGACGACGTCTGGAACGCGCCTCCGTCCCGGGAGCACCGGCGCGGCGGCGGCCGAGGCGGGGTGATCGCGTTCCTCGTGGTCGTCCTGCTCCTGCTGCTGGGCGGAGGCGGCTACACCGCGTGGGCGCTGACGGCGCCGGTGGCATCCCCTGCCCTGTCGGTGACCGCTCCCCCGGCGCCGGTCGGCGAGCGCGTGGCCCTGGCGCTCCCCACGCAGGGAGCGGCGATGATCAGCGTGGAGGGCGCGGAGGAGTTCCTGGGTCCGGATGCCGCGGGCGTCTGGGCCGCCACCGGAGGGAACGACGTCCAGCCCCTGGCCAGCGTCACGAAGCTCGTGACCGCCCTCGTCGTCCTGGAGGCGTACCCGTTCGACGGTCCGGCCGACAACGGACCGACGCTGACGTTCGACGCGGCCGACGAGGACCTGTACGACAAGTACTACGCGATGGGGTCGACGATCGCGCCCATGCCGCGCAACAGCTCGATGACGCTGCGGGACGCGCTCACCGCCATGCTCGTCCCGTCCGCCAGCAACTATGCCGAGGCGGTCGCGACCTGGGCGTTCGGTTCGACGGGCTCCTTCGCGGCCCGGGCTCAGGACTGGCTCGCCCGCAACGGCCTCCGCGACACCGTCGTCGTCGAACCGACCGGCAACAGCGCCCGCAACGTCAGCACGCCGTCGGACCTCCTCGCGCTGGCGCGGATCGCCGCGGCTCAGCAGACCGTCGCCTCGATCGTCGCCAAGCCCGTCGCGCAGGCGGGCGCGGCGGGCCGTGTCGTCAACACCAACGGCCTCCTCGGCAGCTACGGCGTCACCGGGCTGAAGACGGGCAACCTCGGACCCGGCACCCACCTGCTGATCTACCGGGCGATGCTCGACGTGGGCGTCGGCGCGCCCCTGACCATCACCGGGGTCACCACCGGGGCCGAGAGCCGCGACTCGCTCACCGCCTCCGTGGCATCCCTGCTCGGGAGCATCCAGGCGGGCTTCCACGAGGTGAGCGTCGCCGAGGTCGGCCGGTCGCTCGGCACCGTCACGACGCCCTGGGGATCGGATGCCGACATCGTCATCGGCCGGTCCGCGTCGATCCTGACCTGGTCGGACACCCCCGTCGAGGTCGTGCTCGACTACCGGGACCCGGTGGAGTACGCCGACGGCGAGGTGATCGGGACGCTCACCTGGACGGCGGGACCGGAGACCGCCACCGCCGACGTGCAGATCTCAGGGGCGATCGAGCCGCCCACGGCGCTATGGCGCCTCACGCATCCGGAAGCGCTCGGCTAGCCGCGACGGGCGGCGCGCGTCGCACCGTCGGCGCCGAACCGGGCGGCGCGGGTCACACCGTCGGCGCGCCGCACCGGGCGGCGCGCGTCGCACCGTCGGCGCGCGTCACACCGTCGGGAGGTCCGCGTGGGCGACGACCGTCCGCGCGGTGTCGCGCAGCTCCATCCGCACGGCGTCCTCACGCAGCACCGCCGCGTTCATGCGGCACACGATGGGGACCTCCGAGCCGAGGATCTCCCCTGCGGAGAACTCGCCGCCGTCCGCGCCGACGAAGACGAGCTCGTAAGTCGCCCCGACCGTCAGCCCCTCCGCCTCCAGGTAGGCCTCGGTGCCCCACGTGTGGGCGACGACATCGGCGTCCACGACGATGCCGCCGGCGTCCTCGCTCACCTCGACGGCCTCGACCGCGCCGAGCGTCCCGGGCGGCCCGGCCGGCACGGGTGACAGCACCCCCGGCCCCGTCAGCCCCACGACGAGTCCGACGGCGAGGCAGGCGGCGGCGACCGCGGGCAGCACCCACCGGCGACGCGGCCGGGAGCCGGCGGCATCCCGTGCCGAGAGCACGCCCTCCTCCCGGGCGAGGGAGGCCTCGATGCGGGCGCCGAGGTCGCCGGTGTCGCGCGGGGTGGTCCAGGTGAGATCGCCCTGTCGGAGGCGGCGGGTGAGGGCGTCGAGCTCCGCGAACTCACGGGCGCGGGCCGGATCGGCGCGGCGGAGGTCCTCGAACTCGGCGGCCTCCCTCTCGCTCAGCTCGCCGGCGAGGGCGGCGGCGGCGAGGTCGGCCCAGCGGTCATCGGGGGTGCGCATCTGACCCCTCCGTTCCTTCGAGATGCGTGCGGAGCGCGCGGAGCGCGTGAAAGGTCCGGGTGCGCCAGGTCGCGGCGGGGACGCCGGTGGCATCCGAGAGCTCCTGGTACGTGCGGCCGTGGAGGTGGACGGCGACGACGGCCGTCCGATGCGCCTCGCTGAGGACGGCGAGGGACTCCAGCATGCGCAGCCGCTCGAGCGGGTCGACGGCGTCGGCCGCGCGGCTCTCCAGCTCGGCGTCGTCGCCGATGATCGGCATCCGGGCCCGGGCGCGCATGGCGTCGACGATGACGTTGCGCGCGATCGCGAAGAGCCACGTCCGCTCGGACGCCTGCGCCGGGTCGAAGCGGGAGCGGGCCCGCCAGGCGCGCAGGAACGTCTCCTGCACGCAGTCCTCCGCGAGGGGGCGGTCGCGGAGGGCGTTCACCGCGTAGCCGAGCAGCGCCGCACCGTTCTCGTCGAACGCGCGGCGCACGTCGAACTCGCGCGTGCTCCCGCGGCGGGCGTGCATGCGGCTCTCCTCGCGTCTCGCGGCCGACCCCGTCATCCCCGTCGCCCTTCCCGAGGCTATCGGCCGCCGGGCGACGGCCTCACGAGGGGATACGTCGGCGGGGGCGCACGCGTTCATCGAGAAGTTTCGCGATGTCGATGAACGCTGGGCCTCCTGTCGACGTAGACCCTGCAACCGGACGACGAGCGTCCCGATCGAAAGGCACGACGATGACGAAGAAGACGTACGCCCGCCCCCTCACGATCGGCGCTCTCGCCGGTGCGGCGATGCTCGCCGTCGGGGTCGCTCCCGCCCACGCCGAGACGGAGGTCGCCGAGCCGTCCGAGTTCACCAGCGCCTTCACGGTGATGGCGACCCCCGACCAGGTCATCAACAACGACGGCGTCGCGACGCCGGGCGAGAGCGGGGCGACGGGGACGTTCACGTTCCGCATCAACTCCGACGAGGAGATCATCTGCTACGACATCCGTCTGGAGGGCGTCAGCGGCGACTACCAGAGCCCGGCTAAGACGGCGACGCACATCCACGAGGCGGCGGCCGGACAGCCCGGTCCCCCGCGCATCGCGTTCCCGAACCCCGCTCCCGTGGGCGACGGTCCGCGCACGTCGTCGGGCTGCCTGCAGGGCCCCTTCACCACGGGCGTCCAGGCCAACGGCGTCGACACGGGCGAGGGCTTCTCGCTCGCCGAGATCGAGGCGAACCCCGCCGGTTTCACCGGTGACTCCCACACGACGGCGTTCCCCGCGGGCGTCGTCCGCGGTCAGCTGAGCGCCATCCCCGTCGGCGGTGTGGACACCGGCGCCGGCGGCTCCGCCGGAGGACAGATGGATGCCGTCGGCCTGACCGCCGCCGCGGGCGTCGTCGGACTGTCGGTCGCGACCGCGCTGCTCCTCAACCGCCGCCGTCCTTCCGCGACGCGGTGACGATGCCACGGCGCGGTGTGCGGCGGTCCGCTTTTGGGGGGCGGCCGCCGCGCACCGCGTTCGTGCTCGCGCTGGCGGCCGTCTGGGCGTGCGCAGGGTGCGCCGGGTCGACCGCACCCGACGCAGCGCCGTCGCCGGCGGCTGAGGCGCCGGTGGCATCCCCCGTCCCTTCCTCCTCGCCGGCGGTCCCGCCCGCGGAGCCCGCTCCCCCCGCGGCCGCCGAGCCGACGAGCGTCGCGATCCCGGCCCTCGGTCTGGACGAGCCGCTCATCCCGCTGGGCATCGCCGCGGACGGCGGCATGGAGGTGCCCGTCGACTACGACGAGGTCGGCTGGTTCACCGGCGGCGGTCGGCCCGGCGGCACCGGCCCCACCGTCATCGCGGCGCACGTCGACTCGCCCACCGGTCCGGCCGTGTTCCAGCGGCTGAAGGAACTGGTCGTCGGCGATGTCGTCGAGGTCCGGGATGCCACCGGTACCCTGCACACGTACCGGGTGACCGAGACGGCGGACTACCCCAAAGCCGCCTTCCCGACGGCGCGGGTGTTCGGCGCGACCGCGCAGGACGAGCTGCGCGTCATCACGTGCGGCGGGATCTTCGACCGCGAGGCCGGGTCGTACGTCGACAACCGGGTGGTCTACGCAGTGCGGGTGTGAACGGGCGCCGGGCGGGGCCTCCTCCTCCCGATAAACGCTCCCTGCACTGATGAACGCAGGGTGCGCGCGTTTACGGGTGCAGGGAGCGTTTATCGGGGGCTGGTTCCGCCGGCGGGACGGCGGCACGCATGCGGCGCTGACTCAGGGCGCCGGGTACGACGGGAAGGTGCACGTCGGCGCAGTGCCCTCGGAGGGGGCGTCCGTCACGGTCACGCCGGGACCGGACGCCGACAACGGCGCGCCGCCGAATGTCGCACCCGCCGTGGTGATGTCGGCATATGACGCGTCGACACGGGCCGTGTCCACAGACGTGTCCGCGACGGTCACCCCGAGGGGGTGCGCGGCGTCGAGCCCCCTCAACGTCAACGTCGCACTCGACGGGGAGTCGGACGAACGGAACCCGTCGATGGTGATGTCGGTGAACTGCGGTGTGGTGGAGCCCGTGCCGCTCGCATAGTCCGCGTCGATGTCGATGGGCGCCTTCACGGCATCCGCGCACACGTTCCGGTAGGTGATGGCCGTCACGGGACCGCCGGCCATGGCCGAGCTCTTGATGCGGATGGCCGCCGACGCGACGCTCGCGGTGCCGTCGGCGTCCGTGCCGCTGACCGTGTCGTCGGCGACGAGCACGTCGCTCACTCCGGCGGTCGTCTCGCTGCCGATGGAGATGCCGTGCGTGCCGAAGAAGTGGTCGTCGATGATCGAGATGTGCGCAGACGGGCTGCTGCCCCCTTTGATGGCGATGCCGTCGTCGCCGTCCATGATCCACGAGTGGGCGACCGTCACGTCCGTCGCGCCGGCCGGGTCGATCCCGTCGGTGTTGCGCGCAGTCGCGGGCGTGCGGATGCGGACGCCCCAGACGGTCAGCCCGTCACCGTCCTGGAACGACACGTGGAAGCCCGCGGCATCCATGAGGTCGATGTCGTGCAGGGTGATGTCGTCGACGTGCCGTGCCTGCACGAGGCGCGGGACGTTCTGCGCTCCTCCGCTCTTGGCCGCCGCCGACAGGTCCCACCAGCTCTGCGCGGATCCGAGCATCGTCGCACCGCCCCGGCCGTCGATCCGGCCGCGGGATCCGTCGGCGGCGTCCGGTTTCGAGGCCAGCCCGGCGTGCGAGCCGGCCAGTGTCAGGAACGGCCGGCATCCATCGCCCGAGCCGCCGATGGTCCCGCACGCGGGGTGCCCGTCGATCTGGTAGTCGGCCGGGTTCCGCGAGGCGGACAGCGTCACACCGGGGTCGACGACGAGAACCTCCCCCTCTCGGACGGTGAGCGGTCCGCTGAGGAAGTCGGACGAGGAACCGGATGCCGCGAGCTCGACGGCCACGACCGCGCCGTCACCCTGCGCGCACGAGTCGAGCGCTTGCTGCAGTCGCACCGTGTCGGGCGGGTCCTGCTCCTGGTCGTCCGTGCCCTCGCCGTTCGCGAGGGTCAGCTGCGCCGGGACGGTCGCGCACGTCTCGGACGGAGCGGCCGGCTCCGACACGTCGCGGCGATCGCCGGTGGCCGTCCCACCCGGCGGCACCGGCGCGACGCACCCCGTGAGGACGAGGACGCCGCCGAGAAGGACGACCGTGACACGACGCAGACGCACGCGAGGATCGTGACTCCGGCGTCTATGCGCGCGCCCTGCGAACGCCCTCGACGGGCGGGGAGCTTCCTACTCGCGGCCCTCTTCGAGCGGGATGAGCATGGTGCGGAAGTCGCCGGGCGTGGTGTGCAGGTCCCAGATGCGATCGGCGACGTCGTCGATGCCGTTGGGCAGCTGCAGACGCGGGATGGCCCCGGGGATGACGAGCTGAGCGACCCGCACCCCCTCGTCCGCGAGGGCCTCGTGGAGCATCTCGCCGTACGCGCTCTCGGCCGGGAAGGCCACCGAGGTGCCGGCGAAACCGGCGCGTGCCTTCACCGACGTCCCGCCGTTGATGAGGATGATGCTGCCGTCCCCCGACTCGCGCATCGCGGGCAGCACCGCGCGCACGGACGAGATGAGGCCGAGCAGGGAGAACTGGACGGCTTCCGTCGCGAGCTCCGGGGTCAGCTCGAGGACGGGCTTGAGGTAGTCGCGGGACGGAAGCGGGCTGTACTGCAGGACCGAGACGGGGCCGAGGTCCGCGGCCGCCCGCCCGAGAGCGTCCTCCAGCTCGGCGGGGACGCGCACGTCCGCCGAGTAGGCCTTGGCCGTCACGCCCTCCGAACCCAGCTCCGCCACGATGCTGTCGAGCTTCGCGAGATCGCGCGCGATCAGGGCGATCGAGAAACCTTCGCGGCCGAAGCGGCGTGCAACGGCTGCGCCGAGCCCCGAACCGGCGCCGATGATGGCGATGACGGGCATAGTGAACTCCTTCGTGCGATGGCGGTACGGCGACTCTAGAGGCGGTCACCGACATTCCCGGACGGGAGACCCCGCCCGGCGGGCAGACAGTAAGATTGCCCGCTCTGCGGTGGACAGCTCAGCCGAGTTCGCGGATGTGGAGGAGGGAACGGACGCCGAGACGGCGACGCAGGCCGGCATCCTGAAGCCCGTCCACGGCGACAGCCGCACCGATCCAGCGGGCACCGCTCATCTCGACCATGCGCCGGCAGGCGTCGGCCTGCGCGCCCGTCGCGATCCAGTCGTCCACGAACAGGACGCGGTCCCCCGCGCGCAGCAGCCCTTTCCGCACCCCGAGGTGGATGTGCGTGTCGCGGTAGTCGGGCGGAGTGGATGCCACCCACCACGGGTCCGCATCGGACGACGGCGACGGGTTCTTGCGCACCTCGGCCAACCCGACCCCGGCGCTTCGCGCGGCGAGCGCGCCGAGCAGGATCCCCCGGCTTTGGACGCCGAGGACGACCGTCGGCTGCTCGTCGCCGAACAGGTCGAGGAGCGCCGGCCCGACGTGCTCGAGGATGTCCGCGTCGCGCCACCAGCCGGTGACGTCCGCGTAGGACTCATCGTCGACGAGGTTGGTGATCCACCGGAACGAGGACCGGAGGAGTTCCCTCACGTCAGCCACCGTCGGTGGCCCTGACACGCAGCACGTCAGTCGAGGTCGACGCGCCGGCCGCCGCCCATGTCCGCGTCGGTGTCGGTCACCGTGGCGTAGACCCCGGCGGGGACACCCGGGAGGGATGCCACCTCCCGCGCGACCGCGATGAGATCCGCCTCAGTGGCATTGTGGACGAAGAACAGGTACTCGTCGCCCAGCTCCTCGCCGTCGTCGTACATCTCGCCCCGCGACGAGCCTTCGAGGTCGAAGAGGAACTCCATGACGGTGTCGATCCACGGGAAGGGGTCGTCACCGTCCGGGACGTCGATCGGCGTCAGCGGAACGTGAATCTCGACGAGAAGGTCAGCCACGCGGTCAGTATGTCAGCCCGACGCACCGGCCGTGATGCCTCAGTTGTTGAAGCGGAACTCCACGACGTCGCCGTCCTGCATGACGTACTCCTTGCCCTCGAGGCGGGCCTTGCCCTTCGCGCGGGCCTCCGCGACGGAGCCGAGCTCGACGAGGTCCTCGAACGAGATGACCTCCGCCTTGATGAAGCCCTTCTCGAAGTCGGTGTGGATGACGCCCGCCGCCTGCGGCGCCTTCGCGCCCTGCGGGATGGTCCACGCACGGGCCTCCTTCGGCCCGGCCGTCAGGTAGGTCTGCAGGCCGAGGGTGGCGAAGCCGATGCGGGCGAGCTGGTCCAGGCCGGACTCGTCCTGTCCCGTGGAGGCCAGCAGCTCGGCGGCATCCTCCGGGTCGAGGTCGATCAGCTCGGACTCGATCTTCGCGTCGAGGAACACGGCCTTCGCCGGGGCGACCAGAGCCTCGAGCTCGGCCTTGCGGGCGGCGTCGGTGAGCACGGCCTCGTCGACGTTGAAGACGAAGATGAACGGCTTGGCGGTGAGCAGGCCCAGCTCGCGGATCGGCGAGAGGTCGAGACCGGATGCCGACAGCAGCACTCCGCGCTGCAGGGCGTCCTGCGCGGCCTTCGCCGCGTCGAGCACGGAGGGGTCGAGCTTCTTGCCCTTGACCTCCTTCTCGTACCGCGTGATCGCCTTCTCCAGCGTCTGGAGGTCGGCGAGCTGCAGCTCGGCGTTGATGGTCTCCATGTCGCTCGCGGGGTTCACCGCACCGTCGACGTGGACCACGTCGTCGTCGGCGAATCCGCGCACGACCTGGGCGATGGCATCCGCTTCCCGGATGTTGGCGAGGAACTGGTTGCCCAGGCCCTCCCCCTCGCTCGCGCCCCGGACGATGCCGGCGATGTCGACGAACGAGACCGCCGCGGGCACCGTGCGCTCGGAGCTGAAGACCTCGGCGAGCTTGTCGAGGCGCTGATCGGGAAGGTTCACGACCCCGACGTTGGGCTCGATCGTCGCGAACGGGTAGTTCGCCGCGAGCACCTGATTCTTGGTCAGGGCGTTGAACAGGGTCGACTTTCCGACGTTGGGAAGGCCGACGATTCCGATGGTAAGAGCCACGGGAGTCCAGGTTACCCGGCCCCGGCGCCGTCGCCCGACGGAGGAGATGACGCAATGGGAGGACTCCTTCAGCCCGAACCCTCCTCCCTCCGCCGCATCCCCTCCCCTCGCCTACGCCCACATCCCCTCGGATGGATGCCACGGCCACCACATCGCAGGATGCTCGGCGCGCCTCGGACTCCGAGCCGGTCGTCCCGGGGAGGGTGAATCCGTGGCCCTGGACTTCACCGCGATCGACTTCGAGACGGCGAACTCCCACGGCGCCTCGGCCTGCGCCGTAGGACTCGCCCGCGTGCGGAACGGACGCGTCGTCGCCACCGCCGCCTGGCTCATCAAGCCGCCGCAGGGATACGACCATTTCGCGCCCATCAACATCGGCATCCACGGCATCCGCCCGGGCGACGTCGCGAACGCCCCCGACTGGAGTGCGCAGCTGGCGCGGCTCAAGGCGTTCGCCGGCGACGACGTCCTCGTCGCGCACAACGCCGGCTTCGACATGTCGGTGCTGCGCCGCGCCTGCGCCGCGACGGGCGACGACTGCCCGTCGTTCCGGTACCTCTGCAGCGTACAGATGTCGCGCAAGACGTACACGCTGGATTCCTACCGCCTCCCGCTGGTCGCGGCCGAGGCCGGATGCTCCCCGTTCGCGCACCACGACGCCCTCGCCGACGCGGTCGCCTGCGCCGAGATCACCATCGACTGCGCGCGGCGCGCGGACGCGGACGACGTCTTCGCCCTCGCGGCGGCACTGGGCGTCCGCGTGGCGCAGATCGAGGTTCCGGCCGCAGCGCGCGCCGTCGCCTGAGTCCTCCACCACGTTTCCACAGCGAGGAATCGCGCTCACTTCTCCCCGAATGGCCGTGGCGGCACCGCGGATGTCGGAGGGCCCGGGCATGCTGAGCCCATGGACGCACTCCTCCTCGTTCTCGTCGCGCTTCTCGCGCTGGCCCTCGGAGCCGGCGCGGGATGGTTCCTCGGGAGTGCCCGCGCCGCGACCCGGACGGCGGACGACCGCCATGAGCTGACGGCTCGTGCGGCCACCGCCGAAGCGGCGCGCGCGGGACTCCAGGCCCAGCTCGACCATCAGGTCGGCCTGTACCGCGAGCTGGTCGGACAGTCGCGCGCCGACCAGGCCGCCCGCGAGGAGCGGGAGCGGCGCGAGCAGACGGTGCTGCGTGCGCTGGACCCGGTGCGGGAGACCCTCGAGCACATGCAGCGCAAAGTGGACGGACTCGAGCGCGACCGCGTCGAGCAGTACACCGCACTCGGCGAGCAGCTACGGCTGTCGCGCGAGTCGGACGAGTCGCTCCGCGCGACCACCGAGGCCCTCGCCTCCGCCATGCGCTCCGGCAGCACCCGCGGCGTGTGGGGCGAGACGCAACTGCGGCGGGTCGTGGAGGCGGCGGGCCTCACGCGCTACGTCGACTTCGACCTGCAGTCCTCGATCACCTCGGATGCGGGCAGCGGCCGCCCCGACATGGTCGTGCGACTTCCCGGCGGCAAGTCCCTGGCCGTGGATGCCAAGGTCCCCCTCGACGCGTATCTGCAGGCCAGTGCCATCCCCGTCACGGCGGTCGGCGACGACGGCGCACGACGGGCGACGCTCCTCGGGCGCCACGCGAAGGCCGTCCGCGGTCATGTGGAAGCCCTCGCCCGCAAGACGTACTGGGCGGGCCTCGACGCGAGCCCCGAGTTCGTCATCTGCTTCCTGCCGAGCGAGTCTCTGCTGTCAGCCGCGCTGGAGGAGGACCCGACGCTGCTCGACCACGCGTTCTCCCGGCGCGTGGCCCTCGCCTCGCCCGTCAACCTCTGGGCCGTCCTCAAGACGGTCGCCTTCACTTGGACGCAGCAGGACGTCTCCGACGAGGCCCGAGCTCTCTTCGCCCTCGGGAACGAGCTCTACGAGCGCGTGGGCGTGCTCGCCGGTCACGCGGGCGATCTGCGACGCGCACTCGAGCGCACCGTCGACAGCTACAACCGCTTCGCCGGTTCGCTCGAGTCGCGGGTCCTCGTCACGGCGCGGAAGTTCCCGGGCATCGACGAGACCAAACTGGATGCCACCACGCCTCCGCCCGCGCTCGAGGCGACTCCGCGGCGGTGGGCGGCGCCGGAACTGCTCGACGAATCCCTGCTCGACGGCGCGGACGCGTCATCGTTCCGGGCTGCGGCGGGCGGCACGAACGTCGAGGGCCCCGCCGAGACTGTGACCTTCGCCGACCTCGGCGAGGTGCGGACGCGAGTCCAGGAGGGAGACGACTGACCGCGGCTCAGCACCGCGGCCGGTACGGCTCAGGCGCCGCCGGGGACCCAGCTCAGCAGGCTGACCACGGCGGCCGAGATGCCGACGAAGGCGCCGACGAGCCACCAGGCGTTGACCTCGTAGCCCTCGTGCTTGCGTACGCGCAGCAGAACGTCCGGGCGACGCGCGGGGTCGACAGCGTCTGCGATCACCTTCTGCGCGCCCGTCTGGGGCGCGGTCTGATTCGTCGGAGCAGCCATGGACGATTCCCCTTCGGGTCTCAAAGAACACAGCGTCGCCTTTGACACTGCCCACGATTCTGCCAGAGGGGTCCGAAAGAGGCGGTCACGCTTGCGTCACGACACGCCCGGCTGTATCTGGGTGCCGGCAGCGGGCGTCGACCGGCGCCCGGTCTCTCAGCGCCGTTCGGCGCCCGGCCCCGGCCGCGGGCGTCGGCCGCCGCCGGTCAGATCCGCTGCGTGGTCAGAGCCACTTCGAGGTCAGGTGCTCCGACGAGATGCGGCGCAGGGTCCCGGACGCGCTGCGCAGCACCACGCTCTCGGTGTACAGGAAGTCCCCCTCACGGCGGACGCCCGAGACGAGCTGACCGTCGGTCACTCCCGTCGCGACGAAGATCGTGTTCTTGCCGCGCACGAGGTCGTCCGCCTCGTAGACCTCGTCGAACTTGAGACCCGCGTCGAGACCGCGCTGCCGTTCCTCGTCGTCGCGCGGCGAGAGGATGCCCTGGATGTGTCCGCCCAGCGCCTTGATCGCGCAGGCGGTGACGATGCCCTCCGGGCTGCCGCCGATGCCGACGCACATGTCGGTACGGGCGTTGTGCCGCGCGGCGTTGATGCCGCCGGCGACGTCGCCGTCGCTCATGAGCCGCGTACCGGCCCCCGCCTCGCGGATCTCGCGGATGAGGTTCTCGTGACGCGGACGGTTCAGCACCGACACCACGATTTCGTCGACCGGCTTGCCGAGGGCGTCGGCCAGGCGCCGGATGTTCTCACCGATCGGGAGGCGGATGTCGACGACGCCCACACCCGCCGGTCCGGTGACGATCTTGTCCATGTAGAAGACGGTCGAGGCGTCCAGCATCGTCCCGTGATCCGACACGGCGATGACCGAGAGGGCGTTCTGCCGTCCGGCCGCGGTCAGCGACGTGCCGTCGATCGGGTCGACCGCCACGTCGCACTTGGGGCCGCGGCCATTGCCGACCTGCTCCCCGTTGAAGAGCATGGGGGCGTCGTCCTTCTCGCCCTCGCCGATGACGATCGTGCCGTCGAAGTTGACGGTGGTGAAGAACGCCCGCATGGCGTCGACGGCTGCACCGTCCGCCGCCTCCTTCGCGCCGCGGCCGATGAACGGCACCGCACGGATGGCGGCGGCCTCGGTCGCGCGCACCAGCTCGAGAGCCAGGTTCCGGTCGGGGTGCAGGGGGGACATGTCGGAGGTCAGGCTCACCATGACGCCCACCCTAGCCAGAGTGGCGGTCAGATCCCCGAGATTTTGCGGCCTGAGACGTGAAGGAATCGCCGTTCTTTCCGTTGGAGCAGAAGCGCCGGAAAAACAGGGCGGTGGGGACGTCGCGAGCGGCACTTCCTGGCTGCTTCGCTAGAGTGACCGTGTCCCGATCACGACCAAGGAGCACCTCCATGCCCGTCGCCACCCCTGAGCAGTACGCCGAGATGCTGGACCGCGCCAAGGCCGGCAGCTTCGCGTACCCCGCGATCAACGTCTCGAGCTCGCAGACCATCAACTCGGTGCTCCAGGGCCTGACCGAGGCCGGCTCCGACGGCATCCTCCAGGTCACCACCGGCGGCGCGGACTACTTCGCCGGCCACACCGTCAAGGCCCGCGCGACCGGCGCCCTCGCCTTCGCCAAGTACGTGACCGAGGTCGCGAAGAACTACCCGATCACCGTCGCGCTCCACACCGACCACTGCCCGAAGGACGCCCTCCCCGGCTTCGTCCTGCCGCTGCTGGAGGCCTCGGAGGAAGAGGTGAAGGCCGGCCGCAACCCGATCTTCCAGTCGCACATGTGGGACGGCTCGGCCGTTCCCCTCGACGAGAACATCGACATCGCGGCGGAGCTGCTCCCCCGCATGAAGAACATCAACGCGATCCTCGAGATCGAGGTCGGCGTCGTCGGCGGCGAAGAGGACGGCGTCCAGCACGAGGGCTCCAACGAGGCCCTGTACACGACCGTCGCCGACGTCACGAAGGCCGTCGAGCGCCTCGGCCTGGGCGAGAACGGCCGCTACATCTCGGCCCTCACCTTCGGCAACGTGCACGGCGTCTACAAGCCCGGCGGCGTCAAGCTCCGTCCCGAGCTCCTCGGCGAGATCCAGGAGGGCATCGCCGCCAAGTTCGGCACCGGCCCGAAGCCCCTCGACCTCGTCTTCCACGGCGGCAGCGGCTCGACCGACGAGGAGATCGCCCTCGCCGTCGCCAACGGCGTCGTCAAGATGAACATCGACACCGACACGCAGTACGCCTTCACCCGCTCGATCGCGGGCTACATGTTCTCGAACTACGAGGGCGTGCTGAAGCTCGACGGCGAGGTCGGCAACAAGAAGCAGTACGACCCCCGCGCCTGGGGCAAGGTCGCCGAGTCGGCCATGGCCGTCCGCGTGGTCGAGGCCACGAAGCAGCTCGGCTCCTTCGGCCAGTCCCAGAGCTGACGTCCCCTTCTTCGAACGCCCCGGCTCCGGCCGGGGCGTTCGTCGTCGGTGCGCCTAGGAGCGGTACATCTCGAGCACGGTCTGCGCCTCCCCCGGCGAGGACACGAGCTCGATGGCATCCCCCGCCCTGACCTCCCCCGCACGACGCACGCGCAGATAGGCGCCGAGACGTCCCTCGTCGGAGAAGCGCTTCACCCATCCCCGCCCCGCGGATCCGCCCACCCATCGGGCGAAGGTCGCACAGGGCGTGCGGGGCATGGTCACCTCGACCTCGACCGTGCCGCCGATGCGCCACACCTCGCCGATGCGCGCGGCATTGACGTCCAGGCCGTCGACGCGCAGGTTCTCACCGAACCACCCCGGCGGCAGCTCGCGCCCCAGCGCAGCGGACCAGAAGTCGGCGTCCTCCTGCGCGTAGGCGTAGACGGCCTTGTCGCGTCCGCCGTGGTGCTTGCGGCTCGCCTGCACGTCGGCACGGACGCCGAGCGGGCCGATCCGGACCGGCCCGTCGAGCGGACGCTTGTCGATCGCCGTCACCCCGACCGAGCCGGAGTCGGGACGCAGGGCGTGGACGGCGCAGACGGCGAGGAGGCTCGGCATGCCAGCATGCTACGACCTTCCGCGTCCGGCTCCCGACGCCGCCACCCGGCAGCGATGTCCCACTATGTGCGACCAGCAGCTCTCAACCCTGCACAAAGTGGGACACGCCCTGCCGCACACCGCTCAGCGTGTCCCACGATGTGCGACCAGCAGCCCCCAACCCTGCACGAAGTGGGACACACCGCCCCGCAGGTCAGGACCCGGCGAGCTCCGTGCGCATGACGACGAGGCCGCCGTCGAGCGTTCGGATCTCGACGGACTCGATCCGCCCCGAGGCGAGGTCGGTGCCGGCGCTGAGCTCCGTCGTCGACCCCGGTCCGGCCCGCCAGGTCGACAGCACGGTGGTGGCGCCGTCGTCGGCGGTCACCGCGAGCGCGTACGGCCAGCCTCCGGGCGGCGCGTCCAGCACCTCGCCCGTGTACTCGCAGACCAGGTCGATCCTCGTCCCCCAGTCGACGGAGGTGAGCTTGACGGATGCCTCCAGCGGCGCTCCCGCGACGTCGTCCAACGCGTAGACGGCTCCGGCCGGCTGCGGCAGGTTCGCGGCGACCACGCTCGGGACGGCGATGACCAGCGCGGCCGCGGCGACCGCCCCCGCCCACAGGGCCCGTGCCCGCACGCGCCGGCGGCGCGCGATGGACACCACACGGCCGCGCAACGCGACGTCCGGCGCCGGGGGCACGGTCGACTCGACAGCACGCGCGCGTTCGGCCGGCAGCCGAGAGAGCAGGCCCGCCGTGGGGGCGAGCTCGGCGACCGCCGCACGGCAGCGCTCGCAGGTCTCCAGGTGCGCCTCGTACTCGGCACGCTCGACGGACGAGAGGGCGCCGAGGACGTAGGCGCCGTCCCAGTCGGCCAGCCGCTCGTGCTCGCCGTTCATCGCGTCACCCCCCGCTCCTGCAGGGCCAGCCGCAGCGCTCGCACCGCGTAGTGCAGGCGCGATTTCACGGTGCCCGCCGGGATCCCCAGCTCCTCCGCGGCCTGCGCCACACTGCGGCCGCCGTAGTACGCGGACACGATGACCGCCCGGTGGTCCGGCGTCAGCGTCGCGAGCGCCTCCTCGACGAGGAGGGCGTCGAACATGGCATCCGTGTCGTCGTCCCGGACGGTCTCGGGCAGCTCGTCGACGGGATGCTCATGACGTCTGCGCGCACTGCGCGCCTCGTCGATGACGAGATTGCGGGCGACGGTCAGCATCCACGAGCGCAGTCTCGACGGGTCGTCGGCCAGGACGCGCGGGGTGCGCCACGCCCGCAGCAGGGTCTCCTGCACGACGTCGTCCGCCCCGGCGTGGTCGCCGGTCAGGCTGACGACGTAGCGCCAGACGGGGGCGGCGTGGGCGTCGTAGAGCGCGGTCAGGCGCGCGTGGTCGTCACGGGCCATGCCGTCCTCCCCGCGTCCTGTCGTCCGAGCGCTTCTCGCCATACAGAGGACACGGGATGCCGCCCCGTCCGGTTCAGACGCCGAAGGCGCCCGACAGCGACGCGATGAACCCCGGGTCGCCGAGGAGGGCGAACATGATGACGATGCTTGCGACGAAGGTCGTGACGGCGAACCCGGCGAGCGGGACCCAGAAGCTGATGCGGCCGCGCTTCAGGCGCCGCCAGGTGAGGGCCGCCGTCGCCAACCATCCGATGCCGTAGATCGCCGCGGCCACGGCGCCGAGGACGAACCCGGCGCCGAGGTTGGTGAACGAGGTGTCCGTCGCGCCCATGCGCTCGGCGAGCGTCTCTGCGGTCGTCGGGAAGTCCAGCAGCTGCGGGATGGTCGTGATCACCGTGATGAGGCCGTAGATCAGCAGACCGAACGTCACGCCGCGGTCGATGCGCGCGCCCCGACCGAGCGGGGCGGCCGGCGATGCCGCCGGCGCGACGGGAGCGGGCTTTTCGGGCTGCGGGGCCTGTCCTGCCTCGAGCGCCTCCGTGACCTCGGGGCGCTGGATGCGGGCCTGCTGCTCCTCGGGGGTCGCGTACTCCCCGTACTGCGGGCGGGGACGCGGGTCGATGTCGCTCACGCGCGGCCCCGGCCGCCGAGGGCGCGCTGGTCGCGCTTGCCCGACGCGTCCTGGCGCAGCTCCTTCGGGAGGGAGAACAGCAGGTCCTCCTCCGCGGTGCGGACCTCTTCGACGTCGCGGTACCCGGCGCCGGCGAGCTCTTCGAGCACCTCGGTCACGAGCACTTCGGGGACGGAGGCGCCGCTGGTCACGCCGACGGTCTCGACGCCCTCGAGCCACTCCTGCTTGACCTCGTCGATGTAGTCCACGCGGTACGCGGCCTTGGCGCCGTACTCCAGCGCGACCTCGACGAGACGGACGCTGTTGGAGCTGTTGGCGGACCCGACGACGATGACGAGATCGGCGCCGACGGCGACCTTCTTGATGGCCACCTGACGGTTCTGCGTGGCGTAGCAGATGTCGTCGGAGGGCGGGTCCTGCAGCTGGGGGAAGCGCTCGCGCAGGCGGCGCACGGTCTCCATGGTCTCGTCGACGGAGAGCGTGGTCTGCGACAGCCACACGACCTTCGACGGGTCGCGCACCTCGACGGTGTCGGCGTCGTCGGGCGAGTTGACGACCGTCACGTGGTCGGGCGCCTCACCCGCGGTGCCCTCGACCTCCTCGTGCCCCTCGTGACCGATCAGCAGGATCTCGAAGTCGTCGCGGGCGAACCGCACGGCCTCGCGGTGCACCTTCGTCACCAGCGGGCACGTCGCGTCGATGGCCTGCAGGCCCCGGTCGGCGGCGGCGGAGACGACGGCCGGCGAGACGCCGTGCGCGCTGAAGACGACGTGCGCGCCGGCGGGGACCTCGTCGACCTCCTCGACGAAGATCGCGCCCTTCTTCTCCAGCTCCGTCACGACGTGGATGTTGTGCACGATCTGCTTGCGCACGTACACCGGGGCGCCGTAGCGCTCCAGCGCCTTCTCCACCGCGATGACGGCCCGGTCCACGCCCGCGCAGTACCCGCGGGGGGCGGCCAGCAGCACCTTCTTCTTGCCCTGGACGGGGATATCCTGGAGCCGCCCGCGTCGACCCGGGATACGGGGAACGGGCAGTTGCACGACAGGTGAGCTCACCCCTCGATTCTACCGGGGCGCCCCTGGACGCCGGCCGTATCGACCCATCACGAAAGCTCCATGACCTCGTTCCAGCCCGAGACCGTCCCCGGCGAGGCCCCGCCCGCCGACTCCGTGCACCCCCGGGACTCGCGGACGGACGCCCCGACCTCGGTCTCGCGACTGAACGACACCATCCGCGGGTTCATCGAGCGGTGGGGCTCGGTGTGGGTCGAGGGCGAGATCACGTCGTTCAACCGCCGCGGAGGGAACGTCTTCGGCCGGATGAAGGACCTGGGAACGGATTCGACGGTCGCGTTCCGCATCTGGTCGAGCACCCTCGCCCGCCTGCCGAAGGACTTCGCCGTGGGCGACCACGTCGTCGCGTGCGTCAAGGCCGACTACTTCCCGCGCACGGGCGACTTCTCCTTCTCGGTGTCGTCGATGCGCCACGTCGGCCTCGGCGAGCAGTTGGAGCGGCTGGAGCGGCTGCGCGTGCAGCTGCGCGGCGAGGGACTGTTCGACGCCGCTCGCAAGCGGCGGCTGCCGTTCCTCCCCCACTGCATCGGCCTCATCACGGGCGAGAACTCGGATGCCGAGAAGGACGTGCACCGCAACGCCGAGCTGCGGTGGCCCCGGGTGCGCTTCCGGACGAAGTACGCCGCGGTCCAGGGCGACCGGTGCGTCCCCGAGACCATCGCCGCCCTCAAGGCCCTGGATGCCGATCCCGATGTGGACGTCATCGTCATCGCCCGCGGCGGCGGCGATCCGCAGACCCTGCTCGGCTTCAGCGACGAACGTCTCGTGCGCGCGGTCGCCGCGGCATCCACGCCCGTCGTCAGCGCCATCGGGCACGAGAACGACCGCCCCCTGCTGGACGAGGTCGCCGACGTGCGCGCCTCGACGCCGACCGACGCGGCCAAGCGGGTGGTGCCGGACGTCAGCGAGCAGCGGGCCCTCGTCGGGCAGCTCCGCGCCCGGCTGACGGGGCGCCTCACCCAGCGCGTGCTGCACGACATCGCCCAGCTGGAGCAGATCCGTTCCCGGCCGTCGTTGCGCACCCCGCACACGATGCTGACCGCGCGGGCGCAGGAGCTGTGGATGCTCTCCAACCGCGGACGCGACATCGTCGACCGCCGGCTGGAGGCCGAGCGACGCCGGACCAGCGAGCTCGGCGCGGCGCTGCGCGCGCTCTCCCCGCGCGCGACGCTGGCGCGGGGGTACGCCATCGCCCAGCTCGCGGACGGGGCGATCGTGCGCGACGCCGCCCAGGCACCGGACGGCACCGCCCTCACCGTGCGCGTCGAGAACGGCGCCCTGCGCGCCGTCTCGCGGGGCCCCTCCATGGCGACGACCGGTCCCGCGCCCTCCCCCGATGCGCCCGCACCTTCGCTCGACGCCGAGGCACCCGGCGGCGGCGCGTCGGAGGGGGACGCCTAGAATGGATGCCATGAGCGCGACGACCCCCGGCCCGGTGGATGTCGCGACCCTGTCGTTCGAGCAGGCCCGCGACGAGCTCGTCCGCGTCGTCGCCGAGCTGGAACAGGGCGCGCCGACGCTCGAGCAGTCGCTGGCCCTGTGGGAGCGCGGCGAGGAGCTGTTCGCGCGCTGCGAGGAGTGGCTGCTCGGAGCCAAGCGCCGCCTCGACGCCGCCCGCGGCGAGGGCGAGGCCGGCTGATGGCCCGCATCGTCGCCGAGCTCGGCCGCCCGGAGACCCCGGACGAGACCGCCGCGCGCAAGGCCGAGGCCTCCCGGCGCTACCGCTCCAGCAAGACGTTCCGCAACCTCATCGCCGCGCTGCTCGCGACGGTCGGCATCGTGTTCGTGGTGGTCGTCGGCGTCCCCCGCGGCGAGATCGCCGAGCGGCCGCAGCCCGATGTGGCCGCACTGGCCGCGGACCTGTCCGACGACATCGGCCGCCCCGCCCTGGCCCCCGCCCTCCCCGAGGGCTGGCGCGTCAACCAGGCGCAGGTCGAGGGTCAGGGCGGCACCGAGGCGTGGACCATGGTCTACGTGCGCTCCGGCGAGTCCGGCTTCCTCCGGATCGCGCAGGGCCTGGACGCCGACGAGGCCTGGGCCGCCCAGGTGCTCGACGGGGCCCGCAGCTCCGAGACGATCGACATCTCGGGCATCGAGTGGAACGTCTACCGTCCGAGCGACCCCGAGCGCTCCGGCAACATCTCCTACGCGCTGGGCACCCCGGCGGGCGAGGACTACGTCCTGATCTACGGCGACGCCGCCGAAGAGACCGCCGCCGAGGCGGCATCCAGTGTCGTCCCCCAGATCCGAGAACTGAGAGAGGTGCCGTGAACGCTCGTCTGACGCCGCGCGAGGCCTGGTCCGAGATGCTCGAAGGGAACCGCCGGTTCGTCTCCGGCACGCCCCGCCATCCCCGACAGGACGTCGAGCGCCGTACGGAGCTCGCCACCTACCAGCGCCCCAACGCCGCGCTGTTCGGCTGCTCGGACTCGCGACTGGCCGCCGAGATCATCTTCGACGAGGGCCTGGGCGACCTGTTCGTCGTGCGCAACGCCGGCCAGGTGATCTCGGACTCCGTCATCGGCAGCCTCGAGTACGCCGTCGGCGTGCTGGAGGTTCCGCTCATCGTGGTCCTCGCGCACGACGCGTGCGGTGCCGTCGGCGCCGCCATCGACAGCACGGGCATGGACGCGCCGACCCTCCCCGCCTACATCTGGCGGCAGATCGCGCCGATCGTGCCCTCGGTCCGCCGCGTGCAGCGCGCCGAGGCCGCCGAGGGACGCACCCCCGAGCGCCCGAACCCCGAGCTGGTGGGCCGCGAGCACCTGCGCTACACCGTCGGCGAGCTGCTGCGCGCCTCCGAGCTCATCAGCGAGGCGGTCGCCGCCGGGCGCGTCGCCGTCGTGGGCGCCAACTACCGACTCGACGAAGGGGAAGCCGTCCCCATCGTCGCCATCGGCGACGTGGACGAGCCCCGCGCCACCGACCCCGCCTAACCGAACCACCACCGGCGATCAGGAGAACAACGACGTGACCGACATCGAGTACCGCATCGAGCACGACACCATGGGTGAAGTGCGTGTGCCGAAGGACGCCCTCTACGCCGCGCAGACGCAGCGCGCGGTCGAGAACTTCCCGATCTCCGGCACGGGTCTCGAGTCGACCCAGATCGCGGCGCTCGCCCGCATCAAGAAGGCCGCCGCGCTCGCCAACAAGGAGCTCGGCACCCTCGACGCCGGCATCGCCGACGCCATCGCGCAGGCCGCCGACGAGGTCATCACCGGTGCGCACGACGTGCACTTCCCGGTCGACACGTACCAGACCGGCAGCGGCACCTCCTCGAACATGAACATGAACGAGGTGCTCGCCACGCTCGCGACCGGGATCCTCGGCGCGCCGGTGCACCCGAACGACCACGTCAACGCGTCGCAGTCGTCGAACGACGTCTTCCCGACGTCGGTGCACATCGCGGTCACGCAGGCGCTCATCGACGACCTCATCCCCGCCCTCGACCACCTCAGCGTCGCACTCGAGGCCAAGGCCGAGGCATGGAAGGGCATCGTCAAGTCGGGCCGCACCCACCTGATGGATGCCACCCCGGTGACGCTCGGTCAGGAGTTCGGCGGCTACGCGCGTCAGATGCGTCTCGGCATCGAGCGCGTGCAGGCCGTGCTCCCCCGCGTCGGCGAGGTCCCCCTGGGCGGCACGGCCGTCGGCACGGGCATCAACACCCCGCTGGGCTTCCCGCAGAAGGTCATCGAGATCCTCGCGAACGACACCGAGCTGCCGATCACCGAGGCGAAGGACCACTTCGAGGCCCAGGCCAACCGGGACGGTCTCGTCGAGGCATCCGGTGCCCTGCGCACCATCGCGGTGTCGCTCACGAAGATCAACAACGACATCCGCTGGATGGGCTCGGGCCCCAACACGGGCCTCGGCGAGCTGCACATCCCGGACCTGCAGCCGGGCTCCTCGATCATGCCGGGCAAGGTCAACCCCGTCGTCCCCGAGGCGACCCTCATGGTGTGCGCGCGTGTCATCGGCAACGACGCCACCGTGGCGTGGGCCGGCGCGTCCGGCTCGTTCGAGCTGAACGTCGCCATCCCGGTGATGGGCACCGCGCTGCTGGAGTCGATCCGCCTGCTGTCGAACGCGATGCGCGTCCTCGCCGACAAGACCGTCGACGGGCTCGAGGCCAACGTCGCGCGCGCCGAGGCGTTCGCCGGCATGTCGCCGTCCATCGTGACGCCGCTGAACAAGGTCATCGGCTACGAGGCCGCCGCCAAGATCGCCAAGCACTCCGTCGCCAAGGGCATCACCGTCCGCGAGGCCGTCATCGACCTCGGCTACGTCGAGCGCGGCGAGATCACCGAAGAGGTGCTCGACGCCAAGCTCGACCTGCTCTCGATGACCCACCCGGGCTGAGCCCGCTTCCGACGGCCCCGGTCCCGCCTCTCCACGACGCGGGTCCGGGGCCGTCCGCGTTCCGTGATCCGGCGCGCGATAATCGGAGCATGAGCCGCATCCCGAGACCCGTCTCGGCGCGCGTGCGCGTTCTGCTCGCGATCCTCGCGGTCGCCCTGCTCGGGCTCATCATCGCCGGCGGCGTCACCTTCGCCGTGCAGAGCGAACGGGTCGTCGCGAACGCGCAGCGACAGCTCGACGGCTTCGCCTCCCGCGCGCAGGCCCAGCTCGACGAGGGCGAGGTCGCCGCCGAGCTCGCCCGCTCGGCCATCCCCGGCCGTACCGACAGCACCCTGGCCGTCCAGGACGGACGGGTCGTCGGGGCGACGGCGGCGCCGCCGGGACTCTCCCTGGCCACCGACGAGGTGTTCGTCGCCGCCCTCGATGCGGCGCTGCGCGACGGGGCGACGTCGGGACGCCTGCCGAGCTCCGCCGGCACGGTGCTGTGGGCCTCGGCCGGCGTCGGGGACGTGCACGTCGTGCAGGGGATCTCGCTCGACCAGCGCATGGAGCTCGTGACCCTGTCGATCACGACCTATGCGCTCGCGGCGACCGGCGTCCTCCTCGCCCTGGGAATCGCCTCCTGGTTCCTCACCGGTCGACTGTTCTCGCCGCTCCGCCAGCTGCGCGACACCACGGACGCCATCACGATCGCCGACCTGGGCATGCGCCTGCGCGCCCGCGGGAACGACGAGCTGTCCGACTTCACGGCATCCGTCAACTCCATGCTCGACCGCCTGGAGATGTCCGTCGACGCGCAGCGGCAGCTGCTCGACGACGTGCGCCACGAGCTCAAGACCCCCATCACGATCGTGCGCGGGCACCTGGAGATGATGGACCCGGCCGATCCGCGCGACGTTTCGGAGACCCGGGACCTCGGCATCGCCGAGCTCGACCGCCTCTCCCGTCTCGTCGACGACATCGACGCGCTCGCGACGGTCGAGACGGGCACGCTGTCGACCGGGATCGTCGACGTCGGCGCCCTCACGGACCGCGTCGGCGAGCTCGTGAGCGCGATCCCGCGGCATTCCTGGGTGGTCGAGGCCCGGGGGCGCGGGCGTCTCACCGGCGATCACGACCGCCTCGTGCAGGCGTGGCTGCAGCTCGCCGACAACGCCGCCAAGCACACTCCCGCGGACACCCCGATCGAGATCGGAAGCAGCACCGACGGCACCACCGCGCACCTCTGGGTCCGCGATCACGGCCCCGGCATCCCGCCGGCCGCGCGCCACCGGATCTTCCGCCGCTTCGACCGCGTGACCGGCCGCCGCGGCGTCGAGGGGTCGGGCCTGGGCCTGTCGATCGTGGACGCGATCGCCAAGGCGCACGACGGCCACTGCACGGTCGCCGACACCCCCGGCGGCGGAGCGACCGTCACGCTGCACATCCCCTTGGACCCCGGACACACCCCCGCCGACCTCCCCACGCCCGTGCGTGCCGGAGACGTCGTCATGCAGAGAGAGGCCACCGGATGACACGCATCCTCATCGCCGAGGACGAGGAGCGCATCTCCGCTTTCGTGGCGAAGGGACTCGAGGCCGCCGGCTATCAGACCGTCATCATCGACGACGGCGCCGACGCCCTCGACCGCGCGCTCTCGGGCGACGTCGACCTTCTCCTTCTGGACGTGGGACTGCCGAGCATGGACGGCTTCGAGGTGCTGCGCTGCCTCCGCGGACAGGGCTCGGCGATCCCGGTCATCATGCTCACCGCCCGCACGAGCACGCGCGACACGGTCGACGGCCTGGACGCCGGCGCGAACGACTACATGGCCAAGCCCTTCAAGTTCGACGAGCTGCTCGCGCGCGTCCGCTCGCGGCTGCGGGAGAGCGTCCCCGTCGGCACGATCAACGTCTCCCACGGCGATGTGACCCTCGACGTCCTCGCCCGCCGCGCCACGGTGGACGGTCGGGAGATCGACCTCAGCGCCCGGGAGTTCGCGCTCTCCGAGCAGTTCGTCCGCCACGCCGGCCAGGTGCTCAGCCGGGAGCAGCTGCTCAGCCGCGTGTGGGGCATGGACTTCGACCCGGGCTCGAACATCGTCGACGTGTACGTGCGGTACCTGCGTGCGAAGTTCGGCCCGTCGCGGATCGTCACGGTCCGCGGAGCCGGTCACCGCTGGGAGTGACGTACGACAACCCAGAAGCCCCCGGTGGGGGAACCGGGGGCTGGGGAGAGATCCGGTGCCCGGGTGGTCTGCCGACTTACCCGAAAAGCCGGTGACCTGCCGTATCGGGCGGGATCTCTGCTTCTCCTTGGGGGGAACCGCCGAGGCGGTGACGAGGTCTCCCTCGCCGATGCCTCAACTCTGACGGATGAGGGTGAGAACAGCGGGAGCCTCAGGTGAGAAAGCTCTCATGTAGGGGTGAAAAGAAGAAGGGACCTGGATGCCGCGGCATCCAGGTCCCTTCATTCGTCCCTGTTACGAGAGCTCGCCGGCCTCCAGCAGCTCGGTGACGAGCGCCGCGATCGCGGACCGCTCCGAGCGGGTGAGGGTGACGTGCCCGAAGAGCGCGTGGCCCTTGAGGGTCTCGATGACCGAGGCGACGCCGTCGTGACGCCCGACCCGCAGGTTGTCGCGCTGGCCGACGTCGTGTGTGAGGACGACCTTCGAGTTCTGGCCGATGCGGCTCAGCACCGTCAGGAGCACGTTGCGCTCGAGCGACTGCGCCTCGTCCACGATGACGAACGAGTCGTGCAGCGACCGACCGCGGATGTGCGTGAGCGGCAGCACCTCGAGGAGACCCCGCGCCAGCACCTCCTCCAGGACGTTGGACGAGACGACCGATCCGAGCGTGTCGAAGACCGCCTGACCCCACGGGTTCATCTTCTCGGCCTGGTCGCCGGGGAGGAAGCCCAGCTCCTGACCGCCGACGGCGAACAGCGGACGGAACACGATGATCTTCTTCTGCTGCTGGCGCTCGAGGACCGCCTCCAGAGCGGCGCACAGTGCGAGGGCCGACTTGCCCGTGCCCGCGCGACCGCCGAGCGACACGATGCCGACCTCCGGGTCGAGCAGCAGATCGAGCGCCACCCGCTGCTCGGCGGAGCGGCCGTGCAGGCCGAACGCATCCCGGTCGCCGCGGACGAGCCGGAACTCGCCGCGGCCGGTGACGCGGCCGAGCGCCGAGCCCCGCTCGGAGTGGATGATGAGCCCGGTGTTCACGGGGAGGCCGGCGACGACCTCGCTCGCGGCGACCTCGGTCTCGTACAGGTCGCTGAGCTCGTCGCCCGAGACGTCGATCGTGGCGATGCCGGTCCAGCCGGAGTCCATCGCCTGCTCGGCGAGGTACTCCTCGGTGGCCAGGCCCAGCGACGCCGCTTTGACGCGCATCGGCAGGTCCTTGGACACGACGGTCACCTCGGCGCCCTCGCGGGCGATGTTCATGGCGACGGCGAGGATGCGACTGTCGTTGTCGCCGAGACGCATCCCGGAGGGGAGCACGGACGGGTCGGTGTTGTTCAGCTCGACCCGCAGGGTGCCGTCGTCGCCGACGGGCACGGGGAAGTCGAGGCGGCCGTACTCGATCCGGAGCTCGTCGAGGTGACGCAGCGCCTGCCGCGCGAAGTAGCCGATCTCGGGATCGTGCCGCTTCTTCTCCAGCTCGGTGATGACGACGACGGGGATGACGACCGAGTTCTCGGCGAAGCGGAAGTACGCGCGGGGATCGCTCAGGAGCACCGAGGTGTCCAGGACGTAGGTGCGCAGCGCCGGGTCGACGGCGGCATCCGATTCTGCGGTGTTCTCGACGACGTGACGCTGGTCGTATGAAGCTCGTGCGTTCACAACCCACTCCCGACCCGGGTGCTCACCCGGTTGTCACGAGTCGACCTGTGGGTCACGAGTCGCGATCCGATGGCCGACTCGACCGGACTCCCTGTCCGATGTGATCACCGTAAGGCCCGCGGAGACCGCCGCGGGTCGTTAACACGCCGGAGGAATTCGACGGTCGCGTGAACGCTCCGTGACGATCACGGCACGGCGGCGCGATCCTCGGCGTCGGGCGAGGCGCTTCGCGGGGCGGCCGGCGGTCGCGGCTACTGGCCGAAGCGGCGGTCGCGTGTGGCGTAGTCGCGGATCGCGCGGAGGAAGTCGACCTCGCGCAGGTCGGGGCCGAGCGCCTCCACGAAGTAGAACTCCGAATGCGCCGACTGCCACAGCAGGAAGTCGCTGAGCCGCTGCTCCCCCGACGTGCGGATGACGAGGTCCGGGTCGGCCTGACCGCCCGTGTAGAGGTGCTCGCCGATCTGCTCCGGCGTCAGGCTGGCGGCCAGCTCTTCGAGCGACCCGCCGGACTGGTCGTGCTTCGCGATGATGGCGCGGACGGCATCCACGATCTCGCTCCGACCGCCGTAGCCGACCGCGAGGTTGACGTGCAGCCCGGTGTGCTGACGCGTGCGCTCGGTCGCCTCGTGCAGGACGTCGGCGAGCGGCGCCGGCAGGCCCTCCGACCGCCCGACGTGCTGCACGCGCCAGTCGGGCTCGTGCGAGAGCTCCTTCGCCAGCTGGGCGATGATGTCCAGCAGGTCGTCGAGCTCGCGGGTGTCGCGCTTGCGCAGGTTGTCGTGCGACAGCAGGTAGAGCGAGACCACGCGGATGCCGAGGTCGTCGCACCACCGCAGGAACTCGTGCATCTTCGCCGCGCCCGCCCGGTGACCGTGTGCGGCGCTGTCGAACCCCAGCTCGCGGGCCCAGCGCCGGTTGCCGTCGATCATCATCGCGACATGGTGTGGGACGGTCGCCGGCATGCGGCGCCGCAGGCGCTGGATGTAGAGACGGTACAGAGGGCCCCGACCCTCGTTCCTCCGCGCGCGCGCCACCCGCCTACGCTACCGCGCCCACCATCTC
The DNA here is from genome assembly GCF_040815675.1 of Microbacterium sp. LMI1-1-1.1. Lineage (NCBI taxonomy): Bacteria > Bacillati > Actinomycetota > Actinomycetes > Micrococcales > Microbacteriaceae > Microbacterium > Microbacterium sp. LMI1-1-1.1. Next base: position 357,939 of record NZ_JBFPNN010000001.1, on the reverse strand, counting down.
TTCTCTGTTCCTCCACACCTGGGCAATCGATGAAGATCTCCCCATGTGCCGACCCTGGCATGGGCTGCGACGTAAGGTCGGGGATGTGACGCGCACCACCCCGGATGACGGCCCCGACATGCCGCAGCTGCCCCTCCTCGAGGCAGCCGCCGTCGGCGCGCAGAGCGAGATCAAGCCGACGTGGCGCGGCTGGATCCACGCCGGTACCTTCCCCGTCGCCATCGCCGCCGGGATCGTCCTCATCACCCTCGCCCAGGGCGCGCCCGCCAAGTGGGCGTCGGCGGTGTTCATGGCCACGTCGCTGCTGCTGTTCGGCAACTCGGCGCTCTATCACCGCTTCGACTGGAAGCCGCGCACGCGAGCGGTGCTCAAGCGCATCGACCACGCGAACATCCTGCTGCTGATCGCCGGCACCTACACCCCGCTGGCGGTCCTCGCCCTGCCCACCCAGAAGACGGTGCTGCTGCTGTCCATCGTGTGGGGCGGCGCGATCCTCGGCATCCTGTTCCGGGTCTTCTGGATCAACGCCCCGCGCTGGCTCTACGTGGCGCTGTACCTCGCGCTGGGCTGGGCCGCCGTGATGTACCTGGTGGACCTCCTCGACGCGAACGTCGCGATGATGGTCCTCGTCGTCGTCGGCGGACTGCTCTACACCGCGGGCGCCGTCGTCTACGCCGTCAAGCGTCCGAACCCCTGGCCCGGGCACTTCGGATTCCACGAGATCTTCCACGTGTGCACCGTCCTGGCGTTCCTCTGCCATTGGACGGCGTGCCTGCTCATCGCCCTCGCCCCCGCCTACCACCGCGGCTGAGCGCGCGCCGACGGAGACGATGCGGCTCGGCCCGGGTCGGGATGGATGCCACCGGGTGGCATCCCTCCGCCTACCGGCGAGGCGCGCCCGGCTCGGTGTCGTCGTCGACGACGGTCGAGCCCTGCGCCTCGGCGCGCGCCCGCTCCTCCTCGTCGAGCTGGGCGTTGACCTCCTCGCGGTACCGACCGCGACGGATCCGGCGCAGCATGTCCCAGACGAGCAGGAACACGGCGACGCCGATGAAGGCGATCGCGGCGAAGCCGAGCGGCCCGGGCGTGACGATCGACTCGTCGGGGGTGACAGCGGGAGTGGGGGTGGCCGCGAGGATCGCGATCGGGAAGAGCATGAGGTCCTTCGGTCCGGACGGGAGAGCGTAGCCTGGAAGTCCAGCCTAAAGCCCGGGGAGACCATGACGACGCAGGCGATGCTCGACGAGCGGTACGGTCGCACGCGGTCGCCCCGCCGACGCGCGGTGCTCTGGACGATCGTCGGCGTCGTGGCGGTGACCGCGACGGCGCTGCTCGGCTGGTCCGTCGTGTCCAACAGCATCTCGTCCGTGACGGCGACCGACACCGGGTACAACGTGGTCGACGACGGTCTCGTGACGCTCACCTTCCAGATCACCTCCCCCGTGGGCGAGCCCGTCGCGTGCGCGATCGAGGCGCAGGACGAGGAGCACGGCACCGTCGGCTGGCGGGTCGTGGAGTACCCCGCGTCCCCCGACCACAGCCGCGCGTTCACCGAGGAGATCCCCACTCTCGCGCTGGCGACGACGGGTTTTGTCAACACTTGCTGGGTGCCGTAGGCTCGAAACTCACGACGCACGCCCTGGCTGGAGCCGGGGCGTTCGACATATCCGCCGTCGTGTCCCGCCGCGCGGAGGAGCTCTACTCCCCGCCCGATCGAACCAAGGAGACCATCGTGTCCAGTGACGCCCAGGTGACCTTCCTGACCCAGGATGCCTACGACCGTCTCGCGCACGAGCTCGAGCACCTCTCGACCACGGGCCGCGAGGAGATCGCCAAGCGCATCGAGGCGGCGCGCGAGGAGGGCGACCTCAAGGAGAACGGCGGCTACCACGCCGCCAAGGACGAGCAGGGCAAGCAGGAGGCGCGCATCCGCACCCTCCAGCAGCTGCTGAAGGACGCCAAGGTCGGCGAGGCCCCCGAGAGCCACGGCGTCGTCGAGTCCGGCACGGTCGTCACCGCCCTCATCGCCGGCGGCGAAGAGACCTTCCTGCTCGGCAACCGCGAGATCGCGGCCGACAGCGAGCTCGACGTCTACAGCGAGGCGTCGCCGCTCGGCGCCGCCATCCTCGGAGCCAAGGAGGGCGAGAAGGTCTCGTACACCGCCCCCAACGGCAAGCAGATCCAGGTCGAGGTCGTCAAGGTCGAGACCTACACCGGCCAGTAAGACCCCGTCGTCGAGCCGCTCCCCCGTCCGCGGGGTGGGCGGCTCGATGCTTTCCTGCCGGGACTCCGCCGGCGACGGCGGACCCTGAGGACCGGGGCCGGGATCCCGGACGGATGCCGCCGGCGCGGCATCCCTTCGTCAGTCCGGGACCACCGTGGCGACGAAACCCGCCTCGGCGAGGGTGTGCATGACGAGGTCGCGGTGCTCCGCCCCGCGGGTCTCGACGGACAGCTGCAGGATGACCTCGCTGATCTGCAGACCCTGTCCGTGACGGGTGTGCAGCACCTCGATGACGTTCGCACCGACCTGGGCCAGCAGCTCCGAGACGCGGGCGAGCTGCCCGGGACGATCCGGGAGCGGGATCCGCAACGACATGTAGCGACCGGATGCCGCCAGCCCGTGGGCCACGACGCGCTGCAGCAGCAGCGGGTCGATGTTGCCGCCGGACAGGATCGTGACCGTCGGACCGGACGCCTGGATCTTGCCCGCGAGGATCGCCGCGACGCCGACCGCCCCCGCCGGCTCCACGACCTGCTTCGCGCGCTCGAGCAGCACGAGGAGCGCGCGGGCGATGTCGTCCTCGGTGACGGTGACGACCTCGTCGACGTACTGCCGGATGAGCTCGAAGGGGAGGTCGCCGGGGCGGGCGACGGCGATGCCGTCGGCGATGGTCGGCGTCGTCGGAACCTGCATCGGATAACCGGCCGCGAGCGACGACGGGTAGGCGGCGGAGTTGTGCGCCTGCACCCCGATGACACGGACCTCGCGGCCCTCGGCGGCGGCGCGCGTCTTGACGGCGGCCGCGACACCGGCGGCCAGTCCTCCGCCGCCGATGCCGACGATCACCGTCTCGAGGTCGGGCATGTCCTCGATCAGCTCGAGGCCGAGCGTGCCCTGGCCGACGACGATGTCGCGATGGTCGAAGGGGTGGATGAGCACCGCGCCCGTGCGCTCCGCGAACTCCGCGGCCAGGCGCAGCGGCGTCTCGACGGTCGCGCCCTCCAGGACGACCTCGGCCCCGTAGCCGCGCGTCGCGAGGAGCTTGGGGACGGGGACGCCGAGGGGCATGAAGATGGTGGCGGCGATGCCCAGCTGCTGCGCGGCCAGGGCGACGCCCTGCGCGTGGTTTCCGGCCGAGGCCGCGACGACGCCGCGTGCCCGCTCCTCCTCGGTCAGACGCGAGAGGCGGTAGGTCGCGCCGCGGATCTTGAACGACCCGGTCCGCTGCAGGTTCTCGAGCTTGAGGTTGACGGGGACGCCGAGGAGGTCGGTGAGGTGCAGCGACTCGTCGAGGGGCGTGCGCGTGATGATGCCGCGCAGCTCGTTCGCGGCATCCTCGAACTCGGCCAGGGTGGGCGTGTCGGTCATGACTTCTTCCTGCGTTCCCGGGGAACGGTCTGCCAGATCAGGTCGGGGGACGCCTCGACGGAGCCGCGCCGCTCCCACGCATGGGTGCTCAGGTACACCGCGACGACGTTGACGAACGCCGCGAGCGGCACCGCGAACAGCGCGCCGGCGATGCCGCCGATCATTGCGCCGCCGGCGACGACGAGCACCACGGCGAGCGGGTGCACCTTGACCGCCGAGCCCATGAGGATGGGCTGCAGGATGTGGCTCTCGACCTGCTGCACGACGAGCACGGCGATGAGCATGAACAGCGCGATGAGAGGCCCGTTGTACACGAGGGCGATGAACACGGCGACGGCGCCGGTGACGATCGCGCCGACGAACGGCACGAACGCGCCGAGGAACACGAGCACGCCGATCGGGACGGCGAGCGGGACGCCCAGGAGGAACGCGCTGACGCCGATGCCGATCGCGTCGATCGTCGCGACGAGCAGCTGCGTCCGGGCGTACGTCTTGACCGTCCGCCAGCCGGCACGGCCCGCGCCGTCGACCGCCGGGCGCGACACCCGCGGGAACAGCCGGGTGGTCCAGCTCCAGATGCCGCCGCCGTCCGCGAGCAGGCACAGCAGGATGAACAGCGTCAGCAGGAGCCCGGCGCCGACGTGACCCAGCGTGGTCCCGATCGCGAGGGCGCCGGTCCACAGCGCGCCGCCCTGCTGCTGCAGGAACGTGAGGCCCTGACCGAGGCCCTGGTCGATCTGCGCCGAGCTCAGATGCAGCGGACCGTCGATCAGGTACTGACGGAACTGCGTGACGGCATCCACCGTCCGTTCCCGCACCGAGCCGAACTGCTGCGTGATCTGCCACACCGCGAGCCAGAGGAGGCCGGAGATGACCGCGATCGTCCCGAGCACCGTGACGACGATGGCCAGCCAGCGCGGCCAGCGGTGCCGGAGGAGGAAGGAGAACGCCGGCCACACGAGCGCCGTGATGAGGATCGCGACGAGGAGGGGGATGACGAGGAGCTTGAGCTGGATGACCAGGAAGACCACGACGCCGAGCGCCGCCGCGATGACGAGCAGCCGCCACGAGTAGGCGGTCGCCTGCCGGAGCGCCTCGGGGACGGGCGGGGTGAGGTCGCTCGAGACGGTGCGGCGGCGAAGGAGGTCGCGCAGGGGTGCGCGGGGCTCGGGCTCGGGGCCGGTCATCCGCTCAGCCTACCGCCGTGCGGGGGTGGCCGATGGCGGGCGCCAGAGTGCGGCGGGAGAGGGCTCGGTCGGGGGCGGCGGGGGTGCGGCGGGCGATTCGGCAGGACCCGTGGGGCAGGCGGCGGGTGGTGTGCCGGGTGGGGCGGCATCCGAGCCCCCGGTCCTGCAGAACGGCCGCACGGCCGCGGGTCGCGGGCAGTTGCAGGACCCGTGGGACAGATGGCGGGTGGTGTGCCGGGTGGGGCGGCATCCGAGTCTCCGGTCCTGCAGAACGGCCGCCGGAGATCGACGGACGCGGGATGTCGGAGGGCGTGGCTACGCTGGCGAGCATGCCGTCGAGCCTGAGCCGAGCCGAAGCCCGTCGCATCGCCCTCGCCGCACAGGGCTTCGCCCGGCCGCGACCGGAGACCCCGGGCACGCGGCAGATCACGGGCGCCCTGCAGCGGATGCGGATCCTGCAGATCGACTCGGTCAACGTCTTCGCCCGCTCGCACTACATGCCGCTGTTCTCCCGCCTCGGCGCCTATGACACCGGCCTGCTCGACCGCCTCGTCTTCACGCGTCGCCCGCGCTGGGTGGAGTCTTGGGCGCACGTGGCGTCCTTCGTCGAGGCCGACGACTGGCCGCTGCTGCAGTTCCGCCGCGATGCGGCGCGCGAGAAGTACGGGAACGACGACTGGGCCGTCGCCCACGCGGATCTCCTCGACTGGCTCCGCGCCGAGCTCGCCGAGCGTGGCCCGCTGCGCCCGGCGGAGATCGACCACGATGCCCGAAAAGCTTCGCGGGGGCCGTGGTGGGACTGGGATCACGTCAAGAACGGTCTGGAGCGCCTGTGGCTGTTCGGCGATGTCGCGATCGCCGGGCGCCGCGGCTTCGAGCGTCGCTACGCCCTCGCCGCGGACGTCCTGCCCGCCTCCGCCCTCGCCGACCCGGTCCCCCGCGACGAGGCCATCCGAGAGCTCGTCCGGCGGGCCGCCGCCGCCTACGGCGTCGCGACCGCGGCGGACCTCGCCGACTACTGGCGCATCCGCGACCGCCCGACGGTGCTGGCGGGCATCCGCGACCTCGTCGACTCCGGGGAGCTCCTACCCGTCACCGTCGAGGGATGGCAGACGGCCGGCCGCCCGGCGAAGTCCTGGCTCCACCGCGACGCGGCCCGCCCCAGGAGGATGGATGCCGCGGCGATCCTGTCGCCGTTCGACCCCGTGGTGTGGTTCCGCGACCGTGCCGAGCGCCTGTTCGACTTCACGTACCGCATCGAGATCTACACGCCCGCACCGCAGCGTCGGTACGGCTATTACTCGCTGCCGGTCCTCGTCGGCGACGACGTCGTCGGACGTGTCGACCTGAAGGCCGATCGTGCCGCGTCCACGCTACGCGTGCAGTCGGCGTGGTGGGAGCCGGACGTCCCCGCCGGCGCGGCCGGGCGCCTCGCGAGCGAGCTCCGGGAGGCGGCGCGGTGGCAGGGCCTGGAGGCGATCACGGTGTCGCGCTGGGGGGATGCCACGGATGCCGTCGCCGCGGAGCTGGGCGCGGCCCGGCACGACCACGCAGCCCTCGCGGAGCCGCGATCCACGATCTGACGTCGACACGAGGGCGCCCACCGGGGCCCTCCGCAGCCCGCACACCACGACGCCCACCGGGGCCCCGCCGCAGCCCCGCTCCAGCCCGGCCGCAGCCCGCACGCCACGACGCCCCTCCGGCGCGGGCCGGAGGGGCGTCGTGAGAAGACGTCAGAACTGGACGCGCGGCGGCTCGGAGATCGCGGCACCGTCGACGACCTCGAAGAACTCCCGCTCGCTGAAACCGAGCTGACGTGCGAACAGGTTGTTGGGGAACACCTTGATCTTGGTGTTGAGCTCCCGGACGCCACCGTTGTAGAACCGGCGCGACGCCTGGATCTTGTCCTCGGTGTCGACGATGGACTGCTGCAGGTGCAGGAAGTTCTGGCTCGCCTGGAGCTGCGGGTACGCCTCCGCCACGGCGAACAGCGACCTCAGCGCCTGCTGCATGTGGCCCTCGGCGACCCCCGCCTCGGCCGGTCCCTGCGCGGACAGCGTCTCGGCACGGGCCCGTGTGACGTTCTCGAACACGGCCTTCTCGTGGGCGGCGTACCCCTTCACCGTCTCGATGAGATTCGGCAGGAGGTCCGCTCGTCGTTTGAGCTGGACGGTGATGTCGCTCCACGCCTCGTCGACGCGCACGTTCAGCGCGACGAGCGAGTTGTAGGTCGCCCAGAGGTAGATGCCGGCGATCACCAGGATGCCGACGACGACGATCACCGGGACGAGCCACTCCCACATAAGGTCCCCACTTCGTTCGCGAGATTGCGTTTCAGTCTAACGGGGGGCACGATGCCGCACGGAGGGGCGAGCCGACTCCCAGTGGATACGCACCGCCCGCGGAGCTGTCCCGCCCCGGCGATGAAGACGTACCCCCGGTCAGACTCGAACTGACACTGAAGCGATTTTAAGTCGCCTGCCTCTGCCATTGGGCTACGGGGGCCCTCCCCCACCGTAGCGCGCCGACGCCGCGGAACCGGGGAGGGAGGGATGCCGCGAGCAGTGGCATCCGGAGACGACGAGACCCCCGCACCGAGGACGGTACGGGGGTCTCGAGACGCGGTGGGTTACTTCGCGGCCGCGACGGCGGCGGGCTTCGCCTCGGTGGACGCGGGAGCCGGAGCGTCGGCAGCGGGAGCCGCGGGACGCGGGCGGGCGGCGAACTCCTCGAACGCGGCACGCGGCTGCTGGACGGCCTCGAGCGAGACGGTCTCGCGGCCGTGGAAGAGGTTCTGCATCCAGTCGCCGATGACGCGGAACTTGCGCTCGAACGTCGGCATGGCCAGGCCGTGGTAGCCACGGTGCGCGAGCCAGGCGATGAAGCCGGTGAGGGCGATCTTGCCGGACTGGAAGGCACCGTTGTACAGACCCAGGCCCGCGACGGCGCCGAGGTTCTTGTGGAAGTACTGCTTGGGCTCCTCGCCGCGCAGCACGGCGGTGATGTTCTTCGCCATGAGCTTGCCCTGGCGGACCGCGTGCTGGGCGTTGGGGACGCAGAAGCCGCCCACGCCGCCTCCGGACAGGTCGGGGACGGCCGAGACGTCGCCGGCGGCCCAGGCGCCCTCGACGATGTCCTCGTCGGTGCCGACGCGCAGGTCGGGGCGGGTGCGGATGCGACCGCGCTCCTCGACGGGCAGGTCGCTGCCGCGGACGACGGTCGGGTTCGCCATGACACCGGCGGTCCAGATGATGAGGTCGGTGGGCAGCTGCTCACCGGTCGACAGCTCGACGATGCCGTCCACGGCGCCCTTGACCTGCGTGTCGAGGTGCACAAAGGCACCCTTCTTCGCGAGGTCGGCGAGCACCCACTCGCTCGTCTTCTGCGAGACCTCGGGCATGATGCGGCCCATGGCCTCGATGAGGTGGAAGTGCGTGTCCTCGAAGGCGATGCTCGGGTAGAACTTCACCAGCGACGACGCGTAGGCGCGCAGCTCGGCGAACACCTCGATGCCCGCGAAGCCGCCGCCGACGACGACGACGGTCAGCAGACGGTCGCGCTCGGGACCGGCCGGGAGCACGGATGCCTTGTCGAAGTTGGAGGTCAGGCGGTCGCGGATGGCGACGGCCTCCTCGATCGTCTTCAGACCGATCGCGTTGTCGGCGATACCGGGGATCGGGAAGGTGCGCGAGACGGCGCCGGCGGTGACGACGATCTGGTCGTACTGCTCGGTCCAGGTCTCCTCGCCCGCGATGGGGGTGATGGTCGCGGTCTTGGTCGCGTGATTGATGCCCGTGACCTTGCCGGCGACGACCTTGGTGCGCTTCAGGTGGCGGCGCAGGCCGACCACGACGTGGCGGGGCTCGATCTCACCGGCGGCGACCTCGGGGAGGAAGGGCTGGTAGGTCATGTACGGCAGCGGGTCGACGATGGTGACCTCGGCCTCGCCACGACGGAGCTGCTTCTCGAGCTTCCACGCGGTGTAGAAGCCCGCGTAGCCTCCGCCGACAATAAGGATTCTGGGCACAGTGCTGGTCACGATGAGAGGAACTCCCTGGTGGTGGTGCGGCTCGGCTCTCGCGAGTCGCGGGCCTTTCGAATTCGCCGGGCAGCAGCACTGACGCCGAGCGCAATCATTATAGCGGCGAGAGTGGCACCCCCGAGCGGCAAGGACCCGTAGAGAACGGTATCGCGACTGGGGAGCAGAGGCGAACCGGCCTCGGGAGCGGCGTCGACCGGCGGCAGCGCCGGCACCTCGACGGGCGCGGCGCTCGGCGTCTCCGTCGGGGCGGGGGCGTCGGCGCGACGGTACAGGCGGATCCAGTCCGCCAGATCGCCGAGGGGGTTCTCCGAGACGGTGGGGACGGATGCCGACACCGCCGCGGCCGCATTGACCAGTCCGTAGCCGTACAGGGGGTCCTGCTGACCGGCCTGACCGGCCGCGGCGGGCGTGGTCGTCCGGATCAGGCGGTTCAGCACGTTGTCGGCATCCATTCCGGGATGCGCGGCGCGCACCAGCGCCGCGATGCCCGCGACGATGGGGGCCGCGCCGCTCGTGCCGTTCCACTGCACGAGCGTGCCGTCCGCGGAGACGCCGAGGAGGCGCTCGCTGGGCGCCGAGATGCCGATCGTGATGCCCTGGGTCGACGCGTCGTTGCTGGCGACGCCGGAGGGGTTCACTCCCCCGACCGCAAGCACGCCGGGGATGGTCGCCGGGGCGCCCACGCGGTCCGTGCCGCTGCCGCGGTTGCCCGCCGCGACCACGACCACCACGTCGTGGTCGAAGGCGTAGAGGAAGGCGTCGTCCCAGCTGCGGTCCCAGTCGAGGGTGTTCGTCGTCAGGGAGAGGTTGATGACGGTGGCGCCCTCGTCGACGGCCCAGCGCATCGCCTCGGCGATCTGCTCGGTGAACGGCTTGGACGTCGACGCGCCGAAGCCGACGGAGATCGACAGCAGCTGCGCCTCCGGCGCGACGCCGATCATCCCGCGGCCGTCACCGGTGCCCCGGCCGGCGGCGAGGGAGCCGACCCAGCTGCCGTGGTTCGCGTCGACGGCGCCGACCGGCGAACGCCCGTCCGACCCGCCCACGCCCGACACGTCCGTCCCGCCGGCGACGGCGCCGGAGAACTCGATCGGCCCGCGTCCGATGCCGGTGTCGATGATCGCGATCTTCTGCCCGGCCCCGCGCGTGGTCTTCCACGCCTCCTTCACGCCGTACTGGTCCAGCCAGTACTCCGCCGCGCGCACCGGATCGGTCGGATCTGACGGGACGGGGTTCGGCTCGGCCGTCGGCGTCGAGGACGGGACCTCCGCGGCCGGCACGACCCCGGCGGCGAGGGGGGTCGCGGAGGCCGACGCCGCCCGTGCTTCGAGGGGGGTCGCGGAGGCCGGCAGGGCGACGGCGCCGAGCATCATCGTCGAGAGGACGAGGGATGCCGCCGCCGCGCGCAGGCGTCTCATCCGCTCGCTCCGGGCGACTCGCACGCGCAGCGCTCGGGCGACCAGGTGCCGCGCGCCAGGGCGCGGTCGCCGATGGGGTTCACCCCGGGACCGGCGGCCAGGGAATGACCGGCCAGCGCGTGCAGGCACTTCACGCGCGTGGGCATGCCGCCGGCCGAGATGCCGGCGATCTCCTCGGGCTCGCCGTACGTCGCGCGGTCGCGCAGGTACGCCTCGTGCGCCGACACGTACGCGGCGCGGACCTCGTCGTCGCTCTCGAGCTCGTCGGTGAACTCCTTCATGACATGACCGGCCTCGAGCACCGACATCGCCGCGGTCGCCGCGGGGTGCGTGAGGTAGTAGAAGGTCGGGAAGGGGCTGCCGTCGTCCAGTCGCGGCGAGGTCGCGACCACGGTCGGGTTGCCGCAGACGCATCGCGCGGCGATCCCGACGACTCCGCGCGGGACACGGCCCAGCTGCTCGCCGAGAACGGCGAGGTCGGCGTCGGATGCAGGGGCGAAAGGCGGCGTGCTCATCGCTGTCCAGGGTACCGGGCGCCCGCCGAGCGGACACCGGGTGCGCGCGCAGGGTCCCGCGCGGCGGCCGAGGCTCAGGGTGCGGGCTGCTCCGTCGGCGCCGGATCGGGAACGCCGATCGTCGGGACGACCGCCGTCTGGGCGGCGCCGGCCGCCGTCACCGAGCGGACGAGCTGCGCCATCCAGTCGGTCTGCGTCTGCCCGACCTCGTCGCTGACGTCGCCCTGCTCCTGCGGGGTCGCGGACGCGGGCAGATCGTTCTCGATGAGGTACACGACCTCGCCGGGCATCGTGTAGTACAGCCGCTCGCGCGCCTGCGTCGTGATGTACGCGGGGTCGCTCCAGCGGTCCCGCTGCGCCTGCAGGTCGTCCACCTCGGACTGGCTCACCGCGACCGCGCTCTGCAGCGCCTGGATCTGCTGCCGCTGGTCCATGTAGGTGCCGACGGTGGGAACGAGCACGAACGTCCCGAGGACGACGAGCCCCAGCATGATGACGACGAAGCCTGAGACGCGGTTGCCGCCGAGCCATTCGCGGGCGTCGACCCGGCGCGCGGAGGACGTGCGCCTCTTCGGGGCGGGGCGGGACGGGGATGCCACGGCGGGACGTCGCGGCGGAAGCGTCGGTCGGTCCATCGGCGTCTCCTCTCCGCGATCGCCCGCGCCGACGCGTCGTCCGCGGCGGGGGCGAGAGTCGAGTGTACGTGGCGGCCGACATCGCTCCCGTGGACGCGCCGGGAGGGCGGCATCCCCTCAGGAAAGCGAAAAGGGAGGAGCCGGAACGGCTCCCCCCTCTCGTCCGCGAGGTGCGATCAGCCCTTGAAGCGGGGGAACGCCGAGCGGCCCGCGAAGACCGCGGCGTCGCCGAGGTCCTCTTCGATGCGGAGCAGCTGGTTGTACTTGGCGACGCGCTCGCTGCGCGCGGGCGCACCGGTCTTGATCTGGCCGGCGTTCACGGCGACGGCGAGGTCGGCGATCGTGGTGTCCTCGGTCTCGCCCGAGCGGTGCGACAGCATCGAGGTGTAGCCCGAACGGGTGGCGAGGGAGATGGCGTCCAGGGTCTCGGACAGGGTGCCGATCTGGTTCACCTTGACCAGCAGCGAGTTGGCGACGCCCAGGTCGATGCCCTGCTGCAGGCGCTTGGGGTTGGTGACGAAGAGGTCGTCGCCGACGAGCTGGACCTTGGAGCCGATGGCATCCGTCAGCTTCTTCCAGCCGTCCCAGTCGTCCTCGGCGAGGGCGTCCTCGATGGTGACGATCGGGAAGTTCGCGACGAGGTCGGCGAAGTAGTCGACGAGCGTGTCGACGCTCCACTCCTTGCCCTCGACGGTGTAGACGCCGTCCTTGAAGAACTCGGTGGCGGCGACGTCCAGGCCCACGGCGATGTCCGTGCCGGGGGTAAAGCCGGCCTTCTCGATCGCGCGGATGAGGAAGTCGAGGCCCTCGCGGTTGCTGGGCAGGTCGGGGGCGAAACCGCCCTCGTCGCCGAGACCGGTGTTGTAGCCCGCGGACTTCAGCTCGCCCTTGAGGACGTGGTAGACCTCGGTGCCCCAGCGAAGGGACTCGCCGTAGGTGTCGGCGCCGATGGGGGCGAGGAAGAACTCCTGGAAGTCGATGCCGTTGTCGGCGTGCTCGCCGCCGTTGATGACGTTGAACAGCGGGACGGGCAGGAGGTGCGCGTTCGGGCCGCCGAGGTAGCGGAACAGCGGCAGGTCGGCGCTGTCGGCGGCGGCCTTGGCCACGGCCAGCGAGACGCCGAGGATGGCGTTGGCGCCGGTGCGCGACTTGTTGTCGGTGCCGTCGGTCTCGATGAGGATCTCGTCGATGATGCGCTGCTCGCTGGCCTCGACGCCCTCGATGGCGGGGCCGAGCTCGTCGACGACCGCGGCGACGGCCTTCAGGACGCCCTTGCCGCTGTAGCGGCTCTTGTCGCCGTCGCGCAGCTCGTAGGCCTCGAAGGCACCGGTGGACGCGCCGGAGGGGACGGCCGCACGCTGGACGATGCCGTCGTCGAGGAGCACCTCCACCTCGACGGTCGGGTTTCCGCGCGAGTCGAGAATCTCGCGCGCGTTGACAGCCTCGATAAGTGCCACGAAGGACTCCTCGTTGGTTCTTGAGTGGGAGGGGGCGGAGCGACGTCGGTCCGCGACGAGTCTACTGATCGCGGTCGACGGGTGTGGAGCCGGGTGGGGCGGGCCGCGGAGCCGAAGTGGCCCCGGGGCGCCGGAGATGGCCCCGGGGCCACTTTGGTGCAGGGGCGACGCGAAGAAGGTGCGGCGACGGGGCGGGCGCGACGCCGAGGCGCGGAGCCGAAGTGGCCCCGGGGCGCGGGAGATGGCCGCGGGGCCACTCGGGTGCAGGGGGACGCGCGGGAGGGGCGGCGACGGAGCGGGCGCGACGCCGAGGCGCGGAGCCGAAGTGGCCCCGGGGCGCGGGAGATGGCCCCGGGGCCACTTTGGTGCGGGGGCGACGCGCGGGAGGGGCGGCGACGGGGCGGGCGGGGCGCCGAGGCGTGGCGACGGGGCGGGCGCGACGCCGAGGCGCGGAGCCGAAGTGGCCCCGGGGCGCGGGAAATGGCCCCGGGGCCACTCGGGTGCAGGGGGACGCGCGGAGGGTCAGGCCCGGGGTCCGGCCGCGACGACGATCGCCACGGCGATGCCGTCCCAGCCCTTGCGGTCGAGCGTCTGCAGCGCGGTGGCGTCGAAGCGGGGGTCTTCACCCAGCATCGCGAGGCCGCGACGGGTCCCCTGGACCTTGGAGTCGGTGGCATCCGGATCCGCCACCTCCCCGTTCCGGCCGATGTTGTCGAGGACGACGACCGTGCCCGGGCGACCGAGACGGGCGGCCCAGTCGAGGTAGGTCGTGTTCGACTCCTTGTCGGCGTCGATGAAGACGAGGTCGAAGGGTGCGCCGCCCTGCAGGGTCGGGAGGACGTCGGCCCCGCGTCCCACCCGGACCTCCACACGATCGGCGACGCCCGCGTTCTCCACGTTGCGGCGCGCGACCTCGGCGTTCGCCGGCTCGGCCTCGATCGAGACGACCCGCCCGCCCTCCGGCAGGGCCCGGGCGAGCCAGATGGTCGAGTACCCGCCGAGCGTGCCGATCTCGAGGACGCGACGGGCACCCGAGATCCTCGTCAGCAGGTGCAGCATCTTGCCGCTGACGGGAGCCACCTCGATCGCCGGCAGGCCCGCCTCGTGCTGGGCGGCGATCACCGCGTCGAGCGAGGCATCCCGGCCGACGAGCGTGTCGGTGAGGTAGGCGTCGACGCGGCGGACGGTCTCGACGGTGGGATCGGCCATGCCCCCACCCTGTCGGCGCCCGTCACTTCCGGTCAAGCCGCTTCGCGCCAGGGCCGCGCCGGGCCCCCGAGGGCCGCGCCAGGCCCGCCCGGGGCCGCGCTGGGCCCGCCGAGGCCGCGCCAGGCCCGCCGGGGCCGCGAGATCACGCGTTCCGTTCGACCCGAGCGTGTGCACTCGTCGAGGTCGCGTGCTCTCGACGCGGCAGGGCGGACCCCGGGGCGGACGGGGCAGCGGCGGACGGGGCAGCGGCGGACGGGGCAGCGGCGGCGAGCGCGGCGAGGACGGCGGGCAGGAGGGCGTCCGCGGTGCGGCGGTAGCCGAGGGCGCTGGGGTGGAAGCGGTCCACGCTGAACATCTCGTGCGGACGTTCGGCGAACACCGGTCCGACGGCGCGGGCGAGGGCGACGACACGGGCACCGGCCCGCCGCGCGGCGACCGTCTGCGCGGCGGCGAGCTGCCGCGAGGCGCGGGCGGCCAGGGCGCGCAGCGGCTGCGGGATCGCGCGAAGGGTGCCGAGGTCGGGGCACGCCCCGACCACCACGGGGGTTCCCTGACGGACGAGAGCCCGGACGGCATCCTCCAGCTGCTGGGCGGAGCGGGAGACCGGGATGCGATGGGTCACGTCGTTGCCGCCGATGACGATCACGGCGATGTCGGCGCGGTAGTCCTCCGGGAGCGTGCCGAGCTGCGCGGCGAGGGCGGAGGTCTCGGAACCGACCACGGCCGCCGTGCGCAGCCGGACGGGACGGCGCGCGTCCCGCGCGATGCCCTTCGCGAGGCGTGCGCCGAGGGTGTCGCGGCGGTGCCCGGCGCCCAGGCCCGCGGCGATCGAGTCGCCGAGCAGCAGCAGGTCGACGGGGACGCCCGCGTGCTTCTTCCGCCGCCAGACCCGGTCGGCGTCGAGGGCGTCCTCCCCGAGCGGCTTGCCGATGCGGCGGCGGGCGACGGCGGCCTGACGTGAGAGCAGCGTGCGGACCCCGACGGCGGTCGCCCCGAGCAGGGCCGCCGTCGACGCCGTCACGACGAGGGACCGGCGGACGAGCACCCGTCGATCACACCTCGTCGCGGTGAACGGGCGGTGGCCGCGGCCTGACCGTCCGGCATCCCGTGCCCCGGGGCGGCGTGGCCTCGGCCCGGGCGCCGTCCTGCGGCCCTACGGCCCCGCTCGGGCCTATTCCCCAGAACCGTCCTGCGGAGTTCCCACCCGACACGCCGATACAGGATGCCACCGGCTCGGCGTGTCGCCCCCGAACTCCGCACGACGGCACGAGGACAGCCGGCCTCACCCCCGGAACCGTCCTGCGGAGCCCTCACCCGACACGCCGGCCAGGATGCCACCGGCCCGGCGTGTCGCCCCCGAACTCCGCACGACGGCACGAGCCTCCCGGCGAAGGAACTCCGCACGACGGCACGAGCCCCCGGCGAAGGAACTCCGCCACGACGGCACGGGTTGCGGGGCTAGGACGTCGTCGGCACCCGTCCCCCGCGGGCACGCAGGACGAGGGCGAGGATGAGGACGGCGAGGGCGAAGACGACGTCCAGGGCGAGCCCGGCGAGCAGCTCGTCGCGGGCGGCGACGCCCGTCACCGAGACGACGCCGCCGATGACGATGACCCCGAACGACAGCGCGAGCTGCTGGGCGGTGCTGAACATCCCGCCGGACAGGCCCGCCGCCTCGACCGGCACCTCGCGGACGACCAGCTGCGTCAGCGGCGAGAAGATCAGCGCCTGACCGACCCCGAGCACGACGAGGGCCGGCTGCAGCCAGAGCCCGATCGCCGGACCCCACGCGACGAGAAGCGTGCCCGCCATCCCGAGGAGCGCGACGATCTGCAGCGACACCCCCAGGACGAGAGTCGCATCCCCCCACCGGGCCTGCACGCGGGCGACCGACAGCGACACGACCGCGAACACCACGGCGAACGGCAGCAGGGCCATCCCCGCCTGCAGCGACGTCAGTCCCCCGGCCTCGACGGCGCGCGGGAAGACGTACAGCAGCGCCGAGTATCCGGCGAAGAACAGGGCAGCGGCGAGCAGGCCGAGCTGCAACGGGCGCAGCCGGAGAAGGCTCGGCGGAAGAAGGGGGGTGCGTCCGGAGCGCTCGACGGCATCCTGGTGCCGCCACATCCCGATGAGCGCGACGACCGCCACCGCCAGCGCGACCAGCACTGGCCACGACCAGCCCCACGCGGGACCGAACGTCAGCGCGACGGAGGCGGCCAGGATGCCGAGGGCCAGCGCGGCCGTGCCGACGAGGTCGATGGCGACGTGCTCGTGCGCGCGGCTGCGCGGTGCGAGCGGCGCGAGGACGATGGCCGCGACCGCGGTCAGGGCCACGACGACGAACACTCCGCGCCATCCGTCGACGGGTCCGAGCGATGCGGCGGCGAGCGCCCCGCCGAGAACCTGCCCCACCGCCGCGCCGATGCCGCCGCTCGCCCCGAAGGCGGCGATCGCCCGCGTGCGCGCGGCGCCCCGCGAGGTGGCCTGGATCGTGCCGAGCACCTGCGGTGTGCAGAGCGCGGCCCCCACGCCCTGTACGAGACGGGCCGCGACGAGCGTCTCCACGGTCGGCGCAAGAGCGCACGCGACCGCCGAGACGAGGAAGAGCAGCATGCCGCCGACGAACAGAAGGTGGCGACCGAAGCGGTCGCCGAGCCGCCCGCCCAGCACCAGGAGGACGGCGAACGGGATGCCGTAGGCGGCGATCACGAGCTCGAGGGTGACGTCGTCGGCGCCGAAACGGTCCCGCAGCGTCGGGAGGATGACGGTGACGGCATTGAAGGCGAACGTGCCGACCCCCGGGCCGAGGAGGAACCCCAGGTAGCGCCAGGTCGGCACCGCGTCGAGCGCGGTCGCGGGCGGGACCGGCACGGTGCCGGTACCGGGGTGCGAGGAGGTGGTCATGGTGCCAGCATGGAGACCGCCGCATCCTGGTACCAGGAGTGCGTTCATCCTGGTACTGACAGCACTCCCCACCGTCGCACGGGCCGCCGGGGGCCGTTCTAGGATCGGGCGGGGAGGTCGAGATGGGTCGTTCCGACGAGGCGCGCGGGGAGTTCGCCGCCTTCCTCCGCAGCCGCCGGGCACGTCTGCAGCCCGTCGACGTCGGCCTGCCCGAGGGCACGCGTCGGCGCGTCGCCGGCCTCCGCCGCGAAGAGGTGGCGCAGCTCGCCGGCGTCGGACTGACCTGGTACACCTGGCTCGAGCAGGGCCGCCCGATCGCCGCGTCCGGACAGGTCGTGACCGCCATCGCGCGGGCGCTGCGCCTCACCGACGACGAGCGCGACCACCTCCTGGCCCTCGCCGGTCTGCCGGTCCCGGACCGCGAGACCCGCCCCTGCACCGCCGCGACGCACCTCGACCTGCTCGAGAAGCTCCTCCCCTACCCCGCGGCGGTCCAGACGGCGCGTTTCGACATCCGCGCGTACAACCGCTCCTACCGGTACCTCTTCGACGACCTCGACGCCGTCCCCGTCGAGCGCCGGAACTGCGCGGTGCTGCTCTTCACGGACGACGCGTGGCAGCGCGCCCACCAGGACCTCGACCGCGCCCAGCGCCGCATCGCCGCCCGCCTGCGCGCGGGGTACGGCCGTCATCACGAGGAGCCGTCCTGGCAGCGTCTCATCGCGGACCTCGAGACGGATTCGCCGCGTTTCGCCGAGCTGTGGCGGCTCGGCGACGTCGGCAGCGAGCGCGCCACCCGCAAGCACCTCGTGAACGACCGCGTTGGCGAGCTGCATCTCGAGATGTCCAGCCTGTGGATCGACGAGGGCCTCGGGGGCCGCGTCGTCTGGTTCAGTCCCCTCGACGCCGCGACCGGCACGCGCCTCGAACGGCTTGCCGCGCTGCAGCCCGAGCAGTCGCCGATCACCGCCGTCGCCTGAGCGTCGCCCTGTCGACCTTCCCGGTCCGGTCCCGCCCGGAACCGTCCTGAGGACCCCCGGCCGCGCCCCAGGCATAATCCCCGCAACCGTCCTGAGGACCCCCGGCCGTGCCCCAGCACAAACCCGGGAACCGTCCTGCGGACCCACGGCCCGACACGCCGATACAGGATGCCACCGGCCCGGCGTGTCGCCCCCGAACACCGCACGACGGCACAGCCGGGCACCCGCGAACGGGCCGCCCGGGCGGGACTCAGGCCAGCGGCTTGAACTCCAGCGACGCGGCGTCGGTGTCGGTCCGGACCGTCGCGAACGACGTGTAACCGTCGGCCGCGGAGCGCTCGAGCAGCGCCTTGAGGTTCTTCGGCCGCTGCTCCAGGCGGACCCGCACCCCGTCGGCGACGAGCCCGGCCTTCAGCCGCAGCAGCTGCGCCAGCGGGACGTCGCGGTCGTGGACCAGCACGACGGCGCGGTCGTCGGAGCCGGCGGCATCCTGAAGCAGGTCCACGATGCGCTCGAACCCGATCGAGAAGCCGACCGCCGGGACCTGCTGCCCGAGGAAACGGCCGATCATGCCGTCGTAGCGTCCGCCGCCGCCGAGCGAATACTCGACGCTCGGGTGGGCGAGCTCGAAGATCGTGCCCGTGTAGTAGCCCATGCCGCGGACGAGGAACGGGTCGAACACCAGCGGCGCGTCGGCACCGCGCACCGCGGCGACCGTCTCGCCGAGCGCGACGAGGTGGGCGATGACCTCGTCCGGGATGCCGGCGGGAAGCGCCCCGCGGATGCCGTCGTCGTCGAAGCGGGGGGTGGTGGCGGGCCGGTCGAGGTACTCCGCGAAGGCGTCGACGGCCGTGGCGCCGGCCCCGCGGTCGCGCAGCTCCGCGACGACGCCCGAGGCCCCGATCTTGTCGAGCTTGTCGATCGTGATGAGCACGCCCGGACGCTCCTCCGGAACGAAGCCGAACACGTCGAGCATCGCGTCGAGGACGCGACGGTCGTTGACGCGGATCGAGCCGCCCTCCAGACCCAGCGCATCGAGCACGTCGAGGCTGGCCGTCATCAGCTCGGCCTCGGCCCGCGCGGAGGCGTCGCCGATGATGTCGATGTCGCACTGCACGAACTGGCGGTACCGCCCCTTCTGGGGACGCTCGGCACGCCAGACCGGGGCGATCTGAATCGAGCGGAACACCGTCGGCAGCTGCGCGCGGTTCGTCGCGTAGAACCGGGCGAGCGGGACCGTGAGGTCGTACCGCAGCCCCAGATCGGCCAGGGCGGCTGGGTCGTCGGCGGCGGCGCGGATGCCGTCGGCATCCATCCCCCGCTTCAGGATGCTGAACGAGAGCTTCTCGTTGTCGCCGCCGATGCCCGCGTGGAGACGGTCGTAGTCCTCCATGACCGGGGTCTCGATCTCGTCGAAGCCGTGGACGCGGTAGCGCTCGCGGATGACGGCGAGCACGCGCTCGCGGCGGGCCTTGTCGGCGGGGAGGAAGTCGCGCATGCCGCGCGGCGGGTTCACGGATGCCACGGTCCCATTGTTCCAGCCCCCGGACGCCGGGCCGTGCGGGGGCGGTCGGCGGCGGGGTCGCCGGGGCCCGAGGTCACACGTTCGGCGCGAGATCGCACGCACCCAGGGCGCCAGCACGTGTAACGTCGCGCCGAACGTGCGATCGCGGCAGCGGAGTGCTACGGACCGTGCGGGGGTCAGGCCTCGGCGGCGCGGACGTCGTCGCGGACGGCGCGGAGGCGGCCGCGGAGGGCGCGCTCGGCATCCCAGCCGCGGTCCCGGGCGAGCTGCACGAGCGTGAGGAGCGCGTCGCCGAGCTCCTCCTCGGTCGCCGGATCGGCGAGACGGTGCGACGGCGCCGCGACGCCGACCTGCGCGGCCTTGCCGAGGACCTTCTGCGCGAGGGCGAGCGCGGGCATGTGGTCGCTGACACCGTCGAGCACGCTCGTCCGCTCGCGCTTCTCGGCGGCCTTCGCCGCGTTCCAGTGCACGAGGACCTCTTCGGGAGTGGATGCCACGGCGTCACCGAACACGTGCGGATGACGCCGCGTCATCTTCTCGGTCAAACCGCGCGCCACATCGTCGATGTCGAACGGGTCGTCCGGGTCGCCCGCCGCGATCTCCGCGTGGAAGAGGACCTGCCACAGCAGATCGCCGAGCTCCTCGCGGAGGTCGTCGCGGGTGCCGGCCTCGACCGCATCGATGACCTCGGCGCTCTCCTCGACGAGGTAGGGCACCAGAGCGCGGTGGTCGATGGTGCGGGTCCAGGCGCAGCGCTCCCGGACGACGCGCATGGTCTCGGCGGCCTCGCGCAGGGCGTCGGCGCTCACGGCTGCTCCTCTCCGGGCGGTCGTGCCCGACGGCTCTCGCGGGCCCGGGCGGCGCCGCTGACCCGAGTATCCCCCGCCCGGCCGGCGGCGGCGGCCCGCGCGCTCGCCTAACTCCGGAATCCCCGGCCACCCGCCCCGTCCGACCCGCGGAAACCCGCGACCGCGCCGCGCCGCGGCCGGCGAGACTCCGGAGTCCGGAGCGGCGGCCGGCAGGACCGCGGCCGCACCACCCCACCCCGCCGCGGCATACACCGCCCGTCACACGGCGATGAGCGGTCCCGCGACGCCGATATTCTGTGGCGTGTGCGTGAACTGACCCCGACCGAGGCGATCGACCTCGTGGGCCGCTTCGAAGCCGGCCAAGAGCTTCCCGAGCAGATGCGCGCCGACGTGCGCCTGCTCGGCTCCCTGCTCGGCCGTGTGCTGCGAGAGAGCGGCTCCCCCGGACTGTACGACGACGTCGAGCGGCTGCGGACCGCGACGATCCAGGCCTACACCGATGAGACATCGGAGGCGTTCGAGCGGGCCGCCGCCATCGCCGACGGCTTCTCCATCGAGCGGGCCGACGAGGTGGCGCGGGCATTCACCGCCTACTTCCACCTCGTCAACCTCGTCGAGGAGCACCAGCGCGTCCGGATCCTCCGCGAGCGGGGCGACCGGTCCTCCCGCGACGGCGCGCCCGACACCATCGCCGCGGCGTACGAGCGCCTGATCAGCGAGGTCGGCGAGGAGACGGCGCTGCACCGCCTGCAGTCGCTGCGCTTCCACCCCGTCTTCACCGCACACCCCACCGAGGCCCGGCGCCGCGCGATCTCGACGAGCATCCGCCGCCTGTCCGAGCTGCTGGGCGAGCACGAGTCCGCCGCGGACGAGAGCGCCGAGCGCCGCCGCGCCCAGCGCCGCATGCTCGAGGAGGTGGACACGCTGTGGCGCACCGCCCCGCTGCGGCGCGACAAGCCGTCCCCCGTCGACGAGGTCCGCTCGGTGATGGCCGTCTTCGACGAGACGCTCTATACCGCGGTCCCCCACGTCTACCGCCGCATCGACGACGTCCTCCAGGGCGAGGACGCCGGTGCCCGCGCGCCGATCGTCCGCCCCTTCGTGCGCGTCGGCTCCTGGGTGGGCGGCGACCGCGACGGCAACCCCTTCGTCACGGCATCCGTCACCCGCAAGGCCGCCGCCATCGCGAGCGAGCACGTGCTCCTGGGCCTCGAGCGCACGGCGCAGCGCATCGGTCGCGGACTGACCCTGGGTGCCTCGACGACGCCGCCGAGCGACGAGCTCGTGTCGCTGTGGCACCGTCTCCGCGCCGCCGACGAGGACGCCGCGGCGGAGATCGCCGAGCGCTCCCCCGACGAGCCGCACCGCCGGATCCTGCTGCTGGTCGCCCGCAAGATCGCGGCGACCCGCACGCGCGACGCCGATCTCGCCTACCGCGACCCCGAGCACCTGCTCGCGGACCTCCGCGTCGTCCAGGAGTCGCTCGTCGCCGGCGGCGCCGCCCGCCAGGCCTACGGCGCCCTCCAGCAGCTGCTCTGGCAGGTGGAGACCTACGGATTCCACCTGACCGAGCTCGAGGTGCGCCAGCACTCGGCCGTGCACCGCAAGGTGCTCGACGAGCTGCGCACGGGCGGTGAGCGCAGCGAGCAGACCGAAGAGGTCCTCGAGGTCTTCCGCTCCGTCGCCTACGTGCAGGAGCGTTTCGGTCCGCGCGCGGCCGGCCGCTACATCGTGTCGTTCACGCAGTCCGCGGAGGACCTCGCCAACGTCCACGAGCTCGCCTCCTACGCGATGGGTCCGGGGGTCGCTCCGCCGGTACTCGACGTCATCCCGCTGTTCGAGACGTTCGCGGACCTCCAGGCCGCCCCCGGCATCCTGGCCGAGATCGTCGCGCACCCCGCCTTCGTCAGCCGACTGGATGCCACGGGCCGGCGCCTCGAGGTGATGCTCGGCTACTCGGACTCCTCGAAGGACGTCGGTCCGGTCGCCGCCAACCTCGCGCTGTACGAGGCGCAGGCGAAGATCTCGACGTGGGCCGAGGCCGAGGGCATCGAGCTGACGCTCTTCCACGGTCGCGGCGGCGCCCTCGGGCGCGGCGGCGGTCCCGCCAACTCGGCGATCCTCGCGCAGCCGCCGCACTCGGTCGACGGCCGGTTCAAGCTCACGGAGCAGGGCGAGGTCATCTTCGCGCGCTACGGCGACCCGGACATCGCCATGCGCCACATTGATCAGGTCGCGGCCGCGGTGCTCACGGCATCCTCCCCCTCCATCGAGCGGCGCAACCGCGGAGCCGCGGAGGCTTTCGCGGACGTCGCGAGCACGATGGACGTCGCCTCGCGTGAGCGCTTCTTCGCCCTGGTCAAGGCGCCCGGCTTCGCGCCGTGGTTCGCCACGGTCACCCCGATGGAGGAGCTGGGCCACCTCGCGCTCGGCTCGCGGCCGGCCCGCCGCGGGCTGTCGGTGGAGTCGCTGGAGGACCTGCGGGCGATCCCGTGGGTGTTCTCGTGGACGCAGGCCCGCATCAACCTCGCGGGGTGGTTCGGCCTCGGAACGGCGCTCGACGCCGTCGGCGACGAGCAGCGCCTGCGTGACGCGTACGAGCAGTGGCCGCTGTTCCGCACGATGATCGACAACGTCGCCATGAGCCTGGCCAAGGCCGACGAGCGCATCGCCCGGCGCTACCTCGCGCTCGGCGACCGCGACGACCTCGCCGCGCTGGTGATGGACGAGATGCTCCTCACCCGTTCGTGGGTCGAGCGCATCACGGGCGGCGACCTGCTGGGCAACAAGCCGGTGCTGCAGCGCGCGGTGAAGATGCGCAGCCCGTACGTCGACGCCCTGTCGCTCCTGCAGCTCCGCGCCCTGCGGGCCCTGCGCGACACGACCCCGGATGCCACCCCCGACGCCGAGCACCAGCGGCTCCTGCTGCTGTCGGTCAGCGGTGTGGCCGCGGGACTGCAGAACACCGGCTGAGCGGCATCCCTCCCACGATGGAGCGCCGGCCCCCTCGGGTGCCGGCGCTCCGTCGTCTCCGCGGGGCGGTCAGGACGCGGTCGACACCTCTGCCGACGCCGGCTGCGGCAGCGGCCAGAGGGCGTCGAGCAGCTGCCGGACCCAGTCGATCAGGTTCGCGTCGCCGGCGTCCTGCGGCAGGGGCACGACCATGGCGTCGCCGCCCGCGACGAGCTTGGCCTTGGGGTACAGCCGCTGCAGGCGCACCCGCATGGAGTCCGGCAGGTTCGCCGGGGCGACGCGGAGGTTCGGTCCCATCGCCACGACGTCGGCGAGTCCGGCCTGCGCGGCACGGCGACGCAGGCGGGCGACGGCGACGAGCCCCTCCACCTCGGCGGGCGGCTCGCCGTAACGGTCGCGCAGCTCCTCGACGACGAGGTCGATCGCGTCGTCCTTGGCGGTGGCGGATGCCGCGGCGGACAGCTTCTGGTACGCCTCCAGCCGCAGGCGCTCGCTGTCGATGTAGAACTCGGGCAGGCGGGCGTCGACCGGCAGCTCCAGACGCAGCTCGGTCGGACCCTCGACGTCGTCGCCGCGGAAGGTCGCGACGGCCTCGCCGATCATGCGCAGGTACAGATCGAAGCCGACGCCCGCGATGTGTCCGGCCTGCTCGGCGCCGAGCAGGTTGCCGGCGCCGCGCAGCTCGAGGTCCTTCAACGCGACCTGCATGCCGCTGCCGAGGTCGTTGTTGACCGCGATCGTCTCGAGGCGGTCCGCCGCGGTCTCGGACAGCGGCTTCATCTCGTCGTACAGGAAGTAGGCGTACGCCCGGTCGCGCCCACGGCCCACCCGCCCGCGCAGCTGGTGCAGCTGCGACAGGCCGTACTTGTCGGCGCGGTCGATGATGATCGTGTTGGCGTTGGAGATGTCGAGACCGGTCTCGATGATGGTGGTCGACACGAGCACGTCCGCCCGGCGCTCCCAGAAGTCGTCGACGACCTGCTCCAGCGCGTGCTCGCCCATCTGCCCGTGGGCGACGACGATCCGCGCCTCGGGGACGAGCTCGGCGAGGTGCGCCGCGACCCGCTGGATCGACGAGACGCGGTTGTGCACGTAGAAGACCTGGCCCTCGCGCAGCAGCTCGCGACGGATCGCCGCCGCGATCTGCTTGTCGTTGTTCGGGCCGACGTACGACAGGATCGGGTGCCGGTCCTCGGGCGGGGTTGCCAGCGTCGACATCTCCCGGATGCCGGTGACCGCCATCTCGAGCGTGCGCGGGATCGGGGTGGCGCTCATGGCGAGGATGTCGACGTTCGTCTTCAGCTTCTTCAGCGCGTCCTTGTGCTCGACGCCGAAGCGCTGCTCCTCGTCGATGATCATCAGACCGAGGTCCTTGAAGATCACCTTCTCGGTCAGGATGCGGTGCGTGCCGATGACCATGTCGACGGTGCCGTCGGTGAGACCCGCGAGCGTGGCCTTGGCCTCCTTGTCGCTCTGGAAGCGCGAGAGCGGCCGCACCGTCACCGGGAAGCCGGCGAACCGTTCGGCGAAGGTCTCGAGGTGCTGCTTGACGAGCAGCGTCGTCGGCACGAGCATCGCGACCTGCTTGCCGTCCTGGATCGCCTTGAACGCGGCGCGGACGGCCACCTCCGTCTTGCCGAAGCCGACGTCGCCGGACAGCAGCCGGTCCATCGGGATCGGCTTCTCCATGTCGGCCTTGATCTCGTCGATCGTCTGGAGCTGGTCCTGCGTCTCCGCGAACGGGAACGCCTCCTCCAGCTCGCGCTGCCACGGGGTGTCGGGGCCGAAGGCGTACCCCTTGGATGCCATCCGCGCCGAGTACAGCTTCACCAGCTCGACCGCGATGTCGCGGACGGCCTTGCGCGCACGGCCCTTGGCGGCGGCCCAGTCGCTGCCGCCCATCTTCGACAGCGTCGGCATCTCGCCGCCGACGTACTTCGACAGCAGGTCGAGCTGGTCGGTGGGGACGAACAGCTTGTCGCCCGGGTAGCCGCGTTTGGAGGGCGCGTACTCGAGGACCAGGTACTCCTTCGTCGTCTTGACGGCGTTGCGCCCGCCGCTGGACACCTCCCGCTGCGTCAGCTCGATGAACTTGCCGATGCCGTGCGTCGCGTGCACGACGACGTCGCCGGGCTTCAGCTGCAGCGGGTCGACGACGTTGCGGCGGCGGGAGGCGAGCTTCTTCGCGCCGCGGTTGTCGGTGCCGACGGACCGGCCGTAGAACTCGGTCTCGGTGATGACGGCGAATTTCGCCTCGGTCAGTTCGAAGCCGCGCTCCAGCGAGGCGCACACGACGTGCGCGACGCCGGGCTCGGGCGGGGTGAGGACGGTGTCCACGCGGCGGGCGGCGATCTCGCGCTCGGCGAGGACGTCCCGCGCGCGGTCGACCATCCCGGGGCCGGATGCCGTGACGACGACCGACCACCCCTCGGCCAGGAGCGCGCCGACGTGGGCGGTGGCGCCCTCGACGTTGCCCTGGAACGACGGGACCGGGTCGGCCTTGATGCGGTGCGCGGCGTCGTCGCCGGCGATGAGGCCCTCGTCCTCGGCATCCGCCGCCCCGGAGTCGAACGCGCTCAGCTGCCACCACACGCCGCCGCGCCCCGAGGCGATCTCGTGCAGGTCCGCGAGGGTCACGAAGTCGCCGGCACCGAGGTCGACGGGCGTGTCCGCGCCGGCGGTCGCCGCGGACCACGCCGCCTCCAGGAACTCGCGGTTGGTGTCGCCGAGGGTGGTGGCGCGGGCGCGGGAACGCTCCGGGTCGACGAGGGCCACGGCGCTGCCGCCGGGGAGGTAGTCGGCGAGGGTGACGATGCGGTCGACGAGCACCGGGATGAGCGACTCCATGCCCTCGGCGGGGATGCCCTCGGCCATCTTCTCCAGCAGCTGACGCAGACCCGGGTAGCCGTCGCGCAGCTCGGCGGCGCGCGCGCGCACCGCGGGGGTGAGCAGCAGCTCGCGGCTGGGCACGAGCGACACCGCCGTGACCTCGCCGGGGAGGGAGCGCTGGTCGGCGACGGAGAACGCGCGGATCTGGTCGACCTCGTCGCCGAAGAACTCGATGCGGTACGGGTGGTCGGCGACCGGCGGGAAGACGTCGAGGATGCCGCCGCGCACCGCGAACTCCCCGCGACGCGACACCATGTCGACGCGGTGGTACGCGAGCTCGACGAGGCGGGTGAGGACGTCCTCGAGCTCCTGGCCGCGCGCGCCGACGGCGAGGTCGATCGGCGCCACGTCGCCGAGGCCGCCCGCGAGCGGCTGCAGGGCGCTGCGCACCGACGCGGTGATGACGAGGGGCGCCTGCCCGTCCCACGCGGCGATCCGCCGCAGGACGTCGAGGCGACGGCCGACGGTCTCGGGGCTCGGGCTGAGCCGCTCGTGCGGCAGCGTCTCCCACGCGGGGAAGTGCAGCACCTGCGCGCCGGGGAGCACCGCCTCCAGGGCCGGTCCGAGCGCCTCGGCGCGGCGGCCCGTCGGAGCGACGACCAGCACCGCCCCGGGGGCGCCTGCCGCACGGCGGCGCTCCAGGAGGCCGGCGATGACGGGGGCGTCCAGCCCGTCGACGAGGGAGAGGGACAGGTCGGCGGATGCCGCGGAGGCGGCTTCCCGGTACGACTCAGCCTGCTCGAGGGCGCGAACTATCCCGGGAACTGTCACTCGAAGGAGTCTACGCCGGGGGTACGACACGGAGGCCGGGACCGCCGCCTCCCCGGCCGGACGGGCAGCGTTCCGTCGGCTGCGTGCGCCGGGGATCGCGCGGCCGGGCCTCGCCGCTGTCGGGGACGCGCGGGGCTCTCGTAGGCTGAACCGCATGTCCGCACCGCACGCGCCCGGCCCGTCCGACGGCGTCTCGTTCGCCGCCCCGCACGTGCCGCCGCCGACCGGCACGCTCGTCGGACCGCCGGAGACGCGGCGGCGCCGCCGGCCGCTCGGCCGCATCGCGCTGGTGCTGGCCATCGTGGCGGGCGTCCTCGCTCCCGCGGTCGCCGGTCTCGCCTCGTTCCGGGTGGCGCGCGGGGCGGGGGGCGAGTTCCTCGCCCGCGGCGGGACGAGCGTCGACTGGCGCGTCCTCTCCCCCGTCCGCGATCTCGTGCTGGTCGCCGAGGCGTCGTTCTGGGCGGCGACGGTGCTGGGGGTCGCAGCCCTCGTGGTGGGCATCGTCGCGACCGCCCGCGGGCTGGGACGCGGCGCCGGGATCACGGCCATCGTGCTCTCCGTCCTCGGCCCGCTCGTCTTCTCCGTGTGCGTGGCGCTGGCGCTGTTCGCGGGCGCCGCGACCGTCTCCGCCGGCGGGGGCAGTCCGATCTGACCGGCGGCATCGACCGGGCGCTACCGCTCCGCGCGGGCCCTCGTCCACCCCCGGATCCACGGCGACCCGCGTCCCTAGACTCTCCTCACCTGGCGCGCGTGCGCCGCCGAGACGAAGGAGGACCGCCATGAGCACTCCCCCACCCGCCCCCGAGCCCTACGACGCGCGCTCCGGCGCCCCGCAGTACGCCCCGCCCGTCAACGACTACGCGCAGCCGGCACGCACCAAAGGCGGGCGCGGCCTCGGCCTGATCGCCTTCCTGGCCGCTCTCGCGGGCGCCGTGATCGGCTCGATCCTCGGCTTCGTCGGCGGGATGCAGAGCGGGTCGCTGGCCCAGTACGTCGACATCACGGGTACGACCCAGGTGGACCCGAACACGATCCCGCCCGAGGGTCAGAACGCCGCCGTCGTCGGCGGCATCCTCACCCTCGTCGCTTTCCTCGTGTGGGGCGCGCTGGCGCTGTGGGGCCTCATCCAGGGCATCATCGCCGCCGTCAAGAACCGCGGTCGCGGCTGGGGCATCGCCGCGATCATCGTGGCCGTGCTCGGCATCGGCGCGGTGCTGACCTTCACGTCGATCGGCGTGGCCGTCGGCGCCGGGCCGTACCTCGGGACCATGTGACGGACGCACGACACGAGGACGCCCCCGGCCGATCGGTCGGGGGCGTCCTCGTGTCGTGCGGGAGGCGCGTCGTCAGGCGCGCGGCGCGTGGAAACGCTGCTGAGCGGCCAGCAGACCCTCGGACACCACCTGCTCGACCGCGTCCGCGGCATCCGAGACGAGGATGGGCAGGTTCGGACGCTCGGTCGCGCCGAACGGGTCCAGGACCCAGTCGGCCGGGTCCTGACGGCCCGCGGGACGACCGATGCCGACACGGACGCGGGGGAACTCGGGGGTGCCGAGCGCCTTCGCCACATCACGGACCCCGTTGTGGCCGCCGTGACCGCCGCCGGTCTTCAGCTTGATCGTGTCGAACGGGATGTCCAGCTCGTCGTGGACGACGATCACGCGCTCCGGGTCGACCCCGTAGAACTTCGCCAGGCCGGCGACCGGTCCGCCGGAGACGTTCATGAAGCTGTTCGGCTTGGCGAGGACCATCTTGTCCGCGCCGGGCCGTAGCCACGTCTCGACGACGCGGGCGTTCGCCTTGTGCGCGCGGAACGTCTCGCTGCGGCGCGCGGCGAGCTCGTCCATCACCATCTGCCCGACGTTGTGCCTCGTCGCCTCGTATCGCGGGCCCGGGTTGCCCAGACCCACGATCAACCACGTCTGTGCCATGGCATCCATCCTCCTCGATCCTCCGCGGGACCGCCGACCGGCGGAAACGGAAAGGGGGCGCCCGTAGGCACCCCCTCGACGCGGTCGACCGCTCGCGCGGCCGGACGACGTCAGTTCTCGTCGTCGCCCTCGGCGGCGGACTCGGCCTCTTCGGACTGCTCCTCGGCGACCTCGGCGTCGGCCTCGGCGATCTCCTCGTCCGCGGCGATGGTCGCGAGCGGGATCGAGACGGCGACGATGAGCTGCTCGGCGTCGCCGGTCAGGACGGCGCCGCGGGGCAGGTCGAGCTGGCCGGCGGTGATCTGCGTGCCGTCCTCGGCACCCTCGACCGACACCTCGATGTTCTGCGGGATGTGGGTGGCCTCGACCTCGAGCGCGACGGTCGTGTTCTCGAGCGTGGCGATCGTGCCGGCGAAGGGCTCGCCCGTGACGACGACGGGGACGTCGACGGCGACCTTCTCGCCCTGGCGGACGACGAGCAGGTCGATGTGCTCGATGATCTGGTGCACCGGGTCCTTCTGCACGTCCTTGACCAGGACGAGCTGGCTCTTGCCGGCGATGTCGAGGTCGAGCAGCGCGTTGGCGCGGCGGATGAGCAGCGCGACCTGGTGGCCCGGCAGCGCGACGTGCTGCGGGTCGGTGCCGTGACCGTAGATGACGGCGGGGATCTTGCCCGCGGCGCGCAGACGGCGGGCGAAGCCCTTGCCGAAGTTCTCGCGGACCTCGGCGACGACCTTGTTGTCTTCCGACATGATGTTCTCCTCGCGGGCGCGCGGCCCGCAGCTTGGTGGACGGGCGAGGCCCGCACGTATGTGGTCTGGATTCGACTCGAACGCGAGCGCGTGAGGAAAGCCGGGAGCCTGCATCACCGCGTCGATCACGGACACCGTCGGCACCCCGCCCGGGGCGCGCGACGAGGAGTCCCTCGCCGAAGTTCGCCCCGAGTCTACCAGCGACCGGGGGCGGACTTCGACCCGACCCCGCTCCGCCCGCTCCGGCGCGGCCGCGGCGCGCGACCCCGGTAGGATCGACGGGCATTCCCTACCGGAGGACCTCCATGGACAGCGGCTTCTTCTCCCACGTCATGATCGTTGTCGTCGGCGCGATCGCGACCCTCGGCGGCATCGGCCTGATCGGCGCCCTCGTCTCCCTCGGCCGCACGGCCGCGTACAAGAAGCACTGACGCCCGACCCCACTCCCCCGCGCTGACTCGGCGCGAATGCACGCCGTGGCCCCGCTTTCGCGTACATCTGCGACAAGTCACGGCTGAGGTGCCCCGCGCTGACTCGGCGCGAATGCACGCCCCAGCACCGCTTTCGCGTACATCTGCGACAAGTCACGGCTCGGGAGTCCCCGGCGGGGGTCAGGACGTGAGCGTGCGCAGCGTCATCCCTCCGACGACGACCTCGACCACGGCGCCCGGCGCGATCGGGGCCGCCGAGAACGGTGCACCCGTCATCACCACGTCCCCCGGACCGAGCGGGAGCCACCGCGCCACGTAGGCCAGGGCTCCCCGGATGCCGCTCGGCAACCGCCCCGCCGACGTCTCGGCCACGCGCACCCCGTCCACGACGAGGGCCATCGCCAGGTCGTCGTCGATCGAGACCGCGGTGTCGATCACGGGACCGAGCGGGGTGTAGCCGATACCCGCCTTCGACTCGAAGTTGCGGGGGTCCGACGCCGTCCGGTCGGGGCTGGACAGGTCGTTCACCGCGGTGAGGCCGAGCACGTACTCGTGGGCGTTCTCGGCGGTCAGGCCGGTCGTGTCCCGACCGATCACGACCGCGACCTCCGCCTCGGCCACCGTCGTCCCGGCATCCCGTCGGAGAGCGACGTGCGCCGAGGGGCCGATCACCGTCCGCGGAGCCTTCAGCCAGGCCTGCACGGGCGACGCGTGGGCCGGGCCGTTCTGCGCGATCCCCACGATCACGGTCGGCATCGCCGGAGCGACGAGCGTCCCCTGCACCGCGTCTCCGACGTCCTGGGCCGCGCGTCCGGCCGCGAACGCCGCGTACGGATCCTCGATCGGCACGAACCCGCCGCCGTTGTCGAGACGGACCGTCAGGGTCCCGGCATCCGTGTCCACCCGCCCGATCAGCACGGGACCGCCGCCGATCGCTCCGGAGCCGGCGCGCTCACCGGATCGTCCGAACGGTCACGGTGGTGGCGTCCACGCCGTCGCCGGCCTCCTCGCGCGACACCTTGATCGCATCGTCGGTGCGCGTGAGGTCGCGCCGGAGGGTCTCGGGGACGAGGAAGGTCGACGCGGTCGTGATGAGGGCGAGCGTGGCCATGTAGATCGCCAGCAGCAGCCAGTTCGCCCCGCTCACGGCGATGATGTACGCGCCGAGGACACCGGCCAGTCCGCCCGCGAGCACCGCGGAGATCTCGCGCGCCATCGCGACGCCGAGGTAGCGGTGGCGGTTGCCGAACAGCTCGGGCAGCATCGCGCACTGCGGGCCGAGCATGGAGTTGACGGCCACGCCGATCCCGACGGCGACGACGGCGATCGTGACCGGGTAGCTGCCGAGCGAGATGAGCCACCACGCGGGGAAGGTGAAGACCAGCATGAACACCGCGCCGGCGCGGTAGACCGTCCGACGGCCCATCCGGTCCGACAGCGCGCCGGTCAGCGGCACCGAGAAGATGCCGATGAGGGAGCCGAGGGTGACGCCCCAGGTGAGCAGGCTGCGGTCGGCCTGACCGCCGACCGAGGCGACGAAGAACGTCAGCGCGAGCGTGTTGAACATGTACGACCCGCCGTTCTCGGCCATGCGCAGGCCGATGCCGACGATGACGCCCGGCAGACCGCGCGTGAAGATGTCGCGGACCGGACGTTCGGCGATCTGCTCGCTCTTCTCGAGCTCGATGAAAGTCGGCGTCTCGCGCAGGCGCACGCGGATGAACAAGGCGATGAGGATGAGCAGGAACGACGCCAGGAACGGGACGCGCCAGCCCCACGTGAGCAGCTGGTCCTCGGGCAGCAGCGAGATGAGGGCGAAGACGACCGCGGCCAGAAGGGTGCCGGCCTGGATGCCGATGAAGGGCAGAGCGGCGAAGAAACCGCGACGCTTCACGGGGGCGTACTCGGCCATGAGCACGGTCGCGCCGGCCTGCTCGGCGCCGGCGCCGAAGCCCTGCAGCAGGCGCATGATGACGAGGAGGATGGGCGCCGCGACCCCGATGGCCGAGTACGTCGGCAGCAGCCCGATCGCCGTGGACGCGCCGCCCATGAGCAGGATCGTGATGACGAGCACCCACTTGCGTCCGAGCTTGTCGCCGAGGACGCCGAAGAACAGACCGCCGAACGGCCGGGCCAGGAAGCCGACGCCGTAGGTCGCGAAGGCGGCCACCGTGGCGAGGGCGGGGTCGTCCTGCGGGAAGAAGAGGACGTTGAAGATCAGCGCCGTGGACAGCCCGTACAACGCGAAGTCGAAGTACTCCAGGGCGCTGCCGATGCTCGAGGCGAGGGTCGCGCGGCGCAGGTTGGCCGCGTATTCGGGGTCATCCGTCGGCTGCGGCGTCGGTGTGGATGCGGTGGTCACGGCCATCTCCTTCGATCGGCTGGGGTCTTGCGACGAGGTGACTGTACCAACCCAATGGACACGGTTCAATATGTTGAACAGAATCTGGCCGCGGTCTCCGCGCCGCGCACGCCGAACGCCGGGCGGGTCAGCGACCGGACGGGACGCCGGGCGTTCGGTCGGAGGGCATATCGACGGCCGTCGGGCCGGTCGACGGGCACCTGCGCGCCGCCCACGGATGACCGGAGGGACGGCGCTCAGGCCCCGCGGGCCGCGCTGAACGGGTTCGTGAGGGCCCGGGCCGCCTCGCGCAGCGCGGCGCCGACCCGCGCGATGCGCTCGCGGGTGGCATCCGCGACCGGGATGCCGACCCCCAGCGCGAGCTGCGGATCGCCGGGCGCCCAGCCTTCGAGGGGAACGGCCACCCCGACGATGCCGCGGAACGACTCCTCCTCGTCGACGGACCAGCCGCGCTCCCGCGCGGCGTGCAGCTTGGCGATGACCGCGTCGACGTCGACCGTGCTGTGCTCGGTGAGCTGCGGCAGCGGACGGCCCCCACCGAGCAGCGCCCGCACGTCGTCGTCGTCCCGGGTCATGAGCAGGGCGCGTCCCGTGGCCGACAGCGCCGCGGGCAGGCGGGACCCGAGGGGCGTCCCCAGCCGCACCGACCGCGACCCCTCGTACCGCGCGAGGTAGAGCGCGTCGGCGTCGTCGAGCACCGCGACCTGCACGAGCTCGGTCGCCAGGACGGGGGACGTCTCGCACACGGCGTAGAACTCGCGGACCTGGTTGAACTGCGCCGCGAACGCACCCCCGAGCTCGGCGGTGCGGATGCCGAGGCGGTAGCCGAGCGGAACCCGCTCGATCATGCGGCCCGCCTCGAGCGAGAGGCACAGGTTCGCCGTCGACGACTTCGCCAGGCCGAGGCCCGCCGCGAGCTCGGTGAGCGTCAGCGCCCGTCCCGCCTCGGCGAGCAGACCCAGAAGACGGATGCCGCGGCCCACCGCCGGAGCCGGATCGCGCGCGACCGCGCTGTCGTCGTCGTCGCTCACCGCGACCTCCCGTTCCGTCGACGCCGCCGCAGCGGCCGAGTCAGTAGAACTCGACCGTATCGACAACGGCCCGCATCGGCTCGCCGTCGAGGAGGCGCGTGGCGTTCTCGGCGAAGCGGCGCGCGATGCGCTCCTCCTCCTTGCTGCTGAGCGCGGCCGTGTGCGGGCTGACGAGGACGTTCGGATGCCGCCAGAGCGGCGACTCCGCCGGGAGCGGCTCGACCTCGAACACGTCCAGGGCGGCGAAGGACACGCGCCCGTCGTCGAGGGCGCCGAGGAGGGCCTCCTCGTCGAGGACCGTCCCCCGCCCGACACTTGCCACGATCAGGCCCGGCTTGACGGCGGCGAGCACCTCGGCGCTGATCAGGTGGTGCGTCTGATCGGTCCCCGGCAGGGTGACGACGACGGCGTCCACCTCGGCCACCGCCGCGACGAGGTCGTCGAGGGGGATGAGCCGGTCGACGCCCTCGACGGGAGCGCCGGAGCGCGTGGTCCCCCAGACGCGGGCCCCGAGGGCGTGGAAGCGACGCGCGCACTCGACGCCGATGCCGCCGAGCCCGACGATCAGCACGGTCATCTCGTCGACCTGGCGCATCTCCCAGCGGTCGGTCCAGCTCTTCTCGGCCTGCTGACGCGCGAGCCGCGGGAGGTCCTTCGCCCCGGCGAACACCCCGAAGACCGCGAACTCGGCGAGCGGTCCGCCGTGCACACCGGCGCTGGTGGTGAAGACCACCCGGTCCAGAGCCGCGCGATCGAGGCCCGCGGCCTTGACCTGCCCGCCTCCCCCCGCGGCCGTCGTCATGACCCAGCGCAGACGGGGGTTCGCGGCGACCGTGCGCGCGAGGGCGGCGGGATCGACGTCGGGGATGCCGAAGAGCGCCTCGGCCGAGTCGATCAGGGCGTCGAAGGCGCCCTGCTCCTCCGCGGTGCGCACGTGCGCGGGATCGCCCGACCAGTCGGCGGGGCCGCGCATGGGGGGCAGGAGAGCCGCATCGCGGACGACCTCGACCCGCGGCTCCAGCCGTTCGATGAGGCGGCAGTGCTCCTCGCTCAAGGGGACCGCGACCACCGCGCGTAGGCTCTTCGTCGTCGACATTGTCGTCTCTTCCCTCCGCCGTGGGATCGCCGACCACTCGCGGACTGTCTCGAATACCGTTCACCATAGTGAACCCTGTTCAACCTGTTGTCCAGCCGATAGGATCGGGCCATGACCCCGCTCGATGAAGAGACCGGCCCCTCCTCCCCCGCGGACAGCATCCGTCTCGGCGTCTGGGGCCTCGGCGCCATGGGCGAGCCGATGGCGCGGCATCTGCTCACTTCGCGCGGTTCCCTGACGGTCCACGCCCGGCGCGAGCGCCCCGCCCTCAGCGAGGCGGGAGCACTGTGGGCGCCGACCGCTCGTGAGCTGGCCGCGGGCACCGACGCCGTCCTCGTGATGCTGCCCGATCTCCCCCAGCTCGAGGAGCATCTCGACGGTCCCGACGGTCTCCTCGCCGGCATCGACGGCCGCGACTTCCTCCTGATGATCGGCTCCACCGTCTCCCCCGTCGGCGTGCGCGATCTCGCGGGGCGCCTGCCCGACGGCATCCGGGTCGTCGACTGCCCCGTCTCGGGCGGGGAGGACGGCGCGAGAGCGGGCACCCTGTCGATCATGCTCGGGGGCGAGCCCGCGGACACCGAGCGGGCGGCCGCGCTGCTGGCCCCCTGCGGCCGCCCCGTGCGCCTCGGGCCCCTCGGCGCGGGCGCGGTGGCGAAGGCGTGCAATCAGATGGTGGTCGCCGCGACGATCCTGGCCCTGGGCGAGGCGACCGAGCTCGCCGCACGCTCCGACGTCGATCCCGCCGCGCTCTGGGAGCTGCTGGCCGGCGGCTATGCGGGCTCGAACCTGCTGGAGAGCCGGCGCGACAAGCTCGTCGCGGGCGACGACTCCCCGAGCGGGATCGCGAGCTACATGGTGAAGGACCTGCGCTTCGCCGCCGACATCGCCGCGGCGACGGACACGCGGCCCGCGCTGCTGCCTGCGCTCCGTGCCGCCTTCGACGAGATCGTCGAACGGGACCTCGGCGAGCGCGACATCGCCGTGACCCGGCGCTTCACCGCCGAGCGCAGCGCGGACTGAATGCGCGGAACGCCCCGGTGCTCGCACGGCGAGGACCGGGGCGTTCTGCGTCAGAGGGCGAAGACGACCTTGCCCGAGCGCTGCGAGTCGCGGGCGGTGGCGAAGGCCTCCTCGGCATCCGTCACCGGGAACTCGTGCGTGAGGGCCGCCTCGATGCCGGGGGTCTCCGCGAGGAGCTGCACCGCGCGGTCGATCTCCTGGTGGAAGCGGAAGGCGCCGAGGTAGCGCACCTCCTTCGAGATGAAGGGCGCGAGGTTCACCGGGCGCGGGTCGTCGGGCAGCATGCCGACCTGGACGACGGTGCCGCCGGGCCGCACGGCCTTCAAGGCGGTCGAGATCGACACGGGCACGCCCGAGCATTCGAGGACGACGGCGTACGCGTTCGGTTCGACCGCGTCGGTGGAGACGTCGATCGTCGCCGCCGCTCCGAGGGCGGTGGCCCGTTCGAGGGGCCCCGCGAGGACGTCGGTCGCGGTGACGCGGGCGCCGGCGGCGACGGCGGCCGCCACCGCCATGAGACCGATGGGCCCGGACCCGGTGACCAGGACGTCCCGCCCCGCGACGTCGCCGGCCTTGCCGAGCGCGTGCAGCGCGACGGCCAGCGGCTCCGCCAGGACGGCGCGGCGCACGGGGAGGTCCGCGGGGAGGACCCGCACCATGTCCGCCTCGACGATCAGGTACTCGGATGCCGCGCCCTGGGTGTGCGGCCAGGTCGAGGCGCTGCCGAGGTAGGAGCCGCCGGGCCAGAGGTGGGGGGCGTCTTCGATGCCCTCGCGGGGCGTGCCGAAGCGCGCGGGGTGCACCGTCACCGGGGTGCCCGCGGCCAGGGCGCCGGAGGGGTCGAGGTCGACCCGCCCGGACAGCTCGTGCCCGGGGACGAGCGGCTCCCGCACGACGAACGCGCCGTTGGCGCCCTCGAAGTAGTAGTGCAGGTCGGATCCGCAGATGCCGACGTACTCCACGCGCAGACGCACCTGCCCCTTTCCCGGTTCGGGGACGTCGACCTCGCGGACGGCGGCGGTGAGCGCCTTCTCGATCACCAGTGACTGCATCATGGTTCCTCTCCGCGGTCAGACGACCGCCGTCATCCCGCCGTCGACGAAGATGTTCTGGCCCGAGACGAAGCTCGACGCGTCCGAGGCGAGGAAGAGCAGCGCCCCGCGGAGCTCGTCGAAATCGCCCCACCGGGCGGCGGGCGTGCGCTGCTCGAGCCAGCGCGTGAACTCGGGATCGTCTACGAGGGCGCGGTTCATCTCCGTCGCGAAGTACCCGGGGCTGAGGGCGTTGACCTGGATGCCGTGGCGAGCGAGGTCCGCGGCCATCCCGGCGGTCAGCTGGGCGACGCCGCCCTTCGTCGCCGAGTACGGCGCGATCGTCTGGCGCGCGAGGCGCGACTGCACCGAGGCGACGTTGACGACCTTGCCCGAGCCGCGGGCGACCATCGCGGGCGTGACGAACCGCGAGACGTAGAACACGCCGGACAGGTTCGCCGCGACGATGTCGTCCCAGTCGCTGACGGCGAACTCGTGGATGGGCGCACGGCGCTGGACGCCGGCGTTGTTGACGAGGATGTCGGGGGTGCCGACCTCGGCGAGCAGCGTGCCGACGGCGCTCTCGACGGCCGCGGCGTCGGTCACGTCGAAGGTCACCGCCTGCGCCGGGCGCCCCGAGAGCTCCTCGGCCTCGGCACGGGTCCGCTCGACCGCGGCCGCGTCGCGGCCGTGCACGATGAGGCGGGCGCCCCCGCGGGCCAGGGTGAGCGCGAGCGCACGGCCCAGACCGCGGGACGACCCGGTGACGAGGGCCAGGCGGTCGGTGACGTCGAACAGGTCGGCGTTCGAGCCGGTCACAGGACCGCTCCGATCGCGAAGACGAGCAGCGCGGCGGCGAAGCCCAGCACGGACTCGATGGCCTGCTGGACGGTCCACGTCTTCAGCGTCGTCTTGACGTCCATGCCCATGAGGCGGCCGACGAGCCAGAAGCCGGAGTCGTTGACGTGGCCGGCGAAGACCGAGCCGGCAGCGGTGGCGATGGTGATCGCGACGACCTGGAGGGGCGAGAAGTCGCCCGCCATGACGGCCGGGGCCGCCAGACCCGCGGCGGTGACGAGGGCCACCGTGGCCGAGCCCTGCGCCAGGCGCAGGATCACCGCGATGATGTAGGCCGCCACGATGACCGGGAGACCGAGGTCGCTCAGGCTGTCGGCGAGCGCGTCGCCGATGCCGGAGGCGCGGAGCACCGCGCCGAACATGCCGCCGGCGCCGGTGATGAGGATGACCGAGCACACGGGGCCGAGCGCGGAGTCCACGACCTTCTCCAGGGCCGTCCCGTTCTCGCCGCGGCGGAAGCCGAACACGACGGTGGCGACCAGCACCGTGATGAGGAGGGCGACGGGCGAGTTGCCGAGCAGGACGAGCACCTGGATGACGGTGTTCTCGGTGTCGACGACCCCCGCCGAGCCGAGGGTGGTGAGACCGGTGTTGAGGAAGATCAGCAGCATCGGCAGGAGGAGGACCGCGATGACGGTGATCGGCTTCGGCGGGTTGTGGGGCTGGTCGGCGTCGACGTCGCCGAAGAGGGCCGGCACGGGCAGGATGATGCGGCGCGCGACGAACTTGCCCCAGAGGTAACCGGACAGGTACCAGATCGGGAAGGCGATGATCAGGCCGACCAGCAGCACGAGACCGAGGTTCGCGCCGTAGAGCTCGGTGGCGCTGACGGGACCGGGGTGCGGCGGCAGGAAGACGTGCATGACCGAGAACGCGGCGGCGGCGGGCAGACCGAACAGCAGCACGTTGTTCCCCGACACCCGGCGCGCGATGGCGAAGATGATCGGCAGCATCATGACGAGCCCGGCGTCGAAGAACATCGGGAACCCGAGGATCAGCGAGACGATGCCGAGCGCGAAGGGCGCCCGCTTCTCGCCGAAGATACGCACGAACGTCTCGGCGAGCGACTGCGCCCCTCCCGAGTGCTCGATCAGGCGCCCGAGCATCGCGCCGAGGGCCACGAGCAGGGCCACCGTGCCGAGGGTGCCGCCGAATCCTCCGGTGAGCGTCGACACGATGGCCGACACGGGGATGCCGGCGACGAACGCCGTGACGAGCGACACGATGATGAGCGCGAGGAACGCGTGCACCTTCAGCCAGATGATGAGCACCAGGATCAGCGCGATCGCGCCCGCCGCGATGGCGAGCAACGGCGCGGTGCCGAGGGTTTGAGTCCAGTCGTCCAAGAGATCTCCGTCGATAACAGGGGGATGCGCGGCATCGGGCATACTCGGCTCGATCCACGATCGCCGAGGGGGGTTCCGCAGAATCCTCACACAATGATCATATTTTTGACAAGATATGGTCGTATCAAACGACCTAAGGAGGGGTCATGGCAGGCGCGTCGCACGGCACCGTGCTGGATGCCATCGGCATCCGCATCGTCGACGGC
This sequence comes from Microbacterium sp. LMI1-1-1.1, assembly GCF_040815675.1. Taxonomy (NCBI): domain Bacteria; kingdom Bacillati; phylum Actinomycetota; class Actinomycetes; order Micrococcales; family Microbacteriaceae; genus Microbacterium; species Microbacterium sp. LMI1-1-1.1. The sequence continues at coordinate 318,963 of NZ_JBFPNN010000001.1, read as the reverse complement.
GATCTCTCCGCCGGCCAGGTCCTGACCCTCGCCGCCCTCGAGTCCGAGTACGGCGTCTCCCGCACGGTCGTCCGCGAGGCGGTCCGCGTCCTCGAGGCCATGGGGATGCTCGCGCAGCGCCGTCGTGTGGGCATCACCGTGCGTCCGGCCGACGAGTGGAGAGCGCTGGACACCCGCCTGATCGGGTGGCAGCTGGCCGGCCGTCGACGCGACCAGCTCATCGTCAACACGACGGAGCTCCGCGCGGCGATCGAGCCCGTGGCGGCCCGGCTGAGCGCGCGTCGTGCGACCGACGTCCAGCGCGGCGAGATCCTCCGCCTCGCCGACGAGCTCGCGCGACTCGGAGCGGAGGGACGGGGGAACTCCCCCGAGTACCTGGCGGCCGACATCGCCTTCCACGACCTCATCCTGCTCTCCAGCGGCAACCTCATGCTCGCGGCGGCCCGCGCCCCTATCGCCGCCGCGATCGAGGGCCGCTCCTGGCACGGTCTGACCCCCGGCGTCCCCAACCCGGACGCGCTCGACAACCACATCGCGGCCGCCTCCGCGATCGCCCGCGCCGACGCCGACGCCGCCGAGGAGCACGCGCGCCTCTACGTCGCCGCGGTGCTGAGCGAGGTCCGCCTCACCCTCTGACCCGCCCGCATCCCCCGGCCCGCCCCGTCCCCACCCCACCGCCGCTCCCGACGAAGGAAGAGTCCATGGCATCCACCCCTCCCGTCCTCGTGTTCATGGGCCCCGCCGGAACGGGCAAGTCCACCGTCGCCGGGATGCTCGCCGGGCGTCTCGGGTGGGAGTTCCAGGAGGGCGACGACCTGCATCCCGCGGCCAACGTGGCCAAGATGGCGGCCGGCCACGCGCTCAGCGACGAGGACCGCTGGCCCTGGCTCGACCGGGTCGCCGCCTGGATCGACGGGCAGATCGACGCGGGGCGCCCCGGCGTGATCACGTGCTCAGCCCTGAAGCGCAGCTACCGCGACGTCCTCCGCCGCGACGACGTGACGTTCGTGCTCCTCATGGGCGATCCCGCCCTCGTGCTCGAACGCCTCCTGCGCCGACAGGGTCATTACATGCCGCCGTCGCTGCTGACATCGCAGTTCGAGACCCTGGAGATCCCGGATGCCGACGAGCAGGCCATCCGCGTCGACCTCGACATGACGCCGCGGGAGCAGGTCGACGAGATCGTCGCCCGACTGCACCTGTCCGACGCGTCCTGAAACAGCCGCGGGCCGAGCCGATACAGTGGCGGAGGCGGCCCGCCCGGAACCCCGCCCACCCTTCCTCGCACCCGAACACGGAGCAACGAATGACGTCGACCCCCTCTCCCACCGGACCCTCGACCGACCAGGACCAGGCGCCCCACCAGGCCGCTCAGGTGCACGAGGGTGCACCCGGTCCCGAAGAGGTGGAGCGCCCCACCGCCGAGGCCGACTCGGCGCCCGAGGGCTCCGGCAGCGGACAGGCCAACATCGGCGTCGTGGGTCTGGCCGTCATGGGCTCGAACCTCGCCCGCAACCTCGCCAGCCGCGAGGGCAACACCGTCGCCGTGTTCAACCGCAGCAGCGACAAGACCGAGCACCTCGTCGACGCGCACCCCGAGGCCGGGTTCGTCGCCTCGTTCTCGTACGAGGACTTCGCCGCGTCGCTCAGCGTGCCGCGCACCGCGATCATCATGGTCAAGGCCGGACGCCCCACCGACTTCGTCATCGACGAGCTCGTGAAGGTCTTCGAGCCGGGCGACATCATCGTCGACGGCGGCAACGCCCTCTTCACCGACACCATCCGCCGCGAGAAGGCGGTGCGCGACACCGGCATCAACTACGTCGGCATGGGCGTCTCCGGCGGCGAGGAGGGCGCGCTGCTCGGCCCCTCGATCATGCCCGGCGGCTCCGACGAGGCCTGGGCCACGCTCGGACCCATCCTAAAGTCCATCGCCGCGGTCGCCGAGGGCGAGCCGTGCGTCACCCACGTCGGCCACGACGGCGCCGGCCACTTCGTGAAGATGGTGCACAACGGCATCGAGTACGCCGACATGCAGCTCATCGCCGAGGCGTACGACCTCATCCGCCGCGCCGCGGGCAAGACCCCGGCCGAGATCGCCGACGTGTTCGCCGAGTGGAACCGCGGCGAGCTGGAGTCCTACCTCATCGAGATCACCGCCGAGGTGCTGCGGCAGACCGACGCCGACACCGGCAAGCCCCTCGTCGACGTCATCCTCGACCAGGCCGGCGCCAAGGGCACCGGCGCGTGGACGGTGCAGACCGCCCTCGACCTGGGCGTCCCCGTCTCGGGCATCGCCGAGGCCACCTTCGCCCGGTCGCTGTCCAGCCACCCCGAGCAGCGCGAGGTCTCCCGCGAGCTGCCCGGCCCGTCCGGCACCGAGCAGCTCTCGGGCCAGGACGCCGACGCCTTCATCGAGCAGGTGCGCCTGGCGCTCTACGCCTCGAAGATCGTCGCCTACTCGCAGGGCTTCGACGAGATCCGCGCGGGTGCGGCCCAGTACGACTGGAACATCGACCTCGGTGCCGTGTCGAAGATCTGGCGCGGCGGCTGCATCATCCGCGCGCAGTTCCTCAACCGCATCGCCGAGGCGTACGACGCCCAGTCCGAGCTGCCGGTGCTGCTCACCGCCCCGTACTTCGTCGAGGCCCTCGGCCGCGCGCAGGACGCGTGGCGCCACATCGTTTCGCTGTCGGCGGCCAGCGGCATCCCGGCCCCCGCCTTCAGCTCCTCGCTGGCGTACTACGACGGTCTGCGCGCCGAGCGCCTGCCCGCCGCCCTCATCCAGGGCCAGCGCGACTTCTTCGGCGCCCACACCTACCGTCGCATCGACAAGGAGGGCACGTTCCACACCCTCTGGTCCGGCGACCGCACCGAGATCGAGGCGGAAGACACGCACTGACCTCACGGTCGGACACGGCGGCGGCGGACTTCGGCTCGCCGCCGCCTTCTGCTTTCCCCCCACGCCCCTCGCCCGCCTGCCCCTCCGCTCCCGGGGGCACTGACGTGCCGCAGATGGACGCGCAGCGTCGTCACGGTGAGCATTTGCGGCACCTCAGCGCTGCACCCCGGGACGGCCCCGCGCGGACCTCACAGACAGCGCATAGCTCTCGCCATAGAAACCTCATAGGTATGCGTCCACAATGAACGCATGAGCGCGACCGCCCCCTCCCCCGCCATCACCCGCCCCGACGGCTCCGCCCTGCGGGTGCTGGTCGTCGACGACGAGCAGATGCTCACCGACCTCCTGTCGATGGCGCTGCGCATGGAGGGCTGGGACGTCCGCACCGCCGGCTCGGGCTTCGACGCCCTGCAGGCCGCACGAGACTTCGACCCGGATGCCATGGTGCTCGACATCATGATGCCCGACCTCGACGGCATGGCCGTGCTGCAGCGTCTGCGCCACTCGGGCAGCGACGTGCCCGTGCTCTTCCTCACGGCGAAGGACGCCGTGGCGGACCGCGTGGCGGGGCTCACCGCCGGCGGCGACGACTACGTCACCAAGCCCTTCAGCCTCGAGGAGGTCGTCGCGCGCCTCCGGGGCCTCATGCGCCGCGCCGGCACGGCCGCGACCCGCGACTCCGAGCCGATCCTGCGCGTCGGCGACCTGTCGCTCAACGAGGACAGCCACGAGGTCATCCGCGGCGACCGCGAGATCGAGCTCACGGCGACGGAGTTCGAGCTGCTGCGCTTCCTCATGCGCAACCAGCGCCGCGTCGTGTCGAAGGCCCAGATCCTCGACCGGGTCTGGAACTACGACTTCGGCGGCCGTTCCAGCGTCGTCGAGCTGTACATCTCCTACCTGCGGAAGAAGATCGACGCCGGTCACGAGCCGCTCATCCACACCGTCCGCGGCGTGGGCTACATGATCAAAGCCCCGCAGTGAGCTCGGCCTCCCGCGCGCCGCGGCGGCCGTGGACGCTGCAGGCGCGGCTGATGACGGCGGTCATCGGCATGGTCGCGTTCATCCTCGTGATGATCGGCATCTCCACGAGCGCGATCCTCAGCAACGTCCTGCTGCTCAACCTCTCCACCGACGTCGCGGACACCGCTCAGCTGGCTCAGCGCAGCACGACCGCGGCGAGCACCGCCGACCAGGTGCTGCAGAGCGGTCCGTTCCCGTCGGGCACGCTGCTGGTCATGCAGACCCCGCTCGGCGGTCAGACCGGGGCGGTCCGCAGCGACGACGCCGTGCAGAGCCTGACCTCCGACCAGCTCGGCGCCATCGTCGACAGCATCGTCGCCAACGACCCCGACGCCCGCACCGTCGACCTCCCCGGTCTCGGCGAGTACCAGGTCCGCGTCTTCACGGTTCCCGGCAGCGACAACTTCCTCCTGCTCGGACTGCCGCTCACCCAGGTGGCCGGCACCATCGGCGCGATCCTCACCACCGTCGCCCTCGTCACCGCCGGCGGTCTGCTGCTGCTGGCCGTCATCATCGCGCTGGTCATCCGCCTCGGCCTGCGGCCGCTCCGGGCCGTGGCGGAGACCGCGACCCGGGTGGCATCCATGCGCATGGATCAGGGCGACGTCTCGATCACGGAGCGCGTCCCGGCGGACCAGGTCGACGAGCACACCGAGATCGGGCAGGTCGGCGCGGCGCTCAACACGCTTCTCGACAGGGTGGATGCCTCCTTGAGCGCACGTCAGCGGAACGAGGAGCTCATGCGCCGGTTCGTCGCCGACGCCAGCCACGAGCTCCGGACGCCGCTCGCGTCCATCCGGGGCTTCTCGGAGCTGTCCCTGCGCGCGATGCGGCAGGCCCAGGACGACGAGACCCGCCAGCGCACCGCCCTCGCCGTGGAGACGACCGAGCAGTCGCTGGAGCGCATCCAGGCGCAGTCGCTGCGCATGACGGCGCTCGTGGAGGACCTGCTGCTGCTCGCGCGCCTCGACGAGGGGCAGGAGCTCGTCTACGGCACCGTCGACCTCACCCGCCTCGCCCTCGAGGCCGTGGGCGACGCCCGACCGGCGGGACCCGACCACAAGTGGTCGGTGGACGTCGACGACGACCCCGTCGAGCTCGCCGGCGACGCCGCGCGGCTGCACCAGGTGGTCGCGAACCTGCTCGCCAACGCCCGCACGCACACCCCCGCCGGCACCGAGGTCACCGTCTCGGTCCGTCGCGAAGGAGCGGACGCCGTGCTGCGGGTGCACGACGACGGCCCGGGTGTCGACCCGGCGGTCGCGGCCCAGCTGTTCGAGCGCTTCGCCCGCGCGGACCGGTCCCGCGACCGGAAGACGGGCGGGACGGGCCTGGGCCTGTCCATCGCCCGGGCCATCGTCGAGGCGCACCACGGCCGTATCTCCGTCGACAGCAGCCCCGGCGACACGACGTTCGAGGTGCGGCTGCCGGCGAAGCCCGCGGACCCGCGCTGACCCCGCCCCGCGGTCTCACCCCCTGCCGTGACTGGGCGCAGATGTACGCCAGGAACCCCACGACGCGTACATTCGCGACAAGTCAGGGCCGTCGCCCCGCGGCGCCACACCCCCTGCCGTGACTGGGCGCAGATGTACGCCGGGAACCCCTCGACGCGTACATTCGCGACAAGTCACGGCCGTCGCCCCGCGGCGCCACACCCCCTGCCGTGACTGGGCGCAGATGTACGCCGGGAACCCCTCGACGCGTACATCTGCGACAAGTCAGGGCCGTCGCCCCGCGGGCGCCAACCCCCTGCCGTGACTGGGCGCAGATGTACGCCGGGAACCCCTCGACGCGTACATTCGCGACAAGTCAGGGCCCGGCAGGACCCCGGCGGCGCGACGCCGGCGGGGTCAGTAGCCGGCGAAGGCGTCCGTCGTCAGCGACTTCGCCCGGCCGAGCGCCGGAGCGAGAGCGGCGATGAGGGCGGGCGGGCCCGACACGAACGCCGCGCGCTGCGCGATGTCGGGCACCGCGCGCAGGAGCGCGGCGGCATCCACGCGGTCCGGCCCGGCCCACGACCAGCCCGCGGGCAGGTCGACGGGCTCGTCGCGCGAGAAGACGACGACCGGGATGCCGCTGGCGACGATGTCGTCGCGGAAGGCGAGCTCGTCCGCACTCGAGACGACGTAGACGAGCACCGCGTCGCGCCGCTGCCCCGTCGCCGCGAGGTGGCGCAGCTGCGACACGAAGGGGGTCACGCCGATGCCGGCGGCGACCAGCAGCAGCGGGGACGTCGGCCGGGCGGGCAGGACGAAGTCGCCCCACACCCCCGTCGCCGCGAGCGTCGCACCGGGCGCGACAGCGGCCAGCGCACGCTTGTAGGACGACTGCGAGCCGTCCTTGAACGCGATGCGGACCTCGGGCAGATCCTCGGGCGCCGAGGCGATCGAGAACTCCCGGCGGGTGCCGCGGGCGTCCGGCCGGCGGTGCGGCACGTCGAGCTCGAGGTACTGCCCGGGCGAGAAGCGGAACGGCGCCGCGGCCTGGAACGTCAGCTCGCGCACCGTCGGGGTCAGGTCGCGGCGCCGGTCGACTCGCAGCCGGACCGCCGCCCGCAGGGAGAACGCGAAGGCCAGCAGGTTGCCGACGAGAAGGGCCCGCTCCTGGCCGAGCGTGACGTCGCCCACCGGCAGGGGCCACCCGGCGAGGACGCCGACCAGGGCGGCGACGGCGAACTGCTGTCCGCGGCGCGGCGGCAGGGTGAGCGGCTCGGACAGCATGAACGCGCCGAGGAAGAGGAAGGGCGACGAGAAGGCGACCTGCAGCAGCAGCGCCGGCACGTCGACGGGGAAGCCCGCCGACTGGAACTGCAGCGTCGTCCGCGTGAACGCCACCGCCATCGCCACCACCCAGAAGACGACGACCACGGGGAGCTTGTCGGTGCGCCACAGCAGCAGCACGCCGAGCACGAGCACCGGTGCGGCCAGCCACGGCGACCCCACCCACCAGGCCGACGAGCCCAGCGCGGGCACCGCCACGCTCACGATCGTGAGGACGGTCGCGCCGGTGGCCGCGGGATTCAGGATGTGCCGCCCGCGCCATACCAGCAGATACTTCGACAGGGATGCCACGACCCCGGCGAGCACGAGACCGGCCAGGCCCAGCGGGTCCAGCGTCGGCCGCAGCACGAAGAGCAGGATCGCGGCGGTGATCGCCGACGACTCCCAGCGCCGTGGCATCCGGAGCACCGTCTGCGCGGCGAGGTCGGTGAGCAGGCACGCCGCCGCGAGCACCACGGCGCTCCCCAGGATCTCGAACGGTTGCGGTCCGACGAGGCCGGCGACCGACAGGGCGAGGGAGATCACCGTCAGCAGCGCCAGCGCGCCGAGGATGAGGCGGTACATCGACACCCGCCCGAGGACGCCGAGGACGCGGGTGGACCCCGCCGTGAGGGTGGCGCTCATGAGAAGACCTCTCCATCGAATCCGGGCGACCACTGGACGCGGCCGTCCGTCGCCATGCGCACCCAGTGCGCCCCCCAGTCGGCCGCGAGTTCGGGGCCGCCGTCGAAGAACAGCGCCGTCGCCAGCGCGTCCGCGCGCATCGCCGTCGGGGCGAGCGCCCACGTCGCCGCCCATGCCTGCACGGGCACGCCGGTGCGGGCGTCGAGGACGTGGTGGAGGCCGTCGCCCCACGCGCGGCGGTTGATCGCGGAGGCGCACAGGGCCCCGTCGCGGACGGTCGCGACGCCGATCGCCCGGCGCGCGTCGTACGGATGCTCGAGACCCACCCGAACGGGGACGCCCCGCACCGCGAGGTCCCCGGAGGCGTCGACCACGACGTCTCCCCCGGCGGCGGGCTCGACGACCGCGAGCACGAGGTCGACGAGCCGGCCCTTCCCGAGGGCGCCGACGTCGATCGTGGCGGGGGCCGACAGCCGCAGCGTCGACGCGTCCCACTGCAGGACGTCCCGCCACCGCGGAGCCGGCACGGGCGCGCCGGCCGCCACGAGGGAGGTGCGCGCGTCGTAGCCGAGGCGGGCCAGCGCGTCGCCGATGAGCGGGTTGACGGCCCCGCCCGTCGCCGCGTCGAGCTCGCCGTACAGCGACAGCATGGCATCCGCGTCTCCGGGGAGGGGGATGGATGCCGCCTCCCCCGAGGCCAGAGAGGCGACAAGCGAGTCGGCGCGGAAGCGCGACCAGTCCCGGTCGAAGTGCGCGACGACGCCGGCCACCTCGTCCCGCACCTCGGCGGGAAGAGGGGCGGCCGTCTCGATCGCCCAGAACGTGCCGATCGCGTCGAACCGCCAGACGCTGCTCGTGGTCGCGGTGCTCACGGCCGGACTCACGCGGCGGCGTCGGCCTTGATCGCGTCGACGGCCTGGTTGAAGCCGCCGCTGGTCAGCGACGAACCGGCCACGCGGCTGACGGAGATGTCGTCGATGCTCTTGCCGACCACCTCGTCCGCGATGCCGCCGATGAAGCGGCTCTGGTACTCCTGCGACTCGCGGGCCTGCGGGTCGCCGGTGACCTCGACGTCCGTGATGACGTCGTCGGCCAGGGTGAGGGTGACCTCGATGGTCTCGACGCTCTCGGGCGTGGCGTACTGGCCGCTGGCGCTGTAGGTGCCGTCGGCGTAGGCCCCGCCGCCGGAGGACGAGCCGGAGTCGCTGCCGGTCGCACCGGTGCCGGTGGAGGACGAGGGGGCCGTGGTCGCGGCGGGAGCCGGGGCCGAGTCGGTGGTCGTGCCGCCGGCGCAGCCGGCCAGAGTGACGATGCCGGCGACGCCCACGAGGGCGGCTCCGATGCGGGCGGGTCGGGGTACGGCGGTCGTGCGGATCATGAGGGTCCTCCTTCTGTCGTGCCTCGCGGCTCGTTCGCGATCACGTTAGAGACACGGCCCTCGACCCCGCCTGGTTCACCCTATGCGCCGGCTGTGAGTCGGCCCCGGACGCGGCCTAGGCGTCGCCGCCGAACATGCTCGTGACGGAGCCGTCCTGGAAGACCTCGTGGATGGCGCGCGCGAGCAGCGGCGCGATCGGCAGCACGGTCAGGCCCGGGAAGCGGCGATCGTCGGGCAGCGGGACCGTGTCGGTGACCACGACCTCGTCGATGGCGGCATCCTGGAGCCGTTCCGCCGCGGGATCGCTGAAGATCGCGTGCGTCGCGGCCACGATGACCTTGCGGGCGCCGTTGGCCTTGAGCGCCTGCGCGGCCTTCACGATCGTGCCGCCGGTGTCGATCATGTCGTCGACGAGCAGGCAGGTGCGGCCGTTCACGTCGCCGACGATCTCGTGCACGGAGACCTGGTTGGCGACCTTCGGGTCGCGACGCTTGTGGATGATCGCGAGCGGGGCGCCGAGGCTGTCCGACCACGTGTCGGCGACGCGGACGCGGCCCATGTCAGGCGACACGACGGTGAGCGTCTCGCGGTCCTCCCCCGTGAGGCCCTTCTCGAAGTGCTCCAGGAGGACGGGCTTGGCGAACAGGTGGTCCACGGGGCCGTCGAAGAACCCCTGGATCTGCGCCGCGTGCAGGTCGACGCTCATCACGCGGTCCGCGCCGGCGGTCTTCAGCAGGTCGGCGACGAGGCGGGCGCTGATGGGCTCGCGGCCGCGGCCCTTCTTGTCCTGACGCGAGTACGGGTAGTACGGGGCGACGACCGTGATGCGCTTGGCGCTGGCGCGCTTGAGGGCGTCGAGCATGATGAGCAGCTCCATGAGCCACTCGTTCACCGGCGGGCCGAACGACTGCACGATGAAGACGTCGCAGCCGCGGATGGACACCTCGAACCGGGTGTAGATCTCGCCCGAGGCGAAGGTCCGGTGCTCGGTGGGGGCCAGCTCGGTGCCGAGGTGGTGGGCGACCTGCGCGGCCAGCTCGGGGTGCGAACGACCCGAGGCGACGACCAGGCGCTTCTTGGTCTTGGCGACCAGCCCGGGGGCGATGCCGTTGTCGCGATCGAGGTCTACCGTGTTCTTCTTACGAGCCATCAGCCGCTTCCTGTGTGGAACGGGCCCGCGCGGCGACATCGGCCGCTCCGGTACCCGGTCGGTTCTTCTCGACCCACCCCTCGATGTTGCGCTGGGGGGCGACGCTGAGCGCCAGGGCACCGGCGGGGACGTCCTTGCGGATGACGGCGCCGGCACCGGTCTTGGCGCCGTCTCCAATCGTAACCGGCGCCACGAAGACGTTGTGCGAGCCGGTGTGGACCTCGTCTCCGATGACGGTGCGGTGCTTGGCGATGTCGTCGTAGTTCGCGGTGATGGCGCCCGCGCCGAGATTGACGCGCTCGCCGATCTCGGTGTCGCCGATGTAGGACAGGTGCGGCACCTTGCTGCCGGCGCCGATGACGGAGTTCTTGACCTCGACGAACGTGCCGACCTTGCCGCCCTCGCCGACACGGGCGTTCGGCCGAAGGTACGAGAACGGGCCGACCGTCGCGCCGGGGCCGACGACCGCCAGCGTGGCGTCGGAGCGGGTGACCGTCGCGTCCTCGCCGATCTCGCAGTCGCGCAGGCTCGTGTCGGGGCCGATCGTCGCGCCCGCGGCCACCGTGGTCGCGCCGAGCACGTGCGTGTTCGGCAGGATCGTCACGTCGGGGGCGAGCGTGGCGGTGACGTCGATCCAGGTCGAGGCCGGGTCGACGACCGTGACGCCCTCGAGCTGCCAGCGGCGCACCGTGCGGGCGTTGAGGGTCAGACCGGCCTGCGAGAGCTGCACGCGGTCGTTGACGCCCAGCGCCGCCGAGGCGTCGGAGGTGAGGGATGCCGCCACCCCGAGCCGCGCCTCGCGGAGCAGCCCCACGACGTCGGTGAGGTACTTCTCGCCCTGCGCGTTCGCGGTGCCGACGTGGGCGAGCTGGTCGCGGAGCGGAGCCGCGCGGAAGACGTAGACGCCGACGTTGATCTCGCCGACCGCCGCCTCGTCCGGCGACGCATCCTTCTGCTCCACGATGCGGGCGACCGCGTCGCTGTCGTCGCGGATGACGCGGCCGTATCCGGTGGGGTCGTCCACGCGGGCGCTGAGCAGGGTGACGGCGGTGCCGCCGCCGCGGTGGGTGTCCAGGAGCCCCGCGAGGGTCGCCGGCTCCAGCAGCGGGACGTCGGCGCTGAGGACGAGCACGTCGCCGTCGAAGTCGGTCAGCGCGTCCAGCGCCGCTTCCACCGCGCGCCCCGTGCCGGGCACCTCGTCCTGGTCGACCACGACGACGCCCGGGGCGAGCTCCGCGACGGTGGCCGCGACGCGCTCCCGCTCGTGACGCACGACGACGACGATGCGGTGGGGGTCCAGCGCGGCGGCGGTGTCGAGGACGTGCCCGACGAGCGGGCGACCCCCGACCGGGTGGAGCACCTTCGGGGTGCGGGACCGCATGCGCGTCCCCTGCCCTGCGGCGAGGATGACGACGGCGAGCTCGGTCGTTGATGTCATGCTCCGCCGCCAGGATTCGAACCTAGTCCTCACAGCTCCAAAGGCTGTCGTGCTGCCGTTACACCACGGCGGACCGCGCCGTAGGCGCCGGTCAAGTCTGCCAGACGGCGGCCGCGGCTTCCGGACATAATGAGTCGGTGAGCCGAGACAGCGACGAGGTCGACCGCATCGTCGAGGCCTGGGTGCGTCAGCGGCCCGACCTGGACTTCTCCCCGCTGGAGGTCCTCTCCCGCGTGGCGCGGCTGTCGCGGCACCTGGACTTCGCCCGGCGCGAGGCCTTCCGGCGCAGCGACATCGAGTCGTGGGAGTGGGACGTCCTCTCCGCCCTCCGCCGCGCCGGCGAGCCCTACCAGCTGAGCCCGAAGCAGCTCCTGCAGCAGACGCTCGTCTCCAGCGGCACGATGACCAACCGCATCGACCGGCTCGTCGCCCGCCGCTTCGTCCGCCGCGAGTCCGACCCCGGCGACGGCCGCAGCATCCTCGTCACGCTCACCGACGACGGCAGGATGCGCGTGGATGCCGCCATCACCCGCCTCGTGGACGCCGAGGCCCTGTTGCTCGAGGGGCTCTCCCGCGGCGACCGCGACCGCCTGGCCGGCCTGCTCCGCAAGCTGAGCCTCGGCTTCGACGCATGAGCGCGCCCACGGTCGCGCGGTCGTTCTGGCGTCGAGTGATCGCGTGGGTGGACCTGCGGTTCCGCTCCGCGGCCGCCATCTACGGCCTCATCGTCTTCACCGCGTTCGTCGTGATCGCCGAGGATCACGCCGAGGACGTGTGGGACGTGCTCCTCACCGCCCTGGGGACGCTCGTGGTGTTCTACATCGCGCACGTCTTCGCGCAGGCGCTCACCTCGCTCGGCGACCACGGCTTCCGCGCGTCCGCGCTCAGCGCGCTCCAACACGGCTCGGCGATGCTGTTCGCCTCGGTCCCGTCCACCCTGGTGCTCGTCGTCGGCGGCGTCACCGGGATGCCGGTCACCGAGGCGACCTCGTGGTGCACGCTGGCGACCTTCCTGGTGCTGGCGATCCTGGGCTTCCACGCCTACCATCGCCGGGGCGCCGACCTGCCCAAGCGCCTCGTCGCGGCCGCGGCGACGGCGACCCTCGGTCTCCTCATCGTCGCCCTGGAGGCCGTGTTCCACTGACGTGCGAATCCGTCGGGCGCACGGTCAGTCGGGGGGCGCTTCGTCCTGTGATCGACCGGCTCTTCATCCGCCGCTTCGTCCGCCGCGAGTCCGACCCCGGCGACGGCCGCAGCATCCTCGTCACGCTCACCGACGACGGCAGGATCCGCGTGGACGCCGAGGCCCTGCTGCTCGAGGGGCTCTCCCGCGGCGACCGCGACCGCCTGGCCGGCCTGCTCCGCAAGCTGAGCCTCGGCTTCGACTCCTGAGCGCGCCCGCCGCGCGGCCGTCTCCCCTCACCTGCGTCCTCGTGTGGATCGACGTGCGGGTCGGCTCCCCGACGCCATCGACGGCCTGATCGGCTTCACGGCCTTCGTCTCGACGGGTCAGGCATCGGCGCCCTCGCGACGACGACGGCGCAGGACGAAACCGGTCACCACGGCAGCGGCAGCGAGCAGCCCCGCCCCCGCCGCGACGGACCCGCCGGTCACGGCGAGGTTCGTCCCGCGCGCGGCGGGCGCGGGAGTCGCGGACGCGGTGGGCGCGGTCGGAACGGATGCCGTGGGAGACGGCGAGGCACTCGGGGCACCCGCCGTGGGGGTCGGAGTCGACGGGGGCGTCGCCGTCGAGGTCGGCGTCGGCGTCGCGGTGGGCGCGCCGGGGATGGACCACCGGGCCGCCGCGAACGAGACCGTGACGGTCGCCACGGGCGTGACCGTCGACGGCACCCCACCGCTGAGGGCGAGGCACTCGAGGGTGAGCTCGGCGGATCTCGTTCCGGCGGGGACCAGTTCGGCGAAGGACGAACCCATCGGCACGACGACCGCCCCCGCGCCCGCGGGGACGGTGGCCGACGCCACGACGGCGCTGCCGCCGACGGGCGTCACCGTCAGCCGGGCGCCGTCGCGCACGCCCACCGGGCACCCGCCGCTCGCCTCCGCCGTGGCGAACGACGGGTAGGCGGTGGCGTCTCCCGCAAAGATCGCCGCGCCCGCGGCATCCCGGATCACCAGCTCGTCGGCGGTCGCGGCGAACGCTCCGGCGGCACCCAGCGGGAGCAGCGCCGCGACGGCGACCGCGGCGACGGGAAGGAGTCGGAGGGAGGAGGTGCTGGACGACATGGCGGCTCTCGATCGAGGCGGGTTCTGCGGACGCGAGGGACTGTGCCGCACCGGATGATCCGGCCGGTGAACGGATGATGACGTCAACATCATCGACCGGCCACCTCGCATTCACCCGCCGCGCATACGTTCCCGGCGACCCTCCTCACGAAAGTCAGCGATGTCCTCTCCCACGCACTCCGGCCTCTCGCGCCGCACCTTCCTCGCCGCCGCGGCCGCCCTCACCACCGCCTCGGCCGCGTCGTCATTCGGCCCCGCCGCGGTCGCGAGCGCTCAGGCCGCGACCGCGACCACGCCGGCCGACCCGTCGACGCTCAGCTGGCTCGTGTTCGACCACCATGTGCACTCGGTCTACTCGCACGACGCGAAGTACGCGATGACGACGATCCTCGACCAGGCTCAGCGTTTCGGAGTGGATGCCATCGCCTTCACCGAGCACAGCAACCTCGGGCACGCGAACGTCGGCGGCGTCTTCAACGCGGCGCGCGAGATCGAAGCGGCGCGCACCGCGCGGCCCGGCCTGCTCGTGTTCCAGGGCCTCGAGTGGTACATCCCCGCCGCGGAGCACGGAACGGTGCTCGTGGCACCCGGTCCTCGCGTGACGCAGGTGCTGCGCCGCTTCGAGCTCGACTACGACGGCAAGCTCAACAAGTGGGAGAAGCCCCGCCCCGACACGAGCGACGCCACCGACTGGCTGCAGCACGCGGTCGACGGCATCCGGTGGCTCGGTCAGCAGCGTAAGAGCGGCGTGATCGACGACGTGCTGGTGCTCGCGAACCACCCGAGCCGACTGGGCATCGACTCCCCCGGCGAGCTGCGCGCGTGGCAGGATGCCGACCCCGACGTGTTCCTCGGCTTCGAGGGGGCCCCGGGTGCGCAGGCCTCGGGCCTCGCCGCCAACACCACCGACCGCTCGCAGCGCGGCGAGTACGAGAACTCGCGCAGCGACTACTCCTTCCCCGGTTTCCCTCCCGAGGCCTACCGCGCGCACGGTGGCTTCGACTGGATGACCGCCGTCGTCGGCGGCATGTGGGACGCGCTGCTGAGCGAGGGCCGCCGCTGGTGGATCACGACGAACAGCGATCTGCACCTGAAGAATTTCGACAACACCCGAGTGGGCGACTTCCCCACCGGCACGGGGTGGGACAGCGGCGCGACGCTGGCGAACTTCAACCGTGCGGGCCGCCGCCCCGACCCCGTGTCGACGGCGACGCCGCAGGGCGGGAGCGATCTGTGGCCGGGAGAGTTCAGCCGCACCCACGTGGGCGCCACCGCGCGCACGCACACCGCCGTCCTCGACGCGGTGCGCGCGGGGCGGATGTGGGTCGACCACGGCCACCTCGTCTCCGCCCTGTCGGTGACGCTCCGCGCCGCCGACGACACCGCCAGCACGGCCACCCTCGGCGGAACCCTGCGCGTGCCGCGCGGGACGAAGGTGGAGCTCGTGATCGACGTGGAGCCGACCGCGCAGCGCAACTCCGCCGGCATCCTCCCGCGTCTCGCGCACCTCGACGTCATCCGCGGCGAGATCACCGGCCCCGTCGGCGACCGCGACACGATGGTGGCGCCGAAGACCCGCGTGGTCGAGCTGCTCGACGTGAGCGACCGCAGCGGCTCGCCCTTCCAGATCGTGATCCCGGTGGGCACGGTCGACGTCGACGGCTACGTGCGCGTGCGCGGATCCGACGGACACGTGAACGGCACCGGCCCGCGTGGCGCCGAGGTCGACCCTCGCGCGCCGCAGCCGCACGCGCCCGGCCAGGGCAACCCGTGGCTGGACACCTGGCTCTACACCAATCCGATCTTCGTGTCGGTGCGCTGAGCGCCGCGGCGCGGCGAGCGGAGGAGATCCGGTCGGCGGAGGACGGTCACGGCACCGGACGTCCTCCGCTCCGCGAATCCCCTCCGCTCAGCGTCAACGGCGGACGGGGTCAGCCGATCGCGTCGGTCAGCTCGAACCAGCGCTCCTCCAGCTCGTCGCGCTCGGTCTCCAGGGAGCCGATCCGCTGCATCTCGGCACCGAGACCCACGTAGTCCGCCTGGTCGTGGTCGGCCAGGGCCGCCTTCGCGCGGTCGATCTGGGCCTGCAGCTTCTCGATCCGTCGCTCGAGGGCCGACGACTCCTTCTGGGCCGCGCGCAGGTCCGCGCCGGACAGGCCGGGAGCCGCCCCCGTGGACGTGGGCGCCGACGCGGGACGGGAGGCGGTGGCATCCTGAGCCGCCCGGAGGCGCAGGTACTCGTCGACCCCGCCCGGGAGATGGCGCAGCCGAGCGTCGAGGATGGCGAACTGCTGGTCCGTGACGCGCTCGAGGAAGTAGCGGTCGTGCGACACCACGATGAGGGTGCCCGACCACGAGTCGAGGAGATCCTCCATCGCGGCGAGCATGTCGGTGTCGAGGTCGTTCGTCGGCTCGTCGAGGATGAGGACGTTCGGCTGGTCCAGCAGGATGAGCAGCAGCTGGAGGCGGCGCTTCTGCCCGCCCGACAGGTCCTTCACCGGGGTGGAGAGCTGCGCGCTGGAGAACCCCAGGCGCTCGAGCAGCTGGCCCGGGGTCAGCTCCTGCGCCTTCGAGCCGGCGCCGAACGAGTACGTGGTGCGCAACCCCGCGATCACCACGCGCACGGGGTCGTTCAGGTGCTGCTCCAGCTCGTCGAGGCGCTGGGTGAGCGTGGCGACCTTGACGGTCTTGCCGCGCTTCACCCGCCCGGTCGTCGGCTCGAGCGTCCCCGTGACGAGACTCAGCAGCGTCGACTTGCCGGCGCCGTTCACCCCCAGGATGCCGGTGCGTTCGCCGGGCGCGATGCGCCACTCGACGTCTCGCAGCACCGTGTGATCGCCGTAGCTGACGCCCGCGTCGAGCAGATCGACGACGTCTTTGCCCAAGCGCGCCACCGCGAGCGACTGCAGGGCCACCTTGTCGCGGATCTCGGGGACGTCCGCGATGAGCTCGTTGGCCGCGTCGATGCGGAACTTCGGCTTGGACGTGCGCGCGGGGGCGCCGCGGCGGAGCCAGGCGAGCTCCTTGCGCGCGAGGTTCTGCCTGCGCTGCTCGATGGATGCCGCCTGGCGGTCGCGCTCGACCCGCTGGAGGATGTAGGCCGCGTAGCCGCCCTCGAAGGGCTCGACGATGCGGTCGTGCACCTCCCACGTCATGGTGCAGATCTCGTCGAGGAACCACCGGTCGTGCGTGACGACGAGCAGCCCGCCCGCGCTCGGCGACCACCGGCGCTTGAGGTGCTCCGCGAGCCAGGTGATGGCCTCGACGTCGAGGTGGTTGGTCGGCTCGTCGAGGAAGAGCACGTCCCACTCGCCCGAGAGCAGGCGCGCGAGGGCGACGCGACGGCGCTGACCGCCGGAGAGGTCGCCGAGGCGGGCGTCCCACGGCAGGTCGCCCAGGAGTCCCGCGATGACGTCCCGGGTGCGGGCGTCGCCGGCCCACTCGTGCTCCGCCCGATCGCCGACCACCGCGTGCCCGATGGTGTCGTCGTCGTCGAGGGTGTCCTGCTGGTCGAGCACGCCGACGGTCACCCCGCCGCGCACGGTGACGCGGCCGCCGTCCGGCTCGCGCGTACCGGCGAGCATCCCGAGCAGGCTGGACTTGCCGTCGCCGTTGCGGCCGACGATGCCGATGCGGTCGCCCTCGTTCACGCCGAGGGAGACGGAGTCGAAGACGACCTTGGTCGGGTATTCCAGGTGCAGGGCTTCGCCCCCGAGCAGATGTGCCATATCCGTCCCAGGCTACCCGCCCGGTCGGGTCCGGCCGCCGGGAGGGCCCGGGAACACGGACGGCCGCCCCGCTGACGCGGGACGGCCGTGCGCGAGAGGCGTCGACTCAGATGTCGTTGTCCTCGAGCCATGCGGTGGCGATGTCGGCGGCGGACTCCTGGTCCTCGGTCGACTTCACGTTCAGCTCGACGAGACCCTCGGGGGTCAGGGCGGCGCTGATCTTGTTGATGATGTCGCGGGCCTCGTCCGAGAGGCTCTCGTTGACGACCGGCACGACGTTCGAGGCGAGGAACAGGCCCTCGGGGTCCTCGAGCGTGACGAGGTCGTCGGTCTGGATGCGCGGGTCCGCGGTGTACACGTTGGCGATGTTCACCGTGCCGGCGACGAGGTCGTCGACGGTGGTCTCGCCGGTGGGCTGGAACTGCACCGAGACGCCGTAGGTCTCCTGCAGGCCGTCCGGGCCGTAGGGGCGCTCGGCGAGCTCGGCGTTGCCGCCGAGGATCAGCGGCGTCGAGACGTCCGCGAGGTCGGCGATCGACTCGAGGTCGTTCTCCTCCGCGAAGGCCGAGGTGACGGTGTAGGAGTCCTGGTCGGTCGCGGACGACTGGTCCAGGACCTCGAGGCCGTCCGGCAGGGCGTCGGGGAGGGCGTCGTAGACGTCGTCCTCGGTGCGGGCCTCGGTGTCGGGCTCGAAGTACTGCAGCAGGTTGCCGGAGTACTCGGGGAAGACCGTGACGCTGCCGTCCTCGAGCAGCGGGATGTAGGCGTCGCGCTGACCGATGTTGAACTGGCGGGTGACGGTCAGACCGGCGTTCTCGAGGGCCTGCGCGTAGATCTCGGCGATGATCTCGTTCGAGTAGTACGCCTGCGAGCCGACGACGATGGTGTCGCCGTCGGCGCTCTCGCCGGATCCGCCGTTGCTGAGCGGGTCGTTCGAGCCGCCGCTGCAGCCGGCGAGGGCGAGCGAGGCGACCGCGAGTCCGGCGAAGATGCCGAGGCCCGTGCGGGTGCGTGCTGTGAACATGGTGCTTCTCTCTTCCGTGATGGAGGGATGACTCAGGACGGTGCGGGTCCGGAGGTTCAGGATGCCTCGGCCGATGCGGGCGCCGAGACGGGCGACACCTCGGCACGTCGCTGTCGTGCCGTGCGCGCGGTGGGAGACACCGCACCGACCGCGCGGATGCCGCGCGGCACGACGAGGTGCTGGACGATGGAGAACAGCCCGTCGACGATGAGGGCCAGGATCGCGACGAGCAGGGCGCCCGCGATGATGACCTCGACCCGCCGCGTCTGCAGACCGGTGATGATGTACTGCCCGAGTCCGCCGAGGCCGATGTACGCCGAGATCGTCACGGTCGCGATGACCTGCAGGGCGGCCGACCGGATGCCGCCGACGAGCAGCGGCAGCCCGAGGGGGACCTCGATGCGCCAGAGGATCTGCCACTCGGTCATGCCCATCGAGCGGCCTGCGTCGATCACGCGACGATCGATGGCCTCGAAGCCCGTGTAGGCGCCGGCGAGCAGCGACGGGATCGCGAGGACGAGGAACGTGATCACGGCCGCCTCGGGCTTGTACAGCACGCCGAGCAGCAGGGTCAGCAGGATGAGGAGGCCGAACGACGGGATGGCGCGGGCCGCACCGGAGACGGCGACGGCGACCTCGCGTCCCTTCCCGGTGTGGCCGATGAACCAGCCGACGGGGATCGCGATGATCGCGGCGATGACGACGGCGACCGCCGTGTAGGCGAGGTGCTGGGCGGTCGCGACCGCGATGGAGTCCATCCGCCCCGTGTCGCCGGAGAGGATCCAGGCGATGGCGTCGCCGAAGAGGTTCATGCGCCCGCTCCCACCGGGACGACCCGCGGACGGCGGCGGGCGGACGAGATGCGCGTCGCCCGGGTCCAGGGCATCAGCAGCCGGCCGGCGAGGACGAGCAGCAGGTCGAGGACGAGCGCGAGGATGACGACGGCGAGGACGCCGGCGAGCACCTCGGGGATGATGCGGCGCTGCAGGCCGTTCGTGAACAGATAGCCCAGGTTGTTGATTCCGACGAGGATGCCGACGGTGGCGAGGGCGACGGTGCTCGCGGCCGTGACGCGCAGACCCGCGAGGACGACCGGGCCGGCGAGGGGGAACTCCACCGCGAGGAAGCGGCGGAACGACCCGTAGCCCATCGCGGTCGCGGCCTGCCGGACGCCCGCGTCGACCGAGTCCAGGCCGTCCGAGACCGAGCGCACGAGGATCGCGATCGCGTAGATGGTGAGGGCCACGACGAGGTTGGTCTCGCTGATGAACGTGTACCAGCCGGTGGCGCTCGGCACGAGGATGAGCAGCGCGATCGAGGGGATCGTGTAGAGCAGGCCCGTGATGGTGATGACGCCCGAGCGGACCAGCCGGTAGCGCCACGCGACCCAGCCGAGCGGGATGCTGAGGACGAAGCCGATGACGAGCGCGAGCAGGCTCTGGCGCAGGTGGTCCAGCGTCAGATCCCCGATGAGCTCGAGGCTGTTGAGCACCCAGGTCACGGGCGGTTCTCCTCCACGAGCGCGCCCTGTGTCCGGCCGTCGGCGTCCACCACGACCGTGCCGGTCGCCGTCTGCTTCAGGCGCAGCGCGCGCTTGCCCTTGACCGCGCCGATGAAGCTGGCGACGAAGTCCGAGGCGGGGTTCTCGATGATCTCGCTCGGGGTGCCGACCTGGGCGATCTTCGCCCCCTTCTCGAGGATGACGACCTGGTCGCCGAGGAGGAACGCCTCGTCGATGTCGTGCGTCACGAACACGATGGTCTTGCCGATGTCGCTCTGCAGCCGGATGAGCTCCTGCTGGAGCTCGTCGCGCACGATCGGGTCGACGGCGCCGAACGGCTCGTCCATGAGGAGGATGTTGGGGTCGGCGGCCAGACCGCGGGCGACACCTACGCGCTGCTGCTGACCGCCGGAGAGCTGACTGGGGTACCGGTCGGCCATGGCGGTGTCCAGGCCCACCGTGCCCATGAGCTCGAGGGCGCGAGCGCGCGCCGCCTTGCGGTTCTGCCCCTGCAGGACGGGGACGGTCGCGATGTTGTCGGCGACGGTGAAGTGCGGCAGCAGACCGGAGTTCTGCATGACGTAGCCGATGCTGCGGCGCAGCTGCACCGGTGGGCGGGAGCCGATGTCCTCGCCGTCGATCGTGATGGTGCCCGACGACGGCTCCACCATGCGGTTGATCATGCGGAGGAGCGTCGTCTTGCCGCAACCCGACGAGCCGACGAAGACCGTCGTCTTGCGGGAGGGGATGACCAGATGGAAGTCGTCGACGGCTCGGGTGCCGTCGGGGAAGACCTTGGAGACGGCCGAGAACTCGATCATGCGCGTGTCCGAACTCAGTCGGAGACCACGACCTTGCGGTCGAACGCGACGTATCCGGCGAAGTCGGTCCCCACGCGGTCGACGGCTCCGGGCCGCAGGTCGGGGTAGGACCAGGCGCCGTCGGTCAGCTCCGCGCCGTCGAGGGAGACGTTCCAGTACTGCGCCGCCCCCTTCCAGGGGCAGGTGTACGGGGTGGGGCTCTGCTGCAGGGCACCGTCGCGCACCGCCTGCGGCGGGAAGTACCAGTTGCCCTCGATCTTGACGAGGTCGTCGTTGTCGGCTTCGGCGATCACGACGCCGTCGAGCACTGCCTTCATGAGAACCTCCTCGGGCGCCCCCGCGGGCACGGCACCCAGCGGTGAGTCAACCACCTTGTCCCGAGGCTAGCGAGCCCCCGACTGCGCAATGCGAACATTGCCCCGTGTGACGACCTCGGCTATGGTGCGCCGCGGTCAGAGGACGCGCGCCCCGGCGACCGGTCCGTGCACGTGGAGGGCCACGAGTCCCGCGGCGCTGAGGGTGACCTGGAGGTCGAGGGCCGAGGCCTCGTCGGCGGCGAGGAACGCCAGCGTGGGACCCGACCCGGAGACGAGCCCGGTGAGGGCTCCGGACCGCTCCCCGCGCTCGAGGGCGCGGCCGAGGTCGGGTCGGAGATGCAGCGCCGGCGCCTGGAGGTCGTTGCGGACGGTGGCCGCGAGCATCTCCGCGTCGCCCTGGCGAAGGGCGTGCAGCACCGCCGGATCCACCGCGGGGACGCGCGGGGCCGGTCCGATGTCGACCGCGTGCCGCTCACGGTGGGCGTCCAGCTCGCCGTAGACCACGGGCGTGGACATCCCGAGGTCGCTGGTGACGAGGACCCAGTCGAACCGCCCGCGGGCGAGCGCCGGGCTGAGCTCGTCGCCGCGGCCGGTGCCCACGGCGGTGCCGCCCATCAGCGCGAACGGCACGTCGGCGCCGAGCTTCGCCGCCAGGCGGCCGAGCTCCGCCGTCGGCATCCCGAGCCCCCAGAGGGCATCGCAGGCCACGAGCGCGGCCGCGGCATCGGCCGAGCCGCCGCCCATGCCGCCCGCGACGGGGACCGCCTTGTCGACGGAGAGGTGCACCCCCCTGTCGATCCCGGCGGTCTGCGCCAGCAGTCGCGCGGCGCGGAGGGCGAGGTTGCGGTCGTCGGTCGGCACGCCGTCGACGTCGATGTGCCGGCGACCGGTCACCGACAGCGAGAAGCCGTCGGACGGCGTGGCGACGATCTCCTCGTACAGCGAGACGGCCTGATAGGCGGTGGCCACGTCGTGGTAGCCGTCGTCCTGGACGTCACCGACCTCGAGGAAGACGTTGATCTTGCCGGGGGCGCGGACGCGGACTGCGGGGGGAAGTGCGGGGTTCACGAGACTGTCAATGCCCTCCCCCGACCGCGGCGTCGGCGGTCGAATCCGGGGATCGAGCGGTGTGCGACACTGAGACGTCGGGCATCCGTCGCACGAGACGGCTCGTGCGCCTCAGGATCGCCTCGGCCGAAACGCGCGTCTTCCGTCACTCTTCGACAGTAGCGCGCCCACCCCCCTGCTTCGGTCCTGGCACCGAAACGCCCCCGAAACGCCGGAGACCTACGGTGAGCGGGACCCTTCCACCGACCCTCGAGGAGGCAGCATGCGACCGATCGTTCCCCTTTCGATCGAGAGCGATCCCTGGCGCGCGCTGCTGTCGCGCCCCGACATCCGCATGGTCGACGGCATCCTCCACGTGGTCGACGACGGCTCCACCCCGGCCGACGCCGAGCGCGACGACCTCCTCACCGTCGCCGCGGCGATCGAGGCCGCGGGCGTCCGCGTGCTGCTCGTGCGCGACGCGAACCGTCGCCCCAAGCTCGTCGTCGACACGGCGGACAGCATCGCGGCCCTGACTGCGCTGCGGGACCCGGAGCTCGGCCCCGTCTACCTGAAGGCCCGCGGCGAGGACCCCGTCCCGGCCCACAGCGTGGATGCCGCCCCCGGCGCTGTCGCCGCCTACGCGGTCTTCCGACCGCGCACCTCGACCGAGGGCTCGTACCGCTACGGCGCGCCGCTGGCCCCGCGGCTGGAGCTCTGGCGTTTCGGCAGCTCCGTCGTCGAGGCGCCCCGCCCGAGCGCGATGACCCGTCGGGTCTTCGCCACCGAAGACCTGGACCTCGCCGAGGTCGAGCGCTACGGACGCCGGTGGACGACGGTCAACGGCATGTTCGACCCGCACCCGAACGAGGTCGTCGACGAGATCGACATGGTCTTCTCGTGGGTGGACGGCTCGTCGAGTGAGTTCCAGCGCCAGCGCGCCGCCCGCATGAAGGGGTACGTGGTGGGAGACGGCGACGACAACGCCGCGCGGTACCGCCAGGTCGACGAGCTGCGCTACGCGTTGCGCAGCGTCCACATGTACGCGCCGTGGGTGCGCCGCATCTTCATCGCGACGGACTCGCCGCGCCCGGAGTGGCTCGCCGACCACCCCAAGGTGACGATCGTGCGCAGCGAGGAGTTCTTCGCCGACCCGTCGGTGCTGCCGACGCACAACTCGCACGCGGTCGAGGCGCAGCTGCACCGCATCCCCGGTCTCGCCGAGCACTTCCTCTACAGCAACGACGACATGTTCTTCGGCCGCCCGGTCGAGCCCGAGCTGTTCTTCAGCGGCGGCGGCGTCAGCCGCTTCGTCGAGAGCGGCGTGCGCATCGGCAGCGGCCCCGCCCACGTCGGCCGGTCCGGTCACGACAACGGCCTCCGTGTGAACCGCGCGCTGCTGCGCGAGAAGTTCGGACGCGTCATCACGCTCGACCTCGAGCACTGCGCCACGCCGCTGCGCCGGTCGATCGCGGCGGAGCTCGAGCAGGAGTTCGCCGAGGACTACGCCCGCACGGCCGCGAGCCGCTTCCGCTCGGCCACCGACATCTCCGTGACCAACAGCCTCTACCACCACTACGCCCTGGCCACGGGCCGCGCCGTCATCACCACGCAGCCGCGCACCCGCTACGTGCAGACGACGCAGCTCGACTCCCTCCGTCGCATGGAGCGCCTCGTCACGCGCCGCGACATCGACATGTTCTGCCTGAACGACGGCAGCGTTCCCGAGATCCCCGAAGAGGTGCGCGTCCCTGCACTGCGCGCCTGCCTCGAGCGCTACTTCCCCGTGGCCGCCCCGTGGGAGGTCGCGTCGGTCAGCGCAGGATCGGCAGGGGCGTCGTCGGCGGCGACACCCGCCCACTGAGGTCGCGCGCGGTCGGGACGACGATCCCCGCGGCGCGCAGACGCTCCTGCGACTCGGCGGCGTCGACGTACTGCAGCGCGTCCGCGCCGTCCAGGGGGACGACCGAGTGCACGACCGTCTCGTCGTAGACGTGCACGAGGTTGAACCCCTGGGCGCCGTCGCGGGGGCGCGTGCCGCCCGCGGGCACCGTCAGGTCCTGCGTGTAGCAGGTGGCCGACGCGACGGAGACGGGGATGCCGGCGAACGTCGCGAAGGTCGAGTAGTGCAGGTGGCCGGCGAGGATCGCGCGGACATCCGACCCGCGGAGGACCTCGGCGAGGCTCCGCTGGTCCCGCAGCTCGACCGACGCGGCCAGGTCCAGCACGCTCGGCACGGGCGGGTGGTGCATCGCCAGGATGGTGCCCAGCGGGGCGGGAGTTGCCAGCACCTCGCGCAGCCACTCGCGCTGCGCGGCGGTGACCTCGCCGTGGTGGTGCCCGGGGACGGTGCTGTCGAGCGTGATGATGCGCATCCCGTCGACCTCGTCGACGCGGTCCACGGGGGCGGTGGCGTCGCTGCCGTCGCCCGGCAGCAGGTGCGAGCGGAACGAGGCGCGCTCGTCGTGGTTGCCCATGACCCAGACGAGGCGGGCGCCCAGCCGCTCCGCGAGCGGCTCGACGAGCGCGCGGATGCGGACGTACGCGTCGTCCTCGCCGAAGTCGGCCAGGTCCCCCGTGAACACGAGGGCGTGCGGACGGACCCCGGATGCCTCGATGCCGGCGATCGCGCGGGCGAGGTACGCCTCGGAGTCCACGCGGTCGTACAGCGGCGCGCCGCCGGCACGCAGGTGGGTGTCGCTCAGGTGCAGGAGCACGCGCTCCGCGCGCGGGTACTCGGCGTAGCGCATCTCATCCCTCTCGGGTCGCCGGGTGCGACCACGTCACCGGCGCGATGCTCCCGGTCGGTTCGAAATGTTACCGGCATGTTTCCGGAACGCGGGGTGAACACGGTAAGAATTCGCCGCACGACCGCCCGGACGGCTCAGAGCGCGGCGATGCGGGCGTAGTCCTCGATGGAGAGCTGCTCCCCGCGCGCCGTGGGGTCGACCCCGGCGCGCTCGAGGGTCGCCGACGCCTCCGCGGCCGTGCCGCCGAGCACCCCGGCCAGTGCCTGTCGGAGCATCTTGCGCCGCTGCTGGAAGGCGGCATCCACGATCCGGAAGGTGCGGAGCCGGTGCTCCTCGCTGCCGCGGGGCTCGGCGTCGCGCTCGAAGGCGACGAGCACGCTGTCGACGTTGGGCACGGGCCAGAAGACCTGCCGCGACACGGTGCCGGCCAGCCGCCAGGCGCCGTACCAGGCGGCCTTGACGCTCGGGGCGCCGTACACCTTGGACCCGGGCGGGGCGGCGAGGCGCTCCCCCACCTCCGCCTGGACCATCACGACTCCGCTGC
This sequence comes from Microbacterium sp. LMI1-1-1.1, assembly GCF_040815675.1. NCBI lineage: Bacteria > Bacillati > Actinomycetota > Actinomycetes > Micrococcales > Microbacteriaceae > Microbacterium > Microbacterium sp. LMI1-1-1.1. Next base: position 293,692 of record NZ_JBFPNN010000001.1, on the reverse strand, counting down.
GGAGGTACGCGAAGGTCTCGAGGAAGTGCAGCAGCACCGGCACGGAGACGTTGTAGGGGAGGTTGGCCACGAGCACCGTCGGCTCCCCCGGCAGCTCGGTCACGCGCAGCGCGTCGGCGTCGACCACGGTCAACCGGTCCGCCGGCACCCCGTGCGCGGCCGCGGTCGCGGGCAGCTGTGCGGCGAGGCGGTGATCGATCTCGACCGCGACGACGGCGGCATCCGTCTCCAGGATCGCCAGCGTGAGGGAGCCCAGGCCGGGGCCGATCTCGACGACCCGGTCGTCGGCGCCGACGCCGGCGACCTGCACGATCTTGCGGACCGTGTTGGCGTCGACGACGAAGTTCTGGCCCAGCTTCTTCGTCGGGGTGACGTCGAGGTCGGCGGCGAGCCGGCGGATCTCGGCGGCACCGAGCAGCGAAACGGGCATTGGACCAGTTTAGGTCGCGTCCTGCCGACACCGTGGGACGGGAGTAGCGTGATCGGGTGAGCGACACCCAGTCCATCCCCGCAAACGCCTTCACCCTCCGCAGCCCCTACGGGCGACGAGCGATCGGCCTCTCGGTCGCCGCGGCGGTGGGAGGCTTCCTGTTCGGCTTCGACTCCTCCGTGATCAACGGCGCCGTCGACGCGGTGCAGGGGAACTTCGCCCTCTCGAGCGGCGTCACCGGTTTCGTCGTCGCCGTCGCGCTGCTCGGCTGCGCCGTCGGCGCGATGATCGCCGGCGCCCTCTCGGACCGCTGGGGCCGGCTGCGCGTGATGCTGCTCGGCGCGATCATGTTCTTCGTGTCGTCGATCGGCGCCGCGCTCACCTTCAGCGTCCCCGACCTCATCCTGTGGCGCGTCGTGAGCGGCCTCGGCATCGGCATCGCCTCGGTCGTCGCCCCCGCCTACATCGCCGAGGTCGCGCCCCGTCAGATCCGCGGCTCGCTCGCCTCGCTGCAGCAGCTCGCCATCACCCTCGGCATCTTCGGCGCCCTCCTCTCGGACGCGGTGCTCGCCACCAGCGCCGGCGGCGCGGCCAACCAGCTGTGGCTCGGGATGGAGGCCTGGCGCTGGATGTTCCTCGTCGGTGTCATCCCCGCCGCCGTCTACGGCATCCTCTCGTTCACCGTCCCGGAGTCGCCGCGGTTCCTGCTGGCCAAGGGCCGTCGCGAGGAGGCGCGCGCGATCTTCTCGCGCCTGGTGCCGCCCGCCGACCTCGACAAGACGATGAACGAGCTCACGCGGGCCATCGAGACCGACCGCAAGAACGCGAACGTGTCGCTGCGCGGCCCGGTCCTCGGCCTCCAGCGCATCGTCTGGATCGGCGTCATCCTGTCGGTGTTCCAGCAGTTCGTCGGGATCAACGTCATCTTCTACTACTCCACGACGCTCTGGCGCGCCGTCGGGTTCGACGAGAGCAACTCGCTGACCATCTCGGTGATCACGAGCGTGACGAACGTGGTAGTCACCCTGGTGGCGATCTTCCTCGTCGACCGCGTGGGCCGCAAGCCCATCCTCCTCACCGGCTCGGTCCTCATGACGGTGTCGCTGGCGGCCATGGCCCTGTCGTTCACCTTCGCGCAGGGCAGCGGCGAGGACGTCTCGCTGCCGGCCCCGTGGGGCACGATCGCCCTCGTCGCGGCCAACCTGTTCGTCGTCGGCTTCGGCGCCTCCTGGGGTCCGCTGGTGTGGGTGCTCCTGGGCGAGATCTTCCCCAGCCGCATCCGCGGCAAGGCGCTGGGCGTCGCCGCCGCCGCGCAGTGGATCGCGAACTTCGCCATCACGGTGTCGTTCCCGGTGATGTCGACGTGGTCGCTCCCCCTGACCTACGCGATGTACGCGCTCTTCGCCGCCCTCTCGTTCTTCTACGTCGCGTGGCGCATCCCCGAGACCAAGGGCATGGAGCTCGAGCAGACCGAGACCCTCTTCACGAACAAGCCCGCCCGCCGATGACCTCGCCCACGGCGGAGCGGTACCTCCGCTTCGCCGAGGTCGAGGCCCGGGGGCTGTCCCCGCGGTACGAGGAGTGGGCCCGCGGGGTGGCCGCCGATCCGGAGGTCGTGGCCCTGATCGATCGGGTTCCGGATGCCAAGAGGCAGGTCAACCTCGTCTTCGGCGCCGCGCGGTTCCATGGTGCGCCGGACGCTCGCTGGCCCGCGGCGCGCGACTGGATCGTCGCGCACTGGGGCCTGCTCGAGCCGACGATCCTCGAGCGGGCCACGCAGACGAACGAGGCCGCGCGCTGTGCGACCCTGCTCCCCGCCCTGGACCGCGTGGAGGGCCCCGTCGCCCTGCTCGAGGTCGGCGCCTCGGCGGGGCTGTGCCTGTTCCCCGACCGGTACTCGTACGAGTACCGCGACGCCGACGGCGTCCACTCGCGGCATCCGTCCGACGGGCCGAGCACCGTCGTGCTGCCGTGCGACCTCGACGGCGTCGCGGTTCCCCGGGCGGTGCCCGAGGTGGTCTGGCGGGCCGGGATCGACCTCAACCCGCTCGACGTCTCCTCCGCGGATGACCGCGCGTGGCTGCACGCCCTCATCTGGCCGGAGCACGACGACCGCCGCGCGCGGCTCCACGCGGCCGCCGAGATCGCCCGCCGCGATCCGCCGCTCCTCGTGCGCGGGGACGCGCTGGTCGACCTGCCCGCCGTCGCCGCCGCGGCTCCTGCCGAAGCGACGCTGGTCGTGTTCCACTCCGCCGTCCTGATGTACCTGTCCGCCGACGGACGTGCGCGGTTCGCGGACACCGTGCGGGCGATCGCGGCGGGACGCCCCACCGTCTGGATCTCGAACGAGTCCCCGTCGCTGTTGCCGGGCACAGCGGCATCCCTCCCTCCCCGGCCGGACCAGCAGGCGGTCTTCGCCCTCGCCGTCGACGGAGAGGCGGTCGCCCTCACGCACCCGCACGGGCGCTGGGTGCGGGGGTTCGGCACCTCCTCCTCGCGCTGACCACGGAGCCTCGGCGCTGAGTCGGCGCCCGGGTGCGTGCCGCGCGTGGTCCGCCGTGAGTTGGCGCAGATGCACGCGCGAGCGGCCCCGCGACGTGCATTCGCGCCAACTCAGCGGGTACTTCCCGGACGTTCATCGCTGACTTGGCGCAGATGCACGCGCAAGCAGCCTCGCAGCGTGCATTTGCGGCAACTCAGCGCATTGGGTACTTTCCGGACATTCAGCGCTGACTTGGCGCAGATGTACGCGCAAGCAGCCTCGCAGCGTGCATTTGCGGCAAGTCAGCGCCCTCGGAAGGCGGGGCGGGGGATGTCGGACGGGGGCCCTAGCCTGGAAAGGTGAGCAGGATCGGGGAATGGATCGCGCCGCGCAGGCTCGGGCCGGACTTCCGGTGGCTGCTCGCGTCGTCGTGGACGAGCAACATCGGCGACGGCATCGCCCTCGCCGCCTCCCCGCTGCTGATCGCCTCGCTCACGTCGTCCCCGCTGCTGGTTGCCGCGGGGGCCGCGATGCAGTTCCTGCCCTGGCTGCTCTTCGGTCTCTTCGCCGGTGCCGTCGCCGATCGTTACGACCGCCGCACGCTCGTCATGCTGGCCAACGGCTCGCGGGCGGTCGTGGTCGCCGGTCTCGTGGGGTTCCTCGTCACCGGACAGGCCACCGTCGGGATCGTGCTCGCCGTGGCCTTCCTGTACGGCACCGCGGAGGTGTTCGCCGACACGGCGGGCAGCACCCTCCTGCCGATGATCGTGCGCGGGGCCGACCTCGGCGTCGGCAACGCGCGGCTCCAGGCGGGCTTCCTCGTCGGCAATCAGCTCGCCGGCCCGCCGCTGGGCGCGTTCCTGTTCGCCGCGGGGGCGTTCTGGCCGTTCCTCGTGCAGATCCTCTGCGTGACGCTGGCCGTCCTGCTCATCGCGCGGATCGCACGGACGACGAAGTCGGACGACGACGCCCCCGTGACGGTCCGCGGCGGCCGGCCGATCCGGGAGGGCCTGCGGTGGCTGCGCGGCAATCCGCCCGTCCGCACGCTCGTCGTCATCATCCTCGTCTTCAACGTCACCTGGGCCGCGCCCTGGAGCATCCTCGTCCTCTACGCGACCGAGCGCCTCGGCATGGGGCCGGTCGGTTTCGGCGCGCTGACCACGGCCTCGGCGATCGGCGGCATCGCGGCCACCGTCGCCTTCGGGTGGCTCGAACGCCGTCTGAGCTTCGCCACCCTCATGCGGGTCTGCCTGACCCTCGAGGTGCTCATGCACCTCGGCTTCGCGGTGACGACGGTCCCCGCGGTGGCCCTGGCGATCATGGTGGGCTTCGGCGCCTACGCCTTCGTCTGGGCGACGATCTCGACGACGGTGCGCCAGCGCCTCGTGCCGCTCCCGCTCCAGGGCCGCATCGCCGCGGTCAACATGGTCGGCGTGTTCGGCGGTCTCGTGATCGGACAGCTCCTCGGCGGCATCCTGGCCCAGTCCTTCGGGATCACCGCGCCGTGGTGGTTCGCCTTCGCCGGGTCGGCGATCACCCTCGTCGTCATCTGGCGCTCGATCTCGGCGATCGCCGCCGCACCCCCCGCCGCCGACGCTCCCCGCTGACCCGCCCGCGCCCCCGTTCTGCGCGCTCCCCCGCCCCCTCCACGGTGACTGGGCGCGAATGTACGCGGAAGCGCCCCCGCGGTATGCAACTGCGCCACGTCAACGCGCAGCGCGACCGCCAGCCCCTCGACGGTGACTTGGCGCAAATGGACGCGGAAGCGCCCCCGCGGCGTACATCTGCGCCCAGTCAGCGCCGGGAGAGGCGGGGGTCAGGCGTCGAAGGAGCCGTAGACGGCGAGCGTGTTCGCGGCGACCTGCGCGGCGAGCTCGTCGACGTCCACCTCGAGCTCGGCCGCCAGGAAGCGCAGCGTCACCGGGATGAGGTAGGGCGCGTTGGGGCGGCCCCGGTACGGCGTGGGCGTGAGGAACGGCGCGTCCGTCTCCACCAGGATCCGGTCGCGCGAGATCACCTTCAGCGCGTCCCGGAGGTTCTGCGCGTTCTTGAAGGTCACGTTGCCCGCGAAGGACAGGTAGTACCCGCGGTCGTCGGCGATGCGGGCCATCTCCGCGTCGCCCGAGAAGCAGTGGAACACGGTGCGCTCGGGCGCCCCGACGCGCTGCAGCGTCTCGAGCACCGCCTCGTGCGCGTCGCGGTCGTGGATCTGCATCGCGATCCCGTGCTTCTTGGCCAGGTCGATGTGCGCCTCGAAGGAACGATGCTGAGCCGGGATGCCGTCGGCCTCGGTCCGGAAGAAGTCCAGTCCCGTCTCGCCGATCGCCCGCACCCGCGGCTGCGCCGCCAGCTCGTCGATGACCGCGAGGGCGGCATCCAGCTCCCCCGCCCGCTCGTAGACGGGGGCCTCGTTCGGGTGGATCGCCACCGCGGCGAGGACGCGCGGGTGGGTCGCGGCCGCCCAGGCCGACCAGCGGGACGAGTCCACGTCGCCACCGGCCTGGACGACGCCGTGCACCCCGACCGCCACGGCGCGCTCGAGCTGCTCGTCGAGCGAGAGGCCGGTCTCGCCGTCCTCGATCTCGAGGTGCGTGTGGTTGTCGTAGACGGGGACGGCCAGGGGCTCCGGGGCGGGCGGGTAGCTGACGTCGCGCCGGCCGTCCGCCGAGCGCTCGCGCACGTACTGGCTCGGGTCGCCGCCGTCGATCGTGCCACGCGGGCGGTCGACCGGGGTGCCGCCCGGGGCGGAGTCGGCCGTCATGCGCTCAGGCGTCCTGCTCGACGCGCGGGAACAGCGGCGACAGCGCGGTGACCGTCGACCCCGGGCGCAGGGCGCCCCACTGCCCGGCCTCGCGGATCGGCTGCGCGAGCAGCGCGCCGACGCTCGCGTCGGCGCCGAGCGCCGTCCACAGCTTCTCCGTGGCGATGGGCATGACCGGCGACAGCAGCACCGCGAGCGCCCGCAGCCCCTCGGCGGCGGTGTACAGCACCGTCGCCAGGCGCTCGCGCTGGGTCTCGTCCTTGGCAAGGGCCCACGGCTCGTTGTCGGTGATGTAGCCGTTGAGCGCGTCGACGATGGTCCACACGGCCGCGATGGCCTCGTCGATGCGGAACCGCTCGATCGCCGCGTCGGCGTGGGCGGCGGCATCCTGGACCGTCTTCTGGATGGCGAGGTCGGCCTCGGTCGCCGCGCCCGGCTCGGGGACGACCCCGTCGAAGTAGCGGGAGATCATCGCGACGGTCCGGGATGCCAGGTTGCCGAAGCCGTTGGCCAGCTCGGCCTGGTAGCGGGCGGCGAGGTCCTCCCACGAGAACGAGCCGTCCTGACCGAACGCGATCGCAGAGAGGAAGTAGTAGCGGTAGGCGTCGGAGCCGAAGACGTCGGTGATCTCGGTCGGCGCGATGCCGGTGAGCTTGGACTTCGACATCTTCTCGCCGCCGACGAGCAGCCACCCGTGGGCGAACACGCCGCGGGGCACCTCGAGACCGGCGGCCATGAGCATCGCGGGCCAGATCACCGCGTGGAACCGGAGGATGTCCTTGCCGACCACGTGGTACGCAGGCCAGCGGCGGGCGAACTCCTCGGGGTCCGTGCCGTAGCCGACGGCGGTGGCGTAGTTGAGCAGCGCGTCGACCCACACGTAGATGACGTGCGAGGGGTCCCACGGCACCTGGATGCCCCAGTCGAAGGTCGACCGCGAGATCGAGAGGTCCTTCAGGCCGTTCTTCACGAACGACACGACCTCGTTGCGCGCCGAGTCCGGACGGACGAAGTCCGGCACGGTCCGGTAGAGCTCGAGCAGGCGGTCCTGGAACTCGCTGAGCTTGAAGAAGTAGTTCTTCTCCTGCAGCAGCTCCAGCGGCTTCGAGTGGATCGCGCAGACCTTCAGCCCCTCGAAGGGGCCCTCGCCGTCGACGATCTCGGCCTCGGTCTTGAACTCCTCGCAACCGACGCAGTAGAGCGCCTCGAACTCGCCGGCGTAGATGTAGCCGCGGTCGTACAGGGCCTGCACGAACTTCGCGACGCGTTCCTCGTGGCGCGGCTGGCTCGTGCGGATGAAGTCGTCGTTCGCGACGTCCAGGGTGCGCAGCAGCGGGAACCAGGCCTCGCCGACGAGCTTGTCCACCCACTCCTGCGGCGTGGCGTTGTTCGCCGCGGCCGCGCGCATCATCTTCTGCCCGTGCTCGTCGGTGCCCGTCAGCATCCAGGTGTCGTCCCCGGCCTGGCGGTGCCAGCGCGCGAGGGTGTCGACCGCCACGGTGGTGTAGCCGTGGCCGATGTGGGGCACGTCGCTCGGGTAGTAGATGGGCGTCGTGATGTAGAAGGAGTGGCCGGAAGTCACTCCAGGATTCTACGGGGGCGCTCCGACCCCCTCGGTCGTGTGACGGGGCCGCAGGACCGTGGGACGAGGCCGCTCGGTCGCGTGGCGGCGCGCCCCCATCGGTCAGGCGGCGGCGCGGCGGCGCGCCCCGGTCGGTCCGGCGGCGGCGCCGGTCAGTTCTTGACGGCGAGAGCGGCCTGATAGAGCTCGCGGGAGGAATGACCGGTGAGGGATGCCACCTCGCCGGCGGCCTCCTTCAGGCGCGTTCCCCCGCGGACCAGCTCGAGCACCTGCGTCACGGCGTCGGGGAAGGCGACCTCGCGCGCGCTCGCCCCCTCGACGACGATCGCGATCTCGCCCCGCACGCCCTCGGCCGCCCACGCGGCGAGGTCGGACAGCGGACCGCGCCGGACCTCCTCGTGCAGCTTCGTCAGCTCGCGGCACACCGCGGCACGACGGTCCGCGCCGAACGTCGCGGCCAGGTCCTCGAGGGTGGCGGCCAGGCGTGACGGGGACTCGAAGAAGACGAGGGTGCGCGGCTCGGCGGCCAGCTCGGCGAACGCGCGGCGACGGTCCCCGCTCTTGCGCCGGGGGAAGCCCTCGAACGCGAACCGGTCGGTCGGCAGGCCCGAGACGGCGAGCGCGGTGATGACGGCGCTCGGTCCGGGCAGGACGGTCACCACGACACCGGCGGCGGCCGCCGCCGCGACGAGGCCGTATCCCGGGTCGCTGACGGTCGGCATGCCGGCGTCGCTGAGCACCAGCAGGTCCTGCTCGCGCGCGAGCTCCACCAGTTCGCCGGCGCGCTCCTTCTCGTTGTGGTCGTGCAGGGCGATCAGACGCGGGCGGTTGTCGATCTTGAGCGCGGCGAGGAGGCGCTGGGTGGTCCGGGTGTCCTCGGCGGCGACGACCGAAGCGTTCTCCAGTGCCTCGACGAGGCGTCGGGAGGCGTCGCCGAGGTTGCCGATCGGCGTCGCCGCGAGGATGATCACGGTCCCACCCTATTTCCCCCGACGGGCCCGGACCGCCGGGGACGCCCGCCCCTGCCCGCCCTATGCTGGGGCCGTGAGCGCGCCCGTCGAGACCCTGCCGTCCGCGACGGAGCCGAGCCGGCTCGACGTGTGGCGGGATGCCGTCCGGGCCGACCCCCGTCGCGTCCGGCTCTGGCGCTGGCTCGCGCCGGCGATCGTCACCCTCGTCGCGTTCGCGCTGCGGGTGTTCCGGATCGGAGACCCGCACCAGCTGGTCTTCGACGAGACGTACTACGTCAAGGACTCCTGGAGCCAGTGGGTGCTCGGGTACCCGTCGACCTGGCCGGACGGCGCCGACGAGAGCTTCGCGGCGGGCGACACCGACGTGTTCACCGGCATCGGCAGCTACGTCGTGCACCCGCCGCTCGGCCGCATCCTCATCGGCGCGGGCATGTGGCTGTTCGGCCCCGACACGTCCACCGGGTGGCGGATCTCGGCCGCGGTCTTCGGCACGCTCACCGTCCTGCTGGTCTACCTCGTCGCGCGGAGCATGGGCGGCTCCATCGTGCTCGCCTCGGTGGCATCCGGTCTCCTCGCCATCGACGGCCTCGGGATCGTCCTCAGTCGCATCGCGCTGCTGGACGTGTTCCTGACGTTCTTCATCGTGCTGACGTTCTGGTTCGTGATCCTCGACCGACGGCGCACCCAGGACCAGATCGCCGCCCTCGTCGCGGCGCGGGAGGACGGGCCGCCGACCTGGGGTCCGGTGCTGTGGGACCGTCCGTGGCTCGTCGCCGCGGGCCTGGCCGCCGGCGCGGCGACGGGCGTCAAGTGGTCGGGGCTCTACGTCCTGGCCGCGGTCGGCCTCTACGTCGTCGTCACGGACGCGCTCGCCCGCCGCCGTGCGGGCGTGGTGCAGTGGCCCGTCGACGCCGCCCTGCGGCAGGGGCCGGTGTCGTTCCTGCTGCTGGTGCCCGCCGCGCTCGTGGTCTACCTCGCGAGCTGGTCGGGCTGGCTGCTGACGACTGGCGGCTTCGGGCGGGCCAACGAGGTCCCGGCGGAGGGCTTCTGGGCGTGGGTGCCGCTGCCGTTGCAGAACCTGTGGGCGTACCACGAGCAGATGTACGCGTTCCACGTCGGCCTGACGAGCGGGCACAGCTACGCCAGCCCCGCGTGGCAGTGGCCGCTGCTGATCCGGCCGACGTCGATGTGGTGGCATCAGGATGCCGCCGGCCAGAACGGCTGCCTCCTGCCGAACGGCTGCACCGAGGCCGTCTCGAGCATCCCCAACCCGCTCATCTGGTGGGCGGGCATCGCCGCCGCGGTGTACCTGCTCGTCCGCGTCGTGCTCGTGCGGGAGTGGCGGTTCGCCCTCGTCCTCGTGGGGCTCGCGGCGACGTACGTGCCGTGGCTGCTCTACCCGGAGCGCACGATCTTCCAGTTCTACACGGTGGCGATGGTGCCGTTCCTCGTGCTCGGCCTCGCCTTCGCGCTGCGCGACGTCGGCCGCGGGATGCGCGGCATGCCGCGTCGCTCGGGCCAGCTGATCGTCGTGGTCTTCCTCGTCGCGTGCGTCGTGATCTCGGCGTTCTGGTACCCGGTCTGGACCGCCCTGCCTGTGCCGTACGAGTTCTGGCGCCTGCACAACTGGCTGCCCAGCTGGATCTAGGCCGGGCCCGCGCACGGCCCGCGCCGTGCCCGTCTCTGCCCGCGCCGCAGAATCGGAGCAGCGCGCCGGATTCGGATCAGGATGCCATCGGCATCCGATTCCGGCCCCTCCCTCCGATTCCGCGAGGGTGGACGCGGCCGCACGGGTGCGGATCGGAGGGGCATGGCCCATGGGCTGGGCCGCCGAGCAGGTCAGGCCAGCTGCGCGGGATCGGTCGTGGGCAGCGCGCAGGTGAAGGCGCGACAGTCGTACGCGGTCGCGCGTCCGTCCTGCGCGACCTTGCCCTCGAACAGCGCGAAGTCCGCGTCGGCCAGGGCCTGCGCCTGCGCGGGCGAGACCACTGCGACCACGTCGGCGGACACCCGGCGCGCGGCCTCGGCGATCTCGGCGTCCGGCTCGCCCACGACGACGACCTGGCGCGGCGCGGCGACCAGTCCCACCGCCACCTCCAGCAGAGCCCCGTGGGCGATCGGCGTCGCCAGCGCGGTCGCGGCGGCCGCGCGGACGAGCAGGGCCGCCGCATCGCGGTACCTCTCTCCCGCGCCGAGGCGCCACAGGTCCAGGGCGGCGGCGGCGAACACCGACGGCCCGGACGGCGACGCCCCGTCGCTGGGCACCCCCTGCGGCTGCATGCCCTGCGCGCGCAGGACGGGGTCGCCGCCCCCGGGAGGATGGATGCCGCCGTCCCGCAGGCACGCGTCGATCAGCGCCCGCGCGCGGTCGGCGTACGCCGCCTCGCCGGTCGCCCGCGCCAGGGCGAGCAGCCCGCGGGCGAGCCCGCCGTAGTCCTCGAGCGTGGCCGGCGCCGCGGAACGGATCTCGTCCAGCGATGCGCGGCGGAGGGTGCCGTCGTCGGCGACGTTGCTCTCGAGCACCGCGTCCGCCGCCCAACGCGCGGCCTCGACGAAGCGCGGATCGGTGCGCATCCCGACGGCGGCCAACGCGGCGATCGCGAGACCGTTCCAGCCCGTGACGACCTTGGCATCCAGGGCCGGGGGCGCCAGCTCCGCCCGCTCGGCGGCGGACGCGCGATAGTAGCCGCCCTCCGACCGGGCGCCGTCGATCACGGACTCGGAGTCCTGCGCGGCCGCGATGCCGCCGCTGGGCAGCTGCAGCACGTCGACGAGGAACCGTGCGGCATCCGTCGCCGCCCCCTCGTCGCCGGCGGCCAGGGCGACCTCGACGAGTCCGGCGTTGTCGGTGAGCATGCGCTCGTAGTGCGGCACGGTCCAGTCGCGGCGGGTGGCGTAGCGGAAGAAACCGCCGTCGACGGGGTCGTGCAGCTCGGAGGCGGTCATCGCGGCGAGCGCCCGTGCCGCGACGTCGGCGGCGTCCGGGACGGCCTCGGCGAGCGCGGGATGCTGCAGCAGGCGCAGCACGGGGGTGTTGGGGAACTTGGGGGTCTCGAGGGCGGCACCCGCGGCGAAGCCGCCGTACTCGCGGTCCTCGCGGGCGACGATCTGCGCGACGGCCGGCACGATCTCGTCGAGGGAGGGCGGGGCGTCGACGGGAGCCGCGGCGGCCTGGGCGAGCGCGTCCCGCAGGGCGGAGCCGGTCGACTCGACCTCGGCTCGTCGCTCGGTCCACGCCTCGCGGACAGCGGCGAGCACCTGCGTGAAGGACGGCAGCGGCGGGCGCGGCTGCGGGGGGAAGTAGGTGCCGGCGTAGAAGACGCGCCCGTCGGGGCCGGCGAAGACGGTGAGCGGCCAGCCGAGGTGCGGGGTGAACGCGGAGGCGGCGTCGAGGTAGGCGGCATCCACGTCGGGATGCTCTTCGCGGTCGACCTTGATCGAGACGAAGCCGTCGTTGAGGATGCGGGCGGTCTCCGGGTCCTGGAAGGACTCGCGTGCCATGACGTGGCACCAGTGGCAGGTGCTGTACCCGATGGAGACCATGACGGGCACGTCTCGCTCGGCCGCGAGCGCGAACGCCTCGGGCCCCCAGGGGAACCACGCGACGGGGTTGTCGGCGTGGGCCCGCAGGTAGGGGCTCGAGGCGTCCGCGAGGCGGTTCACGTCTCGCCCGACGTCAGTTCAGGTCGTCGGGGTGGGTGCCGACGCGGCCCGAGCCGTCGCCCGGGTCGATCGCGTCGATGGCGGCCATCTCGTCGGCGGTGAGCTCGAAGTCGAACAGGTCGAAGTTCTCCTCGAGGCGCTCACGGCGCACCGACTTGGGGAACACGATGAACCCGTGCTGGATGTGCCAGCGCAGCACCGCCTGCGCGGGGCTCTTGCCGTGGGCCTCGGCGGCCTCCTTCACGGCGGGGATCTCGAACAGGTCGTACTTGCCCTGGCCGAGGGGGCCCCACGACTCGATGTGCATGTCGTGCTCGGCGCCCCAGGCGGCGATCTCGCGCTGGCTGAGCGCGGGGTGCAGCTCGATCTGGTTCACGACCGGGGTGACACCGGTCTCGGCGACGATGCGCTCGAGGTGCGGGACGAGGAAGTTCGAGACGCCGATGGAGCGCGTCTTGCCGGCCTCGCGGATCTCGATGAGCTTCTGCCACGCGTTGACGTAGTTGTCGTTCTTCGGGGTGGGCCAGTGGATGAGGTACAGGTCCACGGCGTCGAGCTGGAGCTTCTGCAGGCTCTCGTCGATCGCGGCGTGGGCGTCGTCGCCGTCGTGGCGGTCGTTCCACAGCTTGGTCGTGACGAAGAGCTCGTCACGCGGGATGCCGCTGGCGGCGATGGCGCGGCCGACACCCTCTTCGTTCTTGTAGATCGCGGCGGTGTCGATGTGGCGGTAGCCGACCTCGAGCGCCTCGGACACGGCGCGCTCGGCGTCGTCGGCGGGCACGAGGAACACGCCGTAGCCGAGCTGGGGGATGGAGTTTCCGTCGTTGAGCTGGACAGAGGGAACAGTCATGCGAAAAAGCGTAGGCGAATCGATTCGCACCGTTCTCGGGGTTGACGACGCGGTCAGGACAGGGGCGCGGCGGCGGCCGCCCGGGCCAGCGCCTCGGCCACGAGGCGGAAGTTCTCGGTCACCGCCCCGGCGGTGACGCGGACCCAGCCGCCGGCGGCATCCGGTCCGTCCCCGTCGCGTCCCGGGCTCGGCCCCGACGCGCCCGGCGGGAGCGCGCCGGCGACCTCCGGGCGCGGGACGTCGATGACGAACGGGCCGCCCGCCGCGACCGCGATGCCCTCGGCCGCGAGGTGGACGACGGCCGCGCGCTCGTCGCGCACCGGCATCCACAGGTTGATGCCGTCCGGGGTGCCGACGTCCACGCCGAGCCGGCGCAGGTCCGCCGCGAGCCGGTCCAGGCGGTCCCGGTAGATGAGGCGGGCGGTGCGGACGGGGGCGATCGAGCGCGGATCGGAGAGGAGTTCGAGGAGCACGGCCTGCAGCAGGCGCGAGGTCCAGCCGGGACCGAGCATGCGACGTCGCACGATCCGCTCGACGATCGCCGTCGGCCCGCCGAGCGCCGCGATGCGCAGGTCCGGCCCGTGCGACTTGGAGAACCCGCGCACGTGCACGACCTGCCCCGGGATCCACAGCGCGAGCGTGACCGCGGGGGCCGTGGCGATGAGGGCGGAGTGGTCGTCTTCGATGACCGTCACGCGGTCGCCGCCGGGCACCGTGCGGAGCACGTCGGCGAGGCGCCGGGCCCGGTCGAACGACATCGAGGTGCCGGTGGGGTTCTGCGCGCGGGGCTGCAGGATGAGGGTGGACGGGCGCCGGGCCAGCGCCCGGGCGAGGGACGAGGGCAGGATGCCGTCGGCGTCGCTGTCCAGGGGGAGCGGGTCTCCCCCGGCGGCCTCGACGAGATCGAAGATGTAGGGGAACCCGGGCGACTCCACGGCCACACGGTCGCCGAACCGGACGACCTGGTCGACCGTGCGGGAGATGCCGTCGAAGGCGCCGTCCACGACGGTGAGCGCCTCGACGCCGCGGACCGGCCACTGCTCCCGCAGCAGGTCGTGCAGCTCGGGCAGCACGGGCAGGTCGTGGTACCGGCCGGTGTCGGCCCGCGGGCGTGCACGGCCGAGGGCGTTCGCCAGCGAGGGCAGCATCGCCGGGTCCGGCGTGCCCAGCGACAGGTCCAGCACCCCTGCCGACCCGAGCCTGCGTCCGTCGCCGAGGCCGCGCGGGGCCGGGGTGCGGGGGCCCGGGGTGGCGGGGGCGGCCAGTCCCCGCACCCGGGGGCTGAGCCACTCCCGCCGTTCGGCGTGCACGAAGGTGCCCGCGCGGCCGCGCGAGGCCACGACGCCGGCGTCGGCGAGCGCACGCCATGCGGTCGCGACCGTCCCGGTCGAGACGCCGAGGGCCGCGGCGACCTCCCGCACGGTGGGCAGCCGCTCCCCCGGCGACAGCGTCCCGTCGGAGACGAGGCGGGCGATCTCGGCCGCGATCCCCGCCGAGGAGCGCTCCACGAGGGCGTCGGGCGAGAGCATCGGGCCTCCCCTTCCGAACGGTGTCTTAACGACGGTGACACTCGTGGAAATCGTCGGGAAATGTTCAGGCGCGACAGTAACAGAATACGGCGCGGGCCGTGAGGACGGGGACAGACATGACGACGGTGCGAGCGGCCATCACCCAGACGACGTGGACCGGCGACAAGGCCTCCATGCTCGACAAGCACGAGCAGTTCGCGCGGGACGCCGCGGCGGCCGGCGCTCAGGTGGTGTGCTTCCAGGAGCTGTTCTACGGCCCCTACTTCGGCATCACCCAGGACCAGAAGTACTACCGCTACGCAGAGCCGGTGGACGGGCCGATCGTCCAGCGCTTCGCCGCCCTCGCCAAGGAGCTCGGCCTGGTCAGCGTCCTCCCCATCTACGAGGAGGCTCAGACCGGGGTGTACTACAACACCTCCGTGCTCGTCGACGCCGACGGCACCGTGCTGGGCAGCTACCGCAAGAACCACATCCCCCACCTCGAGAAGTTCTGGGAGAAGTTCTACTTCCGCCCGGGCAATCTCGGATACCCCGTCTTCGACACCGCCGTCGGCAAGGTGGGCATGTACATCTGCTACGACCGCCACTTCCCCGAGGGCTGGCGCGAGCTGGGCCTGAACGGCGCGCACATGGTGTTCAACCCCAACGCGACGAAGCCGGGACTGTCGAACCGCCTGTGGGAGGTCGAGGGGCCGTGCGCCGCGGTCGCCAACGGCTACTTCGTGCTGCAGCCCAACCGCGTCGGCCGAGAGGACAACGAGTACGGCGACGAGGCCGTGTCGTTCTACGGCAGCAGCCAGGTCATCGACCCGCGCGGCAACCACGTGGGGGCGATCGGCTCCGCCGAGCACGAGGAGATCCTCATCCGCGACCTCGACATGGACCTCGTGCAGCAGATGCGCGACGACTGGCAGTTCTACCGCGATCGTCGCCCCGACACCTACGGCGAGATCGCGGAGGCCTGAGATGGCGACGACGCTCCTCACCGGCGGCACGGTCGTCTCGGCGACCGGGCGCACCGCCGCCGACGTCCTCATCGACGGCGAGACCGTCGCCGCGGTGCTCGCGCCCGGCTCCACTCTGCTGGGCCACGACCTCGCGGCATCCGTCGACACCGTCATCGACGCGACCGGCAAGTACGTCATCCCGGGCGGGATCGACGCCCACACCCACATGCAGCTGCCGTTCGGCGGCACGAGCGCCTCGGACACCTTCGAGACCGGCACCCGCGCCGCGGCCTGGGGCGGGACGACGACGATCGTCGACTTCGCCGTGCAGCGGGCCGGCGAGCGCGTGCAGGACGGTCTCGCCCACTGGCACGAGCTGGCCGCGGGCAACTGCGCCATCGACTACGGGTTCCACCAGATCGTGGGAGGGGTGGATGCCGACTCCCTCGCAGCCCTGCCCGGGCTGATCGACGAGGGCATCTCGAGCTTCAAGATGTTCATGGCCTACCCCGGCGTCTTCTACGCCGACGACGCGCAGATCCTCCGCGCGATGCAGGTCGCCGCCGACACCGGCCTGCTGACGATGATGCACGCCGAGAACGGCCCCGTGATCGACGTGCTCGCCCAGCAGCTGATCGAGAAGAACAAGACGTCGCCGTACTTCCACGGCGTCGCCCGCGCGTGGCAGATGGAGGAGGAGGCCACGCACCGCGCGATCATGCTGTCGCACCTCACCGGCGCGCCCCTCTACGTCGTCCACGTCAGCGCGAAGCAGGCCGTCGAGCAGCTCGCCTGGGCGCGGGACAACGGCCAGAACGTCTTCGGCGAGACGTGCCCGCAGTACCTCTACCTCTCGCTGGAGGACCAGCTCGGCGCCACGAGCGAGGAGTGGGGCGACTTCGAGGGCGCGAAGTGGGTGTGCTCGACGCCGCTGCGCTCGAAGCACGAGGGCCACCAGCACCACATGTGGCAGGCGCTGCGCACGAACGACATCCAGATGGTCTCCACCGACCACTGCCCGTTCTGCATGAAGGACCAGAAGACGCTCGGCCAGGGCGACTTCCGGGCCATCCCCAACGGCATCGGCTCCGTCGAACACCGCATGGACCTCATGTACCAGGGCGTGGTGACCGGCGAGATCACCCTCGAGCGCTGGGTGGAGCTGACCAGCACGACACCCGCGCGCATGTTCGGCATGTACGGGCAGAAGGGCGTCATCGCCCCCGGCGCGGACGCGGACGTCGTCGTGTACGACCCGGCCGGGCACACCTCCATCGGGGTCGGCAAGACCCACCACATGAACATGGATCACTCCGCGTGGGAGGGCTACGAGATCGACGGGCACGTCGACACCGTCATCTCGCGCGGCAAGGTCGTCGTCGACGACGGCGCGTACATCGGCGCGAAGGGCGACGGCCGCTTCGTCAAGCGCGGCCTGAGCCAGTACCTGGTCTGAGAGGGGACCCCATGGATTTCGGCGTCGTCCTGCAGACCAATCCGCCCGCCGCCCGCACCGTCCAGCTGTCGCAGCTGGCCGAGGCCCACGGCTTCAGCCACGTGTGGACGTTCGACTCGCACCTGCTGTGGCAGGAGCCGTACGTCGTGCACTCGGCGATCCTCGCCGCCACCCGCCGGGTCACCGTCGGACCCTTCGTCACCAACCCCGCCACACGGGACTGGACGGTCACGGCATCCACCTTCGCCACCCTCAACGAGATGTACGGCAACCGGACGATCTGCGGCATCGGCCGCGGGGACTCGGCCGTGCGCGTCACCAACGGACGGCCCACGACGCTGAAGGCGCTGCGCGAGTCGGTGCACGTCATCCGCGAGCTCGGCAACTCCCGCGCGGTGGAGTACAACGGCGCGACGCTGCAGTTCCCGTGGAGCCGCGGATCGACGCTCGACGTGTGGGTCGCCGCCTACGGACCCCTCGCCCTGAAGCTCACCGGCGAGGTGGCCGACGGGTTCATCCTGCAGCTGGCCGACCTCGATATCGCGGAGTGGATGATCGCGACGGTCCGGAGGGCGGCGGAGGACGTCGGCCGCGACCCCGACGAGATCGCGTTCTGCGTCGCCGCCCCGATGTACATCGGCGAGGACACCCCCGAGAGCCGCGCGCACATGATCGAGCAGTGCCGGTGGTTCGGCGGGATGGTCGGCAACCACGTCGCGGACATCGTGTCGAAGTACGGCGGGGACTCCTCCGTCCCCGCGGCCCTCACCGACTACATCGCCGGCCGAACCGGCTACGACTACAACTCGCACGGAAAGAGCCACAACGACCACGTCGACTTCGTTCCCGACGAGATCGTCGAGCGCTTCTGCGTGCTCGGCACCGCCGAGGAGCACATCGCCAAGCTCGAGAAGCTCCGCGCCCTGGGCGTGACGCAGTTCGCCGGCTACCTCCAGCACGACAACAAGGAGGAGACCATGCGGGTGTACGGCGAGACCGTCATCCCCGCGCTGACTCCCCCGGTGACGGCGAAGCGGTGACCGACCAGCTGCCCGCCCCCGGCACGGCGGCCCCCGTCCCCGACGAGGAACGGATGCCACGCGGCATCCGCTCCGCCCGGGGTCGCACGTGGGCGGTCCGAGCAGGCTGGGGCGTGGCGGGCGTCGCGGCGGTCGCGCTGCTGTGGGAGGCGTACAAGTTCCTCGGGCCGGCGGAGGGCGTGACCGTCGGCGACGACGGGTCCGCCGGGTCGGGCGTCATCCTGCTCCCCCGCACGCACGACCGCGCCATGCCGCACGTGTGGGAGATGGCGGCGCGCATGTTCGCGCCCACCAGCGGCGGCGACACGCCCCCGCTCCTCGTCTCGGTCGCGGGCGCCGCGGGGATGACCCTCGGGCTCGCCGCGCTGGGGTGGCTCATCGGGGTGGTCGTCGGCTCGCTGCTCGCGATCGCGATGCAGCGGTGGCGGCTGGTCGAGGCGGGCCTGCTGCCGTGGATCGTCGTCAGCCAGATCGTGCCCCTCATCGCCTTCGCCCCGGTCGTCAACGCGATCGGCACGCAGGTCGACCGTTCCGGCATCCCGTGGCCGCCGTGGCTGTCGGTCGCGCTCATCGCGTCGTACCTCGCGTTCTTCCCCGTCGCCGTCGGCATGCTGCGGGGCCTGAACGCGCCCGACGCGATGCACCTCGACCTGCTGCGGGCCGCATCGGCGGGATGGTGGCGCACGCTCGTACACCTGCGCCTGCCCGCGGCCGTGCCGCACCTGCTCCCGGCGCTGCGGCTCGCGGCGGCGTCGGCCGTCGTCGGCGCGGTCGTCGCCGAGGTGTCGATCGGCCTGCGCGGGGGCATCGGCCGCATGCTCATCCAGCTCGCCGGTCAGGCCTCGTCCGACCCCGCCGCCCCCTGGGCACCGACCTTCGGCACCGTCGTCATGGGCCTCGTCGCCGCCGCCGGCGTCGCCCTCGTCGGCGTCGCCCTCCATCGTTTCCGTCGCGGAGAGGACACCGCATGAGCACCGCCACCGCCCCCGCCACCGGGACCGAGCACGCCGTTCGCGCCGCCGGCGTCGCCAAGGTGTTCGCCAGCCCCGGGGGCGAGGTGACCGCCCTGACGGGCATCGACCTCGAGATCGCCGCCGGGGAGTTCGTCTCGCTCATCGGCCCCTCCGGCTGCGGCAAGTCGACGCTGCTCCGCCTCATCGCGGACCTCGACTCCCCCAGCGCCGGGGAGCTCACCCTCTACGGCAAGCCCGCCCGCCGCGCCCGCCTCGACCAGGACTACGGCATCGCCTTTCAGCAGGCCGCGCTCCTGCCGTGGCGCACCGTCGCCGCCAACATCGCCCTGCCCCTCGAGCTGCACAAGTGGCCCCGGGCCCGCCGCGACGCCCGTGTCGCCGAGCTGGCCGAGCTCGTCGGCCTCACCGACTTCGTCGACCGCTACCCCGATCAGCTGTCCGGCGGCATGCAGCAGCGCGTGGCGATCGCGCGCTCTCTCGCCGTCCAGCCGCGACTGCTCCTCATGGACGAGCCGTTCGGCGCGCTCGACGAGATGACCCGCGAACGGCTGCAGTCCGAGCTCGCCCGGATCGCCGCCGAGACCGGGGCGGCCGTCGTCTTCGTGACCCACTCGATCCCCGAGGCGGTGTTCCTGTCCGACCGCGTCGTCGTGATGAGCCCGCGACCGGGGGTCATCACCGACGTCATCGACACCCGCCCCGGGCGGGACCGCGACGACGAGCTGCGGGAGTCGCCGGAGTTCTTCGCGCGGGTGACCGCCGTCCGCGAGGCGCTGCACGGCGCCCCCGTCCACCGGGCGAACGAGCGATGACCGCCGCCCCGGCCCGCGCGGCGGCCCGCTCCTCCGCGGCCCGCTCCTCCGCTGCCCGCGCCGACCGCCCGCTCCCCGCCTGGGCCCGGGTGGCGGCGCCCGTCGTCGTCGGTGTCGCCGGGCTCGTCGCGTGGTGGGCCTTCGTCGCCTCGGGCAGCGCCCCGCGCATGCTGCCCGACCCGTTCGCCGTCGCCGGCGAGCTCGTCACGCGCTTCGCCCTCGTCGCCGAGGCCGCGACGATCACCGGCGGCAACGCGCTCGTCGGGCTCATCGCGGGCACCCTCGTCGCCGTGCTCATCGCCGCGCTCGCCGCGACCTGGCGTCCCGTCGACGGGATGACCGCGCCGCTGGTCGCCGCCCTCGCGGTCGTCCCGATCGTCGCGCTCACCCCCATCCTCAACACGATGTTCGGCGCGTCCAGCCAGTTCGGGCGCCAGGCGGTCGCCGCGATCGCCGCGTTCGTCCCCGTCTTCGTCAACACCCTCCGTGGCCTCCGGCAGACCCGGCCCGTCCAGCGCGACCTGTTCCGCGCCACGGCCGCGACCGGCGGCCAGACGTTCCTGCGGCTGACCCTGCCCACCGCGCTGCCGTACCTGCTCACGGGTGTGCGGGTGGCGGCATCCCTCGCCGTCATCTCCGCCCTCGTCGCGGAGTACTTCGGCGGACCCGCCGACGGCATCGGCACCGCGATCGCGACCTACGCCAAGTCGGGACGCGCCGCGCTGGCGTGGGCGTTCGTCGGCGGCGGCATCGCGATCGGCCTCGTCTTCTACCTCGTCACCGCCCTCCTCGAACGCGTCGTGGCCCGTCGCCTCGGCGCCCTCCGCCCCCGGGGCTGAGACCGCTCGGCATCCCCTCCGCCCCACGACAGAACGGCCTGCACCACCCGACACACGCTCCACCCGAATCGAAAGGTCCCACCATGAGACACAGCATCCGTCGCGGCGCCGTCGCGACCGCCGGGGTCGCCCTGGCCGCTCTCACCCTCTCCGCGTGCGCGGGCGGCGACGCCGAGCCCGCCGCCTCCGACGGCGACTTCACCCCGCTGACCGAGATCAGCCTGCAGCTGCAGTGGCTGCCCCAGGCGCAGTTCGCCGGGTACTACGTCGCCCTCGACCAGGGGTACTTCGAGGAAGAAGGCTTCGACAGCGTCGAGGTGCTCCCCTCGGGCGGCGACATCGTGCCGCAGGACGCGCTCGTCGCCGGCGACGTCGACTTCGCCGTCGCGTGGGTCCCGAAGGTGCTCGGCACGCTCGAGAACCAGGGCGTCGAGCTCACCGACATCGCCCAGGTGTTCCAGAAGTCCGGCACCACGCAGGTGTCGTGGAAGGACTCCGGCATCACCGGCGTCGACGACTTCGAAGGCAAGCGCATCGGCTCGTGGGGCTTCGGCAACGAGTGGGAGATCTTTGCCGCGATGGCCGACCAGGGCCTCGACGCCTCCACGGTCCAGATCACCACGCAGGACTTCTCGATGAACGCCCTGCTGGACCGGGACGTGGATGCCGCCCAGGCCATGACCTACAACGAGCTGGCCCAGCTGCTCGAGACCGTGAACCCCGAGACGGGCGAGCTGTACACGATGGACGACATCGACGTCATCTCGTACGAGGACACCGCCGGCGCCATGCTCCAGGATGCCATCTGGGCCGACACCGCACGCCTGAACGACGACCCCGCGTACGCCGACGCCGCCACCCGGTTCCTCAAGGCCGTCATCAAAGGCTGGGTGTTCGCCCGCGACAACCCCGAGGAGGCCGCGGACATCACCTACCAGGCGGCGACCGCTCCCGGCGTCGACGCGTTCCCCGTCGGCCCGACGCACCAGCTGTGGCAGATGAACGAGGTCAACAAGCTCATCTGGACCGGCGGGCAGTTCGGTCTCATCGACGCCGACGCGTGGGACCGGACCGTCCAGGGCGCGCTCGCCGCGGTCAACCAGGACGGTCTGAACCTCATCACGACCGAGCCCGCGGAGTCCGCGTACTCGAACGAGTACATCGAGGCGGCCCTGTCCGCCCTCGAGGACGAGGGAGTCACCGTCGACGGCGAGTACACCCCCATCGAGGTGACGCTCACCGAGGGCGGTCAGTGATCGCTCTCTGAGGGCGGGGCGGCCGGGTCTCCCGGTCGCCCCGTTCGCTTCTGCGCGCGTCGGGGCCGCGGCGTCCCTCCCTCGTCCTGCTCCGAGCCGCTCGCGCTGACGTGGCGCAGATGCACGCGCCGCGCTTGGTCCGAGCGGCCCGGCGCTGACTGGGCGCAAACGTACAAGCCGCGCCGGCCCGGGCGTACATTCGCGGCACGTCACGGCCATTAGACCCCGCCCCGCAGCCCGCGAATGTGGCGGATTCGCCGCTTTCCACCGGCATCCACGTCGGAACGCGTGATTCACTACGAACGTGCAGACTCCCCCGCGTGCCCGTCATGCCCGCCGCCCCGCCGGCGCGGGCTGGCGTCGGACGGCGAAGATCCTGGCGATCGCCCTCACCGTCGCCGTGGTCGCCGCCATCGGCGTCGGCGGCTTCTACGCCTGGTACCTGTCCAAGACCCTGAGCGACAACGCCGTCCCCCTCGCGGACAAGCCGACGCAGGGCCCGTCCCTCAGCTCCTACGACGGGCCGTTCACCGTGCTCGTGACGGGCACCGACGAGTGCGATGACGAGGTGCGGGAGGCGTTCGGCGCCCGCTGCTCCGGCCCGGACGCCGACGGACGCCTGAACGACGTCAACATGCTCGTCCACGTGTCCGACGCCCCGCGTCGGGTGACCGTGGTGTCCTTCCCGCGCGACCTGCAGATCCCGATCCCCGAGTGCACGAACGAGGACGGCACCGTCACCCCGGCCGCCGACCGCGCGCCGATCAACTCCGCGTACGGCCGCGGCGGACTGCCGTGCGTCGCCGAGACGATCTCCGACCTGAGCGGCCAGGCGATCCCGTTCGCC
Source organism: Microbacterium sp. LMI1-1-1.1 (assembly GCF_040815675.1). Lineage (NCBI taxonomy): Bacteria > Bacillati > Actinomycetota > Actinomycetes > Micrococcales > Microbacteriaceae > Microbacterium > Microbacterium sp. LMI1-1-1.1. The sequence goes on along the minus strand of NZ_JBFPNN010000001.1, from coordinate 271,253 downwards.
GCGAAGGTGAGCTTCGGCAACGTCGTGAACATCACCGACGCGATCGGCGGCGTCGAGGTCTGCATCGCCGGCGACGGCATCGACGACCCCGACGCCGGGATCGACTGGGAGCCCGGCCCGCGCGTCGTCCAGGGGTACGACGCCCTCGCCTTCCTCCGCACCCGCAAGGGCATCGGCGACGGCAGCGACCTCGCCCGCATCGGCAACCAGCAGCAGTACCTCTCCCGGCTGCTGTCCAAGCTCCGCAGCGACGAGGTGCTCTCCAACCCCGGCACGCTCCTGTCGCTCGCGAACACCGCCGTGACCAACATCACGCCCAGCGAGAGCCTGGCCGACCCGCTGCGCATCGCGCAGCTCGCGTACACGATCCGCGACGTGCCCCTGGACGACATCGCCTTCGTCCAGTACCCCGTCTACGACGACCCGTCCAACACGAACCACGTGCTGTCCGACGACGAGGGCGCGGCGATCCTCTGGGACGCGCTCGACCGAAACGTCCCGTTCGAGATCACGGGAAACGCCGGGACCAACGGCGGCGTCGAGGCCGACCCCTCGGTGCCCGCACCCGAGGAGTCCACCCCTCCCGCGACGGACGAGCCGGCTCCGGATGCCACCACCCCCGCGCCCGGCGAGACGACGGCGCCCGAGGTGGTCGAGCTGCCCACCAACATCACCGGGTCCACGGCCGCCCAGCCCACCTGCTCGGTCGGCCGCGGCTGAATCTGCCCCGGGGCTCGCGCCTCTTCTGCGCTGAGGTGTCGCAGATGTACGCCGCCGCCCCCGCGGCGCGGACATCTGCGCCACCTCACGGCACCCCGGGCCCACCGCAGGGCGGTGTGGGCCGGGGCGCGATAGGCTGGAAGGCTGTGTCTGCCGAACCCGTCATCGTCTACCCGCCCGAGCTGCCCGTCAGCGCCGCGCGGGACGAGATCGCGCGCGCCATCCGCGACCACCAGGTCGTGATCGTCGCCGGCGCGACCGGGTCGGGCAAGACGACGCAGCTGCCGAAGATCTGCCTCGAGCTCGGCCGCACCTCCATCGCGCACACCCAGCCGCGCCGCATCGCCGCCCGCACGATCGCCGAGCGCATCGCGGACGAGATGCAGGTGCCCCTCGGCTCGACCGTCGGCTACAAGGTCCGCTTCACCGACAAGGTGTCGGCCGACACCCGGGTGGCCCTGGTCACCGACGGCATCCTGCTCAACGAGATCCACCGCGACCGGCTGCTCCGCCGTTACGACACGATCATCGTCGACGAGGCGCACGAGCGGTCGCTCAACATCGACTTCCTCCTCGGCTACCTCCGCCGCATCCTGCCGAAACGGCCCGACCTCAAGGTCATCGTCACCTCGGCCACCATCGACCCCGAGAGCTTCGCCCGCCACTTCGCCGCTCCCCCCGCCGAGCCCGGCGGCGACCCGGTGCCGGCCCCGGTCATCGAGGTCTCGGGGCGGACGTACCCGGTCGAGATCCGGTATCGGCCGCTCGACGGAGCGGACCAGGCTCCGGAGGATTCCGAGGATGAGGGCTTGGATGCCACCGCCCCGGCGCCGCAGCCGAAGAAGCTCCGGAGCCCGGCACGGCCCGCCGCCAGACCCGGCCGGGGCGACGACGACGCCGACGAGGTCGGGGCCGTCGTCGCGGCGCTGCGCGAGCTGGACCGGGAGCCCGCCGGCGACGTGCTCGTCTTCTTCCCCGGCGAGGCCGAGATCCGCGACGCCGCGGACGCGATCCGCGGGGCGTACCAGCGCGACGCGGCACCGACCGAGGTGCTGCCGCTGTACGGCCGCCTCTCCGCCGCCGAGCAGCACCGCGTGTTCGAGCGCTCCACCGTCGCGGGGGTGCGCCGCCGCGTCATCCTCGCCACGAACGTCGCCGAGACGAGCCTCACCGTCCCCGGCATCCGGTACGTCGTCGACACCGGGACCGCCCGCATCTCGCGCTACAGCAACCGGTCGAAGATCCAGCGCCTGCCGATCGAGGCGGTGTCGCAGGCGTCGGCGCAGCAGCGCTCGGGCCGCGCGGGCCGCACCTCCCCGGGTGTCGCGATCCGGCTCTACTCCGAGGACGACTTCACCCGCCGCCCGGAGTACACCGAGCCCGAGATCCTCCGCACCTCCCTGGCATCCGTCATCCTCCAGATGCTGTCGCTCGGCTTCGGCGACATCCAGGCGTTCCCGTTCCTGACCCCGCCCGACTCGCGCGGTGTGAAGGCGGCCTTCGACCTGCTCGTCGAGCTCGGGGCTGTGAAGCTGCCGGCGCCCGGCGCACGGTCACGGGACGACCGGCCCGACCGGGATCCCTCGCGCGACCGCGGCGGGCGCGACGACGAGCGCGGTCCGCGTCTCACCGAAATCGGCCGCGAGATCGCCCGCCTGCCGATCGACCCGCGCTTCGCCCGCATGCTCATCGAGGCACGGCGGAACGACGTCTCGACCGAGGTGCTTGCGATCGTGTCGGGCATGTCGATCCAGGACGTGCGCGAACGTCCCGAGGACAGGCGCGAGGAGGCCGACCGCTTCCATGCGCGGTTCACGGACCCGACGAGCGACTTCCTCTCGCTGCTGAACCTGTGGGAGTACCTGCAGGAGAAGCAGGCCGAGCTCGGCTCGAGCGCGTTCCGGCGTCTGTGCCGCAGCGAGCACCTGAACTACGTGCGGGTGCGCGAGTGGGTCGACGTCCACCGGCAGCTGCGGTCGTTGGGGGCCGAGGGCGGCGGGCGCGACGGCGCCGGGCGCGACGGCGGCGGCGGACGCACCGGTGGCAGCGCGCGCGGGCGCTCCCGCGGCGGCGACCACGCCTCCTCCTCCGCCCCGCAGACGGACCCCTCCCGGCCGCATCGCTCGTCGGGACGCGTCCCCCAGCACGACACCACGGCCCCCGAGGGACATGCCGCCGGCGATGCCATCCACCGCGCGATCCTGTCCGGACTGCTCTCGCACATCGGCATCCTGGACCCCCGCACCATGGCGCAGGCCAAGGACCGCCGGGCCCCCGGCGACGCGCGCCCCGTCAAGGGCGAGTACATCGGTGCCCGCGGTGCGCGGTTCGCGATCTTCCCCGGCTCGGGCCTGAAAAAGAGGCGCCCGTCGGCCGTCATGGCCGCCGAGCTCGTCGAGACCTCGCGCCTGTTCGCCCGCACGGTCGCCGCCGTGGACCCGGCGTGGGCGGAGGAGCTCGCTCCCGACCTGGTCAAGCGGTCGCTGAGCGAGCCGCACTGGTCCAAGGACGCCGGGTCGGCCGCCGCGTACGAGAAGGTCACGCTGTTCGGCGTCGAGCTCGTCGGACGCCGCCGCGTGCAGCTCGCGCGCTTCGACCGCCCCCTCGCCCGCGAGATGTTCGTCCGCCACGCGCTCGTCGAGGGCGAGTGGGACCCGTCCGTCCTCGACAAGCGCCTGACCGCGTTCCTCCGCCGCAACCAGGAGCAGCGCCGCCTCCTCGAGAAGATCGAGGAGCGCGAGCGCCGCCGCGACATCCTCGTGGGCGACGAGGCCGTCTTCGCCTTCTACAACGCCCGCATCCCGGCGGACGTCACCGATGTGCGCGCGTTCGAGACCTGGTGGAGGGATGCCTCCGCGAAGACCCCGCACCTGCTCGACCTCCGCGAGTCCGACCTGACCGGCGACCGCGCTCAAGGCGACGACCGGGCCTTCCCGGCGCGCTGGCGCCAGGGCGATCAGACGCTGAACCTCGCCTACCGCTTCGAGCCGGGCGCTCCGGACGACGGCGTGACGGTCGTGGTGCCGCTGCCGCTGCTGGCCCAACTGCGCCCCGACGGGTTCGACTGGCAGGTCCCCGGCATGCGCGACGAGCTGGTGACGGCGCTCCTGCGCGCCCTGCCGAAGACCATCCGCCGCAACGTGGTCCCCGCCGCCGACTGGGCCGAGAAGTTCAGCGCCGAGCTCGCCGAGAAGGGCCCCGAGCACGCGGACGGTCTGCCGAGGACCACGCTCGTCGACGCCCTCGCCGCCCTGGTGCAGCGCGTCGCGAACCAGCGGGTGAGCGCTGCCGACTTCGAGCTCGACCGCGTCCCCGGCCACCTCATGCCGTCGTTCCGCGCCGTCGACGCCCGGGGCCGCGCGGTGGGATCCGATCGCGATCTCGGTGCCCTGCAGCGCCGCCTCGCCGACCGGGCCCGGTCCAGCGTCGAGTCGGCCGTGACGCGCGAGCGTCCCGCCGCCCGCTCGGCCGCCGCGGTCGCCCAGGCCTCGCCCGCGTTCGCCTCCCGCACGAAGCTCACGACGTGGGACCTCGACGAGCTCACCGAGGTCGTCGACACCCCCGTCGCCGGCGGCGTCGTCCGCGGGTACCCGGCCCTCGTCGACGAGGGCGACAGCGTGGCGCTGCGCGTCGAGGCCACCCCGGAGGAGGCGACGCGGCTCACGCGGGGCGGCATCCGGCGTCTGCTCCTGCTGGCGGTGCCCTCCCCGGCGACCTACGTGCTGGACCACCTCACCGCGAACGAGAAGCTCGCACTCGCGGCGTCGCCGTACCAGAACGCCAAGGCGCTCATCGAGGACGCCCGCGTCGCCCTCGCCGACGACATTCTGCTGCGCGAGGCACCGGCCGGCGTCGTGCGCACGAAGGCGGACTTCGAACGGGTGCGCGACGCGTTCTCGGCGGCATCCGTGGATCGGACGTTCCAGACGGTCTCGCTCGCCGCGAAGATCCTCCTCGCCCAGCGCGAGGTCGAACGCGCGATGAAGGACGCGTCGTCAATCACGCTCCTCGGCGCGCTCAACGACGTGCGCAAGCAGGTTCAGGGTCTGATCTTCTCGGGGTTCCTCTCCCGGACCGGTCTCGCCCGGATCCCGCACTACCCGCGCTACCTCGCCGGGGCGCTGGAACGGGTCACGACGCTCTCGGACAACCCCGGCCGCGACCGCCAGCGCATGACCGAATACGAGCGCGCCGCCGCGGGCTTCGTGGATGCCGGGGGCTCGGTGCCCCTGCCCCCGGACGCCCCGGCGAATCTCGTGCAGACCCGCTGGCTGCTCGAGGAACTGCGCGTGAGCCTCTTCGCCCAGCGCCTCGGCACCGCCGAACCGGTCTCCCCTCAGCGCATCGCGAAGGCGCTCAAGAGCGCCTGAGTCGTCGGATCGTGTCGCTTGCCGGGACCCGGAAGCGACGTGATCCGGCGACGCGCACGCCGACGTGCACCCGCCTGCCTCATACGCCGAGCGACGCACCCCAGGTTCGCAGCAACGCCTCGAGAGAGCGACGCTGGTCGGCGTCGAGTCCGGCGAGCAGGCGCTGCTCGTTCGCGATGTGCGCCGTGTAGGCCTCGTCGATCACGCGCCGCCCGGCCGACGTCAGCCGGATGACGCGCGCCCGCCCGTCATCGGCGTCGTCGTCGCGCACCACGAGACCGGATGCCACGAGCCGGTCGACGCGCTTGGTCACCGCCCCGGTGGTGACCATGGTGTGGCGCGCGAGCTCGCCCGGGGCCGCGGCGAACGGCGCCCCCGCTCGGCGGAGGGCGGCGAGGATGTCGAACTCCCCCTCGCCGAGGCCGTACCGGCGGTAGACCGCGAGCAGTTCGTCGCGCAGATGATCGGCGAGGCGGTGCAGGCGTCCGATCACCTGCATCGGCGAGACGTCGATGTCGGGTCTCTCGGCGCTCCACTGGGCGACGATGGTGTCGACGCGGTCGGTCGTCGGGGTCATGGCATCCACTTTATCTTCCAGGGAAGCTACTCTGTCTTCCATGGAAGCTAAATGGCGCATCGTCGCCGTCACCGCCGTCGCACCGATCGCGTGGGGCGCGACGTACGTCGTCACGCGGCACCTGCTGCCGGCGGACGCGCCGCTGTGGGGGGCGGCCCTTCGGGCCCTGCCTGCGGGCCTCCTGCTTCTCGCGCTCGCGCGACGGCGGCCGCACGGAGCGTGGTGGTGGAAGGCGCCCGTGCTGGGGATGCTGAACTTCGGCGCCTTCTTCGTGCTCGTCTACGTGGCTGCGCAGCTCCTGCCGTCGTCGATCGCGGCGTCCATCATGGCTCTCGCCCCGCTGGCCCTCGCCGGACTCGCGTGGCCCCTGCTCTCCCAGCGTCCCACGGCACGGTGGGCGGTCGGGGCCGCGGGCGGCCTCGCCGGCGTCCTGCTCGTCGTCGGCCTCGGCGCCGGCGCGGTGCCGGCAGCCGGGGTGGCGGCATCCGTCGTCGCGCTGCTCGCGTCGTCACTGGGCGCGATCCTGACCACCCGATGGCGAGACGAGACGCCCCTCCTGGCCACGACGTCGTGGCAGCTGACGGCCGGCGGTATCGTGCTGGTCGTCGTCGCGGGTGTCGTCGAGGGTCCCCCGCCCCGCGTGGATGCCGTGGGCGTCGCCGCCTACGTCGGCATCGCGGTCGTCGCCACGGCCGTGGCGTTCGTGTGCTGGTTCACCGGACTTCGGCACCTCCCCGCGGGCACGGTCGGCCTGATCGGCTTGCTGAACCCGGTCACCGGTGTGCTGCTCGGGGTCGCGGTCGGCGGCGAGTCGCTGGCGCCGGCGCAGGTGCTCGGCATCCTGCTGGTGCTCATGGCGATCGCCGTCACCAGCGGTGGCAGAAACCCGGGACTCCCGGCGCGAGCAGGCAGGAACGAGCGTGAGCGAGGCACCCGCCTCTGACCCCTGGCACGGCATCCCGCCCCAGCCCCAGCCGCCCGCTCGCCAGACTCGGACAACCGCGCCGGATTCGGAGATTCCCCCCGAAATCCTCCGAGAACAGCGCGAATCTCCGAATCCACGACACCCACCGCGGGCGGTGAACCTCCCGCCACGGTCAGGACCCGGGATGCCACCCACCCCACCGGCATCCCTCCCCCGGCCCCACCGCCCGCGCACCAGACTCGGACAACCGCGCCGGATTCGGAGATTCCCCCCGAAATCCTCCGAGAACAGCGCACATCTCCGAATCCACGACACCCACCGCGGGCGGTGAACCTCCCGCCACGCCCCGGACCCGGGATGCCACCCACCCCACCGGCATCCCTCCCCCAGCCGCCCGCGCGCCGGAATCGGACAACCGCGCCGGATTCGGAGATTCCCCCCGAAATCCTCCGAGAACAGCGCACATCTCCGAATCCACGACGCCGGCTCAGGACCGCAGCACCACCGACCCGAACGTCGCCGAGACGTTCACGCGCGGGGCGCCCGCGGCCCCGTCCGCCGCCTGCAGCCGGTCGTCGACCTCGCCCATTCCGTCGTCCACGGTCACCCGGTAGGCCTCGTCGGGCAGAAGGACGTCCGCGGACCCGGCCGTGAGCTCGATGTCGGTGCGGCGGGGCGCCTCACCGGTGAACGCGGTCGACAGACGCCCGCCGGCCAGCTCCATCCGGGCCTCGGCGACGTCGGCGAGCGCGACGGCCGCCTGACCGCCGGTCACCGTGAGGTCGAGAGACGTCGCCGTCCCGTCGACGTCGACGCGGCCCCCGGCGACGTCCACCGTCAGCGACCGGTACTCCCCCGCCAGGTCGAGGCTGCCGGCGCCGATGTCGAACTCCGCGTCCAGCACACCCTCGGCCAGATCGAGGGGAAGGGTGAGCGTCGCGGCCGACCGCGGCCCGGCGGAGAACCACGTCCCCTCCGGCGAGGTGACCTCGAGCGTGTCCCCGTCGCGTTCCATGCGCCATCCGCCGCGGTCCCCGTCGTCCTCGCGGGCCGCGTCAGCGCTCCCGCCGCGTCGGCCACGGTCGCTGGGACCACCCCGGTCGTCCGAACGGCCGCGGACACCGGACCCCCGGTCGTCCGAACGGCCGCGCGCGCCGTCGACGGTGAGCTGCGCGGTGGCCACGTCGGCGAACGCGACCGTCAGCCGGGCACCGGCGACGTCGACGTCGAGGTCGGTGACGCCGGCCACGCCGACGCGGGTGTCGTCCGACCCGCGCATCCCCGCGGCGGCGGACACCGCCGTGCTGCCGAGCGTGCCGGCGATGACGGCCGCCCCCAGCACCGTGGTCGCGATCGAGATGATGCGCGCCGCGGTGCGCGGGCGCTCGGACGCCGCCGGAGCGGTTCGCTCGGACGCGGCCGCAGAAGAGCGCTCGGACGGCGCCGCGGTGTCGGGCGTGGGATCGGTCATGACGGTGCTCCCGTTGTGTCGTGGCCCAGGTGGACGAGCGCGGCGATCACGCGGCGGTTGCCGGTGTCGTCCTGCTCGAGGCCGAGCTTGGTGAAGATGGCGGTGATGTACTTCTCGACGCTCGCCTCCGAGACGAACAGCGCCTGCGCGATCGCCTGGTTCGAGCGTCCTTCGGCGATGAGGGCGAGCACGGCGCGTTCGCGGTCGGTGAGGCTCTGCAGCCGCTGGTCGCGGCGCCGTCGGGTGAGCAGCTGGCCCACGACCTCGGGGTCGAGCACGGTGGCCCCGTCCGCGATCCGGGCCACGGCATCGAGGAAGTCCCGGACGTCCGCGACGCGGTCCTTCAGCAGATAGCCGAGCGACCCCTGTCCGTCGGCGATGAGGTCGCTGGCGTAGCGCTCCTCGACGTACTGCGACAGCACCAGGACGGCGAGCCCCGGATGCCGCGACCGCAGGGCGATCGCCGCCCGGATGCCCTCGTCGGTCCAGGTGGGCGGCAGGCGCACGTCGAGGATGCACAGGTCGGGAGCTGTCGTGGCGACCGCCTCGTCGAGACCGTCCGCGTCGGCCAGGGCGGCGACGACCTCGTGTCCGTCATCGGCCAGCAGGCGCACGAGCCCCTCGCGCAGCAGCACGGAGTCCTCGCAGATCAGGATGCGCACGGGACGGTCACCTCCACCGACGTCGGTCCGCCCTGCGGGCTGTCGATGCGGGCGCTGCCGCCGGCCGCGGTGACGCGGTTGACGATGCCGTCCAACCCGCCGCCGGGCACGACGCGGGCGCCGCCCAGTCCGTCGTCCTCGACACGGGCCCACAGGGTCTGGTCCTCCCGCACCCGCACCGACACCCGGCACGCGGCAGCGTGGGAGTGCTTCGCCGCGTTGGTCAGCGCCTCGGCGATGGAGAAGTACACCGCGGCCTCCGCCGCCCGGCTGCACCGTCCGGTGAGGCGCACATCGAGCGTCACGGGGATGTGCGACCGCGACGCGAGCGCCGAAAGGGCGGCATCCAGTCCCCGGTCCTCCAGGACGGACGCATGGATGCCGCGCGCCAGCTGCCGCAGCTCGGTGATGGCCGACTTGGTGGAGGCGTGCGCCTCGGCGACGAGGGCCTTGGCGGCCTCCGGGTCGTCGTCGATCTTGGTCTGCGCGAGGCCGAGGGTCATGCCGATGGACACGAGTCGCGGCTGCACCCCGTCGTGGAGGTCGCGCTCGATGCGCGTGCGCTCCACCTCGGCGGCACGGACGGCCCCGGCGCGACGGGTGTCGAAGGTGCGCGCCTGCGCCTCGAGCTGCGCTTCGCGCGAGGGGACCAGGATGCCGCGCGCGACGACCCCGTGCAGGACGCCGAGCCCCACCATGACGGCCAGGCCGATCACCGCGGCCAGCACGCCGGCGATCGGGGCGGCGACGCCCCCGAGCGGGATGCCGGCGAAGACGCCCGCCCCACGACCGCCAAACACGGCGCCCACCAGCAGCGTGAGGCCCCACGCGACGGCGCCCGCGGCGACGAGGACGACGAGCCCCATGACGGTCGCAGCCGCGAACGAGGCGACACCGCGCCACTGCCGGCCGTCCTTCGTCTGCAGCCAGATCGTGTGCAGGAATCCGCCGAAGCCGGACTTCTCACTGCGTCGGATGCGCGGGCTGGGCAGCCCCAGGCCGTAGAGCCCGTCGACGCGGGCGTGCTCCAGCCACGCGACGGCGAACAGCGCGTACACGAGACCGACGAGCAGCACGGCACCGACGAGCAGGACGGGCAGCAGGCCGAGTCCCGCGCTGAGCAGGCCGAACAGCGCGGTGAAGACGACCGGTCCGACCAGGCCGAGTGCCGCGAGGTGGGCGACGGCCCCCGCGATGCGGGCGGGTGAGCCGAAACGCGCGCGGCGGGACGGCGCGGCCGGAGCGACGGAGCCGGCCGGAGCGTCGGAGCCCGAGGGCGCGGAGAGGCGTGCCGTCGTCGCGAGGGTGTCCGCGGGCGGCGGGGGGAAGGGGGCCGTTGTCATGCCCACCACGCTAGGCCGGGCCGTCGGGCGGCGCCGCCCGGTCAGCCCCCGCGCGCATTCGGGTTATCCCGAACGGCCGGCGGGCCCGCGGCATCCCTCCCGGAATCGGAGAACCGCGCCGGAATCGGATGTTCCGGGCCAGATTGTCCGAGAACGGCGCACATCTCCGACGGCGCGACGGCGGGGAGGAGGGATGCCGTCGCCCGTGGCATCCCTCCGGAATCGGAGAACCGCGCCGGATTCGGACGATTCGGCCGAGATTCTCCGAGAACAGCGCACATCTCCGAATCCGGCACACCCCAGGCGGCGCGACGCGGATGCCGGGCCGCGCGCGGCTCAGGACAGGTCGTCGGCCGTCAGCCAGCCGGTGTCGAGCAGCAGGCTCTCGATGTCGCGCGCACGGACCACGCTCGCGCCGGCCGTGGCGGACGGGACGCCGTCGAGACCCGCCGGCTCGCTGCCGTCGACGCGCGGGGCGTCGCCGTCCAGCAGCGCCTGCACGGCATCGGCCGCCCACGGCACGAGCTCCCGCGGGTCGACGAAGACCGTCGCGTCCACGATCCCGTCGCGGAGGGCCTGCACGGTCGCCAGGTCGCCGCCGGAGCCGACGACGGTCACCTGCCCGGCGAGCTCCGCGTCGAGGTCGGGACCGGGCGACGGCGAGGCCGCGGGCGTGGAGGAGGGACTTCCGGATGCCGAGGGCGACGGGGTCGCGTCGTCGGGCAGCGGCGTGGTGAGCGCGGTGACGACGCCGCGCGTCGCGGCGTCGGTGAGGGCGAGGATGGCGGTCGGGGCCGCGGCGGTGTCCTCGGCGCTGCCCGCGACGTCCGTCTCCTCGGGGGCCAGCAGCGCCCGCGTGCGCCTCTCGGCCGCGGTGGCGTCGTCGTCCCCCGTCGTCGCGGCGTCGTCGAGCGTGGCCCCGGCGACGATCTCGATGCGCCCGTCGGCGACGGCGGCATCCAGCACTTCCCGTGCCGCGTCGTAGCGGCGCACCGCCCACGCGTCCTCGGCATCCCCGGTCAGCACGGCCACGCGCGGCGGTGTCGACGGCGCGTCGTCATCGGTCGCGGCATCCGGGAGGTCCGACAGCAGCGCCTGGGCCTGCGCCCGTCCGAGCGCCTCCGGATCCACCGCGGCGGCGAACCCCGCCCCCGGCAGTGCGAGAGCGCGTTCGAAGGTCACGATCGGGATCCCGTCCGCGACGGCCGTCTGCAGGGCCACGTCCAGGTCGTCGACGGACAGGGGCGCGACGACCACCGCGTCCGCGCCCTTGGTGAGCATGTTCTGCACCTGCGAGCCCTGTGTGCGGGCGTCGCCCGCCGCGAACTGGACGTCGACGCGGTAGCCGCGGCCGGTGAGCTCGTCCCGGAGGGCCTCGCCCGCGCGGGCCCACTGGGCGTCGTCCGACTGCGGCAGTGCGACGCCGATCACGCCGGCGCCGTCGCTGGTCCCGGTGGTGCGCGCCGTCGAGGAGGTGCATCCCGCGGCCAGCGCCGCCACGGCGAGGAGCCCCGCCACGAGAGCGGCGGTGCGGCGGCGGGAGGGCGTGGTCACCCTCCCGATTGTGCCCCACCGCGGCGGCGGGACCCGGCCGCGGCAACGGGACGCCCCGCCCCGCCGGGCCCCGTGCGAACGACGGACGCCCCGCCGCAGCAGCGACGGGGCGTCCGGGAGAGCCGGCGACGGCTCAGCCGCGGGTGCGGTTCTTGTTGTAGACGTCGAACGCGACGGCGAGCAGGAGCACGAGGCCCTTGATGAACTGCTGCACATCGGTCGAGATGCCCATGAGCGACATGCCGTTGTTCAGCACACCCATGACCAGACCACCGGCGATGGCGCCGACCACGCGGCCTACACCGCCCTGCACGGCCGCACCACCGATGAACGCGGCAGCAATGGCATCCAGCTCGAACAGGTTTCCGGCACCGGGGCCGGCCGAGTTCAGGCGGCCCGTGAAGACGATGCCCGCCAGCGCCGCCAGCGTGCCCATGTTGACGAACAGCATGAAGTCGACGCGACGGGTCTTGATGCCCGACAGCTTCGCCGCGGTGCGGTTGCCGCCGATGGCGTAGATGTGACGACCGAAGACGCTGCGGCTCATGACGACCGAGTAGCCGATGATGAGTACGGCCAGGACGACGAGCACGATCGGGGTGCCGCGCGAGTTCGGCGCGACGCCCAGCAGGTACGTGAGGTACGCGATGAGCGCGCCGCCGCCGATGATCTTGAACAGGAACCAGACCTGGGGCTCGTTCTGCAGCTCGAGAGCGGCGCGCTTGGCACGCTGGCGCACCTGGGTCACGACGAAGAGCACGAGCGTCAGCACGCCGAGGCCGACGGTGATCCACTCCGCCGGGGACGACGAGGCCGGGAACAGGTCGGGGAAGAGGTACCCGCCGCCGAGCTGGCGGTACTCGCTCGGGAAGGGGGTGATCTGGGTGTTGCCCAGGGTCATCTGCGTGAGACCGCGGAACAGGAGCATGCCCGCCAGGGTCACGATGAACGCGGGTATGCCCACGTACGCCACCCAGAAGCCCTGCCACATGCCGACCACCGCGCCCAGGATCAGCGACAGCGTGATGCCGAGCCACCAGGGCAGACCCCACTGGACGATCAGCACGCCGGAGACGGCGCCGACGAACGCCGCGACCGAGCCGACCGAGAGGTCGATGTGGCCGGCGATGATGATCATCACCATGCCGATCGCGAGGATCAGGATGTAGCTGTTCTGGACGATGATGTTCGACACGTTGCCCGGAGTGAGCAGACGGCCGCCGGTGAGCGCCTGGAACAGCAGGACGATCACGATCAGGGCGATGAAGATGCCGATCTCGCGCAGACGCGAGGTGAGGAAGGGGATGATGCCCCCGGCGCCGCCGGGCGCGCCCCCGACGGGACCGCGGGGGGTTCCGCCCGGACCTGCCTGGGTCGCGGTGTTGTCAAGCGCTGACATGGTCGGCTTCCTTCTCCTTCGTCATGAGCACCATGAGGGCCTCGGGGGTCGCTTCCTCGATGGGCAGCTGACCGGTGATGTGTCCCTCGCTGAGGGTGTAGATGCGGTCGCAGATGCCGAGCAGCTCGGGGAGCTCCGAGGAGATCACCAGCACGCCCTTCCCCTGCGCCGCGAGAGAGTTGATGATCGTGTAGATCTCGTACTTGGCGCCGACGTCGATGCCGCGCGTCGGCTCGTCGAGGATGAGCACCTCGGGGTCGGAGTACAGCCACTGCGACAGCACGACCTTCTGCTGGTTACCGCCGGAGAGCTTGCCGACCACGACGTCCACCGAGGGCGCCTTGATGTTCATCGACTGGCGGTACCGGTTGGCGACGAGGTACTCCTGGTCACCGTCGACCCAGCCGCCCTTGGCGAGCTTGCGCATGCCGGCGAGCGAGATGTTCCGCTTGATGGTGTCGATGAGGTTGAGCCCGGCGCCCTTGCGGTCCTCGGTCACGTAGGCCAGTCCGCTGCGGATGGCCGCGGGGACGCTGGAGGTGTCCGCCTTCTGCCCGCGGATGAAGACCTCGCCGGAGATGCGCGACCCGAAGCTCTTGCCGAACACGCTCATCGCGAGCTCGGTGCGGCCGGCGCCCATGAGACCCGCGATGCCCACGACCTCGCCCGCGCGGACGGTGAGGTTCGCGTCGTGGATGACGGTGCGCGAGGCGTCCGTCGGGTGGTGGACCGTCCAGTCCGCGATGCGCAGGACCTCCTCGCCGATCTCGACGTCGCGGTCCGGGTAGCGGTTCTCGAGCTCGCGACCGACCATGCCGCGGATGATGCGGTCCTCGCTGGTGCCGCCGGTGGCGACGTCCAGGGTCTCGATCGTGCGACCGTCGCGGATGATCGTGACCTCGTCGGCGATCGCGCGGATCTCGTTGAGCTTGTGGCTGATGATGATGCTCGTGATCCCCTGACCCTTGAGGTGGCGGATCAGGTCGAGCAGGTGGGCCGAGTCGTCGTCGTTCAGGGCGGCGGTCGGCTCGTCGAGGATGAGGAGCTTGACGTCCTTCGACAGCGCCTTGGCGATCTCGACCAGCTGCTGCTTGCCGACGCCGATCTCGTTCACGGGGACGTCGGGGCTGTCGCCCAGGCCCACGCGGGCCAGGAGCTTGGATGCCTCCCGGTTGGTGGCATCCCAGTCGATCAGGCCGCGCTGGGTGATCTCGTTGCCGAGGAAGATGTTCTCCGCGATCGAGAGGTAGGGGCTCAGCGCGAGCTCCTGGTGGATGATGACGATGCCGGCCGCTTCGCTGTCACGGATGTCCTTGAACTCGACGGTCTGACCGTCGAAGACGATCTCGCCGCGGTAGTCGCCGGCGGGGTACACACCGCTCAGCACCTTCATCAGAGTGGACTTGCCGGCGCCGTTCTCGCCGCAGATGGCGTGGACGGATCCCCGCTCGACGGTCAGCGACACGTCCGAGAGCGCGATGACGCCGGGGAACTCCTTGGTGATCGAGCGCATCTCGAGGATGGTGCTCACGAGGTCCTCCTTGGTCGACCGGCTCGTGGCCGGTCTGGGGTGGTGGAGAGGAGTCCGTCACGCGGCGGACTCGCGGGAGCCTCCGCCGCGACCGAGGGGTCTCGGCCGCGGCGGAGGCGGGTGGGAGGGCCGGAGCCCTCCCGGTGGGATCAGCCCAGGTCGGCCTCGGAGTAGTAACCGCTGTCGACGAGGATCTCCTTGTAGTTGTCCTTCGTCACGATCGTCGACTCGAGCAGGTACGAGGGGACGACCTTCTCGCCGTTGTCGTAGGTCTCGGTGTCGTTGACCTCGGGCTCCTCGCCCTTGCGGATCGAGTCCACCATCGAGACGGCCTGCTTGGCCAGCTCGCGGGTGTCCTTGAAGATCGTCGAGTACTGCTCGCCGGCGATGATCGACTTGATCGAGCCGACCTCGGCGTCCTGACCGGTGATGACCGGGAGGTCGCTGGCGGAGTAGCCGCCCGAGGTGAGGGCCGAGATGATGCCGATCGACAGACCGTCGTAGGGCGACAGGACACCGTTCAGCTTGGTGTCGCCGATGACGGTGAGGATGTTCTCCATGCGCTCCTGCGCGGTCTCGGGCAGCCAGCGGAGGATCGCGGCCTGGCCGAACTCCGTCTGACCGGACGGGACCGTCAGCACACCCGAGTCCAGGTAGGGCTGAAGGGTGTCGATGGCACCGTTCCAGAAGAACGTGGCGTTGTTGTCGTCGGGGCTACCGGCGAACAGCTCGACGTTGAACGGACCGGCGGCGCCGGTCTCGTTGCCCGACTCGTCCAGGACGCCCAGGCCCGTCAGCAGCGACGTGGCCTGCTGGACGCCGACCTGGTAGTTGTCGAAGGTCGTGTAGTAGTCGACGTTCTCGGTGCCGTTGATGAGACGGTCGTACGCGATGACGGGGATGTCCTGGTCGGCGGCCTGCTGCAGGACGTCGGTCAGGGTGGTGCCGTCGATGGAGGCGATGATCAGGGCGTTGGCGCCCGAGGTGATCATGTTCTCGATCTGCGAGACCTGGGTGGGGATGTCGTCGTTGGCGTACTGCAGGTCGACGGTGTAGCCGAGCTCCTCGAGCTGCGACTTGACGTTGTTGCCGTCCGCGATCCAGCGCTCCGACTGCTGCGTCGGCATCGCGACGCCGATGACGCCGCCCGACTCGCCGTCGCCCTCGGCTGCGCCGCCGCCGCTGCGGTCGCCGCCGCAGCCCGTGAGGCTGAGCGCGAGGACGGCAGCCCCGGCGACCATGGTGAGCATGCTGTGCTTCTTCACTCTGGTTCCCTTCGTTGGGTTGATGTGTCGGTCCCTCCACGCGGAGTCCACCGTTGCCAGCGTTCCCGGAGTCATGAGGGTGCATCGCTCGGCGGGGCGAAACGAGGCCGGTCGGAGACCGCGGGCCCGTTCGGGCGTCCCGCGTCGTTCGAAACGTCTTCGTCTCGACGGATCCGCTCCGCAGCGAGTCCCGTCGGCTGATGTGTCACCGTCATGTGACCGTTCACATTGTGTGTGTGATGCTACTCCCCATTCCCGCGGAAGTGTCAAGTCCGAATGCGTAGCGAGTGTCGCCGTTGCCGAAACGTGACGAAGTCAGCGCGACGGGGGCGCCGTCGAGGACCGCACCACCAGGCGCAGGTGGTCCGGCTGCTGCTCCTCCAGGTCGGGGATCGTCACGCCGAGAGCGGCGAGCAGGTCGGTGACGGCGCGGTGGCCGATCCCCGGGAAGTCCTGCCGGACCGTCGTCAACGGCGGCCAGAGGTGGGCCGACTCCGGCACGTCGTCGAAGCCGACGACCGAGATGTCCTCGGGCACCGAGCGGCCGATGGCGCGCACCGCGTGCATGAACCCGAGGGCCATGTGGTCGTTGCCGGCGAAGACGGCCGTGGCGTCCTCGAACCGCAGCAGCTCCAGGCCGGCCTCGAACCCGAACTGCGCCGTCCAGTCGCCGAGGACCGGCGGTCGGATCGAGAGGTCGTTGGCATCCATCTCCAGGAGATAGCCCCGCATGCGGTGCTCGGCCTCCAGCCAGTCGCGCGGGCCGGCGATGTGGAGGATGCGACGGTGACCCAGCTCGACGAGATGGCGGACGGCCGCGCGGGCGCCGGCGACCTGGTCGTTGTGGGAGGACGCGCCGGCCGAGCCGGTGGAGGAGACGATCTGAACCGGGACCGGGAGGCGCATCTCGTCGAGGATCGGCACGACACGCGACTGCGGGGCCACCGCGATGAGCCCCTCGACGGACTGCTGCATGAGGTGGTCGATCGAGGCGCGCACGTCGTCCGGGTCGCTCGTGGCGAGGTTGGTGACCGTCAGGCGGTACCCGGCCGCGCGCGCGGCGGACTCGACCGCCTGGATCATGGCCGCGACGCCGTACGTCGCCGCCCGCGGCCCGAGGACGCCGATGAGACGCGAGCGGCTGCTGGCGAGCGCGCGGGCCGCCTGATTCGGGACGAACTTCAGCTCCGCGATCGCCGACCGCACCTTGGCGGCGGTCTCGGGGCGCAGCTGCGAGCTGTTGTTGATCACGCGGGAGACGGTCTGGTACGACACTCCGGCGAGACGGGCGACGTCGCGGATGCTCGGGGCACGCCCCGTGTCCGGCGTTTCGGTGTCGCTCATTCGTCCGCTCCATCGCGTCGGCCCCGCGCTATTGCGTGACCGGTCACACGAGAATAACGCCTCCGCGCCGTCGCGCCACCTCGACGGGGCCGGACCGGCCGTTCCGGCGGCTACGCTCGTTGCCATGACTGGACTGCACTGGGGCATCCTCGCCACGGGCGGCATCGCGCACGCCTTCACCTCCGACCTGCGCACCGCGGGTCTCGACGTCGTCGCCGTCGGCTCGCGCCGCCTCGACAGCGCCCGCGCGTTCGCGGCGGAGTACGACATCCCGCACGCGCACGGGTCGTACGAGGAGCTCGTCGCCGACCCCGACGTCGACATCGTCTACATCGCCACGCCCCACCCCGGCCACGTCGACAATGCGCTGCTCGCCCTCGACCACGGCAAGCACATCCTCGTCGAGAAGCCGTTCACGCTGAACGCCGAGGAGGCCGCGCTGATCCGCGACCGCGCCGCCGAGAAGGGCCTGCTCGCCATGGAGGCGATGTGGACCCGCTACCTCCCGCACATGGTGCGCATCCGCGAGATCCTCGCCGCCGGGACCCTCGGCGAGATCCGCGTCGTGTCGGCCGACCACACGCAGAAGATCTCCACCGACCCGGCCCACCGACTCAACGCCCTCGAGCTCGGGGGCGGGGCGCTCCTGGACCTCGGCATCTACCCCATCTCCTTCGCCGTCGACGTGCTGGGGCTGCCGGAGCAGATCACCGCGCTGGCCCGCCTGTCCGACGCGGGGAGCGACGCGGAGGTCGCGACGGCGTTCGTCCACCCGGGCGGAGCGGTCTCGACGACCGTGTCGTCCTCGCGCGGCGCCGGGACGAACCTGGCCCAGATCGTCGGCACCGAGGCCCGCATCGAGATCGACCGCGTCTGGTACACCCCGACGTCGTTCCGCGTCGTCCGGCCCGACGGCGAGGTCATCGAGGAGTTCCGCACCGAGATCGAGGGACGCGGCATGCAGTTCCAGGCCCTCGCCGCCGAGCGTCTCGCGGCCGCGGGGCAGCGCGACAGCGACGTCCTCCCCCTCGACGAGACCGTCGCGATCATGGGCGTGCTCGACGAGGTCCGCCGTCAGATCGGCGTGTCCTACCCCGGCGGGCGCTGAGCCCGCGGCATCCCTCCGCCCTCCCCGTCCCCGAGCGGGCCGGTCCGCCGTCCGGCTGGCCGTCTCGCGGGGCCGGGCGGGCTGACCGTCGTGCGGAGATCGGGCCGACACGCCGCGGCCCGCTCCCCCGGAGACGGCGTGTCGTCGACGGACTCCGCACGACGGCCGGCCGCAGGGACGGGCCGAGGACTGGCACGCCGGTCCCGGGACGGGTGAGGATGGATGCCATGCCCGACTCCCCCGCCGCCCGCGTCGCCGTCTATCTGGACTTCGACAACATCGTGATGTCCTGGTACGACCGCGTCCACGGCCGGAACGCCTACTCCCGCGACCGTCAGCGCATCGGTGAGAACCCGATGGATCCCGAGATCGCGGAACGGCTGACCAAGGCGACGATCGACGTGGGTGCCGTCATCGACTACGCGGCATCCTTCGGCACCCTCGTGCTCACGCGGGCGTACGCCGACTGGTCCGCGCCGGTGAACGCCGAGTACCGCTCGCAGCTCGTCGCGCGCGCCGTCGACCTCGTGCAGCTGTTCCCTGCGGCCGCGTACGCCAAGAACGGCGCCGACATCCGCCTGGCGGTGGACACGGTCGAGGACATGTTCCGCCTCCCCGACCTCACGCACGTGGTCATCGTCGCCGGCGACAGCGACTACGTCCCGCTCGCGCAGCGGTGCAAGAGGCTCGGCCGCTACGTCGTCGGGGTCGGTGTCGCCGGATCGACGGCGAAGTCGCTGGCCGCGGCCTGCGACCGGTTCGACGCGTACGACTCCCTCCCCGGCATCCCGAACCTCGCCGAGACGAAGAAGGAGACCACCCCGTCGCGTCCGCGCGCCCGCAAGCGGTCGCAGGATCCCGCGGTGAACCTCCTCGAACGGGCGATGCAGCTGGAGGCCGAGCGCGCCGACGGCGAATGGCTGCACGCCTCGGCCGTGAAGGACCTCATGAAGCGCCTCGACCCGTCGTTCAGCGAGAAGGCGCTGGGTTTCCGCAGCTTCTCCGACTTCCTCAAGGCGCAGACCGGCGTCGCCGAGGTGGACGAGGAGTCGAACGTCGTGCAGGTGCGCCGCCCGTCCTGACGACGCCCGTCACGGAGCAGTCGGGCCGGGCCGCCGGCCCGGCGGACGCCGCTACCGCCGCGCGGCGCCGGGAGCGACGTGCTCGAGCACGGTCTCCCATGCCGAACTGAGTGTGACCTGTCCCTGCGCGTTGTCGTACCGCCCGGCGTCCACCACCTCGACCTGCGCGGCCGGGATCCGGTCCCGGTACCACTCGGCGTCGGCGGCATCCGGTGTCCCGCCCTCGCCGATGAGCACGAGCGTGCGCGCCTGCAGATCATCCAGCATGGGCGTCTGCATGTCGCGGGACAGGGCGTCGGTCGGGCTCAACACGCCGACGAGCGCGAGCCGGTCGACGCGCGCTCCCATCGCCGCCGCGAGGTGGACGGCGATGGGACCGGCGGACCGCTCGCCGACGAGGCCGACCGTGGTCTCGGGCGCCTCGCGCTCCATCAGGTCTTTGAGGGCGTCGACGGTGAGACCGGCCGGCGTCTGTCCGCCGAAGGCGGGCGGGTCCTCGAGCTCGGGGGCGTCCAGGCCGATCGCGACGATGCGCACGTCGTGACCCGAGGTGATGCGCGGGTCGGGATCGGTCGTGGCGACGGCGCCGGTGCGCAGGACGAACACGGCCCGCGGGGCCCCGGGGGTGCCGAAGCTGCGGTATTCGAGCTCGCCGTCGAGCCAGGGGGCACGGCTCATGCGTCCGCTCCTTCCATCGGGGCTGCGGCAGCGCCCGGGAGGAGCGACCGCAGCGTGCTGATCGTGTCGGCCTCGGCGGCCGTCTTGTCGGAGCGGTACGCCTTGACGCGCGCGAAACGCAGCGCGACACCGCCCGGGTAGCGCACGGAGCGCTGCACCCCGTCGATGGCGATCTCGACGACGGTGTCGGGGGTGACCTGGATGCCACCGGGCACGGTCCCGTTCGCGCGCTCGGCGAAGTAGTCGGTCTGCCACCGGAGCAGCTCGTCGGTCAGGCCCTTGAACGTCTTGCCGACCATGACGAAGCCGCCGGGCTCGCCGAACGCCCCCTCGGGGTCGCGCGCGCCGAGGTGGAGGTTGGACAGCCAGTCGGACCGGCGGCCGGAGCCCCGTTCGAGCCCGAGCACGACCAGGTCGAACGTGTGCACCGGCTTCACCTTGAGCCAGCTCTTGCCGCGACGACCGGCCGTGTAGGCGGCGTCGACGCCCTTGACCATGACCCCCTCGTGCCCCGCCGCCAGAGCGTCGCGGGCGAAGGCGTCGGCGGCATCCGGATCGTCCGTGATCAGCGCAGGGATGCGCCACGGGCCGGCGATCCGCTCCAGCTCGGCCTGCCGTGCTTCGAGCGGCTCGTCGACGAGGTCGCGCCCGTCGACGTGCAGCACGTCGAAGAACCACGGGCGCAGGGCGATCTCGCGGGCGGTCTCGGCGCCGAACCGCGCCATCGTGTCCTGGAACGGGCGAGGTGCCCCGTCCTCGTCGAGCGACAGCGTCTCGCCGTCGAGGATGACGTCGTGCACGGGCAGCGAGCGGGCGACCTCCACGATCTCGGGCACCCGGTGCGTGACGTCGGCGAGCGTGCGCGTGTAGACCCGCACGTCGTCTCCGCTGCGGTGCACCTGCACGCGGGCGCCGTCGAGCTTGTACTCGATCGAGGCGCGGCCGGCCGTCGCGAGGGCGTCCGCCACGGACGTCGCGGTCGAGGCCAGCATGGGCTGCACGCCGCGTCCGACGACGAGGCCCACGGCGTCGAGATCGTCCTCGGTGCCGGTGAGCGCGACGACCGCCGTCTCGCCGAGGTCGCCCGACAGCATCGCCGCGCGCCGCACCGCCGCCCCGTCGCGCGCGGACGCCCGCGCGACCGCGTCGAGCAGGACCCCCTCGAGGGCACCGGTCCGCAGCTCCCCGGTCATGATGCGGATGAGCAGGGCCCACTCCGAGGCGGTCGCCCGCCCGGCGAGATCGTCGATCACCGCGGCGCGCACCGCCCCCGATCCGGCACCGCCGATGTCGAGGAGTCGCGAGAAGGCGGCATCCACGTCGAGGATCGTCAGCGACGGGGTCCCGGCGTGCTCGCCGGAGCGCGCGGACAGGGTGCGCCACCCGACGCCGAGCCGGCCCTGCCGCGGCGACGCCGTGAGCAGGCCGATCGCGGGCACGATCTCGTCCGCGTCGAGACGCCCGACGAGACCCGCGAGCGCGTCGACCTTCGCGAGGCGCGAGCGGGTGCCGGCCACGGCCACCAGGGCGGTCTCGAGTTCGGCGAAGAGCATGAGGGCATCCTGGCATCCCCCTCCGACATCCCCGGACGGGTTGCGCTCGCGCCGCCCGGGGAGGGACGGATGCCGCCCGGGCCGGCCCCGCCGAGAACAGATCGTCGGCGCGCTCGCAACCCCCGTTCCGATGTCGGAGGTCTGGAGTGTGCTGGACCCCTCTCCAGGAAAGAGGTCCCGTGAACGCTCCCGCCACCGCCGAACAGTCCGCCCGTACCGCCCGCGAGGTGTTCGGCTGGGACGACCTGCTGCCCGGCCAGGCGGAGGCGATCGACGCCGTCGTCGGCGGGCGGGACACGCTGGTGGTGTTCCCCACCGGCGCGGGCAAGTCGGCCGTGTACCAGATCGCCGGCTGCGAGCTGGGCGGGACGACCGTCGTGATCTCCCCGCTCCTGGCGTTGCAGCGCGATCAGATCGACTCCATCGACGCCGCCCCCGACGCGCCCGCCGCCGTCGCCCTGAACTCCCGCACCCGCGCCGCGGCGCGGAAGGCCGCCTG
Organism: Microbacterium sp. LMI1-1-1.1; assembly: GCF_040815675.1. Lineage (NCBI taxonomy): Bacteria > Bacillati > Actinomycetota > Actinomycetes > Micrococcales > Microbacteriaceae > Microbacterium > Microbacterium sp. LMI1-1-1.1. The sequence continues at coordinate 249,172 of NZ_JBFPNN010000001.1, read as the reverse complement.
GGAGGCCATCGAGGGCGAGGACGCCGTGTACGCGTTCCTCGCCCCGGAGCAGCTCGCGAACCCCGAGGTGTTCGACCGTCTCGTCGCCGCCGACGTGCGCCTCGTCGTCATCGACGAGGCCCATTGCGTCTCGGCGTGGGGGCACGACTTCCGCCCGGACTACGCCCGTCTCGGCGACATGATCGACGCGCTCGGCCACCCGCCCGTGCTGGCGCTGACCGCGACGGCATCCGGTCCCGTGCGCGACGACATCGTCGCCAGCCTGCGCATGCGCGACCCGCACCTGGAGGTGCGAGGCATGGACCGGCCCGAGATCCATCTCGCCGTCCGCCGGCACGAGGAGGACGACGAGAAACGCCGCGCGGTCGTCGACGACGTCCTCGGCGAGGAGGGCGCCGTCCTGCTGTACGTCGCCACCCGCAAGGAGACCGACGCGTACGCCGCCGAACTCGTCGAGCACGGACGGCGCGCCGCGGCCTACCACGGCGGCATGGCGCAGAAGCGCCGGGACGAGGTGCACGCCGAGTGGAGGGCGGGCGAGCTCGATGTGGTCGTGGCGACCTCGGCGTTCGGAATGGGCGTCGACAAGCCGGACGTGCGTCTGGTCGTGCACGCCGACGTGACCGAGTCGCTCGACTCCTACGCGCAGGAGATCGGCCGCGCCGCCCGGGACGGGCAGCCGGCGCGCGCGATCCTGCATTACCGTGCGGAGGACTTCTCGCTGCGGTCCTTCTTCGCCGGCGGGCACAGCAGGAAGGCGGACGTCGCGGGGGTGTGGGATGTCCTGCGCTCCGCGGACGGCCCCCTGCGGGCCAAGGCGGTCGCCGAGAAGGGCGGGCGCAGCACACGCGCGATCGGCCGCGTGCTGAACCAGCTGGTCGCCACCGGACTGGCGGCGGCGGGCGCCGACGGGGTGCGGGCGGCGACGGATGCCTCCGCGGGCGACGCAGTGTCCGCGGTGCGCGAGCGCGACGAGGCCGATGAGCGCATCCGCACCTCGCGCATCGAGATCATGCGGGGCTACGCCGAGACGGTGCACTGCCGGCGACGGGCGCTGCTGGAGTACTTCGGCGTCGACTTCCCCGCCCGTTGCGAGTCCTGCGACCGATGCGACGCGACGGATGCCGCCGACACGGACACGTCGGCGACGGAGCACGACCAGGACGGTCTGTCCATCGACGCGACGGTCGAGCACGAGGAGTTCGGCTCGGGCACGATCATGGGCGTCGAGGACGACCGGTTGACGGTGTTCTTCCCCGACCACGGCTACAAGGTGCTCGCCCGCTCGGCTCTGAAGCGCGGCATCCTGGAGCTCGGCCAGGCCGCCTGACGCGCCGCGCCGGCGTTCGGGGCGCGATTCGTGCACGGGGACGCCCGCTGACCGCCCCGGTGCACATCCCGCGCCCCGAACCGGACGACCGCCGCGGCGTCAGGCCCGACGTGTCGCCCAGACAGCCCACGCCACGAGGACCGGCTGCAGGAACAGGCGCACGAAGCGGGCGCGGTCGGTGCTCAGGCCCGGCGCCGAGCGGCCCGTCCGCCACTGGTGGACGTTGCCCGGGAACACCGCGACGAAGAACGCCGCGATCGCCGCGCCCACTCGTCCCCGCTCGCGAGGCAGCGCGACCAGGGCGGTCCCCAGCAGGATCTCGAGGGCACCGGATGCCACGACGACGGCGTCCTTGTCGGTGTGCAGCATCCGCGTCGCCCACCCCGGCACGACGATGCGGTACCCGCGCCGCCCCCAGGTGAGGTGCGAGACCCCCGCTCCGACCAGCAGCAGTGCGAGCGCCCCTCGCGCGGCGGAACGGACGGTGAGACCTCGACGGCGCGGCATCCGGTCAGTCTGCCATCCGCCGACGTGCCCGGGGCCGCCACCGCGGCAGCGGCCGGCACCGCCCCGGCGCCCGGGCCCGTCACCGCGGCAGGTGCGCCGGGGGCCGTCACCGCGGCAGGCGCGGCACCGACGCGAGGAGACGGGCGGTGTAGGGGTGCGCCGGCCGCGACAGGACGTCCGCGGTCGGCCCCTCTTCGACCAGGCGTCCGCCCTCGAGCACGGCGACGCGGGTGCAGAGCGCGGCGACGACGGTGAGGTCGTGCGAGACGAGCAGCATCCCGATGCCCCGCTCCGCCGCCAGCCGCTGGAACAGCTCGATCACCTGCAGGCGCACGCTCGTGTCGAGGGCGCTCACCGGCTCGTCTGCCAGCAGCAGCCGCGGCTCGGGCGCGAGCGCGCGGGCGATCGCGATGCGTTGCCGCTGTCCGCCCGAGAACGCCTCCGGGTAGCGGCCGGCGGCGTCGGCGGGGAGCCCCACGTCGGCCAGCAGCGCGGCCACCCGTGCCCGACGGTCGCCGGGGATGCCGAGCGAGCGCAGCGGCTCGGCGATCGAGTCGCCGACGGTCATGCGGGGGTCCAGCGACGAGAACGGGTCCTGGTACACCGGCTGCACCGCGCGGCGGTAGTCCCGCAGCGCCGCGCGCCGCCCGGTCGGCAGCGGCGTCCCGTCGAAGCGCACGGTGCCGGAGGTCGGTGTCTGCAGCCCCAGGGCGACGCGCAGCAGCGAGGTCTTGCCTGCACCCGACTCACCCACGAGCCCGACGCTCTCCCCCGGTGCCAGCGCGAGCGACACGTCGTGCAGCACCGGACGCCCGCTGCGGTAGGCGAACGCGATGTTCTCGAGCGACAGGATCGGCGCGGCGGTGCCGGTCATCGGGGTCCCTCCGGCAGCAGGTCGTCAAGGGCACGGGATGCCGCGACGAGCTGCTGCGTGTACGGATCGACGGGCGCGGAGACGAGCGTGGCCGTGTCGGCGACCTCCACCTGCCGGCCGTCCTTCATGACGAGCACGCGGTCGGTCATCCGGGTGACGACGGGGAGGTCGTGACTGATGAACAGCAGCGCCATCCCGCGCTCCGACACCTCGCGCTGCAGCAGGTCGAGCACCCCGGCCTGCACCGTCACGTCGAGGGCGGTCGTCGGCTCGTCCGCGATCAGCAGGCGCGGCGAGCCGGCGAGGGCGAGGGCGATGGCCACACGCTGACGCTGACCGCCGGAGATCTCGTGGATGTAGCTCCGCGCGATGCGCTCCGGCTCGGGCAGCTGCACGTCGGCCAAGGCGTCGAGCACGGCACGGCGCAGCGCATCGCCGCGGAGTCCGCGATGCCGGGCGAGCGGCCAGGTCAGCTGCTTGCCCACCCGCATGAGCGGGTCGAGCGAGGCGAGCGGCTCCTGGAACACCGCGCCGAGCACCGTACCGCGGACCCGATCGAGTCGGCGTTGCGGCGCCGTCACGGCATCCACGGTCCCCTCCCCGGTGCCGATCCGGGCGCTCCCGCGGGCGCGGAGCGGGTGCGCGAGGAGGCCGAGGGCGGCCAGGGCGGTGAGGGACTTGCCGGAGCCGGACTCGCCGATGATGCCGAGGCGCTCGCCCGGCGCGACCGACACGGTGACCGCCTCGACGAGCGACCGGTCGTCGAGGTCGATGCCGAGCGCGTCGAGGTCCAGGAGCGGCGCGGTCATCGGATGCTCCTCGAGGCGGGGTCGGCGACGTCCCGCACGCCGTCGGCGAGCAGGTTGATGCCGACGATCGTCATGACCAGCAGGATGCCGGGGAGCAACGCCGCCGTCGGGGCGACGGTGACGGTGCTCTGCGCCTCCTGCAGCATCCGCCCCCAGGACGCGTTCGGCGGAGGCGAGCCCAGACCGAGGTACGACAGGGAGGCCTCGGCGATCACGGCCCCGCCGAACTGCAGCGCGAGCGGGACGATGAGGGTGGGCCACACGTTGGGCAGGACGTGCCGGCCGACGATGCCGACGACCCCCGTGCCCGACGTGCGCGCGGCGGTGACGAAGTCGCGGCCGAGGACGCGCACCGCCGTCACGCGGGTGAGGCGCGCCACCACGGCGGAGCCGGCGAGCCCGATGGCGAGGATCGCGGACTCCAGCGACGCCCCCCGCCACGCGACGATCAGCATCGCCAGGAGGACGGTGGGGAACGCGATGGCGATGTCGAGCAGGCTCGACACCGCGTCGTCGACGAGCGGCCCCGCGATCGCGGCGACGAGTCCGACGAGCATCCCGACCACCGCGGCGATCGCCACGGACCCGACGCCGACGAGCATCGCCAGACGGGCGCCGACCATGAGCTGCGAGAACAGGTCGCGCCCGAGACGGTCGGTCCCCGCCCAATGCTCGGCGCCCGGGGGCAGCAGCCGGCCGCCGCCGGTCTCCTCGGGGGAGAACGGCGTCCAGAACAGCGAGACGACCGCGACGACCGCGATGAGGCCGAAGAGCACCGCCCCGACGGCGAGGTTGATCGAGCGGCGACGGGCACGGCGCGGCGCACGCGGCTCGGTGACGATGGCGACGGCGGCGGTGCTCATGCCACCGCCTTCGCGCGCCGGTTGCCCGACAGCGTCCCCCGCAGGCGCGGGTCGATCAGGCGCTGCGCCACGTCGGCGACGAAGCCGAGCAGGAGGACGAGGGCGGTGGAGAACAGGATGACCCCCTGGACGCTCGGGAAGTCCTGCTCGCGGATGGCGACGAGGAGCATGTCGCCGAGCCCGGGAAGAGCGAAGACCCGTTCGATGATGACGGCGCCGACGAACGTCGTGGACAGCTGGATGGCCAGGATCGAGATCACCGGGACCACGGCGTTGCGGATGCCGTGACGACGCAGCGCCGTGCCGAAGCCCTGTCCCGTCGCGCGGGCGGCGCGGAGGTACTGCTGCCCGAGCACGTCGAGGGTGGCGCTGCGGACGTACCGCGCCAGGTCGCTGCCGGCGACGATCGCGATCGTGACCACGGGCAGGGTCAGCGCGAACAGGGCGGCACCCGGATCCTCCCAGTCGCGGCGCGGGAAGCCGCCGGCCGGGAACAGGCGCCAGTTCAACGAAAGCAGACCCACCAGCAGGATGCCGACCCAGAACACCGGGACGGCCCCGCCCAGCTGCGACAGCGCCGAGAAGGCGCTGCCGTACCAGGTGCGGGACTTCCACGCGGCGAGGAAGCCGACCGGCACGGCGATGACCACCGAGAGGAGGAACGACAGCAGCGTCAGCGGCAGCGTGACGTTCAGACGCCGGAGGATCTCGTCGCCGACCGGCAGCCGGTTCGTGAAGCTCTGCCCGAGGTCGAGGGTGGCGAGCTGCCCGACGTAGTCGAGGAACTGCTGCCACAGCGGCCGGTCCACGCCGAGGCGGGCGGCCGCCGCCGCGATCTCGGCGTCGGTCGCCCCCACGGAGATGAGGGAGAAGACCGGGTTGCCGAGCACGCGCAGCACGACGAACAGGATCACCACCGCCAGCGCGAGCGCCAGCAGCAGCAATCCTGTCCGTCGGAGCAGATAACGCCCGATGATCAGCCCTTCTGGATGCCGCTGACGTAGAACAGCGAGTTGAGGCCGTTCTCGGGCACGCCCGTCACACCCGGGGCGGCGACGCGCAGCTGGGGGTTGAGGTAGAGCCACACGCTCGCGGCGTCGTCGGAGATCTGCTGGTTGACCTGGCGGATGAGCTCGGTCTGCTCCTCGACGCTCCCGGCCGCCTCCGACTCGGTGAGCCAGCGCTGCACGTCGGCGTTGTCGTAGCCCCAGTAGAAGTCGGGGTTGCCGTAGAAGTTGATGTCGCGGTCGTTGACGTGGCCCTGCAGCGTCGCCTGGAAGTCCTTGTCCGTGTAGACCTGCTGGTACCACTGGTCGTCGGTGATGATCTCGATGTCCGCGGTGATGCCGACCTTGGCCAGCTCCGCGGCGACGAACTCCGCCACCGTCGAGTGCACGCCCGAGTCCGGGGTCGCGATGGAGAAGGTGAAGCCGTCCGCGTATCCGGCCTCGGAGAGCAACTCTTCGGCGAGGGCGGGGTCGTACGGGTTGTTGTCGGCGAGGTCGATGTACCACGGCTCCGACGGCGGGACCATCGACCCGATCAGCTGACCGCGGCCGTCCCAGATCGCATCCAGGAGCTTCTCCCGATCGATCGCCGAGTAGATCGCCTTGCGGACGCGGGTGTCGCTGAACGGCTCGACGCGGTCGTTGAACGCGAGGATCTCCTTGGTGGTCGAGGTGCCCTCGATGATCTGGAAGCCGGCGTCCTCGAACTCGCCGAGGCTGTCGGGGTTGGACTGGCTCGTCACGAGGTCGACCGCACCGGTGAGCAGGGCGTTGTTCAGGGCCGTCGGGTCGGCGTAGTACTGGTAGACGACGCCGCCGTTCGCGGGAGCGTCGCCCCAGTAGTCGGGGTACACGCCGAGGGTGATCGAGTCGCCCTTGCGGTAGTCGTCGAGCTGGTAGGGACCGGTGCCGTCGGCCGTGGCGGTGAGGTCGCCGGCCTCGGAGTCGACGATCCAGACGTAGCCGAGGTTGTAGGTGAAGCTGATCGACGGCTGGCTGAGGGTGACCTCGACCGTGGAGTCGTCGACGGCGGTCACGGTGTCGATGACGCTGAGCTGACGCTTGCGTGCGGCGATCGATTCCTCGCCCACGAAGCGCTCCAGGCTGTAGACGACGTCGTCGGCCGTCAGCTCCTTGCCGGAGTGGAACGTCGCGTCCTGCAGCGTGAACGTGTAGGTGAGACCGTCCTCCGAGACCTCGGTCTCGGCGGCGAGCAGCGGCTCGACCTCCGCGTCGTCCGTGATCCGGAACAGGCCCTCGTACACGTTGCCGGTGAAGACCTCGGTGACGCCGGAGGAGCCGCCGAAGATCTGGTCGAGGTTGGTCGGCTCGTTCTGCGAGCCGACGACGATCTCGGCCGAGGGGTCCGCTCCGCCCCCGCTCGCGTCGCCGCCGCCGGCCGCGCAACCGGAGAGGACGAGCAGTCCGATGGTGGAGGCCGCGAGGGCGGCGCTGAGACGGGTGGAGCGCAGGCGTGAGGACACGTCGTTTCCTTCGGTGCGAGAACCGCGCGGGTGCTGTGGCGCGGCCGGGTGGGCGAGATCGGTGGTGGTCGGGGGTGTCCTGGCTGTCGGGGTGGATGCCGCGGGTGGGGTTCCGCGGCGGGTGTGCGAGGTGGGGCGGGATGGATGCCGCGGGGGCGGCCGCGGGGGCGCCGACGGCCTCAGAGGGCCGGCGCCGCCGCCCGTGTCAGGGGTGGAAGTCGCCGGCGAAGCGGACCCGCTTCTCCCCCGCGCGGACGGGGAAGGGCAGCCGGTTCTGGGGCGGCGGCAGCGGGCAGTTCATCTGGCTGGAGAATCCGCAGGGCGGCACGATCGCGCGGTTGAAGTCGATCTCGAGGTCCACGACGTCGCCGGGGACGAGCGGGCGCTCGGACGCCGGCCGGTCGAGGAAGAGGAAGCGACCGGCGCCGTAGCTCTCGGCGCCGTTCGTCGTGTCGCCGAACACGAGCTGGAGCTTGGCGGAGCCGCCGTACGCGGTGTCGAACGCCGCGAGCCGGAACTCCTGCCCGTCGCGCTCGAAGACGAGGTCCCCCGAGACGGGGAGCGCCCGCGTCGCGCCGTCGTCGCGGATGTGCTCGAACGGCACGACGCGCTCCTCGTCGACGAGCTCGAAGCGACCGGGGAGCACCCAGGACGGGTCGTAGTCGTAGTACTCGATGCCTTCGAACGCCAGGTTCGCCGGAGAGTCCTGTCGCCAGATGCGGTAGCCCTCCTGCGGCTCGCCGGAGTCGATGTCCTCGCGGTGCAGGCGGGTGAGCAGCGCGGCGTCGGGATGTCCCTCGCGCGCGACGGACTCCGGCACCGGAGGCGCACCGGCGGCCGACCAATGCGTCAGGACGAGGGCGAGGGCGCCCTGCGGGGCGGTCACGGTCGCGCGGCGGGAGGCGATCCACGCGGTGTGCGCGGCCGGGGCGGGGGTCTGGGGGGAAGACATCATCGACATTTCACAACGTGGGGCGTCGCACGAGAAATTCCGTGACGATTCGTTTCTTTCTGTCAGGTTCGCGGCCTCGTCGGCGGCGCGCGGTGCGCCGGGGCTCGGTCAGCGCGGTGCGGGCGCGGTGCGCCAGGCGAAGTCGACGTACGCCTCGACCGTGTCCCCGGGCACGATCGCGCGCAGCACGACCTCGTCCGCGGCTTCGGTGTAGGCCTCCAGCGCGTCGCCGAGCTCGGTCACGTCGCGGATGGTCGTGGCCGCGGCATCCACCCCCATCCGGGCGAAGTTCGCCGCGTAGTTCGGGAACGCGGCGTAGCGCGCCGTCTCGGCGTCGAGCCGCGCGCGGGCGGCCGACACGATGGCGGTGCGGACGTACACGGCGACATGGGCGGTCGACGCCAGGGCCTTCAGCTCGCGGGTCTGCGCCGCGGCCTCGGCCGGCGGCACCCAGTTCAGGAGCACGCCCTCCGCCGCGGTCGCGCCCAGGCGGCGCATCTTGGGACCGAGCGCCCCGACCACCACGCGCGGAACCCCCGCGTCGTGCAGCACCTCGACGGCCTCGCGGACCCGGCCCAGCGCGCCCTCGCGCGCGATGCCCGAGCCGATGCCGAGGGTCAGCCGTTCCGTCGGCAGACCGAGGGATGCCACCTCCTCGGCGATCATCGACGGGGGCCGACGGTCCACGGGCACGACGCCGGTGGCCAGGCGCAGGCGGCCGGTGACCTCCGCCGCGGCGGCGAGCGCTGCCAGCGCGTCGCCGTCGGGGGTGTCGTTGACCCAGAGGGTGTCGAACCCGGCCTTCTCTGCGGCGACCGCGATCTGCGCGATGGCGGCGGGTCCGAGCGAGCCGGCGACGCCGAGCGACACCGTCCCCCGGCTCACGCGACGCCTCCCTCGGTCGGCTGAGCCCGGCTGTCGGACGGACCCCGGGCGGCCCCGGACTCCGCGTCGGGCGACGCGACGGTCACCTGTCCCGCCGCGGAGAGGAACGCGGCGAGGTCGACGTCGTCCGTGGGGAGCAGGACGACGTCGTCGACGCCCGCGGCGTGGAAGCGTGCGACGCCCTCGGCCACCGCGGACACCGATCCGAACAGCGCACGCTCGGCGGCATCCGGCCGGTCCGTCATGCGCGCCGTGACGCGCTCCTCGGCGTCGGGTCCGAACGCCGTCAGCACGTACGCGACGACGTCGGCGCGCCCCTCGCGGCCGGCCTCGCGGCGACCGGCGTGCACCTCGTCGACGGCGGCGGCGACCTCCTCGACCGTGTGCCGACTGTCGAGCACGACGCCGTCGGCCACCGCCCCGGCGAGGCGCAGGGTCTTCGGACCCTCGGCGGCGGCGTAGACACGGGGGGCGACCGTGGGCGGCCAGTCGAGCGCGACATCGCGGAGCCGCACGTAGCGGCCCTCGGTCGTGACGGTCTCGCCGGCCAGCAGCGCGCGCAGCGCCGGCAGCTGCTCCTGCATGAGCGTCAGCGGGGAGGCGGCCTTGGCGCCGACCTGCCGCATCCAGTCCTGCACGCCGTGTCCGAACCCGGGCAGCAGGCGTCCGGGGAACATCCGCTCGATCGTGGCGACCTCCATGGCCGAGGCCGCGACGTTGCGCAGCGGGAGCGGGGCGATGCCGACGCCGATGCGGAGGTGGTCGGTGACGGCGAGGGCCGCGGCGGCCGCCGCCCACGCGGACGACCGGAAGCAGTCCTCCCACAGCCACAGCTCGGCCACCCCCGCGTCCTCCGCGGCCCGCGCGGCGTCGCGCAGCTCCTCGGGCGGATGCGGGTACGGGCTGAAGATCGTGCCGATACGACTCATGCCTCCACTCTGCCGCGCCCCACCGACATCGCGGCAGCCCCTGGCGCGCCCGCGCGCCGGTGTGCGACCCGCCGTCGGGCTCCACCTCGCCGAACTCCGGAGAAGTCCCGCCGCCCCCTCCCCGCCTCCCCCCACCCGCCCTCGCCGAACTCCGGAGAAGTTCCGCGGCCCCCTCCCGCCTCCCACCGCCCGCCCTCGCCGAACTCCGGAGAAGTTCCGCCGCCCCCTCCCCGCCTCCCACCGCCCGCCCTCGCCGAACTCCGGAAAGTTCGCGCCGCGGGTCCCGAATCGGCCTGTTCCCGGCCCTGCGGCCCCGAAAACTCAGGAGTACGGCGACGGCCCGCCACGCCACAGCCGCACCCCCGCCCCGGAAACTCCGGAGTACGGCGACGGCCCGCCACGCCACAGCCGCACCCCCGCCCCGAAAACTCAGGAGTACGGCGACGGCCCGCCACGCCACAGCCGCACCCCCGCCCCGGAAAATCCGGAGTACGGCGACGGCCCGCCACGCCACAGCCGCACACCCGCCCCGAAAACTCCGGAGTACGACGACGGCCCGCCACGCCACAGCCGCACACCCGCCCCGAAAACTCCGGAGTACGACGACGGCCCGCCGAAGCCCGACACGCCCCCGGGCACGGAAACGCCCCCGAGGTCCGAAGACCCCGGGGGCGTGCGATCCGCGACTACGCGGCGAGCGCCTCGACGCGCGACCCCGCCGTCACGACGAAGCCGGAGGCCGTGGCATCCACTGTCACCGCTCCCCCGTCGGCGAGCTCGCCCGAGACGAACAGGTCGGCGATGCGGTCGTCGACCTCGCGCTGGATGAGCCGGCGCAGCGGCCGGGCGCCGTACTCGGGCTCGTAGCCGACCTCCGCCAGCCGGTCGACGGCGGCCTCGGTGACCTCGAGGCCCACCTCGCGGGCGGCGAGCCGTCGCGCCGTCGCGCCGAGCATGAGCCGGACGATCTCGCGCAGCTGCTCCTTCTCGAGCTTGCGGAACATGACGATGTCGTCGATGCGGTTGAGGAACTCCGGCCGCATCGCCTCCCGCAGCTTGCCCATGACGCGGTCGCGCAGGTCGTCGTCGGCGAAGTCGCGTCCGGTCGTCGTGAAGCCGATCGCTCCGGAGCGGGATGCCAGGAACTCGCTGCCGAGGTTCGAGGTCATCACGATCACGGTGTTCCGGAAGTCCACCGTGCGCCCCTGACCGTCGGTCAGGCGTCCGTCGTCGAGCACCTGCAGCAGCAGGTTGAACACGTCGGGGTGGGCCTTCTCGATCTCGTCGAACAGGACGACCGCGTACGGGTTGCGGCGGACGCGCTCGGTGAGCTGTCCGGCCTCGTCGTAGCCGACGTACCCCGGAGGGGCGCCGACCAGGCGCGACACGGTGTGGCGCTCGCCGAACTCGCTCATGTCGAACCGGATGACCGCGCCCTCGTCGTCGAACAGCGACGACGCCAGGGCCTTGGCCAGCTCGGTCTTGCCGACGCCGGTCGGTCCGAGGAAGAGGAACGACCCGACGGGGCGGCGGGCGTCGCCCATGCCCGTGCGGTTGCGGCGGACGGCCTTGGACACGGCGGTGACCGCGGCGTCCTGTCCGATGACGCGCGCGTGCAGCTCGTCCTCCAGCTGGGCCAGGCGGCCGCGCTCCGTCTCGGTGAGGCGGGCGACGGGGATGCCGGTGGCCCGGCTGATGACGGCGGCGATCTCGGGCTCGTCGACGACCGCCCCGGCGGACGGCGCGGACGTGGCGCTGTCGAGCCGAACCTGCACGTCGGCGATCTCGTCGCGGATGCGCGAGGCCTCCTCGTAGTGCTCGGCGGACACCGCGGCGTTCTTGTCCGCCTCGAGCGTCGCGAGCCGCGCGACGAGGGCCGACACGTCGACCTTCGCGCCGAGGCGCAGCCGCAGCCGCGCGCCGGCCTGGTCGATGAGGTCGATGGCCTTGTCCGGGAGGACGCGGTCGGGCAGGTAGCGGTCGCCCAGCTCCACCGCCGCGCGCAGGGCGTCGTCGGTGTAGGTCACCTGGTGGTGCTCCTCGTAGGCCGAGCGCAGGCCGCGCAGGATCTCCACGGCATCCGGGATCGACGGCTCGCCGACGCGGACCGGCTGCAGGCGGCGCTCGAGGGCGGGGTCCTTCTCGATGGTGCGGTACTCGTTCAGGGTGGTGGCCCCCACCAGGTGGAGGTCGCCGCGCGCGAGGCGGGGCTTGAGGATGTTCCCGGCATCCATCGAGCCGTCGCCGGTGCCGCCGGCGCCGACGAGCGTGTGCACCTCGTCGATGAACACGACGAGCGAGCCCTTGTGGGCGGCGATCTCGTCCATCGTCTGGGTGAGGCGCTCCTCGAAGTCGCCGCGGTAGCGGGCGCCGGAGAGCATGGCGGCGAGGTCGATCGACACGACGCGCGTGCCGCGCAGCTGCTCCGGGACCTCCTCGGCCACGATCGCCCGGGCGAGACCCTCGACGATGGCGGTCTTGCCGACGCCGGCCTCGCCGATCAGGACGGGGTTGTTCTTCGTGCGACGGCTGAGGATCTCGATCGTCTGCTCGATCTCGTCCGCGCGCCCGATGACCGGGTCGAGCTCGCCGGCCGCCGCGCGGGCGGTCAGGTCGGTGCCGAAGCGGTCGAGGTTCGGGGTCGTGGATGCCTCTTCGGCGGGCGCGAGCGTCTCGTCGCCGCCCACGACGGTCTCTCGGACCCCCTGGGTCAGGGCCTCGGCGGTGACGCCGGCCTGCGCGAGGATCTGCCCGGCGGGGGCGTCCTGCGCGAGCACGAGGGCGAAGAACAGGTGGTCGGGGTCGACGTAGGTCGAGCCGGCGGCGCGGGCGACCTGGAAGGCGTGGAACAGCGCGCGCTGAACCGAGCCCGCGACGACGGCACCGTCGACGTTGGCGGCGGCACCGGCGGCGGGCAGGCGACTCTCCGCCGCGCGGGCGATGGCGGACGGGTCCGCGCCCAGGCGCATGACGGCGTCGCGGGCGGGCGACTGCCCGACGAGCACGTGGAGCACGTGCAGGGCGTCGAGCTCGCGCTGGCCGCGTCCGAGGGCGTACCGGCCGGCGGCCTGAAGGGCCTCCTGCGTCCGCGCGCTGAGGAAGCGGCTGAGGTCGATGGAGCGCTCGGCGCGCGCCCGCTCCCCCGCGAGGTAGCGCGCGAGGAACTCGTCGAACGACTGGGCGCCGTCGTCGCCGGCGCCGGGGGTGAGGTTCTCGGGCAATTCGTCTCCTGTGATACGTGAGTCGATCTGACGCAAGTTTGCTACTTGAGTCTCGACGTATCAAGTTCAACGTGACGATGCCGCCGGTATTCCCGGACCCAGGCGCGGGTCCACGTCGTCCCACAGCTCGACGGTCTGCACGACCCAGAACACGAGGAACAGGAGGAGCGCCGCCGCCTCCCCGACGAGGACCACCGGGAACCCGCGGAGGTCCACCACGGCCGTCCCCTCGAGCACGAGCGCGACGAGCAGGAGCACCAGGGTCAGGAGGATGCCGCCGGCCACGACCGCATAGGCGACGCGCACCCCGCGGGGGCGTCGTCCCGGTGACGGCGGACGTCGGGCGGCGAGCGCCGCGACCGCCCCGACGAGCGCGAAGAACGCCACGGCCGCGACGGTGTGCGCCGCCAGGAGGAACCCCTGCGGCGAGGAAGCAGCCCACAGGGAGCCGCCGACGACCAGGGCCAGGATGACGCCGATCGTGATCGCGACCCCCCGGCTCGCGGTCCCCTGCACCCGCGCCAGGATCGCCGCCGCGACGGCTCCGAGGACGACGACGGATGCCACGGAGACGGCGTTGTTCGCCACGGTCGGCACGACCTCGGGCGGGACGCAGCGTCCGCCCGCCGGACACGCGTCCCCGTCGACGGTGGTCGGCACCACGGCCACGACGAGCGCGAGCACCGCGGCGACGTCGAGCAGCCCCTGCTCGAGGCTCCGGCCCGAGAGCGCCACGAGGGCGGCCGCGACCGCGAAGAGGCTCCCCACGAACACCGGCCCCGCCGGCGAGTAGTACGCGGCGCTGAGGGAGGACAGCGGCCCGCCGACGACGAACTGGACCGCGACCGAGACCGCCAGCAGCACGGAGGCCCCGACGAGGACCAGACGGACGTACCGGTAGGTCCGCTGCGTCGAGGTGGTGCGGAGGCGCATTCCGCCATCCTTTCAGCGGCGCGGCCCGTCGCGGGGTCCGCCGTCCCGCGGACTCGCGGGCGACACGCCGCCTCCCGGGCCCACCCCCACGGCGTGTCGGCCCCGAACTCCGCACGACGGCACGGACGACGACCCCGACACGACGGCACGGACCCGGATGAATGCCACCGGCCCGGCATCCATCCGGGCCCGCCGGGGGGTGTCCGATGTCGGAGGCCCGGAGCATACTGGCCGCACACGAGGGAGGACCGTCATGGAATGGAAGATCGAGCTCATCTTCGTCCCGGTGTCGGACGTGGACCGGGCGAAGGAGTTCTACGAACGCATCGGCTTCCACGCCGACCACGACCAGCGAGTGAACGACGAGCTGCGCTTCGTGCAGATGACCCCACCCGGGTCGGCGTGCTCCATCGCCTTCGGCACCGGACTCGGCCTGACGCTGCAGCCGGGGCAACAGGACACGATCCAGGTCGTGGTCCCGGACGCCGACGCGGCGCTCGCGCAGCTGCGGGACGCCGGTGCGGCCGCCGACGGCGTCGACGAGCAGGCGTGGGGGCGTTTCGTCACGTTCGCGGACCCCGACGGGAACCGGTGGACGCTGCAGCAGATCCCCGGGCGGTGAGGCGCGTTCTGCGAGACTGACCGCATGCGCGAATTCCTCGCCGGTGCCGGGATGCTCGGCCGCGGCCTCGGTCAGTGGCGACGCACGCCAGGCGCGATGGCGCTCGGACTCATCCCCGGTGCGGTCGTCGGTCTGGTCGCCGTCGGCGCGCTCGTCGCCTGGGGCATCACGCTGTCGAATGTCGTCGACGACTGGACGCCCTTCGTCGACAGCTGGGCGCCGTTCTGGTCGGACGCGCTGCGGGTCGCCGTGGGCGTCGCATCCTTCGGCGCGGCCCTCCTGATCGTCGCGGTCACCTTCACCGCGGTGACGCTGACCGTCGGCGAGCCCGTCTACGACCGAATCTGGCGCGCCACCGAGAAGTCGGCCACCGGGCAGGTCCCGGACACGGAGTACGGGTTCTGGCGTGCGGCGGGAGACAGCGTACGGCTGGTGGTCCGCGGCATCCTGGCCGCTCTCGTCGCCTGGCTCGTGGGACTCGTCCCCCTCGTCGGCGGCGTCCTCGGAGCGACCGTCGGCATCGTCCTCACCGGGTGGCTCCTCGCCGACGAGCTGACCTCGCGGGCCCTCTCCGCCCGCGGGCTGTACCGCCGCGCCCGCCGGTCACTCCTCCGGCGCAACCGCGCCCGCGCCCTCGGCTTCGGCGTCGCGACGCAGCTGTGCTTCCTCGTCCCGCTCGGGGCGGTGGCGATCATGCCCGCCGCGGTCGCCGGCAGCACGCTCTGGGCGCACGCGGCGCTCGGCGAGAGGGCCGCGGTGCGCGAGGCCGCCGACGGGGCACGATAGCCTGGGACGACCGAAGGGACCCCCTCATGTTCATCATCTCTCTCGTGCTGTTCCTCGCCGGCATGCTGCTCACCGGCCTCTCGTTCTCGCTGGCCGCACCGGCGCTGTGGTTCGCCCTGGGCGTCCTGCTCGTCGCGGCCGCGCTGGCCGTGCCGTTCCACTTCGGCACCCGGTAAAGACCTCCGGCTGCCCTGCAGCCGCATCCGACGTGTCCTTCCCGTTCGACGCGCTCCGTCGCCGCCCCGATCTCGAGGGCCCCGGCCTCCTGCCCTTCGACGCCGCCGACCGGCTGATCCTCGACGAGTCGGCGGGGTCCCGCGCCGCCGCGCAGGACGGCGATCTCGTCGTCATCGGCGACGGCTACGGCGCGCTGACCCTGGCCGCGGCGCACGCGGGAGCGCGTGGCATCCGGGTCCATCAAGACGCCCTCACCGGGGAGCGCGCACTGGCGGCCAATGCCGAGACACTCGGGCTGGACGGCACGTTCGCAACGCACCCCCTCCTGGATGCCCACCTCGTGACCGGCGCCCGGACCGTCCTGCTCCGCCTGCCCCGGTCTCTCCGCGCGCTTGACGACATCGCCGGGCTCATCGCCGCGCACGCCGATCCGTCCGTGGTCGTGGTCGCCGGCGGCCGACTCAAGCACATGACGGTCGCCATGAACGACGTGCTGCGCCGGCGGTTCGACCGCGTCGACGTGACGCATGCCCGGCAGAAGTCCCGGGTGCTCCTCGCGCGGGGCCCGCACGGCGGGATCGACCCGGAACCGGATGCCGCTCGCGCGGACGGCCTCGAGATCCGGGCGTTCGGCGGCGCGTTCGCCGGCGCCGCGATCGACATCGGCACGCGGCTGCTGCTCGCTCACCTTCCCGCGCCGACGGGACCCGAGGCCATCGATCTGGCCTGCGGAACCGGGATCGTCGCCGCGACGCTGGCCCGGCGGCATCCGTCCCTGCGCGTGGTCGCCTGCGACCAGTCCGCCGCGGCGGTCGCCTCCGCGCGCGCCACCGCTGCCGCGAACGACGTCGCCGACCGGGTCGAGGTCGTGCGCGACGACATGCTGCGGTCGCGCGCGGACGGCAGTGCGACCTTCGTCGCGCTGAACCCGCCGTTCCACGTCGGAGCCGCCGTCACCGAGGACGTCGCCCCGCGGCTGTTCGCCGACGCCGCGCGGGTGCTCCGGTCGGGCGGCGAGCTGTGGACGGTCTGGAACTCTCCGCTGCGCTACCGCCCCGCGCTGGAGCGCCTCGTCGGGCCGACGCGGCAGGTGGCGCGGAACGCCAAGTTCACGGTGACGGTGTCGACGCGACGCTGACGCGCGACGCCGCCGGGCGGCTCAGCCCTTGCCGCCGGGCGGGCCCACGACGAGCAGGACGACGAACACCACCGCCACGGCCGCGGCGAGGAGCAGACCCAGCACCCCGGGCCGACGCAGGAAGAAGCGCAGCAGCCGGTCCACCGGCCGCCGGTCGCGCGGATCGTCGCTCTCCTCGCGACGCCACGATCCCCGCAGTCGGCCGCTGCGCTGCAGCCAGATCTCGGTCGGGATCGTCGCGTACGGGATCACCGCGCTGACCACGGCGAGCGCGGTCGGCCCGATCCCCCACCGCTGGTTGAGAGCGACGAGCACGGCCGTCGCCCCGTAGGCGAGGAAGACGAAGCCGTGGATGCCGCCTCCGATCGACACCGCGACGGACAGGTCGGCCGTCGCCCTCAGGATCAGGCCGCCGATGAGCAGCGTCCAGGAGACGGCCTCGGCGATGGCGAGCGTGCGGAACAGGGTTAGGGGCGTGCGGAACACGTCTCTCCTCGGGCGGGTCGGGGCTTCCCACCCTACGGAGCGCCGCCGCCGCGCGAGCCGGCTCCGTTCGACGTCGAAGGACGTCACTCCCGCGGCAAGTCGTCGCCCTCCACCGTGGGGTCCGACTGACCGCCGTCCGCGGCCGTGGACGTGTCGGGCTCGGGCCCGGGCTCGATGGGGGCTTTCTCCCGCACTACGGCGCTGACTTGTCGCAAATGCACGCCCAGAGCAGCCGCGCCCGTACATCTGCGCCAACTCACGGCATCGGGGCACAGACCGCGCTGACTCGCCGCGAATGCGCGCTCGAAGCCCCCGTCGGCGAGCATCTGCGCCACCCCACGGCGTCGGGGAACGCGGGGCTGACCACGGCCGACGGGCCGGCGCGGGCACCGGCGTAGGGTGGAGGGGTGGCAGAAGCATCCCGGGGTCGAGTCTGGACCGGGGTCCTCCGCATCGGTCCGCACCAGGGCGATCACCGCGTCGCGCTGCGCGCGGCGGTCAGCGTCGCCGTGCCGCTGCTGATCCTGCTCCTCATCGATCGCCTCGACCTGAGCGTCTATGCCAGCTTCGGCGCCTTCGCCGCGCTGTACGGTCGGCAGGATCCCGCCCGCGTCCGGCTTCGCATGCAGACGACCGCCGGTGTCGTGCTCCTCGCGTGCATGCTCATCGGGACGACCCTCTCCCTCGTGTCGACGCCGCCCCTCCTTGCGGTCGCGGTCATCGCCGTCGTCGCGGCGGCCGTGACGCTGTTCGCGTACCGTGCGCAGTGGCATCCTCCGGGCGCGCTGTTCGCGGTGTTCGCCGTCGGGGCGTGCGCCAGCTTCCCCGCGACCCCGCTCTCCCTCGCCGAGGTGCTCGTCGTCGGCGCGACGAGCGTCGCGTGGTGCCTGCTCGTCACCGTCGTCTTCGCGCTGGCCCGCCGCGGCCTGCGCTCCCCGCGGTCCAAGCCGCGCCTGGCGATCGGGCCCGTGGCCTGGGAGATGACGGCGACCGTCGGCGTGGCCGCGCTCCTGGCCGGGGTCGCCGGGCTGCTCCTGGTCGGCACCCACTGGTACTGGGCCGTCGTGGGCGCGGTCGCCGCCGTCGGCGGTGCGCACGTCACGGCGCGGCTGATCCGCGGCGCGCAGCGACTGACGGGCACGCTGCTGGGCGTCCTCGTCGCCGCCGGCCTGCTCGCGCTCCACCTGCCGGCATGGGCGGTCATCCTCATCGCCGTCGCCCTGCAGGCCGGGGCGGAACTGTTCGTCGGGCGCAACTACGGCATCGCGATGGTCTTCATCACGCCGCTCGCGCTCCTCATGGTGTCGCTCGCGTCCCCGACACCCCCGGAGCTGCTGCTGCGCGACCGCGTGCTCGAGACCGTCATCGGCGTCGCGGTGGGCACGGTCGTCGCGGTCGCGTCGGCGACCCTGCGCCGACGGCACTGACGCGGATCGATCTCTTGTTAGCGGGAACATTTCCCGCTACCGTAGGCGCCGGACCCGGCGTCACCCCGCCGGACCCGGCGGCACCCCGCCGGACGGCAGCGACCACCCCCGCGTCCTGCCGCTGTTCGCACCTGGTTCACCGCCGAACCGAGAGGAACCGTCGATGAAGACGACCGCACGCCCCCGTTCCCGCCGGCCGCTCTCCGCCGTCGTCGTGGCCGCCACCACCCTCGGCCTGCTCGCGCTCCCTGGCCTGCCCGCCGCCGCCGCCGAGGCGCCGACCCCGATCCTGTCGTACGACTTCGCGGCATCCACCTCCCCCGGTTCCGCTCTCGCGGCCGGCGCGACGATCGCCGACGCGGCGGGGTCGCACCCGGGCACCGTCCGCGGGACGGGCGCGACCTCCGTCACCGGACCCCGCGGCGGGTCCGACCGTGCGCTGAAGCTCCCCGGCGGCGCCGCCGGGTCGGCCGCCGCGTTCGTCGAGATCGCTCCCGGGCTCACCACCGCCGCGACGACCGACGTCACCATGTCGGCATGGATGCGCTGGGACGGGAACCAGAGCTGCGCCTGGGCCTACACGCTCGGCCAGTCCAGCGACCGCTACCTCTTCACGACCCCCCAGTGCGGCGGCCGCCTGATCGGCGCCGTCAAGAGCGGGTCCGAGCAGCGGGCCTCCGCGCCCGGCCCCGCGGACGTCGGCCGGTGGAGCCACGTCGCCGTCGTGCTCCGCAGCGGCGTCAGCGTGTCCACCTATGTCGACGGCAGCCTCGTCGAGACGACCCCGACCGCCGTGACCGGAGCCGCCACCGTGGGGACCAGCGCGTTCTCCGGCCTGCTCGGCAAGTCCTTCTACGGTCCCGACCCGTTCTTCGCGGGCGCCCTCGACGACGTGCACGTCTACGCCCAGGCCCTGACCCCCGAGCAGGTCCGGATGGATGCCGCCCCCACCGCGACCGCCATCGTCCAGGCCGACGCGGAGGCCGTCCGGGTCCCCGTCTCCGGCCCCGTGACCGGCGACATCGCCCTGCCCACCCGCGGAGCGGGCGGATCCGCCATCTCCTGGGCCAGCAGCGACCCCGCGGTGGTCGGTGCGAACGGCACGGTGCGTCGTCCCGCGGCCGGCTCCCCCGACGCCGTCGTCACCCTCACCCCGACCGCGACGCTCGCCGGAGCGAGCGCGACCGGCGCGGCCACCAGCGTCACCGTCGCCGCGGACACCGAGGCCGACGCCGCCGCGCGTCTGCGGACAGCCCTCGTCGTCCCGCCCGTCGTGGCATCCGGGACCACCCTGCCCACCGTGGCGGGGTACCCGATCGCGTGGACCGCCGACGGCACCGCCGCCGCGAACGACACCCTGACCAACACCACGGCCGCGGACCGCACCGTCCAGCTGGTCGCGCGGGTGCGCGTCGGCGCGACGACGGTCACGAAGACCTTCGCGGTCACGGTGCTGAGCTCGCAGACCGGGCGCCAGCTCGTGTCGTACACCCGCACCCCCACCGGCGAGCGCAACGCGAACACCGACTCGGTCGCCCGCAGCCTGCACCTCGCGCTCGGGACGTCGCCGGCCGACGCGACCCCGCTGTACAAGAACGGCGGTATCGCCTTCGCCGAGGGCGAGTTCTTCGCGGTCGACCGCATCGACCACCGAGGGATCGCGAACCCGTCGCTGTTCACGTTCGCCGACGGCACGATCGGCGTGATCGCGACCCGCGTCCAGCAGGGTGGCGGCGCGGACGGCACGCAGACCTCGAGCGCGCTCGTCTTCAAGGCGACGGATGCCGGTGCGACCGACTTCACCGAGCTGGGGCTGCTCGACCTGGGCACCACCGCGGGCGTCGTCGAGCCCCGCGCCGTCTACGACTCCGACCAGAAGCGCTACCTCGTCTCGTGGAGGGACGCGGCCGGCGCAGCCCGCTCGACGACCGTCACCGACCTCGCGCGCACGGAGCTGCGCACGGCGCCGTTCTGGCCTTCGAACGACGGCAAGCGCTCGTGGGTCGTCACGGAGGGCAACCGCGGCGCGGTCCTGTCCGGCTCGGCGATCACCGTCGGGAGCCCCGACCTGTCCGGCTTCGCCTCCCGGGTCGCGGACGCGCGTCCCGCGGGGACCCTCCCCGTGTCGGGGGCGACGGCGACGTCGCTGACCGCCCGTCTGGGACGGATCGTCAACACCGCCGTGTCGGTGAAGCCGCAGGTGGTGCGTCAGGGCGAGGCGTCCACGTTCGCGGGAACCAAGGCCGACCTGTCGTACTCGGACGGGTCGACCGCCACGCGCGGCGTCGATTGGAACCAGGCGGACCTCGACCGTCTCGCCACGGCGGCGCCGGGTACGTACACCGTCAGCGGGACCGTGCGTCAGCGCGAGTACGCCGAGCCCTTCGCCTTCAACCGGGCCGACCCGACGATGTACCGCTACGAGCGCGACGGCGAAGTGAAGTACCTCTTCATCGCGACCGACGACACGAACAACAACAACATCGCCTCCGCGCACCTGCCGATCCGCGTCGCGGACACGGTCGACGCGCTCGCGGACGTCAACGGCGGCCGCTCCATCGAGGTCGACCTGCTCAACCGGAACACGCGCGGCGACCGCACGGCCGAGGGCAAGGTCATCGCGGGATGCTACTGGGCGCCCGAGATCCACGAGATCGGCGGCAAGCTGTCGATCCTGTTCGCACCGTGCTTCAACCCGGACAACGACCAGTCGACGCAGGGCGGCGCGTGGTTCACGGTGCAGGCGCACATCATGCAGCTGCGCGACGGCGGCGACCCGGCGAACCCGGCCGACTGGTCGAAGCCGAGCGCCGTCACCAAGGCCGACGCGTCGCCGCTGGGCCGCGCGGAGTTCGGACGCAACATCAGCCTCGACATGACGTACTTCGAGTCCGGCGGCACGGCGTACTACGCCTGGTCGCAGCGCTACACGCCGGTCGGAGCGCCGCTGAGCGACCCGGCCACCTGGATCGCCAAGGTCGACCCGGCGCAGCCGACGCGCGTCATCGACGAACCCGTGCCGATCATCGTGCCGAGCCTGTCGTTCGAGGAGCGGCTCGCCGAGGGGGCGTTCGCCATCCAGCGGGACGGCCGTATCACCCTCGTCTACTCCAGCGACGGCGTGAGCCCGAAGTACATCGTCGGCGGTGCCTGGGCCGACGAGGACAGCGACCTCACCGACATCGACAGCTGGCACAAGTACGACCTGCCGCTGCTGAAGAGCGAGCCGATGCCCGCCGGGGTGACCGACTACCGCACCTACGAGCAGGGTCCCGGGCACGGTTCGGTCACCACGGACGAGGACGGGAACGACCTGTACGTCTACCACACCTGGGGCGACGGGGTCGGGGGCGACGGACGGGACACCCGCATCGTGCGCATCCATTACGCGGCCGACGGCCGTCCCGTCTTCGACATGACCCGCGACGAGGAGGTGCTGCCCGCACTGCGGACGGTGACGACGACCGTCACGGTCACGCCCGCCCTCTCGGCGACCGCCGCCTCGCGCTGCGTCAGCGGCAAGGTCGTCCTCGTCGGCACCGTGCAGAACACCGGCACCTCGCCCGTGACGGTCACCCTGTCGTCGCCGTACGGGTCGCGGAACCTCGGGTCCCTCACGCCGGGCGCCCGCACCTCGGGATCGCTCACCGTCCGGGCGTCGGCCGTGGAGGCGGGCTCCCTCACGGTGACGGCGACCTCGACGGTCGACGGCAAGAACGTGACGACGCAGACGTCCGCGGCCTATCCGGCGCGGTCCTGCCGCTGACGCGCTAGTCGCATCGGCGAGGGGCGGGACGGAGGGATGCCGTTCCGCCCCTCCTTCGCGCCTCCCGCCTATCGCCCGCAGGACGCGTAGCGGTACGTGGGGTCCTCGGGCGTGACGAGCTTCGGGTCGCGGAGGATCATCGACGACGGCCGGCCGGGATCGGCGCAGGAGTCGTCGAACCCGCCGGCCCCGAGCTCGTCGGTGTACTCGATGTCGAGCACGGTGGCGTACACCTCGGTGAAGGCGGCGCATTCGTCGAACTCCCGACACGACTCCGCCACCGCGAAGTCGTACCCGGCCGCGCGGAGCTCGCTGGACAGGTCCGGGGTGTTCTTCTGCGCGATGGCAAGTCCCGCGTCGTGCGCGATGCGCGCGTACTCCTCGGCGAGGGCGAGATTGTCGGATGCCGTCGTCGCCCCCTCCGAGCGGAGGAACGCGTCGAGGTTGTCGATCTCCACCCCGTCGAAGCCCGACTCGCGGCATCCCTCGATCCAGGGACCGACGATCGCCGCCAGCCGACGGCGGTTCTCCGCCGTGGAGGTGTCGAACAGGTACTCGTCCGGCCACCCCGGATCGACCAGCGGCTCGCCGTCGACATGGAGGAGCAGGTCGGGATGGTCGCGGGCGAACGCCGCGGACGCGTCGGGCTGCGTCTGGAAGCCGTTCACGTAGCAGACGTCGTAGCCCGCGCCGGCGGGCGGGGCGGTCCGATCACGGACGACGACGGTCGCCCCCTCCGGCGGGTCGTAGGGTCCCCCGAGCTGATAGTCGAAGCCGCTCCCGGGCGGCGGCGCGGCGACCGTGTCCGTGCCGCCGCTGTCCGCGCCGCCCGTGCCGGCGCAGCCGCCGAGCAGCGTCGCGGACAGGACCAGGACGGCCAGCCGGCCGCCTGCGAGGAATCGCGTCATCGTGTCCGCTCTCTTCGGGGGTCTCCTGGGTCGACCTTCCCATACGCGGGTCGACCCACCGGCCCTGCCGTCAGAGCGCGTCGAAGACGACGCGGGCCGCGTCGGCGACGGCCGCGTCGTCGTAGGAGGCGTCCGGGTCGTTCGTCCTCGTCAGGACCGCGAGGAAGACCCGGCGCCCGTCGGGAGAGGTGACGACGGCGACATCGTTGCGGATGCCGCCGGCCCCACCGGACTTGTCGGCGACCGTCCACCCCGAGGGCGCGGCGCTGCGGATGAGGGTGTCCCCCGTCGCGTTCCCGCTCATCCACTCGAGCCAGGTCGCCGCCTCCTCCGCTGCGAGCGCCTCTCCCGCCAGGATCTCCCCGAGGGCGGATGCCGCGGCGTCCGGCGTCGTCGTGTTCTCCTCCGACCCCGGGCGCACGTCGTTCAGCTGCGGCTCGAACGCCGTCACCCGTGTCGTCTCGTCGCCGATCCCCCGCAGGAAGTCCTCGACGCCCGCCGGCCCGCCGACCGACGACATCACGAGGTTCATCGCGGTGTTGTCGCTGTCGCGGACCGCGGCCTCGGCCAGCTCGTCGCGGGTGAGACCGTCGCCGACGCGCATCGAGGTCACCGGCGAGTAGCCGGCGGCATCCACGTCCGCCTGCGTCCAGGTCACCGTCTCGGCGCGCTCCGCCGGCGTCTTCACGGCGAGGAGAGCGGCGGCGGCGAACGCCTTGAGGGTGGAGGCGTATCCGAACCGCTCATCGCCCCGGTACGACAGGATCTCGCCGTCGGCGTCCATGACAGCGACACCGACGGTGACGTCGTGAGCGGCCTCCACCTCGCCCAGCGCGCGGGCGACGTCCTCCCCGGGGACGGTCGACCCGCCGTCCGCCGACGAGGTCTGCGCCGAGGGCTCCGGCAACGGGGTGGCCGTCCCCTTCGCGCATCCCGCGAGGGCGGCGAGCGCGGCGACGAGGACGGCGGCGGCGGCGGTGCGGAGGACGCGGGGGGCGTGCATGAGAAGCATTCTCACACGCGCTCCTGTCCGCGCCTCCGCGCGACGCTCATCGAGTCCCCCCCCCACCCGGCACGCCTCGGTGGGCGAGGCGGGCGGCCACCCTCATAGGAACGTCCAAGGTTCGCTGAGGGCCCGGTTTGGGAGCCCTTCCCATCATGATGGGCATGCACACCACGAACCTGCTCTCCCGCCTTCGTCGCTCCTCGACCGCCCCCGACGCGCCGGTCGCCCGCCCGACCCGGACCAGACCCCTCGCGACCTTCGCCGCCGGCGTCGTGCTCATGTCGGTGGCCCTGACCGGCTGCGCCGTGGGCGCCTCCACCACCACGCCGACGACGGCCGCCACGACCTCGACGACGACCTCCGCGTCCGCGTCGACGAGCACCACCGCGTCCACGGGCACCTCGGCCACGACGACGACGCAGACCATCACCGACACCGCCGCCGCGGCGGAGGCGTTCCTCGCGACCCTCAGCGACGAGCAGCGCGAGGCCGTCTTGTACGACTACGACGACGAGACGAAGACCACCTCGTGGTCGAACTTCCCCATCACCTTCGTCGAGCGCGCGGGCCTGAACCTCGCGGACCTGACGGACGAGCAGAAGACCGCCGCCCTCACCGTCCTCCAGGCGCTGCTGAGCGACGAGGCCTACCAGACCGTCAGCGACATCATGGCCGGTGACGCCTACCTGTCGGAGTACTCCAGCTCCACGGACGCGGACGTGCTGGGTCAGTACTACATCGCCTTCTTCGGCGACCCCTCCGACACGTCGGCCTGGGAGGTCCAGTTCGGCGGACACCACCTCGGCATCAACGCCACTCTGGACGGATCGACGGATGCCATCACCTTCGCACCCACCCACCTCGGGGTCCAGCCGGCCGACTTCACCGACGACTCCGGCACGGAGGTGCAGCCCTTCGAGGGCATCTACACCGACGCCTTCGCGTTCTTCGACAGCCTCACCGCCGAGCAGCAGGCGACCCTCACGTCGGGCGACGTGTCGATGTGCGCGCCGGGCGACACGTGCGACTTCGAGACCGGCGCGGGCCTGACCGGCGCGGACCTCACCGACGAGCAGAAGCAGCTGCTGCTGGAGCTCATCGCCAACTGGGCGGGAATGGCCGACGAGCAGACCACCGCCGACGCCCTGGCGAAGATCGAGGCCACGCTGGACGAGACCGTGATCGCGTGGTCCGGCGAGACGGTGTACGACATGACCACGGGCGACGGCATCAACTTCTCCATCTCGGGGCCGAACGTGTACATCGCCTTCCAGGCCCAGCAGGGCTCGGCCGGGGCCGACGTGTCCGGCGTCACCACCTCCGGTTGGGGGCACGTCCACACCATCTACCGGGACCCGTCGAACGACTACGCCAACAGCGTCGAGCAGCAGGCGGCCACCGGCATGGCCGGCGGTCCCGGGGGCGGGGCCCCGGGCGCCTGAGAGCGCCGGACGCCCGACGGCCCCTGAGCTCGGCCTCAGGGGCCGTCCTGGTCCCCGCTCAGAACGCGGTGATGACGTTGCGAAGGAGGGCGCGGGCTAGCCTGGCGCGATGAGCGCGACCTTCCCCCCACGGGATGCCATCGACCCGACGCTCGTCACGGCGCTCGTGCGCGCCGAGTTCCCGCGGTGGGGCGAGGACCCCGTGGTGGCCGTGCCCGAGTCCGGGAACGACCACCGCACGTTCCGTCTCGGCCGGGACCACCTCGTGCGTCTTCCCGCCGATGCGGATTACGTCCCCCAGGTCGAGAAGGAGCAGCGGTGGCTGCCGCGGCTCGCTCCCCTGCTCCCCCTGCGGATCCCCGTCGTCGCGGGCCGCGGTCGCGCGACCGCCTTCTTCCCGGCACCGTGGTCAGTCTACGAGTGGATCGACGGGCATCGGCCGGATGCCGCCCGGATGGCCGACGACGTGGCCCTGGCCGACGGGCTGGCGTCGTTCCTCGCCGCTCTGCGCCGGGTGGACGCCGACGGCGGTCCGGCTCCTGGGCTGCACAGCGCGTTCCGCGGGGGCGACGTCGCGCAGTGGGAGGATCAGGTGTTGCCGCGACTGGATCTCCTCGACCGATCGGACCGCGACCGTGCTCGCGGGATCTGGCGGGAGGCGGTCGACGCGACGTTCACGGGACCGCCGGTCTGGGTCCACGGCGACGTCGCCATCGGCAACCTGCTCGTCGACGACGACCACCGTCTCACCGCCGTCATCGACTTCGGCTGCTCCGCCGTCGGCGACCCGGCGTGCGACACGGTGATCCTGTGGACGAGGTTCCGCGGACACGCCCGGACGACGTTCCGCCGCACCGTCGGGTTCGACGACGCGACCTGGGCGCGCGGCGCGGGGTGGACGTTGTGGAAGGGACTCATCATGCTGACCAACGTGACCCCCGGCGAGGCGGATTTCGCCCGCCACGTGCTCGCCGAGGTCCTGGGACGCGATCCGCACTGACGCCCCTCGCGCGGTCGCGGTCCGCCGGGGCCGGCGTCAGGCGGCGCCCCCGTTGACGTAGAGCACCTGGCCGTTGACCCATCGCGCGGGACCGGCGAGGAACGACACCGTCTGGGCGATGTCGTCGGGGGTGCCGAGTCGGCCCATCGGAGTGGATGCCGCGATCCCCTCGATCTGCTCCGGGCTCTTGCCCTCGAAGAACAACGGGGTCGCCGTGGGGCCGGGCGAGACGGCGTTGACCGTCACGTCGCGCCCGCGGAGCTCGCGGGCGAGGATGAGCGTCAAGGCCTCCACGGCGCCCTTGGACGCGGCGTAGGCGCCGTATCCAGGGATCTGCAGCCGCGTCACCGAGGTCGAGAAGTTGATGATCGCTCCACCGGAGCGCACCCGCCGCGCGGCGAGCTGGTCGGCGACGAACGTCCCGCGCACGTTGGTCCGCTGTATGCGGTCGAAGGTGTCGAGGTCCAGGTCGACGAGCGGCGACAGCATCATGATGCCGGCGGTGTGCACGAGCACGTCCACCCCGCCGAACCGCTCCTCGGCCATGTCGAAGACCACCGCCATCTGCGCCTCGTCGGCGATGTCCCCTCCGACGGCGACGGCGCGACCGCCGGCATCCATGATCCGGGCGACCGTCTCGTCGGCTCGGTCCTTGTTGCCGGCGTAGTGGACGACGACCGCCATGCCGTCCGCGGCGAGCCGTTCGGCGCTCGCGCGCCCGATGCCGCCGGAGCCGCCGGTGACGATGGCGACACGATCCGCGCTGCTGCTCATGATGATCTCCTCCGGTAGAATATGAACGACCTGTTCACTTACGACGGTAGCATCGCAAATGAACGCACCGTCCACAAGAGGAGGCGCGATGAGCGCGACACCGGCACTCCGGCGCGGACGCGGCCGCCGTCCGGCGGAGGAGGTCCGTGCGGAGGTGCTCGCTGCTGCCGCCCGACTGCTCATCGCGGAGGGCATGCGGGCGGTCACGTTCGAGCGGATCGCCCACGCGGCCGGAGCGAGCAAGACGACGCTCTACAAGTGGTGGCCGTCTCCGGCCGCCCTGGCCGCCGAGGCCTACTACCGCGAGAGCGAGACGCTGCTGAGCTTCCCCGACACCGGAGACCTCCACGCGGACCTGGTCGCGCAGATGACGGCATTCCTCGGACTGCTCACGCACGGCGGCGCCGCCGGGCCGGTGTCGGAGCTGATCGGCGCGGCGCAGACGGACCGGGATCTCGGGGAGACCTGGTCGCGCGTCTACGGACTCCCCCGCCGGGAGCTGGCCCGCGAGCGCCTCCGCTCCGCGCAGGCGCAGGGAGAGCTTCCGGCGGACGCCGATATCGACATCATGATCGACCAGCTGTGGGGCGCCTGCTATCACCGGCTGCTCGTGCTCAAGGTGCCCCTCGACGACCTCGACGTGGAGCGGCTCGTGACCGCGGCGATGCGGGGCGCCGGCGCCGCTCGCGGAGGTGCGCGGAACGCGGACGAGCCCCCGGCGCCCGCCCCCTGACAGGGGCGGTGCGACGGGGGCTCGTGGTCGCTGCGCGGATCAGATCCGCACGGTGATCGAGGGGTTCAGAAGTCCCAGTCCTCGTCCTCCGTGGCCTCGGCCTTGCCGATGACGTACGACGAGCCCGACCCGCTGAAAAAGTCGTGGTTCTCGTCGGCGTTCGGCGACAGGGCCGACAGGATCGCCGGGTTCACGTCGGTGACCGACGACGGGAACATCGCCTCGTAGCCGAGGTTCATCAGCGCCTTGTTGGCGTTGTAGTGGAGGAACTTCTTGACGTCCTCGCTCAGGCCGACCGAGTCGTACAGGCTCTGGGTGTAGTGCACCTCGTTGTCGTAGAGCTCGTACAGCAGCGAGAAGGTGTAGTCCTTCAGGTCCTGGCGGCGGGCCTCGTCGACCTGCTCCAGACCGCGCTGGAACTTGTAGCCGATGTAGTACCCGTGCACGGCCTCGTCGCGGATGATGAGGCGGATGAGGTCGGCCGTGTTGGTGAGCTTGGCGCGGCTCGACCAGTGCATCGGCAGGTAGAAGCCCGAGTAGAACAGGAACGACTCGAGCAGCGTCGAGGCGACCTTGCGCTTGAGGGGGTCGTCGCCGCGGTAGTAGTCCATGACGATGCGAGCCTTCTTCTGAAGGAACTCGTTCTCGGTGGACCAGCGGAACGCCTCGTCGATCTCCTTCGTCGAGCACAGCGTCGAGAAGATCGACGAGTAGCTCTTCGCGTGCACCGACTCCATGAACGCGATGTTCGTGTAGACGGCCTCCTCGTGCGGGGTGAGCGCATCCGGGATCAGCGAGACGGCGCCGACGGTGCCCTGGATCGTGTCGAGCAGGGTGAGACCCGTGAACACGCGCATGGTCAGCGTCTGCTCGTCGGGGGTGAGCGTGTTCCACGACTGGATGTCGTTGGACAGCGGCACCTTCTCGGGGAGCCAGAAGTTGTTGACGAGACGGTTCCAGACCTCGAGGTCCTTGTCGTCCTGGATGCGGTTCCAGTTGATCGCCTGCACGTGGTTCAGGAGCTGCAGCTTCTCAGCCATGGTGTCCTCTATCGAAAGTCGGGATCAGCGGGTCAGAGCATGCACGAGACGCACTCGGTCATGTCGGTGCCCTCGAGCGCCAGCTGACGCAGACGGATGTAGTAGATGGTCTTGATGCCCTTGCGCCAGGCGTAGATCTGCGCCTTGTTGATGTCGCGGGTCGTGACGGTGTCCTTGAAGAACAGCGTCAGCGACAGGCCCTGGTCCACGTGCTGGGTGGCGGCGGCGTACGTGTCGATGACCTTCTCGTAGCCGATCTCGTACGCGTCCTGGTAGTACTCCAGGTTCTCGTTCGTCATGAACGGCGCCGGGTAGTAGACGCGACCGAGCTTGCCTTCCTTGCGGATCTCGATCTTCGACGCGATCGGGTGGATCGAGCTCGTCGAGTTGTTGATGTACGAGATCGAGCCGGTCGGCGGCACCGCCTGCAGGTTCTGGTTGTAGATGCCGTGCTGCTGGATGGATGCCTTGAGCTCGCGCCAGTCGTCCTGGGTGGGGACCTGGATGCCGGCGAACAGCTCCTTCACCTTGGTGGTCTGCGGCTCCCACGCCTGCTCGAGGTACTTGTCGAAGAACGCCCCCGACGCATAGGTGGAGTCCGCGAAGCCGTCGAAGGACGTGCCGCGCTCGATGGCGATGCGGTTGGAGGCCCGCAGCGCGTGGAACAGCACCGTGTAGAAGTAGATGTTCGTGAAGTCGATGCCCTCTTCGGACCCGTAGTGCACGTGCTCGCGGGCGAGGTAGCCGTGGAGGTTCATCTGACCCAGGCCGATCGCGTGCGAGCGGTCGTTGCCGTCCTCGATCGAGCGGACCGAGGCGATGTGACTCTGGTCGCTGACCGCGGTGAGGGCGCGGATGGCGGTCTCGACGGTCTGGCCGAGGTCGCGGCCGTCCATCGCCAGCGCGATGTTCATCGACCCGAGGTTGCAGGAGATGTCCTTGCCGATGCCCGAGTACGAGAGGTCCTCGTTGTAGGTCGTCGGGGTGTTGACCTGGAGGATCTCCGAGCACAGGTTCGACATGTTGATCCGGCCCTTGATCGGGTTGGCCTTGTTCACCGTGTCCTCGAACATGATGTACGGGTAGCCCGACTCGAACTGGATCTCGGCGAGCGTCTGGAAGAACTCGCGCGCGTTGATCTTGGTCTTCTTGATGCGCGGGTCGTCGACCATCTCGCGGTACTTCTCGGTGACCGAGATGTCGCCGAACGGCACGCCGTAGACGCGCTCGACGTCGTAGGGCGAGAAGAGGTACATGTCCTCGCCGTTCTTGGCGAGCTCGAACGTGATGTCGGGCACGACCACACCGAGCGAGAGCGTCTTGATGCGGATCTTCTCGTCCGCGTTCTCGCGCTTGGTGTCGAGGAAGCGGAGGATGTCGGGGTGGTGCGCGTTGAGGTACACCGCGCCCGCGCCCTGACGCGCGCCGAGCTGGTTGGCGTAGCTGAAGCTGTCTTCGAGGAGCTTCATCACGGGGATGATGCCGCTGGACTGGTTCTCGATCTGCTTGATCGGCGCACCGGCCTCGCGGATGTTCGACAGCAGCAGGGCGACGCCGCCGCCGCGCTTGGACAGCTGCAGAGCCGAGTTGATGCCGCGGGCGATCGACTCCATGTTGTCCTCGATGCGCAGAAGGAAGCACGACACGAGCTCGCCGCGCTGCGCCTTGCCGGCGTTGAGGAACGTGGGGGTGGCGGGCTGGAAGCGCCCCGAGATGATCTCGTCGACCAGCTGCACCGCGAGGCGCTGGTCGCCGTCGGCCAGGGCGAGCGCGGTCATGACGACGCGGTCCTCGAAGCGCTCGAGGTAGCGCTTGCCGTCGAAGGTCTTGAGCGTGTAGCTCGTGTAGTACTTGAACGCGCCGAGGAAGGTCTCGAAGCGGAACTTCTTGCCGTAGGCGCGGTCGTTCAGCTCCTGGATGAACTCCATCGAGTACTTCGCGAGCACCGTCGGCTCGTAGTACTCCTTCTCGACGAGGTAGTCGAGACGCTCCTTCAGCGAGTGGAAGAAGACGGTGTTCTGGTTGACGTGCTGCAGGAAGTACTCCCGGGCAGCGCGCTTGTCCGCGTCGAACTGGATACGGCCGTCCGCGTCGTACAGGTTCAGCATCGCGTTGAGGGCGTGGTAGTCCATGCCCTCGAATCGCGCCTCGGTCTTGAAGTCCACGTCGCTCAGCTCAACTTCCACCATCGTTCCAATCCCTCGGTGACGCGCTCGACGTCGTCTGGCGTGCCGAAAACTTCCAGTCGGTACAAGTGCGGCACGGAGCACTTGCGGCTGATGATGTCGCCGGCGAGACAGAAGGAATCGCCGAAGTTCGTGTTGCCCGCGGAGATGACCCCGCGGATGTTGCGTCGGTTCCGCTCCTCGTTGAGGAAGCGGATGACCTGCTTGGGCACCGCGCCCTTCTCGACGCCGCGCCCCTCTCCCCCTCCATACGTCGGAGTGACGAGGACGAAGGGCTCGTCGACGACCAGGGCGGGCTCGGAGGGCAGGAGCGGGATGCGCACCGCCCGCTTCCCCAGCTTCTCGATGAAACGCGCCGTGTTGCCGGACACGCTCGAGAAGAAGACGAGGAGCGGAGACGTGGTGTCGGACATCGCGACGCCGCCGGGGGCGTTCTGGAGATCGATGCTCACGGGGACGCCCTCCGAGCCGTCCGGGAGTCAGGCCAGACGCGAGGCCAGCTCGTCGATCTTGTCGGGACGGAAGCCCGACCAGTGGTCCTCGTCGGTGATGACGACGGGGGCCTGCAGGTAGCCGAGGGACTTGACCTGCTCGAGCGCAGCGGGGTCCTCGGAGAGGTCGAGGACCTCGTACTCGATGCCCTTCGAGTCCAGTGCGCGGTACGTCGCCGTGCACTGCACGCACGAGGGCTTGGTGTAGACCGTGATCGCCATTTCGGTTCTCTCTCCCCTGGGAATCCTGTCGTCCGGTGGGCTCGGCCCGCCGGGACCTCAATACTACATATGGGTGCGGACATCCGATGGCACCACAAGGGGTAGTAGTTACACGAGTGTGGTTTTCGCACGACCATCCCCATGTACAACACAGGTTGTCCACGATTTCATCCACAGCTCGACCTCCCTTCCCGGCCGTCGGAAGGCCCGCGTTTCCGCGGTTCCCGACCCCTGGTGATGCCTCCGTCCACAGGTCGCACGGTACGAGGGGGCTCCGACATCGCACAGGGTGTGGAAACGGCGCGCCGGCGTGTCGTCGGCGTGTCGCACCAGCCGTCGGCGCGTCGCCGAGATCACACGTTCGGCGCGACATCACGCGCCCCGGTCGACCGGAGCATGTGATCTCGGCGGGATCGCGTGATCTCGACGCCCGGACCCTCGCCCGCGCGCGCCCCCGGCACGGCCCACGCGTGTCGGCGGCGGGCTGTACCGTTGCCAGGTGGCCGGCTACCGCGAACTCCTCCGCACCCCCGGGGTGGGGCGCATCATCGCCGCGCAGTTGACGGCGCGGTTCCCCAACGGCATGACGAGCCTCGCGGTGCTGCTGCACATCGAGCACGTCACCGGCTCCTACGGCGCGGCGGGCCTGGTCCTCGCGGCGACGAGCATCGGGCAGGCCATCGCCGGTCCCGTCACCAGCCGCTGGATGGGCGTGTGGGGCATGCGGCGCGTGCTCACCACGACGCTGCTCGTGTGCGCCGCCGCGATCGCGACGCTCGCCCTCATCGAGATGGCCCTCCCCCTCTACATGGCGCTCGGTCTGCTGGCCGGACTGTCAACGCCGCCGATCCAGTCCGCGGTCCGCACCATCTACCCCAAGATGGTCAACTCGAAGCAGCTCACCCCCCTCTACTCCCTGGACGCCTCCCTGCAGGAGATCATCTGGGTCCTCGCCCCGGTGCTCATCACCCTGGTGGCCACGCAGGTCGGCACCGTGCCCGGACTGCTGCTGGTCGTGGCGATCCTCCTCGGCGGCGGCGCGTGGTTCATCCTCAGCCCCGAGGTCGGCCGGGTCCGCATCCCCCGCAGCCGTCGCGCGCTGGGCACCGTGCTGGCCAAGCCGCCGGTCGTCCTGGCCACCGCGACCGGCTTCCTCCTCATCGGCGCGTGCGCGGCGGTCGAGGCCGGCGTCGTCGCGACGTTCGACCACGGCGGCCTGGAGGCGGGCCTCATCCTCGCGGTGTTCGCGGTCGGCAGCCTCGCCGGCGGCCTGTCCTTCGGCCACATCCCGATCGGCCCGTGGGCGATGGCCCGCCGGTTCGCGATCGTCGCCCTCGGCCTGTCCCTGACGATCGTGTCGCTGAACGCCTGGTGGCTCGGCGCGACCCTCCTCGTCGCGGGAGCCGGCATCGCCCCCGCGCTCGCGGTGATGTTCGCGATGACCTCCGCGAGCGTCCGCTTCAGCGAGACGGCCGAAGCCTACGGCTGGATCGGCACCGGCCAGCTGATCGGCGCGGCCGCCGGCTCGGCGATCGCGGGCCTGCTCATCGACGGCATCGGCCCGCAGGGGGCCTACATCGCCGCAGCGGCGTTCGCCGCGGCCGGACTGGTCGTGTCGGCCGTCTTCGTCCGCGGGTTCCCCGACCTCCGCCACCGCGACGCCAGCCCCATCCCGGACACGGAGCCGGTGCACACCATCACCTGACGCGGCGGCGACCGCGAGGCGGGACCGCCGCCGGGCGGCATCCGGTCACTGGATGCGTCGGAGCAGCTCGAGCACGGCCAGGGCGTAGGCGTCCGCCGGCTCCGGGTGCTCGAACACGAGGGTCGCTCCCCCGACGGCGATCTCGACCTCGTGCGTGTCGGCGAGGCGGCGCAGCGCGCGGAACGACGTGCGGAGCAGCTCGCGGAGCTGCGCCTCGGACGGCAGCCACAGTGCATCCTCGGTCGCGACGGAGTCCAGCGCCCACTCGGTCGTCCCGTTGAACGCGAGGATGCGGCCCGTCGGGTAGTCGCGCGGCTCGACGGTCATCTCGCTGACGGTGAAGACGTCGGCGTCGAACTCGGGCTCGTCGAGCTGGAACCGGTCGCCGGAGCGTGGATGCCACACCAGTCCGGCCGCGCGCAGGGCCAGGGCCATCTCGGTCGAGATCATGCAGCCATTCTCGCTGCGGTTCGTCCGCGGCGGGCCGCCGCGGGGCGCTCCCCTCGTTCGAGGAACGCGGTCTGCATCGAGAAACGCCGTCGCCCGGCGTTCCTCGGTGCAGCGCGCGTTTCTCGGCGAGACGGCGCGGACCAGCGGCGCCCGGCGGCGGATCTAGCATGAGGGGATGCCCGCTCCCGTGACCCTGCCCCGCCTCAGCTGGGGCGACGCCGATGGCCCGCAGATCCTCCTCGCTCACGGCCTCGGCTCGGACGGCGCCCTCATGTGGCGCTTCGGCACCGCGCTGGCCGACGCCGGCTGGCACGCGGTGGCTGTCGACCTGCGCGGGCACGGCGACGCCCCGCGGGCGCTCGACTACACGCTCGCCGCCTACGGCGCCGACCTCGCCGCCGCGCGGCCCGACCGCGGGGTGGGCTGGGACGCCGTCCTCGGCCATTCGCTGGGCGGCGCGGCCGCGACCCTGGCCGCCGCCGCGGACCCCTCGTGGACGCGACGCCTCGTCCTCGTCGATCCCGCGATCCACATC
The DNA here is from genome assembly GCF_040815675.1 of Microbacterium sp. LMI1-1-1.1. NCBI lineage: Bacteria > Bacillati > Actinomycetota > Actinomycetes > Micrococcales > Microbacteriaceae > Microbacterium > Microbacterium sp. LMI1-1-1.1. The sequence continues at coordinate 214,484 of NZ_JBFPNN010000001.1, read as the reverse complement.
GGCCCGCAAGACCGCGATATCGTCCGCGTCGGACTGGAGCAGGCCTTCGACGACCCGCGGCAGGAGGCGGTCCGCGCGGCCCACCCGCACTGGCATCCCCTCGACGTCGAGCTCAAGGCCCGGGCCACGCTGCGCGCCAGCCGGTGGGCGGTCGAGCAGACCACCGACCAGAATCCCGAGTGGGACGCGCGCGCGGCGGCATCCACGCTGACCGTGCCGACGCACGTGATCGGCGCCGACCCGGGGGTGCATTCGATCTTCACCGGCGCCCTCGCCCAGGAGGTGCTGCGCAACCCGCTCGTCTCGATGTCGGTCGTCGAGGGTGCCGGACACTCGCCGCACCGCGACAAGCCGGACGAGACAGTCGCCGCGCTGCTCGACGCCCTGCGCTGACCCCGCCCGTCCCGGCATCCCTCCCCGCCCGCAACGCGGGTCGCCCCCGCCCGCAACGCGCGTCGCGGAATCGGACCGAGGCCCCAGAATCGGATGCCACACGGCAGACGCTCCGATTCCGGCGCACTCGTCCGATTCCACGGCATCCCTCCCCGCCCGCAAGGCGCGTCGCGGAATCGGACCGGGGCCCCAGAATCGGATGCCATTCGGCAGACGCTCCGATTCCGGCGCACTTGCCCGATTCCACGGCATCCCTCCCCCGGCCGACCCGGCCCGCATCGCCGTCCCGACACATCCGGACCCGCCGGAGCGCGCGGCCCCGATGTCCGCGGCCGCGGACAGAATGGATGCCATGACCGCTCCGTTCGATCCCGCGCAGTTCCTGCCCGACGAGCTCATCGCGCGCATCCGGGAGCGCGCTGCGGTGCATGACCGCGAGAACACCTTCCCCACCGACGATCTCGACGACCTGCGGGCGGCGGGGTACCTCGGCATCCTGGTCCCCGCGGACCGCGGCGGCGCCGGCCTGACCCTCGCCGAGGCGTCGGAGCTGCAGCAGCGGCTGGCGGGGGCCGCGCCGGCCACCGCCCTCGCCCTGAACATGCACCTCGTGTGGACCGGCGTGGCGAAGGTGCTGCGGGACCGCGGCATCGACGACCTCGCCTTCGTGCAGGAGGGCGCCGCGCGCGGCGAGGTGTTCGCCTTCGGCATCAGCGAGGCGGGGAACGACCTCGTCCTCTTCGGCAGCGACACCGACGCGGCCCCCGACGGCGCGGGCGGATACCGGTTCACCGGCACGAAGATCTTCACCTCCCTCTCCCCCGTGTGGGACCACCTCGGCGTGCATGGACTCGACGCGACCTCGCCGGACGGACCGCAGATGGTGTTCGCGTTCCTCGACCGCGGCGACGACGTCGTCGCCCGCGACGACTGGGACACCCTCGGCATGCGCGGCACGCAGAGCCGCACGACCGAGCTGCGCGGAGCGCATGCCCCCGCCCACCGGGTGGTGCGGCGACTCCCGCCCGGGCCGCAGCCCGACCCGCTCGTGTTCGGGATCTTCGCCGTGTTCGAGATCCTGCTGGCGTCGGTCTACACCGGCATCGCCCGCCGCGCGATCGACCTCGCGGTGACCGCCGCCACCACGCGCACGTCGAAGAAGACCGGCACGACGTACGCGAACGACCCCGACATCCGCTGGCGCGTGGCCGAGATGGCCCTCGCCTACGACGCGCTCCCCCCGCAGCTGGCCGTTCTCGCCGGCGACGTCGACGGCCTCGTCGACCACGGCGGCCGCTGGTTCTCGCTGCTGGCGGGGGTCAAGCACCGCGCCGTCACGATGGCGAAGCAGGTCGTCGACGAGGCGGTCCTCGTCGGCGGCGGCTCGTCGTACTTCGCGGGCAGCGAGATCAGCCGCCTGTACCGCGACGTCCTCGCGGGGATGTTCCACCCGTCCGACCCCGAGTCCGCCCATTCGACGGCGGCCTCGGCGTGGCTCGGACCGGTCGCCTGATGGCCCGGACGCCCACGGCCCTGCTGAGCCCCGCCGACCAGGAACGCCGTCGCGCGCTCCGCACCATGAAGGGCGTCGCCCTGGGCGCCCTCATCGGGATGGCGGTCGTCTTCGTCGTCGCCTTCGCCTTCCAGAACGAGGTCGAGTGGCTGCAGTACGTCCGGGCCGCCGCCGAGGGCGGCATGGTCGGGGCCCTCGCCGACTGGTTCGCGGTGACCGCGCTGTTCCGGCATCCGCTCGGCCTGCCGATCCCCCATACGGCGATCATCCCCCGCCGCAAGGACGAGATCGGAGCCCAACTGGGCGAGTTCGTCGAGACGAACTTCCTCGAGGGCGACGTCGTCCGCACGAAGCTGGAGTCCACGCCCCTCTCGGCACGGGCCGGCGCGTGGCTCGCCCAGCCCGCGCACGCCGACCGCGTCGCAGCCGAGGGGGCGACGGTCGCCTCCAGCATCCTGCGCGCGCTGAGCGACGACGACGTGCAGGGCCTCATCGAGGACCTCGCGCGGGAGCACCTGCTCTCGCCCGACTGGGGTCCGTCCGTCGGCGGCTGGCTCGAGCGGGTCGTCGAGTCGGGGGCCCACCACGGCGCCGTCGACCTCGCGCTCGACAACATCGCGACCTGGCTCGGGAACAACCGCGAGCAGTTCCAGGGCCTGGTCTCCCGCCGCCTGCCATCGTGGGTGCCGGGTCTCGCCCTGCGTCTGGTGGATGACACGGTGTACCGCGAGGCGGTCGGCTTCGTCGACGCCGTCCGCGCCGATCCCGGCCACCCGGCCCGCGACACCATCGACGGCTACCTCGCGCGGCTCGCGGACAACCTGCAGCACGACCCGGCGACGATGATGCGCCTCGAGGAGGCCAAGGCCGCGGTGTTCGACAGCCCGCGGGTGCGCCGGCTCGCCGCCGAGGCGTGGAACACGGCCAAGGCCGGCCTCCTCACGGCGCTGGCCGATCCGGACAGCTCGCTCCGCCGTCGCGCCTCCTCCGCCCTGGCGGAGATCGGCGTGCGGCTCGGCCGCGACGAGACCCTCCAGAAGCGGGTGGACGGCTGGATCACCGACGCCGCCGTCTTCCTCGTCGGCCGCTACCGCCACGACATCGCCTCGATCATCACCGACACGGTCGAGCGCTGGGACGCGGAGGAGACGACGGAGAAGATCGAGCTGATGGTCGGCCGCGACCTGCAGTACATCCGCCTGAACGGCACCATCGTGGGAGCGCTGGCCGGGCTCGTCATCTTCACCGTGGCCCACCTGGTGTTCGGATGAGCGCCGCGGCGGCGACCGAGCCGGTCTTCGCGTACGGCGGGCTGCAGCGGCCGGAGGTGCAACTCGACATCCTGGGGCGCCGCGTCGCGGGCGAGCCGGACGCCCTGCCCGGGTTCCGGCTGGAGTGGATGGATGCCGCGGACCCGACCTCCGCATCCCCCGCCCGGCCCGTGATCCGCCCGACCGGCGACGCGCGCGACCGCGTCTTCGGCACCGTCCTCCCGCTCACCATCGCGGAGCTGGACGCCGTGGACGAGTACGAGCTCGCCCTCTACCGCCGTATCTCGGTGCAGCTGGCCGGCGGCATCCGCGCGTGGGCCTACGTCGGCACGGCCTGATGCCCGGCACCCGGCCCGACCGTCCGCGACAGGCTCCCGGTGGCGCGGAACAGGACGCTTATGGCAGAGAACAGCCGTCGAGCGCCACCTCGACGTCGCCTTTTCTCAGCGCCGCTATCGTGGGGACGATTCCACGGCCGACACCGGGACGGACGCATGCACCGTGCGCCCGGCGTCGTCCGTCACCGACGAACCGGTCCTGCGGGGAGACGACGATGATCCAACTGGTGCTCGCCAGACACGCGAAGTCCGACTGGGCCGACGACGGCCTCGACGACCACGACCGTCCGCTGAACGACCGCGGACGTCGGGACGCACCGGAGATCGCGCGGACGGTGCTGCGCAAGGGCGTCCGGCCGGAGGTGCTGCTGGCCAGCTCGGCGCTCCGGGCGCAGCAGACCGCCGCGGCGTTCGCCGATGCCTTCGACACCGAGGTGGTCACCCAGGAGCAGCTCTACCTCGCCGCCCCGGACACCATCCTCGACGCCGCGCGGGCGACGGGGGCCGCCGAGGTGATGGTGGTCGCCCACGACCCCGGCTTGAGCGCGCTCGTCTCGCGGCTGGCCGACCGCGACGAGCGCATGGTGACGTGCGCCGTCGCGATCTTCACGTGGCACGACGGGGACTGGGACGACGTGGATGCCACCCCGCCCGACGAGTTCGAGCTGATCACGCCGTAGCGGCTCCCTCCCGGTCCGCGGCGGTCGCACCGGCGGGGGCGGCGTCGACCGGGCCGGCGTCCGCGGCGGTCGCTTCCACGGCGGTCGCATCCACGGCGGTGCGGGCGACGGCGCCGGAGGCCACGAGCTCCGCGACCGCCTCGATCTCGGGAGAGACGAACCGGTCGGGACCGGGACCGGCCACCCGCGTGCGGACGAGCGCCCGGACGGCTCCCGTGACCGCCGCGGGCGCGAGCGGGGCGCGCAGGTCGAGGGCGCGGCATCCCGTCATCACCTCGATCGCCAGCACGCGCGCGAGCCCGTCCAGAGCGCGGCGCAGCTTGCGGGCGGCGCCCCAGCCCATCGACACGTGGTCCTCCTGCATGGCGCTGGACGGGATGGAGTCGACGGACGCGGGCGCGGCCAGGCGCTTCAGCCCCGAGACGATGCCGGCGGCGGCGTACTGCGCGATCATGAGGCCGCTGTCCACGCCCACCTCGTCGGCGAGGAACGGCGGCAGGCCGTTGCTGCGGGCGACGTCCAGCGCGCGGTCCGTCCGCCTCTCGGACATGGATGCCACGTCCGCCACGGCGATCGCGAGGAAGTCGAGCACGTACGCCACCGGCGCGCCGTGGAAGTTGCCGTTCGACTCGACCCGCCCGTCGACCGTGACGACGGGGTTGTCGACGGCGGAGACGAGCTCGCGGCCGGCGACGAGGGCGGCGTGGGCGGCGGTGTCGCGGGCGGCGCCGTGGACCTGGGGTGTGCAGCGCAGCGAGTAGGCGTCCTGGACGCGCGTGCACTCGGGTCCGCGGTGGCTCGCCACGATCGGCGAGCCGGCGAGGAACGCCCGGAGGTTGGCCGCGGATGCCGCCTGTCCGTGCTGCGGCCGCAGAGCCATGAGATCCGCCGCGAAGACGGCGTCGCTGCCCAGCTGCGACTCGATCGACAGGGCCGCGGCGGCGTCCGCGGTGGTGAGGAGCACCTCCAGGTCGTGGAGGGCGAGCAGCAGCATGCCGAGCATGCCGTCGGTGCCGTTGATGAGGGCCAGTCCCTCCTTCTCGCGGAGGGCGACGGGGGCGATCCCGGCCACGGCGAGCGCGGCGGCGGCGGTCGTGAGCGCGCCGTCCCGGTCGCGGACCTCGCCCTCCCCCATGACCGCGAGCGCGACGTGCGACAGCGGGGCGAGATCCCCCGAGCACCCGAGCGAGCCGTACTCGCGCACGACGGGCGTGATGCCGGCGTTGAGCAGGGCGGCGTAGGTCTCCACGACCACCGGCCGCACGCCCGTCCGTCCGGTGGCGAGCGTCTGCAGACGCAGCAGCATGAGCGCGCGGACGACCTCGCGCTCGACCTCCCCGCCGGTGCCGGCGGCGTGCGAGCGGATGAGACTCGCCTGCAGCTGCGCCCGCCGGTCCTCCGCGATGAACGTCGTCGCCAACGCGCCGAAGCCGGTCGAGATGCCGTAGTGGGGCTGCGGGTCGTCGGCGAGCCCCTCGATCAGCGCGCGGGTATCGGCGACGCGGCGGAGGGCCGTGGCATCCATCCGCACCGTCGCGTCCTCTCTCGCGACGGCGACGACCTCGCGCGGGGTGAGGGGGGACGCTCCGACGGTGACGCTGCTGTTCATACCCCGATTCCACCGCGTGCGCGGGCGCGGAACCGCGGTGTTCTGGCATCCTGTGTCTGTCATGCCAGACAGTCCGCGCCCCCAGGTGCCCGCCGCCGATCAGACGCTGCGGATCCTCTCGCTGCTCGCGCGGCAGCCGGGACCCGTCGCGGCGCAGACGATCGCGTCCGCGCTGGGGATCCCCCGGTCCAGCACGTATCACCTGCTCGCGACGCTGGAACAGCACGGGTACGTCGTGCACCTGCCGGGCGATCGCCGCTGGGGACTGGGCACCGCGGCGTTCGAGCTCGGCGGCGGGTACGCGCGTCAGCAGCCCCTCGCGCGGCTGGGACGTCCGCTGGTCGCCGCCCTGTCGGACCGCGTCGGGGAGTCCGCGCACCTCGCCGTGCTGGCCGGGCGCGACGTGCTGTACATCGTCGAGGAGCGCGCGCCCCGGCGTCCCGCACTGGTGACCGACGTGGGCGTCCGACTCCCCGCCCACCTGACCGCCACGGGGGTGGCGATGCTGGCGGCCCTCCCGCGGGAGCAGGTGCGGGCGTCGTTCCCGGATGCCACGGCCTTCACGCAACGTCACGGTCGCGGGCCCGCGAGCCCGCGGGCCCTCCGCGATCTGCTGCGCGAGGTCCGCGCGACCGGGTACGCGGTCGAGGACGGGGAGGTCACCCCCGGCTTCCGCTCCGTCGCCGCGGCCGTGCGGGACCACGCGGGGTGGCCGGCCGCCGCGATCGCGGTGACGTGGCCGGCGGATGTCGTGCGCGCCGACCCGGAGCGTTTCGCCGCCGCCGCGACGGCCTCGGCCGCCGAGCTGTCCCGCCGCATCGGCCGCCCCGCCTGAGGCCCCGTCCCGTCAGCGCACGACGAGGCGCGGCTCGACCAGGACGTGGGCGGCGCCCGCGGTCGCGGCGCGCGGGGCGACGACCGTCCCGTTCTCGCCCATCAGCAGATCGAGGGCTCCGGATGCCACCCGCTCGGGCAACTGCTCCACGCTCGAGATCCCGAGCGCCTCGACCGCCGGCGTGTTGTCGAAGCCCACGATGGGCAGTCCCTCCCGCCCGGCGAGCGACACGGCGAGGTGCGCGCCGATGGCGAGGGAGTCGCTCGCGCAGACGATCGCGTCGACGTCCGCGTCGCGGGCGAGCCCGGCCGCGACGACGTCGCGCGCGGCGGCGACGTTCTCCTCGATGGTCCACCGCACCCCGGCCGCTCCGGCGTCCGCGATCGCCTCGCGCCAGCCGCGCTCGCGCTCGTCGCCGGTGCCCGAGCCGGCCGGCCAGCCGAGGAAGGCCACGCGTCCGGATCCGAGCCCGAGCACGTGGCGCGTCGCCGCGCGGGTGCCCGCCGCCCCGTCCACGTCGACCCACAGGTGCGCGGGAGCCTCGACGTCGTCCTCGCCCCACGGGCGCCCGAACGAGACGAACGGCAGACCCCGCTGCGTGAGCCAGCCCGTGCGGGGGTCGCCGTGGAACGTGCCCGTGACGACGACGGCATCCACCTCCCCTCCCTCGAGCAGGTCGCCGAGGCGGGCGATCTCCTCCTCGGGGGTGCGGGCGGCGTAGAGCACGACCCGCATGTCGCGGTCGCCGGCGCGCTCGGTGAGGGCGTGCACGAACCGGTCGAGCACGACGCCGGAGATCCCGCCGGCGTAGGGGTCGAGGTGGATGCCGATGGTCGAGCTGCGGCGCGTGCGGAGCCGGCGCGCGGCGGCGTGGGGACGGTATCCGAGGTCGGCGATGGCCTGCTCCACGCGCATCCGCGTGGCCTCCCGCACGATGTCGGGGCTGTTGACGACGTTGGACACCGTCTGCCGGGAGACGCCGGCGACCCGGGCGACGTCGTCGACGGTGGGGGCCTTGACCATGCGCGTCCTCCCTCGGGTCGACGGTCATTGTAGGCGGCGGCACCGCCTTGACATCCGGGGCTCGGTGTTCGTACTCTCACCGTATCGCTATTTGAACGTTCAAACAGCGACCCTCCGACGTCACACGGAGGGGTGCATGCCTCATCGAAGGAGAGAGACACATGACACGGCACATCGCGCGCACCTGGCTCGGAGCCGGCGCGCTTCTGGCCACCGGCGCCCTCACCCTCACCGCGTGCGGGTCGGGCTTCGACGACTCCGGCAGCGGCGAGGCGAGCGGCAGCGGCTCCCTCAGCGTCCTGATCGGCTCCTCCGGCGACGCCGAGACGCAGGCGGTCGAGGAGGCCGTCGCCGCGTGGAGCGAGGAGTCCGGCGTCGACGCGCAGGTCCAGGTCGCCAACGACCTCCCGCAGCAGCTGTCGCAGGGCTTCGCAGCCGGCTCGCCGCCGGACCTGTTCTACCTCGCCCCCGAGGCCCTCGCCGGCTACGCCGAGAACGGCTTCATCGCCCCGTACGGCGACGACCTCGCCAACAAGGACGACTTCTACCCGTCCCTCGTCGAGAACTTCACCGTCGACGGCTCCTTTTACTGCGCCCCGAAGGACTTCTCCACGCTGGCGCTCATCATCAACAGCGACCTGTGGGCCGCGGCCGGACTCACGGATGCCGACATCCCGACGACCTGGGACGAGCTGGCATCCGTCGCCCAGCGCCTCACCACCGACGGCCAGGTCGGCCTCGCCTTCGGCGCCGAGTACCAGCGCCTGGGCGTGTTCATGGCGCAGGCCGGCGGCGGCCTCCTCACCGACGGCGCGGCCACGGCCGACAGCGCCGAGAACGTGGAGGCGCTGCAGTACGTCAAGACCAACCTCGAGAACGGCAGCTTCGCCTTCGCCGCCGACATCGGCGCGGGCTGGGGCGGCGAGGCGTTCGGCACCCAGGCGGCGGCCATGACCATCGAGGGCAACTGGATCACCGGCGCCCTGACCGCCGACTACCCCGACGTGAACTACGTCGTCGCCGAGCTCCCCGAGGGTCCCGGCGGCAAGGGCACGCTCCAGTTCACCAACTGCTGGGGCCTGGCCGCGGACAGCGCGAACCAGGACGACGCGCGCGCCCTCGTCGAGTACCTGACCGGCACCGACCAGCAGCTGGCGTTCTCGGAGGCGTTCGGCCCGATGCCGTCCATCCAGTCCGCCGCCGACGCGTGGACCGAGGCCAACCCCGACCTGTCGGCGTTCCTCGCCGGCGCCGACTACGCGCAGTTCCCGCCGAACCTCGCCGGCGCCGCCGACGTGATCACGGACTTCAACGCGCAGATCGAGTCGCTGCGCAGCGGCGACCCGCAGTCGATCCTGACGGGCGTGCAGTCCAACCTCGAGGCGATCGTCCCGTAAGCGGACCATCATGAGCGCTCTCACCTCCGCGCCCCGTCGCGCCGGCTCCCCCTCTGCGGGGATCCGGCGCGGCGAGGCCGCCGCCGGCTGGCTGTTCACCGCCCCCGTGCTGATCATCCTCGGGATCTTCCTGCTCGTCCCCGTTCTGATGGCGCTGTGGGTGAGCTTCTCGGACTGGACCGGTCGCGGGAGCCCCTTCTCCTCGAACGTGAACTTCGTCGGCCTCGACAACTACGCCGCCGTCACCACCGGCGGGGGTCTCGCCGAGCGCGACTTCGGCACGGCGCTGCGCAACAACGCCTGGTACGTCCTGCTGGTGGTGCCCCTGCAGACCGCCCTCTCGCTCTTCCTCGCCGTCCTCGTCAACCGCGCGGTGCTGCGCGGACGCGGGTTCTTCCGCACGGCCTTCTACTTCCCCTCGGTCACGAGCTCCGTCGCCATCACGGTCCTCTGGCTGTTCCTCTTCTCCACGTCCGGCGCGGTCAACGAGGTGCTGTCGTGGCTGGGCGTGAACGGGCCGAACTGGTTCAACGACCCGTCCGGGGTCGTCCACAACCTGCTGGGCGCCGTCGGCGTCACCACCGGTCCGGCCGCCCTCACCGGCAACACCTTCCTGGGCGTCTCGTGGTGGGACTGGCTCGCCGGCCCCTCCGTCGCGATGTCGGCCTTCGTCCTCATGGCGGTCTTCACGACCTCCGGGACGTTCATGCTGCTCTTCATCGCCGGGCTGCAGAACATCGGCGGCGACGTGATGGAGGCCGCGATGATGGACGGCGCCAACGGCTGGCAGCGCTTCTGGCGGGTGACCCTGCCGCAGCTGAAGCCGGTGCTGTTCACCGTGCTGACGCTGGGCCTCATCGGCACCTGGCAGGTGTTCGACCAGATCTACACCGGCACGCAGGGCGGACCCGGCAAGACCACGCTCACCCCCGCCTATCTCAGCTACTCGTCCGCGTTCCTCTCCCAGCAGTGGGGCCAGGGCGCCGCCATCGCCTTCGTGCTCTTCGTGATCATCGTCGCCCTGACGATCCTGCAGCGCTGGGTGCTGCGCGACCGCCCCGTCTCGCGTCGCCGCGCGCGGCAGTACGAGGTCCGGGGCACGAATGGAGGCGCACGATGACCGCCACGGCATCCCCGCAGACCGCCGTCCTGGCCGAGCAGGTCGTGGACGGACCCCGCCGCGCACCCCGGAAGCACCGGATGCCGGCGAAGACGCTGCGCTGGCAGATCGCGCTGTACGCGCTGCTGTGCGTGCTCGCGCTCATCTACATCTATCCCTTCCTCGTGCAGGTGGCGACGTCCTTCAAGACGGACGCCTCGGCGGCGGCGGACCCGGTCTCCCTCGTGCCGCAGCCGTTCTCGGTCGCCGCCTACGAGCGGCTGTTCCTCAACTCGGACTTCCCCGTCTGGTTCGCGAACTCCGCGATCGTGACGGTGTTCGTCACGATCGGACGCGTGTTCTTCGCCTCGCTCGCCGGATACGCGCTCGCGCGCCTGCGGTTCCGCGGGAGGAGCGTCATCTTCGCGGCGCTCGTCGCCGTCATGGCCGTCCCGGCTGTGGTGCTGCTGATCCCCAAGTTCCTCGTCATCAACCAGCTCGGCATCTACGACTCCTACGCGGGCATGATCCTGCCGCTGCTCGTCGACGCGGCCGGCGTGTTCATCATGAAGAACTTCTTCGAGTCCGTCCCGCCATCGGTGGAGGAGCAGGCTCGTGTCGACGGTGCGGGGACGTTCCGGGTGTTCTGGTCCGTCGTCCTGCCGATGGCGCGGCCGGCCCTCATCACGATCGTCATCCTGTCGTTCCAGGGGTCGTGGAACGAGCTCAGCCACTTCGTCATCGCCTCGCAGTCGCCCGAGCTCACCACGCTGACCAAGGGCGTCGCCTCCCTGGCCAGCGGACAGCTGAGCCAGGGCAGCCAGTTCCCGATCAAGCTCGCCGCGGCGGCCATCATGACCATCCCCGTCGCCGTGATGTTCTTCATCTTCCAGCGGCGCATCATGAACGCCAGCGAGGGAGCCGTCAAGGAATGACACCGCTTTCCCGTCCCGCCCCGACCGTCCCCCGAGGAGCCTCCGCCGCATGACCACCGCACCCGCCGTCTCGTCCGTCGAGACCGCCTCCGACCCCGCTCCCCTGCAGCCCCTGCTGAACGACGCCGTCATCGTCCTCCGCGCCCCGACGCAGGTCTGGTCCGATCACACGGGCGACATCGGTTCCGCGGCCGTGCACGGGGTGTACCACGGTGACGTCCGGCACGTCCGGGCGATGGCCCTCTCGTGCGAGGGGTCGGCCGTCGAATGGATCTCCGCGGCCCCCGACGGTCCCTCCCGCATCGTCTTCGGCGGTCTGCTGCGCGGCCTCGACGACCCCACCCCCGACCCGAAGCTGCGGCTGCTGCGCGACCGCCGCGTCGCCGACGGCCGCGTCAGCGAGACGTGGACGCTGCGCTCCCGCGTCGCCGAGCCCGTGTCGACGACCCTCCGCCTGACGCTCACCCCCGAGTTCGCGCAGCTCCACGAGGTGAAGTCCGGGCACGCGCGCCCCCGGCCCGCCGCGTCCGACGCGGGGAACGACGTGATCCGGCTCGAGGCCGGCGCGCAGGGCCTGGAGCTCGTCGCGCCGCGCGGGCGGGTGGCATCCGGAACCGACGGGATCGAGGTGAGCTGGGACGTCGACGTCCCCGCGTTCGGCACCGCGGAGGTCGGCTTCACCCTGACACTCCACGACGACGCCCTCGTCGTGGGCGGGGCCACCGCCGCCCCGCGGTGGGATGCCGCCGCCGTCGCCGCCGCAGCCCCCGATCCCCGCCTCGCGCGGTGGCTCGAGCGGGCGCTCGGCGATCTCGACGCGCTGCGTCTCGTCCTGCCCGAGGACCCGCGCGACGAGTTCTTCGCCGCCGGGGCGCCGTGGTTCTTCACCCTCTTCGGCCGCGACTCGCTCTGGGCCGCGCGCCTCGCCCTGCCCCTGGACCGCGAGATCGCGGCATCCACTCTCCGCGTGCTCGCGCGGCTGCAGGCGACCGAGGACGACGCGCAGACCGCCCAGGAGCCCGGCAAGATCCTGCACGAGCTGCGGGCGTCGGCCCTGGAGATCCCGGGTGAGGGCATCGTGCTGCCGCCGAAGTACTACGGCAGCGTCGACTCGACCCCCCTGTGGATCTGCCTGCTCGCCGACGCCTGGCGTGCCGGTATGCCGGACGAGGAGGTCCGCGAGCTCCTCCCCGCGCTCCGCGCCGCCCTCGGCTGGATCCGCGACAGCGGCGACAGCGACGGCGACGGCTTCCTCGACTACATCGACCGCCTCGGCACCGGCCTGGCGAACCAGGGCTGGAAGGACTCCGGCGACTCCATCCAGTGGCGCGACGGCCGCCTCGCCGACGGACCGATCGCGCTGTGCGAGGTGCAGGCGTACGCCTACGAGGCCGCCCTGTCCGGCGCGGACCTTCTCGAGCGCTTCGGAGATGCGGCGGATGCCACCGAGGCGGCGACCTGGCGGGAATGGGCGGCCGATCTGCGCGAGCGCTTCGCCGCCGCGTACTGGGTGGAGACCCCCGAGGGGCGCTACCCCGCCGTGGCGCTGGACCGGGACAAGCGCCCGGTCGACACGCTCACCAGCAACATCGGACACCTGATCGGTACGGGGATCCTGTCCGCCGACGACGAGGCGCACGTCGCGACGCTGCTCCTCGACCCGTCGATGTCGAGCGGGTACGGCATCCGCACGATGTCCACCGGCGCCGCGGGGTACTGGCCACTGTCGTACCACGGGGGCAGCGTGTGGGTGCACGACACCGCCATCGCCGTCCACGGCATGCTGCGCGCGGGCCTGGACGCTCCGGCCCGCCAGGTGGTCGAGGGACTCCTGGATGCCGCCGAGGGCTTCGCCTTCCGCGTGCCCGAGCTGCATTCCGGCGACCCCCGCGCGCAGTCCTCCGTGCCCACGCCGTACCCGGCCGCCTGCCGCCCGCAGGCGTGGTCGGCCGCAGCCGCCGTGGTATGTCGGACGGCGCTGGAGTCCGCCCCGCGGCCCTGACGCGCGCGGCGGCGGCCGGCTCGCGCGCTCGGTCGTCGCGGGGCGATGCGAGTGGCCCCGGGGCGCCGCGGGTGCTGCGCACGGTCGAGGCCGGTGCATCCGAGTGGCCCCGGGGCGCCGCAGGTGGCCCCGGGGCCACTCGCGCGACCGAGACCGGACGGCGCTGCACGGCCGAGGCCGGTGCATCCGAGTGGCCCCGGGGCGCCGCAGGTGGCCCCGGGGCCACTCGCGCGCGCCGACGCGACGCGTCAGAATGGACGATGGATGCCGCAACGCCGCGGCACCGCCGCAGAGCCGCCCACAAGGTGGCCGAACACGAGGATCGCGATGACCAACGCCCTGCCCCTGCCCGATTTCTCCCACGAGCGCGTGGAGGTGATCACGGGACGACGCAGCGGTCTATTCATCGCCGTCGCCCTCCACTCCTCGGTGCTCGGCTCCGCCCTCGGCGGTGCCCGTCTGTGGACCTATCCCACCTGGAGCGACGCCCTCGGCGACGCACTGCGGCTGTCTGCGGCGATGACGTTGAAGAACGCGGCCGCGGGGCTCGACGCGGGCGGCGGGAAGGCCGTCATCGGGCTGCCCCTCGGCACCGAGCTGGATGCCGACCGTCGTCGCGCCGCGTTCCTCGATCTGGGCGACGTGGTCGAGAGCCTCGGCGGCCTGTACCGGACGGCGGAGGACGTCGGCTCGACCACGGACGACATGCTCGTCGTCAGCGAGCGCACGGCGCACGTCGTCGGCCTCCCCGATGCCGTCGGCGGTTCGGGCGAGCCGGCCGGCCCCACGAGCCTCGGCGTCTACGCCTCGCTCGTCGCCACGCTCGAGCGCGTCACGGGCAGCGGCGACGTGGCGGGCCGCCGGATCACCATCGCCGGCCTGGGACAGGTCGGCAGCCGACTCGCCGAGCGTCTCACCGCCGAGCACGCCGCCCTGACCGTCACGGACGTGAACCCCGCCAAGCGCGCTCTCGCCGCTCAGCTGGGCGCGGCCTGGGTCGAGCCGGGCGAGGCGCACCTGGTCTCGGCCGACGTCTTCGTCCCGGCCGGCATCGGCGGGGTCCTCACCGACGAGGTCATCGACGCCCTGGACGCGCGCGCCGTCTGCGGGCCGGCGAACAACCCGCTCGCGGACCGGTCGGGAGCCGACCGGCTGGCGGGTCGCGGCATCCTGTACGCGCCCGACTTCGTCGTGAACGCGGGCGGTGTCATCTACCTCGATCTCGTCGCGAAGCAGCTCGGCAGTCGTGACGAGATCATGGGGCGCGTGGCCGGGATCGGCGACACCGTGCGTCGTGTCTTCGACGAGGCGGAGAGCCGAGGAGTGACTCCGCTCGCCGCGGCCGAGAGTATCGCCGCCGAGCGCCTCAGCGTCGGCGCCGCGAACGCCGCGCTCGTCTGAGCCGGACGTCGACAGCGGCACCGCCCACGTCGACCGACGACGAAGCGCCCGGACGTTGTGGGGACGTCCGGGCGCTTCGCTGTGCGATCAGTTCGCGGCGTCGTAGGCCTCGAGGATGTTCGCGGGGATGCGGCCGCGCGAGTTCACCTGGTGGCCGTTCTCCTCGGCCCACGCGCGGACCGCGCCGAGGTCACGGGACGACCCTGCCGAGCGCGGACGACCCGGGCGGCGCGTCGAGCCCCCGGCGGATCCGACGGCGCGGCCGGCGGAGACGAAGGGCTCGAATGCGTCGCGGAGCTTCTTCGCATTCTCGTCGGAAAGGTCGATCTCGTAGGCGCGGCCCTCGAGGGAGAAATGAACCGTGGTCCCCTCATCGAGGACGGAACCATCGAGATCGTCGATGAGCTGGGTGATGTGCTTCTTGGCCATGTGGCCAATGATAGGGATAAATGACCCCTCGAGAAGCACTCCCCCGCCGCAGGTATAGAATTCACCCGCTTTATCACCCGTCAGAACAGTCCAATTCGCGAAACAGTCCGAGGATTACGCAGCCGCGCGGTCAGGAATTCGCGGCGGAATACGCCTCGATCACGGTCGCGGGCAGACGGCCGCGGTCATTCACGGTCATTCCCTGGGCGCGCGCCCATTCGCGCACGGCGCCGAGGTCGAGACCGCTGCTCCCTCGCGGCTCCCGCGTTCCGGAACGACCGGAAGGGGCGGCCGAGCGGGCGGGCCGTGCCGCATCGACGAAAGGCGTGAGAGCGCGGTAGAACTTGTCGGCATTCCGTCGTGAGAGGTCGATCTCGTAATCGCGCCCGTCGATGGAGAACGTCATCTGCGTCCCCTCGCCTTCGTCGAGGACCGTGCCGTCGAGGTCGTCCACCAGATGCGCGATGAGCTTGGTTGCCATAGTGCGCAAAACCCTACACCCGGCCTGCGTTCCTCCCCCGGCGCACCACCGTGCCGCGGCCGCGGTGTGCATGGACGGGCGGGCGGGACTATCCTCCCGGATGGCGTTCCTCCCGAACGCCGCTGACAAGGAGGGCGCCGCATGAGCCTTTTGCGGACCAAATCGGTGGAGCAGTCCATCGCCGACACGACCGATCCGGAGTTCCGGCTCAAGAAATCCTTGAGCGCCCTCGACCTCACCGTGTTCGGTGTCGGCGTCGTCATCGGGGCCGGTATCTTCACGCTCACGGGCCGCGCCGCCCACGAGGTCGCCGGCCCCGCCGTCGTCATCAGCTTCATCGTCGCCGCGATCGCGTGCGGGCTGGCCGCGATGTGTTATGCCGAATTCGCCTCGACCGTGCCCGTCTCGGGGTCGGCGTACACATTCTCATACGCATCCCTCGGCGAGCTCTTCGCCTGGATCATCGGGTGGGATCTCATCCTCGAGATGTTCCTCGGGGCGAGTGTCGTCGCGCAGGGATGGAGCGCTTATCTGAGCGCGTTCTTCGAGCAGCTCGGAGTCGTTCTGCCGCAAGCGGTGAGCTCCGGCGGAGTCGTCGATCTTCCCGCGATCCTTCTCGTCCTCGTTCTCGGTGGTCTCATGACGATCGGCATCAAGGAATCCCTCCGCGTCAACATGGCGCTGGTCGCCGTGAAGCTCTTCATCGTCCTTTTCGTGATCGTCGCGGGCATCATGTTCGTGAATCCCGCGAATTACACGCCTTTCGTGCCGCCGTCCGCCCCGACCGAGACGGCATCCGACCTGACCCAGCCGCTGCTGCAGTTCCTGTCCGGCCTGGAGCCGGCGACGTTCGGCGTCGGCGGCATCCTCGCGGGGGCCGCGCTCGTGTTCTTCGCCTACATCGGGTTCGACGTCGTCGCGACGACGGCGGAGGAGACCAAGCGCCCGCAGCGCGACCTGCCGATCGGGATCATCGCGTCGCTGGTCATCTGCACCGTCCTCTACTGCGCCGTGGCCATCGTCGTGACGGGGATGGTCTCGTACCAGGACCTCGACCCGAGCGCCGCCCTCGCCAACGCCTTCGCCTTCCACGGGCAGACCTGGATGGCTACCATCATCGCGGCGGGTGCGGTCGCCGGTCTCACGACCGTCGTGCTGACCCTGATGATCGGTGCGACCCGCATCATCTTCGCGATGTCGCGCGACGGTCTGCTGCCGCAGGGCCTGGCGAAGGTCCACCCGCGCTTCCGGACGCCGTGGGTCATCTCGATCGTGGTCACCGCGATCGTCGCGGTGGTGGCGGGCGTCACCCCCGTCGGCATCCTGGAGGAGATGGTCAACATCGGGACGCTCTCCGCGTTCGTACTCGTCTCGGTCGGTGTCATCGTGCTGCGCCGCAAGCGTCCCGACCTCCCGCGCGGCTTCCGCGTGCCGTTCAGCCCGGTCCTGCCGATCCTGTCCGCGGCGATCTGCACCTACCTGATGCTGAACCTGTCAGTGGAGACCTGGCTGCGGTTCCTCATCTGGCTGGCGCTCGGGTTCGCGATCTATTTCGCCTACTCCCGCTCGCACGCCCGCCTCGGCCGTGGCGGGGCAACGCCCCAGCCCGCCTCACCCCCGCAGAGCTGACGAACGACGGATGCCTCACCCTGCTCCCAGAGAGCGCAGGGCGAGGCATCCGTCATTCCCGGGCCGGCCCGAGGCGCCTTAACTGTTGATCGACGTGCACGAAGACGGTGTCGCCCGCCGCGAGGTCGACACCGGTCTCGAACGCCAGGGATTGCTCGAAGAAGTTCGCGGCACAGACCTCCGGCGTCGCCTGGTCGAGCTCGACCTCGACGGCCCCGTGAACGCCCGATAACGGGCGGAGCGTTCCGGACCAGGTGCACCCGGACGATGCGGGAGCGAGCACGTAGAGGGTGCCCCCGTCCGAGAACGCGGAGATCCCTTCCGTGTCGGGACCCGCGACGTTCAGGGCCACCGCCGACGGCGGCACGGTCGGCCCGGGGAGGGGCGCGGGTGCCGTGCACCCGACGAGAACGCAGACCAGCGCCGCCCCCGCGGAGAAGATCACCGTCCGACGTGTCATGAGACGCCATCGTGCCATCGACACCTCCTTTGGACGGACCAAGGGTAGACGCGCGCTCCCTCCCGGCGTCAAACCAATTCACCCCGTCCCCGGAGACCGCGGTGGAGGGCAGCACGGGATTCACCCGGTCCCTAGGTGGTGGATCGACCGGCCCCTAGGTACGTTCCTGGAAGCAAGGCAGCCCCCCACAACCCAGCCCATCTGATCGAACGAAGGAGCGAAACCGTGGGGAACGGACGGCAGCAAAACCCCCGCGATGGGCTCAGCGCACCGCTGCGGCGGAGGTGGCGGCTCCCCCGATTGGTTTTACGGAACCGGCACCGGATGGGGCATCGGCAGCTTCTCCGGAGGACTCGGCGCCGCGGGCAAGCCTTACGGCGACACCGCCGCCTACGTCAAAAGCGGTAGCGAGTACATGGTGCCCGGCGTGTTGACAGGTGACAACACGGGCAAGGGTTCTCGAGTCGAGAAAATCCGAGGGGCTCGGGCAACTGCGGTGGGGGGTCGCGTCTGTTACTCCGGCGCCCGGAGCGGCACAGTCTGCAACAACCTCATTGAGGAAGTCAACATAACAGCCTGCTATGGCGGCGGGCTCCCCTGCTACAACGATCTTGCGTTGAGCCGGCAAACGACGGGGGTTCCTGCCGCCGGTCAGGGTGACAGTGGCGGACCAGTCATCTCCTCCGCCACGGACGAAGGTCGTTACGCCTTCGGAGTGATCAGCGGCATCAGAGATTACTCCAAGAGTTGCACCGGGGACGCCGATGGCCGCGAATGCAGCAAGTACGTCCTCTACGCGCCAATCAGCGAGTTCTTCAATGCTGGCTGGGGACTCAACTACTACAAGTAGATCGCAACCGTCCACCGCAGTTCAGTCGTGGTCACACCTCGGCAGGATCGACCCACATCAGCGACGCCCCGTCCTCCTGGCCCCACGGAGCCGGAGGACGGGGCGTCGTGGCGTCCGTCAGACGGCGAGGGCGTCCACCGCGCCGAGGATCTCCTCCGGCTCGGTGCGCGTGGTGTAGTCCACCTTGATGTCGACGAAGCGGACGACGCCCTGCTCGTCGACGACGAGGACGGTGGGGAACGGGATGGCGGCGGTGTCGTCGGCGTTGCTGTCGGCGACGTCGAAGCCGAGCTCGGTGTGGGCGCTGCGCGCCTCGGCGCTGGGCTCGGTCACGATGCCGAGGGACGACGCGAGGGCGTTGGCCGGGTCGGAGACGACGGCGAAGTCGAGCGAGCCGTTCTCGACGGCCTGCGCCGACCCCTCGGGGGTCTGCGGCGACACGGCGACGAGCTGGGCGCCGCGCTCCTGGAGCGCCGGGACGAGCTTCTCCTGGTAGGTGCGGAGGGTGATGTTGCAGTAGGGGCACCAGGCGCCGCGGTAGAAGACCACGACGCTCGTCTTGCCGGCGAGCACCTCGTGGAACGTCGTCGAGGCGCCCTCGGGGGTGAGGACGGCGGCATCCGGGACCTCATCGCCGACCGACACCACGTCGGCGGGGACGCCGGCGGCGCGCAGGTCGTTCTGCTCGCCGGAGAAGACGGCCGACAGGCGCGGCCCGATCTGCGCCTCGAAGCCGACGTTGAACTCGTCGACCTGCTCGGCGATGGACGAAGTGGACATGCGGGGGCCTCCTCGAGAGATGGGGACGGGGGTCGTCGCCGATGCGAGCGTACGGTCGCCGGGTGAACGCGGGGCCGTCGCAGTCATGGAACGTCATATGAGGATGCTCGGCGGGGCGCGCGCCCGGGGAAGTCAGGTGAAGCGGTCCCGCGAGCGGATGAAGGCGGAGGTGAATGCGCCTCGGGGCTGGCATGCATACATGTCAGGTGGCTCGTGGCATCCCGGGTCCGAAGCATGGCGGACCGTCTCCGGGCCCCTCGGCGGATCGGCCAGGCTGCCCTCGGGTCACCGCCGACCCTCCGAGTGAAAGCGAGAGCCATGTCGATGACGACACCCCTCCCCCGACCGAAGAACAACGCCCGCGTCGCCGCTGTGTCCGGCTTCGTCGGCAGCGCCCTGGAGTACTACGACTTCTTCATCTTCGCCTCGGCGGCGGCCTTGATCTTCCCGCGGCTGTTCTTCCCCGAGGGCGAGCCCGGCGTGAGCACGCTGCTGTCCTTCTCGACCGTGGGCGTCGCCTACGTCGCCCGGCCGTTCGGCGCGGTGCTGTGGGGCCACGTCGGCGACCGCTTCGGCCGCAAGCGGGCCCTGCTCGCCTGTCTCGGGATCATGGGCGTGGCGACCTTCCTCGTCGGGTGCCTGCCGACGTGGGAGTCGATCGGCGTCGCCGCACCGATCCTCGTCGTGATGCTTCGGCTCGTCCAGGGCGCATCGGCCGGCGGCGAGTCGCCCGGGTCGAGCGCGCTCACGATGGAGCATGCTCCCGACGGCCGCCGCGCGTTCTACACGAGCTGGACGATGAGCGGCGTCATGTTCGGCATCGTCATCTCGAGCCTCGTGTTCATCCCGATCGCCTCGTTGCCGGAGGCCGACCTGTTGTCGTGGGGGTGGCGCGTCCCGTTCTGGGCCTCGGTCCTGGTCACCGCCCTGGCGATCGCGCTGCGCCGTCATCTCGAGGAGCCGGAGATCTTCGAGGAGACCCGCGAGACCGAGGACGTCGTCAAGATCCCGCTCTGGGAGCTCTTGCGGCACCACGGTCTCACCGTGGTCCGCGTCACCCTGATGACGCTCTTCACCGGCGTGAACACGATGGTCAACATGTTCGTCCTCGCCTACGGGACGACGGTCGTCGGTATCCCTCGCCAGGACCTGTTGACGATCATCACCGTCGCCAACCTCGTCGCCGTCGTGGTCGGCCCGCCGGCCGCCGCCCTCGCGGACCGCATCGGCCGCAAACCCGTGTTCCTCGCGGGGCTCGTCCTGCAGGCGGTGAGCGTGCCCGCGCTCCTCCGGGCGGTGGATGCCGCCGACCTGACCCTCGTGTGGGTGCTGAGCGTCTTCGTGATCGGGGTGGCCTACACCCTGTCGAACGCGCTCTACCCGGCCTACTTCCCCGAGCAGTTCCCCGCCCGCGTCCGGTTCACCGGCATGGCGGTGAGCCTGATGCTCGGCCTCGTGCTGGCGGGGTTCACTCCGGCCATCGCGCAGGGTCTCATCTCGGCGCCCGGACACGAGCGCGACTGGGGCACGGTCGCGGGGTTCACGATCGGCATCATCGTCGTCTCCGGCATCGCCGCCCTGTTCGCGCCGGAGACCGCCCGCGTCCCCACGGCGCGGCTGGGCCTGCGGGACACCGACCCGGCGGTCGCCCCGCCCGTGGCATCCCCGTCCGGGGTGCGGGAGGGCTGACGGCGGAGCCGGATGCGGCGGATGCTCCGCGCGCGGGCGGGCAGGGCTCCGGAGAGATCGTCGCGCTCGGCCGGTTCCCGCCGCGGTGATCGCGCGCCGGCCCGGGAACTCCGGAGCCCGGCACACGCGGCCTGCACGCCGCGTGCCGTCGGGAAAGAGGAACGGCGCCCCTCCCGAAGGAGAGACGCCGTGCGATGTGGACCTGAGGGGATTCGAACCCCTGACCTCTTCATTGCGAACGAAGCGCGCTACCAACTGCGCCACAGGCCCTGACAACCCCGCAACACTATCACGGGCCGCGGGACGTCCCCCAACCGGTCCACCCCCCGGGCGTGCCGCGGTCCGGCGTCGCACGGAACTCGGAGAAAGAGGCAGACCTCGCAGAGTCAGCCGCGCATTCTGCGAGAACCGTGCAGAACTGCGAGATCGGAAGCGCGGACGGACGCGCCCCAGCGACACTCAGGCGGTGGCGGCGCGTCGCTCGAGCAGCCGGCGGACGTGGTCCTCGATCTCGGCGTCGTCGACGTAGCCCATGCCCGCGTACGGCGACGCGGCGGCCGGACGTGCGGTCTCGATCGGCGTGGGCGCGGCGGCGGCGATGTCCCGGGCGACCGCCTGCTCGCGCGCAGCCGCGCGCAGGGCCTCGCGGGCGGCCTGCTCGTCCAGCACGGCAGCGGCGCGCGACCCGGCCGACGCCACGAGGGGCCGCGGCAGCTCGCGCGGCGTCCACGTGGGCTTGGGGGTGGCGACGACGGCGAAGTCCGGCACGGGGGTCGCGACTCGCGGCGCGGCCACCGGGACGGGCCGGACGTCCGTGCGGCGGGCGACGCGCGACAGGCGCTGGAGAAGGCTTCCGGATGCCACGACGACGGCGCCACCGACGAGGATCAGGGCCGCGACGTTCAGTGTCACCCCGACGCCGAGGGCGACGGCGCCCGCGAGTGCGAGAGTGCTGAGGGTCAGACGGAATCGGCGACGGGCGCGAGCACGGCGCGTCTCGGGCCCGCCCGCGGCGGCCTCGCGCTCTCGGCGCGCACGCTGCACCGCGAGAGCGTGCTCCGCGCGCTTCTGGGCGACGGCGGCGGCGCGCTCGGCCTTGGCCGTCTCGGCGGCGGCGGCGCGCTCGGCCTTCGCGATCTCGACGGCGGCCTCCCGCTCGGCCTTCGCGATCTCGACGGCGGCGGCGCGCTCGGCCTTGGCCAGCTCGACGGCGGCCTGACGCTCCGCCTTCGCGAGGGCCAGGTCGGCGGCGCGCTGCTCCTTGACGAGGTCGCGGTCGCGGGCGCTCTCGACCCGCGCGATCTCCAGGCGCGCCTTGGCCTCGGCGAGCTCGGTCGCGGCCTTCTGCGCCTGGATCTGCTTCGCGAGCTTCTGCTGCTGGTGGGCGGTGCGGGCGGTGAGCTCGAGGTGGATCTCGCGGGGCGTCTCGGACGTCTCCGCCAGGACGCGCAGCGCCTGCCCGAGTCGCACGGCGTTCCGCTCCGCGGAGGTGAACCGGTGACGGCTCTGCCAGGACGGCAGGAGGTACACCAACCACAGCGCGACCGCGACGAGGACGATCACCCCACCGCCGAGAACCTGCCCACCCATGGCACCACGTTAGGTCACGCGGGGGTCACCATTCGGCATCCCTCCGCGTGTCGCCGCCGAATCCGCCGCGAAGCCGCCTGTCGACGCGGGGAACGCCGGCCGACGCGCGCGAGGCTTCAGGACACGCGGTCGGACGGGGGCACGCGCGCCGCGTCGGGCGGCACCTGCCCGCGCACCCACCGGTCGAGCACGCCGTTCGGCACCTCTTCGCGGACGAGCGCGAAGGAGTAGTGGTCGCGCCAGTCGCCGTCGATGTGGATGTACCGGCGGCGGAGCCCTTCGTACCGGAAGCCGAGCTTCTCGACGACGCGCAGGCTGGCGTGGTTCTCGGGCCGGATGCAGACCTCGATGCGGTGCAGGTTGAGCTCGGTGAAGCACATGTCCGTGGCCATGGCCACGCCGATCGTCGTGATGTTGCGACCGGCGAAGCGCTCGCTG
Source organism: Microbacterium sp. LMI1-1-1.1 (assembly GCF_040815675.1). Lineage (NCBI taxonomy): Bacteria > Bacillati > Actinomycetota > Actinomycetes > Micrococcales > Microbacteriaceae > Microbacterium > Microbacterium sp. LMI1-1-1.1. The sequence goes on along the minus strand of NZ_JBFPNN010000001.1, from coordinate 191,642 downwards.
ACCCAGTACCCGACCGTCGCGGACGACAGCGACCCGCGCGCGACGCCCCACACGTTCAGCTGCCCGGCGACCTCGTCGCCCCACTCCATGACGAGGGGGACGCCGAGGCCGTCGCGGAACTGCTGCAGCAGGCGCTTGACACCGAGGCGCATGTCGAACGACACGGGCCCGTCGGGGTTCGTCGCCTCCCACCGCTTGAGCCACGCACGGTTGTCGATCAGCTCCTGCTGCAGGATGCGCGCGTCGCGGTTGCGGATGAGGCGGATCGACACCTCACCGTGCCGTCGCGGAACGGAGAGATCCATAACGTCGGGGCCGGATCAGAGACCCGCCGCGAACTCCTTGAACCAAGGACGGAGCTCGGCACCGAGGTCGTCGCGGTCGGCCGCGAGCTGCACGATCGCCTTGATGTAGTCGACGCGGTCGCCGGTGTCGTAGCGCCGGCCGCGGAAGACCACGCCGTACACGCCGCCGCCGTCGCCGCCGCCCGTCGCCAGCTCCTCGAGCGCGTCGGTCAGCTGGATCTCGCCACCCTTGCCCGGCTCGGTGTGCTCGAGGATGTCGAACACGTCGGGTCCGAGCACGTAGCGGCCGATGATGGCGAGGTTCGAGGGGGCGTCCTCGGCCTTGGGCTTCTCGACGAGCTGCGTGACCTTGACCACGTCGTCCACCTCGGTCGCCTCGACCGCGGCGACGCCGTACAGGTGGATGTGCTCGGGGTCGACCTCCATGAGGGCGATGACGGTCGCGCCGCGCTTGTCGTACTCCGACATCATCTTCGTCAGCAGCGGGTCGCGCTCGTCGATGAGGTCGTCGCCCAGGAGGACGGCGAACGGGTGGTCTCCCACGTGGCTGCGGGCGCGGAGGACGGCGTGACCGAGGCCCTTGGGCTCACCCTGCCGGACCATGTGGATGTCGGCGAGGTCGGACGAGTGCTCGACCTTGGCGAGCTTGTCGCTGTCGCCCTTCTCGCGCAGCTTGGCCTCCAGCTCCGGCATGGAGTCGAAGTGGTTCGCGATGTTGTTCTTATTGCGGCCGATGATGATCAGCACGTCCTCGATGCCGGCGCCGGTCGCCTCCTCGACGACGTACTGGATGGCGGGCTTGTCGACGACGGGGAGCATCTCCTTCGGCATCGCCTTGGTGGCGGGAAGGAAGCGAGTACCGAGTCCTGCGGCCGGAATCACGGCCTTGAAGGGCTTGTTGGGCATGGCGATACCCTAGCGCTGCCGTATGACACCGCGGTGTCGGGACGCGCAATTACACTTACCTCCATGCCGGACAGCATCGAGCAGGCCAAGCGCGCGCTGCGCGCGGATCTGCGCGAACGACGCCACACCGTCTCGGCGCAGGCGCGGGAGACGGCCGAGGCGGGGATCACCGCCCAGCTCGACGCGCTCGTGGATCGCCTCGGCGCCCGCAGCATCTCCTGCTACCTCTCGACGACGACCGAGCCGAGCACCCGCGCCTTCATCACGGGGGCCGTCGCCCGCGGCATCCGGGTCCTCCTGCCCATCACCCGCGAGGACGGCCTGCTCGACTGGACCGTCGCGACCCCCGACTCCGAGGTGGGCGAGGGGCTCTTCGGAGTGCCCGAGCCGGTCGGCGACGTGCTCGGACCCATCGCCGTCAACGACGTCGACCTCCTCGTCATCCCCGCCGCCGCCGTCGACCGCCACGGCATGCGGCTCGGCTGGGGTCGCGGCTACTTCGACAAGACCATCGGATCGATGGAGAAGTGCCCGCCCGTCTACGCCGTCATCTTCGACTCGGAGCTCGTGGACGACGTCCCCCGCGATGTGCACGACCAGCCCGTCTCGGGCGTCGTGACCCCCACCCGCACGGTGTCCCTCGACGCCGCGTCCTGAAAACACCCGAAGGATCACCCGATGCCCACGTACGCCTACGCCTGCAAGCAGTGCGGTCACCGCTTCGACGCGGTCCAGTCCTTCTCCGACGCCGCCCTCGTCGAGTGCCCCGAGTGCGGGGGCGAGCTGCGCAAGCAGTACGGCTCGATCGGCGTCACCTTCAACGGCTCGGGCTTCTACCGCACCGACTCGCGCGGCGGATCGAAGACGACGGATGCCGCCGGCTCGAGCAGCAGCAGTGGCAGCGGCAGCGCATCTTCGACATCATCGAAGTCGGAATCGAAGACGTCCGCGTCGTCCTCGGCATCCTGAGCCCCGGTCGGCGCGGCACGAAAGGGTGCAGCGCATGATCAAGGGATTCAAGGAGTTCATCCTCCGCGGGAACGTCATCGACCTCGCGGTCGCGGTGGTGATCGGCGCGGCGTTCACCGCCGTCGTCAACGCCATCGTCAGCTCCATCATCACCCCGCTCATCGAGGTGTTCTACCGTCCGGCGGAGGACGGCTCGCTCGGGCCGACCATCACGGGGATCTACGGCCAGCAGGTCACGTTCCCCCTGCCGGCGCTCCTGTCGGCGATCGTCAGCTTCTTCGCCGTGGCCCTGGTGGTCTACTTCGTGTTCGTCTACCCGATGAACCGGTGGAAGGCCCGCGCGGCCGCCCGCGCCGGCGTGCAGAAGGAAGCGGAGGAGCCGAAGCTCCCCACCGAGCAGGAGCTGCTCGTGCAGATCCGCGACCTGCTGGAGCGACAGCCCCGCGCATGAGGTGACGAGGGCCGCCCCGGGATCGGATCCCCGGGGCGGCCCTCGCTCAATAGTGCGGGGGGACGTCCTGCCGCAAGCGGTCGTCGTTGGGACCGGATGCCACGGGCGTGACCGACCGCCCCCGCGTGCGATCGTCGGCCGGTGCCGGCTCCGCGCTGGTCCCGGGTGCCGGGAGGAGGCGGGCACGCCGCGCTCCCCCGACCTTCACGACGCGCTGCCGCGCCGCCTGCGGGGTCGTCGACGCGTCGTCGGGCGCGGCGGGGACATCGGAGACGGGGTCGCTCGTCGCGTCGTCGGACGGGGACGCGCTCGGCTCGGCCGTGGACGGAGCGCCCGGGTGGGCGGCATCCGGAGTCTCGTTCATCGTCCCTCAGTCGGGGAGGTCGAGCTGCTCGGTCGTCGCGCCCGTCGGCGGCTCGTCCGAGACGACGCCGAGGAGCTCCGCGATGCGGGCCGCGACGCCCGCGGGGTCGCTGTACAGGTCGAACGCGTGGACGCGCACGTAGTGCCATCCCAGGCGGCGCAGGATCTGCGGGCGCAGGCGCAGGGTCTCGCGCAGCGACTCGCCGATCGTCTCCGGATCGCTCTCGGCGACGACCGCCTTGCCCTTGTACCGCGCGACGAGCGGGAGCAGACCGCGGTAGTCGACGTCGACGGTCACGCCGAGGTGCCGCAGCTCGCGCGCGAGGGCGCGGGTGAGCGGGTCCGCGAGGTCCTCGAGGCGGCTCTCGCGACCGCGGGCCGCGACGTTGCCGAGGATGCCCATCAGCGTCGCGGCGCCGTGCTCCAGGCGACCGTCGTCGAACGCGGACGGCCGGATCGAGGAGACGATGACCATCGACCGCCGCGCGCGGGTCATGCCGACCGTGAGCAGTCGCTCGCCGTCCGGGGTGGACAGGTCGCCGAAGTCGCTGAGGACGCGCCCGTGCCGGGTGAGGCCGAACCCGAGCGAGAACACCACGCGGTCGCGGCTCTCGGCGACGGACTCCTCGAGCGTCAGGACGGCGAAGGGCTCCGCCGCGTCGCGCGAGACGAACGCGGCGACGTCGGACCGGCCGGCCAGGGCCGCCTCGACCGCGGCGCGCACGCGCTCGGCGTGCCGACGGCTGGCCGTGACGACCATGAGCGACTCCGACGCGCGGTTGACGGCGTGCTCCACGACGAGGGTCACCACGCGGGCGACCTCGGCGTCGGGGCTCTCCACCGCGCCGGTGACCGGATCGGGGGTACCCGTGCCTCCCTCGACGTAGTCGACGCTCAGGCTGCCGCGGCCCAGGTACGACCCGGCCCAGGGCAGCGACACGATCTCGCCGCCGTAGAAGGCGTCGTTGACGAGCTCGGCGAGATCCTCGCCGCCGGCACGGTAGCTGCGTGTGAGCGTCTCGACCGGCAGCAGCTCGGCCACGCGTTCGAACACGGAGGTCTCGTCGAACGGCACCTCGACGTCGTCCTCGACTCCTGCCGAGATCGCCGCGCTGACGCGGAACGGGGTCGGCTTCTGCGTGACCGGGTCGCCGAACAGCACGACCTGCCGCGCCCTGCGGAGGGCAGGGGCCGCCTCGGACAGGCACAGCGCGGCGGCGTCGGCGACGATCACGACGTCGAACGCGAGATCGTGCGGGACGTCGGGCACCTCGTAGGGAGAGGCCAGCCACACGGGGGCGAGGGTGCGCAGCAGCGTGGGCGCGGCATCCGAGATCTCCTGCGCGGTGTGCAGGCCGTCCTTGAGGACGTTCTTCAGCGCGGCCGCCTCGTGGGCGTGGTCGACGATGCCGATCCGCCACTGCGTGGCCAGCTTGGTCGCCAGCAGCGGTCCCGCGGCGGCGGCGTGCGCCTCGTCGACGAGGCGGAAATCGCGTTCGAGGCGGTCGACGACGGTCGTGTTGGCGCCGAGCAGCGCACGATCGGTGCGCAGCAGGTGCTCGAGGGCGGACTGCCACCAGGCGAACTCGAGCTCGGCGCCGACCCGCTCCTCGGGGACGTGCCGCACGGACAGCTCGACCAGCAGCGGTTCGAGGCCGAGACGTGCGAGCTCCGAGCGCAGCTGCGCGCGCTCGACGAGGTTGTCGAAGAAGGTGGACTCCGCGGCGAGGCCGGCGAGCGTGCGGACGAGGCGCTGCACGGGCAGGGTCGCCAGGCGGTCCGAGCCCTGTCGTCCGAGGACGGCGTCCAGCTCCGCCAGGAGCGAGTCGACCCGCTGCCATCCGACGTGCACGTCGCCCAGGCCCAGCGGCACCTCCGGGGTCACCCCGGCGTCGACGACCCGCTGCCACTCGGTGCGCTGCTGCTGGATGCGGACGAGGGCGTCGTACATGTCGGGGACGTGCACCCCCGGGCGCACGTACTCCTTCGACAGCCGGCGGAGACGGCGACGGTTGGGCCCGCTCATCGCGGAGCCGTCGCGACGCGGCGAGTGCGCATCGATGAGCTCGCCGAGGGGGCGTTCAAAGACGGTGGGGCTGAAGCGGTCGAGCGACTCGCGGATGCCCTGCAGCAGCTTGAGGTACGCGCCCAGCTCGGACACCGTCTGGAACGGGCGCATGCGCGTCTGCGCGATGAGCTCGTAGCCGCGCTCGAGCAGGCGGGGGACGTCCTGGGCGTGCAGCTTGGCCGCCAGGTCGTGGGCGGCGCGCGCGTCCTCGGTGCGGGTGAAGCTCACGCCGTACCACGGCGAGTCGTCGGGCCCGAAGCGGAACTCGCCGAGACGGGCGGCCGTGGCGAGCGCGCGGGCCGCCGCGTCGCGGCGACCGGCCAGGCGCTCCAGCGTGGAGAGGTCGAGTCGCGCCTCGGTCGAGGGGGCGTGGTCCCCGGATGCCAAGGCGGTGAGGGCGCGGAGGATGTCCAGCGCCGACACCCCGAGCGCGAGGTGCGGCTCGGTCACGGCGGAGCGGTAGTCCCGCAGGACGGCCCGCAGACGCACGAGCGCGTCGTCGATGTCAGCGACCTTGGGCTGCTCGGCCTTCTCGTTGCGCCCGATCGCGCGGATGAGGTCGCGGCGCACGTGACGCGGGGTCACGGCGAGGCCCGCGAGGCCGATGCCCGCCAGGCGGTGCCGGATGCCGTCGAGGGTCGAACGGCGCGCGCTGACCACCAGCACGCGCTTGCCGTCGTGCACGAGCTGGCCGACGGCGTTGATGACCGTCTGCGTGCCGCCGGTGCCGGGGAGGGTGTGGACGGAGAGGGAGTGCCCGGCGGAGATGCGCGCGAGGACGCGTTCCTGTTCCGCGTCCGCGTCCAGCAGCAGCGTGTCGGCCGCGGGCGTCCGCTCGTCGGGGCTCAGCACCGTCGGCTCGTCGCGACGGACCGTGACGCGCTCGCGGTCGTCGACGTGACCGGCCAGCGCGTTCAGCAGCGGGTCGTCGAGGTCGTGCGTGTCGCGCGACATCCCGGAGGCCACGTCGGCGAAGGACGAGATGACCAGACGCGGGTGCACGACGAACGTGGGGATGTGCGTCGTGAGCCGGCGGAGATGGTCGATGACGGGCTGCGGCTTGAAGACGCCCTGGTCGTACGCGAGACCGGCGAGCGCCGCGCTGTCGATCTGGATGCCGAAGTGGGTGCGGAAGGCGCGGGCGAGCTCGGGGTTCATGACGAACGCGCCGTGGAGCTTGAGCTCGAAATCGCCGTTGTGGCGGCGGATGGCCAGCGGACGCAGGAGCACGGGGGCGGACCACTCCACTCCCCCGACCTTCCAGCCGGCGAGGCCGACGGCCAGGTGCACCGGCTCCAGCCCGCGCGCCGTGCGCAACTCGACGTTCTTCGCGGTGATCCGCTCCGCGGCCATGCGCGCCGTGCGCAGGGCCACCTCGTCGCGGAAGAGGTTGGAAAGCATCGTCGCGCGGCCGGTGATGAACTGCGGGAGAGATCCCGGGTGGGCCTTGGTGATGTCGATACCGGCGTCGAGGGCGTCGTCGAAGCGCAGGAGGGTCGACCTCCCGCCGAGGACCGCGGCCTCGGCGCGGATGCGGTCGCGCTCGGGGTCGGCGACGTGGCGCACCACGATGCCGGGCTCCGACAATCGCAGCTCGCCCGGATCGACGGACGACGTCTCGTCACCCTCCGCGCCCATCACGGCGCCACCCTCAGCTCGCCACACGTCTGCCAGACTAGGCGGCGTCTCCGACGATCGCCTGTAGTCAGGCCGAGTTTCGCCGGATCGGACACGCCGACGGATCGGCCGTTCCTCCCCAGCATGCGAACGAGCGGAACCGTCCACGGAACGACGCGGAGGCCCCGCGGGCGGTGGACCGGGATGGACAGGATGACCCCATGAGCAGAATCACCCGCACCATCCACGACACTCCGGTCGGCCCCGCCGTCCTCGTCTTCGTCGACGACGCGCTCGTCTCGCTCGACCTCGCCCACGACGGGATCGACGTGTCCCTTGCGGCTCTCGGCCCGCGTTTGGGCGTGCTGCCCGAGCCGGACGACGCCCCGGCGGCCGCCCTGTGCGCGCAGCTCGACGAGTACTTCGCCGGAACGCGGCGGCAGTTCGAGGTCGCGCTGGACTGGCGACTGATCGGCGGCTTCGCCCGCGAGGCCCTCGAGACCGTCCGCGGGATCCCCTACGGCGAGACGGCGTCCTACGGCGAGGTCGCCGTCATGGCCGGCGCTCCCCGTGCCGCACGCGCCGTCGGCACCGCCTGCGCCAAGACGCCGTTCTCCCTCGTCGTCCCGGTGCACCGGGTCGTCCGCTCCGACGGATCCATCGGCGAATACGGCGGGTACCCCGAGGTCAAGCGGGCGCTCCTCGATCACGAGAGCCGCGTCCTGCTCGGGCGGAGCCTGCGCATCCCCGCCTGACGCGGGCCGAAGTCGCACCGCCCGCGGACGCGGACGGGGCCGGGAGCATGATGCCCCCGGCCCCGCCTCGTCACACAGCCTCAGTGGCTGGTGGCCTTCTCGGCCCCGTGCCCCGTGAGGGAGCGCACGTCCATCTCGGCCGCCTTGCGCGGATCCTCCCGGCGGGAGGAGGTGATCGAGCCGAGCCATCCGAGCAGGAAGCCCAGCGGGATCGACACGATGCCCGGGTTGTTCAGCGGCCAGATCGCCACGCCCGTGTTCGCGAAGACGCTCGTCGGCCCGCCCCAGAACACCGGCGAGAGGAGGATCAGCACGAGCGCCGACCCCAGCCCGCCGTACATGCTCCACACCGCGCCGCGGGTGGTGAAGCGGCGCCAGAAGAGCGAGTAGAGGATCGTCGGCAGGTTGGCCGAGGCCGCCACGGCGAAGGCGAGCGCGACCAGGAACGCGACGTTCTGTCCCTGCACGCCGATGCCGCCGACGATCGCCAGCACGCCGATGACGATGACCGTCCGACGGGCGACCTTGACCTCGCCGTCCGGCGGGACATCGCCCTTCTTGACGACGTTGGCGTAGATGTCGTGTGCGAACGACGCCGCCGCCGTGATGGTCAGACCCGCCACGACCGCCAGGATCGTCGCGAACGCCACCGCCGAGATGAAGCCGAGCAGGATCGGCCCGCCGAGCGCGAGGGCCAGCAGCGGCGCGGCCGCGTTCACTCCTCCGGGTGCGGCGAGGATCGTCTCCGCCCCCACGAGCGCGCCGGCGCCGTAGCCCAGGACGAGGGTGAGGATGTAGAACAGCCCGATCAGCCAGATGGCCCACACCACCGAACGCCGGGCCTCCTTGGCCGTCGGCACGGTGTAGAAGCGCATCAGCACGTGCGGGAGTCCCGCGGTGCCGAGCACGAGGGCCAGGGCGAGCGAGAGGAAGTCCCACGGGTTGGCGCCGTACTGCAGGCCCGGGCCGAGGATCGCCTCTCCCTTGGGCGAGGCCGCGACCGCGCTCTCGAGCAGGGTGTTCAGGTTGAACCCGTTGATCGCGAGCACCCAGATCGTCATGACCAGGGCGCCGCCGATGAGCAGGAACGCCTTGACGATCTGCACCCAGGTCGTGCCCTTCATCCCGCCGATGAGCACGTAGACGATCATCAGGACGCCGACGACGGCGACGACGATCGACTGCCCGACCCGCTCGGTGATGCCGAGCAGCAGCGAGACCAGACCGCCGGCACCGGCCATCTGGGCCAGCAGGTAGAAGAAGCAGACGGCGAGGGTGGTGATGGCCGCCGCCATCCGCACCGGTCGCTCCTGCAGGCGGAACGACAGCACGTCCGCCATCGTGAACTTGCCGGTGTTGCGCATCAGCTCGGCGACGAGCAGCAGAGCGACCAGCCAGGCCACCAGGAATCCGACGGAGTAGAGGAACCCGTCGTAGCCGTTGATCGCGATCGCGCCGCAGATGCCGAGGAAGGACGCGGCCGACAGGTAGTCGCCCGCGATGGCGAAGCCGTTCTGCGGACCGGTGAAGGACCGGCCGGCGGCGTAGTAGTCGGCCGCCGTCTTGCTGTTGCGGCTGGCCCGGATGACGATGAACAGCGTCACCGCCACGAACGCCCCGAAGATCGAGATGTTCAGGATGGGGTTGTTCTCCACCGTCTGCACGGCGGCGTGCACGGAGCCGAAGACCTCGTTCATGCCTCACCCCTCTCGGAGCGCTCGAGGTCGGTGCGCATCTGCTCGGCCAGCGGGTCCAGCCGGCGGTTGGCGTACGCGACGTAGCCCATGGTGATGGCGAACGTCGTGACGAACTGGCCGAGGCCGATGAGCAGGCCCACCGTGATGGCCCCCGACACCGGCTGCGCCATGAACCCCGGCGCGAACGACGACAGCAGCACGTAAGCGAAGTACCAGACGAGGAACGCGACCGCGAACGGGAACACGAAGCTGCGCTGACGCCTCTTCAACTCCCGGAACGGCGCGGACTCCTCGACCGCGATGTAGTCGATGGCACCCTTCGGGGAACCGTCGATCCGACTGTCCGTCATGTGGCCTCCTTGCCTCATGAATCCCCGGCGCCGCACTGCACCGGAAGGGGATATGACCGGGTGGGCCGTGGCATCCCCGGTGGTATGGTCGACGCTACGAAAGGCGGCGACGGAGCCGTCACCCCCGGAAGTAGGTACTGCGTGCAGGCCCCCGCCACCGTTGCCGATGACGCCTCCCTCGTCGCGACCGCCGTGGTCGAGCTCGCCCGGCGCACGCACTTCCCCGTCGCCTTCGGCGGCCTGGAGCACAACGGCGCCGTCCACGTCTCCTCGATCGTCGGCGCGCGCACGCGCAGCATCGAGGGCCTCGTCGTCCACGCGGAGCGCGGTCTCGGCGGGAGGGCGCTCGTCGAACGACGTCCCCGGCTGACGCTCGACTACCGCACGGCCCGGTCCATCACCCATGACTACGACCGCGCCATCCTCGGCGAGGGCATCGCGACGCTCTTCGCCGTCCCGGTGCTCGTCGGCGGGGCCGCCCGCGGCGTGCTGTACTGCGGCTCCTGGGCCCAGGCGCCCCTCGGCGAGCGCGAGGCGCGTCCGGCCTTCGACGTGGCCGGCGAGCTCGGCACGGAGCTGCGCGTGCGGGCCGAGGTGCAGCGGCGGATGTCGGCCCTGCCGTCCGCGGACGAGGGCATCGGCCCCGCCGCCCGCGAGGAGATCCGGCAGAGCTACGCCCAGCTCCGCAGCATCGCCGCGACGGTCGGCGACGGCGACGTGCGCCGGCGGCTGGAGGAGCTCGAGGCGCGCCTGGCCGCCCTGTCGGGCGACGCCCCCGAGGTCCGGGACGCCCCCGACGTGCACCTCTCCCGTCGCGAGATCGACGTGCTCGCGTGCGCGGCCGTCGGCTCGACGAATGGCGAGATCGGCGAGGCCCTGCACCTGCGCGAGACGACGGTCAAGTCCTATCTCGCCTCGGCGATGGCGAAGCTGGACGCATCGACGCGTCACGCCGCCGTCGCCCGCGCGCGCCGCGCCGGGCTGCTGCCCTGAGCCGGCTGCGACCTTCGTGAGAGAACGCTGGCAATGATGCCCTCAGGTTGACCCTCCGTCCCGATCTCGGAATCGTGGCTGGCTCCTGACGTCGACACAGAAGGAGAGTCGCCATGCTGACACTCACGGAAGAGGCCACCAGCGCCGTCAAGACGATCACCGCCCAGTTCCCGGATGCCGCCCAGGGCGGCGTCCGCATCGAGGGAGCGGGCTCCCCCGACTCGCAGTTCCGGCTGTCCGTCGTGGCCGAGCCGGAGCCCGCCGACGCCGTCGTGGAGAACCAGGGCGCCCGCGTGTTCCTGGACACGGATGCCGCCGAGGTCCTCGACGACCGCGTCCTCGACGCGCAGCTCGACGGGCAGGGCGGCGTGCAGTTCGCCGTCACCGAGCAGGCCTGACCGCCGCGCGGTCCCCACGATGCCCCGGCCGCGTGCCGGGGCATCGTCGTGTCCGGGTCTTCCCGGCTCGTCGCGCGCCGTTTGTTCACCTCCGTGCCGGATGCTGGGAGCAAGCCCGCCCGGACGCCCCGGCGTCCCCGACCCCGAGGACCACGTGCCCACCGCATCCGCCCGTCGCCGCGCCCTCGCGGTGCTGGCGGCGGTGGTCGCCTCGGTGCTGACGGCGACGCCGGCGACGGCGGCGACCGGTTCCGACGGGGCCCGGCTCGGCGTCTCGACCTTCGACCCGCGCCCGCAGGACGCCGCGGGACCGGGAGCCCCCGGCATCCAGGATTCCGCCCAGCTCGCGCCCGTCGTCCGGGCCGGCGACCGCGTGCTGTTCGTCGGCAACAGCTTCACGCAGGGGTTCGAGGAGCCGACCGTGTCGTACGGCAGCGGCACCGTCGACGATCTGAACGACAGCGGCACCGGCGGGGTGCCGGGCATCGTGTCGCGGCTGTCCGCCGATCTCGGCGTGCCGCTGGACATCAGCCTCGAAGCCGTCGGCGGGCAGTCGCTCCAGTGGCACCTGGAGAACCGGCCGCACGTCTTCGACGAGCCCTGGGACGCCGTCGTCGCCCAGGAGTTCAGCCTGTCCGCGCTCCCTGCCGCGCACGGCGGGTCGAGCGCGTCGTTCCACGCCGCGGCCCGGACGATGCACGACCGGGTCCGCGCCGCCTCGTCGGCCACCCGGACGGTGCTGTTCGAGACGTGGGCGTCGCCGACGAGCGTCCGCCTGCAGGGGTACGGGGAGGGTCCGTCGGCCCTCCGGGCGATGCAGGACGACCTCGACGCCGCCTACGCGGACGAGGCGCTCACCACGGGGTGGACGCGCACCGCTCCCGTGGGGGCCGCCTTCGTCCGCGCGGTGGAGGAGGGCGCCGCCGACGGCACCCCGGCGGACGGCGTCGCCCCCGGCACGGCACGGCTGTGGAGCGCGCAGGACGATCGCCACGCCGCAGCAGCCGGGAGCTACCTCGCCGCCGCCGTCCTGACGGCGACGCTGACGCACCGCAATCCCCAGCTGCTGCCCGTCGGCCCCGGCAGCGCCGCGTCCGAGCTCGGCCTCGACGCCCGGACGGCCGCGGCGCTGAACCGCGTGGCCGCGGAGTCGGTCCCCGTCCCGCTCGCCGTGGACGCGGTGTCGCGCGACGTGTGCTCACCGCGGGCGAGCGTCGTGCGCGTGCAGGTGCGCAACCACGACGACGTGCCCGTGCGGGTGCGGGTGCCGGGAGTCCGCGGCATCCCGAATCCCGTCGTCCAGCCGGACGGGGAGACCGTCGTCGCCGTGCCGGTGAACCGCCGTCAGCGCCTCCCGTCGCCGTTGAGCGTCAGCGACGCCGCGGACGGGCGGACCGATCGCACGTCGGTGCGCATCTCCGCGGAAGGCTGTCTCGGCGGCGGTTGAGGGTGGACGCTCCCCAACGGGGGAGGCGGCCGGTGGTGCCCCCGACAGGATTCGAACCTGCGACGCCCGCGTTAGGAGTGCGGCGCTCTATCCCCTGAGCTACGGAGGCGGACGTCCTCCAGCCTACTGCGCCCCCACGAGCGCGCGAGCAGGCGGTCCTGGATGCCGCCGTCCCACTCCCCCGGCTCGGACAGCGCGGCCTCGCGCACCTCGATGCCGTCGGGTCCGATGCTGGCCGTGCACACGAGGAGGGACTCGAGGACGTGCTGGTCGTGGGCGTCGCGACGCAGCACGGACGACGACGGGTCCGCGGTCCCGGCCGCGACCACGTCCAGCCACGGTGTGAACCAGGCGGCCCCGTCCGCGAGTCCGGCGGCGCGGAACTCCGGCAGCCAGCGGGCGATGCGCGGCGTCCCCGGGTCGTCGACCGCATGGTGGGCGACCATGTGCGTGCCCGGCTGCAGACGGCTGCGACGCGACACGACGCCGTCCCATTCCACGAGGTGCGCGCCGGCGGCATCCACCTCGACGAGATTGAACCCGCGGGTGGGCGGGGTGGCGGGGAGCCCCCCGGACACGGCGGACAGAGGGATGCCGCCCCGGCTGACGACCTCGTCGTCGCGGCGGTCCGAGAGGTCTTCGCGGTTCAGCAGCACGGCGAGACGCCCCGCCGCGAGATCCACGGCGAGCCAGGCGCCGCCGGCGCGGTCGTCGCGGACGCCGAGGACGTCCCCGTGCTCGGGCCACCACGGGCCGAGACCGCGCCAGGGACGGTCGCGTTCCTCGTCGCGGACGGCGAGCAGACGGACGGGGTCGCGCGGGTCGACCGGGACGTCGATGACGACGGTGCACACGGCATCCACGCTACCCGCGCGCCGAGCTCCCGGGCCCGTCCGCCGGGCTCGTCCGCCGACCGGACCCGTCCGCCGACCGGGCGCCGGCTCGTCCGGATCCCGGCGGGCCCGTCTCCCGAGGTCGGGGCAGGAAACGCTCCGCGCCGGGGGAAACGCCGCGACGCGGCGCTTCCCCCGCGAGAGAGCGTTCACCGTGAGGAGAGGGATGCGCGGACCTGGAAGACTGGGACGATGTTCGTCGTCGTCGGGGTCACCGGGGGAATCGCCGCCTACAAGACCGTCAGCCTCGTGCGGCTGCTCGTGAAGGCGGGGCACGACGTGCACGTCATCCCCACCGACGACGCGCTGCGCTTCGTCGGCCTGCCGACGTGGGAGGCGCTCAGCCGCAACCCCGTCACGACATCGGTGCACGACGACGTCGCCAAGGTGCGGCACGTCGCGCTCGGCCAGTCCGCCGAGCTCGTGATCGTCGCCCCGGCCACCGCGAACACCCTCGCCGCGATGACCGCCGGACTGGCCTCCGACCTCCTCGGCACGACGCTGCTGGCGACCACCGCCCCCGTCGTCGTGGCTCCGGCCATGCACACCGAGATGTGGCGGCACCCCGCGACGACGCACAACATGCGGGTGCTGCGCGAACGCGGCGTCCACGTCGTCGGTCCCGCCGACGGCGTGCTCACCGGAGGCGACTCGGGACCCGGGCGGATGTCGGAGCCGGAGGACATCGTCGCCGCAGCGCTCGCGCTCGTCGAGCGTCCCCACGATCTGGACGGCCTGTCGGTCGTCGTCAGCGCCGGCGGCACGCGCGAGCCGATCGACCCCGTGCGCTTCCTCGGCAACCGCTCGAGCGGACGCCAGGGAGTGGCCCTCGCCCGCGCCGCCGTCGCGCGCGGTGCGCGCGTGACCCTCGTGGCCGCGCACCTCGAGGCCGACGTCGTCCCCGATCCTCGGGTCGAGGTCGTCCGCGTCGGTACGGCCGCGGAGATGCAGAGGGCGATGGATGCCGCCTCCCCCGACGCCGATGTCGTCGTCATGGCCGCGGCCGTGGCGGACTACTCCGTCGCCGCGGTGTCCGAGCGCAAGCTCAGCAAGGACCGCACCGGCGGCGACACGCTGACGCTGGAGCTCGTGGAGAACCCCGACATCGTCGCGGGTCTGGCGAGCCGCCGCCGGCCCGGCCAGACGATCGTCGCGTTCGCGGCCGAGACCGTCGCCGACGAGGCGGAGCTCCTGGAGCGCGCGCGTGCCAAAGCCGCACGCAAAGGCGTGGATCTGCTCGCCGCCAACGCGGTGGGGTGGACGCAGGGCTTCGAGTCGCAGGAGAACGCCGTGGTCGTCGTCACCGGGGCCGGGGACGTCGTCAGCCGGGCGGCCGGGTCGAAGGACGAGACGGCCGACGCGCTCTGGGACGCCATCGCCGCGGCCCGCGGCTGACTCCTCGGCAGTGCGCCCGGCCGCGACGACGGAGAACGCCGCGGCATCCTGCTCCCCGCCTCTCGCTCCGCTCGCGCGACGCGGTGTCCCGGGATGCGGACGGCCCCGGTCGCCGAAGCGCCGGGGCCGTTCGCCGGGGGCTCAGTACGCGCCGATGCCCGCCTGCTGCATGATGACGAACGTCCGGTCGAGCAGCCACAGGACGAACACCGTGCCGATGATGAACGCGAGGGCCGTCGAGGCGATCCACACCCACAGGGGGGTGAGCCCCTTGCCCGTCTGCCGGCGGACGACGACGCTGCGGCCGATGAGGTACACCGCGTTCGTGCTGATCGCCAGGATGAGGAAGCTCCACGCCCAGTGGAACGGACGGTCGACGCCCCGCGCGCGCAGGGTGCGCCAGTCGAGGAACGAGAACACGACGACCGCGGCGTTCAGCAGCAGCGCGAGCAGCGTGAAGCCGGAGATGGTCCCGAGGAAGGCGAGCGATCCGGCGCTCGACGAACCGTAGATCGAGCTGTACACGGACGCCTCGATGGCGCCCGTCCAGTCGAAGAGGAACAGCGACAGGGTGCTGACCAGGGGCAGCACGGCCAGCAGCCAGATCCAGACGGTGGTGGGGTCGCCGGCCCGCGCGGGGGTCGATGCCCCTCCGGTCGGGGAGGCGGAGTATCCGGCGGCCGCACCGTACCCGGCCGCGGCGCCGTATGCGGGAGCGGCGGCGGCGTACGGGGTGGTCGGAGAGCTGCCGTACCCGCTTGCCGGAGCGGAGCCGTACCCGCTCGCCGGGGCGGAGCCGCCGGGCGGCGGGACGGGGGCGCCGCTGGAGTACGGCGGCGGGACGGGCGCGCCGCTGGAGTACGCGGGCGGAGTCAGGGGTGCCGGCGGGGCGGGACGGTCGCGGTCGGCGGCCTCCGCGTCCCAGGCGGCGGTGCGGTCACGGCGGGCGTCGGCGTCCTCGGCACCGTCGTGACGGCCGTCCGCCGCGTCGCCGCCCTCGTGCGGAGCGGCGTCGCCGCCCTCGTGACGGACGTCGGCCGCATCGCGACGGGCGTCGGTGGTCGGCGCGGCGGCGTCGACGGGCGCGGGGTGCACGGGCGCGGCGTCGGACGAGGTCTCGTGGACGGACGCGGGGTGCGCCGGCGCGGCATCGCCGAAGACGACCGCCGGCTCCTCCGCCGACGGTGCGGTCCCGGCGTCCGCGGCGCTGTCCGCGGCGTCGGGCGCGGGAGCGTGAGCGGGCGGACGCAGCTCGTCGGTCCAGCTCGCCCCGTCCCAGCGGCGCAGGTCGCCGCTGCCGGCGGGGTCGGGATACCAGCCCTCGGGCGGGTTGGGCGTGTCGGTCATGTCGCTCCCTCGGAACCGGGTCTCGGAGCCCCGAGTCTAGTGAGGGCGCCCATGCACGGCCCGGAGCCGGGCGGGCTTTCACCCGTCACCGGAAGTCCCGCGAGACGTGCGCGACCCCGACCCGCAGATCCGTGAAGCCGTCGGCGACGAGGTTGGTGACGCCCTCGACGGAGCGTTCCAGCATCCCGCGCACGATGAGCGCCGGGGACTCCCGGGCGACGCGCCGGTACCTGTTCCAGACGCCGACCGAGCAGATGATGTTCATCAAGCCGTGCTCGTCCTCGAGGTTGAGGAAGGTGATCCCGGATGCCGTGGCGGGACGCTGCCGATGGGTGACCAGCCCCGCGACCTCGACGCGACGATCGGTCTCGTGCGTGCGCAGCTCGCGGGACGTGATGACACCGCGCGCGTCGAGCGCGGCGCGGAAGTGCGTCATCGGGTGGTCGTCGGTGGACAGCCCCGTCGCCCACAGGTCGGAGGCGAGCACCTCGTAGCTGGACGGGTCGGTGAACAGCGGCGGCTGCACCGCCACCAGCGAGTCGGGCAGGAACTCCGGGCGGTCCTGCGCCGCCGACCCCGCGAGCCAGATCGCCTCGCGGCGGGTGTGGCCGAGGCTGTCGAACGCCCCGGCGGTGGCGAGGGCCTCCAGCTGCGCGGCGACGAGCCCGGTGCGCCGCACGAGGTCGCGCATGTCGCGGTAGGGGCCGTTGCTCTCGCGCTCGGCGACGATGCGCTCGGCGACCTTGGTCCCGATACCGGTGACCTCGGCCAGCCCCAGACGCACGGCGAAGGAGCCGTCGCGACGGTGGGCGTCGGTGTCGTCGGGCGCCGTCGGGTCGAACTCCCCCGTCGGCGGCTGATGCGCCGCGGCGCACGCGTCGAGTCCGCTCGCCGCGCGGGGCCCGTCGTCGGCGACGGGCTCGAGACCGGCCTGCACCCCCGAGCGCAGCAGGTCCGGACGGCGCACCTGCACCCCGTGACGGCGCGCGTCCGCGGTCAGGGTGGCGGGCGAGTAGAAGCCCATCGGCTGGGCGCGCAGCAGCCCCGCGAGGAAGGCCGCGGGATAGTGCAGCTTGATCCACGAGCTGGCGTAGACCAGCAGCGCGAACGACAGCGAGTGCGACTCCGCGAAGCCGAAGTTCGCGAACGCCTGGATCTTGGCGTACAGATCGTCGGCGACCGTGCCGACGAGCCCGTTGTCGGCCATGCCGGCGTACAGCTTCTCGCGCAGCTGCTCGATGCGTTCGAGTCCGCGCTTGGACCCCATCGCCCGGCGCAGCAGGTCGGCATCCTCGGCGGAGCAGTTGCCGACGGCGACGGCCATCTGCATGAGCTGCTCCTGGAACACCGGGACGCCCATCGTGCGCTCGAGCACCGGGCGCAGGCGTTCGTGCACGTACGTGATGGGCTCCTGGCCCAGCTTCCGCCGCACGAACGGGTGGACCGCGCCGCCCTGGATCGGCCCGGGCCGGATGAGGGCGATCTGCACGACGAGGTCGTAGAACCGCCGCGGCTGCAGGCGGGGCAGCAGACCCATCTGCGCCCGGGACTCCACCTGGAACACCCCGATCGAGTCGGCCCGGCAGAGCATGTCGTAGACGGCCTTCTCCTCCTTGGGCAGGGTCGACAGCTCCCACGTCTCGCCGGTGGCATCCCGGATCAGGTCGAAGCAGTACTGGAGGGCCGCCAGCATGCCCAGGCCCAGCAGGTCGAACTTGACCAGGCCCATCCAGGCCGCGTCGTCCTTGTCCCACTGGATGACCGTGCGGTCCTCCATGCGGGCGTGCTCGATCGGCACGACCTCCCCGACCGGGCGATCGGTGAGCACCATCCCTCCCGAATGGATGCCGAGGTGTCGGGGCGCCTTCAGCAGCTCGGCCGCGAACTCGATGACCTCGTCGGGGATGTCGTGGTCGGCCCCCGTCTCGAGGGTCGCGCCCCAGCGCTCGACCTGCTTGGACCAGGCGTCCTGCTGACCGGGCGAGTGCCCGAGGGCCCGCGCCATGTCGCGCACGGCGTTCTTGGGCCGGTACTGGATGACGTTGGCGACCTGGGCGGCGCGGTCGCGCCCGTAGGTGGCGTACACCCACTGGATGATCTCCTCGCGCCGGTCCGAGTCGAAGTCGACATCGATGTCGGGCTCCTCGTCGCGCAGGCTCGACAGGAACCGCTCGAACGGCAGCTGGTAGAAGATCGAGTCCACCGCCGTGATGTCCAGGAGGTAGCAGACGGCGCTGTTCGCCGCCGAGCCCCGCCCCTGGCACAGGATGCCGCGGCGTCGGGCCTCGGCCACGATGCCGTAGACGATGAGGAAGTAGCCCGGGAAGTCCTTCATCTCGATGACGGCGAGCTCGCGTTCGATGCGGTCGCGGTCGTCATCGGACAGGTTCGGGTACTTGCGGGGGACGGCATCCCACACCAGCTGCCGCAGGTACGACATGGGGGTGTGGCCGTCGGGGACGGTCTGGCGCGGCAGCGCCGGCTTCGCACGGCGCAGCGGGAAGGCCAGCTCGTCGGCGAGCGTCACGGTGCGCGCGACCGCGCCCGGGTAGCGCGCGAACCGCGCCGTCATCTCGGCTCCCGAGCGCAGATGGGCGCCGGCATGGGCGGGGAGCCACCCGTCGAGCTCGTCGAGGCCGCGGTTCGCTCGTACAGCCGCGACGGCGGCCGCGAGCATCTGCTTCTGCGGTGCCGCGTAGTGGACGTTGTTGCTGGCGAGGACGGGCAGTCCGCGCTCGGCCGCGAGGGCGGCGAGCACGTCGTTGTGCCGGGAGTCCAGAGGATTGCCGTGGTCGATCAGCTCGACGTCGACGGCGTCGCGCCCGAAGAGGGCGACGAGCTCGTCGAGTGCCCGAGCCGCCCCCGCCGGCCCCTCGGCGGCGAGCGCCTGACGCACGGTGCCCTTGCGGCATCCGGTGAGCACGGCCCAGTGCGGGTCGCCGGGACCTCCGGAGCGTTCGGCGAGGTCGGCGAGGTCGTAGACGGGCCGCCCCTTCTCGGCGCCGGTCAGCTGCGCGTGGGTGATCGCCGCGGCGAGACGGTGGTAGCCCTCCTCGCCCCGGGCGAGCACGAGCAGGTGGGATCCGGCCGGATCGGCCTCGCCGTTCTGCGGTCCGGGCAGGCCGAGGGACAGCTCCGCACCGAAGACGGTGCGGACGCTGCGGGCCTCGGCCGCCTCGGCGAAACGGACGATGCCGTAGAACCCGTCGTGGTCGGTGAGGGCGAGGGCGTGCAGTCCGAGGCGCTCCGCCTCCTCGACGAGGTCCTCGGGCGAGGACGCCCCGTCGAGGAACGAGTACGACGAGTGCGCGTGGAGCTCGGCGTAGGGCACCGTGTCGGCCGGGCGCTGGATGCGCGGCGGCACGTAGGGACCGCGCTTGTGCGACCATGCGGGACTGTCTCCGCCGTCGCCGCCGGAGGGCGTTCCCGTCGGACGCTGCGCGTCGCTGAGCGCACGCTCGAGCTCGGACCACTTGACCGGCGGGTTGTGCCACCCCATCAGCGCGCCGCCGTCCGGAGGACGGATGCCTCAGTCATATCGACCCTCCGCCCGCCACTCCCCTTCTTCGGCGACGAGCAGCCACGCGCCGCCGTCGTCGTCGACGACCTGGAACCGGTGCGCCCGCCGCCGCCGCAGCGGGTCCCATCCCCGCTCGCTGATGGGCCAGGGACCCGCCCACTCCCGGATACGCCGCCGCTGCCCGCCGGTCACCAGCACCGCCGGCGGCGCGCTCAGCACGTCGCGCTCCCCGACCGTCACCGTGGCCCCCGCGATGTCGGTCACCTCGATCAGCCGCGGCTCGGGGTACACTGTGGCCGGCAGCGGGTCGGGGAGACTGCCCGGCCACGGCCGCGAGCGGTCCTTCGCGGTGACGGCGCGATCCCCCCAGGGGACGAGGACCTGCCGCTCAGCGAGCCATCGCCCGCCCCCGATGACGGGCGTGACGACGCCGCGGTGGCCGAGCATCGCCTGCACGCGGGAGAGGGCGTGATGGACGCGTTCGTCGGAACCGGCGCCGAACAGCCCCTTGGCGTGGTGGGCGGCGTCGTCGACGGCCTCGGGCTCGATGTGGACGCTCGCGACCCCGCTGCCGAAGATGCCCTGGCCGTCCTCGGCGAGCTGCCAGCGCACGCGGTCGACCACCGCTGCCGCGTCGAACGAGCCCGGATGCAGCCAGACGCGCTCGCTGCGCTCGGCCCGCTCCCCCGTCAGGACGACCCGCAGCTCGGTGCAGACGAGGTTGTGCGCCCCCAGCTGGGCGACGAACTCCTCCGCCGCGACGCGCATCCCGAACGCGATCTGGTCGGCGAGGTCGAGCGGCGGCTCGAACGCCACCGTGCGGTGCAGCTCGGGAGGGGGCGTCCGCGGGACGACGGGCTGCGAGTCCCACCCGGCCGCCAGCGCGTGCAGCCGCGTCCCCCGCTCGCCGAACCGTTCCCGCACGCGGCTGACCGGCATGGCGGCGAAGTCGCCGAGGGTGTGGACGCCCAGACGCGACAGCAGCCCCGCGAGCTCGTCGTCGTCGAGTGCGGCCACCGAGAGCGGGGCGAGGAAGGACCCGGCCTCCCCCGGCGGCACGATGCGGACGGTCGCGGCGTCGGGGGCGGTGCGGGCGGCCTGGTCGGCCGTGAAGATGCCGTCCGCGACGCTCGCGCGGACGTCGAGGACGTCGTCGGCCGCCAGCAGCCGGAGGAGCGTCCGGGCGGCCTCCTCCTCACCGCCGTAGTACCGCGCCGGACCCCGCGCCCGCAGCGCGCAGAGCCCCGGGCGGACGATCTGCACGCCCGGCGCGTGCTCCTCGATGCGCGCGACGAGCGGCGCGAACGCCCGCGCGTCGCGCACGGGGTCGGCCGCGACGACGGTCAGCGCGGGGCACAGCGCCTGGGCGTCGCGACGCCGCTGGCCGCGCCGGACGCCCTGCGCCCGGGCCGCCGCCGAGCAGGCGGTGACGATGTTCTTCTCGAAGACCGCGATGGCCGCGTCCGCGCGGGGCGGCGTGGTCGCCTCCCGGCGCAGGGCGGTGACCGGCCAGTCGGGGAACCACAGCACGAGGCTGCGCGCGGGCGCCTGCATCACCCCACCGCCCGGGTGCGGTAGTCCGCCACCTCGTCGCGGTGGCGCGGCACGAGACGCTCGGTCGGGGCGCCGAGCAGCTCGATCGTGCCGTCGGCCGCCGGCAGCAGCATGCGCGCCCGGCGCGCGTTCGGCGACCGCCGGCTGCTGACCGACACCGTCAGCTCGCGCCCCGCCAGGTATCCGTGTCCCTGACCGAGCCCCGACCAGCGCGGATCCGCGACGTCGATCACCGCCTCCGCCTGCGGCCAGGCCCCCTGCACCAGCAGCACGGTGCCGCGGTCGCGCATCCGGGCGGCCAGCCGCGCGGTCTCGGCCCCGCCGCGCCCCGCGGTCGATCCCGCGGGCGGCCGTACCGCGACCACGGGCAGCACCTCCGCGATCGTCGCCGTGACCGCGAGCCACCGCGGACCGGGATCGGGGATGAACACGAGGCGGTCGAGGTCGAGACCGTACTTCTCCGCCGCCTCGGCGCCGAGCTCGGGCATGCCGATGACCCCGCACCAGGCGCCGTCCTGCGAGGGACGGGCCATGAGCGCGAGCAGCAGCGACATCGACCGCGCGACGGCGTAGGCCGATCCCGACCGCAGACCGCCGCCGGGCAGCAGGGCGGTGAACGCGGGGTGGGTGGGCAGCACGGGGGCGTCCATCCGGCGGCCCTGCATATGCTCGAGCCGCGCCCGCAGCGCGTGGACGTCGGGCACGGCCTGCACCTGGTCTCGCACGATCGCCCTCACTCCCACAGGTTAGAACATGTGTTCTACACTCTCAATCCCTGTGGTCGAAGATACGATCGGCCTCCGACATCGCCCCCCGAGCCGGTGGCATCCATTTCTCGCAACGCCGTTGCTTAATTGTCAGAGCTGCGAGATTTCTATGAGGATGAGGGGTGGAAGAGGAGGGCGCATGGTCGTCGAGACAACGATCCGCCGCGACGAGAAGCGGCGGGAGGCCCGACGTCGCGAGACGTCGATCGTCCGTCGACTCGCCCTCGTCCGCATCGTCGCCCTGGTCGCCGTCCTTGCCGGGCTGAACTACATCGTCTGGCGCTGGCTCGCCTCGGTGAACTGGGAGTCGTGGTGGATCGCGGTCCCCCTCGTGCTCGCCGAGACCTACAGCTTCATCGACTCGCTGCTGTTCGCCATCGGCGCCTGGCGCCTGCGCGAGCGGCACGATGCCCCCACGATGCGCCGGCAGGCCACCGTGGACGTCCTCGTCACCACGTACAACGAGCCCCTCGACCTCGTCATGGACACCGCGCGCGCCGCCAAGGCCATCCGGTATCCGCATGAGACCTGGATCCTCGACGACGGCGACCGGCCCGAGCTGCGCGCCCTCGCCGAGGCGGAGGGCATCGGCGTCGTGACGCGGTCCGAGGCCTGGCGGGACCGCCCGCGGCACGCCAAGGCGGGCAACCTCAACAACGCGCTCATGGTCACCGAGGGCGAGTTCCTGCTCATCCTCGACGCCGACCAGATACCCTCCCCCGACATCCTCGACCGCACGCTGGGCTGGTTCGAGGACGAGAAGGTCGCCCTGGTGCAGACGCCGCAGTGGTTCGTCAACGTGCCCCCGAGCGACCCGCTCGGCAGCCAGGCGCCGCTGTTCTACGGCCCCATCCAGCAGTCCAAGGACGGCTGGAACGCCGCGTTCTTCTGCGGCTCCAACGCCATCCTGCGTCGCGAGGCGCTCATGCAGCTCGGTGTCTCCCGCTACGTCGGCGAGGTGACGCTCGCGGTGAACCGGGGCGTCCGCTCCTCGCGCCGCGTGCTCGCCCGCGCCCGGCGGGACTTCGGCTCCGACCCGCGGGTGGCTGCGGCGCTGGACGCCGTCTCGACCGCGCTGGACGACCTGCGCACCGGCATCGCCCGCGGCGACGCCCTCGCCGACCTCACCTACTCCTTCCAGCAGCGGATCCAGGCCGTGCGCCGCGAGCTGAGCGATCAGGACATCGCCGACGTGCGGGCCGAGCTCGCCGCCCTGGCGGAGATCACCGGCGACCCCGCCTCGCTCGCCGCCATCGACGAGACGACCCTCGACGCCCTGGGCGACCGGCACCTGTCGCCGCTGGCGGCGGTCGAGTCGGTCAGCATGCTCGTGGACTCGTTCGACGTCGGGCGCGAGGAGGAGGCGCAGGCCGTCATGCCGCTGGCGACCATCTCGGTGACCGAGGACATGGCCACCTCCATGCGCCTGCACGGTCTCGGCTGGCGGTCGGTGTACCACGACGAGGTTCTCGCGAAGGGGCTGGCCCCCGAGGACCTGCCCACGATGCTCACGCAGCGGCTGCGCTGGGCGCAGGGCACCATGCAGGTCATGTTCCGCGAGAACCCGCTGCTGCAGAAGAGCCTCGGCTGGGGACAGCGGATCATGTACTTCGGCACGATGTGGAGCTACCTGGCCGGCTTCGCCGCCGTCGTCTACGTCGCCGCCCCCATCCTGAACCTGTCGTTCGGGGTCATGCCGGTCCAGGCCTTCAGCCTCGACTTCTTCGCCCGGTTCATCCCGTTCTTCCTCGTCAACCAGCTGCTCTTCATCGTCGTGGCGAACGGCCGCCCCACCTGGCGGGGCGCGCAGTACTCCCTCGCGCTCTTCCCGGTGTGGATCCGCGCCGTCACCAGCGCGTTCGACAACGTCTACCGCGGACGCTCGCTCGCCTTCTCCGTCACCCCGAAGACGCGCTCCCTCGAGAACCGCCCGCGCTGGGACCTCGTGAGACCCCAGCTCTTCGTCATGGCCGCGCTCGTGGCGTCGCTCGTCATCGTGGCGATCCGCTTCATCGCGGGTCAGGCTGACGGCATCGCCCCGTTCGTCAACATCGCCTGGGTCCTCTACGACCTCGCCGTCTTCAGCATCATCATCCGCGCGGTGCTGTACTCCGCCTCCGACCACGAACCGAAGGGTTTCTGACATGCTCCAGGTCGACATCGACTCCCGTGACGGCGCGACCGTCGTCGCTCCGCGCGGCCGTCTCACCATGGTCTCCGCGCGCTCGTTCCGCGAGACGGTCACCGACGAGATCGCGCGCACCGGCGGCTCGGTCGTCGTCGTCGACCTCTCGGCCACCGAGTTCATCGACTCGTCCGGCCTCGGCGCGCTCGTCGCGTGCCTGAAGACCGCCCGCCAGTCCGGTGGCGACCTGCGGCTGGCCGCCCCGACCGAACAGGTCACGATGGTTCTCGGCCTGACCAACCTGGACCGCGTCCTCCGCCCGCGCGCCACCGTCGACGAGGCCCTGCGTGACTGAGATCCCCGTTCGGCGCTCTCTCGATCTCGCCGTCGAGGTCGAGAGCATCGAGCTCGTCCTGGACGCGCTCTCGGCGTGGTGGCTCGACGTCGGCGATGTCGAGCCCCGCGTCCGGTTCGGCTTCGACACGGCCGTGATCGAGATCGCGGGGAACGTCGTCGAGCACGCGCCCGCGCACCGGGGGCCGGGCCGGTTCACCGTGGAGCTCACGGCCGACGCCCGCACCGTCTCGGCCACCGTGTCCGACGACGCCGACCCGGTGGACGTCGACCTGAGCGCCCCGACGATGGCGGACGTCGACCAGGAGAGCGGCCGTGGACTGGCTCTCGCCCGCGCCGGGGTCGACCGCCTGCGCTATCAGCGGGTCGGCGACCGCAACGTCTGGCGGTTGGAGAGCGAGCGCGCGTGAGACACACGGTGAGACGACTCGCTGCGGCACTGGCGCTCGTCGGAGCCGCGGCTCTGCTCGGTGCGGGACCGGCGACCGCGGCCACGGACGACCGGACGACCGCGGCGACGGGCGACGTGCGCTACGGACCCGAGCTGAACTGGGGCGACGACGGCCCCGACGGCTACCGCGACCGCCTCGGCGAGACCCCCGCGGTCTACGCCGTCCGCATCCCCTACCCCCTCGACGACCGGGCGCGCGCCGAGTGGCAGCGCGCCGCCTTCCAGGTGGCGGGACAGGGCGCCGCCCTCATGCTCACGCTCGAGCCCACGGTGGACCTGTCGCGCCTGAGCGGGACGGATGCCGCCGCCCTCAACACGCAGCTGGAGGACTACGCGACGCAGTACGGCACGCGGCAGCTGGTGCGCTTCGCGCCCGAGATGAACGGGTCCTGGCAGAGCTGGGGTCAGCAGCCGACCGCCTACGTCCGCGCCTTCGAGCAGGTTGCCGACGCCGTCCACGCCGGATCCTCCGACGCCGAGACGGTGTGGGCGCCGTCGTACGGCGCGGGATACCCCTTCGAGCGCGCCGACGGACGGCTCGACGCGCTGTCGGCACGGGACCTGCGCGTCCTCGACACCGACGGCGACGGTCTGCTCACCGAGGCGGACGACCCCTACGGCCCCTATTTCCCGGATCGGGATGCCGTGGACCACGTCGGTCTGACGATGTACTACTTCGGCAAGGGCGAGGCCGCCGCGGCCGCCGGACGCGACGTGCCGCTGGAGACCAACACCGCCCCCGCCGAGGGGGAGGTCGCCGGGCGGCTGGACGAGCGGTGGGGCTACACGACGACCCCGCAGGAGTCGTTCTACGACCGCTTCGCGGTGGACGAGGGCCTGCCGATGGTCCTCGACACCGGCGCCCTGTACGACTTCGCCCGCGAGGGCGACACCGAGCTGGCCGTCAAGCAGGGGTGGTGGCGGCAGGTCCTGGCGGAGCTGCCCGCCCACCCGCGCATCGACACCGTCACGTGGCTCGAGACCGTCCGGCCCGAGGCCGAGGCCGGTGACCGCGAGGTCGACTGGCGCGCCACGGCCGACGGCGAGCTGGCCGCCGCGCTGCGCTCGGACCTGGTGGCATCCGGTCTCATCCGCTGGGGTCCCCTGACCGAGGTGATCACCCCGCAGGAGGGCTCCGCGACCACCGTGCAGGTGCGCGAGGACGCCGCCCCCGCCAACGACGAGATGAACTGGATCACCGGCAGCGCGGCCGTGCTCGCCGTGGCCTTCCTCGCCTCCGGGATCGTGGGACGGCTGTTCCCGAAGTGGCGGTACGACGACACGTCCGCGAGCCGCGACCTGCGCATCGACATGATCCGCGGGTTCATCATCGTCGTCGTCGTGGTCACGCACATCGAGGTCACGAGCCCGTACGCCTACGCCGCGCTGAAAGCCGTGGGGGCCATCACCGGCGCCGAGCTGTTCGTCCTGCTGAGCGGCATCGTGCTCGGCATGGTCTTCCCCGCGGCGATCAAGCGGGGCGGCGAGTGGGCCGCGGCGGTCGGGGCGTGGGCCCGCGCCCGCAAGCAGTACATCGTGGCACTGGCCGTCGTGCTGCTGATCTTCGCCCTCGGCTTCGTCCCCTTCATCGACGCGACGAGCATCACGACGTTCACCGACCGCGGCACCGGCGAGGGCGGCACGGGCGACTCCGGCCGCGTGTACGACCTGTACCCCAACGGCGAGCGCCTGCTGGACTACCCGCCGCCCTGGTACGCCGTCCGGCAGCTGCTGCTGCTCGAGATGGGCCCGTGGCCGTTCAACATCATGGGGCTGTTCGTCGTCCTCAGCCTGGCGTACCCGGCGCTCATGTGGCTCATCCGGCGCCGACTCTGGTGGGTGGTGCTCGCCGGGAGCTGGGCGCTGTACCTGCTGCACGTCTTCGTCTCGGAGTACCCGCGTCTGCCGTCGCAGTTCGAGGCGGTCTTCCCGCTGTTCATCTGGCAGGTGCTGTTCACCCACGGTCTCGTCATCGGCTACTACCGCCGGCAGATCATCCGCGCGCTGACGACGCTGCCCGGCAAGATCGTCACCGGTGTCTTCGTCGTCGGATACGCGGGGTTCCTCGTCTACCTGTGGGCGGGCGAGACGTACGGGTTCACCCCGACCCCGTTCCCGGCCGACCTCTACGCGGGCCTGTACGACTCCGGCTACCAGCGCATCTTCCTCGACTGGGGCCGGCTCGTCGACCTGCCCCTGGTCCTCGTCTGCAGCTACGCGGTGCTGACGGTGGCGTGGAAACCGCTCGAGAAGAGCATGGGCTGGCTGTGGATCCCCCTCGGCCAGGCGAGCCTGTACGTGTTCATCGTGCACGTGTTCTTCGTGCTGGCGGTCTCGAACATCCCCGGACTCGACCGCGCCAGCCTCTGGCAGGGCACGCTCATCCACACGGCGGTCATCGCGATCATCCTGCTGATGGTGCGCAAGAAGGTCCTGTTCTCCGTCATCCCGCGCTGAGCGGGCGGAGAAGGGATGCCACCGGGCCTCGGCGCCGGTGGCATCCCGGGGTCAGTGGATCGCCACCACCACGGCGGTGACGTCGTCGTCGACGGCGTGCGTGGACACCCGCACCGCGAGCTCCTCGAAGAAGCGGTCGGCGCGGGCGGCGCGACGCAGGTCCTCGCCGATGAGGCGGAGGCTCTCGAGGGTCGAATCGTATGCGTCGAGCGCCCCGTCCGAGACCGAGACGATGAGGTCGCCGCGGCTCACGGCCGACGAGCCGGCCTCCCACGGCATGTCGGCGGGACGCAGGCCCAGCGGGAGGTTGCGCGAGCTCAGGCGCTCGTCGCTCCCGTCCGGGTGCAGGACGAGCGAGAGCCCGTGGCCCGCGTCGACGTAGTCCAGCCGGCCGGCGCGCGTGTCGATGACGGCGTGGAAGATGGTGGCGAAGGTGTCGCGGAACCGTCGGTCCGCACCGGCTTGGCTCTCGACGGAGGTCAGCGCCCCGACCGGGTCCATGTCGCGTCGCTCCTGCATCGCCCGGAGCAGCTCGTCGGCGAATCCACCGGCGATCTCGCCCTTGCCCATGACGTCGGCGAGGGTGACCACGACGCGGCCGCCCACCTGCATCCAGCCGCTGCGGTCCCCGCTCACCGCGCCGTGCGGGATGGCGAGGGAGGCCAGGTGCACCTCGCTGCCGAGGTCTTCTTGGTGCGTCTCCGGCGACGTCGCCGGGGCGGCCTCGTCGGGACCGGGCTCGCTTTGCCGCAGCTCCGCCTGCGCCCACGCCCCGAAGCGCTGCAGGGCGGCGCGCTGGTCGCCGTCGAGGGTGCGCGGGGTGTCGTCGAGCAGGCAGAGGGTCGCCACGGCCTGGCCGTCGTCGGTGCGCAGCGGCACACCGGCGTAGAACCGCATGCCGTAGTCGGTCACGGCCTTGCGGTCCCGGTACCGGTCGTCCGCCGCAGCGTCGCGGATCTCCAGGACGCCGTTCTGCCGGATCGTCTCGGCGCAGAACACGTCCTCGGGGGCGGAATGACCGATGGCCGGTCCGGGCGGCTGCGACTTCGTGTAGACCGTGTCGTCTCCGACGATGTTCACCAGCGCGAAGTCGACCTGGAAGAGGTCCTGTGCCAGTCGCGTGATGCGGTCGAACCGTTCCTCCGGCGGCGTGTCCATCAGACCGGTGCGGTCGTCGGTGTCGCGTGGCAGTTCAGAGGTCACGGGATCGATCCTTCCGCAGACGACGGTTCTCCTCCGACCCTATCGAGCCCGGCCGGGCTCGGTTGCCCGCTTCGCAGACCGGACCGGGATCGTCGTGATCCGTCCCCCGCGCGGCCGTCGTCAGACCAGGTCCGCGGTCCGCACGACACGCGCGAACCCGCCGCCCTGCAGGACCAGCGCGGTCCCGGCCATGAGGTCCGCAGCCGTCCGCGTGACGCGACCGACCCCCGCGACCTCCTCGTCCAGGTCGAACGTGCGCGTGGCATCCAGCACGACCGTCGTGTCGTAACCGAGGTTGCCCGCCATCCGCGCGGTCGTCTCGACGCACATGTTGGTCTGGATGCCGCAGACGACGACCTCCTGGATGCCGCGCTCCCCCAGCCACGCGTGGAGGTCGGGCTCCCCGTAGAACGCCGAGTTCACCTGCTTGGTGACGAGGACGTCCGCCTCGGCAGCCGCGACCGCGGCCACGAGGGCGTTGCCCGGCGACGACGGATGCAGCGGGGACCCGGGCGAGACCGAGTCGTGCCGGACGACGACGACGGGCTCGCCGGTGCGACGCCAGTGCTCGATCAGGGCGGCGACGTTCTCCTCGCAGTCGGGGTTGGTCGTGGCGCCCCAGAAGGCGAGGTCGTCGAATCCCTGCTGCATGTCGATGACGAGGAGAGCGCGTGTCATGCCCTCATCACATCACCCGCCGGCCCGGCGCCTCGAGTGTCCGGACGGACGTCGACCGACGGATCACCGCCACTCGGCGCCGACGTCTTCGGGCAGGCGGTTCCTCGGACGCGGCGGGCGAGGTCAGGCGGCCAGAGCCAGGTACGGCTCCCAGCGCGGGTCCGACTTGTCCACCCCGCGCACCGTCCAGGAGGATCCCCGGGGAGGGCCCGGGACGAGCCGGAGCTCCCACGCCATCTCGGCCGGGGTCCGATCGCCCTTGACGTTGTTGCACCGCAGGCAGCAGGCCACGAGGTTCTCCCACGTGTCCTTGCCCCCGCGCGAGCGCGGCTGGACGTGATCGATCGTGGATGCCGCCTTGCCGCAGTACGCGCAGCGGTGGGCGTCGCGTCGCAGCACCCCGCGACGGGTGACGGGGACGCGACGGGCACCGGGCACGCGCACATAGCGCGTCAGGATGATCACCGCCGGGCGATCGTACGTGGACGCAGCCGTCCACACCGGATCGCCGTCGATGCACTCGACGACGGTGGCCTTCTCGTTCATCACGAGCACGAGGGCTCGCTTGAACGACACGACGGCCAGCGGTTCGTATCCCGCGTTCAGCACAAGAGTGCGCATTTCCTGTCCTCTCGAATGGCCGAGACGGCTTCTCGGATGTTCGACTCGCGACGGCGGGAGGGGCGGCAGGGGTATGAAAAAGGGCGCTGTCACACAGACAGCGCCCTGGAGGTCGCGGCGATCCCGCGGCATCCGCTCACACGATGCCGGAGGACGAGCAGCCCGAGCGCATCCATGGTGCGGATGCGAGGCATGTCGTCCATCGGCGGTCCCTCCGGTTCTCCCGACGTCGAGGACAGGCTAACCCACTGCGACACGCCCGGGGTCCGACGCGTCGGGAAACAGAAGACGGCGTGTCGGAGAACTCATGTCTCCGACACGCCGTCGAGGTCTGGCGGGCTCAGCTCGCGTTCTGCTGCAGCCAGGCGTAGGGGTCGACCACGGAACCGTTGATGTGCACCTCGAAGTGCAGGTGGTTGGCGGTCGAGCTGCCGGTGGAGCCGACGAGGCCGATCAGCTGACCGGCGGCGACCGTCTGACCCGACTGGACGACGCGGCTGCCGTAGGTCATGTGGCCGTACAGCGTCGACACGCGCTGGCCGTTGATGACGTGATCGATCGTCACGGCGACGCCGTAGCCGCCGTAGCTCTCCTGGGAGACGCGGACGACGCCGGCGGCGGCGGCGAAGATCGGCTGACCGCCGGGCGCGAGGAGGTCGACGCCCTGGTGGTAGCCGGAGTCCCAGAGGCCGCGACCGAGCGTGTAGCTCGACAGGGGCCAGCGGACCTCGCCCGACCCGGGGGCCGTCATGTTGAGGTCGACGGAGGAGACGCTGGTCGGCGCGCTGGTGGCCGCCTGCGCGGCGCGCTCGGCAGCCTCGCGGGCACGCTCCGCGGCAGCGGCGGCGGCGGCCTCCTGATCCTTCTTCTTCTGGATCTCCTCGGCGGTCGTGGCCGAGTAGCTGCTGCGGTCGAGCGTCTGCGCCGAGACGTCGGACGCGACCACGAGCGACTGGTTGTCGGGGGCCGACATCTGCTGCAGCGTCATGGTGTCGGCCGAGGGCAGCGACGCGGCGTACGCCGGGATGGCGACCGTCGCGACGAGGCCGGCGACCATCGACAGGATGACGGCGCTGCGCAGCGGCTTGGCGCCGCGCCGCGGGGTGCGGGGCGAAGCGGGGGCGCTCGTCGCGGGAGCGCGGCGCTCGCGGGACGGTGCGGCGGTCGAGCGGGCGGCGGTGGTGCGCGCTCTGCGGGTCAGACCCGTCGACGGGACCTCGGGCAGGCCCTCGACGGGATCGGTGTGTTCAGCCAAAGTTCCTCCGGCGCCTCTGCGCGGTCACACGCTGGCTCGTCAGCACTCGATGGGGCACGATGCGGGCTTCACCCTCTGCAGACGACGAGCCGATGAGGCAGACTGCGAGGGGTCCGACGGCGGGCTTCTCGCCTGTGGACCCTCTGAGGCTACCCGAATATAACGAACATGTCACGCACCCGACGCTTTCCCCAGGGACCGTTCGGGTTGCAGGGCGACCGGCGGAGAACTCCCCCGACCGCCCGTGCGCGAACGGGTCAGGCGTCGGCCACGAGGAAGATGTGCGAGGCGACCTCGACGGGAAGCTCGAGCCCCTCCTCGGACTCGTCCATCTGCACGAGGACGTAGCCCTCGTTGAAGCGGTACTCGCCGCGGGCCCCGGGGACGACGCCGGCGGCCTTGAACTGCTGCAGGAGCTCCGGGTCGACCTGCGCCGGCTCGGCGAGCCGACGGACGGTGCCGGAGATGGGCTGGCCGGCCTCGTTGAGCTTCTTGACCAGACCGACGACGCCCTCCTCGAAGGTGGCGCCGGGGATGTCGCCCAGCTGGTCGAGGCCGGGGATGGGGTTGCCGTAGGGCGACTCGGTGGGATGCCCGAGCAGCTCGACGAGGCGGCGTTCCACCTGCTCGCTCATGACGTGCTCCCACCGGCAGGCCTCGTCGTGCACGTAGGCCCAGTCCAGGCCGATGACATCGCTGAGCAGCCGCTCGGCGAGACGGTGCTTGCGCATGACGTCCACCGCCTTCTGACGGCCGTCGTCGGTGAGCTCGAGCCGGCGGTCCTCGGACACGACGACGAGACCGTCGCGCTCCATGCGCCCGACGGTCTGCGACACCGTCGGACCGGAGTGCCCGAGGCGCTCGGAGATGCGCGCCCGCAGGGGAACGATGTTCTCCTCCTCGAGCTCGAGGATGGTGCGCAGATACATCTCGGTGGTGTCGATCAGATCGGTCATTCGGGGGTTCCCTCGGCGTCGCGCGGCAAGTCCTCCCAGCCTACCGACCCGCCCCGACATGAAGGCGGGACGGCCGAGGCGTGCGTCCTAGAATCGAGCCATGCCGCACGTGGACCTCCCCACCGAACTCCTGCCCACCGACGGCCGCTTCGGGTGCGGCCCCTCCAAGGTGCGCGGTGCGCAGCTCGAGGCGCTCGTCACCCGGGGTGCCACCATCCTCGGCACCTCGCACCGTCAGGCCCCGGTCAAGGACCTCGTCGCCAGCACGCGCGAGCGTCTGGCCGAGCTGTTCCGCCTGCCCGACGGGTACGAGATCATCCTCGGCAACGGCGGGTCCACCGCGTTCTGGGACGCCGCCGCCTTCGGCCTCATCGAGAAGCGCAGCCAGAACCTCGTCTTCGGCGAGTTCGGCGGCAAGTTCGCCGCCGCCGCCGGCGCCCCGTGGCTGCAGGCCCCCGACGTCCGCCGCGCCGAGCCCGGCACGTCCGCCGTCGCCGAGGCCGTCGAGGGCGTGGATGTCTACGCCTGGCCGCACAACGAGACCTCGACCGGTGTCGCCGCCCCCGTCCGCCGCGTCCACGGCGACGACGGCGCCCTGACGGTCATCGACGCGACCAGCGCCGCCGGCGGCATCGACTTCGATGTGGCGGAGGCCGACGTCTACTACTTCGCGCCCCAGAAGAACCTCGGCTCGGACGGCGGCCTCTGGTACGCCGCCGTCTCGCCCGCGGCGCTCGAGCGCATCGAGCGGATCGCCGCGTCGGACCGCTACATCCCCGAGTTCCTCAGCCTCAAGAACGCGGTCGACAACTCGCGCCTGCAGCAGACGCTCAACACCCCGGCGCTCGCCACGCTGCTGCTGCTCGACGACCAGCTGGGCTGGATCCTCGACAACGGAGGCCTGGCGTGGGCCGGCGCGCGGACGGCGGAGTCCTCCTCGGCGCTCTACGAGTGGGCCGAGGGCAGCACCGTCGCCACGCCCTTCGTCGCGGACCCCGCGGACCGCTCCCCCGTCGTCGTGACCGTCGACTTCGACGAGTCCGTCGACGCGGCGGCCGTCGCGAAGAGCCTGCGCGCGAACGGCATCGTCGACACCGAGCCCTACCGCAAGCTCGGACGCAACCAGCTGCGCGTCGCCACGTTCGTGTCGATCGAGCCGGAGGACGTCCGGAAGCTCATCGGCGCGATCGACTACACCGTGGAGGGTCTGCGCGTCGGCGCCTGACCCGTCACCGATGGACATGACGAAGGCCGCCCTCTTTCTCGGGGGCGGCCTTCGTCGTCTCGGTCAGTAGCTGCGTTCGCGCTCGTCGTCGTCCGACTCGTCATCGTCCGACTCGTCGTCGTCGGAGTCACCGGACTCGTCGTCCGCGTCGTCGCCGTCGTCGTCCGCATCGTCGTCGCCGTCGTCGTCCGGGTCGTCCTCGTCGCCGTCGTCCTCGCCGTCTGCGGCGTCGTCGTCGTCGGACTCCTCATCGGACTCGTCGTCCGCGGCATCCACGTCGAGCTCGTCGATGTCGACGCCGTCGAGATCGCCGGCGTGCAGGCGCGCCCGGGGCTCGTCGTCGTCGGACTCGTCGTCCGGGTCGTCCTCGTCCTCGTCCTCGTCCTCGGCATCCGACTCGTCGTCGTCGAGGTCGTCGACATCCGCGTCGTCCGACTCGGCCGCCGCCGCCTGCGCCGCCTGGTACTCGGCGAGCCGGGTCGCCCACGGGATCCACTCGGGAGCCAGCAGCGCCCCCTCACCGGGCAGCAGCTCGACCTCCAGCACCGTCGGCTCGGCGTCCTCGACGACGGCGACGGTCACGGTCCAGTGCCAGCCGGGGTAGCCGGCGAGACGGGTGAGGAAGCGCAGCGAGACGACCCCGTCGTCCTCGACGACGTAACCGGCCGCCGGGCCGATGCTGGACTCCGGCGTGATCTCCCGCAGGGCGGCGAGGGCGAGGTCGTGGGCGTCGAGCAGGCGCGGGTCGACCGGCTGCTCAGGCTTCGAAGTCATCGGCGACCTTGCGCAGCACGGCGGCGATCTTCTTCGCGTGCGCGCCGCTGGGGTACCGGCCGCGACGCAGGTCGCCGCCGATGCCGTCGAGCAGCTTGACGAGGTCCTCGACGATGATGGCCATGTCGTCCGCGGGCTTGCGCGAGCGCTTGGCGAGGCTGACGGGCGCCTCGAGGACGCGCACCGAGAGGGCCTGGGGTCCGCGCTTGCCGTCGGCGACGCCGAACTCCAGACGCGTTCCGGCCTTCGGCCCGGGGGTCCCGGCGGGCAGGGCGGTGGCGTGCAGGAACACGTCCTGGCCGTCATCGGTCGTGATGAAGCCGAAGCCCTTCTCGTCGTCGTAGAACCTGACCTTGCCGGTGGGCATGGATACCTCGCTGGGGATGTGCGCGCAGACGCGCGATGGAACGCGGGAAACCCGATCGGGACCCGGCCTCCCAGCCTACGGCACCGCCGCCAGGCAGTAGGCTGAGCCCGATGAGCACGCGCACCCCCGGCGAAGACGTCCCGATCCGACGTATCGATCGCATCCTCGCGTTCATGTCGCTGGGCCTGCTCATCCTGTCGATCGTGTGCTTCTTCGCGATCATGATCGGCTCCTCGACCGGCGCCGACATGCGCACCGGCGTCTGGCCCACCGTCGGCGTCCTCATCTACATCGCACCTCCCGTGGCGTTCGCGTGCCTGGTGGCCGTGCTCATCATGAGCTTCGTGCGAAGGGCACGCGCGAACAAGGGTCGCTGACGTGTCCGAGACCTCCGATCAACGTGCGCTGGCGGTCTCTCTGGGCGCGATGCGCGACGATGAGCTGGTCCGCCTCTTCGCCGACCGCGAGGTGTCGCCGACCGCCACGTGGCGCGACATGTTCGACGCGGCCGACGCCCTCCTCGACCCGGCCTCGATCGGACGGGCGCTCCCCGCACTCAACCGCGCCGAGGCGCAGGGACTCGTGGATGCCACGGCCTCGCGCACCCCGCTCCCGCCCGAGTCCCGCGACGCCCTGATCTCCCGGGCCCTCGCCCGTGAGGACGGCACGCCCTTCACCGCCGTCGCGGAGATCGTCCGCGAGACGTTCCCGGACGGCATCCCGGACACCGAGATCCCCGCCGTGACCTCGGACCCGGCACCGCGCGAGGCCGCCGCCGCCGAGGACGCGTTCACGAATGCGGCCTCGCTCGCCGACGTGCTCCTGCTGGCCCTCGAGACGCCTCTCGGCCGCATCGGCTCCGGCTCGCTCGGCGCCGGCGAACGTCGTCGTCTCGTCGAGACGGGAGCGGCCGTCACCCCCGACGACGCCGATCTGCTGGTCGGCCTCGGCGCCGCCGTCGGTCTGCTCGGCTCGAACGGGCGCGCGTGGCTGGTGACCCGCGCCGGTCGCGACTGGCTGCGCAAGCCCACGCTCGACCGATGGGAGAGCACCGCCGCCGCCCTGCGCGACGCGCTCCCCTCCTCCTACCGCTCGCCCGACGGCGGCTGGGTCTCCGCCTACCTCTGGGCGGGGGCCGCGCCGTTCGACCCGACCGGTCCCCGGCACGCCTCGGAGTGGATCGCGCGCTTCCGCGCGTGGGGGCTCATCGACACGGCCGGCCAGGAGACGCCGTGGAGCCGCGGTCTCGCCGCGGGCGGCCCGGCCGAGACCGACGCCCTGCGCGCGCTGCTTCCGCCCGAGGTGGACCGCGTGTACCTGCAGAACGACCTCACGGCGATCGCGCCGGGACCGCTGGCCCCGCACCTCGACGTCCGCCTGCGCGGCATGGCGGCGCGGGAGTCGCGCGCCCAGGCGTCCAGCTACCGCTTCAGCGCCGCGTCGATCGGCTCCGCCATCACGGCGGGCGAGACCGCGGAGTCGCTGCGCGACTTCCTCACCGGGCTGTCGCTGACGGGGCTGCCGCAGCCCCTGGCCTACGTCATCGAGCGGTCCGCCGCCGAGCACGGGCGGGTGCAGGTGGCCCGGGACGAGGCGTCCGGCCTGACCCGGATCCGCACCGACGACGCGACCCTCGCGCGCGCCATGGAGGTGGATCAGTCCCTGCGGTCCATCGCCCTCACCGTCGACGACGACGCCGACGGCCACGACCTCGTCACCCACGTGGACCGCGACGTCGTCTTCTGGGCGCTCAGCGACGCGCACTACCCCGCGGTCGCCGTGGACGCGGACGGCCGCGCCCGGGCGCTGGACCGCGCCCGCCTCGCCCCCGACGAGTCCGCCCCCTCCCCCGCGGACGTGTACGCGCCGCTCGTCGGTCGGCTGCGCGCCGGCGTCGGCGACTCGGACGCCGCCTGGCTCGAACGCGAGCTCGACCAGGCCGTCCGCACGCGGTCGGTCGTCGACGTGACGGTGCGGCTCCCCGACGGATCCGCGCGCGTCTTCCGCCTCGAGGCCACGGGTCTGGGCGGCGGACGGCTGCGCGGGCGGGACAAGGCGGCCGACGTCGAGCGCACCCTGCCGCTGTCGCACATCGACGGGGTCGCGCTGGTCGATTGAGGACCGGGATGCCGCCCCGGTGGCATCCATCCGCCCGCCGACGCGCCGGGGGCACGCGCGACCTCGGTAGAATCGACCGTTATGGCTGACGGTCCCCTCATCGTGCAGAGCGACCGCACCGTGCTGCTCGAGGTCGCACACCCCGACGCGGAGACGGCGCGGCACGAGCTGGCGGTCTTCGCCGAGCTCGAACGCGCGCCCGAGCACATCCACACGTACCGCATCACCCGGTTGGGGCTGTGGAACGCCCGCGCCGCCGGCCACGACGCCGACGGGATGCTGCAGACGCTCGACCGGTGGTCGCGCTTCCCGGTGCCGGCCTCGGTGAGCACCGACATCCGCGAGACCGTCACCCGGTACGGCCGTCTCGTCATCGAGCGCGACGACGAGGGCGCGCTGGTCCTGCGGTCCACGGACGCGGCCGTGCTGAGCGAGGTGTCGCGGAACAAGCGCATCGCACCGCTGCTCATCGGACACCCGTCCCCCGACAGCTACACCGTCGACGCCTGGGCCCGCGGCCACATCAAGCAGGAGCTGCTCAAGATCGGCTGGCCCGCCGAGGACCTCGCCGGTTACACGCCCGGCACGCCGCACCCCATCGACCTCGACGAGGACGGCTGGCACCTGCGGCCGTATCAGCGGCAGGCCGTCGACTCCTTCTCGGAGGGCGGCTCCGGCGTGGTGGTGCTCCCCTGCGGTGCGGGCAAGACGCTCGTCGGCGCCGGCGCGATGGCCGAGACCCGCACGACGACGCTCATCCTCGTCACGAACACCGTGAGCGCGCGCCAGTGGCGGGACGAGCTGCTGCGCCGCACCTCGCTCACGCCCGAGGAGATCGGCGAGTACTCGGGTCAGTCGAAGGAGATCAAGCCGGTCACCATCGCGACCTACCAGATCCTCACGGCCAAGCGCGGGGGCCAGTACGCCCACCTCGCCCTCCTCGATGCGCTCGACTGGGGCCTGGTGCTCTACGACGAGGTGCACCTGCTGCCCGCGCCCGTGTTCAAGCTCACGGCGGACCTGCAGGCGCGGCGCCGTCTCGGCCTGACGGCGACCCTGGTGCGCGAGGACGGACGCGAGGGCGACGTCTTCAGCCTCATCGGCCCCAAGCGCTTCGACGCACCGTGGAAGGAGATCGAGGCCCAGGGCTTCATCTCCCCCGCCGCCTGCTACGAGGTGCGCATCGACCTCCCGGCCGGCGAGCGCCTCGAGTACGCCGCCGCCGCGGATGAGGAGCGGTACCGCCTGGCCGCCACCGCCCCGGCCAAGATCGACGTCGTGCGCCGGCTCGTGGACCGACACCCCGGGGAGCGCGTCCTCGTCATCGGGCAGTACCTCGACCAGATCGACGAGCTGGCCGAGGCGCTGAACGCCCCGAAGATCACCGGCTCGACCCCCGTGTCGGAGCGGGAGGAGCTGTTCCAGGCCTTCCGCGTGGGCGAGATCTCCCTGCTCATCGTGTCGAAGGTCGCGAACTTCTCGGTCGACCTGCCCGAGGCGTCCGTGGCCATCCAGGTCTCCGGCTCGTTCGGCTCGCGCCAGGAGGAGGCCCAGCGTCTCGGGCGCCTGCTGCGCCCCAAGCAGTCGGGGCACACCGCGAGCTTCTACACGCTGATCGCCCGCGACACCGTGGACCAGGACTTCGCGCAGAACCGGCAGCGGTTCCTCGCCGAGCAGGGCTACGCGTACACGATCCTGGATGCCGACGGGATCGAGGCCGTCGCCGCCTGACCCATAGCAGGGCGCGGCGTTTCGTGCGATATCCAGCGGTTCCCTGGGTGCAGTCACGATAATGAGCACATGACTGCACCGCGCATCCTCGTTGTGGACGACGAACCGAACATCCGCGACCTGCTGATCACGAGCCTGCGTTTCGCCGGGTTCCATGTCCGGGCCGTGAGCAACGGCGCGCAGACGATCTCGGCGGTCCTCGAGGAGGAACCGGACCTGATCGTGCTCGACGTGATGCTGCCGGACATGAACGGCTTCAGCGTCACGAAGCGTCTGCGCGGGGCCGGATACACGGCGCCGATCCTCTTCCTCACGGCGAAGGACGAGACGGAGGACAAGATCACGGGCCTGAACGCCGGCGGCGACGACTACGTCACCAAGCCGTTCAGCCTCGACGAGATCGTCGCGCGCATCCAGGCGATCCTCCGCCGCACGATGCAGGCCGACGAGGAGTCGGTCATCCGCACCGGCGAGCTGACGATGGACCAGGACACGCACGACGTGAGCGTCGGCGACGTCTCGATCGACCTCAGCCCGACGGAGTTCAAGCTCCTGCGGTACCTCATGCTGAACCCGAACCGCGTGCTGTCGAAGGCGCAGATCCTCGACCACGTCTGGGAGTACGACTTCAACGGCGACGCCGGCATCGTGGAGAGCTACATCTCCTACCTGCGCCGCAAGATCGACCCGCACTCCTCCGAGCCGCTCATCCAGACCAAGCGCGGCTTCGGCTACATGCTCAAGTCCGGTAAGAGCGCCTGAGCCGGGAGGCTCCCCTGTCGCATTCCGACGACGCCCTGACACGCTGGTGGCGTGCGCTGAGCCTCCGGGCCAAGGTCACCGGCGTCACCGTCACGCTCCTGGCGGTCGGGCTGTTCGCGGCGGGGATCGGCACGATGGTGTTCCTGCGCACGACGCTCGTGAACAGCCTGGACGAGCAGCTCGGCCAGCAGGCGGCCAGCAGCGTCGCGAGCAGCGTCTTCACCTGGTCGGAGGTGGACGGCGAGGTCGCCTTCACGCAGGTCGACAACGTCGCGCAGATCGGCTCGATGGTCGCGGTCTACGGGCCGCCGGACGGGGAGCGCAAGGCGTTCTACAACGGCACCAACGCCAAGGGTCTGCCGCAGCTGCCCGAGACGTACCCGCTCGAGCAGATGTACCTCGACCTCGGCAAGCGGATCGATCTGGAGAACCCGGACACGGGTGAGCACTTCCTCGCCCGCGTCGACCTGCTGACGATCAACGGGACCGTCTACACGCAGATGGTGATCCAGCCGCTGGCCCCCACCGATCGCATCGTCGCGGCGTACGTCGGCATCTACGGCTTCGTCGCGCTGCTGATCCTCATCGCCAGTGCCCTCCTGACGCGCTGGCTGGTGACGTTGACATTCCGCAGCCTGGGCCAGGTGGAGACGACGGCCATGGACATCGCCGCGGGCGACTTCAGCCAGCGCCTCACCGACATCGTGCCCGGCACCGAGGTGGGACGCCTCAAGACCGCCATCAACGCCATGCTCACGCGCATCGACGGCGCCCTCGGGCAGCGCGACGCGACCGTCCGGCAGATGCGGCG
The DNA here is from genome assembly GCF_040815675.1 of Microbacterium sp. LMI1-1-1.1. NCBI lineage: Bacteria > Bacillati > Actinomycetota > Actinomycetes > Micrococcales > Microbacteriaceae > Microbacterium > Microbacterium sp. LMI1-1-1.1. The sequence goes on along the minus strand of NZ_JBFPNN010000001.1, from coordinate 151,959 downwards.
CTTCATCGGCGACGCCAGCCACGAGCTGCGGACGCCGCTCGTGACGATGCGCGGGTACGCGGAGCTGTACCGCATGGGCGCGATCCGCTCCGAGCAGGACGTGTCGCAGTCGATGGAGCGCATCGAGAAGGAGGCGATCCGGATGGGCGCGCTCGTCGAGGACCTCCTCGCGCTCGCGCGCCTGGACGAGCGCCGCGACGTCACGATCATCCCATTGGACCTGCGACCGATCGCGCGCGACGCCGCGCTCGACGTCCGCGCCGCCGCCCCGCAGCGCGAGGTGACGGTGGACGACACGACGACGCGCGACGCCGTCGTGCTGCCGGTCATGTCGCTCGACGGCTCGGCGCTCCCGGCATCCGATTCCCGCGACACCCCGGCGGAGGAGGGTCCCGCGCCCCGCCGGCGGCCCGCGCCGGCGACCTCGGCGATGGCGATCGCCCGGCTGTCCCGGTTCCGCCGTCGCCCCAAGGAGAACGGCGAGACCGGCCCGGTCGACGCGCCCGCGTCGGGGAGCGGGACCTCTCCGGGGATCCTGGGCGCGCCCCGCCCGGCCCCCATCGTCCTCGGCGACGAGAACCGCGTGCGACAGGTCGTCACGAACCTCCTCGGCAACGCGCGGCGCTTCACGCCCGACGACTCCCCCATCGGCCTGAGGGTGGGAGTGGATGCCGCCGCCGACATGGGATGGATCGAGATCATCGACCACGGCGAGGGCGTGCCGGAGCAGATCCGCGAGCAGATCTTCCAGCGGTTCTGGCGGGCGGACACGTCCCGCACCCGCGAGACCGGCGGGTCCGGGCTGGGCCTGTCGATCGTGGCATCCATCGTCGACCTGCTGCACGGCACGGTCGAGGTCGTCGACACCCCGGGCGGAGGGGCGACGTTCCGCGTCTCGCTGCCGCTCGCGCACCGCCGCGAGGCCGCCGAGCACGCGTCGATCGAGACGCAGCCGCTGGAGCGCCTGCCCGAGGACGCCCCGCCCCCGCAGGCCTGACCCCGCGCTCTCCCCCGCCGCGTCGCTCCCGCCGTGTCGCGCTGCCCGCACGGGCGCTGACATGGCGCAGATGCACGCGGAACGCCCCGCGGGGCGTACATCTGCGACACCTCACGGCCCTGCGGCGGGCGCGCTGACCCGGCCCGGCGACACCGTCCCGAAACGGCAGAACGCCCCCTCCCGGAGGAGGGGGCGTTCAGAACCTCAGGCGTGGATCAGAAGTCCATGCCACCCGTCGGGTCACCGGCGGGGGCGGGGTTCTTCTCCGGCTTGTCGGCGACGACGGCCTCGGTCGTGAGGAACAGACCGGCGATCGACGCGGCGTTCTGCAGAGCCGAGCGGGTCACCTTGGCGGGGTCGATGATGCCCTGTGCGAACAGGTCACCGTACTCGCCGGTCGCGGCGTTGAGGCCGTGGCCCACGGGCAGCTCCGAGACCTTGTTCGCGACGACACCGGGCTCGAGACCGGCGTTGAGCGCGATCTGCTTGAGCGGGGCCTCGATGGCGACCTTGACGATGTTCGCGCCGGTGGCCTCGTCACCCGAGAGCTCGAGGTTGGCGAGAGCGGTCTTGCCGGCCTGGATGAGCGCGACGCCACCACCGGCGACGACACCCTCTTCCACAGCAGCCTTGGCGTTGCGCACGGCGTCCTCGATGCGGTGCTTGCGCTCCTTGAGCTCGACCTCGGTCGCGGCTCCGGCCTTGATGACGGCGACGCCACCGGCGAGCTTGGCGAGGCGCTCCTGGAGCTTCTCGCGGTCGTAGTCGCTGTCGGTGTTCTCGATCTCGCGACGGATCTGGGTCACGCGACCCTCGATCAGCTCCGACTCACCGGCACCCTCGACGATCGTGGTCTCGTCCTTGGTGATGATGACCTTGCGCGCACGGCCGAGCAGGTCGACGGTCGCGTTCTCGAGCTTGAGGCCCACCTCTTCGGTGATGACCTGGCCGCCGGTGAGGATCGCGATGTCCTGCAGCTGCGCCTTGCGACGGTCGCCGAAGCCGGGAGCCTTGACGGCGACCGACTTGAAGATGCCGCGGATCTTGTTCAGCACCAGGGTCGCGAGCGCCTCGCCCTCGACGTCCTCGGCGATGATGAGGAGCTCCTTGCCCTCCTGGATCACCTTGTCGACGATCGGCAGAAGGTCCTTGATGTTCGAGATCTTCTGGTTGGCGATCAGGATGTAGGGGTCCTCGAAGACCGCCTCCTGACGCTCGGGGTCGGTGACGAAGTAGGGGTTGATGTACCCCTTGTCGAAGCGCATGCCCTCGGTGAGCTCGAGCTCGGTGCCGAAGGTGTTCGACTCCTCGACGGTGACGACGCCTTCCTTGCCCACCTTGTCGATGGCCTCGGCGATGAGCTCGCCGATCGCGGGGTCGGCGGCGGAGATCGACGCGGTCGCGGCGATCTGCTCCTTGGACTCGACCTCCTTGGCGGAGGCGAGGAGCTCGTCGGTGACGGCCTTGACGGCCTTCTCGATGCCCTTCTTGAGCGAGATGGGGTCGGCGCCGGCCGCGACGTTGCGCAGGCCCTCGCGCACGAGCGCCTGAGCGAGGACGGTCGCGGTGGTGGTTCCGTCACCGGCGACGTCGTCGGTCTTCTTGGCGACCTCCTTGACCAGCTCGGCGCCGATCTTCTCGTACGGGTCGTCGAGCTCGATCTCCTTGGCGATCGAGACACCGTCGTTCGTGATCGTGGGGGCGCCCCACTTCTTCTCGAGCACGACGTTGCGACCGCGGGGGCCCAGGGTCACCTTGACGGCGTCGGCCAGCGTGTTGAGGCCGCGCTCGAGACCGCGACGGGCCTCTTCGTCGAAAGCGATGATCTTTGCCATAAGTGTGTCGTCCCTCCCGGACGGATGAACCAGATTTTGGCACTCGACGAAAGCGAGTGCTAACTCATTCTGGCACTCGCCCCTAGGGAGTGCAAGCCGCGCCACGCGGGCGGACGACGACGCCGCGGCATCCTGTTCCGGATGCCGCGGCGTCGAGGTGAGGGTCGGGAGTCAGGCGGTCAGGCGCACCGACTCGGCCTGCGGGCCCTTCTGCCCGGTGCCGATGGTGAACTCCACCGACTGGCCCTCCTCGAGGACACGGAACCCCGACATCTCGATGTTCGAGTAGTGCACGAAGACATCCTGACCGTCTGCGACGGTGATGAATCCGAAACCCTTCTCGGCGTTGAACCATTTGACGGTGCCCTGCGTCATGCGAATCTCCTGTTGCTGAACGACGAGGTCATCGTATGCACGCACAGGCGCCCCGAACCGGGCCGGAAGGCCATTGTTGACGCGGGTGCCGCGAGAGATTTACCGCCCCGAAACACGGGGCCTCGCCCGAGGGGGTGAGAGGGATGCCAGGGCCCTTCCGGCCGCTGGAGGTCGACGGTCGACGCCCCTCTCCCCGGTCGCGACGGACGTGCGGGGCTCCCGCTCAGGCGGCCGGCGCCGCGGGGACGCGATCGAGCCCGATGACGACGACGAGCTGTCTCGTCTGCGCCTCGTCGTCGGGGGTGTTGGGGTCGTCCGCGGGCTGCAGGAAGTCGTTCTGCGCGATCTCCGCACCGCCGATGGCCTGCGCCAGGCCGAGCGCCGCCGCCTCGTCCTCCGGACGGACGTAGTAGACGGTCGTCGTCGCGAAGTCCGTGCTGTCGGAGTCGCCCGTCACCACGGTGTCGCCCGACCACCCGGCGGCGACGATCTGGTCGCGCAGCTGGGTGGCGAGCCCGTCCTGGCCGGTGCCGTTGAGCACGACGACCGAGAACGACGTGTCGACCACCCCCGCCACGGTGGGGGTCGGCGCGGGCTGCGCGATGCTGTCGTCCCCGCCCAGCGAGATGCGGCCGGAGGCGACGAGCGTGCCGAAGATCCCCACGGCGATGAGCACGACGGTCAGGACCGCCGCCCAGAGGAAGACCATCCAGCCGCGGAGCCCCGGGTTCTCGGCGCGGTGGGCGCCGACGCGTCCGGAGTCCGTCGACAGGTCGTCGAACCGATCCCGAGGGAAAGTCGATCTGGCCATTGGACGATGCTATCGGTCGTGCCTACGGGCGCCCGTCGCGCCCCGATCCGCGCGTGCGGTCGTCATCGCGCCGCGGTTCGACCGAGACGGGCCTCGCGCGACGCGGCCGCACCGTCGCGGGCGCGCCGGAGCCGGCGGACGAGCATGGGATCGGCCGCGAGGGCGTCGGCCGTGTCGATCAGCCGACCGAGCAGCTGGTAGTAGCGCGCCGGGGCGAGGCCGAACTCCGCGCGGATCGCCTCCTCCTTGGCACCGCCGTGCCGACGCCACTCCGCCTCGAAGGCGAGGAAGGCGCGGTCGCGGTCTGTCAGAGGCACGCTCCGACGCTACTGCGGCGAGGGAGAGGATCCCGGATGCCACGCCACCGACGCCCCAAGCGGGTCGACGGCCGCGAGCACCTGCCCGTCGAGGGCGAGAGCGAACCCGCCCGGCCACGTGTCGGCGACGGGGGCGAGCCCGTCGTGCAGGCCGACGGGGTCGATCGTGATCCACCGGCCCGCCGCCCGCGCCGCTGCGACGACGTCCGCCCGGTGCGGAGCGGGGACGTGCGGGAGGACCCCTGGCGTCGTCACGACGAGAGTGGCACCGGCCGGTGCGAGCGCGGCCAGCTCCGGCAGAGCCGCCGCGCCGTCGCCGCGGACGAGGAGCGGCGGGTCCGCCGCGGCGATGTCCAGAGCCGCCTCGACGCGTTCGCGTCGCCCCGTCTCCCCCGGCCACACCAGACCCGTGAGCCAGGCCCGCGTGTCCGCCACCCGCGGGTCGAGCGGGTTCAGGTCGATGCCGGCCCGCCAGACGACCTCCGGCAGCCGCAGCGCCGGCTCGCCGGAGAGGACGGCCTCCAGCACGACGGGGCTCTCCCCGCCGGGCGGGTCGAGTCGGCGCACCCGCCCGTCGGCGGCCGTGTAGCGGTACGAGTAGCGGTCGGGATACAGGCACAGGCCCGCGCTCGCCCCGACCTCCAGCAGGGCGATCGGCCCGGGGATGAGCGCGAGGGCGGGCAGCAGCGCCGCGCAGCGCAGCGGCTCGTTCGTCTGCACGCTGCGCCCCGCGCACTCCGCCCCGACCTCGTCCGCGTGACGGCGCACCCACTCCGCCCAGGCGCCGAGGTCGTCCTCCGGAGCCCCGAGCAGCCGCATGACCGCGAAGACCAGCGGGGGTTGACGACGGTTCGCCGGCACGGCGGTCAGCGCCTCGGCGAGCCCGCGGTCGTCGGCGATCGCCTGCGCCCACGCGCCGTACAGCACCGACCGGCCGGGGGCCTCGTCGCGCGCGAAGCGCGCGAACCGCGCGGCGACCGCGGTCGCGGCATCCATGTCCATCCGGCGATTATGCCGTCGGTGCGCCTCCGCCCGACGCGAGACGAGAGAATGGTCGTCGGAGAAAGGAAGTCCCCATGTCTTACGCCGTCGAGAAGTCCGACGACCAGTGGCGTGCCGAGCTCACGCCCGAGCAGTACGCGGTGCTCCGCCAGGCCGGAACCGAGCGCGCGTGGACCGGTGAGCTGCTCGACGAGAGCCGCGCCGGCCTGTACACCTGCGCCGCCTGCGGCGCGGAGCTGTTCCAGAGCGGGACGAAGTTCGACTCGCACTGCGGGTGGCCGAGCTTCTACGAGTCGGTCCGCCCCGAGGCGGTCGAGCTCATCGAGGACAACAGCCACGGCATGCAGCGCACCGAGGTCCGCTGCGCCAACTGCGGCTCGCACCTGGGGCACGTCTTCCCCGACGGCTTCGGCACCCCGACCGGTGACCGGTACTGCATGAACTCGCTGTCGCTGAACTTCGCCCCCGCCGACGCCCCCGCGAACGAGGCATGAGCGCCCTCGAGGCGATGCGCGACCGGCGCTCCTGGTCGAAGGTCACCGACGAGGCGCCCACCGGACCGGAGCTCGAGGCGTTCGTCGCCGCGGCCGGTCGCGTCGCCGACCACAAGTCGCTCCGTCCCTGGCGTCTCATCGAGATCCGCGGCGCCGACCGCGATGTCCTGGCCCGCGCGCTGAACAAGGCCGACGGCAAGAAGGGCTACTCCTCCAAGCCCCGTCGCGCGCCGCTCATCATCGCGGTCGTGGCCGACCTCGGCTCGAAGAAGATCCCCGCCTGGGAGCAGGAGGCCGTGGCATCCGGTGTCGCGCACATGCTCAGCCTCGCGCTCGACGAGGCGGGCTTCGGCGTGTTCTGGCGCACCGACGACAACACCCGCAGCAAGGCCCTCGCCAAGGCGCACGGCCTGTCGAAGTCCGAGGTGCTCCTCGGCTGGCTGTACGTGGGCGGCAAGCCCCCGCGGTCGCGTCCCGTCCGCCGGAAGACGGTGGATGCCGCGAAGCACCTGTCCCGGATGCCGTCCGGCCGCCGCCGGTCGAAGAAGAGCGTCGACGCGGGCTGACGCGCTTCGCCGGGCGACCGGCGCGCCGGCGACCGCCCGGTTCAGCCGCGGCGGCGCCAGGGCACGGCCGCGACCGCCACCCCCGCGATCGCCACGGCGGCGGCGATGATCGCCACGAGCGTGGAGGGCGCGGCGGGGGCGGGCCACAGCGCGTCGAGCACGACCGAGGTGGCGAGCAGCCCCACGACGGAGCCGAGGCCGAGCAGGAGCACGCCGGTGCGGCGCACCACGATCGCGGACAGGAAGATGTACGTCACCCCGACGGCGCCGCCGAGGTAGAGCCACGGCTCGGGCGGGAGGGCGTCGGGGAGGCCGGTGAAGGCCGCGCGCACGACGGCCGCAAGAAGCAGGACGGCCGTCCCGCCGATGAAGTTGACCAGGGTGGCGGTCAGGGGGCTCTCGACGCGGACGCGCAGGCGCCCGTTCGTCCCCTGCTGCCAGGCGACGCCCGCACCGGCGATCGCGGGGACGATGAGCATCCAGACGGGCACGCCGCGGACGTCGTCCCCCGCGAGGCAGACCACGACACCGGCGATGGCCAGCAGTGCGCCGACGAGACGCCCCGGGGTGACGGGCACGACGCCGGCCGGCCCGTAGCCGACCCGGTCGAGCACGAGACCGCCGGCGGTCTGGCCCGCGACGAAGCCGACGGTGAACAGGGCCACTCCGATCGTCGCGACCGTCAGTCCCTGGCTGGCGACGGTGAAGGCGCCGACGAGCCCGCCCAGGAGCATCCACGGCGGGATGCGACGGTCCCGGATGCCGCCCACCAGACGGCCGAATCCGCGGCGCCCCTCGGGGACGAGGGCGGACAGGACGATGAGGATGAGCAGCCCGGAGCCGAACGAGATGACCCCGGAGTAGATGCCGTCGCCGATCTCGGCGCCGAGCGTGCCGTTGATCCGGGCCTGCAGCGCGGTGAGGGCGCCGATGAGGACCGCGCCGAGCACGGCGATGCCGACCGTCCGACGCTCGTCCACCGGCTGTCCTTCCCGGCCGCTGCACGCGCGAGGGCCATCGAGAATGCTACGGCCCAGGCGGCTCTCGTCCGTCGCGACGGTCTCTCGCAGAAAGCGTCCGCGCTCGCAGGATCTCGCCCGGATCCTGCGCGTTTCGCGTGATTCTGCGAGGAACGGGTCGCCGCGGGACGTCTCCGCGCGTTGAAGTCGCCGCGGAGGGCGTCGATGCGCCAGGGTGTGGGTGTGCCCCAGCTCCGTGCCGACTCCGCCGCCGACGTCTCCCGCATCCTGCGCGCGGCCCGCGCCGCCGGCGCGGACCGTTCCTTCCTCGCGCGGGCGGAGGCGCAGCTGCCGCGCCTCCACGACCTCTTCCGCCGGCTGTACGGCGAGCGGACGGACGGCGTCGAGCGCCTGGCATCCGTCGTCGACCTCGCCCGCCGGTCGTGGGCCGAGCGGCCGGCCGAGCTCCGCGCCCTCGACGACGCCCGTGCGGCGGATCCGACCTGGTTCGAGAGCGAGCGGATGCTCGGAGGCGTCTGCTACGTCGACCGTTACGCCGGTGGGCTCCGCGGCATCCGGGATCAGATCCCCTACTTCCGCGAGCTGGGGCTGAGCTACGTGCACCTGATGCCCCTGTTCGAGAGCCCCGAGGGCAACAGCGACGGCGGGTACGCGGTGTCCAGCTACCGGCGGGTGAACCCGCGGCTCGGCACGATGGCGGAGCTGGCGGACCTGGCCGCGGAGTTCCGGCGCGCAGGGATCTCGCTCGTGGTCGACTTCATCTTCAACCACACGAGCAACGAGCACGAATGGGCGCAGAAGGCCGTCGCGGGCGTGCCGGGGTACGAGGACTTCTACCTCATCTTCCCGGACCGGACGATGCCCGACGCCTACGAGCGGACCACCCGCGAGATCTTCCCCGACGATCACCCCGGCTCGTTCGTGCAGCTGCCGGACGGGCGGTGGATCTGGGCGACGTTCTACCACTTCCAGTGGGACCTCAACTACGCCGAGCCGGCAGTCTTCGAGGCGATGGCCGGGGAGATGCTGTTCCTGGCGAACCAAGGCGTCGAGGTGTTGCGGATGGATGCCGTCGCGTTCATCTGGAAGCAGCTCGGGACGACCTGCGAGTCGCTGCCCGAGGCGCACCTGCTCCTGCAGGCGTTCAACGCCGTCCTCGCGATGGCCGCGCCGGGTCTGCTGTTCAAGTCGGAGGCGATCGTGCACCCGGACGAGGTCGTCTCCTACATCTCGCCCGAGGAGTGCCAGATCTCCTACAACCCGCTGCAGATGGCCCTCACCTGGGAGGCGCTCGCCACCCGCGATGGTCGGCTGCTGCAGCAGGCGCTCGAGCGGCGCCACACTCTGCCGGCGGGCACCGCGTGGGTCAACTACGTGCGCAGTCACGACGACATCGGCTGGACCTTCGCGGACGAGGATGCCGCCGAGCTCGGCATCGAGGGGTACCCGCACCGCCGGTTCCTCAACGACTTCTACGTGGGCCGCCACGACGGCACGTTCGCCCGCGGGGTCCCGTTCCAGGAGAACCCGCGCACCGGCGACGCCCGGGTCACGGGCACGACCGCCTCGCTCGCCGGGATCGAGGCCGGGGACGCGGGCGGCGAGGACCGCGTGGTGCTCGCGCACGCTCTCGCGCTCTCGACCGGCGGCATCCCGCTGCTCTACCTGGGCGACGAGGTCGCCCAGCTCAACGACGACTCGTACGCCGATGACCCGCATGAGGCGGGCGACAGCCGGTGGGTGCACCGCCCGCACCGACCCGAGCAGAACTACGCGGACCGGACGGATGCCGCCACCCCGGCCGGCCGTGTGTTCTCCCGGCTGGCGCGGCTCATCGCCGTCCGCCGCGAGACACCGGAGTTCGCGGGGAACACGCTGATCGGGTTCGGCACCCCCGTGGCCTCCGTGGTGGGATTCCTGCGACCGGGTGTCGGATCCGCGGTGCTGGTGCTCGCGAACGTGGCGGACGGGGCGGTCCACGTCGACGCGCTCACGCTGTCGGGCCTGGAAACCGATGCCGTCGACCTCGTCTCGGGCGAGGACGTCGGGGTGGCCGGCGGCCTGGACATCCCCGCGCACGGGGTGCTCTGGCTGCGCGTGACGCTGCGCTGAGCCGCACTCCGACGACGCGCCGCAGCGGCGGCGAGGAATACGCGTCGATCACCCGAGGGTCGCTCCGGCGCGCCGCGCCTCCGTCGCCTTCGCGACGTCGATGTAGGCCGGCGTGAACGACAGCGTCACGGCTCCGTCGACGGCGACGGCGTCGCCGTAGATGTCCCGCATGCCGGTGATGCGCTCCCCGTCGGCGACGACGGCGCTGACCGGGAGCGACACCGCGCCGTCTCCGGCGCGCGCACTGCGCAGTTCGTCCGGATAGGGGTCGATCTGCTCGGGTGTCGTCCAGGCCACCAGCCGCGTGCGCCCGCCCCCGGTGAACCGGAAGACGTCCACGTGACGACCCCCGTCGTCGAAGGAGCGGACGGAGTGGAACGCGACGCCGGCGAGCTCCCGACGCAGTCGCGCGAACGCCCAGGCGACGGGCTTCGGACGGTCGGCATCCGACGCGTTCCCGCGCAGCACGAACAGGCCGAAGTTGTTCTCGGTGCCGCCGGGGTCGTCCCACCAGGAGTCGACCATGTTGTACCAGAACGCGCTCGACACGTTGGCGAACTCCTGCGCGCCCACGAGAAGGTGCACGAGCGCCATCGCCTGCGCGTGCAGTGTGCGGACCCAGGCACCGTTGCCGCCGGTCGGATCGGGGACCACCCGTGACCAGCCCGCCTCGGTGAACGCCACCGGGTGCACCGCGCCGTTCACGGCGACCATCTTCTTGTTGAGGGCCTTCATGAGCGCCCGGAACTGCCGCGGCGACTGCTCGTACGGGTGCGCGCTGATGGCGTCGCAGTGCTCGAGTCCGCCCTCCTCGATGAACTGCTTCCAGAACTCGCCGGCCGCCTGCACACCGGTTCCGACCGCCCCGGGCGTCAGCACCTGTACGTCCGGGAATTCGTCGGCGATGGCGGTGTAGGCGGCCCGGAGCAGGGGCAGGATCGTCCGCGCGTCCGCGTCGGGCCACCAGCCCGAGTTGAACGAGGCGCTGTTCACCTCGTTCCACAGCTCGACCGCGTGCACCTTGCCGGGGTACCGCCGGAGCGCCGCCAGCACGAAGTCCGTGAACCCCGTCACCTCCTCATCGGTCCGAGGGAGGCGCGTCAGCCCCTTCTGCGAGGAGTCACCGCCGTTGTACAGCGGGTTGTTCTGCATGAAGCGGAGGGTCAGGCGCAGGCCGTGCTTCTGACACAGCTCGACGATCTGGTCGGTCCAGGTGGAGAACGCGTACTCGCCGCGCGTGGTCTCGATGACCGACCACGGGAGCGTGTCGAGAAGCGCCCCCATCCCCAGCGCTCCCATCACCGGGATGAGGTCGTTCGGCGTCTCCTTGCGTTGCGCCACCTGATCGGAGTCGTCGGAATGCGGGAAGAGCGTCACTCCGCCGAAGAAGTCGTCCGCCGCGGGCGGGGTCTGCACGATCATCGGCACGGCCGCCTGCCGGGATCCGGATGCCGCCTCGACCCGGACGTAGCCCGGCGCCCACGCCCGCGGCTCGAGGACGATCGTGGCCGTGCCGCTCTCCGACGCGGGCGCGACCCCGGAGGCGACGACGACGTCGTCGGGGAAGCGCCGGACCGTCCACTCGACGGGCCCGTCGACGCCGACCAGCGGCAGGGAGATCTGCGGCCGTGCGGTCGTCGGCTCGGGGAAGACGAGAGAACTCGTCGCGAAGCGGAGGACGTCGCTCACGACGCATCCCGGTCGTCGGTCTGCGGGCAGGTGATCATGGCAGGCTCCGTCCCCGTCCCGGCGGGACGATCCAGGCGATTAGAACCGCACGGAGGACATGCATACATGTGAAGCCGCGCGTGTGCGATCACCCTAGGAAGGGCATTCCGAGACCTGCAACGAAATTCACCCGCCGGCGTTCCGGGGACGGACCGGACGCCGGAAACGCTCGAGAAGCCATCCGGATCGGCGAACGGCGTCGCTCCCGAACGGGGATGCCCGCTGCGTGCCGTCAGGTCGCGGGTCGGAGGAGGGAGAGCTGGTCCCGGACGACGGCCCATCGCACTTCGTCGCCCGCGAAGTGGTACGTCGCCCCCCACCCCTCGTCATCCGCCCAGCCGTCCTCCGCCCGCAGACCGAACTGCACCCCGTCGGAGACGTCGATGCGCTCATACCCGGCGTCGACCAGCGCGCCCTGCGCGGCCTGCGCCGCGGACTCGTCGATCCGCGCCCACGCGAGGTCCAGCACGTTGTCCGTCGCCACTTCCGGGCCCGCTCCGAAGCGGCAGCTCAGCTGGCCGTCGGGCGCGCCGCCGGGGAAGGAGTCGAAGGGGCTGTGCCCCATCTTCTGGCCGGCCATGTTCCAGCCGACCCACCCGTTGTCCGTCACATCCTGCGCGAAGGCGGGCGTGATGATCTCATCGCACGACGTGTACGAAGCGGAGGCCTGTCCATCGCTCGACGGGGTGCCCGTCTGTGTCGCGGTCGGAAGAGCGGACGCGGAGATCGACGGCGTCGGGGAGGGGGATGTCGACGGCGTCTCGACGTCGGCGCCCGGAGCGGACGGCGCGGCGCACGCCGAGAGACCCAGCACCCCCGCGGCGAGGACGGACAGGGGAAGGAGGGCGAGACGGCGAGCCATGTCCCGAGCCTAACGAGCCCGGTCGACACCGCGTCCGCGGGCGACGCCTCGTCGATCTTCCCGGCCACGCGGCATTCGTGGTGCCGGCTACAGGACTTGAACCTGCAACCCCCGTATTACAAGTACGGTGCGCTACCAATTGCGCCAAGCCGGCAGGCCACCCAGTCTAGCGACGGCGGCACCCTGCCCCCGCCCGCCCCCCGCCGGCGCCGCGTCGGAGCCCCGCCGGCGCCGCGTCGAGCCCTGAGTTGGCGCACATGTACGCCGCGCAGCGCGCACGGCGTACATCTGCGCCAACTCAGCGACGAGACAAGGCGCGCGTCAGGGCGCAGGCGTCAGCGCGCGGGGCGGCGGAGGGCGCGCGTCAGGGAGCGGGCGTCGACGACGGGACGGCGGTGGCCGTCGGCGTCGGGGTCGACGTGTAATACGCGTTGCTGTCGAGGGTCAGCACGAACTGCGCGAACTCCTTCGGGTCGCTCAGCGCGCCGACGTACTTGGTGCCGTTGACGAAGACCGTGGGCGTGCCGGACAGGGTCTCGCCGTCGGTGTCGGGCAGGCCCTTGATGGCGCGGTCGGTCGCCGCCTTCGCCCACGAGGTGAAGGTCTCGTCCTCGATGCAGGAGCGCACGTCCGGGCTCGCACCGGCGCCCTGCGCGAGGTCGGCGAGCTCCTCGTCGTTGTAGCCGTCGCTGTCGACGGCGGGCTGCTTCATCAGCAGCTCGTGGTTGAACGAGAAGAAGTCGTCCGGGTCGTGCGTGGCCACGCAGGCGGCGGCGCTCGCGGCGCGGAGGCTGTACTTCGTGCCGTTCGACTTCGACGTCAGCATCGCGACCGGGTAGTAGGTGAGGGATGCCGCGTCCTCGGCGACCCACTTGGAGAGCTGGTCGGCGTTGGCCGACTGGAACTCCTTGGCCTCCGCGGAGAGGTAGTCGACGTAGACCCGGATGTCCACGGGCGCGGCGGTCCCCGTCGGCGCGGGGGTCGCGGCGGCCGGCGTCTCGGTGGCGGCGGCCTCGGCCGCGGGGGTCGCGGCGGGCGTGGCCGCGTTGCCCTCGACGCTCTGGTCGACCATGGGGTCGGCGACGCCGGTGGCGGCGGTGACGACGAAGCCGTCGTTCGCAGCCTCGGGCAGCGCCTGCGAGCGCGAGTCGTCGGAGGAGACCGCCCAGGTGACGCCCACGGCGCCGGCGGCGACCACCGCGACGCCGAGGATGCCGACGATCGACCGGCGGGCGATCCGGGCACGCGTCTGGCGCGCCTTCACCTGCTGCGCCTTCTCGCGCACCGCCTCCCGGCGGGCACGCTCGGACGGCACGTTCGGTGACTGATCGTTGGACATGGAACCTCTCGGGCGCGCAGCTTCCAGGGGGAGAATCGACGGGTCGCGCGGGGAAGCGACCGACAACCGATGCTAGTTCGACAGGCTGAGAAAACCCGGGACACATGCCATACTGAGCCTGCGCTCACTGTCGCGCGCGCGGGGTCGCCCCCGCTCATTCCATTCACTACGGATCGTCCGGCACGTACCTGCCGGTGAAGGAGAAGAGAACATGGCGTCCGTCACCTTTGACAACGCAACCCGTCTGTACCCCGGAGGCACGCGCCCCGCGGTCGACAAGCTCAACCTCGAGGTCGCCGACGGCGAGTTCCTCGTCCTGGTCGGCCCGTCCGGCTGCGGCAAGTCCACCTCGCTGCGCATGCTCGCCGGCCTCGAAGAGGTCAACTCCGGCCGCATCCTGATCGGCGATCGCGACGTCACCGACGTGCCGCCGAAGGACCGCGACATCGCGATGGTCTTCCAGAACTACGCGCTGTACCCGCACATGACGGTCGCCGAGAACATGGGCTTCGCCCTCAAGATCGCCGGCGTCGGCAAGGACGAGCGCGCCGCCCGCGTGCTCGAGGCCGCCAAGCTGCTCGACCTCGAGCAGTACCTGACCCGCAAGCCGAAGGCCCTCTCGGGTGGTCAGCGTCAGCGCGTCGCGATGGGACGCGCGATCGTCCGCCAGCCGCAGGTGTTCCTCATGGACGAGCCGCTGTCGAACCTCGACGCCAAGCTCCGCGTCCAGACGCGCACCCAGATCGCCTCGCTGCAGCGCCGCCTCGGCGTCACCACGGTCTACGTCACCCACGACCAGACCGAGGCGCTCACCATGGGCGACCGCATCGCCGTGCTCAAGGACGGCATCCTGCAGCAGGTCGGCACCCCGCGCGACCTGTACGAGACCCCGAAGAACGTCTTCGTCGCCGGCTTCATCGGCTCGCCCGCGATGAACCTGTTCCCGGTCGACCTGGCCGAGGGCGGCGTCCGCTTCGGCGACCTGGTCGTCCCCGTCGAGGCCGACACCATCGGCAAGGCGCACGGCAGCGAGGTCACCATCGGCGTGCGTCCCGAGGACATCCAGGTGGCTCCGGCCGACGGCCGCGGCCTGTCGGTCGTCGTCGACCTGGTCGAGGAGCTCGGCGCCGACGGCTACCTGTACGGTCACACCGACATCAACGGCAAGCGCACCGACATCGTCGCCCGCGTCGACGGTCGCCGTCACCCCAACGCGGGTGAGACGGTCGTGCTCGCGCCGGTCCCCGGTCACGTGCACGTCTTCGACCTCGAGTCGGGCGACCGCCTGACCGACAAGGCCATCGCCTCGGCCTGACCAGACGCACCGCTGCGGCGCGTCTCCGTTCTCCGGATCCGATCCGGGCGGAGGCGCGCCGCACTCGTTCTCCCGGAGGCATCGTGCCCGAATCGCTCCGCATCACCGCCAGCACCGTCGACCCCGGACTCCTGCAGCTGCCGTGGTCCACGGGCCTCGCCGACTGGCCGAGCACCCATATCGTCGCGCTGCCGAAGGGCATCTCGCGTCACCTCGTCCGCTTCGCGAACCTGTCCGGCCGCGTCGTCGCGATCAAGGAGACGACCGAGGAGATGGCGCGGCGCGAATACGACATGCTCGGCAACCTGGACCGGCTGGGCACGCCCTGCGTCGAGCGGGTCGCCGTCATCGCCGGACGGACGGACGCCTCCGGCCGCCCCTTGCCTGCCGCCCTCGTGACGGCGCACCTCCGCTTCTCGCTCCCCTACCGCGCCCTCTTCACCCAGGTGCTGCGGCCGAACACCGCCACCCGCCTCGTCGACGCCCTGGCGGTGCTGCTCGTGCGCCTGCACAACGTCGGCTTCTTCTGGGGCGACGTCTCGCTGTCGAACACCCTGTTCCGCCGGGATGCGGGCGCCTTCGCCGCCTACCTCGTCGACGCCGAGACGGGCGAGCTGCACGGCAACACCCTCAGCCGGGGTCAGCGCGCGCACGACCTCGACGTCGCCCGCACGAACATCGCGGGCGAGATCATGGACCTCGAGGCCGGCGGGCGCCTGGAGGGCGGAGTGGATGCCGTCGCCGTCGCCGACGGACTGGTCTCGTCCTACGACTCGCTGTGGGCCGCCCTGACCGACCGCGAGAGCTTCGCCGTCGACGAGTCCTGGCGCATCACCGAGCGCGTGCACCGCCTCAACGCGCTGGGCTTCGACATCGGCGAGATGTCCATCACCACGGCATCCGACGGCACGCGCGTGTCGATCCAGCCGAAGGTCGTGGACGCCGGCCACCACCAGCGTCGGCTCCTCCGGCTCACCGGTCTCGACGTCGAGGAGAACCAGGCCCGCCGCCTGCTGAACGACCTCGACGAGTTCCGGGCACGTGTGTCGCGGCTGGGCGCGGACGAGGAGATGGTCGCGCACGAGTGGCTGACCCGCGTGTTCGAGCCGATCGTCATGGCGATCCCGTGGGACCTGCGGGCCAAGCTCGAGCCCGCGGAGGTCTTCCACCAGGTGCTGGAGCACCGGTGGTACATGTCGCAGGCGCGCGGGCGGTCGGTGCCCCTGGCGGAGGTCGTCACCTCCTACATCGACGACGTGCTCAGCCACCGCCGCGACGAGGCCACCGTGATGGGCCCGCCGACCGACACGATGTCCGTCCCCGTCGTCTCCGACGCCGACGCCCCGGCCACGGGCGAGGTCCCCACGACCGACACCGCGAACGTCGACTGGCGCGACCTGGTCTGACGCGGCACCCGCGCCGCCCCGCACCCGCCTCCTCGCCTCGCCCGCACGGGGTGTCCCACGTCGTGCAGGAATCGTGCCCCGAACCCGCACGGAGTGGGACACGCCCGCCCGGGCTCGCGGCGCGACGCCGCTCGGCAGACGACGGAGGCCGTGGCATCCGGAATCGATCCGGGATGCCACGGCCTCCGCATGCGCCGCCGGGTCAGTAGCCGACGGTGAAGCGCTCCCGCTCGTGCTTCGGGTTCTCGATCTCGTCGAGGACCGCGATGGCGAAGTCGGCGCCGCCGATGGACGACTCGCCGTTCTCGTCGACGACGAGCACCGCGCCGCCGTCGCGGTAGCGGCCGGTGCGCTCGCCCGGCGCCCACGCGCCGAAGGCGCCCGCCGGGTGCACGTAGAACCAGTCGCGGCCGGTGTCGTCGGCCTGCAGGTCCTCCAGGATGCCGATGGCCTCGCTCGCCTCGGGCTTGTACTCCTCGGCGAACCCGTCCGTATCGATCAGTCGCGGTCCGCCCTCGGCCACGAGGGAGCCGCCGGCCCCGCCGATGACGCCGAGGCGCACCGTGTCGGGGAGGGCGGTGACGAGCTCGGCGATGGCGGGACGCAGCTTGCCCGCCATGTCGCCGCGCGGCGCGACGGCCGAGACGACCACGTCGACGCCCTCGAGCTGGGCGACGAGGCCGGGCACGCCCAGGACGGTGCCCTCCAGGTACGTGGCGCCCTCGACGCGCTCGGCGGGAACCGAGCGGGCGACGGAGACGACCGTGTGGCCGCGACGGACGGCCTCCGTGACGATGTGGCTGCCGGCGTAGCCGGTGCCTCCGATGACGGCGATGCGGGGCATGGTGCGTCCTTTCGGTGGGGTCAGTCCGCGGCGGCGCGGAGCGTCGAGACCTGGTAGAGGGCGACGGATGCCGCGATGCCGGCGTTCAGCGACTCGGTCGCGGTCGAGATCGGGATCGACACGACCTGGTCGCACGTCTCGGTCACGAGGCGGGACAGGCCCTTGCCCTCGGAGCCGACGACGATGACCACCGGGCGGTCCGCGAGCTCCAGGGCGGGCAGCGACACGTCCCCGCCGCCGTCCAGGCCGAGCACGAAGACGCCCTGCTTCTTGAACTCCTTCAGCGTCGCCGTCAGGTTCGCCGCGAGCGCGACGGGGATGCGGGCGGCCGCGCCGGCGCTGGTCTTCCAGGCAGCGGAGTTCACGCTGGCCGAACGGCGCTGCGGGATGATGAGGCCCTGACCGCCGAAGGCGCCCGTGGAGCGGATGATCGCGCCGAGGTTGCGCGGGTCGGTGACCCCGTCGAGGGCGACGAGCAGGGGCAGCTCGTCGCGGTCGATGATCTCCTCGAGCAGGTCCTGCGGGTGCGCGTACTCGTACGGCGGCACCTTCAGCGCCACGCCCTGGTGGACGCCGTCGAAGCCCGCCATGCGGTCGAGCTCGGGACGCGTCACCTCGAGGACCGGGATGCCGCGGTTCGTGGCGATCGACAGCATCTCCTTGACGCGGTCGTCCATCTCCACGCGCTGCGCGATGTAGAACGCCGTCGCGGGGATCTTGGCGCGCAGGGCCTCCAGCACCGAGTTGCGGCCGGTGACCGTCTCGGTGTCATCGCTCTGCTTGGGGCGGGCGTTGCGGTTCGGCGAGCCGACGGCGCGGACGCCGGGCTTGGTTTTCCCGCCCGCGGCGGCGTAGCGCTCCTGGGCGGCCTTGCGCTTGCCGGCGGGGTGCCAGGCGCGGTCCTCGGCCTTCGGGGTGGGGCCCTTGCCCTCGAGCGCCTTGCGGGAGTGCCCGCCGGTGCCCTTCAGCGGGCCCTTCTTCTTGCCGGGGTTACGTGCGCCCGGGCGTCCTGGCTTAGGCATTGATACTCCAATGGGTTCCGGCCGGAGTGTCCTCCAGCGTGATTCCGGCGGCGGCGATGGCGTCGCGGATGCGGTCCGCCGCTGCCCAGTCCTTGTCGGCGCGCGCCTGCGCGCGCTGGTCGATCATCGTGCGCACGAGGGCGTCGAGAGCGGTCTCGGCTCCCCCGTCGGCGGCGGTGAGGTCGGTGGCATCCAGTCCGAGGACCGTGAGCATCGCCGACACGGACCGGGATGCCGCGACGGCGGCCGCGAGGTCTCCCCCGTCGAGGGCGGTGTTCCCCGCGCGGACCGTCTCGTGCAGGGCCGCGAGCGCCTGCGGCACGCCGAGGTCGTCGTCCATGGCCGCGGCGAAGGCGTCCGGCACTGTGCCCGGCGCCGTGACCACCGCGTCGGCGGCGCGCACGACACGCTGACGGAACGTGTCGATGCGGTCCAGCGCGCTGGCGGCCTCGTCGAATCCGCGGTCCGAGATGTCGAGGCTGGACCGGTAGTGGGCCGCGGCGAGGGCGTAGCGGACGACGCGCGGGTCGCGCTCGGCCAGCACGTCGGCGGCGAGCGTGAAGTTGCCGAGCGACTTCGACATCTTCTGACCGTCGACGGTCACCAGGCCGTTGTGCAACCAGTACCGCGCGAAGGCGTCGCCCGCGGCGCTCGACTGCGCCAGCTCGTTCTCGTGGTGGGGGAAGCGCAGATCGAGTCCGCCGCCGTGGATGTCGAACTCGGGTCCGAGGTAGCGGCGCGACATCGCGGAGCACTCGATGTGCCAGCCCGGTCGTCCCGCGCCCCACGGCGAGTCCCATGTCGCCGAGGACGGCTCGCCCTCCTTGGCGCCCTTCCAGAGGGCGAAGTCGCGGGGGTCGCGCTTGCCGCGGGGGTCCGCGTCGGCCGCCGGCTCCATGGCATCCAGGGACTGCCGCGTCAGCTCGCCGTACCCCGCCCAGGAGCGCACGTCGAAGTAGACGTCGCCGGCCGCGGCGTACGCGTGACCGCGGTCGATCAGCTCGGCGATCAGCTCCTGCATCTGCGGCACGGACGCGGTCGCCCGCGGCTCGTAGGTGGGGGGAAGGATGCCGACGGCGGCGTACGCCCGCGTGAACTCGAGCTCCATGCGGTAGGCCAGCGCCCACCACGGCTCGGTGTCGGTCGCGTTGGCGAGGACCTTGTCGTCGATGTCGGTGACGTTGCGCACGAAGGTGACGCGACCGAAGCGGTGCGCGAGCCAGCGGCGCAGCAGGTCGAACGCGAGGGCGGCGCGGACGTGCCCGATGTGGGGTCCCGACTGCACCGTCGGGCCGCAGACGTAGACGGTGACGTTTCCGGGGTCGACGGGCACGAAGTCGCGCAGGGCCTGCGCCTTGGTGTCATAGATCCGGACGGTCACTTGTCAAGCTTACCGGCCGCCCCTGTCCGCTCCCCGTGGACGACATCCGGCCGTCACACGGCGTCGGTACGCTCCGACGGTGATGATCGAGATCCGCCCCGACGACCTCTCCGGCGCGCCCACGCGCGCGCTGGCCGCCGCGCACCTTGCCGGGATGCACGCCAACACCCCGGCGGAGAGCGTGCACGCCCTGGATCTGGACGCGCTGGGCGGCGAGGACGTCTCGCTGTTCTCCGCGTGGGTCGACGGCGGGATCGCCGGCATCGGGGCCCTCTCCCGGCTGTCCGAGGACCGTGCGGAGCTGAAGTCCATGCGCGTCGCCGATGCCCACCTCGGTCGCGGGGTCGGCCGCGCGATGCTGCATCACCTGGTCGCGGAGGCGCGAGCGCGCGGCATCCGGAGCCTCTGGCTGGAGACGGGGAGCACCGACGACTTCCTGGCCGCTCGTCGCCTTTACGCGAGCGAGGGCTTCGTCGAGTGCCCGGCGTTCCCGCCGTACCTGCCCGACCCGCTGTCGACCTTCATGACCCGCGCGCTCTGAGGAGCGCCGCCGGCCCGGGATCAGACCGGGACGACCAGGGCCGTCGCGAAGGCCGCGACCCCCTCGGACCGTCCGGTGAACCCGAGGCCGTCGGTGGTGGTGGCGCTGACCGAGACGGGGGCGCCGCCGAGAGCCGCCGACAGCGTCTGCTCGGCCTCGACCCGGCGTGCGGCGAAGCGCGGACGGTTGGCCTGCACCTGCACCGACACGTTCCCCACCCGCCAGCCGGCCTCGGCGAGGAGCGTCACCGTGTGGGAGAGGAAGGCGTCGGCGTGCGCGCCGGCGAACTCCGGGCGGTCGGTGCCGAAGTGCGTGCCGATGTCGCCGAGGCCCGCCGCCGCGAGCAGGGCGTCGACGATGGCGTGGGCGACGGCGTCGCCGTCGGAGTGCCCGGACAGCGCGGGCTCCCCCGGCCACTCCAGACCGGCGAGCCAGAGCTCCCCCGTCCCGCCGAAACCGTGGACGTCGGTGCCGACGCCGACCCGCGGGAGGAGGGGAACGGACATGGATGCCTCCGGGCCGGTGGGCAGCAGGGCGCGGGCGCGCTCGAGGTCGGCGCCCGTCGTGATCTTGAACGACCGCTCGTCGCCGGCGACGGTGACGACGGGGTGGCCGGCCGCGGCGACGAGGGAGGCGTCGTCGGTGTGGTCGGCGTCGACCGCGGCGGCGGCCGCGGCGAGGACGTCGCGGCGGAAGCCCTGCGGCGTCTGAGCGGCGGCGAGCTCCGCGCGGTCCACGCCCTCCACGATCGCACCGTCCGCGGCGACGCGCTTGATGGTGTCGACCACGGGGACGACCGGGATCACCGCGGGGGCGCCGCCGCTGAGGGAGGCGATCACGCGGTCGAACACGACGGGCGGAGTGAACGCGCGGGCGGCGTCGTGCACGAGGACGAGGTCCACGTCGCCCCAGAGGGCCGCAAGGCCCGCCAGCACGGACTGCTGCCGAGTAACCCCGCCGGGGACGACGGTCACGAGGTCTTGGCGGTCGCCCGCGACGGAGAGAGCCTCGGTGAGCGCCTCGCCCTCGAGCCCGGCGGGGGCCACGACGACGACCTGCGCCCGCTCGGCCGCGAACACGCCGCGGAGGGCGTGCCGCAGGATCGAGTGCTCGTCGATGCCGACGAAGGCTTTCGGCCCGCCCGCGTTCAGGCGGGTGCCGGAGCCGGCGGCCACGACGATGACGGCGGTGCGCGGTGGGGGCGGAAGACTCACGCCCCCACGCTAGCGCGGGGCCGACGGGGGCTCAGGACGCGAGGACCTCGTCGAGGACGACGCCGGCGCGCTCCTCGTCGGTCTTCTCGGCCAGAGCGAGCTCGGAGACGAGGATCTGGCGGGCCTTGGCCAGCATGCGCTTCTCGCCGGCCGACAGACCGCGGTCCTGGTCGCGGCGCCACAGGTCGCGGACGACCTCGCTGACCTTGATCACATCGCCGGACGCGAGCTTC
Source organism: Microbacterium sp. LMI1-1-1.1 (assembly GCF_040815675.1). Lineage (NCBI taxonomy): Bacteria > Bacillati > Actinomycetota > Actinomycetes > Micrococcales > Microbacteriaceae > Microbacterium > Microbacterium sp. LMI1-1-1.1. The sequence continues at coordinate 130,585 of NZ_JBFPNN010000001.1, read as the reverse complement.
TCGAGGTTCGCCTTGTAGCGACGCGACCAGTTGGTCGGCTCCTCGGTGAACGGCGCGCGCAGCACCTCGAAGACCTTGTCCAGGCCCTCCCGGCCGATCACGTCGCGAACGCCGACCAGATCGACGTTCTCAGCCGGAACCTCGATGACCAGGTCACCCTGCGTGACGTTGAGCTTCAGATACTTCTTCGTCTCGCCCTTGATGACGCGTTCCTTGACCTCGATGATCGTGGCCGCGCCGTGGTGCGGGTAAACAACGGTCTCGCCAACCTCAAAAAGCATGGAGTTATGTCCTTTCGGCAACGTCCAGGATACCACAGGCCCCCATGCGCTAAGGTTCCGCCCCCTCCCCGCGCCCGCGCACCCGGGTACGCACGCCGCCCGCGCGCGAGACCGGGCCGGTTCCGCGGACCCCATAGAATGGCGGGGATGCCGTCTGTCTTTGGAGGATCCGTGAAATCGCGCCTCATCGCGTCCATCGTCGTGGGAGCGGCCGTCGTGCTCGGCACGTCCGGCTGCAACCTGATCGCTCCGCAGGCGACGACCATCCAGTACTCCGCATCGGACGGTGTCAACGTCCCCGAGTCGGGCCCGCTGCACGTGCGCAACGCCCTCATCGTGGCGGACGCCGAGGGCACCGACGGCAACATGATCGCCGCCATCGTCAACGACACCCTCGAGCAGCAGACTCTGCGCATCGAGGTCGGCGAGGGGTCCTCCGCGGTCCGCGCGACGGTCAACGTCCCGGCGAGCACCACCCTGAGCCTCGGCGACCTGGCCAACGACGTCGAGCCGCTGCTGCTCGAGGGCATCGACGCGGTCCCCGGCTCCACCACCCCGGTCTACTTCCAGTCAGGCGACTCCGAGGGCGCCCTCATCCAGGTCCCCGTGCTCGACGGCGCACTGGAGTACCTGAGCGACCTCGCCCCGGCCGGCCCGACCCCGACGGTCGCCCCGACCCCGCTGGTCACCCCGTCGCCGGACGAGACGCCGTCCGCGACCGAGACCCCCTCGTCCTGAGCACGAACGAAGGCGCCGACGGCAGGACCGTCGGCGCCTTCGTCGTTCCCGGGATCAGGACTCGAAGCGGTAGCCGAGACCTCGCACCGTCACGAGCATGGTCGGCTCGCTCGGGTTCTGCTCGATGCGGGAGCGGATGCGCTTGATGTGGACGTCGAGCGTCTTGGTGTCGCCGAAGTAGTCGGTCCCCCAGACGCGGTCGATGAGCTGGCCGCGCGTCAGCACGCGACCGGCATTGCGCATCAGCACCTCCAGGAGCTCGAACTCCTTCAGCGGCATGTTGATCTCGCCGCCGTCCACCGCGACCGTGTGCCGGTCGATGTCGAGGGTCACGCGACCGCCCGTGAGGACGCGGTCGTCGAGGTCGGCGTCCTCGGGCGTGCGGCGGCGCAGGACCGCCCGCATGCGCGCGAGCAGTTCGCGGGTCGAGTACGGCTTCGTGACGTAGTCGTCGGCGCCGAGCTCCAGCCCCACCACGATGTCGACCTCGGAGTCCTTGGCGGTGAGCATGATGATCGGCACCTGCGAGGTCAGCCGCAGCTGCCGGCACACCTCCGTCCCCGGCATCCCCGGGAGCATGAGATCCAGAAGGAGAATGTCCGCACCGCGCTCGCGGAACGCGGTCAGGGCGAGCGCGCCGTCTTCGGCGATCTCGACCTCGTAGCCCTCGCGACGGAGCAGATAGGCGAGCGGGTCGGCGAGGTCGGGCTCGTCCTCGACGATCAGGACGCGGGTCATAGGGTGTCCCCCTTCACGGGTACGGGGCGCGCGGCAGGCGGCTTGCGGGGCTTCCGGCGCGGCTTGGTGCGGGTCTGGTCGAGATCGGGCGCCTCGGACTGCGGGAGGCGGATGGTGAAGGTCGAGCCGCGCTCCGGGCGCGACCACAGGCGCACCTCGCCGCCATGACGCTGGACCGCGTGCTTGACGATGGACAGCCCGAGGCCGGTGCCGCCGGTGCGGCGCGAGCGCGCCTGGTCGGCGCGGTAGAACCGCTCGAACACGCGGTGCTGGTCGCCCTCGGGGATGCCGATGCCGCGGTCCGTGACCGCGATCTCCACGACGGTGTCGTCGAGCTTGACCCCGACTCCCACCTTCGACCCGTTCGGCGAGTAGGCGATGGCGTTGGCGATGAGGTTGCCGACGGCCTCCGTGAGGATCTGCGGCTCGCCGCGTACCCACAGCCCCTTGGTCCCGCCGCGGACCACCGTCACCTGGGCGGAATCGGCCTGCAGCGCGTGCGACTCGACCGCGGCGGTGACGACCTCGTCGATCGAGACGTCGCGGACGTCGCGCAGCTCGTCGGCGGCCTGCAGGCGGGAGAGGCTGAGGATGCGGTTGGTCAGCGCGCTCAAGCGCGCGATCTCCGCCTGCAGCCGCGCCGAGAAGGCGCGCACCTGCGCCGGGTCGTCGGCGGCGGACTCGATCGCCTCGGCGAGGAGGCTCACCGCGCCGACGGGCGTCTTCAGCTCATGGCTCGTGTTGGCGACGAAGTCGCGGCGCATCTCCTCGACCCGCTCGCGCTCGGTGATGTCGCGCAGGACCAGCAGCACGAGCCGCGGCGAGATCGGGGTGGCACGGACCGCCACGAGCCGCGGCTCCGCGGGAGCGGCCCCCCGCCGCAGCCGCAGGTTCTCCGCGACCGCCGCGCCGGTGTCGCGCGCGGCGCGGGCCACGCGGCGCAGATCGTCGCTCGCGATCACCTGGCCCTCGTCGAGTCCGAACACCTCGGCGGCCGGCGAGAGGGCGAGCACCGTGGAGGAGGTGTCGCAGACGAACGCGGGGTCGTCCATGGCTCCGAGCATCGCCTCGACGCCCTCGGGCACGGCGGTCGACACCTGCGCCAGCGCCCGGTCGCGGGCACGCAGCGCTCCGACGACGAGGCCGACGACGGAGCCTCCGACGAGGAATCCCACGAGGAGCGCGAGCAGCGAGAGCTGCGTCTGATCCATGCCTCCAGCGTAGGGGCGCGATCTGTGCGTCACCGGACGTTCAGCCGCGCACCGTTGCCGGGGAGGGCTACTATTCACTGTCACAGCACCACTCGTTAACCTTCGCTGGGAACAATCGCGGAGGGTCGCGGGACGCGTGTGTGCCGTGCCGCGAACGAGGAAGGTCAGTTGCGATGCGCGAAGTGTTCCACCAGTCCCTTGAAGACGTCCAGAGCCGTCTGGTCGAGATCGCCGACCTGGTGACCGTCGCCATCGACCGCGCCACCCGCGCGTTCGGCACGAGCGACGTCTCCCTCGCCGAGGAGGTCATCGAGGCGGACGCGGTCATCGACGAGAAGGCCATCGCCCTCGATGAGCTCGCGATCGAGATCCTCGCCCGCCAGCAGCCCGTCGCCCGCGACCTGCGCATCGTCGTCACCGCGCTGCGAGTGAGCGCGTCGCTCGAGCGCATGGGCGACATGGCCGAGCACATCGCTCAGCTGGCCCGCTCCCGCTTCCCCGAGCGTGCGATCCCCCGCGGCCTGAAGGGCACCTTCACCCGCATGGGCGAGCTCGATGTCGAGGTGGCCCGCAAGCTCGCGGAGCTGCTCCGCACGCAGGACCTGCGCATCGCCGAGGCGATCCGCGACGCCGACGACGACATCGACGAGCTGCACGTCAGCGTGTTCGAGAAGGTGCTCGGCGATTCGTGGAAGGGCGAGGCCACCGCGACCGTCGACGCGACGCTCGCGAGCCGCTACCACGAGCGCTTCGCCGACCACGCCGTGTCCGTCGCGAAGAAGGTCGTCTACCTGGCGACCGGCGACTGGGCCAACGACGGCGAGGACACCACCGTCGAGCACGCGCCGGTCGTCTGACCCCGCGACGACGAAGAGGGTGGATGCCGATGGCATCCACCCTCTTTCTCGTTCCGGTGCGTCAGTCCTTCTTGCCCTGGGCGGCGACCGCGGCGGCACCGGCGGCGGCAGCCTCGGGGTCGAGGTACTGACCGGGGCCGAGCGGCCGGAGGTCGGCGTCGAGGCGGTACACGAGCGGGATGCCGGTCGGGATGTTCAGCTCGGCGATGTCGCCGTCGCTGATGCCCTCGAGGTGCTTGACGAGACCGCGCAGCGAGTTGCCGTGGGCGGTGACGAGGACGGTCTTGCCGGCCTTCAGGTCGGGGGCGATGTCGCTCTGCCAGTAGGGCAGCATGCGGTCGATGACGATCTTCAGCGACTCGGTGTCGGGCACCTCGCCGTCGATGTCGGCGTAACGGGGGTCGCCGACCTGGCTGTACTGGTCGTCGGCGGGCAGCGCGGGCGGCGGCACGTCGAACGAGCGGCGCCAGAGCATGAACTGCTCGTTGCCGAATTCCTCGAGGGTCTGCGCCTTGTCCTTGCCCTGCAGGGCGCCGTAGTGGCGCTCGTTGAGGCGCCACGAGCGCTTGACGGGGATCCACAGACGGTCGGCGGCGTCGAGGGCGATGTTCGCCGTCTGGATCGCACGGCTGAGCACCGAGGTGTGCAGGACGTCGGGCAGGATGCCGGACTCGGCGAGCAGCTCGCCGCCGCGCTTCGCCTCGGCCTTGCCCTGGTCGGTGAGGCGGACGTCGACCCACCCGGTGAACTGGTTGGTCTTGTTCCACTCGCTCTGGCCGTGACGGAGGAGGATCAGCGTGTAAGGCTCGGTCATGCCTCCATGCTAGCGAGACGGCGGGGTCCTCCACGGGCCGGGGACCCGGCCCCCGGCTGGCAGGATGTTCGGGTGAACGCCTCCCCCGTCGGCCGCCCCACGCGTGGCACCACCGGGGTCAACCGACTGCGACGGGTGGACCGCTGGATCGCCCGGCACCCGGTGCTCCGCCGGGCCGGGGATCCGCTCGTGGTGGACCTCGGCTTCGGGGCGAGCGCCGTCACCCCCCTCGAGCTGCATGCGCGGCTGCGGCGGGTGCGGGCGGACGTCGAGGTCCTCGGTCTCGAGATCGATCCGGACCGCGTCGCGCGCGCCCGGGCGCAGGCCGCCGGTATGCCGGGGGTCGGGTTCGCGCTCGGCGGGTTCGAGGTGCCCGTCCCGCGCGGCCGACGGCCGGCGATCATCCGGGCCATGAACGTCCTGCGGCAGTACGACGAGGCCGACGTCGCGAACGCCTGGGGGCGGATGTGCGGGCGCCTCGACGCCGACGGCATCCTCGTCGAGGGGACGTGCGACGAGATCGGGCGCGTCGTGACGTGGATCGAGGTCGGGGCCGACGCCGTTCCGCGGACCCTCACGGTGTCGCTGCGCCTGGACGTGCTCGACGCTCCGTCGATCGCCGCCGAGCGTCTGCCCAAGGCCCTCATCCACCGGAACGTCCCCGGCGAGGGGGTGCACGCGTTCCTCACGGCTCTGGACCAGGAGTGGGCCCGCGCCTCGGCCGTCGCCCCCTTCGGTCCCGTCCACCGCTGGCGCACCGCCGTCGGGGCGATGAGGGATGCCGGATGGCCGGTCCGCGAGCCGGGTCGGTGGCGCCTCGGCGAGGTCACGGTGGACTGGTCGGCGGTCGCGCCGCGGGGCTAGCGTCGGCCGCAGTCGTGCGCCGCGGCGGGACGTGCGCCGCGGGAGGTGCGTCGGCGGGAACCGCGAGAAACGCCCTATGCACGGAGGAACGCCGGGTGCGCGCGTTTCTCGGTGCAGAACGCGTTTCTCGTGCGAGACGACGCGGCGCCGAGCCGACCGCGGCTCAGATGCGCGGCAGGAGGTCGCGCGCCTCGCCGGAGGGCACTCCCACCGCGACCAGCAGGTCGACGGCCAGCGGCCGGAGGGCGGCGAGCAGGTTCAGCTCCCCCACCCCGCCGCCGGGGAGCAGGGCCGCCGGGTCCAGGCGTCGGGCGATCGCGGCCAGATACGCCCGCGCCTCCGGCTCGCGGTCGGCGTCGGCGAGGGCGTCGCGCACGAGGGAGGCGCCGCGGGCGAGCTCGGCCAGCAGGTCGGCGGGAACCGGACGGCTCTCGCCGTCGGCGCAGAGGTACGCCGCCCGACGGGCGATGACGCGGAGGTTCCGCGTGGCCAGGTCGAGGGCGGCCCGGGCGCGCTCGTGGCGCTGCAGCTCGCCGCGCTGCCGGCGCAGGAACGGCGAGATGCGCGCCACCTCGCGGCCGGACTCCAGCGACCCCGTCCACGCGTCGACGTACGTCTGCAGCGAGCGGGCGCGGTCGAGCCCGCGGTCGGCCCGGGCGCGGTCGCCGCGGCGCAGCGCCCGCACGATCGTCGACATCGCCGCATCCAAGGCGTCGAAGAGCTCGTCGGCGTCGCGCAGCTCGGTGCGCCGCAGGGTCCGCGGGATGAGCGCGGTCACGAGGAGCGCCGCCGCCCCGCCGACGATGCCATCGAGCAGACGGAGGAAGGGGGCGCCGCCCACGGCGATGAGGGCGATGAGCGACTGGACCACCGCGGCCAGCGCGAACCCCGGCTGGGGCGAGAGGAACCGGGCGACGATGAGGGTGAGGGTCATCGCGATCGCCAGCTGCCACCACCCGGCGCCGGCGAGCAGCAGCACGATCTCGGCGATGAGGATGCCGACGAGCATGCCCGCGACCGTCTCGGCCACCCGCCAGGGGCGGGCGTCCCGGACCAGGCCGAGGCTCGAGACGGTGACCGTCGCCGCGAGCAGCGGCGCCGGATGCCCGAGGACGAGATGCGCGAAGACGTACGCCGCGGTGGCCGCGACGACGATCTGCGCGACGGCCGGCGCGGACTCGCGCAGGCGCGCCAGGCGCCGGCGGAGGCTCGACCTCATGCGCGACCGCGGGACGACGACCCCGGAGGTCGTCGACCAGGTCTCGCCGTCGCTCATTCCGCGGCGCGGCGGCGTCCGAGACGCGGCAGGCGCGGGACCCCCGCGGTGGCGCCGGCGTCGGAGGGGACGACGGTCTCCTGCGCGGCGGCGATCACGCCGTCCTCGGTGTCGATCTCGAGGGTCACCCCCTCGGGGGCGTTCCGGCGGATCAGCGCCAGAGCGATGGGACCGTCCTCGTGGTGCACGGCGACCGACGTTATCGCCCCGACGACGGTGTCGCCCGCGCGGACCGCGTCGCCCCGGGACGGCAGGATGCTGTCGCTGCCGTCCAGCTGCAGGGCGACCACGCGCCGGGGAGGGTGGCCGAGGTTGTGCACCTTGGCGACGGTCTCCTGCCCGCGGTAGCAGCCCTTCGACAGGTGAACCGCGGTGCGCAGCCAGTCCATCTCGTGGGGCAGGAGGCGCTCGTCGGCGTCGACCGACAGACGCGGCCGCCAGGCGGCGACGCGCAGCGCCTCGACCGCCTCGCGACCGGCGAGGGACTGCTCCCCCGCGGCCGCGGCGGCGACGACACGGTCGAGCTCGGCGCGCTCGACGACGGCCTCCGCCCAGTCCCGGTCCGCCCCGGGGTGCGGCTCGACGCGGGCGTACGCCCACCCGCCCGGCGACACCTCGGGCCACGGGTCGACCCAGACGACGGCACGCCCCTCCGGCGCGACGGCGGACAGCGCCGACACGGCGTCGCGGGTGCCGCCGATCACGGCGAGCTCGTCCGAGCGGTCGCGCACCTCGACGCGCAGGCGGAAGCGCATGCGGGTCAGCCAGGCGGCGAGGGGCTCGGCATCCGTGGCATCCACGATCAGCCAGGCGGTCGCGCCGTCGTCGACGAGCGCGGCGGCGTGCTCGACGCGCCCCTGCGGGTCCAGGATCAGCAGCTCGGTCGAGACGCCGGCCGGCAGGTGCGTCAGCGCCTGCGACGAGAGCGAGTCGAGCCAGCTGAGACGGTCCTCGCCGCCGACCGTGAGGACGCGACGGTCCGCGAGCGGGGCCAGGGCGGACCCGGATGCCAGGCGGCGCTGCTCCGTGAGAGGAGAGCCGACATGGCGGAGCCCGCCGTCGTCGTCGAGGACGGCGCCCGGGACCTCGGCGAGAGTGGCCACGGTCACTCCGCCCGGGCCAGGCGCGCGGAGGCGTGCGAGCCGAGCTCGCGGCCCAGGGCGGCGATGTCCCACGCCCACAGCAGGTGGTTGTCGACGAGGCCGTACATGCGCGTGGCCGCGACGTAGGGCTTGGCCCCGGCCGTGCGGACGACGGCATCCGTCGCGATGTCGATGCGCGGGCCCCGGACCTGTCCCAGGTACAGCTCCATGACGCCGTCCGAGTGCACGATGCTGACCTCGAGGTCGAAGCCGTTCTCGGCGTTGCGGAGTGCCTCGACGTCGTCGGCGGTCCGCGGGGCGGCCTCGGCGACAGCCGGCAGCAGCGCCGGGCCGGGGTCGGCATCGGTCGCGGGGCGGCCGAGACGCCAGTAGCCGATCTCGGACACCAGGGGGCGGCGCTGGTCGCCGTCGAGCAGCCAGGCGTGCGCCGAGTAGTTGAGGACGGGTCCGCCGTCGTGGCTGAAGCTCACGCGGTGCTGGAACTCCCCCGAATAGGAGCGGCCGTCGACCTCGTAGTCGATGACGCCCGTGCCCTCCCAGACGCCGATGAGCCAGGCGAGGGGGACGAGGTCGGAGGGGAGATCGGTCGGAAGCTCGATCACAGCGGGCCGCTCAGCGCTGGCCGCGGTAGAGGTTCTTGATCACCACTCCGGACACGAACACGATCGCCAGGGAGGCGAGACCGAGAAGTCCCACGAAGAACAGTTCGAGCGCGAGGAGATCCATGGGTCAACTCTAACCGGCGACGAGCATCGCCAGCCCGAAACCTGCCGTGATGAGTCCGAGGACGACGAGGGCGCCGAGCACGCTCGCCGCGACCCGCTGGATGAACGCCTGCGAGCGGCCGTACCAGAGCTGCACGGCGAAGGCGACGATCACGCACACGCCCAGTGCCACGGTCGCCCACTGCGCCCGCCACTCGGACGGGACGAAGACGCCGACCGCGACGCCCAGGACCGCGGCGAGCACCCAGACCGCGACGACGCCGCCGACGGTGCGACGCGGGGCGAGGTCGGGGAAGGACATGGGCTCCATCCTGGCGCACGGCCGGCGGCGGCGCACGCCTCCACGCCGTCGTTGACAGCGGGAGCGAGCGTGCACTCTAAGATGGGCGGGACGCAGGCCGCACTCGGAGGTCCGTTTGGCACAGCTCCTCGTTCTCAGCTCCGCCCCCGGCGGCGGTCCCGTGCTGCCCGCGCTCGAACTCCTGAGCCACCGCGTCCGGCAGATCCCCGCCGAGCCCGCGCAGCTCGTCAACGCCCCGTCCGCGGACGTGGTGTTCGTCGACGCGCGCACCGACCTGGTGGGCGCGAAGTCGCTGTGCAAGATCCTCACCACGACCGGACTCGAGGCGCCCCTCGTCCTCGTCGTCACCGAGGGCGGGCTCACGGCCGTCTCCACCGACTGGGGCGTCGACGACGTCGTGCTGGTGGGCGCGGGCCCCGCCGAGATCGACGCGCGCGTGCGCCTCGCGATGGGCCGCCGCAGCGCCGACCAGGTCTCCACCCGCATCCAGACCTCCGGCATCATCATCGACGAGTCCTCCTACTCCGCCAAGGTGCACGGCAAGCCGCTCGACCTCACCTACAAGGAGTTCCAGCTCCTGCACTTCTTCGCCACGCACCCGTCGCGCGTCTTCACCCGCGAGCAGCTGCTCAGCGAGGTCTGGGGCTACGACTACTTCGGCGGCACCCGCACGGTCGACGTCCACGTCCGCCGTCTGCGCGCCAAGCTCGGCGACCTCGAGCAGCTCATCGGCACGGTCCGCAACGTCGGGTACCGCTTCAACGTGTACGAGGACGATCAGCCGCCGGTCCCCGCCGCCACGGTCTGAGCCCCGCGGAACGCAACCGTTCACACGCGTGTCACCGACCCCTGTCATGATGTGGGGATGATCGAACACGACGTGCTCGACGCGGGCCTGGGCGACGCGGACGACGACGATTTCGACGAGGCCGTGGAGGCCGAGGACGACCAGCTGCCCGACCACCGGTACCTCGACCGCGAGATCAGCTGGCTGTCCTTCAACCAGCGCGTCCTGGAGCTCGCCGAGGATCCCACGATCCCGGTGCTCGAGCGGGCCAACTTCCTCGCCATCTTCGCCAGCAACCTCGACGAGTTCTTCATGGTGCGCGTCGCCGGCCTGAAGCGGCGCATCGTCACCGGCCTCGCCGTGCCCACGAACGTCGGCCGGGCGCCGCAGGACGTGCTCGCCGACATCTCGGCCGAGGCGCACCGCCTGCAGCTGCGCCACGCCGCCGCGTGGACCGACATGGTCCGGCCCGCCCTGGCCGAGGCCGGCATCGAGGTCGTGTCGTGGGGGTCGCTGGCGGCATCCGTCCAGGAGAAGCTGACGGAGTACTTCCAGCGCAACGTGTTCCCGGTGCTGATGCCGCTCGCCGTCGACCCGGCGCACCCGTTCCCCTACATCTCGGGGCTGTCGCTGAACCTCGCGATCCGCATCCGGAACGCCCGCACCGGCCGCCAGGAGTTCGCCCGCCTCAAGGTGCCGCCGATGCTGCCCCGCTTCGTCGAGGTCTCCGGCGACGGCCCGGGCGTGCGGTACCTGCCGCTCGAGGAGCTCATCTCCAACCACCTCGGCGACCTCTTCCCGGGCATGGAGGTGCTGGATCACCACGCGTTCCGCCTCACCCGCAACGAGGACGTCACGGTCGAGGAGGACGAGACCGAGAACCTCATCCAGGCGCTCGAGGCCGAACTGCTCCGCCGCCGGTTCGGGCCGCCCATCCGTCTCGAGATCACCGACGACATGGACGACCTCACGCGCGACCTGCTGCTGAGCGAGCTCGACATCACCGAGCAGGAGGTCTACCGGCTGCCGGGCGCCCTCGACCTGCGCGGGCTGTTCGACCTGTCGCGCATCGAGCGTCCCGACCTGCGCTACCCCCCGCACGTGCCCAAGACGGCGCTGCCCTTCCAGCCGCCCGAGCAGAACGGGCGCGCCGACATCTTCGGGGCCATCCGCAAGGGCGACGTGCTCGTCCACCACCCGTACGAGTCCTTCGCGACGAGCGTGCAGGCGTTCCTGGAGCAGGCCGCCAAGGACCCGCATGTGCTCGCCATCAAGCAGACGCTGTACCGCACCTCGGGCGACAGCCCGATCGTGCAGGCCCTCATCGACGCCGCCGAGGCCGGCAAGCAGGTCCTCGCGCTCGTCGAGGTGAAGGCGCGCTTCGACGAGGCGAACAACATCGTCTGGGCGCGCAAGCTCGAGAAGGCCGGCGTCCACGTCGTGTACGGCCTCGTCGGGTTGAAGACGCACTGCAAGCTCGCGCTCGTCATCCGCGAGGAGGACGGCGTGCTGCGCCACTACAGCCACGTCGGCACGGGCAACTACAACCCGAAGACCAGCCGCATCTACGAGGACTTCGGTCTGTTCACGGTCGATGACCAGGTCGGCCGCGACCTCACCCGCCTGTTCAACGAGCTCAGCGGCTACGCGATCGAGAAGAAGTTCAAGCGCCTCCTCGTCGCTCCCCTCCACCTGCGCAAGGGACTGCTGCGCCACATCGACAAGGAGCGCCGCAACGCGTTGGCCGGCAAGCCCTCCGGCGTGCGGATCAAGGTCAACTCGATGGTCGACGAGCAGATCATCGACGCGCTGTACAGGGCGAGCCAGGCGGGCGTGCCGGTCGAGGTCTGGGTGCGCGGCATCTGCTCCATCAAGCCCGGCGTGCCCGGGATGAGCGAGAACATCACCGTCCGCTCCATCCTCGGTCGCTACCTCGAGCACTCGCGGATCTTCGCGTTCGCGAACGACGGCGACCCGCAGGTCTACATCGGCAGCGCCGACATGATGCACCGCAACCTCGACCGCCGCGTCGAGGCGCTCGTGCGCGTCGTGGACGAGCGCCAGGTCGGCGACCTGAACGCGCTGTTCGACCTGGCCATGAGCGAGGAGACGAGCTCGTGGCACCTGCGCTCGGACGGCGAGTGGGTGCGGCACAGCGTGCAGGCCGACGGGACCCCCCTGATCGACCTGCAGGAGCACACCATGACGCGGATCCAGCGCAAGCGTCGCGCCCGGGCGGTCCGGTGAGCGAAACCGCCGTCTACGCCGCCGGGGGCGTGGTCTGGCGCGTCGTCGACGACAAGCTGCGGGTGCTGCTGATCCATCGGACCAAGTACCGGGACGTCACCCTGCCCAAGGGCAAGGTCGACCCGGGCGAGACGCTGGCCGAGACGGCGGTGCGCGAGATCCGCGAGGAGACCGGGATCGCCGTGGCGCTCGGCGTGCCCGTCGGGGTGTCGCGCTACCGCCTCCCCAGCTCCCGGACGAAGGTCGTGCACTACTGGGCGGCGGAGGCGACGGAGGCCGCCGTCCGCGCGTCGACCTTCGTGCCGAACAAGGAGATCGCGGCGATCGAATGGGTCGGGCTGAAGAAGGCGCGCAAGCACCTCAGCTACCCGGTGGACATCGAGATCCTCGACGAGTTCGTGCGGCTCGTGGACGAGAACGCTCTTCCCACCTTCCCCGTGGTGGTGCTGCGGCACGCGAAGGCGAAGTCGCGCGAGGACTGGAAGGGTCCGGATGCCGCCCGCCCGCTCAGCCCGCGCGGCGTCCGACAGGCGCGGGCCATCGTCGGCCCCCTCCGGGCGTTCGGTGTCCGCCGCATCGTCTCGAGCCCCGCGGACCGCTGCGTCGAGACGGCCGCGCCGCTCGCCGAGGCCCTGCATCAGCGCGTGGACCTGTGCCGTGCCATCAGTCAGGACGACTGGGAGGTGGGGCGCAGCGACGCCCGCGCGGTGGTCGGCGAGCGGGTCCGGGCGCGCAAGCCCGTCGTCCTGGTGAGCCACGGCCCCGTGCTCCCCGACATCATGAACGAGCTGGCCCTGGCCACCGGCACGATGCGCGGGTCTTACCTGGGCAGTTCGGCGGCCCTGGAGACGGCGGCGTTCTCGGTGGTGCACATCCCCGTGGAGCACCCCGGCTCCGGGATCGTCGCGATCGAGACGCACGAGCCGCGGGTGTGACGGGCGCGTCGCGCGGGTTCCCCTCGGAGGTGCGGGTCGCGTGGGCGCCCCGGACGGACGGGATGCCACGGCGCGACGCGTCAGCGGAGCTGATCGACGGTCTGCTGCCCGGCGCCGTCGTCGTGCGACGCTGCGCCCGCTGCGGGAGCACCGCCCACGGCCGGCCGCTCGTCGTCGGCGGTCGCCACGTCGTGTCGGTGTCGTACACGGACCGGTGGGTCGTCGCCGCGGTCGCGCCGTCGTCCTTCGCCACGGCTCTGGGGGTCGACGCGGTGACGGTGACCTCTGCTCCCGTCGGTGTGGACCGGGTGCTCGCCGCAGGGGCGGACCACCGCGGGTGGGCGCGTGTCGAGGCGGCGCTCAAGGCCGACGGGCGCGGGCTCGCCGTCGAGCCCGCGCACGTGACCATCGAGAACGAGCCCGACGGGTTCATCGCGAGGGTGGGCACGGCTGTCTTTCACGGCTGGGATGCTCCGGCGCCGGACGGGGTCGTCGTGTCGCTCGCCGTCCGACTGTCGTCGCGGCGCTGATCACCGGCCCGCGCCGGCGCCATAAGTGGGACACCTGTCCTCCCCATTCGGAGGAGGTGTCGCGTCATCCACCAGTGGCCGGCATCCGGCGCGCCTCGGGATGCCGGCGTCGGCGGCGCAGCAGGAACGGGCGTCGGCGCCAGGGGCGGCCCCGGAAGCGGGACAGGAACCGGCGCCCGACGGCGCACCCGGCGCCACCGACGGTATCCAGGCTGCCCAGGCTGCTCAGGCGGACACCCGTACCGCCGACCAGATCCGGGCGGACGTTCTCACCGACCTCCTGCTCACCGCTGCCCCCGCGATCGATCCGACACGGACCGACGACGGACCGGGCACCCTCGGCGCCATACGGGCGAGGATCCAGGTCGTCGTTCCGGCGCTGTCGGTGCTGAACCCGGACGACGAGAATCGCGACCCCGCCCAGCTGATCGGACACGGCCCCATCGACATCGGCCTCGCGAAACAGCTGGCCGTGGCGACACCCGTCCCGTGGGATCGCGTAATCACCCGCCCGATCACCGGCGCCGTCCTGAGAACCGACACGTATCACCGCACCGCCGCGATCGACCAGCACGTCCGTGCAAGGGACCGCCATTGTCGGATGCCCGGCTGCGCCCTCCCCGCGGTCTCCTGCGAGGTCGATCACACGCGCGACCATGCCCTGGGCGGCCCCACCGACGTCGGCAACCTGGCGACGTTGTGTCAGCGCCACCACTCCATGAAGCAGTTCACGGACTGGACCGTCGAACAGGTGGGCGGCGGTGTGCTCCGGTGGGTCTCCCCGGCCGGCGTGGAGTACATCGACGAACCGCCCGCCTATGCGCCCACCGTGCGATTCGCGCCGGATGACCCTGTCCCGCCGGGCGGCCCTCCTGACGACGAACCCCCGAGCTGGGCGCACCCGTGACATCCAGCCCGGACGTCCCTCAGCGGGCGCGAGCGACGAAGATCATCAGCCGATCGTCCGGCCGGAGCGGCCGACCGGTCCAATCGCCGTGCACAGCCTCGACCTCGAAACCCGCCACCCGGAGATCGGACTCGACCTCGTGGCGCGAACGGAACACCAGCGTCTGCGTCTCGGTGTGCGGTCCCCCGCCCTCACCGAAGTCCGTGTACGCCGTGAACCGCACACGACGCTCGTCGACGGCATCGACCGTCATCCAGACCGACACCCGGCCCCGCGACGTCTCGCGGTCGTGGCAGCCCGCTGTCGCCCACGACTCCCACTCCCGCACGCGGGGGTTCCGCGTCTCGAAAGCAAGCACCGCACCGGCGCGAAGACGGTCACGTACGTCTCGCAGGGTCCGCGTCCATGCGCCGTCGTCGATGTGCTGAGCGACATTGCCGGTCATCAGCGCGAGATCGAACACGCGCGCGGGGATCGCGCCGCTGTCGCCGTGCACCCACTGCACCGCCTCCGCACCGTCCCGACGGCGCGCGAAGGCGAGCATGGATGCCGACGGGTCGACCCCGACCACCCGCCGTCCGCCGACGGCCAAGGTGACCGTCAGCAGGCCCGTGCCGCACCCGAGGTCGACGACCGCGTCCGCCCGCTCCGATGCCGCCAACCTCCGGTAGAAGTCGTGATCGGGTCCGTCGGGATTGTCCTCGTCGTAGAGGTCGACGACGCGCGGATCGTAGTCCGACACAGGGGTCACGACCCCCCGTGCAGGGCGGGCAGCTCCCGCCGATCGATCCACGCCGACAGCAGCTCCGCGGCATCCGCTCCCCCGGCCTGTGCCACGGCGGCGCGGAAGTCGTCCGTCGTGACGAGGCCGTGGCGGTGATCGCGCGCCCAGTCGCGCAGCAGCGCGGCGAAGACGTCGGCGCCGAGGTGCCCGCGCAACGCGTACAAGGTCAGCGCCCCGCGCTTGTAGACGCGGTCGTCGAACATGTCGTCCGGTCCCGGATCGCTGAGCAGCAGATCGGCGGGCTGAGCCGCGACACGGGCGTAGTGTTCGGCCGCGCACGCGTCGATCGTGGGCCCCCCGGATGCCTCGGACCACACCCACTCCGCGAAGCAGGCGAAGCCCTCGTTGAGCCAGATATCGCTCCATCGCGCCAGGCCGACGCTGTTGCCGAACCACTGGTGCGCCAGCTCGTGGGCGATGAGACGCTGCGCGGCCGGGACGAGGTGGTTCATGCCGAACACCGCGAGCCCCTGGGCCTCGAGGGGGATCTCGAGCTCGTCGGCCGTCACCACGAGCGCGCACGCCTCCTGCGGGTACGGCCCGAAGGTTCCGTCGAACAGACGCAGCATGTCCGGCACGGCGCGGAACGCCCGGTCGGCGGCCGCGGCGAGCGCGGGCGGCGCGGTCACCGTCACCGGCGGCACCGCCGCTGTGCCGGTTCCGGCGTCCGCCGCGGTTCCGGTCCGGGCGAGCGGGGTCGTGCGGTAGCGGCCGATGTGCACGGCGGCCAGGTAGGTCGCGGTGGGCACGTCGCTGGTGAAGGTCGTGGTCGTGCGCCCGCCGCTGCGGACGGTGCGGCCGGCCACCCCGGTCGCCATGACGGCGTACCCGTCGTCGACGGTGATCTCCATCCGCATGCGCGCGCGGTCGTCGGGGCGGTCGTTGCAGGGGAACCACGTCGGCGCGCCCGTCGGCTGCCCGGCGACGAGGGCGCCGTCGGTCAGCTCCTCCCACCCGACGGTGCCCCACCGCGAGCGGCGCGGCGACGGGGCGCCGGCGTACGTCAGCTCGACGGTGAACCTCTCCCCCGCGACGACGGTCCGCGGCAGCGCGACACGGACGGCGTTCCGCCCCTGCACGTGGCGCGCCACCCGCCCGTCGACCCGTGCCCGGGACACGCGCAGACCGACGAGGTCGAACGCCACGCCGGCGGCATCCGTCCGGGCCACCGCCTCAATGACGGCCGTGCCCTCCAGCCGGTTGGTGCGCACGCGATACGACAGCCGCAGGTCGTACGACTCCACGGCGTACGTGCGATCGCCGCTCTGCGGGGCGTACGGATCGGCGCCCGTCACGAGGTGGACTGGTAGGCGCGCACCTTGACCGCACGCCACGGGCCGATGGGGTTGCCGCTCCAGCGTGAACCCACGGGGACGGTCTCGCCGCGCATCACCAGGGAGGCGGGGCCGACGGTCGCGTGCGCACCGAGGGTCGAGGCGGGCAGCACGACGCTGTGGGGACCGAGGGTGGCCCCGGCCTCCAGTTCGACGGTGTCCATGCTCATGATTCGATCATGGAAGAGGTGGGTCTGCACGACGCACCCGCGGTTGACCGTCGAAGCTGCGCCGAGGGTCACCAGATCCGGCTCGGGCAGCCAGTAGCTCTCGCACCACACCCCGGCGCCGATGCGCGCCCCCAGCGACCGCAGCCACACGGCGAGTGCGGGCGTGCCGGACGCGGCGCGGGCGAACCACGGCGCCGCGACCATCTCGGTGAACGTGTCCGACACCTCGGTCCGCCACACGAAGCTGGACCACAGCGGCTGCTCGCCCGCGCGGATGACGCCCACGATCGTCCACTTGGCCGCCGTCGACACCGCTGCGGCCACCGCGCCCGCCGCGAGCATGACCACGCCGGACAGCAGCAGGGCCCACAGCGGACCGGGACCCTCCCACAGGGCGGCGAGCGCCAAGAGCACGCCGAGCCCGATCGCGCACGTGACGACGACGGGGACGATCCGGCACAGCTCCCACATCGTCCGGGCGATGCGCAGCCCGGCGCGGGGACGGTAGGTGCGCGACTCGTCGCCCTCCGCCGAGAGCCGCCGCAGACGCACGGCCGGGGAGCCGAGCCAGGACGACCCCGGCTTCGCCTTCGCCGGCGCCGCGGACAGCACGGCGACGAGGCCGTCGCGCGGCACGCGGTGCCCGGGCGCCGCCATGCCCGAGTTGCCGAGGAACGCGCGCTTGCCGATGCGGACCGGCCCGAGCCGCATCCATCCCGCGCGCAGCTCGTACGAGGCGACCATCGTGTCGTCCGCGAGGAACGCCCCGTCCTCGATGCGCGTCATCGAGGGGATCAGCAGGACCGTGGATGCCTCGACGTCGCGGCCGACGCGCGCGCCCAGCATCCGCAGCCACACGGGGGTGAAGAGGCTGGAGTACAGCGGGAAGAGGAGGGTGCGGGCGGCATCCAGGAGTCTCTCGATCGTCCATGCCTGCCACGCGATGCGGCTGCGGACGGGGTGGGTGCCCTCGGCGAGACCCCGCGAGAACACGCGGACGAGCAGGACGACGGATGCCGCGAACACGAGCCCCGTGACGAGGACGCCCGGGACGAGCCAGGCCAAGGCGGCGAGGGCGGCCGCCCCGAGGCTGTCCGCGCCGCGCATCCCCTGCGCGACGACGAGACCGCCGACGGTGAACGACGCCAGCGGCAGCAGCGCGAGGAGGATCGCCGAGCCGGCGTAGGCGTACAGCCAGCGGGTCGGCGCGGGCGGTCGCTGATCCGGCCACCCCTTCGCGGTCCCGCCGACCCGGACGGCGGGCGAGCCCGCCCAGGACTGGTCCGCCTTCACCCGGCCGAACACGGCGGACCCCGGGGCGATCTCGGCGCGACGGCCGATACGCGTGCCGGGGGCGAGGGTCGACCGGGCCCCGATCGCGGCCTCCGCCCCGATGCGCACCTCGCCGATGCGCACCTGGTCGCCGTCGATCCACCATCCGGTGAGGTCCACCTCGGGCTCGATCGATGCGCCGTCGCCGATCTCGAGCATGCCGGTCACCGGCGGCAGGGCGTGGAGGTCGACGTTCCGACCGATCCGCGCGCCGAGTGCCCGCGCGTAGTACGACACCCAGGGCGCACCGGCGAGGCCGACGGCATCCACCTGGTCCCCGATCTGCTCGGCGAGCCAGAGCCGGATGTGCACCCCGCCGCCGCGGGGGTAGTCGCCGGGGCGGACGCCCCGCAGCAGCACACGGGCGGCGACGACGGCGATCGCCATGCGGCCGAACGGCGTCGCGAAGACGAGGAGCGCGCCGACGAGCACGGGCCACGGCACCGCGGGGAGCACCTCGAACCCCGGGACGAGTCGGAGGAGAGCGGATGCCGTGAGCAGATACAGCAGCCACCGGACGCCGGAGAGGATGAACAGCGGCGCGCCGAGCAGGGTCTGCACGACCTGGGTCGCCCGCGGGGTCGGCGCGGCGCGGTGGAACTCGACGTCGACGTCGTCCCGCAGCTGCGGACCGAGCGCCGTGGCCATCGCGCCCAGGCGCGGGACGTCGTAGATGTCGGCGACGGAGAACTCGGGCACCCGTGCGCGGATGCGCGAGACGAGCTGCGCCGCGGCGAGCGACCCGCCGCCCAGGTCGAAGAAGTCGGCGCGGCGGTCGGCGACGGGCTGGCCGAGCACGGCCTGCCACTGCTCCGCCAGCCAGGACTCGGCGGCGGAGAAGTCGGTCGCGACAGGGGCGTCGACGCCCGGCAGCGGCCAGGGCAGGGCGGCACGGTCGACCTTGCCGGACGTGCGCACGGGCAGCTCGTCGACGACGGCCAGCAGGGGGATGGTCGCGGCGGGCAGACGGTCGGCGAGCGCGGCGCGGGCCGCATGACGGTCGAGCGCGGTGTCGGCATCCATCACCAGGTATCCGACGAGGACGGGAACCCCCGCGTCGGTCGTGCGCACCGCGACGGTGGCCGCCGCGACGTCGGGGAGGTCCTGGAGCGCCGACTCCACCTCGCCGAGCTCGATGCGGCGGCCGCCGACCTTGACCTGGTCGTCGGCACGTCCCTGGAACACGAGCCCCTCCGGGTCGAAGCGGACGAGGTCGCCCGAACGGTAGGCCCGCTCCCACCCGAGGGTCGGCATCGGCGCGTACTTCTCGGCGTCCTTGGCCGGGTCGAGGTAGCGGGCCAGGCCCACCCCGCCGATGATGAGCTCCCCGGTCCCCCCGGGTGCGACGCGGTGTCCGTCGGCGTCGACGACGGCGAGGGCCCACCCGTCCAGCGGAAGTCCGATGCGCACCGGCGTGCTCCCGTCGAGCGGGGCGGCGCACGCCACCACCGTCGCCTCGGTGGGGCCGTACGTGTTCCAGACCTCCCGGCCGTCCGAGGCGAGGCGCGCGGCCAGCTCGGGTGGGCACGCCTCGCCGCCGAAGATGAGCAGGCGCACGTTCTCGATCGCCGCGGCCGGCCACATCGCCGCCAGCGTCGGCACGGTCGAGACCACCGTGATCCCCTGCCGCAGCAGCCACGGCGCCAGATCCTCCCCGGAACGGACGAGCGAGCGCGGGGCCGGCACGAGGCAGGCGCCGTGTCCCCACGCGAGCCACATCTCCTCGCACGAGGCGTCGAACGCCACGGACAGCCCGGCCAGCACGCGGTCGCCCGGCCCGAGCGGCTCGGCCTGCACGAACAGACGCGCCTCGGCGTCCACGAACGCCGCCGCCGACCGGTGCGACACCGCGACGCCCTTCGGCGTGCCGGTCGAGCCGGAGGTGAAGATGACCCATGCGTCGTCGTCCAGGCCCGGAGGCGGGACCATGGGAGTGGCGTTCGTACGCGGGTGCGGGACCTCCCCGTCGTAGAGACGGACGAGCCCGTCCCCGTCCTCCCGCGGCAGGTACTCGCCCTCGCCCGCGACGATCCCGCGGACACCCGCCTCCGCGAACACCACGCGAGCGCGCTCGTCCGGGTCGTCGACGTCGACCGGCACGTACGCCGCCCCCGCTGCGAGGACGCCGAGGATCGACACGTACAGCTCCTTCGACCCCGACGGCATCCGGATGCCCACCCGGTCGCCGCGCCGGACGCCCGCCGCATGCAGGACGCCCGCCGTCCGCCACACGCGCGCGAGCAGCTCGCGATAGCTGAGGGCCCCGGAGCCGTCGTCCACGGCGGAGGCCTCGGGATGCCGCCCGGCGACATCGGTCAGGATGTCGATGAGCGTGCGCGGGGGCGGGGCGTCGCCGGTGCGATCGAGCGGCGCCTGCGCGTTCTCAGCGGAAGTCGTCACGGTCGCGAAGCGTATACCGCCCAGGGAAACACCCCGGTCGGGCGGTCGTCGTTCACCGTCCGTTCACCCGTGCAGCGCACTCTCGTAAGAGTCGATGTTTAGCGTTCCGGGCGAACCCTGCACCGGGTTCGACACAGCTCCCGACAAACCCCGAAGGACTCCCATCGTGAAGATCTCCCGCTTCGCCCAGCTCGGCGCGCTCTCCGCCGTCGCCGCCCTCACCCTGGCCGGCTGCGCCGCGAACGAAGGCGGCACCGGCGGCGGCGCCGAGAGCGGCGACTCCGGCTCCTCGCTGTCCGGCGAGGTCGCGAGCGGCGGCGCGTCGTCGCAGGAGGTGGCGGTCCAGGCCTGGACCGCGGGCTTCCAGACCGCGAACCCCGACGTGACCATCACCTACGACCCCTCGGGCTCGGGTGCCGGTCGCGAGTCGTTCCAGGCGGGCGCGTTCCCGTTCATCGGCTCCGACCGCGCGTTCAACGACGAGGAGATCGCCGCGGGCGGCTTCGGCGCCTGCGCCGACGGCACCAACATCGTCGAGCTGCCCACCTACATCTCCCCGATCGCCGTCATCTTCAACCTCGAGGGCGTCGACTCGCTGAACCTGGACGCGGCCACCGTCGCGGGCCTGTTCGCCGGCACCATCACCACCTGGAACGACCCCGCGATCGCCGCCACCAACCCCGGCGTCAGCCTCCCCGACCTGGCCGTGACCCCGGTCCACCGTCAGGACGACTCGGGCACGACCGAGAACTTCACCGACTACCTCTTCCAGGCCGCCCCGTCGGTGTGGACCTCGGAGCCCGACGGCGAGTGGCCGCTGTCCTCCGGTGAGGCCGCCAACGGCACCTCCGGCGTCGTCTCCGCCGTCGCCGGCGCGAACGGCACCATCGGCTACGCGGACGCCTCGCGCGCCGCGCAGGAGGGCCTGTCGACCGTCGCGATCGGCGTCGGCGACGAGTTCGTGTCGTACTCCCCCGAGGCCGCCGCCGCGATCGTCGACGAGTCGCCGTTCGTCGAGGGCCGCGCCGAGGGCGACCTCGCCATCGAGCTGGAGCGCACCTCGCAGGAGTCGGGCGTCTACCCCATCGTCCTCATCAGCTACATGATCGCCTGCGAGGAGTACGCCGACGCGTCCTCCGCGCCGATCGTGAAGTCCTTCCTGGAGTACGTCGCCAGCGAGGAGGGCCAGCAGGCCGCCGCCGACGCCGCCGGCAGCGCCCCGATCAGCGACTCGCTCCGCGAGCGCGTGAACGCCGCGATCGACCTGATCGTCGCCGAGTAAGAACATCCGGATACCCGGTCCGATGCCCCACGGCATCGGACCGGGTTTCCGCCCGTTTCCGACCCGAGACAGGAAGTCATGACCACCACCACGGCTCCGGCACCCGAGAAGCCGAAGCAACGCCCCGGAGATCGCGTCTTCTCCGGCACGGCCCTGTTCGCAGGGTCCATGATCCTCGTCACCCTCGCCGCGGTGACCATCTTCCTCGTCGTCCAGTCCATCCCCGGCTTCACGGCCACCAGCGAGAACGCGTCGATCCTGAGCGCCGACTTCTGGTCCTACGTCGGCCCGCTGGCGTTCGGCACGATCTGGGCGTCGATCCTCGCGCTCGTGATGGCCGTGCCGCTGTCCGTGTGCGTGGCCCTCTTCATCTCGCACTACGCCCCCCGCCGCCTGGCGCAGGGCCTCGGGTACATCGTCGACCTCCTGGCGGCCGTGCCGTCGGTGGTCTTCGGCCTCTGGGGCATCCTCACTCTCGCCCCGGCCATCCAGCCGGTCTACGCGTGGCTGAACGCCAACGCGGGCTGGTTCCCGCTGTTCTCCGGGACGGTGTCGGCGACCGGCCGCACCATCCTGACCGCCGCCGTGGTGCTGGCCGTCATGATCACGCCCATCATCACCGCCATCTGCCGCGAGATCTTCCTGCAGACCCCGGTGCTCCACGAAGAGGCCGCCCTGGCGCTCGGTGCCACCCGGTGGGAGATGATCCGCATGGCGGTGTTCCCCTTCGGCCGCAGCGGCATCGTCTCCGCGTCGATGCTCGGTCTCGGCCGCGCCCTCGGCGAGACCATGGCGGTGGCCCTGGTCCTGTCGGCATCCGGAGTCGTCTCCCTCCAGCTCTTCACCTCGGAGAACCCGAGCACCATCCCGGCGAACATCGCGCTGACCTTCCCCGAGGCCTACGGCTTCAACGTCAACGTCCTCATCGCCACCGGCCTCGTCCTGTTCGTCGTCACCTTCGCGGTCAACGCGCTGGCGCGCTACATCGTCAGCCGCCGCAAGGAATTCTCGGGAGCCAACTGACATGACCGCGACCTCCACCGCTCCCCGGACCACGACGCCGCCTACCCCGGTCGCCTCCGGCAACAGCCTCACCAGCGGACGCATCCCCACCTGGGGTCCCTGGGCCGTCCTGGCCGGGAGCGCCGCCCTCAGCGGCGCCCTGTTCGGGATCATGTCGCTCGCCCCGGGCGGATCGTTCAACATCGCCGGATGGGCCGTCCTGGCCGCCGTCGTCTACCTGGTCCTCATCACGGTCACCTCGACCCTGATCGAGGGTCGCCGCAAGGGCGTCGACCGCCTGGTCACGGGCGTCGTCGTCATCGCCTTCGCGATCGCGATGGTCCCGCTCGTCTCCGTCGCCGTCACCGTCATCACGAACGGCGTCGCCGGCATCAGCGGGCAGTTCTTCAGCTCGTCGATGCGCAACGTGGTCGGCGAAGGCGGCGGTGCGCTGCACGCCATCATCGGCACGCTGATGATCACGCTCGCGGCGGCGGTCATCTCGATCCCGATCGGCATCTTCACTGCGATCTACCTGATCGAGTACGGCCAGGGCAAGCGCCTGGCCCAGGCCATCACGTTCCTCGTGGACGTCATGACCGGCATACCCTCGATCGTCGCCGGCCTCTTCGCCTACGCCCTCTTCGCGCTCATCTTCGGGCCCGGCATCCGCATGGGCATCATGGGCGCCATCGCCCTGTCGGTGCTCATGATCCCGGTCGTCGTCCGCTCCACCGAGGAGATGCTGCGACTGGTCCCGAACGAGCTGCGCGAGGCCTCCTACGCCCTCGGCGTGCCGAAGTGGCTGACGATCAGCAAGGTCGTCCTGCCGACCGCGCTGGCCGGCATCACGACGGGCGTCATGCTGTCGATCTCGCGCGTCATCGGCGAGACCGCTCCTCTGCTCCTCACCGCGGGAGTGGCGACGTCGATGAACTACGACCTCTTCGGCGGCCGCATGATGACCCTGCCGGTCTTCGCCTACTCGCAGTACATGAACCAGGGCATCCCCGCCTCGGCCTTCGTCGACCGCGCCTGGGGCGCCGCCCTCGTGCTCATCGTCATCGTCATGGTGCTGAACCTCGTCGCGCGGACCGTGGCGAAGGTCTTCTCCCCCAAGCTCGGCCGCTGACCCGAAAGAAAAGAACCCCGTGTCCAAGAGCATCGAAGTCAACGACCTCAACGTCTACTACAGCGACTTCCTCGCCGTCGAAGGCGTGTCCCTCGACATCGAACCCCGCAGCGTCACCGCCTTCATCGGCCCCTCCGGCTGCGGCAAGTCGACGTTCCTCCGCACCCTCAACCGCATGCACGAGGTCATCCCCGGCGCCCGCGTCGAAGGCTCCGTCCTCCTGGACGGCGACGACCTCTACGGCGCCGGCGTCGACCCGGTGCTCGTGCGCCGTCAGGTCGGCATGGTCTTCCAGCGCCCGAACCCGTTCCCGACGATGTCGATCCGCGAGAACGTGCTGGCCGGCGTCAAGCTGAACAACCGCCGCATCTCCAAGTCGGACGCCGACGCGCTCGTCGAGAAGTCGCTCAAGGGCGCCAACCTCTGGAACGAGGTCAAGGACCGTCTCGACAAGCCCGGCTCCGGCCTCTCCGGCGGACAGCAGCAGCGTCTGTGCATCGCCCGCGCGATCGCCGTCTCGCCCGACGTCATCCTGATGGACGAGCCCTGCTCGGCGCTCGACCCGATCTCGACCTACGCGATCGAGGAGCTGATCGGCGAGCTGAAGAACGACTACACCGTCGTCATCGTCACCCACAACATGCAGCAGGCCTCGCGCGTCAGCGACAAGACGGCCTTCTTCAACATCGCCGGCACCGGCAAGCCCGGCAAGCTCATCGAGTACAACGACACCTCGACGATCTTCACCACCCCCGCCGTGCAGGCCACCGAGGACTACGTCTCCGGCCGCTTCGGGTGATCACCGACGCGTGATCGAAGGGCTCCCGCTCCGGCGGGGGCCCTTCCGCGTTCTCCGGACCGATGGATGCCGCCACCCCCGGCCCCGCCGAGAGAGCTCAGTCGCGCGGCGTCAGCAGGTAGCGGTTGATCTCGTCGGTGAAAGCGGCGTCGATCGCCTTCTCCGCGCCGTCGACCGCCGAGACCGGCGCCGCCAGCCGGACGCTGGAGAGCAGCCACGCGCTGTCCGACCGGGCGAGGTCGTCCGCCGCGACCGTCTCGTACGCCGTCTCGAACCCGCGCTCCTCGAGGTGGGCGAAGAGGCTGAGCTGGGTCGTGCCGTGCAGGATGCCGGCGTTCGGCGCGGGCGTGACGAAACGGTCGCCGAACCGCAGCACGACGGAGGCCGTCGGCGCCTCCAGCACGAAGCCGTCCGTCGAGACGAACACCGCATCGTCCGCCCCGCGGCGCTTGGCCTCGCGGATCGCCGCCATGTTCACCGCGTACGACAGCGTCTTGGCGCCCAGCAGCAGCCACGGCGCCCGCGCGGGCACGTCCAGCGCGTAGCCGCGGTCGAGCAGGGCGATGCGCACGCCCTCGCGCCGCACACGGGAGTTGTCGGGTGCCGGGGCGAGCGTGACCCATGCCGTCGGCGCCGGACCGTGCTCCACGCCTCGGCTCAGGATGAGCTTGATGACGCTCTCCCCCGGGTCCGCCTCGGCGGCGACCCGCTCCACGGCCGCGCGCCACTGCGCGAGGTTCGGCGTCGGGAGGTCGCAGAGCCGCGCCGAATGCGCGAGACGGTCGAGGTGGGGGCCGACCTCCTGCGGGTGCCCGTCGACGACGCCGATGGACTCGAAGATCCCGTCGCCGCGCTGGGTGCTCAGTTCCCCGACGCTCAGCGCCGGGGCGTTCGGATCGATGACGGTGAACGTGTCGGTGAAGTCGGAGCGGGGATCCGTGGATGCCGCGGGGTCGATCACGAGCGCGAAACGCCAAGCCATGCAGCGAGCCTACGCCGCCGCACCGACACGCCCGGACGTTGTCAACGGGGTGCCGGGGAGGAATACCCGGGGCGGGCTCTTGTTACACTGGTATAGCCGGGCCGCAGTAACCCCGGGCTCCATCTTCTGCCGCTATGAGCGGCCTTGCGCCGAGAGGCGTTCTGCGGTCCGGCACTTATTCTTTCCGGTGTCTGTTCATCGACGAGGGGATGCCACGGGCTCGGCATCCATTTGCTCGCCCGGTCAGCGCGGGCCGCGTCGCTCGCCCGGTCAGCGCGTACTTCGTCGCTCGCCCGGTCAGCGCGAGCCGACGCCCGGCTCGCTCACGTCAGCGCGTCGCGTCGCCACAGGGCCGCCGACGCGGCGAGGTCCTCCGCGTAGGTGGACAGTCGCAGCGCACGGGTGGTCAGAGCCGAGGCGCGCTCGGACTCGGTGCTCTCGTAGTCGTCGGCCAGGTGGGTCGAGCCGGACGCCTGGACGCGGCAGAACGCCGCCGCGCGATCCAGGGCCACCGCGAAGTCGCCCTCGAACAATCCGCGGAGGATCGTGTCGATGAGCTGCACCAGCTCCTCCGGCCCCGCCGGCGCGGGGGCTCCGGCGACCACGGCGTCGACCGTCGACATCTCCACCCGTCCGCGCTCGTAGAGCAGGGCGGCGGTCTGCGGGTCGTCGTGGATCATGAGCTGCAGCAGGTACAGCCGCCACAGCGCGCCGGGGAGCGATCGCGCCGGGGACCGCGACCACAGCTCCGCGATGTCGTCGATGCCGTGGTCGGCGGTGAACTGCACGAGGCGCTCGACCACGTCCGCCGTGGGGTCCTCCCGCACACGCGAGAGCAGCGCCTGCGCCGTGCTGTGCGCGACCCGCGAGACCTCGGCGGGGTCCTCCGCGGCGAAGAGGCGGTCGAACAGCTCCGCCGGGCGACGGATCGGCTTGTGGAACTCGCGAGAGGCATCGCTCATCGTTCCAGGCTAATCGCGAGGGTCCGTTCCGGGGGCCGGTTGCGCGCCGTCAGCCGCCGTACGCAACGACGCCCGCGCCGGAGCGCGGGCGTCGGAGCGGTGCAGCGTTCTGCGTCAGGCCGTCGCGAGGAGGACGACCGGGTCGGAGCTCGGCGTGCCGTCGGGTGATCCACCGGCGGGCTCGACCGTCACGGCGATGAGATCGCCCGAACGGTACTGGCCGTCGAGGACGGCGGTGGCGTCACCGGAGGCATCCGGGTCGAAGACGCCCGCCGCGATCGGCGTGCCCTCGCGAACGAACCACAGCTCGTAGGTCTGCTCCGCGGGAAGCGCGGGCATGTCGTCGGTGACGAGCACGCTCTGGCCCGTCGCCGCCGACCAGTGGGCGGTGACGGTCGTCCCGTCCGGCATGGTCGTCGTCGTGGACTGCGCGTCGGGCGCGTTCTCGATCTGCTCGAGCGCGATGAGCGATGCCGGGCGGGTCAGCTGCTGGCCGACCGTGACCGCGCCGAATCCGAGCACGAGGACGGCGACGATGGATGCCGCCAGCGTGAACCAGCGGCGCAGCCCCCACGACGATCCCGCAGACGCGGCCGGCGCGACGACGTCCGAGTCGGACCCCTGCGGGCTGTTCTGCACGGTGGCCGGTGCCACGCCGAGCGCGGCGTAGTCCTCGTCGTCGAATGCGTCGCCCTCGTCCGTCGCGGTGGTGGACTGCTGCGGCAGCTCGCTGATGCGGGCGAAGAGCGCAGCGCGGACCGCGGCCGGAGGCTCGACGGGATCGACGGTGTCGCTGATAGCCGCGACCGCATCGGAGGCGTCCCGAACGTGACGGTCCCACAGCGGGTTCCCCGCCAGAGCCTCCTGGAATGCGCGTTCATCTGCGTCCGACAGCGCGTTGAGCGCGTGACCGGCTGCGAGGTCGGCGAAATCCCTCTCGTTCACTTCTCCACCCCCATTTCCTGCCTGAGGCGCGACAGACCGTCGCGCATCCTTGTCTTGATCGTGCCGAGCGGCGCCCCGACGAGAGTCGCGATCTCGCTCTGGCTGTAACCCCCGAAGTAGGCCAGTGCGATCGCTTCTCTCTGCGCGTCGGGCAGCGTCGCCAATGCTTCGGTGACGCGGCGCCCCTCGATCCTCATCTCTACTTTCTCAGAGACGTCGTCGTAGGCGACGTCCATATCCCGGAATCCCGCGCGCACATCCCGATCGGCACTGGACTGCGAGGACCGTACCCGGTCTACCGCCCTGCGGTGCGCGATCGTGAGAACCCACGAGCGT
Source organism: Microbacterium sp. LMI1-1-1.1 (assembly GCF_040815675.1). Taxonomy (NCBI): domain Bacteria; kingdom Bacillati; phylum Actinomycetota; class Actinomycetes; order Micrococcales; family Microbacteriaceae; genus Microbacterium; species Microbacterium sp. LMI1-1-1.1. The sequence goes on along the minus strand of NZ_JBFPNN010000001.1, from coordinate 102,811 downwards.
CCTTGCCCTTTGTTCGGAGCGAAACGTCCGGCGGATTGCCAGATCTCGAGGAAGACCTCCTGCAGCACCTCCTCGCTCTGAGAGCGGTCCACGAGGACGCGGAGGATCAGGCCGAAAGCACGAGACGACAGTGTGTCGTACAGCTCCGCGAAGGCGACGCGGTCGCCGTCGGCGACCCGTCGCAGGAGATCGCCGACGTGGTCGACGCGGTCGGGCCCGTCGTCGGGAAGAGCGAAGCCGTCGATCACCATGGCATCCATCATTCCTCACCCCGCCTCACAGGCCCCCGTACGCGCGCGCGAGCCCGTCAGCGGCTATAGAACCGTTACAGAAGCCGGCGTCGTCCGGCCGATGGATGCCACGGCAGACCGAGTACGAAAATCAATTTAGGAACCTCTGATCTGGGTTTTCTTAGCCTCCGGCTAGGCAATTCGTAACTTTGCGCAATCCGAAGGTGCGGGGGTGCCGAAGACCCTGTGTACGCCGCCTCACGGCGAACCACCCCCCGCACCGGGGTGTCCTGACGGGTCGCATCACGCGGTCCGACGATTTCGGAGGAATGTCATGCTCACCAACAAGAAGCACGTCGTTGCCGGTCTCGCCCTCGTTATGGGCTCGGCCTTCGCTCTCACCGCCTGTTCGGGTGGCGCGGGCAGCACCGCGACCGAGGAGACCACCGAGCCCTCGATGGAGTCCACCCCCTCGATGTCGGCGTCCGCTGACACCATGGACCCGGCCGCCAACCTCGTCGGCCCCGGCTGCGCCGACTACGCCGCCGCCGTTCCCTCCGGTGCCGGTTCGGTCGAGGGCATGTCCGCCGACCCGGTCGCCACGGCCGCGTCGAACAACCCGCTCCTCACCACCCTCACCGCGGCCGTCAGCGGCCAGCTGAACCCCGAGGTCAACCTCGTCGACACCCTGAACGGTGGCGAGTTCACCGTCTTCGCTCCGGTCGACGACGCGTTCGCCAAGATCGACCCGGCGACCATCGAGACGCTGAAGACCGACACCGACCTGCTGACCACGATCCTCACGTACCACGTGGTCCCCGGCCAGATCGCCCCCGACGAGATCGACGGCACGCACGCCACGGTCCAGGGTGCCGACGTCGAGGTCACCGGCAGCGGCGACTCGATCATGGTCAACGACGCCAACGTCATCTGCGGTGGCGTCCAGACCGCCAACGCGACCGTGTACCTCATCGACACGGTCCTGATGCCCCCGGCTGCGTAATCCACGCACCGGCCGATCGATGACCGATCGGAACTGACGGCGACCGCCGGTGCCCCAGGCGAGGGGGCCCCGGCGGTCGCTTTGTTCGAGGGCGGTCAGCGTTCGCGAGCGTACGGACTTTTGGGGAAGTCCGTACCGCGCGACGCTGACCGCCTTCTTGCGTGCGGCGGGCGTTCTCGACCGCTCTTGCGCGAGCGCCTCGGCCGCGCACGCGGGCGAGCGTCGCCGGCGTCCTCCTCACGCCACCTTGGTCGCGCGCGAGCGCGGGCGTCGCAGGCGTCCTTCCCCGGCCGTCCGCGCCGGTAGGGTGGATGCCACGGGCCTCTAGCTCAGTCGGTAGAGCATCGGACTTTTAATCCGCGGGTCGTGGGTTCGAGCCCCACGGGGCCCACCACGTCATCGTCACTCGAAACATCGCCACGAGCAATATTCACGAGACTTGATGCCTCCGCAGAAATCTTCCCGCCCCTGCCCTCAGGGGCGGTTGTCGAGAGGTTCTCGTACAGCTCCTCCGCCGCCATCGACATGTCGAACGGTTCGTTGAACTTGACCTCAACGACCTCGTCGGCGTGCACGGAATGCGCGAGAACACCGCCTGCTTAGACATCCGCCGGTGGTCGTCTGTCGCGTTGGCGTACAACTCCCCCGGTCGCACGAGTACTGAGAGCGCCGCGTCGGGGTAGTCCACGATGCCGTTCATTCGCTTCTGAACAACTTCCTGAGGAAGTGTCCCGTCCGCTGACAAGTCGAGGAGGTTCTCTTCCTGTTGCGCGAGCTTGGCGAGGTTCTTGGTCAGCCGCGCGTGCAACGAAAGCGCCGTCGCCTGGTGGCTCTCGACTGTGCGGCAGCCCAGCCCGGGCAGCTTCGACGAAACCGGGGCTCACCTTCAACCGACTCCAGTAGTACTCGATGGCGTCCTTGACTCGTGCCATCCCGTCTGAAGAGCGACATCGACCTCGGAGCGGTTCGTGAGTGGGCGCGGGCGAATGGGCACACTGTGAGCGACCGGGGCCGCCTACCATCGACCATCGTGGAGGCGCCCAAAGGGCAACAGCCTCAGCGTCCGGCACCCGTTAGCTCCGGACTGAGAGAAGGGTTCGTCCCGCTGCGGGCCGACCCTTCTTCTTTCCCGTCCTTCAGAAGAATTCTCCTCTTCGCGACCCAGCCGAAAAGCGTCCCGGTGGCGCCTATTTCTCAAGGCGGGCTTGCGTCTTCTCGCGTGAGCGCTCGTGCGGCCGCAACATGCTCTCGTGGCCGCTTCTTGCGCGACAGATCGCCTACAGCGCCGCTTCGCCGGTCAATTGAAACAGGCCCGGCCCGTGTCCTCGCTGACGTTCGGGCGAGTGAGTATCACCGTCTTCGTTGACACGAAGTTGTCTGGATCGAGTATCCGACCCAGAGGAAAACAGACACTGAGCGCTCCCGATTGGTCGCGCCATACATACGAGATGACGCCTCCGTCGGAGCATTCCGAACCCGGCACTGTTAGCGAGACACTCGGCAGTGCGCCGACCGGCTTGCCAGGATTGACGGCCCAAGTTCCCGATAGTGCGACAGCGGGATCGCTGGAGAGATCCTCGACGCTCCGACTGTTGTCAGGCGGGCAGGTCAAGTAGTCACGCCAAGACGAACTCTCGAACGAGCCGTCGCTATTAAGGATCAGTTTCACCTCTAGCGGCTCGGACGACTGCCACTCTCCTAACAAGTCCGACATCTCCACACCGTATGCGTAGGACCCGTTCGATTCGTCTGCACTACAGCCGGATAGGCATAACAACACCGCTGCGACAACGGTCACCGTGCGCCTTCTTAGTGCTTCCAAGAATATGACTCCGTCCAGACGAACCTTTAACTAATAGTTGAGAACGGCCCGGTCTCGCTTGGGATAGCGTTCGGAGACCCCGTGTTTCAGAGCTGCGGGGTGGACCTTCACGCGGCGTATGCGGCGAGAGCGGCGCGGATGAGCTCTGATCGCGTCTTGTGCGCTCGCGCTGCGAGCGCGTCCAGGTCCGCGAGTTCCTCCGCCGTCAGCCGCAAAGCGACGACTTGTGCAGGCCCGGCGCCACGACCCGGTCGGCCCCGGCCACGCTTCTTCAGCAGGTCAATGTCGATCCCAGCCTCGGCCTCGTCCGCCCAGACCTGGATCTGCTCGTCCGTGACAGGGACACCGCCGATCGTCTCGCCTTCGCTCACGCGAAAAACGTATAACGAAAATTCTCCCGCCACGAGGAGTCTGATCACCGAATGCGAGCAGCCGACTCATTGCGGATCGCGGCCAGACCTCAGGGACCGAGGCGGGTCCGAACCCCTGCGGCGGGCCCAACACAGCGTGTCCCACTATGTGCAGCCCTGCACCGCGCATTCTGCACAAAGTGGGACATGGTCGAACCGACCACGGGAAGGGCTGGCCTCACCACGGTCTCCGACGGGCCCGTGCGCGTTATCCTGGCCGGAACGTCGCGCGCTCGGCATCCATCCGATCGAGAACCGACGCCTCACTCAACGACGAGTCGAAGGGTTCACCCCATGGACCGGCAGTTCTTCGCGACGCGGCACATCCCCCGGGCCGAGCGCGTCGCGACGTGGGAGGCGCACCACGCCGACTCGCTGGTGGGCCTCACGTGCGCGCTTCCCCGATCGGGGACGTTCGACGCCGCGGTCAGGAGCGCCCGCTTCGATCCCTACGATCTCGCCCACGTCGTGGCCACCCCGCACGCGGTCGAGCGCACGCGGCGGCACATCCGATCCGATGAGGCGCCGGGATACGTCCTCTACGTCAGCCGCCGCGGCGGTGCCGAGCTGAGCAGCCGCACCGGGGAGATCTCCCACGGACCGGGGTCGGTCATCCTGTGCGGAGAGGACACGGCGTTCGAGCGCCGGTTCCGCGAAGGCGTGGACGAGCTCGTCATCCGCCTCTCCCCTGAGGCGGCGAGCGACCTCGTTCCGCCGGGATCCGCAGCCGTCGCCCTCGTCTCGGACGGAACCGCCCCCGCCGCGGGCATGCTCTCGGCGTCCCTCGGTCGACGGGTGCAGGCCGGACTGGCCGCGCGGCCGTTCCCCCAGGCGGACTTCACCGACCGGCTCCGCCTCCTCCTCACTCCGGGGGCGGCGACCTCCCCCGACGGACTCCGGATGATCGTGCTCGACCACATCGACGCGCACCTGCACGAGACAGCGCTGAGCACCGGCGTCGTGGCCGAACGCCTCCGCGTCACGGAACGCACCGTCCGACGCCTCTTCGCGCCCACCGGAGCGAGCCTGGCGGAGGAGATCCGCCACCGCCGACTGGTGCTGTCCCGTCGTCTGCTGCAAGGGTCCGACTCGGTCGCCGATGTCGCTCGTCGGAGCGGATTCGCCTCGCACGCGCACTTCACCCGTGCGTTCCGTGCCGAGTACGGATGCCGCCCGAGCGACGTCCGCGCCCTGCCCCCGCTTTGACGAATCCGGACATCTCCGGTCCCGCGACAGCGTTCCCGTCTGCCTCCGCCCATCCGGTCGCATACTTCCCCTGACGCCACATCGACGTGGCTCCGGCACGAAGGACGAACTCATGGCGGCATTCGACGACGGCATCGTGGACACCCCCCTGCCCGGCACCGGGGCGGTGACGACGGACGTCCTCATCGTCGGGACGGGACCGGCCGGCGCCTCCGCCGCCCTGGCCCTGGCAACCCTCGGCATCGACACGATGATGATCACCAAGTACCGGTGGACCGCCAACACCCCCCGCGCGCACATCACGAACCAGCGGGCGATGGAGTTCTTCCGCGACATGGGCATCCAGAAGCAGGTCGAGGCCGACGCGACCCCGCACCACATGATCGGCGACACGGTCTTCTGCACCTCGCTCGCCGGGGAGGAGCTCGGCCGCATCCTCAGCTGGGGGACGAGCCCCGCGCGCCACGCCGACTACGTCCTGGCCTCCCCCACCCTGAACTGCGACGTGCCGCAGAACTACCTCGAGCCGATCCTCGTCCGCAACGCGACCGCGCGCGGCGCGCAGACCCGCTTCTCCAGCGAATACCTGTCGCACACGCAGGACGAGGACGGCGTCACCGTCAGCGTGATGGACCGCGTGACGGGACGGCCCTACGACGTGCGGGCGAAGTACCTCATCGCCGCCGACGGCGCCCGCTCGCGGGTCGTCGCCGACCTCGACCTCCCGATGGAGGGCCGGATGGACATCGCCGGGTCGATGAACATCACGTTCACGGCGGACATCGACCACCTGGTCGGACACCGGCCGAGCGTCCTGTACTGGGTCGTGCAGCCCGGCTCGAACGTCGGCGGCATCGGCGCGGGCCTCATCCGCATGGTCCGCCCCTGGAACGAGTGGCTCATCGTCTGGGGGTACGACATCAACGGACCGGAGCCGGTCATCGACCACGCCGCCGCCGAGCAGATCGTCCGCAACCTCATCGGCGACCCCGACCTCGACATCACGATCACGGGGACCTCCCTCTGGGGCAACAACGAGATGTACGCCACGCTCCTGCAGAAGGGACGCGTCTTCGCCGCCGGGGACGCGATCCACCGCCACCCGCCGTCCAACGGGCTCGGCTCCAACACGTCGATCCAGGACGCCTACAACCTCGCCTGGAAGCTCGCCGCCGTCCTCCGCGGCCAGGCGGGCCCGGACCTGCTCGCGACCTACACCGCCGAGCGCGCGCCGGTCGCGAAGCAGATCGTCCTGCGCGCCAACAAGTCCGGACGGGAGTTCGGCGAGCTCTTCACCGCCCTCGGCGTCACGGATGCCAAGACGGAGGAGGAGATGCGGGAGCAGATCGAGGAGCGCAAGGCGCCGACGCCGCGCGGCGAGGCCAAACGCCGCGCGATCTCGGCGGCGATGGAGCTGAAGAACTACGAGTTCAACGCCCACGGGGTCGAGATGGGGCAGTTCTACACCTCCACGGCCGTCATCCCCGACGGGACGACGCGACCGACGGCGACGCGCGACCCGGAGCTGTACTACGAGCCGTCGACCGTGCCGGGCTCGCCGCTCCCCCACGCCTGGGTCGGCGACGCGCGCCAGACGTTCTCGACCCTGGACCTCGCCCCGAGCTCCCAGTTCACCCTCTTCACCGGGATCGCCGGGCAGGCCTGGGCGGATGCCGTCCCCGACGTGGCCGCCGCCCTGGGGCTGCCGGTCGCCGCCGTCGTCATCGGGCCCGGTCGCCGCTACACCGACCTCTACTTCGATTGGGAGCGCCTCCGCGGCGTCGACGAGGACGGCGCGCTCCTCGTGCGCCCGGACAAGATCGTGGCCTGGCGATCGATGAACGTGGTCGACGACCCCGCGGGCGCGCTCACCGCCGCCCTCCGGTCCCTCCTCAGCAGGACGACATGACCGCGAGCCTGACGTTCACGCACGCGACGCTCCCCGCGCGCGTGGTGTTCGAGACCGGACGCGCCGTCCCGCACGTCGTCAGCGAGGTCGGGAGACTGGGCGCGCAGCGCGTGATGGTCATCGCCACCGCTTCGCAGGCGGAGCTCGCGGGCGCCGTCGCCGCGGCCCTCCCCGTCGCGCTCAGCTGGACCGAGGTCGCCCCGCACGTCCCCGTCGAGACGGCCGAACGGGCACGGCGCGCGGCCACGGACGCGGAGGCGGACGTCATCGTCGCGATCGGCGGCGGGTCGACGACGGGTCTGGCGAAGGCGGTCGCCCTGACCACCGGCATCCCGATCATCGCCGTGCCGACCACCTACGCGGGGTCCGAGGCCACCGATGTGTGGGGGCTGACCGAGAACGGGAGGAAGACCACGGGGACGGACCCGCGCGTGCTGCCCCGTGCGATCGTCTACGACCCCGACCTCACGACGACGCTCCCCCGGGACCTCACCGTCGCGTCAGGCCTGAACGCCCTGGCCCACTGCGTCGACTCGCTCTGGGCCCCGCGCGCCGACCCGATCAACGCCGCGTTCGCGACCGAGGGCATCCGCGCGCTCGGGGCGGGCCTCCGGGCTGTCACGGCGAGCCCCGCCGACGGGTCGGGACGCTCCGAGGCGCTCCTCGGCACCTACCTCGCCGCCGCGGCCTTCGCCTCGGCGGGCTCGGGCCTGCATCACAAGATCTGCCACGCCCTCGGCGGCACCTACGGCCTCCCCCACGCCGAGACGCACGCGATCGTCCTGCCGTACGTCACGGCGTTCACGGTGCCCGCCGCCCCCGCGGCCGAACGCCGCCTCGCCGAGGCCTTCGGGTCCGGGAGCGGGCTGTCCGGACTGCAGGAGCTCCGCCGAGACGTGGGCGCCCCGGTGGCCCTGCGCGACCACGGCTTCCGCGCGGAGGACATCCCCGAGGCCGCCCGCATCATCCTGACGGCCGTCCCCGCCTCGCACCCGAGACCCGTCGCCGAGGAGGACCTGCGGGCGATCCTGACCGCGGCCTGGGCCGGCAGCCCGGCCGAAGACATCTGACGAAGAGGAGAACACCGTGACGGACGACGCACTCTCTGCCGAACAGCGCGAACGCGAGGAGGCGCTGGTCGAGACGGTCGTGGCATCCTTCGCCGACGCCCCCGACGACCGTCTGCGCGAGATCATGCAGGCGCTGACCCGCCATCTCCACGCCTTCGTCCGCGACGTGCGCCTCACCGAGGCCGAGTGGAACGCCGGCATCGAGTTCCTGACCGCGGCCGGGCACATCACCGACGACCGGCGCCAGGAGTTCATCCTGCTCTCCGACGTCCTCGGCATCTCGATGCAGACGGTCGCCGTCAACAACGAGGCCTACCTGGATGCCACCGAGGCCACGGTCTTCGGCCCGTTCTTCGTCACGGACGCCCCCTTCGTCGAGAACGGGGGCGACATCGCCGGGGGCGCCCCCGGCCAGCCGTGCTGGGTCGAGGGCACCGTCACCGACACGGAAGGACGCCCCGTCGCCGGCGCGCGCATCGAGGTGTGGGAGGCGGACGAGGACGGCTTCTACGACGTGCAATACGCGGACGACCGCATCGCGGGCCGTGCGCACCTCCTCACCGACGAGGAGGGCCGGTACAGCTTCTGGGGTCTCACCCCGACGCCGTACCCCATCCCCGCCGACGGCCCCGTGGGCGCGCTCCTCGCCGCCGTGAACCGGTCCCCGATGCGCGCGTCGCACCTGCACTTCCTCGTCGACGCCCCCGGCCTGCGGACGCTCGTCACCCACATCTTCGTCCGCGGGGACGAGCTGCTGGCCTCCGACTCCGTCTTCGGCGTCAAGGAGTCGCTCGTCATGGACTTCGACGAGCAGCCGCCCGGCACCCCCACCCCCGACGGGCGGGTCCTCGCCGACACCGCCTGGTCCCGCACCCGGTTCGACATCGTCCTCGCGCCCGAGCACGTGTGACGGTCGGCGGGTCCGCGCGACGGACCCGGCCGTCGACGATGCACCGACCTCCGGCATCCCCTCGCCCTCTCCACACGGAAAGAACCGAATCATGACCTTCTTCGACCCGCAGACCTGGGACGGCCGCTACTTCGACGGGACCTGGGCCAGCACGCCCGACACCGCCGCGGTCGTCTCCCCCTCGACCGGTGAGACGATCGGCCGCGTCGCCGCCGCGACGCCCGCCGACCTCGACCGCACGGTGGAGGCCGCCCGCCGCGCGCGGACCGCGTGGGCCGCCGCCCCCGCCGAGGAGCGCGCCGCCGTCCTGCGCCGCGCGGCGGCGATCATCGAGCAGAACACCGACACCCTGGCCCGGTGGCTCAGCGACGAGGCCGGCTCAGCCCACGGGAAGGCGCACTTCGAGGCGAGCCTCGTCGCCAACGAGTTCCACCTCGCCGCAGCGACCGCGATGATGCCGTACGGTCAGCTGCTGCGCTCGGCCCGCCCGCGCCTCAGCCTCAGCCGACGCCGCCCCGTCGGCGTGGTCGGCGTGATCTCGCCGTTCAACTTCCCCGGCATTCTGTCCGCCCGCTCCCTCGCCCCCGCCCTCGCCCTCGGCAACGCCGTGGTGCTCAAGCCCGACCCGCGCACCAGCGTCAGCGGCGGGCTCTTCTTCGCCGCCGTCCTCGAAGCAGCCGGTGTCCCCGCCGGCGTCTTCTCCGTGCTGCCCGGCGGCGTCGAGGTCGGCTCGGCGCTGGTTGACCACCCGGCCGTGCCCATCATCTCGTTCACCGGATCGACCGAGGCCGGCCGCATCATCGGCGCCCGCGCCGGGCAGCTGCTCAAGCGGGCGCACCTCGAGCTCGGCGGCAACAACGCCCTCGTCGTCCTCGGCGACGTCGACGTGACCTCCGCGGCATCCGCCGGCGCATGGGGATCGTTCCTCCACCAGGGCCAGATCTGCATGACCACCGGACGTCACCTCGTGCACGACAGCATCTACGACGAGTACGTCGAGACCCTCAGCGCGAAGGCGGCGGCCCTCCCCGCCGGTGACCCCTCCACGGGCGCGCCCCTCGGGCCCATCATCGACGAGCGTCAGCGCGACAAGATCGACGCCATCGTGCGCGAGACCGTCGCTGCCGGAGCGCGCGTCACCGCGGGCGGCGGCTACGACCGCCTGTTCTTCGAGGCGACGGTGCTCGCCGACGTCACGCCCGACCACGCCGCGTTCCAGAAGGAGATCTTCGGGCCTGTCGCCCCGGTGACGCGTTTCGGCTCGGTCGACGAGCTGGTCGACCTCGTGAACGCGAGCGACTACGGCCTGTCGCTCGGCATCCTCGCCAAAGACGCGTTCCGGGCCTACGAGCTCGCCGACCGCCTGCCCAGCGGCATCCTGCACATCAACGACCAGACCGTCGACGACGAGTCGCAGGCACCCTTCGGCGGCGTCGGCGCCTCCGGCACCGGCGCGCGCTTCGGCGGCCACGAGGCCAACATCGAAGCGTTCACCGAGACCCAATGGGTCACGATGCAGGCCGACGTCGCCACCTACCCGTTCTGAGGTCGGACGGGGGAGGGATGCCTCCGGCCCGCTCTTTCCGTGGAAGAGGGCGGGCCGGAGGTCGTCCGTCCCCCTGCGTCAGGCGCCGCGCAGCGCGGCGACCGGCTCGATGCGGCTCGCGCGCAGGGCGGGCACTCCCCCGGCGCCCAGACCGACGACGGCGCCCAGCAGCGCGCCACCCACGGCGACGACGGGGTCCAGCACCGGCGTCCACTGCTGCGTCAGCGAGACGACGACGACCGCGAGCACGCCGACCGACGCGCCGATGAGCCCGCCGAGGAGCCCGACCACGATCGACTCCACGACGAACTGGCCGGCGATCTGCTGCCGCGTCGCGCCGAGAGCCCGGCGCAGGCCGATCTCGCCGACCCGCTCCATGACCGACAGCATCGTCACGTTGGCGATCCCGAGTCCGCCCGCCAGCAGCACGACCACCGACAGGATGACGAACACCACGTTCACGTCCGCCTGCACCTGTGCACCGAGGTCCGAACGGCCCGACGGCGCGGCCACCTCCATCGTGTCCGGGGCGTCGGGGGCGAGGGCGAGGGCGATCTGCGCGCGCAGCTGCGGACCCGCGCCGATGTCGATCCGCGCCTGCGCCTCCCCCGGAGCCGCCGCCGAGAAGTCCGCGCGCGCCGCCCCGGTGGGGATGACCACCGCGTCTGTCAGCTCCCCGCGCGTCGACGGGGTGCCGTAGATGCCGATGACCGCGTAGGCGAGACCGTCGATGAAGATCGACGGCTGCGTGTCGATGCGGTTGATCCCCAGCCGCTCGGCGGCGCGCTCCCCGAGCAGGGCCACCCGGTCCGCACGTGCGTCGTGCCCCGCGTCGAAGGGGCGGCCGGTCACGGTCTCCGCTCCGACCGTGTCGAGGATGTCCGCCGAGGCGGCGAACAGGCGCGGGGGCGCCGACGCTGCCGCCGACGGGTCGTTGACCGGCACCGACGTGAGCGTTCGTCCCTCGAGGTCGACCTCGCCGATGAGCGCCGCCGCACGCACGCCCGCCAGCCGCTCCATCCGCCCGACGGTGTCCCAGGGCAGCGACGCCGTCGCGACCTCGGTGCCGCCCCGCGCCTGCGCCGTGGCGGGGGTGACGGTGAGCCGGGTCGCGGCGGCCGCGTCGAACTGCGCCGCGATCTGGCTCGCCGCCGTCTGCGCGAATCCGATCGTCGCGACGAGGGCCGCGATCCCCAGGACCGTGCCGGCCAGCGTCATGAGGAGCCGGGCCGGCCGGGCGCCGATGTCGGCGGTCGCCTCTCCGACGAGGTCCGAGAATCGGAAGCGGTCGGCCGCGTCGACCGGACGGAGGTCCGGCGCCGGTGTGGTCTCGGGACGACGCCGCCACCCGCGCAGGCGCCGGATCATGCCGCCACCACCTCGGTCAGGCGACCATCCGCGATCCGCACGGTGCGTCGCGCGCGGTCGGCGACGCCGCGGTCGTGCGTGATGAGGATCAACGTCAGCCCGTCGTCGTTCAGCTCCTCGAAGAGCGTCATGATCTCGCCGGTCGTCTTCTGGTCGAGATTTCCGGTCGGCTCGTCCGCGAGGAGCAGGCTCGGCCGGGTCACGATGGCGCGCGCCACGGCGACCCGCTGCCGTTCCCCGCCCGACAGCACGCCGGGGAGGAAGGTCAGGCGATGCGACAGCCCCACCCGGTCCAGCGCGTCGCGCGCCCGCGTCTCCCGCTCCGCACGCGGCGCCCCGCTGTAGAGCATCGGCAGCATGACGTTCTCCAGGACCGTCCGACGCGGCAGCAGGTGGAAGGACTGGAAGACGAATCCCAGCCGCCGCGCACGGACGGCCGCGCGGCCGTTCTCGTCGAGCCGGCTCGTCGGCGACCCGGCCAGCGTGTACTCGCCCACGGTCGGCCGGTCGAGCAGACCCAGGATGTTCAGCATCGTGGACTTGCCCGACCCGCTCGGCCCGACGATGGACACGTACTCCCCGGCATCCACGGTCAGGTTCACGCCCTTGAGCGCCTGCACCTCCGGCGGACCCGGGAACGAGCGCGTCACGTCGCGCAGCTCGATGAGCGCCGTCATCGGCCCACGACGACCAGGTCGCCCTCCGCGAGCTCGCCGTCGACGGGTGTCACCTCGACGGCCCCGTCGGCCGCGAGCCCCGTCTCCACCGTGACCAGCCGCGTCTGCGCCTGCTCCCCCTCGCGCGGATCGGACTCCACGACCTCCACGCGCGACTCGCCGCCGGGGCCGGCCGTCAAAGCGGCGAGCGGGACGTTCAGGACGTCCCCCGCGGTGGCCCCCACCGGGATGGACACGCGCACGTTGGTGCCCTGCAGCTGCGCGATCTGCTCGGGGCTCAGCGGCGCCGGCTCGAGACGCACCGTCCATCGCGCCTCTCCACCGTCGCCCGCCTCGACGGCGGTGATGGTCGCCTCGTGCGCCGCGCCGTCGGGCAGCTCGAACGTGGCCGTCCCGCCGACCTCGAGCAGTTCGGCGTCCGCCTGCGCGGCCGAGCCGGTGAGCGCGATCGTCGCGCCGGAGACGGTCATCGCCGGGTTCTGCAGCGTGGATCCGCGTCGAGCGGAGACGGCGTCGACACGGCGCGGCAGGTCCGTCAGGTACAGCACCTCCCCCGCGGGCAGGTACGGCAGCGCGTCCCGACGCGCCCGGTCGACCGCGGCCCGTGCCTGGTCGAGAGCGGCAATCGCGGATGCCACGGCGCCGCGCTCCGCGGATGTGTCCCGCGGCTGGTCGAGCTGCTGCCGCCGGAGCTCGGCGAGCCCGAGGGCGTCCTCCAGGCCGCCGATGAGCACGGCGTCGCCCGCCCCCGACGCCCGCGCGGCGTCCAGCTCGCGTCGGGCCGCCGCGACGGCGTTGTCCGCCTCGCGCCGTTCGACGACACCCGCGCCCGCCTGGGCCGACGCCAGCTCGGCCTGCGCGGCCTGCACCGCCTGCTCCGCGCTGCGCACGCCCTACTCCGCGCTGGTGACGCCCTCCGCGACCCCGTCCTCGGCGTCCGGGGCCGGGTATCCGGCCTGCGCGTACAGCTGTGCGACGGAGGATGCCGCTTGGGCGTCGAAGACGTTGTTCTCGGGGTCGCCGGCATCCAGGCCGACCGCGCGCATGGCCTGCTTGAACTGGACGACATCCGGGCCGGAGACCCCGACGCGCAGCGAGCGGTAGGAGGGCAGCTCGCCCGGAAGGACGATGACCGGACGGCCGGCCAGCTCCATCGCCACCGCCAGCGGACCCAGCTCGGCTCCGGCCTCGGGCACCTGGCCGGTGATCACGGCCGGTCCCGACAGCGCCGACGTGTCGATCTGCACCTCGACGGGGTCGGCGAACCCGACCTCCCCGCGGATGGTGACGTCGTTGCTCAGCGTCCCGAACCCGACGGGGACCGTCACGAGGCCCGGATCCGGCGGCGCGGCGCCCGCCGCGGCGTCGGCGGGCGAGATGACGAACCGTCCGACCACGAGACCGGCGACGAGCGCGACCACCGCCGCGACGGCGACGATCCACAGCGTGCGGTTGCGCCGGAACGTGCCCGCCCAGCCCGCGGCGAGGCGGCGCCACGGACTGCGCCGCGGCGTCTGCGTGCCGGTGCTGTCCTGGGGCTCGGTGAGGAGGAGGTCCTCGCTCACGAACGGGCCTGCTCGGCGGCGGCCTTCAGCGCCTCGAGCTCGGTCTTGTGGTCGGCGACGAACTTCTCCTCCGCGGCGAATTGCGCGGCCTGGCTCCCGTCCCGGAAATCGACGTCCTCGCGGCAGTCGAGATCGATCAGCGCGAGGGCGATCTCCTTCTGGCCGAGCTCGACCATCTCAGGAGAATCGGGCGTGGGCCCGGGGCCCTCCGTCACGTTCTCCCACATCGCGTTGTATTCGTCGTTGATGGACTGCTGAGCTTCCATCTGCTCGGTGAATCCGGGCTGCCCCGCCTCATCCATGCACGCGGCCCAGGCGGAATTCAGCTCCGCGAATTCCGGGCCGTCCTGCACCGTGTTCCAGAAGTCGTTGAGGGACTCGCTGAGCGCCGCGAACTCCTCGGTCGCGAGCGGGTCGGCATCCTGAACCTCGTGCTGCGCCATGCCGGAGCACCCGCCCTTCGTCCAGTCGTACTCGTACGAGCCGTCCTCGGCGAGTTCGTCCTCGGACGGACTGGGGCCGTAGAGCGCCTCCCAGTAGGCGGTCTGCTCGGACTCCGACAGGCTCTGGACGTAATCGGCGTTCGGGTCCTCCACCGTCTGCTCCGGGTCGACGGGCTCGTCACGGCCCGGGAAGTCGATCATCCCGTAGCCGTACTGCGCCACCCAGTCGCGGTCGTCCGGCTTCCATTCCTCCCCGCTCGAGAAGGAGATCGAGCTGGATGCCGTGTTCGGAATGTACTCGAAACCCTCCTCGGTCATGCAGGTCGCCGTCAGCTCCTCGCGCTGCGTGTTCTGCTCGTCGAAGCGGGCCTGCTGCTCCTCCTCGCTGAGGTCGCCACCGTAGACCGCGTTCATATACGGGGTGAGCGGCGTTTCCTCCTGCTCGGATTCCACGGGACCGGAACACCCGGAGAGAAGGACGACGATTCCTCCGAATGCGGTGGCGAGAATGAGGCGAGGACGAGCAGCCATTGGTTTCCTTCGATTCGGGTACGGTTCCGATGCTAAGGAGGCCGCGCATTTCGCGCGTCATCCTCTCGGTGTATCTCGACCGCCTCTTTCCGCGGCGAAAAGAGGTGTCGTGAAGACCGTGTCCGGATATTCCGGTTCCTTACAGCGCGCCGCGTTTCGGCGCCGAATGGTGATCCTCGCCTCACCCTCATGATCACGACGCGTCGTAGAACCGACGGAAAGCGCCCTCCTGACCTCCGTTCCCGCTGAACAGGTCGCCGTTCACCAGCACCAACGGCACCCCCTGGAGGGACGGCACGTCGGCGGTGGTCGGCAGGGGTCCCCGCGTGGCCGTCGCCGTCTGAGCGTCGACCCACGCGCGGTACGACGCGAGGTCGCTGTCCCGGACGGCGGGATCGGCACCCGCCTCGACCACGATGTCGAGGAGCCGGTCGTCCGTCAGCCCGACGGTGTTCTCGGCCGGCTGGTTGCGGAAGAGCGCGGCGATCACGTCGGCCGTCGCCGAGGGAGTCGTGGCCGCCGCGGCCGTGAGCACGGCCGCCGCCCGCGACGAGTACTCCGTGCCGCGCGACAGCCGGTTCAGGATCGCCACCGGGTGGATGCGGACGGTCGCGCGACCGGCCTCCGCCTCCGCGGCGAGCATCCCGCCCGCCGTCTCCTCGAACATCCGGCAGTACGGGCACATCGGGTCGACGTAGACGTCCACGATCTTCGGACCCGTTCCCATGCGGATCCAGCCCTCGTCGAACGAGACGCCGCCCTCCTCGCCGACGAGCTCCGTGGACGTGGGGTGCGCCGACGGGGAGGCGGGGGCGCAGGCGGTCGCGCCCACGCCGAGGACGACGACGAGCGACACGGCGGTCACGACACGGGCGAGGACACGGGTGAGGGGGTGAGCGGGCATGGAGGGTCGTCCTTCCGTCGGGGAGGCGGGGCGCGTGTCGCCCCGCTCGCTGTCTCCCCTCTGGACGACGGCCCGGCCCGATCATGACGCGGCGCGGCGGATTTCACCCTCCCCGAGCGGCAGCGGCGACACCGGCTTCGTCTCCGCGAAGGCGAACGTCGTGTCGATGGAGGCGAGGGACGGGATGCCGCGGAGGTGCTCGCGCAACAGACGTTCGTACTCCGCGAAGCTCGGCGTGACCACCCGCACCAGGTAGTCCCAGTCCCCGGCGAGGAGGTGCGCCTCGACGATGTGCGGGATCTCGCGGAGCCGCTGCTCCACGGCATCCACCGTCGCCCCCTCGTGGGAGGCGAGCCGCAGGCGGACGAAGGCGGTGATGGTCAGATCGACGGCCTTCGGGGAGACGACCGCGCGATAGCCCTCGATGATGCCGGCCTGCTCCAGGTGACGGACGCGGCGCAGGCACGGCGACGGGGACAGACCGACGCGGTCGGCGAGATCCTGGTTACTGAGGCGGCCGTCCTGCTGCAGCTCGCGCAGAATGCGCCGGTCGATGTCGTCCAAGGTGATCATGAGGCAGATTCTGCCAATCCGACGCTGATTCGAGCAATATTTGCAATCGTCTGCCGCCTGCGCGAACCTAACCTCGAAGCGTGACCACTCACGCGCTCGGCCGCCCCGCGCTCCCCGCCCGGACCGTCCGCGGCGCCGCCGCCCTCGCCGCGGTCGTCGTGCTGTGGTCCACGTTCGCCCTGTCGAGCCGCGCGCTCGAGGGGTCGACCCTGACGGTCGCGGACGGCGCGCTCCTCCGCTTCGCCGTGCCGGCGCTCGCCCTCGCCCCGTGGATCCCCCGGACCGTCCGCGCCCTCCGCGGCGAACGGGTGGGGGTCCTGGCCCTGGTGCTTCTGGCCGGCCTGCCCCACTTCCTCCTCTTCGCCGGGGGTGCCGACCTGACCTCCGCCGGGCTGACGGGCCTCATCGTGCCGGGGACGGTGCCGCTCTTCGTCACGCTGCTGGTGTTCCTGCGCACCCGGGTCGCGGTGCCGCGCCGGCGGCTCGCTGCCCTGGCCGCCGTCGTCGTCGGGGTGGCGGTCAGCGCGCTGCTGACCGGCGGCGACGTGCAGGCGAGCGGCATCGCCGTGCTCGTCCTCGCGGGATTCGTCTGGGCGCTCTACACCGTCGGCCTCTCGGCCACCCGGCTCGACCTCCCCGCCGTGATGGTCGTCGTGAGCGTCTCGTCGACGGTCGTGGTCCTCCTCCTCGCGGCCACCGGGGCGATGCCGTCGCACCTCCTGGCCGGCCGGGCGGACTGGTCCCAGGTCGGCACGTTCGCGCTGCTGCAGGGGGTGGGCACGGGGCTGCTGTCGACGGCGTGCTACGTCGTCGCAGTCAAGAACCTCGGCGGCAGCCTGGCCGGCGCGGCGGGCGCGATGAGCCCCGTCCTCACCGCCCTGGTCGCCGTCCCGCTGCTCGGCGAACCGGTCACCGCGGGGCTCGCGCTCGCGCTCGGGCTGATCGTGGCGGGCGTCGTCGTGTTCCACGTCCCCACCCCGCCCCGGCGCGCGCGGATCGACCGGCCGAGCAGCGCGTCCGCGGCATCCGTTCCCCTGTCCGCTCCGAACAACCCTTAGGCGCGTTCTGCATGCGCCGTCGGACGAGAGGGATGCCATGACCAGCGACACGGTTGCCGAACGCCCCACCGCGAAGCGGGTGCGCCGACCGCACGCGTGGCTGTGGGCCTCGCTCGCCGGCATCGTCTCGGCCGCCGCGCTGCTCGCCGTGGCCGAACTGCTCGCCACCCTCGTCGCCCGTTCCGCCAGCCCGGTACTGGCCGTCGGGTCGTTCATCGTCGACATCGTCCCGCGTCCCCTCAAGGAGCTGGCGATCACCCTCTTCGGCGAGGCCGACAAGATCGCGCTGCTCGCCGGGATCGGACTCGGCGCGGCCGTGGCCTCCGCCGTCGCCGGCGTGCTGCAGTACCGCTTCCGCCCGACCGGGGCGATCCTGCTCGGGATCGGCGGCGCCCTGGCAACCGCGGCGATCCTCACCCGCGCCAATGCGGGCGCCCTGTCGTTCGTGCCGCCGGTCGTCGGCACCGTCGCGGGCATCGTCGTGCTGCTGCTGCTCGTCGGCCGGCTCCGCCGCTGGGTGGCCGCCGCGACCGCCGACGGCGCCGACGCGGACGAGGTCGGCGTGAACCGTCGCGGCTTCTTCCTGATGACGGGGATCGTCGGTGCGGGCGCGATCGTCGTCGGCGTCGGGGCGCGCATCCTGAACGCCACCGTCGCCTCGGTGTCCGCCGCCCGCAACGCGCTGAGCCTCCCCGCCCCGCGGACCACCGTCACCATCCCCGAGGGCGCCATGCTCGACGTCGACGGACTGACGCCGCTCATCACGCCGAACGAGGACTTCTACCGCGTCGACACCGCCCTCACCGTCCCGAACGTCGACCCGAACACCTGGAGCCTGACCATCGACGGCATGGTCGACCAGCAGATCGAGATCAGCTTCGACCAGCTCATCAGCATGGGCCTGGACGAGTACGGCGTCACCCTCACCTGCGTCTCGAACGAGGTCGGCGGCGGGCTCGTCGGCAACGCGATCTGGACCGGCGTCCCCATCCGCGACGTGCTCCGCATGGCCGGTGTGCAGTCGGGCGCGGACATGGTGCTCTCCGAGAGCGTCGACGGGTATACGGCATCCACTCCCCTCTCCGCGCTGACGGACGACAACCTCGACGCGATCTTCGCGGTCGAGATGAACGGCGAGCCGCTGCCCTTCGAGCACGGCTTCCCGGTCCGCATGGTCGTCCCCGGGCTGTACGGGTACGTGTCGGCGACGAAGTGGGTCACCAAGCTCACCGTGACGACGTTCGCACAGGACGAGGCCTACTGGACGCCCCGCGGCTACTCCGCCGAGGCGCCGATCAAGATGTCGTCCCGCGTGGACACGCCGAAGATCGGCACCCCGGTGGCGGCCGGTCGCGTGCCGATCGCGGGCATGGCCTGGGCGCAGCCGGTGGGCGTGAAGAGCGTCGAGGTCATGATCGACAGCGGCGAGTGGCAGCAGGCGACGCTGTCGACGCCGGTCAACGACTCGACCTGGGTGCAGTGGATGCTGGAGTGGGATGCCGAGCCCGGCACGCACTACATCACGGTCCGGGCCACGGACAACGACGGCAACGTGCAGATCCAGGAGCAGGCCCCGATCGCCCCGAACGGCTCGAGCGGATGGCAGCGCACGCTCGTCACCGTGTCCTGATCCGAGCGGACGGCGTCGGACCTCCGGGTCCGGCGCCGTCGTCGTTCCCGGGAGACGTTCTCTCCGTGGCGGGTCCCGGCGCTCTTTCCGACGCGGGTTCCGTGGTTCGCCCTGCCGCGGGTTCCGGCGCCCTTTCCGACGCGGGTTCCGTGGTTCGTCCCGCCGCGGGTCCCGGCGCCCTTTCCGACGCGGGTTCCGTCAGAAGCGCGAGGTCGTGAGCACGGCCCCGGCCGCCTCGATCTCGTCCAGTGCCTTCTCGCTCGACACCGGATGCACCCCGGCGACGAGGTCGGTCAGCACGCGGACGTTGCGCCCCGCACCGAGGGCGTCCAGGGTCGACGCCCGGACGCAGTAGTCCGTCGCGATGCCGACGAGATCGATGTCCCGGATGCCGTGGGCGTCGAGGATCTGGGACGCGGTCTCACCCTCGTCGGAGACGCCCTCGAACAGCGAGTAGGCGGGCTTGCCCTGCCCCTTCTTGAGGTGGTGCGTGACGCGGGTGGTGTCGAAGACCTCGTCGTACTCGGCGCCGTAGGTCCCGCCGACGCAGTGCACCGGCCAGGTGTCCACGAAGTCGGGAGCGTCCGAGAAATGCCCGCCGTTGTCGTCTGTCCCGTGGTGCCAATCGCGGGATGCCACGATGACGGCGTAGTCGTCGGCGTGGGCCTGGAGGTACCGGCTGATGCGTTCGGCGACGGCATCCCCGCCCTCGACCCCGAGCGCCCCGCGCTCGGTGAAGTCGTTCTGCACGTCGACGATGAACAAGGCGCGGGTCATGCTCCGAGCCTACGCGCGGCAGGGTCCCGACGGGCGGGCCCGGCCCGGGTGCGGGCGCGGCCGGGGCGGTCAGGGCGCGGGCACCGCCGGGGCGATCAGCCGCGGCCGGGGCGGTCAGCCGCGGGCGAAGAGGAGGACGATCGACAGCACGAACGCCAGGACGCCGAGGCCCAGGACGCCTGCGGCGAGCAGCGCGACGAAGCGGACGAGCGGCGACTTCTGCGTCAGCCGCATGCGGTGCACGCTCCCCCGCCGATGGAAGATGTCGACCATGTCGGCCGAGCCCACCTTGGCCTCGTCGTGAGGCGACAGCGGCGCCTCGTTCACCCCGCCGTTCTCGTCGAACCACCGGACCACGCGGTGGCCGTCCATCTGCTCCACGACGGCCCGCGCGGGTACCCAGGTGCCGTCCGCGAGGAAGAGGATCAGCGCGACGAGCGCAAGCAGCAGACCGACGCCCAGTCCGACCCAGGAGAAGATCTCGATGACGGCGTCCAGGGCGTTCGACACGGGGGCTCCTGCGGGGTCGACGACGGGGACGGTCCGCCCAGCCTATCGGTCGCCCCGCGGCGGGACCGGTGTGCCCGCACCCCGGCGCCGACGGATCATGGATGCCACCGCGGTGGCATCCATCCAACGAGAAGACCCCCGGACGCACTGTCCGGGGGTCTGTCCGAGCCACCTAAGGGAATCGAACCCTTGACCTATTCATTACGAGTGAATCGCTCTGCCGACTGAGCTAAGGTGGCCTGCGCCGCTCTCGCGTGCACGATCATCGATCTTACATGCTCGAGCGGTCCGCGACGAACCGAGGCGGGCGGGGGCTCAGTAGTCGCCGGTCGCGGAACGGTCCGCGAGGATGTCGCGGCTGGACGACAGTCCGAGGCGGGTGGCGCCGGCGGCGATCATCTCCTCCGCGGCGGCACGGGTGCGGATGCCG
Organism: Microbacterium sp. LMI1-1-1.1; assembly: GCF_040815675.1. Lineage (NCBI taxonomy): Bacteria > Bacillati > Actinomycetota > Actinomycetes > Micrococcales > Microbacteriaceae > Microbacterium > Microbacterium sp. LMI1-1-1.1. Next base: position 82,239 of record NZ_JBFPNN010000001.1, on the reverse strand, counting down.
CCGGAGGCCTTGACCTCGGCCCGGTCGCCGACGGTGCGCTTCATGAGCTGCACGGCGTGGACGCTCGCGCCGCCCGCCGGGTGGAACCCGGTCGAGGTCTTCACGAAGTCGGCGCCCGCCGCGACGGCGGCCTCGCACACGGCGACGATGGCGTCGTCGGAGAGGGCGGCGGACTCGATGATGACCTTCAGCACGGTCGGGGCCGGGGCGGCGGCGCGCACGGCACGGATCTCGGACTCGACGACGTCGTAGCGCCCCTCGATGGCGGCGCCCACGTCGATGACCATGTCGATCTCGTCGGCGCCCTGCGACACCGACAGCGCCGCCTCGGCGGCCTTGACCTCGGCGTGGTGCTTGCCGCTGGGGAAGCCGCACACCACCGCGACCTTGAGACCCGCCGGGACCTCGACGGGGAGGAAGGACGGCGACAGGCACACGCTGTAGGTGCCGAGCTCGGCGCCTTCCGCGATGATGCGCTCGACGTCGGCGCGCGTCGCCTCGGGCTTGAGCAGCGTGTGGTCGATGTAGGTCGCCAGGTCGGCAACGGGCGCGGTCATGCGGACTCCTTCGGGTGGGACGCCCTCCAGCCTAAGCGCGGGGCGTCCCGGACGCGGTCACTCGCAGCGCAGGCCGCCCTCCGGCACGGTGCCGTCGACGAGGAAGCCCTCCACCGCCGCGTCGACGCAGGCGTTACCCCGGTTGTACCCGAGGTGTCCCTCTCCGACGCGGGTCACGAGGACGCCCTGGGAGAGCTGCGCGGCGAGCGACTCCGCCCAGGGGTAGGGCGTCGCCGGGTCGCCGGTGGTGCCGACCACGACGATCGGCGGGGAGCCCTCGGCCGTGATCTCGCCGCGCGTGCCCGTCGGGGGGTACGGCCAGGCGTCGCACACGCTCGGCGTCTGCCAGTACGGCGCGATCGTCGGGGCCTCCCGCTCGATGCGCTCCTGCAACGCGGCCTCGTCAGCCGGGTCGTCCTCGACGGGGTAGTCCATGCAGTTGTAGGCGGTGAAGGCCTCGGTGGAGTTGTCGAGATACTCGCCGCCGACGCGCCCGTTGTAGGAGTCGGCGAGCTGGAACGCCACGTCCGCCTGACCGTTCACCACATCCGCGAGGGCGGCGCGGAGGAACGGCCAGCTCTCCTGGCTGTAGAGCGCCGCGATGATCGCCGTCTGCAGGCTGTCGGCGCCGAGACGGCGTCCGTCCGACGCGGTCAGCGGGCGCTGGTCGACGCGGGCGAGCAGCGCGGACAGATCGGAGAGAGCGTCGTCGACGGAGCCGGCGAAGGGGCAGGACGACAGCGTCAGGCAATCGGTGAGGAACGTCCGCAGCGACTCCTGGAATCCGACCGCCTGCGAGATGCCGACCTCGCTGCCCGACACCGACGGGTCGATGGCGCCGTCGAGCACCAGACGCCCGGCTCGCTCGGGAAAGAGCTTGGCGTAGGTGGCCCCGAGGAACGTGCCGTACGAGTAGCCCAGGTAGTTCAGCTTCTCGTCGCCGAGCACGGCACGGAGGAGGTCCATGTCGCGTGCGGCGTTCTCGGTGGTGATGTAGGGCAGGATGCCGTCGCTGTTCGCCTCGCACGCGGCGGCGAAGTCCGCGTTGCGCTGCTCCACCGCGGCGGTCCACTCGCCGCTGCCGCGCTCCCCCGGAACGATGTCGTACAGGAAGGCGTCCAGCCCGGCCGGGTCGTAGCAGGTGACCCGGGTGGACTCCCCCACTCCGCGCGGGTCGAAGCCGATGACGTCGTAGTTCTCGACGAGGTCCTCGCCGGCGACGAACGACAGGGAGTTGAGGACGAAGGACTTGCCGCTGCCGCCGGGGCCGCCGGGGTTGGTCAGGAGCGAGCCGAGCGGCTGCCCGGAGGTGGCGCGGTGCCGGACGAGGGCGAGCTCGAGGTCGCCGGCCGACGGGTCGGCCCAGTCGCGCGGCGCGGTCACCCGGGTGCAGTCGTACCCGGTGCCGCCGCAGTCCTCCCACGCCAGCGTCTGACCGTAGTACGGCAGCAGAGCCGGATCGATCCCGTCCGTGACGGGAGTGGCGGACGCGCCGGTGTCGGGCGCGAGGGGCGGGATCTGGGCGTACAGGCAGCCGGACAGAGCCATGCCCATCGCGACCACACCGGCGATCACGGCCGCCAGGCGCCGACGGACGCTCACGGCGCGGATCCGTTCGCGACGGTGATCAGCAGGCTCTCGAGCGCGAGCAGGGGGGCGGCGTTCTGCTCCAGCGCCCGCCGCGTGTCGGCGATGCGGTCGAGCACGCCGAGGGTGCGGGCCGGGGTCCACTCCGCGGCCAGGGCACGGAGCTCGTCGAGGCGCTCGCTGTTGATGAGGCCCTCGTCGCGCCCGTACTGGAGCATGACGATGTCGCGGAACAGCGACTGCAGGTCGGTGAGGACGCGGTCGATGCCGTCGCGGAGGCTGCGGGTGGCACGGCGCTTCTGATCGTCCTCGAGGGCGTTGACCTGCCCGCGGAACGACGGCGGCACGGCCGCGCCCTCGGCGACCCCGAGCATGCGCAGCAGGGCGCGCCTCTCCTCCTCGTCCCGCGTCGCGGTGAGCGCCTTGGCGTCGTCGGTGGCGAGCTTGACGATGCGGCCGGCGACGTCGACCGCGTCGCCGACCCCGCGGACGCCGAGCACGGCGGCCAGGGTCTCGGCCCGGCGGGCGCGCGCGCCGTCGTCGGTGGCCAGGCGCTGCGCCATGCCGATGTGGCGCTGCGCGTGGCGGGCCGACTCCTCGGCGACCTCCGGTGCGACTCCCGTCCGCTCGACGATGAGGGCGGCGACGTCGTCGACGGACGGCTCGCGCAGTCGGAGCATGCGCACGCGCGAGCGGATGGTCGGCAGGAGGTCCGCGTCGCTCGGGGCGCAGAGCACCCAGACCGTGTGCTCGGGCGGCTCCTCGAGAGCCTTGAGGAGCACGTTCGACGTGCGCTCGGTCATGCGGTCGGCGTCTTCGACGACGATCACGCGGTAGCGTCCCAGCGACGGCGCGAAGTAGGCGCGTTCGACGAGCTTGCGGGCCTCGTCGATGCGGATGACGACCTGCTCGGTGCGCAGCGCCGTCAGGTCGGGATGCGTCCCGGAGAGGACCTGCCGCTGCGCGTGCTCGTCGTGCGGGTCGGCGATGAGGGCCGCGGCGAAAGCGTGGGCCAGCGTCGACCGCCCCGATCCCGGAGGACCGGTGATGAGCCACGCGTGCGCGAGCGCCGACGGGTCGGCAGCCGCTCCGCGGAGGGTGGCGACGGCCTCGTCCTGCCCCCACACCGCGTCCCACGGGAACGGCGCCGGGGCGGGGCGGAGGGCGGCGCCGGGAGGCGAGGCGAGCGCGGACGTCATGCGGTCCAGCCTAAGCGGGGGCGACGACACGGCCGCTGCCGATCCGCTGAGTGAACGATCGCCGGTCGACCGGCCGGGTCACGTGCGACGTGCGTCGACGCGCCGGGGCGCGAGGGACGTCCGGCGGGGGTCGTACGAGGCGGGACGTCCGGGACCGCGCCGGGGCGCACGGACGGTCCGGCAGGGGGTCATGCGAGGCGGGATGCCACGACCTCGCGGATGCGTCCGGCGAGCTGGTCCGCCGGGAGGGCGGCATCCAGGACGAGGAATCGATCCGGCTCCGACGCGGCCAGCGCGAGGAAGCCGGCACGGACGCGTTCGTGGAACTCCGCCTTCTCGGCCTCGAGCCGGTCGAACGGCTTGTCGTCCGCGTCGAGGCGGGCGCGGGCGACGGCGGGGTCGAGATCCAGGAGCACGGTGACGTCGGGAAGGAGCCCGCCGGTGGCCCAGAGCGAGAGGGAGCGGACGTCGTCGGCGTCGAGCACGCGCCCGGCGCCCTGGTATGCGACGGAGGAATCGAGGTAGCGGTCCTGGATGACGACGTCGCCGCGGGCGATGGAGGGGCGGACGACCGTTTCGACATGGTGCGCGCGGTCTGCGGCGTAGAGCAGCGCCTCCGCGCGCGGGGCGACGTGCCCGCGGTGGTGGAGCACGATGTCGCGCACGAGCACGCCGACCTCGGTGCCGCCGGGTTCGCGGGTGCGGACGACCTCGCGGCCCTGTTCTCGCAGCCACTGCTCGAGCTGTGCGGCCTGGGTGGTCTTCCCCGCGCCGTCACCGCCCTCGAAGGTGACGAACAGGCCCGGACCCCCGGCCGCCGCACCGCCGGGGGCGCGCGGAGGCCGGGTCGGCTCGCCGGTCACGACTTCTTCGCCGGCGCCTTGCGCGTGGTCGTCGTCTTGCGGGCGGTGGTCTTCTTCGGCGCGGGCCCCTTGGCGCGCTTGTCGGCGATGAGCTCGACGGCGCGCTCGAAGGTGATCTCCATCGCATTCTCGCCGCGCGGGACCGTGGCGTTGGTCTCGCCGTCGGTGACGTACGGACCGAAGCGACCGTCCTTGAGCTTCAGCGGCTTGCCGCTCACGGGGTCGGCGTCGAACTCCTTGAGGGCGCTCGATGCGCGGCGCGCGCCGTACTTGGGCTCGGCGTACTTGGCCAGCGCCTCCTCGAGCGTGATGTCGAAGATCTGCTGCTCCGCGTCGAGCGACCGCGAGTCGGTGCCCTTCTTGAGGTAGGGGCCGAAGCGACCGTTCTGCGCGGTGATCTCGGCTCCGGTCTCGGGGTCGGCGCCGACGACGCGCGGGAGCGAGAGCAGCTGCAGAGCCGTGTCGAGCTCGATCGTGTCGACCGACATCGAGCGGAAGAGCGACGCGGTGCGCGGCTTGGGGGCCGCCTCCTTCTTGGCGGTCCGCTTCTTCGGCGTCTCGACGACCTCTCCGGTGGCCTCGTCGACGTTCTCGGGGTCCTCGGCGTCGACCTCCTGCACGTAGGGACCGAACCGGCCGTCCTTGACGACCACGAGCTTGCCGTTCTCGGGGTTCTCGCCGAGCACGCGATCGCCGGCCACGGGAGCCTCGATGAGCTCCTGCGCCTTCTCGGGGGTGAGCTCGTCGGGTGCGAGGTCCTCCGGGATGTTGACGATGCGGGGCTTGGCCTCGGGGTCGGCGCCGGGCTCGGTGATCTCGAGGTACGGGCCGTACTTGCCGAAGCGGAGGGTCGCCGTGTCGGTGATGCGGGTCGAGTTCAGCTCGCGGGCGTCGATCTCGCCGAGGTTGTCGACGATGTGCCGGAGCCCGACCTGCTGCTCCGAGCCGAAGTAGAAGGACTTGAGCCACTCCGTGCGACGCTGCTCTCCGCGCGCGATGGCGTCGAGGTCGTCCTCGAGCGCCGCGGTGAAGTCGTAGTCGACCAGGTCGGCGAAGTGCTCCTCGAGCAGACGCACGACGCTGAACGCGAGCCAGCTGGGCACGAGGGCCTGGCCGCGCTTGGTGACGTAGCCGCGGTCGAGGATGACGTCGATGATGCTCGCGAAGGTCGAGGGTCGGCCGATCCCCTTCTCCTCGAGCGCCTTGACGAGGCTCGCCTCGGTGTAGCGGGGCTTCGGCGAGGTGCTGTGGCCCTTGGGCTCGACGTCTCCGACGGCCAGCTCGTCACCCGCGGCGAGCGCGGGCAGCGACTGGTCCGCGTCGTCGTCGCGACCGTTGCGCTTCTCGTCGTTGCCCTCCTCGTACGCCTCGAGGAAGCCCTTGAAGGTGTAGACGGTGCCGGATGCCGTGAACTCGGCGACCCGCTCACCCGCCGGGACCGTGAGGGTGACGGTGGTCGTCTCGTACTTGGCATCCGCCATCTGGCTGGCGACGGTGCGCTTCCAGATGAGGTCGTACAGCTTCTGCTCGTCGCGGTCGAGCGAGGACGCGACCGACGCGGGCGTGCGGAAGGTCTCGCCGGAGGGGCGGATCGCCTCGTGCGCCTCCTGCGCGTTCTTGGACTTGCCCTTGTAGACGCGCGGGTTGGCGGGCACGGCCTTGTCGCCGTAAAGGGCGACGGCCTGCTCGCGGGCGGCGCGCACGGCCTGGCCCGAGAGGGCGACCGAGTCCGTACGCATATAAGTGATGTAGCCCTTCTCGTACAGACGCTGCGCGACGCCCATGGCGTGCTTGGCGCTCATCGAGAGCTTGCGGCCGGCCTCCTGCTGCATCGTCGAGGTCGTGAACGGCGCCCGGGGGCTGCGCGTGCCGGGCTTGGCCTCGACCTTGGCGACGCTGGCGCGCGCGGCGTCGACGATCTGCTGGGCCAGCTCGCGGGCCTGCGCCTCGTCGAGGACGACGACCGCCTTCTTCAGCTTTCCGTTGTCGTCGTAGTCGCCGCCGCGGGCGATGGGAGCCCCGTCGAGGCGGGACAGCCGCGTGGTGAAGGAGGACCCGTCCTTGGATGCCACGGCCTCGACGTCCCAGTAGGACGCGGAGACGAACGCCATGCGCTCCCGCTCGCGCTCGACCACCATGCGGGTGGCGGCGGACTGCACGCGTCCGGCGCTGAGGGCGGTGCCCTCGCGACCCGAGCCGACCTTGCGCCACAGGACCGGGGAGACGTCCCAGCCGTACAGGCGGTCGAGGACGCGCCGGGTCTCCTGCGCGTCGACGAGGGACTCGTCGAGGTCGCGGGTGTGCTCGGCGGCGTCGCGGATGGCGTCCTTGGTGATCTCGTGGAACACCATGCGGCGCACGGGGACCTTGGGCTTGAGCACCTCGAGCAGGTGCCACGCGATGGCCTCGCCCTCGCGGTCGCCATCAGTGGCGAGCAGGACCTCGTCGGCGGACTTCAGGGCGCGCTTGAGCTCGGCGACCGTCTTCGTCTTGCGGTCGTTGACGACGTAGTAGGGATCGAAGTCGTTCTCGACGTCGATGGAGTACTTGCCGTAGGCGTCCTTCTTGTCGGCCGGGATCTCCTTCTTGGACGCGAGATCGCGGATGTGCCCGACCGAGCTGAGCACCTCGTAGTCGTCTCCGAGGTATCCCTGGATCGACTTCATCTTCGTCGGAGACTCGACGATGACGAGCTTCTTGCCGTTTGCCACTGGGGTCCTTTCTTCGATGCACACCATACACACGCATTCCTGTCCGGAATCCGGGTCGCGGGGGTCACCGGCGGGGCGGGCCGGCCCGAGCGCGCGCATCGAGCGGAATCCCACCGTACGCCGATCCGACCGTCACGGTCGCTACCAGCCCGTCGAGCTCGCACGCGTCGAGCCGCGCGCCGCCGGCCGCGGCGACCCGCTCCGCCGCCGTGCAGGGGTCGCCGGGGACGGCACCGCTGACCGTGTCGGCGGCGGCGAGCGCGGCCGCGTCCGCGGTTCCGGCGAGCCGCTGCGCGTGGAGCGCCGCACCGGCCACCGCGCACGTGCCGACGGCGAGGATCGCCAGGGCGGCCGTGACGCCGACCGTCGCCGCGGTGCCCGCCATCAGCGGTCCCCATGCCGCGGGTCCGGCCCGCCGCACCGCCGTCGACGACGGCTGCCGACGAACGGGCGGGCGGACCGGGTGCCGCTTCGGTCGCGGGTCCTCATCGCCCACCGTCCAGGGCGCACGACCGCGCCGTGAGATCGGGCAGCCCGAACGGGACCGCCACCGCGGCCGACACGCACACCATGCCGTCGGTGCGGGCGATCTGCGCCGTGGCACCGGCGCGCGCCACCACGTCGATCGCACGGCACCCGTCGTCGCCGCGTCCGAGGAGGCGGGCGGCATCCGCGGTCGCGTGCTGCAGCCGGACCGCCGTCGCCCCGGCGCTCAGCACGCCGATCCCCAGGGCGAGGACGACGAGCACGGCGGGCACGGCGACCGCGAACTCGGCGGCCGCCGCCCCGCGCTCGTCGAGCACTCCGCGCTCCGGCGGCACCGCGGGGCGGCTGCGGCGAGGCTCCGGCGGCACCGCGGGGCGGCGGCGGTGAGGCTCCCTCGGCACCCCGGAACGGCTGCGGCGCCTCACTGGACCGTCAGCGCGCGGCGGACGAGGTCGGTGAGGATGCCGCGCACCTCGTCGGACCGCATGATGACGACGAGCAGACCGGCGAAGGCGACGGCCGCCATGGTGGCGATCGCGTACTCGGCGGTGGCGGCCCCGCGCTCGTCGAGGAAGGTCGCTCGGGCGTGGGACGTCGTGAGCGGCGGCAGGGCGGACTCGGGCAGGGCGGCCGGGGGCCGAGAAGCTGCGGCACGGCGGACGGGGACGAGGCGGCGGACGACGGACATGGGGTCTCCTCTTTTCAGGGGTGGGCGGTTCTCGCGGTGGACAGGGATGCGCGTTCGACGACGGATGCGGCGGGGCCTCAGAAGGGGAGCACCTCCGATCGGACGACGGCCAGGATCATGGGCACGACCGCCAGCAGGAGGAACGCCGGCAGGGTGCAGACGCCGAGCGGCACGAGGAGCCGCGTCGCGAGCTCCGCCGCTGCGGTCCGCCCCGCCGACCGGGCGCGCTGGCGCTGCAGCCAGGCGGTGCCGCGCAGCAGCTCGCGGGCGGGCGCGCCGGCGCGCTCCGAGAGCGCGAGCGCCTCGTCGACCTCTCGCCGGCCCTGCTCCGCGTCGCCCGCCCCGCCGGGCTCCTCCCGTCGTCGCCGCGACGACCGGACATCGCGCGGGGGCGGGAGAGCCCGCTCGACGAGCGCGCGCGCGGCATCCACCGACACCCCGCCGGCCAGGGCGACGACGAACAGCTCCGCACGCAGTCCCGGCACCTCGGTCCCGGGACGGGCGCGGCGCTCGAGCGTCCGCGCCCAGAGACGGGACGCGACGACGAGGCCGACGCCTCCGACCAGGCAGACGACGCCGACCGTCCCGCCGGTGAGCACACCCCACACGTCGACGCCGAGCGCGCCGCCCAGCGGGACCCCGAGGACGGGGAGCCAGCCGAGGAGACGCGCCGTCGACCGCGGCTCGGCGAGCGCGACCTGGACGTCGTCGCGCACCTCGGCGGCATCCCGCAGAGCCCCGACGGTGTCGCGCAGCGTCTCCGACAGCGGCGCACCGACGGTCGCCGCCACCTGCCACACCGCCGCGAGCGCGTGCCACTCCTCTCCCCCGCGACGGAGGACCGCGGACGCGTCGTCACCGGCGTGGAGCGCGGCGGCGGCCCCGCGGACGACCGGCGCGACCTCTCCGGAGAGGTCGGACCGTTCGGCGACGAGCGCCCAGGCCCGGACCGGTGTCACCCCGGCCGACAGCACGACCGCCAGCCGCAACGTCGTCTCCAGGACGGCGGCGTCGATCCGGTCGCGCCGGCGCGAGCTCACCACGACTCCCCCGCGATCTCCAGCCGCCCGTCCCGTACGACGGGGCGTCCGACACCTGCGATCCGGCGTCCGCGCGGTCCGCGTTCGACGTGGATGACGCAGGTGATCGCGCTCGCCACCTGACGCGCGGTGGCGGTGGCATCCATTCCGGCCAGGGCTCCCAGCGCCTCGAGCCGCGCCGGCACCTCCCCCAGGCCGCTGGCGTGCAGCGTCCCCGCACCGCCGTCGTGCCCGGTGTTCAGCGCCATCAGCAGGTCGCGGATCTCGGGGCCGCGGCACTCGCCGACGACGAGCCGGTCGGGGCGCATCCGCAGCGCCTCGCGCACGAGACGCGCGAGGTCGATCCCGCCCGCGCCCTCCAGGTTGGGCTGACGCGCCTCCAGGGCCACGTGATGGGGATGGCGGGGCCGCAGCTCCGCCACCTCCTCGATCGTGATGAGGCGCTCGCGTGCGGGCACCCGACCGAGCAGCGCACTGAGAAGAGTGGTCTTGCCGGCGCCGGTGGCACCCGTGACGAGGACGTTCGCACGTCCCTCGACGAGACCCTCGAGCCGAGCGCGCCCGACGGCGTCGAACATCCCGGTCCGCTGCAGCCGGTCGAGGTCCGGTGCCGCCCACCGGGCGACCCGGATGGAGATCGCGGTCCCCGAGGTCGCGATCGGGGCGAGAACCGCGTGGACGCGGATGCCGTCGGGCAGACGCACGTCGACGCACGGCGAGGCGTCGTCGAGATGACGATCGCCCATCGCGATCAGACGCACGGCCAGCCGACGGACGTCCGCCTCCGGCGCCCACCAGCCCGGGATGCGCTGCGGTCCGTCGCCGTGGTCGACGAACAGCCCCGCCTCGCCGTTGACGAACACGTCCGTCACGGCGTCGTCATCGAGGAACGGTCGCAGGAACGCCAGCGCGGGGTCCCGCCACGCATCGGCGCTGCGGAGGTCCTCGCGGACGAGGCTGCGGGAGTCCCCGCCAGGGGGCTGGGGAGGGGATGTCGGAAGCGGCATGCCCGGGACGATACGGAGCGGGCTACCTCTCCCGCCGGGAAGAAAAGCCGTTCGGTGAACGGTTCGACGAGATCCCCACCTGGGAAGGAGAGGACCACGACCCGGGGCCGGCGGAACGCGGCGGAAAGGGCCTGAAGACGCGGCGCGGGGCCGAAAGAAGAAGGGGGCGGCATCCCATCAGTGGGGGGCGAGGGATGCCGCCACGCGCCGGCGGAATGTTGGGGGGCTCCCACCGACGCGGATGCCGGAAGCGATGTTCGGGCGCCCCTACTTTATGCACACCCGGAGCCCGAGCCAACTCGCGACACGTCTATTCACACCGATATATCAGCGGTGTCGTCCTCGCGCGCCATGCCAACTATCGGGGGTATTCGCCCGACGCCACGCGTGGCTAGCCTGACCGGGTGACGATGGCGCACGCCGTGCGGCATCCGTCGATTCCGATCATGACGCGAAGGAGCGCCGCGATGAGCAGCCAGATCGACAACCTCCTCACCGAGACGCGGCGCTTCGCGCCGTCCGCCCGATTCGCCGACGCGGCCGTCGCCGACGCGGCCCTTTACGAGAAGGCCGCGGCCGACCGCGAGGGCTTCTGGGCCGACCAGGCGCGGGAGCTGCACTGGCATACCCCGTTCACCACGGTGCTCGACTGGTCGAACCCCCCGTTCGCGGAGTGGTTCGCCGACGGCGAGCTCAACGTCGCGTACAACTGCCTGGACCGCCACGTCGAGGCCGGCAACGGCGACCGCATCGCCCTCCGCTGGGAGGGCGAGCCGGGCGACACCCGGAACGTGTCCTACGCCGAGCTCACCGACGAGGTGAAGCGTGTCGCGAACGTCCTGACGGACCTCGGCATCGAGCGCGGGGACCGCGTCGCGATCTACCTGCCGATGATCCCCGAGGCCATCGCCGCGATGCTGGCCGTCGCGCGCATCGGCGCCGTCCACTCCGTCGTCTTCGGCGGGTTCTCCGCCGACAGCCTCCGCGCGCGCATCGACGACGCCGGCGCGAAGCTCGTGATCACCGCGGACGGCGGCTGGCGCAAGGGCAAGGTGTCGCCGCTCAAGCCCGCGGTCGACCAGGCGCTGGCCGACCGCAACGGCTCCGGCGTCCAGGAGACGGTCGAGCACGTGCTCGTCGTGCGGCGCGGCGAGAACGAGGTGGAGTGGAACGACGGGCGGGACATCTGGTGGCACGACGTGGTGCCGGTGGCATCCACGGTCCACGAGGCGCAGCCGTTCCCGGCCGAGAACCCCCTCTTCATCCTGTACACGTCGGGCACCACCGGGAAGCCGAAGGGCATCCTGCACACCTCCGGCGGATACCTGACCCAGGCGGCGTTCACGAACCGGGTCGTGCACGACGTGCACCCCGAGACCGACGTCTACTGGTGCACGGCCGACATCGGCTGGATCACCGGGCACACGTACGTCACGTACGGTCCGCTGGCCAACGGCGCGACGCAGCTGCTGTACGAGGGCACCCCCGACACCCCGCACCCGGGCCGCTGGTGGGAGCTCATCGAGAAGCACGGCGTCACGATCTTCTACACCGCGCCGACCGCGATCCGGTCGTTCATGAAGATCGGCCGTGACGTGCCGCAGACCTTCGACCTGTCGTCGCTGCGCCTGCTCGGCTCGGTCGGCGAGCCCATCAACCCGGAGGCCTGGGTCTGGTACCGCGAGATCATCGGCGCCGACCAGACGCCCATCGTCGACACCTGGTGGCAGACCGAGACCGGCGCCATCATGATCTCCGCCCTGCCGGGCGTCACGGAGGCCAAGCCGGGGTCCGCCCAGGTGCCCGTCCCCGGGATCTCGATCGCGGTCGTCGACGACGCGGGCGAGCCGGTGGGCAACGGCAACGGCGGCCTCCTCGTCGTGACCGAGCCGTGGCCGAGCATGCTCCGCGGGATCTGGGGCGACCCGGACCGGTACAAGGAGACCTACTGGGAGAAGTTCGCCGACAAGGGCTACTACTTCGCCGGCGACGGCGCCCGCCTGGACGAGGACGGCGACGTCTGGCTGCTCGGCCGCGTGGACGACGTCATGAACGTCTCGGGCCACCGCCTGTCCACGGCCGAGATCGAGTCGGCGCTCGTCGGACACGAGGGCGTCGCCGAGGCGGCGGTCGTGGGCGCGTCGGACGAGACCACCGGCCAGGCCGTCGTCGCGTTCGTCATCATCAAGAGCCGGTACCTGAAGCAGAACCCCGTGGAGGGCCTGGGCGACGTGCTGCGCCGCTGGGTCGGTGAGCAGATCGGCCCGATCGCCCGCCCCCGCGACGTGTACATCGTCGGCGAACTGCCCAAGACCCGCTCCGGCAAGATCATGCGACGCCTGCTGCGGGACGTGGCCGAGGGCCGCGAGGTCGGCGACACCACGACGCTCGCCGACACCGCCGTGATGAGCGTGATCAGCGCGCAGGTGAAGTGACGCGGTGAGAGAAGAAGGTTCCGGATGCCACGGCGAGCGGCATCCGGGACCTTCTCCGTTCGCGCCGAATGAGGGTAGACGGTAAGACGGTACGGGTAGACTTCCACCGTGAGCCTGAACATCAAGAACGAGAGCGTGCACGCGGCCGTGCGCGAGCTCGCCGCGCGCCTCGGGGTCGGTCAGACCTCCGCGGTGGAGCTCGCCGTCCGCGCCGCCCTGGACGCCCTCGACGCCGCCCCCTCCGCCGAGGACCGGGCGGCACGGATCGCCCGGGCGGCGGCCGCCGCGCAGCACGCCTTCGCCGGCGTCGACCTCCGCGCCGCCGAGCGCGACCTCTACGACGATGCCGGGCTCCCCCGATGATCGTGGACACGTCGGCGCTCATCGCCGTGCTGCAGGCCGAGGGCACGGCCGACGCCATCCTCGCCGTACTCTCCGCGGAGGAGCGGCCCGCCCTCTCGGCCGCCACGCTCGTCGAGGCCACGATCGTCGCCGACAAGGGCGGCGACCCGGTCAGGGCGGCGCGCTTCGACGCGCTGATCGCCGCGATCGACCCCGAGATCGTGCCGTTCACGGCCGCGCGCGCGGCGCGGGCACGGCAGGCGTACCGGGACTACGGCCGCGGATCCGGCCACCCGGCCCAGCTGAACCTCGGCGACTGCTTCAGTTACGCCCTCGCCGCCGAGCGCCGCGAACCGCTGCTGTTCGTCGGCGACGACTTCACCCGCACGGATCTGACTCCGGCCCTGCCCACCGCGTAAGACGAGAAGGTCCCGGATGCCACGGCGAGCGGCATCCGGGACCTTCTCGGTCTCACGATGAGGATCAGGCGACGGTGAAGACGACCTCGACCTCGACGGGGCTGTCCAGCGGCAGAACCGGGACGCCGACCGCCGAGCGCGCGTGCGCCCCCGCCTCGCCGAAGACCTGGCCGAGGAACTCGCTCGCGCCGTTGATGACGCCGGGCTGCCCGGTGAACTCGGGGACGGATGCCACGAAGCCGGTCAGCTTGAGCACGCCGGTGATGTTGTCGACTCCGCCGACGAGCGCGGCGGCCGCGGCGAGTGCGTTCAGGGCGCACTGGCGGGCGTAGTCCTTCGCGTCGGCGGGCGCGACGAGGCCCTCGGTCTCGCCGACCTTGCCGGTCGCGGGGAGCGCGCCCTGCACCATCGGGAGCTGCCCGGAGGTGTAGACGAGGTCGCCGTGGCGCTTCGCGGGGATGTAGGAGGCGACGGGCGGCACGACCGCGGGGACGTCGACGCCGAGATCGGCGAGACGCTCCGAAACGGTCACTGCTGGCCCTCGAACTGACGGGCCGCGGTCTCCGCCGCGCCGAGTCCGGCGTTGGCGGCGCCGCCGCCGGTGGGGCGCTTGAAGTAGGCCACGAGACCGCCTTCGGGGCCGGTGACGACCTGCACCAGCTCCCAGCCCTGCTTGCCCCAGTTGTTGAGGATCGCGGCGGTGTTGTGGATCAGCAGCGGCGTGGTGAGGTACTCCCACGTGGTCATACGAGGCTCCCGGCGGGTCAGCTCGACGAGCGAGCGCGATGGTGGACGCGTACGCGCGCGAGCGCACGCCTTCGAGGCATCGCCCAGCAACGTCGCTTAGCATCAAGCCTATGCCTGAGAACAAACGAACGGCCAACGGTGTGCTCGGCGGCATCGTCGGCCTCGTCGGCCTGAGCGCGGCGGCCGGCGTCCTCGTGACCGCGGCGGTCACCCCGGCCATCGCCGTGTCCGGTGCCGCGGCGAACAGCGCCATCTCGATCTTCGACAGCATGCCCGACTACCTCGAGATCGACGAGCTCATGCTCCCGACGACCCTCTGGGCCGGCGACCAGGTACTCGCGCAGTTCTTCGACCAGAACCGCTCCCCCGTCACCTTCGACCAGGTCGCGCCCGTCATGTACGACGCCGTCCTGTCGTCCGAGGACCCCCGGTACTACCAGCACGGCGGCATCGACCTCATCGGAACGACCCGAGCGCTGCTGAACAACGCGGCCAACGGGCAGACGCAGGGTGGCTCGTCCATCAGCCAGCAGTACGTGAAGAACGTGCTGGTGCAGCGGTGCGAGCGCAACGCGCGCGCCACCGAGGCCACGGACACGCAGCCCGCGCAGACCCGCGACGAGGTCCTGCGGTCCTGCGCGACCGAGGCGATCCAGGCCGAGGGCCCTGAGGGCTACCAGCGCAAGCTGCAGGAGATGCGCTACGCCATCAGCCTCGAGAAGCGCTACACCAAGGACGAGATCCTCCTCGGCTACCTCAACATCGCGAACTTCGGCGGCACCACCTACGGCATCGACGCCGCGGCCAAGTACTACTTCAGCGTGCCCGCCTCGCAGCTCAGCGTCAGCCAGTCGGCCATGCTCGCCGGCATGGTGCAGAACCCGAACCGCTTCCGCATCGACCTGCCGAACGGCTCCATCTTCAGCGCCGACGGCACCATCGGCTACAACAAGGCCCCCGACGGCTCGATCGACGACGTCGACCGCAGCACGATCCAGGCGCTGTACACGCTGCTCGACAACGGCGAGATCACGCAGGAGCAGCTCCTCACCGCCGCCGACGGCTACAGCGCGACCAAGGGTCGTCAGCTGTACGTCCTCAGCCAGATGGAGGAGACCGGCAAGATCACGCACGAGGAGTACGTGGCCGCCGCGATCGAGCCCATCACGCCGCAGATCACCCAGCCGTCGCAGGGCTGCGCCAGCTCGGTCGCTCCTTACTACTGCCAGTACGTCGTCGCCACGATCCTCGACGACCCCGCCTTCGGCGAGACCGAGGACGACCGCCAGCGGGCCCTCCGCCAGGACGGTCTGAACATCTACACGACCCTCGACCTGCGCATGCAGGATGCGGCGCAGACCGCGATGAGCGACTACGCGCCGCAGTCCGTCGAGGGCATGCGATTCGGATCGACGGCGGTGAACGTCGAGTCGAAGACCGGTCGCGTGCTGTCCCTCGCGCAGAACACGAAGTTCACGCAGGACGCCGAAGTAGCGGCCAACGATCCCGGCTCGACGTCGATCGTCTTCGCGGGCGACCTCGACAAGGGCGGTTCGCAGGGATTCAACGCCGGTTCGACCTTCAAGCTCTTCACTCTCGTCGACTGGCTCGAACAGGGCCGCTCCGTCAACGAGCCGGTGAACGGCCGTGACGGTCCCGTTCCGAACATGAAGAACTCCTGCTACGGCAACTACGTCAACACGGACAACGCGCGCATCCGCAACTTCGATCAGCAGTCCGGCTACGTGGGCACCCCCATGCAGTTCACGCGACAGTCGTTGAACACCGGATACCTCGGCATGGCCGCTCAGCTCGACCTGTGCGACATCGCCAAGACGGCGAAGAAGATGGGTGTGACGCTGGCCACCGGCAAGGACATCGAGATGCGTTTCGGCAACAACGTCATCGGTTCCGACGCCGTCTCGCCGCTGGCGATGGCGGGCGCGTACGCGACGGTGGCGAACGGCGGCACCTACTGCCAGACCAAGGTCATCGACCGCGTGACCGACAACAAGGGTGCGGAGCGCCCCGCGCCGGAGAGGTCGTGCACACCCGTGCTCAGCCCCGAGGTCGCCGCGACCGCCGCCTTCGCGCTGCAGGGCGTCATGACCAGCGGCGGAACCGGGTCGCAGGCGAATCCGGGTGACGGGACGCCCGTGCTCGGCAAGACCGGAACGCACGAAGCGGTCAACTCGTGGATGATCGAGTCGTCCACCAACGTGACCACGGCGGTCTGGGCGGGTAACTACACCGGGCTCGAGAGCATCTTCAACAAGCGCTACAACGGCCGCACCCTCAACAACGTCCGATACCCCATCGCTCGCGACATCCAGCAGGCGGCCGACGAGTTCTACGGGGGCGAGAGCTTCCCGCAGCCCGACAACACGCTGACGCGCCGCATCCTGCGCGACGTGCCGAACGTGGTCGGGCAGAGCATCGACGATGCGAGCGCGACCCTGGAGCGGGCCGGCTTCTCGGTGGCCATCGGCGACCCGATCGATTCGTCGTCGGGTCCCGACACCGTGGCCTCGCAGACCCCGAGCGGTCAGGCGGGCGCCGGCTCGACCATCACCTTGAGCCCCGGCAACGGCCAGGCAGCGACGGTCCCGAGCGTGGCCGGGCAGAGCCTGCCCGAGGCCACGGCGACCCTCCAGGGCGCCGGGTTCACGAGCCTCAGTCTCGGCAACTGCGTCACGCAGCCGGACGCGCCGGACCAGGGCCAGGCCACGGGGACCAACCCCGGCCCCGGAACCAGCACCAACCGCAACACGCCGATCGCCATCGACGTGATCGCGAAGAACTGCGGATGACGGGCCCCGTCCTGAAGGCCGCCCTCGCACCCCTCGGGGTCGCGGGGGCGGCCGCTGTCGGGGCCACGGTGTGGGGCGTCGGCATCGAGCGCTACCTGTTCACCGTCCGGTACCACGCCCTGCGGGTGCTGCCCAAGGGCGCCGAGCCCCTGCGCGTCCTGCACGTCTCCGACGCGCACATGGCCCCCTGGCAGCACCGCAAGCAGGAGTGGATGGCGCAGCTGGCGGAGCTCGAGCCGGATCTCGTCGTCAACACCGGCGACAATCTCGGACACCGCGACGGACTGACGGGGATCCGGACGGCGTTCGCGCCGCTCCGCGGCATCCCGGGTCTGTTCGTCCACGGGTCGAACGACTACCAGGAGCCGTCGCCGCGGAACCCGCTGCGCTACTTCCTCGGCCCGTCCGGCACGCAGCCGAAGCACAAGCACCTCGATGTCGGTGCGCTCGACCGCTTCCTGGGCGACGACCTCGGCTGGCACCTCCTCGACGACACCGCCGTGTCGTTCGAGGTGAAGGGCACCCGCATCACCGCGATGGGCGTCAACGACGCGCATCGGAAGTGGGACCACCCGGAGCTCCTCCCCCCGATCCTGGACACCCTGGATGCCGCCGACCTGACGCTCGGGGTGATGCACGCGCCGTACCGTCGCACGCTGGACGAGTTCGTCGACCTGGGCGCCGACGTGCTGTTCGGCGGACACACGCACGGCGGACAGGTCCGCGTGCCGTTCTCGCGGAAGGCTCTCGTGGCCAACTGCGACATCCCGCTCGACCAGGCCCGCGGGCTCAGCGAGTGGACGCACGGCGGACGCACGGTCCCGCTGAACGTGAGCGCCGGACTCGGTCATTCGATCTATGCGCCGGTGCGCTTCGGCTGCCGGCCGGAGGTGTCGCTCGTCACGCTGCTGCCGCGCTGACGTCTCCTCCCCAGCCACCGAAAGGGGCCGATCCTTCACGGATCGGCCCCTTTCGCCATCGCGGCGACCGTCCGGACCGACACGATCGAGGCTCCTCGACGAAAGGACTCTCGACATGCACCATCCCCCACCCGCCCACGGGCCCCGACGCCGGCTGCTCGGGCTGGCGCTCGCCGGTGCGGCGATCGTCGGCGTCGCCCTCGCCGCCCCGACCGCGCACGGCGCCGACCGCGGCTCGGGATTCGGCACCTGGGCCCCGCTGTCCTCGCAGGGCTGGCACGGCTCGATGATCGCCGGCGACTCCCATACGTACTGCGTCAATCCCGGAGAGCCCGTCCCGACCGGGACGAGCACCGACATGGGCATCAGCACCGACGCCAACGGCATGAGTCCGCAGCAGCTGGTCTCCATCAACCACCTCGTGTCCACGTACGGGCAGACCGATGACGCCGTACAGGCGGCCGCGGTCGGCTGGGCGGTGAAGGCCATCGCCGACCTCGACACGACGCTGCACTCGTGGGGATACACGGGCGACTCGTTCCCCGAGGCGATCGACTGGATCATGCGTCGCGTCGCCCCAGACGCCAACCCCGCCATCCAAGAGCTCGCGCAGAAGTACCTCGCCGAAGCGGCCGCCATCACACCGCCCCGCACCGACGGCTCGCTGGTGCTCACCACCGACGGTGACGACCCCACCCGCGGCACCGTCACCGCCGACGTCGACCCGCACGCCACCGGCGAGCTCCATCTGGAGAACGCCGTCTTCAGCGACACGGGGAGCCCCGACCGCGGCGGCGTGCACGACGGCGAGGTGTTCGCCATCACGGCGGCGCATCCCGACGGCGACCTCCGCCCCTACACGGTCCGCGCTCGCGGCACGTTCGCCTCGCGCTCCGCCGCGGTCCGGTTGTTCGTGACCACCGGTCAGCAGGAGACGGCCGGGCCCGGCGGGATGACGGTCTTCGAGGTGACCGGCGAAGACGCGGCGCCGCGCCCCGTGCGCTTCGCGCCGCGCATCACCACCCGGGCGCACATGGACGACGACGGGCGGTTCGTGGATGCCGTCACCTTCGTCACCGAGGATGGCGTCTGGCCTCAGCGGGCGGACGGCACACCCGTTCCGATCCGGGCGACGGCCGACCTCTACCGGACGTCGGCGTTCCCCGCGGAGTCCGACGACATCCCCGACGGCCTGTCGCCCGTCTCCTCGCTGCAGGTCGTGAGCGACCCGTCCACGGGCGTCGGCACGGTGTCCGTGTCGACGGAGGAGGCCGTCCCCGGACCCGGGGTCTACATCGCGGTCTGGCGCATCGAGCGGGCCGCTCAGGATGCCGAGGTCGCAGCCCACCTGCCGACGGACTACGTCTGGCGCGAGCGCTTCGCCGAACCGGCGCAGACGTCCCAGTGGGCACCGGCGCCGCCGCCCTCCCCCACGCCCACACCGACGCCCGTGTCGACCCCGCCGGTCGTCGAGGAGACGACACCGCCCGCCCCCGCCCCTGCACCGGCGGCGCTCGCCACCACGGGAACCGACGGCACGGCCCTGGCGGGACTCTCCGCCGGCGGCGCGGCACTCGCCCTCGTCGGCGGCGTCATCGCCGCTGTCGTGCACCGCAGGCGCACCTGCGTCTGACGGCCCCGGGAGGCGCGGTGCGGTCGAGCGCGAGCCGTGCCGCGCCTCTCCGTCGCCGTCCGCCGCGCCTCCTCGTCGGTGTCCAGCGGTCCCGCTCGTCGCCGTCCGCCGCACCTCCCCGCCGCCGTACAGCGGTCCCCGCGCCGCCGTCCAGCGGTCCCGCTCGTCGCCGTGCACCGGTCCCCGCGTCGTCGTCCGCCCGGCGCCGACGGGAGGGGGACGCGCCCGGAGCGCACGGTGGTTCGGAGCACGGGTCGGAAGAGGGTAGAATCGTAGGGTTGCTCACGGGGTGTGGCGCAGCTTGGTAGCGCGCGTCGTTCGGGACGACGAGGCCGCAGGTTCAAATCCTGTCACCCCGACCGCAGAGAGGCTCCGCCCACGGGCGGAGCCTTTCGTGTATCGAAATCGCGTCGTCCGATAGGAGCCCTGTGTCCGACACCTCGCCTCGCCTCGTCGCCTTCGATCTCGACGACACGCTCGCCCCGTCGAAGACGGCCATCGACCCCCGCATCGGCGATCTGCTCCTCGCCCTCGCGGAGCGCGTCGAGGTCGCGATCATCTCCGGCGGTCAGCTGCAGCAGTTCCGCACCCAGGTGATCGACCGGCTGCCCGAGACGAGCGACGAGATCCTGTCGCACTTCCACCTCATGCCCACGTGCGGCACGCAGTACTACCGCCTGACGTCCGACGGCATCGAGACCGTCTACGCCCGCTCGCTGACCGACGACGAGAAGACCCGCGCCCTCACCGCCGTCCGCGAGGAGGCGGAGCGCCTCGGGCTGTGGGAGGCCGAGCCGTGGGGCGACATCCTCGAAGACCGCGGGTCGCAGATCACCTTCTCGGCCCTCGGGCAGAAGGCGCCGCTCGACGCCAAGATGGCGTGGGACCCCACCGGTGAGAAGAAGAACAGCCTGCGCGAGGCCGTCGCCGCCCGGATCCCCGACCTCGAAGTCCGCTCCGGCGGCTCCACCTCCGTCGACATCACCCACCAGGGCATCGACAAGGCTTACGGCATGAACCAGCTCGTCGAGGCCACCGGGATCCCGCTCGACGACATGCTGTTCGTCGGCGACCGCCTCGACCCGGACGGCAACGACTACCCCGTCCTCGCGATGGGCGTCGAGTGCCACGCGGTGCACGGCTGGGAGGACACCGCCGCCTACCTGGACGCGCTCATCCCCACGCTGCCCGCGCGCGCCTGACCCGCGCGGGAAGGCCTCCGACGCGAGACGCCGGCCGTCCCGCCGCGCCCGCCTGACCCGCGCCGGACAGCGGCCGACGAGAGACGCCGGGCCGTCGCGTCAGATGATCTGACCGATCGGCTCGCGCTTCTCGGCCTGGAAACGGTCCTCGGTGCGCCCGTACGCCCAGTACCCGGACAGCGAGACCTGGTCGCGCGCCAGACCCCAGCGCCCGAACACCACATCGCGCAGGCCCTTCATCGCCTCGCGCTCCCCGTGGGCGAACACGTGCCCGCGACCGTTTTGCGGCGCCCACGCCGCGACCGCGTCGACGAGCACGGACGACGTCCCCGGCACGGCCTCCCCGCGGTGCAGCCACACGACGTCCACGCCGCCCGGCGCGGTCAACGGCAGCTCGTCGTCCGGCCCCTGCACCTCGATGAACGCGGTGCCGGTGGCATCCGGGGCCAAGGCCTCCAGCGCCGCCGCGATCGCCGGCAGCGCCGAGTCGTCGCCCGCGAGCAGGTGCCAGTCCGCCGACGGATCAGGGGCGTAGCCGCCGCCGGGCGACGAGACGACCAGCCGATCGCCCGGCACCGCCCGTGCGGCCCACGGCGCGGCGAGGCCCTCGTCGCCGTGGACGACGAAGTCGATCGCCAGGTCACGGTCGGTGACCTCGCGGATCGTGTACGTCCGCGTGACCGGGAGGTCCTCGGGGGCGAGGTTCTCGCGCAGCGCCGGCAGATCGTAGGGCGGCTCCAGTCCCAGCTCCGGCTTGACGAAGGTGATCTTGACGTAGCGATCGGTGTACGGGCTCTCCCGGAAGGCCGACAGGTCGGCGGCCGTCGCCCGCAGGCGCACGATGTGCGGCGTCACCCACTCGCTCGAGGTCACCTCGAGCACGTGCTGCGGGCGCGGCGGGCGGACGGGGCGATCGGTCATGGACGTTCCTCTCGGACGGCGCCGGCATCACCGGGCGGGACTGCGGGGACGCGCGCGAGGGCGTCGCGGGCGCCCGCCGCGGGGACGGGAGCGACCTCCTCCGACGGCGGCTCGCCGGCGTCGACCCGCGCGATGGCCGCGGCGACCTGCCGCGAGTAGTCCGTGATGTGAGCCGTCACCACCGCGCGCGCGGCGGCGCCGTCGCCGTCGGTGACCGCCTGCACGATGCGGCGATGCTCCTCGCGGAGGCGGTGCGCGGTGGCATCCCAGTCCGGCATCCGTGCGGCGCCGAGCTGCGTGTACGACTCGATCGAGCTGCGCAGCCCCGCCATCATCGCGGCGACCACGGCGTTGCCGGACGCTTCCGCGAGAGCGAGATGGAAGCGGGCGTCGAGGGCGAGGAACTCCCCCGCGGCCAGAGCGGGGTCGTCCATGGCATCCAGGATCCCGTGCACCTCCGCCAGGTCCGCCGTCCGGCCGGCAAGGCTCTCTGCGACATCGCACTCCAGCACGATGCGGGTGCGGACGACGTCGGCGATCGGGAAGCCGCTCGCCGCGACCTGCAGGCGGAGGAACGCGGCCAGGCCACCCCGCGGGGTCGTCACGATCATCGCGCCGGCGCTGGGACCGGAGCCCGTGGCCGTCCGGACCACGCCGAGCACCTCCAGGACGCGGATGGCCTCGCGCACGCTCGACCGGCCGACCCCGAGCTGCGTCGCGAGCTCCCGCTCGGGCGTCAGCCGGTCGCCGGGGACGAGACGACCGTCGCGGAGGTCTCCCTCGATGCGTTCCAGGACGATCTGCCAGGCGCGCGGGGCGTCGGTCGGCATGGCATCCCTCTCCTCGTCGCCGGGGTCCGGTGTGGCCGGACCACACGGCCCCACCCTACGCGGCGGTCAGTCCTCGGCGGTCGCGTAGCCGGCGGGGTTCTTCGTCTGCCAGTTCCAGTAGTCGCGGCAGGCGTCGTCGATCGTCAGACGCGTGCGCCACCCGAGCACCTCGGCCGCCTTCGCGGGGTCGCAGTACGTCGCCGCGACGTCGCCGGGTCGACGGTCGAGCATCTTCTTCGGCAGTTCGTGGCCGACGGCCTTCTCGAACGACGCGACGAGCTCCAGCACGCTGACGGGACGCCCCGTGCCGAGGTTGAAGACCTGGTGGCCCGGCTGCGCCTTCTCGAGCGCGGTGACGTGCCCCTCGGCGAGGTCGACGACGTGGATGTAGTCGCGGAGGCCCGTGCCGTCCGGGGTGTCGTAGTCGGAGCCGAAGACGCCGATCTCGTCGAGCGACCCGATCGCGACGCGCGACACGTACGGCATGAGGTTGTTCGGGATGCCGGCGGGGTCCTCGCCGATCAGGCCGGACGGGTGCGCGCCGACGGGGTTGAAGTAGCGCAGCACGGTCACGTTCAGCTCGGGGTTCACCCGGGCGACATCGGCGAGGACGACCTCGTTCATCCGCTTGGACTTGCTGTACGCGTTCGACAGGTCGACGCTCGTCGTCGACTCCTCGGTGAACGGGAGGTCGGCCGGGTCGGAGTACACCGTCCCGGTGCTCGAGAAGACGAAGCTCCGGATGCCGCGGGCGATCCCCACGCGCAGGAGGGAGAACGTCGTGTCGAGGTTGTTGGAGTAGTACTCCAGCGGCTTCTGGGTCGACTCCCCCACGGCCTTGAAGGCGGCGAGGTGGATGATCGCGTCGATGGGCCCGTGCGCGTCGAACGCCGCGGCGACGACCGCCTCGTCGGACGCGTCGCCCACGACGAGCGGGGCGGACTTGCCGGTGATCGCGGCGACCCGCTCGGCCGCGACCGCGTGCGTCCCCGACAGGTCGTCGAGGAGGACGACCTCGTGTCCGGCATCCAGGAGAGCGACGGCCGTGTGGGCACCGATGTAACCGGCACCGCCGGCGAGCAGAACACGCATGCCCCCAGGCTACCGAACGGTGCTGCGCGAACCGGCCCGGTCGCGGCCGGATGGCGTGCCGGGCTCCGGAGAAACGTCACCCGAACGGGGTGCGCGGGGTCGGTGGACGCGGCCGCCGCCCGTCTGTCCCGGAGCGCGGCACCGCTGCGCGCCGGTCAGTTGCCGTCGAGCCTGCCGCCGGAGGCCGACAGATAGCAGACGGCGCACATCGACTCGTACGTCACCTCGCCGGCATCCTGTTCCTCGTCGATCGCGACCTGGTCGCCGTCGAACACGAACTGGCCGCCGATCAGACGCGCGTTGAAGATCGCCTTGCGGCCGCAGCGGCAGATGGTCTTGAGCTCCTCGAGGCTGTGCGCGATCTCGAGGAGGCGCGCGGAGCCGGGGAACGCCTCGGTGCGGAAGTCGGTCCGGATTCCGTAGGCGAGGACCGGGATGCCGTCGAGCACGGCGATCCGCAGGAGGTCGTCGACCTGCGCGGGGGTGAAGAACTGCGCCTCGTCGACGAGGAGGCAGGCCACCGGCTCCGCACCGGCGGCCGCGTCGCCCGCCACCGCGCGGAACTCCGTCCGCAGATCGTCGTCCGGGTCGACGAGGAAGTCGACGGGGCGCGAGACGCCGAGACGGCTGTCGATCTGGTCGGCGCCCTTCGTGTCGATCGCGGGCTTGGCCAGCAGCACGCGCTGCCCGCGTTCCTCGTAGTTGAACGCCGCCTGCAGCAGAGCCGTCGACTTGCCCGAGTTCATCGCCCCGTAGCGGAAGTACAGCTTCGCCACGACGAGGTCAGGCGTTGATCGCGAGCGCGTGCGCCGTGGCATCCAGCTCGCGCCGGGCGACCTCGGGACGCGTGTTGAGCGTCTCGCCGTAGCTCGGGATGAGCTCGCGCAGACGCGGCTCCCACTCGGGCATGCGCTCGGGGAAGCAGGTCTTGATCAGGCCGAGCATGATCGAGACGGCCGTCGAGGCCCCCGGCGAGGCACCGAGCAGACCCGCGATGGAGCGGTCGCTCGAGGTGACGACCTCGGTGCCGAACTGCAGCACGCCGCCCTTCTGCTTGTCGCGCTTCATGACCTGCGCGCGCTGCCCGGCGTCGAGCAGCTCCCAGTCCTCGTCCTTCGCGGACGGCATGAAGTCGCGGAGGCTGTCGACCTTCTTCGCGTGGTTCTTCAGCAGCTCGCTGACGAGGTACTTGATGAGGCCGGGGTTGTCGATGGCGACCTTGAGCATCGGCAGGATGTTGTGGGGGCGCACCTGCGTGACGATGTCGAGCATCGAGCCGTTCTTGAGGAACTTGGGGCTGAACGTCGCGAACGGGCCGAAGAGGAGCGACGCCTCGCCGTCGACCACGCGGGTGTCCAGGTGCGGCACCGACATGGGCGGCGCGCCGACGGAGGCCTGGGAGTACACCTTCGCGCGGTGCTTGGCGACCAGGTCGGGGTTGCTGGTCTTGAGCCACTGGCCGCCGATGGGGAAGACGCCGTAGCCCTTGATCTCGGGGATGCCCGAGCGCTGCAGGAGCTTGAGAGCCCAGCCGCCCGCGCCGACGAAGACGAACTTCGCGTTGATCGTGCCCGGGGTGCCGCCGATGACGTGGCGGTAGCTGACGCGCCAGGTGCCGTCTTTGAGCTTCTTCAGCTTCTTGACGTCGTGATTGGTGGCGACGTCGACGCCCTTCTCGCGCAGGTCCGCGAAGAGCTGGCGGGTGAGGGAGCCGAAGTCGACGTCGGTGCCCGCCGGGACGCGCGTGGCCGCGAACGGCTCGCCCTTGCGGCGCTTGTGCATGAGCAGCGGCGCCCACTGGTTGATGACGCGGGAATCCTCGCTGTACTCGATGCCGGCGAACAGCGGCTGCTGCTTGAGCACCTCGTAGCGCTTGCGGAGGAACGCCACGTCCTTCTCGCCGCGCACGAAGGTCATGTGCGGGGTCGCGTTGATGAAGGTCGACGGCTCGTCGAGCACGCCGCGGGCGACGAGCGAGGCCCACAGCTGACGGCTCTGCTGGAACTGCTCGTTGATCGCGACGGCCTTGGACGGGTCGAGCGAGCCGTCCTTGCCCTCGGGCATGTAGTTGAGCTCGCAGAGGGCGGCGTGGCCGGTGCCGGCGTTGTTCCAGGCGTTGGAGCTCTCCTGGGCGACCTCGCTCAGGCGCTCGACGACCGCGATCTTGAGGTCCGGCTGCAGGTCCTTCAGCAGGGTGCCGAGCGTCGCGGACATGATGCCGCCACCGATGAGGAGAACGTCGACGTTTTCAGTCACCCGACGATTCTAGGCGGGCCCTGGGAGGTCTCTCGACATCGAGAGAAACGTCCCTTCGACATCGAGACAAAGGAGATGCCTCCGGCCGCGGGAGAGCGGGCCGGAGGCATCCGGATGCCGGTGGTCAGGCGCGCGCGCCCAGACGCTCGGCGACGAGCTCGGCGATCTGCACCGCGTTCAGGGCCGCACCCTTGCGCAGGTTGTCGTTGCTGATGAACAGCACGAGGCCCTTGCCCTCGGGGGCGGACTGGTCGGCGCGGATGCGGCCGACGAAGCTCGGGTCGGCGCCGGCGGCCTGCAGCGGCGTGGGCACCTCCTCGAGGCGGACGCCGGGGGCGTCGGCGAGCAGCTCGCGCGCACGGTCGGGCGTGATGTCGCGGGCGAACTCGGCGTTGATGCTGAGCGAGTGCCCGGTGAACACGGGCACGCGGACGCAGGTGCCGGCGACCCGCAGGTCGGGCAGCTCGAGGATCTTGCGGCTCTCGTTGCGGAGCTTCTTCTCCTCGTCGGTCTCGTTCTGCCCGTCGTCGACGAGGTTGCCCGCGAACGGGATGACGTCGAAGGCGATGGGCGCGACGTACTTCTGCGGCGCCGGGAAGTCCAGCGCCGAGCCGTCGCGGACGAGACGCTCGACGTCGCCCTGGGCGAGGACGCCCTCGACCTGGCCGAGGAGCTCCTGCGCACCGGCGAGGCCCGAGCCGCTGACGGCCTGGTAGGTGCTGACGATGAGGCGCTCCAGACCGGCCTCGGCGTCGAGCACCTTCAGCACGGGCATGGCCGCCATGGTGGTGCAGTTCGGGTTGGCGATGATGCCCTTGACCGCCTGGTCGATCGCGTGCGGGTTCACCTCGCTGACCACGAGCGGAACCTCGGGGTCCATGCGCCAGGCGCTGGAGTTGTCGATGACGGTCGCGCCGGCCTCGGCGAATCGGGGCGCGTGCGCGCGGCTGCCGGTGGCACCGGCGGAGAAGAGGGCGACGTCGATGCCCGCGGGGTCGGCGGTGGCGACGTCCTCGACGACGATCTGCTGCCCGGCGAACTCGACCGTGGTGCCGGCGGAGCGCGCGGTGGCGAACAGGCGCAGCTCCCGGATCGGGAACGAGCGCTCCGCGAGGATCTCGCGCATGACGGTGCCGACCTGGCCGGTGGCGCCGACGACGGCGAGCGAGATTCCGGAATCGGAGATGCGGGTCATGCGGGTACCTCGGATGTTCGGGTGGATGGATGCCGCGAGCGCGGCGTCCGGGTCAGACTAGCGCGAACGCCGGGGGGCGTCCTCGCCCCCGCGGAACTCCGGAGAATCGGTCCGGAATGCAGCGCCGAGTGGCGGAAATACGCCGCGGAAGGGGCGGCCGCGCGGGAAAACTCAGGAGTTCGACGAGAGCGGACGCGCGCGCCGGACCCCGCGAGGCGTCAGGTCAGCGGCCGGTGCCGGCGTGGACGGTCGCCTCGGCGTCGCCGTCCAGACCGTACGCGGTGTGCACGAGACGCGCGGCCTCGGCCAGGTCGACGCCGCGGACGACGACCGAGATGCGGATCTCGGAGGTCGA
Source organism: Microbacterium sp. LMI1-1-1.1 (assembly GCF_040815675.1). NCBI lineage: Bacteria > Bacillati > Actinomycetota > Actinomycetes > Micrococcales > Microbacteriaceae > Microbacterium > Microbacterium sp. LMI1-1-1.1. The sequence continues at coordinate 54,944 of NZ_JBFPNN010000001.1, read as the reverse complement.
GATCATCTCGATGTTGACGCCGGCCATGCTCAGCGCCTCGAACAGCGTCGCCGAGACGCCCGAGTGCGTGCGCATGCCCGCGCCGACGACCGACAGCTTGCCGATCTGGTCGTCGTGCACGAGGCTGGCGAACCCGACCTCGCCCTGCTCCCCCGCGAGCGCCTTGAGCGCGGCGGTGGCGTCGGCCTTCGGCAGCGTGAACGAGATGTCGGTGCGCCCGGTGGCGGCGGCCGAGACGTTCTGCACGATCATGTCGACGTTCGCGCCGGACTTGGCGACGATCTTGAAGATGTCGGCCGCCTTGCCGGGGACGTCGGGGACGCCGATGACGGTGATCTTGGCCTGGCTGAGGTCGGTGGCGACGCCGGCGACGATGGGCTCTTCCATGGTGGCTCCCTCGGGGACGAGCGGGGACTTCTTGGAGGCGTCGAGCACCCACGTGCCCTCGCCCGAGCTGAACGTGGACCGCGCGTGGATGAGGACGCCGTGACGGCGCGCGTACTCGACGGCGCGGATGTAGAGGACCTTGGCCCCGTTGGCGGCGAGCTCGAGCATCTCCTCGCTGCCGACGCGGTCGAGCTTGCGGGCGAGGGGGACGACGCGCGGGTCGGCGGTGAAGATGCCGTCGACGTCGCTGTAGATCTCGCAGACGTCCGCGTTCAGCGCCGCGGCGAGCGCGACGGCGGTGGTGTCGGAGCCGCCGCGGCCGAGCGTGGTGATGTCGCGGGTGTCGCGGTTGAAGCCCTGGAACCCGGCGACGATGACGATCGCGCCCTCGTCCAGCGCCTCGCGCAGACGCACCGGGGTGACGTCGACGATGCGGGCCGCTCCGTGGGTGGCATCCGTGATCATGCCGGCCTGGCTGCCGGTGAAGGACCGCGCCTCGAAGCCCATCGAGTGGATGGCCATCGCCAGCAGCGCCATCGAGATGCGCTCTCCGCTGGAGAGCAGCATGTCCAGCTCGCGCGGCGCGGGGATGGGCGCGACCTGTCCGGCGAGGTCGAGCAGCTCGTCGGTGGTGTCGCCCATGGCGCTGACGGCCACGACGACCTCGTGGCCCGCGCGGCGGGTGTCGACGATGCGCTTGGCGACCCGCTTGATGCTCTCGGCATCGGCGACGGACGAACCGCCGTACTTCTGGACGATCAGCGCCATAAGTGGAACTCCCCGGATGTGTCGGGCAGTCGGGATGCCGCGACGGGCGCTCGGACGACGCACCCGACGACCCATCCTAGGGGCGCGTGCATTCCCCCTCGGCCATGCGCTCGTCCCCGCGCCGACGGTGCCGCGCCACCCAGGATCCGGGGAGGCGGCGTCGGTAGGATCGGGGCGGTCCCCCTGTTCCGCCTTGTCGTGCTCCTGGAGGCGTGCGGTGCCCCCCACTTCCCGTCGGCTGCTGTCGTCCCTGCGACGGATCGTCCACACCGAGGAGGCGTCCGGGCCGGACACGACGGTACTCCCCGTGATCGACGACGCGTTCGCCGCGCGCGTGCTCGACCTGTCGATCCGCATCGGCGAGACGATGCTCGTGGTCGGGGCGCCCGCCAGCGAGGTGACGCTCACCATCGTCCGGGTGTGCGGCGCGTACGGCCTCGACCCCGTCCACGTCGACGTGACGTACAACTCCATCACGGTCGCGCACAGCCGCCCCGGGGCGACGAACCCGACGACGCTGCTGCGGGTCGTGCGCGGATCGGTGCCGGACCACGCGAAGCTGCAGCGTCTGCAGGCCCTCGTCACCGAGATCGGCGGCGGCCTCGACCTGGACACGGCGGTCGCGCGCTGCCGCGCGATCCGCCGGGTGCCGTTCCGCTACCGGCCGCCGGTCGTCGTCGCCGCGCAGGCGTCGCTGGCGGTGGGCGTGGCGATCATGTTCGGCGCGAACTGGCTCGCCCTCGTCCTGTCGTTCATCGCGGCGGCGATGGCCGCGACCACCCAGTACGCCCTCGCCCGGGCCCGCGTGCCCTACTTCTTCGCGCAGATCGCCGGCGGCTTCGTCCTCACGGTCGTCGCGGCGCTCTCGCCGCTGCTGGAGTACACCGGGATCGAGGCGGCGGCGGCGATCCGACCGTCGGTCATCGTGGCATCCGGGATCGTCCTCATGCTCGCCGGGCTCACCGTCGTCGGCGCGGCCCAGGACGCGATCGACGGGTTCGCCCTCACCGCGACGGGGCGCATCCTCGAGCTCACGACCCAGACCCTCGGCGTGGTCATCGGCATCCTCGCCGGGCTCGAGACGGTGCGCGTGCTGGGGCTCGGGATGTCCGCGCCTTCGAACGCCCTCCCCCTCGGCCCGCTGCCCGTGCAGTTCCTCGGCGCGGCGGTCATCGCGGTCGCGGTCGCGGTGTTCAACGGCGCCGGGGCGCGCATCGTCCTCGTCAGCGCGGCGCTCAGCATCGTCGCGTGGCTGGGCTACGTCACCACGTCGTCGCTGGGGTTCGACGTCGCCGCGGCCAGCGGCGTCGGCGCGTTCGTCGGCAGCTTCGTCGGCATCGTCGTGGCGTACCGCCTGCACGTGCCCTCGGTCGCGATCACGACGGCCGCGATCCTGCCGCTGGTCCCCGGCGCGGCGGTGTTCCGCGGTCTGCTCGGCGTCGTGGAGTCCGGCGAGGACCCGGCGGTGCTCATGACCGGCGTCACCACCCTCGCCAGCGCGGCGACCATCGGCATCGCGCTCGCCGTCGGGGCCTCCCTCGGCATCTACCTGGGGCAGCCGCTGCGCGCGACCCTGTCCAGCGTCATCCGGACCCGGGCCCGGCTGCGCAAGTAGGACCGGGGATGCCACGCCTCCGACCGGGCGTCGGGGTCGCGGCATCCATGGTCCCGAGGGGGCGGCGCGCGCTCAGCCGAACCGGCCGTTGACGTAGTCGAACGTGCGCGGATCGACGGGCGAGTCGAACATCGCCGCGGTGTCGCCGTGCTCGACGATGTGGCCGGGCTGACCCTGGGATGCCAGGAAGAAGGCGCACTGCTGCGACACGCGCTGCGCCTGCTGCATGTTGTGCGTGACGATGACGATGGTCACCTCGTGCTGGAGCTGTCCCATCGTCTCCTCGATGACGCGCGTCGAGGTGGGGTCCAGCGCCGAGCAGGGCTCGTCCATGAGGAGCACCTTCGGCTTGATCGCCAGCGAGCGGGCGATGCACAGACGCTGCTGCTGCCCGCCGGAGAGGCCGCCGCCGGGGGCGCGCAGCCGGTCCTTGACCTCCTTCCACAGGCCCGCGCTCTGCAGCGAGGTCTCGACGAGGTGGTCCTTCTCGTCGCGGCCGGCGCGGATGCCGGTGAGCTTGAGTCCCGCGATGACGTTGTCGTAGATCGACATGGCCGGGAACGGGTTCGGCTTCTGGAAGACCATCCCGATGTCGCGGCGGGCGTCGGTGAGGCGCCGCTCGGGGTCGTAGATGTCGACGCCGTCCAGGAGCACCTCCCCCGCGAGGGACGCCGACGGGACGAGCTCGTGCATGCGGTTCAGGATGCGGAGGAAGGTGGACTTGCCGCAGCCCGACGGGCCGATGAGGGCGGTGACCTGGCCGGCGGGCATGGTCAGCGACACCCGGTCGAGCACCTGGTGGTCGCCGAACCACGCCGTGATCCCGCGGGCGTCGAGGGTGGCGAGCGGGGCGGGGGCGGACAGGACGCTCTCGCCCGCCGCCGCGGCACCCGGACCGGAACGGCGCGGGCCGGGAGCGGCGGCGGGGCGCCGGCCGAAACGTCGCCGCAGGCCCGCCGGGGGCGACGCGGCGGGGACGACGACCACGTCGGGCACGCCCGTCACCGGCGGCTCCCCCGACGCCGGGGCGACGATGACCTCCGTGAGCGAGGTGTCGGGCGTCCCGGCCGGGGGGTGCGCGTCGGACACGCGGACGACCGGGCCGTGCGCGTCGGGCACGCGGACGACCGGGCCGTGCGCGTCGGGCACGCGGACGACCTCCGTCAGCAGGGACGGCTCCGGCGCGGGCACGCGGACGACCGCGGTGCGCAGCGCGGGCGCGGCGTCGGCGGGCGCCGGGTCGCCGGCGGCGACGGAGGATGCGGGTTCAGTGTTCATCGGGACTCTCGGGTCGAGCGGGTCGGGTGGGGATGCCGCCGCGAGGCGGCCGCGGCACGGTCAGAGCAGGTTGGGCAGCAGAAGCGTGAGCTGGTGGGCGACGAGGAAGCCCGCGAGCAGGAGCACCGGCACGAAGACGATCCACGTGCGCTGGGCACCGAAGCGGCGGAACGCCCAGACGGCGGCGATCTCGGCCGCGATGAGGAACTGGAGGGCGAACACCAGCGCCCATGCCGTGGTCGTGTCCGTGGCCATCGGGCGCTGCTCGGGGGGCAGCGCCGCCGTGCTCGTCACGCGGGCGCCGCGGGCCTGGGCGTCGCCGACCAGGCGGGCGTCGACGTAGGCGACACCGGTGGGCACGTACGGCGCCCCCCGCGAGGTCATCAGGACCAGCCGGCTCTCGCCGGGCCGCAGGTTCGGCAGCGTCGGATCGCCGGCGTAGCGGACGCCGACGACCTCGAACTCCTGCAGGCCCTGGCCGGTGCGGACCGAGATGGCGTCGCCCGGGCTGAGGCTCTGGATGCCGGAGAACGGACCCCCGAAAGCAGCGGACCGCGCCAGGAGGAAGCTCACGCCCGCCTGCCCGGGCAGGATGCTGTCGCGCTGGTGCGCGACGCCCTGCGCGGTCTCGGCGGCGCTGCTGCCCTCCACGACGACCTCGTGCACACCGAGGCGGGGGATCTCGATGATCCCGACCGGCGCCCCGTCGGCGAGGAGGTCGTCGTCGAAGGTGTACTCGCTGACGGGCGCGGTGCCGGCCTCCAGCTGCGCGCGGAAGTCGTCCGACAGACGCTGCTGGGAGACCAGGTGCTGCAGGTGGCTGAAGACCGTCACGTCGAGGACGAACATCAGCGTCACGGCCGCCATCATCCCCACGATCGCGCGGACCAGCGCCTCGGTCGCGGTGAGGCGCACCGGGGTGCGCCGGAGGCGGGGCGCCCTGCGCGGCGGACGGGGCGGCCGCGGCACACGGCGGGCGCGAGCGGGCACGTGCATCTCCGAGACGGTCATGCGGGCGCCTCCGTCAGGACGGGTCCGAGGACGGCACGACGCAGCAGCACGACGGCCGTCGCCGCGACCGCCGACCCCAGGAGCATCAGCAGGAGGAGCCAGGGCACCACGATGACCGTCGCGTCGCGGGTGAGGGAGGAGAGGTCGACGCCGTCCACCTGGGCGGGCGGGTTCAGCCTCGCGTGCGTGGTGAGCACGGTCCACTGGCCGGCTCCAGGAAGATCGGCGCCGACGGTCCGGGTCTCCCCCGGCTTCAGCCCGGCCACCGCGACACCGTCAACGGTCGCCAGGCGCATCCCGAAGGCGTTCTCCATCCAGAAATCGGCGGTCGCGTCGATGGTCGAGCGCGACCTGTTGCGCACGGTGAACGAGACCTGCACGTCGCCGCCGAACGGGTTCAGCGACAGGCTGCTGCCCGTCGTCAGGCCCCCGATGGACAGGATGCCGCCGAGGTCGACGGCGTCCTCCGCAACGGGGTCGTCGGTCGTTCCCGGCGCCACCGACGACGGCGTCTGCGCCGTGCCGGTCGCCGAGCCGGAGCCCGAACGCGACCCGGTCGCGGAAGAGGAGCCGCGCGCCCCGCCGAGACCCGCGGACGGCGAGGTGCCGCCGCCGCTCGCGGCCGTGGGTCCGCACACGACGGCGGTGATGCCCACGCCGTCGGAGGGGGCCCCGGTCGGCGCCGGCGTCGGTGCCGCGGACGGCGTGGGGCACACGAGCACCATGCCGGCGGACGGCGCGGCGGTCGCGGCCGAGACCACGAGCGGCGCCAGCGCGAGCACGGTTCCCGCGAGCGCGGCGACGAGCGCTCCCCGGCGCGCCCCGATCCCGCGCCTCACGAGCGCGTCTCGGCCACGGCGGGCTCCCGCTCGGCCTCGGCCTTGCGACGGGCCTCCGCCTCGGCGAAGTCCATCCACTGCTGCGCGCGGACGGCGTCCCGACGACGGCGGACGCGGACGATCAGGACGACGAGGCCCGCGACGAGCAGCAGCCCCAGCGCGGCCCACGGCACGGCGAAGACGACCGTGTCGCGGCTGACGCTCGTCAGGACACCCGGGTTCTGCGCCGTGGCATCCACGCGGGGGTAGAGCGTGACGACGGGGGCGAGGTAGACCCACTGCCCGACGCCGGCGACGGTCGTGGTGATCGTCCGCGTGCTGCCGGGCAGCATCTCGGCCACCTCCTCCTCCAGCGGCGCGGACAGCCCGATGCCGAACAGCCCGCGCACCTCGGTCTTGAGGTCGCCCGAGAGCGCCACGTTGCCCGCGTTGCGCACGGTGAACGTGACGGTCGTCTCGCCGGCGAACGGGTTCAGGCCGGGGCTGTACGACGCCGACATGCCCGCGATCGACAGGCTGGGCTGCAGGTCTCCGGGGACGCGCACGTACAGGCGCGCACCGAGGCGGCGGTCGACGAGCACCTGGCCGTCGGAGGTCTGGACGGATGCCACGATGCCGGCGGCGTGATCGCCGGGCGTCGCGTCGTCGGGCGTCCGCAGCGTGAACGGCACAGTGGCGCTCTCGTCGGGCTGGAGGGTCATCACGACCGAGCTCTGGCCGTCGAAGGACACCCACGCGCCGGCGTCCGTCGGAGCGGTGCCGGTCTCGAGCAGCGCGAACGAGCCGTCGTCGGTGTTGAAGGCGTCGGTGGCGAAGACCGTGAACGTCTGCGGCGCGGTGCTGCGGTTGATGACCTGGTACGCGTCGTCGAGGCTCTGCCCGGGGGCGGTCGTGTAGTCGAAGCGGCTGCGCGTCGCGCCGTCACCGCTGACGGGCTGGGCGGAGATGCCGATCTCGTCGACGGGGGCCGCGTCGTCGGCGCGGGCGGACCCGGCCGGGACGGCCGAGCCGAGGGCGATCGCGGCGGCCAGGACGGCGGCGAGCGCGGGGAGGGGGCGGGCGTTCGGGCGCACCGCGGTCCGGAAGAACTGCACGATATATCTCCGCAGGGAAGGCTTACGGCGGCGCAGCGCCGTGCTGAACGAGGTGTGAACGCCCCTGGTCCGAGAGAAGGGGCGGCACGCGTCGTGCCGCCCCTTCCCCCGTCGGGTCACTTCGAGACGAGCGTGAGCGTCATCTTCGAGGTGTAGGTGCCCGCCGGGGTGCCGGCGGGGGCCACGAGCTTGAGGTCGGCCTTCAGCTCGGTGGTGGGCTGCGCGGGCACGCCCGCGTCGCCCGTGGCGAACGGCGACGGGAAGACGGCCGAGCCGGCCGCCTGCGCGACGGCGGCGCTCGCGGCGGAGCCGGAGACCTTCGACACGGCGACGCCCAGGTTCTTCTTGTCGATGACGTTCGACCCGGACGTGAAGTCCGTCACCGACTGCGTGAGGCTCCACCCCTTGCGGTCGACCGTCCGGCGGGTGTCGTCGACGCGGATGCCGCTGATCGTGCCCGTGGACTCGGAGAGCTGCGTCGCGGCGTTGATCGCCGTGGTGAGGGCGATCGAGGTGGTCGGGACCTTGAAGGTGAGCGCGCCGGCCGCCTCCTGCACGTCCGCCGAGATGCCCACGTCGGTCGAGCTCCCGGTCGGGGCCGGGGTCGGGGTGGTGCCGGTCACGAACGTGGTCGGCTCGTAGGTGTAGCTTCCGCCCGGCTGCACCGTGATGTGGACGAAGGTGACGCCGTAGACGACGGCCGCGTTCTGGTCGGTGAAGGCCAGACCGAGCGAGAAGGTGCCGCCGTTCGCCTTGGCCGAGGCCAGGTTCACGCCGGCGGTGTTCTCGGGCGCCAGGTTCGGCGTGAGCACCTTCTTGGTGCCGGGGGCGAAGCCGTTGATCGCCTTCGAGATCCACTTCTGCGGGTCGAGCTCGTCACCCCGGGGCGCGAGGAAGACGTACGGCTGCGCCGCCTGCGACGGCGCCGTGAAGTAGGCGTCGTAGTTCGTGAAGTCCGTGTTCTTCGGGTAGCCGAGCACCTGCTGGCCCCAGCCGATCGTCGAGGAGCTGGTGAGCAGCGTCTCGTCGCTGTTCCAGAGGTACATCGCCTCGAGGGACGGGGGCGCGGAGGTCGTGGTGTCGGCGGCCGAGGCCGAGGACACCGCCCCACCGGAGAGCAGCGTGAGGGCGACGGCGGCGGCGAGGGCCGCCTTCACCTTCGACATGCGGTTCATGAGAGGAATGCCTTTCGGGAGAGGTGAGGATCAACCCGCGGCGTAGGCCGCGATGGGGGTGGTGGTGCTGGGAGCGAGGAAGCCGTACTTGCGCTTGACGGCGCCCGGCGCGAAGGGAGCGGTGCCGAAGTTGGTGAAGCTCGTGGTCTTGCTCGAGTCGACCAGGCCGGCGAGCACCGGGTCGTAGGCGGGCGCGCCGCTGTAGGTGAAGGACGACACGACCTTGGCGCGCTCGACGATCAGATAGGTGTCGCGACCGAACGTGGTGTTGGCGTAGAAGCCCGAGTTCGGCACGAGGTTCGGCGCGGTGCCGGTGAAGGGGACCTGACCCGACACGGGCGAGCCGAGCTGGACCGTCGGAGCCGTCGCGAGAGTGTTGACGCCCGAGACGTTGTTGGCCTGCGAGACCCAGTTGGCGACGGAGAACGGGATGATCTCGTTGTCACCGAGGACGGTCGCGTCGTTCTCCGGGGTGGTGTTGCCCGTGTCGTTGACGGCGGGGGCGGTCGGGGCGCTGCCGGAGTAGCCCAGTGCGTTCAGGAAGAACGTGCGGGTGCCCGAGCCGGCCTGCGGCAGGCGCGGGGTCACCGGGACGCCGTCGATCGAGGTCAGCGTGCCGTCGTAGATCGACTTCAGCTGGGCGGGCGTGAGGGAGGCCCAGGCGGCGGTGCCGCCCTTGTAGGCGTACCCGACCGCGTCGCGGGCGTAGGGGACGTAGAGCAGACGACCGTCGGCGTTGGCGTTGGAGCCGGGGCCGCCGGAGCTGCGGGCGATGTCGACCTGACCGGTGATCGCCCGGGCGGGGGTGGGGTTGAGCTTGATCGACCAGTCCGCGCCGCTCACCGAGGCACGCAGGGCGTCGCGACCGGAGCCGGAGCCGTTCGGACGGGCGAAGTACACGCCGCCCGGCTTGGTCTGGATGGCGGCGGAGCCGAACGCATCGAAGTTTCCGATGGTCTGTCCGGCGGCCAGGATGCGCACGCTCGCGCCGGACACCGTGGTGCCGTTGCTGAGCGCGTTCATGGAGTCCTGCAGCGTGTCGGATCCGACGACGGCGTAGCTGTTCGACACCGGTTCGGCGGACGCCGTGGAGGCGAACCCGGCGCCGGCGAGGACGAGGCCGACGGCCGCACCGAGAGCGGCGATCTTCTTGATCTTCACTGATGACCTATCTGTGGGAGAGGAGGAATGGAACTGCGGGTAGGGAACTGCGGGAAGGGAAGGTCGAGGGTCACGGCCTGCGCGGCAGGCGCGGGATGAGGAGGACGACGGCGGCGGCGATCAGCGCGGCGAGCAGGCTGATGGGCAGTGCCGCCGGCAGGGGTCCGGAGTCGGGGTCGGCGGCCGTCCGAGCACCGGCGAGGGCCCCCGCCACGGCGCCCGACGCGGTGGGGTTCGTCGCCTCGGCGGCCGGCGCGGCACCCGCCGCACCCGCGGAGGCACCCGCTGCGGCACCGGAGCCGCCCGTGGAGGTCGAGCCGGCGGCAGGCAGCGCCCCCGACGAGATGCCGGCGGTGTCCCCGGCCGGAGCGGCGGAGGGCGTCGGCGCCGCGGCCGTCAGGCCGTTCTCGAGCGCCGTGGCCGCGGCACGCGCCTGGACGCGCCAGCTGTCGGGCAGCGGGGAGTACCCGGCGGGCAGCTGACCCGTCTCGACGCCCGGGATCTGCCCCTGATCGGCGGCATACCGCATGAAGTCGGCGTAGACGGAGCGCACGCCGGCATCGCCGAGGTAGGGGCTCGCCGCCGCGTAGACCGGCATGGCCAGCGGGTAGGCCCCGGCCGCCCGGGCCGCCTCGTCCGTCGCGGGGGCGAACGAGCGCACCTGCGGTTGCGAGCCGCTCGCGGTCATCGCCGACGCGGCGGCGGTGAGGCCCTCCGTCGTGGGGAGGACGAACTCCCCGGCGGGGTTGCGCAGCGCGGCGGTGACGAGCTGGTACTTCTCGGCCGCGGCACCGTCGGTGAGCGAGATCACGGCCTGGGTCCCCGGCAGGTTGCGAGGGCTGCGGGAGTAGCGCGGCGGGTTGCCGGCCGGGTCCCAGGCGCTCAGGACGAGGCCGTCGCCACGCAGCGTCGCGTAGGCGGCGCTGTCGAGGTCGTTCGTGTAGGGCCGCCAGGTGACCGAGTTGATCGCGGCGGGTCCGTTCGGGGTGGCCGCGACCTCCACGGGGTCCGGCTTGGGGAAGCTGTCGCGGGGCAGCGTCAGCCCCGTGCCCGTGGGGTTCTTCTCGGGGGTCGTCGACGCGAACGGGTTGACGACCATCCCCCAGTCGTCCGGCGTACCGGCGAGGAACTCCCGGGCCTCCGAGTCGGCCATGACGTAGGTCCACAGCGCCGTGGCGACGTCGGACCGGCCCTGCGGGAGCAGCATGTCGGCGACGGCGACGCCGGCGATCGCCTGCTGCGACCACTCCGGGTCGTTGATGGCCCGGAAGTCGGGGTCGAAGAGCAGGTTGCGTGGATTCGCGCCGAGATGCCCGCGATCGGCCTGGTACGGCAGCGAGTCCAGGTAGGACGACGTCAGCAGCTTGGCGATCAGGCGCGGAGTGAGCTTCATGTCGGTCAGGGGGAGCCGGGCGCGCGCGAGCGCCTCCTCGGAGGCGGAGCCGTCCTGCGCCGGGAACCGGTCGATGGCGAAGCCGACCGTGACGGAGGTCAGCCCGATGGGTGCGTAGACGAGGCGGTCCTCGTCCGGACCGCTGTAGGGCAATGAGGTCAGCGCCAGGGGCGCGTCGCCCGCCGCGGCGTTCGCGGCCGTCGCGGCGTCGCTCTCCGTGCCCGTGAGAAGCGTGAACACGCTCCCGCCGTCCTGCGCGCACAGCGTCGGCTGCCACGACGACACCGCGCGGGAGATGAGCTCGCTCCCGGCCAGCTGACGCTCGGCCGCACCGATCGCGCACCGCAGCCCCACCGGACGGAAGTCGAGCTTGACGGCGAGGTGGTGCTTCCAGTTGTCGGCGAACAGCCCCGAGGAGACGTTCGCCGACTCCCCCGTGTCGGCCGTCCCGCGCGGGATGACGACGAGCCAGCACGAGGCGCCGCTGGTGGCGGCGGCGTCGTCGGACGTGCGCGCACCGCAGCCGAGGCCGCGCGACTGCGTCACCGTCTGCACCTCGAACTTGGTGCTGCCGGTCCCGTCGGCGCCGGTGCCCGCCCAGGGGATCTCGTTGGAGGTGTACTGCGTGAAGAACGGGTTCGTGTTCACGTCGACGCCCGGGACGCGCCGGCCGTCCACGACCGAGGCGATGGTGTCGCCCGTGGCGGACCGGAACGGGATCGACGTGTAGGCCGGGTCCAGCGCCCCCGCCGCCGTGGTCGTCAGCGCGGCGTCGGAGGCGGCGACGCTGCCCTCGGTGCGGTTGCCGTCCCGGGTCGCGCCGGGCGTGCCGAAGGCGCCGTACTGGCAGGTCGTGCGGTCGGGCCGGCCGGGGTTCTCCGGGTCGTCGCCCCAGCACTGCGCGATCTGCAGGTAGTTCTGACCGCCGGACTGCTGCGTGGGCGGCGTCGACTCGGACCCGCCGGTCCAGCTGACCTTCAGGCCCTGGGCGACGAGACCCTTCGTCTGCGACACCGTCACCGCCAGGTCGGGGAACGGCGAGCTCTCCCAGTCGGGGTCGTAGCCCTTCGCGGTCACGGCTCCGGCGATGGAAGTGACGGGCGTGTCGTCGGCGACGGTCGCGGCCGACGCGCCGGCGGCACCGCCGGCGGTGAGGGCGGCGAAGACCAGACCGCCGACGAGGGCGCCGGCCAGGCCGGACAGCGCGCCTCGGGCGGCGCGCCCTTCGGGTAGAGCACTACGCACGGACATCTCCAGGTTCGAGCGGCACGGGGTGCCGACAGCGATGAAAGTAAGGGCGGGTCGTGACGATCACGTGAACGGTCGACCAACGAGGTCGAGAACATTCGTGGCGCCGCCGATAGGGTTTTTGATCTGGTGTTTTTCGGCGCGACGGAGCCGCGGTCCGCGGGCAGCGGACCGCGACGGCGGCCGTCGACGGGAGGGCGGGGCGAGAGGGCGGGGTCAGCTCCGCCGGGATCCGCTGCGCAGGCGGCGGGAGGTGAGCGGGGGCACGACGATCGCCCCCAGCAGCAGGACCGCACCGGCCAGCATCAGCCACTGCGGCGCCTTCCACCCGTCGTCGGCGAGGGTGTACGGGGTCGAGGCTGCGACGACGGAGGCCGCCCCGCCCGCGCTCCCCGAGACGAGGTTGCCGTTGGCGTCGAAGACGGCGTCGGACGTGGATGCCGCTCCCCCGGTGTCCGCCGCGCCGGCGGCGGCACCGCCGGTCGCTGCCGCCCCGCCTCCCGCGCTCGCGGCGGCGCCCCCGCCGCCGGCCGCGGCGGCCTCGGCGGAGGATCCGCCCGCGCCGGAGCCGGTGACGGCGGTGTCGGTGCCGGCGGAGCCCGCCGTGCCCGACGTGCACTGGTCGGGTCCGACCTTGTCGCACTCCGCGGGCTGCGGCGCCGAGACGGCGAGCTGGTTGCTCGAGGGCGAGTCGCCGGGTTTGAAGGTGGGGTTGTTGCACGTGCTGATGTCGATCCCGTTGGCGTTCGCGCCCGGGATGCGCTTGAGCTGCTCGGATCCGGCCATGACGAGGTTCATCGGCAGGGGCGAGTACCCGAGGGCCGTCGCCGACTGCTGCCCCTCGCACAGGACGTACTCGGCGAACCCGCCGAGCGTGCGGCCCTTCTCGGCCGTGAAGATCCCCGCGACCTGCGTCGGGACGATGAGATACGAGTAGCTCGAGAGCGGGTAGGTGCGCTTGTCGCCGTTGTTGTAGACGCCGTCGAGGATCTGCGTGAGGTAGTCGGGCGAGTTGGCATCCGTGTTGATCTGGGCCTGCATGAGCGCGACGGCGACCGACGGCGCGGTCGGCTCGATGTAGTAGCCGGCGGCGTTCAGCACCTTGGCGACGGGGAAGCCCGACTTGACCGCGTAGGAGTACTCGACGTAGGTGATGGCCCCCTCGCCGTAGTCCTGGCTGACGTACCCGGCGACGCCGAGCGAGCCGTTCTGCGCTTTGCCGTTGGCCGGGGTCGGGAACTGCGAGGTCATGCCGCGGGTCCAGATGTCGCCGTGCTGCTTCGACATCCACAGCGTGAACTGCGCGGACGAGCCGGAGCCGTCCGAGCGGACCACCGGGACGATCGCCCGGTCGGGCATGGCGAGCCCGGGGTTGTCGGCCCGGATGGCAGGGTCGTTCCACTTGGTGATCGCACCGGCGAAGATCTTCGTCACGACCGCGCCGGACAGGCGGAGGTTCGTGACGCGCTTGCCGCCGATCTTCAGGTTGTACATGAACGCGGTACCGCCGGCGACGATCGGCATGTAGGCGTAGCCCGAGCGGGGCGTCTCGGGCTGCGACCCGTCCTCGGGGCGGGACTGGAACGGGATCTCGCTGATCGCGAAGTCGACGGTGCCGTTGATGAAGTCGCGGCGGCCGGCCGAGGAGCCGACGCCCGAGTAGTTCACGGTCATGCCGTAGTTCTCGCCGACGTTGCGCCGCCATTGGTCGAGCGCGTTCTGCGACCAAGTCGAGCCGGTGCCCGAGATCGGGGCCCAGGAGTCGGCGCGCGCGGGCACGCCCGAGGACGAGACGAACCCGGTGACCACCAGGAGCGCGACGGCGGAGGCCGCCAGGAATGAGCGGAAGCGGCGGATCACGGCAGGTCCTTCGTCGGGGGCGTCGCGGGGACGGCGCGGGGGTCGGGGGCGGAGGAGGGATCGGGGGCGGCGGGGACGGCGGCGGAGCGCCGGCCCTCGATGCGGAGGAGGTCGTCGCGGGAGCGGGTCGCGCGGGCGCGGCGCTGCCGGGCGCTCAGCTGACCCGGCCCCTTGCCGCCGATGACGCGGGCGACGATGAACAGCAGGAGCACGAGCAGGATGAGCGTCGCCGCCGCACCGAAGCCGCGGGCGATCATGTTCGGCTCCGGCGACTTGACGAAGTCGAACACCTGCAGCGGAAGCGAGATCATCGGTCCCGAGAACGGGTTCAGGTTCATCACCGCGGTCACGCCGGAGGTGAGCAGCACGGGCGACGTCTCGCCGATGCCGCGCGCCGTGCCGAGGATGACGGCGGTCACGAGTCCGGAGCGGGCGGTGGGCAGCACCACGTGCCAGACCGTCCGCCAGCGCGACGACCCCAGCGCGTAGGAGGCCTCCCGCAGGTTGCCCGGCACCAGGCGCAGGACGACGTCGGACGCGCGGATGACGATGGGCAGCATCATGACGGTGATGGCGAGGGATGCCGCGAACCCGGAGCGCTCGTGGGTGATGAGCTGGATGACGGCGGAGTACACGAACAGGCCGGCGACGATGGAGGGCAGTGCCGTCATGGCATCCGAGATCGTCCGCACGAACCGGGCGAAGCGCCCGCCGATCTCGTTCATAAAGACGGCGGTGGCGATGCCGAGCGGCACCGTGATCGACAGGGCGATGGAGATCTGGATGAGCGTGCCGACGATCGCGTGCGCGATGCCGCCGACGCTCAGCGGGTCGAGGGGGCCTGCGGGCTCCATGGTCTGCACGAACGAGTTGAGGTTCAGCAGCGCGGGCAGTCCGCGGAACACCGCGAAGCAGACGACGAAGACCAGGGCGGCGATGAGCAGGGCCGCCGCGCTGTAGAGGAGCGCCGTCATGACGCGGTCGGTGACCTCCTGCCCCGTCGCCCGCAGCGCCACGAGGAGGGCGTAGACGACGACGAACAGCAGGTACGTCACCACGGCCCAGCCCACGGCGCCGGTCATCGGGGTGAACCACCCGAACAGCAGGGTCGCGACGGCGACCGCGGCGCCCAGGGCCCCGGTCAGGTTGAAGGCGTCCTCCGCGGTGGCCCCGCTCATCCGCCGGCGGGGGCCGAGGGGCTCGTCCGTCGTGACGGGCCGGAACGTGCGCGCGAGCGCGACGGCGTCGGCGGAGGCCGTGGCATCCATGGTCCCCGTCCCCCGCGGCGCGGGAGCGGCGCCGACGATGGCGGTCATCGTGTCGTCGATCGACATGTCATCCCTCGCTCTGGGCGCCCGAGCGCGATCGCGCGACGATCGAGGACGCGGTGAAGTTGATCACGAGCGTGATCAGGAACAGGGCGAGCCCCGCGGCCATGAGGGCCGACAGGCCGAACTCGCTGGCCTCGCCGTAGCGCAGCGCGATGAGGGCCGAGACGGAGTTGCTGCCGGTCTTGAGCACCTCGGTGTTGATGGTGAAGATCGGCGAGATGATCAGGTACACCGCGATCGTCTCGCCCAGGGCGCGGCCGAGCCCCAGCATCGTGCCGCCGATGATGCCGCCGCGGCCGAACGGGAGCACGACGGTGCGGATCATCCCCCACCGCGTCGACCCCAGCGCCAGCGCCCCCTCGCGCTCGCCCACGGGCGCCTGCGAGAAGGCCTCGCGCATGACCGAGGTCTGGGTCGGCGCGACCATGAGGGCCACCACCATCCCGGCGATGAAGGCCGAGGACGTGAACTGGCTCGCGTCGGTGAGCGGGGTGCCGTCGGGGTCGGTCACGGCGAGGACGGGGATCCACCCGAAGTAGTGCGAGATCCACTGCGCGACCGGGATGACGTTCTGCTGCAGGAAGAACAGCCCCCACAGACCGTAGACGACGCTGGGCACGGCGGCCATGAGGTCGACCAGCGAGACGAGCAGCGTCCGGACGCGCGGCGGAACGACCTCCGAGATGAGGAGCGCGGTCCCCATCGCCAGCGGGACCGAGAAGGTCATCGCGACGAGCGCGATGGTGACGGTGCCGGCCAGGATCGCGGCGATGCCGAACGTACGCGTCTCGGGCGACCACTCCTGCGTGGTGAGGAAGGACGGACCGGCGACGGAGAGGGCGTCGCCCCCGCGGAGGGTGAGGAAGAAGCCGACGGCGAGCATGATCGCCACGGTGATGCCGCCGGCGGCGAACGCCGTCGTGCGGAAGACGGTGTCGCCGAGCGGGCGGCGGGAGACCAACGAGCGGCGCGCGGGCGCGGCGGGGGTCTGCGCGGCGGGGGTCGCCTCGTCCGGCGCGACCTCGTCGGGGGCGAAGAGGACCTGCGTGAGGTCGTCGGAGCCGGCGGGGGTCACGCGCGCACGCCGGTGCTGGGGCGCGCGACAGCGCGGAGGAATCGACTCATCGGGTGTCCTGAGCAGAGCGACCGGCGGCGGGTTCCGACCGGATCCTGGTCATCGTGGGGGCGGAAGGTGAACGCCGGACGACCGGTGCGCGAAGGACGGCTGACCCGTCCATGATCGAGGCACGTCACGGTGTCGCCCCCGGCGTCGGCGTCGCGGTGGGCGTCGGTCCGGCCGTGGGGGTGGCGGTCGGGGCGGGCGTCGGCGCGGTGGCGACGGTGAGCACCACGGGGCTGCCGAGGACGAGCCGGGGAGAGGCGGCGGCATCCGTCCCGACCACCGTGCCGGCGATGCCGGCATGCGGTTCGCGGACGACGACGGGGGTGAGACCGGCCGCCGACACGCGTTCGACGGCGTCGCGCTCCTGCAGCCCGACGATCCCGGGGACGGCGTTCCAGCCGCTCGCGACGGTGAGGTCGACGGGGGTGCCGAGGGCGAGTGCCGCTCCCGCCGCGACGCCCGTCTGGAGGATCGTGTCGGCGGCGTCCGTGCCGTCCATCGCGGTGACGGTTCCCGGTTGAAGGCCCAGACGCCCCAGGAGGGCGACGGCGTCGGCGAGCGGCAGACCGCGCAGCTCCGGGAGTGCGACCGTCGCCGGCGGCGGGGCGGAGGACGCTGCGGTCGCCGACGTGGTCGGCGACGGCGGGGGGACGGATGCCGCGGGTGCGACGACAGACGGGGCCGGGGCCGTCTCGCCCGCGGGTGCCGGCGACGGTCGGGCCGCGACGGCGACGACGGCCACGACCACGGCCGCCGCGGTGCCGGCGAGGATCCACAGCCACGGCGACGTCGATCGGGACGCGGCGGGCGGGGCGGTGGAGGCCGGCGGGGCCGGGAGGGCGGGCGCGGAGGCGGTTACGGGCGCGGTGGCGGGCGCCGCGGCGGCGGGTGCGGCCGCGCCGGGCCCCGCGGCGAGAAGCCGTGTGGCGTCGGCGTCCGCGGCGACGGCGCCCGCTGTCCCGCGCCCCGCCCGGTGGCCCGGGGACGGCATCGCCTCCGCCAGGGCCTTCCGCATCGCCGGCGCATCCGCGAAGCGCGCGGAGGGGTCCTTCAGCAGCGCCCGCACGACCACGCGATCCAGCGCCACCGGCACGCGCGGTGCGGAGACGGACGGGGTCGGCGGCAGAGCGCCGAGGTGCGCTCGCACGACCTCGTCCGTGGTGGCCCGGTCGAACGGGGGCCGGCCGACGAGCGCGAAGTACAGGACGCCGCCGAGCTGGTAGAGGTCGCCGGCGGGGCCCACGCCCTCCCCGCGCAGCTGCTCCGGCGAGGCGTAGCCGACGTTGCCCACGACCCCGTCGCCCGTCGTGCTGCGGAGGACGTCGGCGCCGTGCGCGGTCTCCCCGCCGGGGGCGGTCAGACCGTAGTCGACCAGGCGGGCGTCGCGGAGGCCGCCGTCGGGGGCGAGGTCGACGAGCACGTTCGCCGGCGAGACGTCCCGGTGGACGAGCCCGGCCGTATGAAGGGCGTCGAGTCCGTCGAGGATCCGGCGGGCCATCGCCGTCGCCGCCTCCGGGGTCAGCGGTCCCTCCGCGCGGACGACCTCGCCGAGCGAGCGGCCGTCGACGAGGTCCCAGGCCGTCCACGTCGTGGCATCCCCGTCTCCCCCTCCCCAGCCGCGCAGCGCGCAGAGACCGGGATGCCGGATCCCCTCGACGACCTGCGCCTCCCGGAGGAACGCCGCCGACAGCGCCCGTTCCCCCACGAGGTGCGGGTGCAGCACCTTCAGCGCGACGCGGGCCGCGGACCGGACGTCCGTCGCCGCGTACACCGACGCGGTGGCTCCGGAGCCGAGCAGCCCGGAGACGCGGAACCGCCCCGCGACGAGCTCCTCGCCGCCGGATCCGGACGTGATGGGGTCAGCCAACGAGATCCAGAACGCCGTGCCGGTGCCGTCGGCCCGACCGGGTGCCGATGGTGACGCTCAGCGCGATGTCCGCGCCGGCGAGGACGGTACGGACGGATCTCGCCGCCGCGGCGGCCTCCCCCGGCGACTCGTACCATCGCGCGCACATGAGCACCGGCTCGCCGTCGAGACGCAGCGACCAGCCGTGCCGCATCGCGGACGTCCCGCGGACGGTGGCGGGGGCGAGCTCGACGAAGCGGGTCTGCACCAGCTCCACGGCGGCACGCGCCCGGTCGGGGGATGCCGACAGGTCGGCGCCCCGCGCGAGCTCGCGGTTGTTCGACGCAAGCAGGCGCCAGACGCCGAACACGCCGCCGACGGCCGGGCCGTCGACCGAGCGCACGGGACCGGCAGGCGGGAGCTCGGCGCCGGGCAGCACCTGCGCGCGGAAGGACAGCCACGCCGCGAGCAGCGGGTCGTGGCGGGAACGGAACGTGTCGAACACGACGCGTGCGCGCGCGTTGGCGCGCGGGGAGAGCGGATCGCTCACGGAGGGGCCCCTGTCTGGCGGCCGTGCGCGCCGGACTTTCGGGTCGTCCGGTGCTGTTCCGCAGAGATGAAAGTGCTCTCATCTCATGGCCGTCCCGGGTGCGGCGGGTGAACGAGCGGTGCACGAGCCCGCAACGGTCGGGAGCGGTGGCATCCCTCCCCCGGAGCCTCCGGCTCAGAGCGTGCGGCGCCCCTCGAAGGCACGGCCGAGGGTGACCTCGTCGGCGTACTCGAGGTCGCCGCCGACGGGGAGACCGGATGCCAGCCGCGTGACGCGGATCTCGAGGGCGTGCAGCAGCCGGCTGAGGTAGGTCGCCGTGGCCTCCCCCTCGAGGTTGGGATTGGTGGCCAGGATGACCTCCTGGACCGTGCCGTCGGCGAGACGCTGCATGAGCGGTGCGATGCGCAGGTCGTCGGGACCGATGCCGGCGATGGGGCTGATCGCCCCGCCGAGCACGTGGTAGAGGCCGCGGAACTCGCGCGTGCGCTCGATGGCGGCGACATCCTTGGCGTCCTCGACGACGCAGATGAGCGTGGCGTTGCGGCGCGGGTCGCGGCAGATGGAGCAGCGGTCCTGCTCGGAGACGTTGCCGCACACCTCGCAGAACTTGACCTTCTCGCGCACCTCGCCGAGCAGGGTCGACAGCCGGGAGACGTCGAAGCTCGGCGACTGCAGGATGTGGAACGCGATGCGCTGCGCGGATTTCGGACCGATGCCGGGAAGGCGGCCGAACTCGTCGATCAGGTCTTGGACGATGCCGTCGTACATCAGCTGAACCTCGCGGGCGGCTCGTAGGGCTCATCGCGCACGTAGACGGCGCCGAGCATCTGGCGGACGACGGCTTCGCCGTACCGCTGCACGCCCCCGGCGAGCGGGGCCATGCGGGGGACGACCACGGGCGGCACCGGTGCGTCGGGCTGCTCGTCCGCGGGCGGGATGACGTCGTCGTCCTCCCTCTCCTCGGGGACGGCGACGGACGGGGTGACGTCGGTGGCGGGCAGGACGGCGCCCTCCCGGACGGCGACGACCGCAGCAGCGGGCGTCTCGTCGGGCTCGTCGTCCACGGCGAGGGCCGGGGCCACCGGCGGGCGCTCGGCCGTCGTGACCGACGCACGGGAGGCCTGCGGTGCTCCGGCGGTGCCGTCGGACGACGGAATGGGCGCGACCGCCCACTCCGTGACCGGGGCCGACGAGTAGGCGGCGGTGGCGCGGGGCTCAGCCCGACCGCCGCCGGAGGGCGGGGTCGAGCCGCCGCCGCGCGGCGCACCGCCGGCGGGAGGCGCGCCCGGACCACCGGGGCCGGCGTCGCCCTCGAGACGGGCGAGGTACTTGACCCGGATGCCGAGCACGGTCTGGATCGCCTGGCGCAGGTCCTCGCTGGGGCCGGCGCCGTCGACGCGGGTCTTGAAGGCGGTCAGATCGCCGGGCGAGCGGAAGGCGAGGGTCAGCACGTCGACCTCGAACGCCGCGACGGACGCGGTGGACACCACGAGCCAGGACGGGCGGCTGAGCACCTCGAGCTGCTCCAGCACCTCCGGCCACGAGTCGCGCACCTGCGGCAGTTCGAGGGGACCGGTGGGCGGCGCCGGGGGCGTCGGCGGGGAGGGGTCGAAGGGACCGGCCTCCTCCTCGGACGACGGAGCGGGCTCGGTCGCGGCGGGGCCGGCCGGCGCGGAGGCCGCGGGCGAGGCCGACGGGGTCTTCTCCGCCGGGGAGACTGCAGGGGGCTGCGCGGCGGCCAGGGCCTGCTCCGCCGGCAGAGTCTGCGCGGCGGGCGGAGCCTGCGGGGTCTGTGCGCTGGCCGGTGACTGCGGGGTCTGTGCGGTCACCGGAACCTGCGGGGCCGCCGGAGCCTGCGAGGACGCCGCGTCGTCGCGTCCGGGTGCGCCCGCGGCGGGGCGTGCCGCCGGGGGCTCCTCGGTCGGGGCCACGTCGAAGGGATGCGGCTCGTCGTCCGGCGCGGGCGCGTCGTCGTCGGAGAGCGGCGGGATGTCGTCGAGGTCGCCGGCGGGGGCGGTGTCGCGCGGACCCCGCGCGGGGCTCGCGGCGTCCGGACCCGCGGTCGGTGCCGCGACGCGTGAGGGGGCGGTCGGCGACGCGACCCGCGAGGCGTCGTTCGGCGCGGCGGCCGCGGGCGACGCGATGCCCGGCGACGCGACCCGTGGGGCGGCGTTCGGTGAGGCGACCGGCGGTGCGGCAGCGGGCGACGCGACGCCCGGCGACGCGACCCGTGGGGCGGCGTTCGGCGATGCGCTCGGCGATGCCACGGCGGGCGCCGCGACCGGTGCCGCGACGCCGGGCGAGGCGACGCGGGGGTTCGTCGCAGGGGCCGGGCGCGACGGCGCCTCCGTGCGCGCCGTCGGCGGCGCCGCGGGGGCGGCGGTGACCGTCGGCGCGGTCGCGGCGGCCGGGGCGACGCCGGCGCTGCCGGCGTGGGCCAGCACGCGGGCGACGAGCAGCTCCAGCTGCAGCCGCGGCGAGGTGGCTCCCGTCATCTCGTCGAGCGCGGCGACGGTCAGGTCGGCCGTGCGCGAGAGGCGGGCCGCCCCGAAGGAGCCGGCCTGGCGTCCCATGCGCTCGAGCTCGTCCTCCGGGATGCCGCGGAGCACCGCCGACGCCCCGGCTCCCGTGGCCGCGACGACGATGAGGTCGCGCAGACGCTCGAGGAGGTCGTCGACGAAGCGGCGCGGGTCCTGACCGGTCTGGATGACGCGGTCCACCGCCGAGAAGGCTGCGCCCGCGTCCTCGGCGGAGAACGCGTCCACGACCTCGTCGAGGAGCTCGGAGTGGGTGTAGCCGAGCAACGCGACGGCGCGCTCGTAGCGCACGAGGACGGAGCCCGTGGCATCCACGTCCGATCCGGCGATGAGCTGGTCGAGGAGGGAGAGCGTGTCGCGGGGGGACCCGCCGCCGGCGCGCACGACGAGCGGCAGCACACCCGCCTCGACGCCGACGCCCTCGGTCTCGCAGAGCTCCTGGACGTACTCGAGCATGGCGGCGGGCGGCACGAGCCGGAACGGGTAGTGGTGGGTGCGCGAGCGGATGGTGCCGAGCACCTTCTCGGGCTCGGTCGTCGCGAAGATGAACTTGACGTGCGCGGGCGGTTCCTCGACGAGCTTGAGCAGGGCGTTGAACCCCTGCTGCGTCACCATGTGCGCCTCATCGAGGATGAAGATCTTGAATCGGTCGCGGGCCGGGGCGAAGATGGCGCGCTCGCGCAGGTCGCGGGCGTCGTCGACGCCGTTGTGGCTGGCCGCGTCGATCTCGACCACGTCGAGGGACCCGCCGCCGCCGCGACCGAGCTCGACGCAGCTGTCGCAGGTGCCGCAGGGCGTGTCGGTGGGGCCGGCGGCGCAGTTGAGGCAGCGGGCGAGGATGCGGGCGGAGGTGGTCTTGCCGCAGCCGCGCGGACCCGAGAAGAGGTACGCGTGGCCGACGCGATCACCGCGGAGGGCGGTCATGAGCGGTTCGGTCACCTGGGACTGCCCGATCATCTCGCCGAACGCCTGCGGGCGGTAGCGGCGGTACAGAGCGGTCGTCACCCGAACAGCCTACGGCGTGCCACCGACATCGCGTCTCCGACCGCGGGGCCGGGGCCGGGCGGCATCCCTCCCCCTCCCCCGCGGGCGCGGCCGCGCCCCGCACCCGCGACAGGCGATGCGCCGGAGACAGGCGCCTCTGCGACGGATCCGCCTGCCCCGGGCGCGACGCCTGCCCCGGACGCACCGCCTGCCCCGGACGCACCGCCTGCCCCGCGCGCGACGCCTGCCCCGCGCGCGACGCCTGCCCCGGACGCGCCGCCTTCCGCCGCCGCCGGACAGGCGAACGCGGCGGCACCCGAAGGCACCGCCGCGTTCGCGAGGAGAGACGGATCAGACGTCGAGGCCGACCGCGAGCGGCTGCTCCTCGTCCGTGACGATGGGGATGGCGGCGGTGACGATGGGCACCGACGCCGAGAGGAGCGTGCCGTCCTCGCGGACCGAGCCCTCGAGCTGACGGATCGACGGGCGTCCCGGACGGACCGGTCCCTGCCCGTGCAGCGTGACGCGGACGGTCTCGCCCGGGGCGACGACGTACTCGGCGCCCCGCACGGCGAACTCGACCGGTCCGCCCTCGCCGCCGGCCGCGACGGTCATCGCGGTCGCGGTGACCGTGATGTCGAGACGGGTGCCGTGCCAGTGCAGCACGTACGCCAGCTCGGGCCAGTCGACCGGCAGGCGCGGGTCGAAGGTGAGACGCCCGAAGTGGTCGCGCATGCCGCCGAAGCCGCTGACGAGCGCCGTCCACACCCCGCCCGCGGAGGCGACGTGCACGCCGTCCGCCGCGTTGTGGTGCAGGTCGCCGAGATCGACGAACGCGGCCTGGCGGAAGTACTCCAGCGCGAGGTCCTGGTACCCCACCTCGGCGGCGAGGATCGACTGCACGACCGCCGACAGCGTGGAGTCGCCGGTGGTCAGCGGGTCGTAGTACTCGAAGTCCGCGAGCTTCTCGGCATCTGTGAAGTGGTTGCCCTGCAGGAACAGCGCGAGCACGACGTCGGCCTGCTTGAGCACCTGGTACCGGTAGATCACCAGCGGGTGGAAGTGCAGCAGCAGCGGGCGCTGGTCGGGCGGGGTGTTCTCGAGGTCCCAGATCTCGCGCTCGAGGAACACCGCGTCCTGCGGGTGGATGTTCAGGGCGGGGCTGAACGGGATGTGCATGGCCTCGGCCGCGTGGTCCCAGCGCTCCGGCTCGGACGGGTCGAGGTTCATCCGCTGCACCATGCGGCCGTACGCCTCGGGGTCGTTCTCGGCCAGGTCGCGCACGGTGCGCGCGGCGAAGCGGAGGTTGAACCGCGCCATGACGTTCGTGAACAGGTTGTCGTTCACGACGGTCGTGTACTCGTCCGGACCCGTGACGCCGTGGATGTGGAACGAGTCGCGCTCGCCGTCCTCACCGGCGTCGCTGGAGCGCCAGAAGCCCAGCGTCGACCAGAGACGGGCGGTGTCGATCGCGATGTCCACGCCCTCGCCGGCGAGGAACTCCTCGTCGCCGGTGGCCCGCACGTACTTGGCCAGGGCGAAGGCGACGTCGGCGTTGATGTGGTACTGCGCGGTGCCGGCGGCGTAGTAGGCCGAGGCCTCCTCGCCGTTGATGGTCCGCCACGGGAACAGCGCGCCGGCCTCGTTGAGCTGGTGCGCGCGCTTGCGCGCGGCGGGCAGCATGAGCGACCGCATGCGCAGCGCGTTCCGCGCCCAGAGCGGCGTCGTGTAGGCGAGGAACGGGAGGACGTAGACCTCGGTGTCCCAGAAGTAGTGGCCGCTGTAGCCGGAGCCGGTGACGCCCTTGGCCGGCACGCCCTGGCCGTCGGCGCGGGCGGCCGCCTGCGCGAGCTGGAACAAGCACCAGCGCGTGGCCTGCTGCAGGTCGGGGTGGCCGCCGATGCGGACGTCCGAGCGGTCCCAGAACGCGGCGTACCAGTCGATCTGGCGCGTCACGAGCTCCTCGACGCCGAGGTCGCGGGCCCGGTCGAGGGTGCGGCGGCAGCGGTCGATGAGCTCGCCCGCGGGCACGCCGCGCGAGGTGTGGTAGCTCGTCAGCTTGGTGATCGTCGTGGGGACCCCGGCGCGCGCCTCGACGCGGAAGACGTTCTTGGCGATGTCGGGCTCGACGAGGTGCCGCGCGGTGTACGGGTTGTCGGTGTCGACGAGGTGGTCCGCCGCGACCGCGAGGGTCATCTGCGACTGCGAGACCTTGTAGCTGAGCACGGACCGGTCGCCGTCCTGCCAGTACTCCTGCGGCTGGAGCACCCGGTCGGTGAGCTTCTCGGTCTTGCGGGGGTCGAAGTCGGACCCCTTGGATGCCATCGGCGACCCGCCGTAGATCCCCTCGCCGTCCTGCCGGTTCAGCAGCTGGCTGCTGACGGTGACCGGCGCGTCGGAGTTGAGGACCGTGACGGTCAGGCGCAGCACGGCGAGGTGCTTCTCGTCGAACGAGACGAACCGCTCGTCCTCGATGCGCACGTGCTTGCCGGACGGGGTGACCCACAGCAGGTTCCGGCGCAGGATGCCCTGGCGCATGTCGAGCACGCGCTCGTACTCGCGGACGTCGGCGACATCGAGCGACAGCGGCTCGTCGTCGACGTAGACGCGCATCACCTTGGCATCCGGCGCGTTGATGATGGTCTGCCCGACCTCGGCGAACCCGTACGCCTGCTCCGCGTGACGGATGGGGAACGTCTCGTGGAAGCCGTTGATGAACGTGCCCTGCTCGTGGGCGAAACGCCCCTCGGGGTAGTTGCCGCGCAACCCGAGGTAGCCGTTGCCGACGGAGAAGAGGGTCTCGGTCACGCCGACGTCGTCGACGTTGAAGCGGGTCTCGACGAGACGCCACTCGTCGACGGGGAAACGATCGCGGTCGATCATTCGGGGCCTTCCGGAAAGGGGGCTGTCGCTTCGGGTGCGACGGCTCAGTCTACGAACGCGGCGAGGTCGTCGACGACCACGGTCGCCCCCGCACCGCGGAGGTCGTCGGCCCCCGCGCCGCGGTCCACGCCGACGACGATGCCGAAGCCCGCCGCGACGGCGGACTGCACGCCGCTGAGGGCGTCCTCGACGGCGACGGAGCGGGCCGGGTCGACTCCTACCATGCGGGCGGCCTCAGCGAAGACGTCGGGGGCGGGCTTGGAGGCGAGATGGTCGCGTTCGGCGACGACGCCGTCCATGATCACGTCGAAGCGGTCGCGGAGACCGGCGGCGTCGAGCACTTCGACGGCGTTCTTGGAGCTGGAGACCACAGCGGTCGGCACGCCGGCCTCGGCCAGCACGTCCAGCAGAGCCACGGATCCGGGGTAGGGCGCGATGCCCTCCGCGCGGAGGATGCGCGAGAAGACCGCGTTCTTCCGGTTGCCGACGCCGCAGACGGTGTCCGCGGACGGGTCGTCGGACGGGTCGCCCCACGGCACTTCGACGTCGCGGCTGCGCAGCAGGCTGGCGACGCCGTCGTAGCGCTTCTTGCCGTCGACGTACTCGAAGTAGTCGCGGTCGGTGTACGGCGGGGCGATGTCCCACTGGTCGAAGAGCTCGTCGAACATCTCCTTCCACGCCCGCATGTGCACGTCGGCCGTCGGCGTGAGGACACCGTCGAGGTCGAACAGCACGGCGTCGACGGTGCGGAGGTCGGGCAGGTCGGGGGTGTCGGTCATGACGGGCTCCAAACGGGGCGGACGGCGGTCACGGGCGCCCCCCGGCGCCGCCCGTCCAGGCTAGCGGTCGGCGCCCCGGCCGAGGCGACGGCGCACGGCGCGGCGACGGGTGGCGCGGGGCGGGTCAGCGCGCGACGGACAGCGTCTGACGGGCGATCTCGAGCTCTTCGTTGGTCGGGACGACGAGGACCTCGACGCGCGACGCGTCCGTCGAGATACGACGGATGCCACGCTCCCGGGCCGCGTTGCGCTCGGGGTCCAGCTCGACCCCGGCGAAGCCCAGCGTCGCCACGGCCCCCGCGCGGACGGCGGCGGAGTTCTCGCCGACGCCGGCGGTGAAGGAGATGACGTCCACGCCGTTCAGCTGGGCGAGGTAGGCGCCGGCGTAGGCGCGCAGACGGTGGATGTAGACGTCGAACGCGAGCTGCGCGGCGGGGTCTCCCTCGGCGCGGCCCTTCTCGATGTCGCGCATGTCGGAGACGCCGGCGATGCCCAGGATGCCAGACCGCTTGTTCAGCAGCGTGTCGAGGTCGCCGATGCCCATGTCGGCGCGGCGGGCGAGGTGGAACAGCACCGCGGGGTCGAGGTCGCCGGACCGCGTGCCCATGACCAGGCCCTCCAGCGGGGTGAGCCCCATCGAGGTGTCGACGGACCGCCCTCCCTCGATGGCCGCGGCCGATGCGCCGTTGCCGAGGTGGAACACGATCTGGCGCAGCTCGCCGAGCGGACGCCCGACGAAGGCCGCAGCGGCCTCGCTGACGAACTTGTGGCTGGTGCCGTGGAAGCCGTAGCGGCGGATGCGGTGCGCCGCGGCCACCTCCCGGTCGATGGCGTAGGTGAACGCCTCCGGAGCCAGCGACTGGTGGAACGCGGTGTCGAAGACCGCGACGTGGGGCACGTGGGGGAAGGCCGTCTTGGCCGCGCGGATGCCGGCGAGGTTGGCCGGGTTGTGCAGCGGCGCGAGCACGGACAGCTCGTCGATGTTGATCTCGACGAGGGGCGTGACGACGGTGGGCTCGAAGAACCGCGCTCCGCCGTGGACGACGCGGTGGCCCACCGCGGTCGGCGGGTGCGCGTCCAGCGAGGGCCCGTGCGCGGCGAACGCGTCCAGCATGACCGCGAAGCCCGCCGTGTGGTCGGGGATCTCGCGCTCGATGCGGCTGGTGGCATCCGTCACCGTCGGCGCCGGGGACGACCCGTCGCCGGCCAGGGCCGCCGCGGCGACCGTGTGCGTGGCGACGCCCGTGCCCTCGCCGATGCGCTCGACGAGCCCGGATGCCAGGACCGCCTCGGTGCGCATGTCGAGGAGCTGGTACTTGAACGACGACGAGCCGCTGTTGACGACGAGGACCACGCTCACTGCGCGCCCCCCTGCGCCTGGATCGCGGTGATCGCGATGGTGTTGACGATGTCGTCGACGAGCGCCCCGCGGGACAGGTCGTTGATCGGCTTGTTCAGCCCCTGCAGCACCGGGCCGATGGCGACGGCCCCGGCGGAGCGCTGCACCGCCTTGTACGTGTTGTTGCCGGTGTTGAGGTCGGGGAAGACGAAGACCGTCGCGCGGCCGGCGACGTCGGAGCCCGGCATCTTGGCCTTGGCGACGGCGGCGTCGGCTGCGGCGTCGTACTGGATCGGTCCCTCGACGAGGAGCTGGGGAGCTCGCTCGCGGACGAGGGCGGTCGCGGCGCGGACCTTCTCGACGTCGGCGCCCGTGCCCGACTCCCCCGTCGAGTACGACAGCATCGCCACGCGCGGCTCGATGCCGAACTGCTCGGCCGTCGCCGCGGACGACACCGCGATGTCGGCGAGCTGCTCGCTCGTCGGGTCGGGGATGACGGCGCAGTCGCCGTACACGAGCACGCGGTCGGCGAGCGCCATGAGGAAGACGCTGGAGACGACCGAGACGCCCGGCGCGGTCTTGATGATCTCGAAGGCCGGGCGGATGGTGTGGGCCGTGGTGTGCGCGGCACCCGAGACCATCCCGTCGGCCAGCCCGAGGTGCACCATCAGCGTGCCGAAGTACGACACGTCGGTGACGGTGTCGGCGGCCTGCGCATAGGTGACGCCCTTGTGCGCGCGCAGACGCTCGTACTCGGTGGCGAACTTGTCCACGTGCACGGCGTCGAAGGGGCTGAGCACCTCGGCGTCGCGGATGTCGATGCCCAGCTCGATGGCGCGCCCGCGCACCTCGATCGGCTCGCCGAGGATGGTCAGGTCGGCGATGCCGCGGGAGAGCACCGTGGCGGCGGCGCGGAGGACGCGGTCGTCGTTGCCCTCGGGCAGGACGATCCGTCGCTTGTCGCTGCGGGCGCGGTCGACCAGCCCGTACTCGAACATGAGCGGGGTGACGACGCTGGTGCGGGCCACCCCGAGCTCGCGCGTGAGCAGCTCGGTGTCGACGTGGCGCTCGAACATCGCCAAAGCCGTGTCGTAGCGGCGCTGCGAGTCGGCGGCGAGACGCCCGCGGGTGTTCATGATGCGCACGGCCGTGTCGTACGTGCCGAGGTCGGTCGCGATGATCGGCAGCGGCGATCCGAGGCCGTCGATGAGGCGGACGATGGTGTCGGGCAGCTCGAAGCCGCCGTTGAGCACGATCGCCGCCAGCGACGGGAACGTGCCGGACGCGTTGGCCAGCAGCGTGGCCAGCAGCACCTCGGTGCGGTCGGCCGGGATGACGATGACCGCGGACTCCTTCAGGCGCGGCAGCACGTTCACCATCGACATGCCCGCGACGACCACGCCGAGCACCTCGCGGGTGAGCAGCTCGGGGTCGCCCTTGATGAGCTCGCCCTCCACCGACCGGAGCACGCCGCGCACCGACGGCGCGATGAGGAACCGGTCCTCCGGCAGCGCCCAGACGGGTACGGCCCGACGGTCCCCCGCGGCCAGGACCGGCGAGACGTCCACGACATGGCGGACGGATGCCACGACCTCGTCGAGCCGTTCGGCATCGGCGCGGTTCACGATGACGGCGGCGAGCTCGGCCCGCTCGTGCAGCAGCTCGGGGAGTGCGAGGGCGGCGATCTGCCCGACCTCCTGCGGCGTCCGGGACACGGACAGACCGAGCGTCTCGCCCTGTCCCTGCTGCGCGCGGCCACCGAGGACGAGCAGCACCGGCGCGCCGAGGTTCGCCGCGATGCGGGCGTTGTAGGCCAGCTCGGCGGGGCTGCCGACGTCGGTGTAGTCGCTGCCGATGACGACCACCGCGTCGCACTGCGCCTCGACGGCCTTGTACCGCTCGACGATGCGGGCGAGGGCGGCGTCGGCGTCGTCGCGGACGTCGTCGTAGGTGACGCCGACGCACTCGTCGTAGTCGAGTCCGACGCCGTCGTGGTCGAGCAGCATCTCGAGGACGTAGTCGCGCTCGGCGGTCGAGCGGGCGATGGGGCGGAACACCCCCACCCGCGGGGTCACGCGGCTGAGCGCGTCGAGCACGCCCAGAGCGACGGTGGACTTGCCCGAGTGTCCTTCGGCTGACGTGATGTAGATGCTCTGCGTCACGCGACCAGACTATTGCGGGCCTCGGACACGGCCACGGGGTTGCTTCGGCGTCGAGTCATCGGAATCGGTGCGCGGCGACGGGCGGACCGGCGCGCGGCGACGGGCGGACCGGTCCGCGCCGCCGCCGCTATCGTTCGAGGCATGACGACCACTCCGCGCCCCGGCACCACCGTCCCCGACCACCGCGGTCGGACCGGGCTCCACCTCACCGGCCGCGACCTCGACCGGAACCCCCGCGTCGAGGTGACCGACGTCGAGCTCCTGGCGGCGGGGTGGCACGTGCTGCGGGCGACGACCTTCCGCTACCGCGGCGACGACGGCTCCTGGGCGACGCAGAAGCGCGAGACCTACGACCGCGGGAACGGCGCCACGATCCTGCTCTACGACCCGGCGCGGCGCACGGTGCTGCTCACCCGGCAGTTCCGCTACCCCGTCTACGTCAACGACCACCCGGACGGCATGCTCGTGGAGACCGCGGCGGGCCTGCTCGACGACGACGACGCGGTCACCGCGATCCGCCGCGAGGCCGAGGAGGAGACCGGCGTCGTGGTCACCGAGGTGCAGCCGGTGTTCGAGGTGTACATGAGCCCCGGCTCGGTCACCGAGCGCCTGCACTTCTTCGCCGCCGCCTACGACGGGTCGACCCGCACCGGCGACCGCGGGGGCCTCGCGGAGGAGGGCGAGGAGATCGAGATCCTCGAGTACGACATCGACGAGGCGCGGAAACTCATCCGATCCGGCGGGATCCAGGATGCCAAGACGATCATGCTGCTGCAGTGGGCCGTGCTCGACGGGCCGTTCGCGCGGGGCTGAGGCGCGGCTTGCGCGGCGTCGGCGCCCTCGCCCGGGCATGAAAAGACTCTCCGCGCACCCGGCAGAGCCTGGTTACCCTTGCTACGTTTCCGTCCTGGGGGAGTTGGCCTGGATGCCGCCGCGCGGAGAGCTGACACCAGTCTACCCGACGCGGCTCACACGATGAGCGGCCCGAGCGCCGCAGCGGCCGGCCGCAGGGCGGCGAGCACCGCGGCCGGCTCGTCGACGCGGTGGCGGGCGCCCGAGAATCCCAGGGCTCCGGCCAGACCGCCGGCGTCGTCGCGGAGCGGCACGGCGAGGCATCCGGTCGTCGGCGCGATCTCGCCGCACTGGCGTGTCGCCCCCCAGCGGGCCACGTCCGCGCGGGCCGCCTCGGCCACCTCGTTGGTCGCCCGCACGTCGTCCACGAGCAGCAGACGGCCCAGCGCGTAGCGGGCCGGCTCCCGGGCCAGGCGGCCGTGGTCGGACAGCGGGAAGTCCGGGTCCGCGTCGAGCACCACGACCCTCCCGTCGACGTAGAGCACCACGTGCACTCCCCCGCGCACGGCCCGGCGCACCTCGTCCATCACGGAGCGGGCGGCGGACGACAGCCGCGCCGGCGGGGCGGCGACCGCCGCGAGCTGCGCCACCTTCGCGCCGAGGGCGAACCCGGACAGGTCCGGCGTGCGCACGAGGTACTCGTCCTCGACGAGGACGTTCAGCAGCCGGTACGTCGTCGCCCGGGGCAGTCCGACCTCCGCCGAGATGCGCTGGGCGCTGACCCCCGCCCCGAGGTGGGCGACGGCCTCGAGCAGCGACAGGGCCGAGTGGACGGTGCCCGGCGGACGGGCCGGCTCGGACGGCATCCCGCGCTCACGCATCATCGGGACGCGTCGGCGAGGGCACCCCGCCGAGGACCTGGGCGGCGACCGGCTCGTCGTAGCGGCCGATCGCGCCCGGACCTTTCCGGCGGCGGATCACGCCGATGACGACGGCGGACGACAGGGCGATGGCGGCCAGCACGATCAGCACCGTCCCTCCGGAGGAGACGTCGACGGCGAAGAACGCCAGCAGCGCCGCGGCGAGCGCGACGGCCGACAGCACCGCGACCACGGCCGGGGCCGGAGTGAGTTCGCCGATGCGCCGGAGGAAGACGGGCGCCGCGGCGCACACGAGGACGTAGGCCAGGATGTATCCGGCCGCCCCCACGGACAGCGTCACGTGCATCGCTTCGCGCAGGTCGACGCCGGTCACGACGAGCACGAGCGGGACCCCGGCGATGACCGGCACCCCCGCGCCGACCGCGGCCGCCGGCGTCCCGAAGCGGCCGTGCGTCCGGCCGACGGCGGCGGGAAGGACCCCGTCCCGGCTCATCGCGAACAGCACGCGCACGAGGGCGGTGGTCGTGCCGATGGCGCACGCGAGGAACGACGCGGCGATGCCGACGTCGGCCACCACGGCCCAGCCGCCGAGCCCGGAGGCGGTGGCCAGGTCGTTGACGGGCGAGGCGCTGGCCGCGAGGTCGGCGCCGAGGGCGTCGAACCCGGCGACCTGCGTGACCGCGGCGAGGAGGTACAGCGCCCCCGAGAGCACGACCGTGCCGGTGACGGCCCGGGGCACGTTGCGCAGGGGCGAGACCGACTCGACGCCGAGGGTGGCGGCCGACTCGAAGCCGACGAAGGCCGTCAGCGCGATCACCGCGCCGGCGGCGAAGGACAGGGGGGTCGCCCCCGCCGCCCCGGCGCCCAGGAGCACGGACGGGTCGATCGGGCCGATGCTCACGAGCAGCGCGACCAGCAGCGCGACGATGAGGACGACCGACAGCGTCTCGACGACGAGGGCGGCGCGCGCCGACACCCGGATGCCGCGGACCAGCACGAACGCGACCAGCGCGGCCTGCGCGACGACGGCCCCCGCCGCGACGAGGACCCCGTCCAGGTCCGGCCAGAGCCCGCGCAGCAGATAGGACGTGTAGTACGCCCCGCCCAGCAGCGCGAACATCGCCACCGCCGCGTACCCGGTGAGGATGGCGGCCCCGCCGGCGAGCCCGGCCCGCGTGCCGAGGCCGCGCGCGGTGTAGGTGTAGAGGCCGCCGCTGGCGGCGAAGCGGCGCGCGAAGACGCCGACGGTGCGGGCGACGCCGAAGGCGAGGATCGCGGCGGCGAGGATGGCCGTGACGGTGACCCCCGGAGCGACCCCGGCCACCATCAGCACGACCGTGGTCGCCGCGGCCGCCGGCGCCACCGCCGCGACCGACTGCGCCGCCAGATCGACGACGCCGATCCGCCGCCGCTCCAGACCGTGCAGGGGCGAGCGGTCGCCGAACCCGGCGACGGGAGCGGGCCGCGCGATGGCGCGGGAGAGTGCGGTCATGTCGGTCTCCGTCGGGATGCCCCGACCGTACGGGAACGCGGTTGCCCCGCCGCGACGCCCATGTTTCCGGGGCGTGACCGCGGGTGAGACGCCGGCGGCGGCCCGTCTCACCGGGTGCGCGCACACCTTCACGCCCGCTACACCGCTCCGCAACGGCGCGGGAGGAACCTCGGACGCGACACCCGACACTCCGGAGGAACCGAATGACCCAGCTCAAATCGAAGGGGGTGGCGGCGTCGGCGAAGCGGACGCTGCAGGGCTCCCTCGGCGTCACGGCGATCGTCTTCATGGTCGTCGCCGCGGCCTCGCCGCTCACCGTGGTCGGGGGCGCCGCGCCCCTCGGCATCCTCATCGGGAACGGCGCCGGCTTCCCCACCCTCTACGCCGTCAGCGCCGTGATCCTGCTGCTGTTCGCGGTCGGCCTGGCCGCCATGACGCGGCACGTCCCCCGCCCCGGCGCGTTCTTCACCTACATCGGCTACGGCCTGGGTCGCCCGTCCGGGCTCGCCGCCGCCTGGACCGCCATGCTCACCTACACGACCATCCAGATCTCGGTCTACGGCTACATCGGCTACCTGCTGAGCATCACGGTCGTCTCGCTCGGCGGCCCGGCCCTGGGCTGGTGGCTGTACGCGCTCGCCGTGGTCGGGCTGGTCGGCATCCTGGGCTACCGCCACATCGACCTTTCGAGCAAGGTGCTCGGCGTGCTGCTCGTGGCCGAGGTCGGCATCGTCCTCGTGCTGGTCGCGGCCGTCGTGGTGAACGGGGGTCCCGAGGGCCTCAGCGCCGCCCCCTTCGAGCCGGCGAACGTCCTCAGCGGCTCCCCCGGCGTGGGCCTGATGTTCGCGATCGCCGCCTTCATCGGCTTCGAGGCGACCGCGATCTTCCGCGACGAGGCCCGCGACCCCGACCGCACGATCCCCCGCGCCACCTACGGCGCCGTCATCGGCATCGGCGTGTTCTACACCCTCGCCTCGTGGGGTCTCGTGATGGCGTGGGGTCCCGAGGGGGTGCTCGCCGCCGCGGCGGAGGACCCCGGCACGCTCATGCTGCGGACGGTCGCGATCTACCTCGGCACCGCGGGCGAGATCATCGTCAACGTCCTGCTGCTGACGTCGATGTTCGCGTGCGTGCTGTCGTTCCACAACGTCCTCACCCGCTATCAGCACGCGATGTCCGGCGCAGGCGTGCTCCCCGACCGCCTCGGCGGCGTGCACGCGCGGCACCTGTCCCCGCACGTCTCCTCGATCGTCCAGACCGCGACGGCGGCGGTGCTGACGGTGGTCTTCGCCGTGCTGAACCTCGACCCGCTGCTGCAGGTGTTCACGTGGTTCGCCGGCGTCGCCACCCTCGCGATCGCCGTGCTCATGGCCGCGACCTCGGTCGCCGTCATCGTGTACTTCCGGCGCACGCGGGCCGATCGCCGCGTCTGGAACACCGTGATCGCCCCGGCCCTCGGCTTCGCGGGCCTCGCGGTGTCGGCGGTGATCATCGTGGCGTACTTCCCCGTGATGGTCGGCGACATGGATGCCGACGGCGCCCCCGTCTTCGGCGCCGTGAGCTGGGCGCTGCTCGCCCTCGTCGTCGTCTTCCCCGCCCTCGGCTACGCCCAGGCCGCGTGGATCCGCCGTCGCCGGCCGGCCGCCTACGCCAAGCTCACCGACACCATCGCGGCGGGCTGACCGGATGCCGCGGCCTCGGCGCCGCGGCATCCCTTCCCCCTCCTTCCCGTCCCACCCGTTCCACCCGAGAGAGACACCATGACGCTCACCGACCCGACCTCGACCGCCTTCGCCGCCCCCGCCGCCCCGGCCCATCCCCTGGCCTCCCTCACCCCCGCCGAGATCACCGCCGTCCACGCGGTCGTCGCCGGCCTCGACGGCGTCGACGAGGCCACCCGCTTCGCGTACGTCGGCCTGGAGGAGGCGCCCAAGGGCGAGGTGCTGGCCTGGGAGCGCGGGGAGACCGCGTTCCCGGACCGCCGCGCCCGCGTGCAGCTGCTGAACCTGCGCACCGCGCACTCGCTCGACCTCGTCGTCTCGCTCACGACCGGCGAGGTGCTGCGCTCCACCGAGCTGGACGGGTCCGACGGACAGCTGCCGATCCTCGACGCGGAGTTCGAGGAGGTCGGGGTCATCGCGAACGAGAGCGCCGACTGGGTCGCCGCGCTCGCCGCGCGCGGGCTCACCACCGCCGACGTCGTCCTCGTCCCCCTGTCGGCCGGGCACTACGGCTACGAGAACGAGGTGGGCCGGCGCGTGCTGCGCACCTTCGCGTTCCGCCAGGACCACCCGGCCGACCACCCGTGGGCCCACCCCGTCGACGGCCTCACGGCGTACATCGACGTCGCCGACCGGAAGATCATCGAGGTCGTCGACACCCCCGGCTTCACCGTGCCGGAGACGTCCGGCAACTTCGACGACCCGGAGCTCCAGGGCCCGCCGCTGGAGGGGCTGAAGCCGATCGTCATCACGCAGCCGGAGGGCTCGAGCTTCACCGTCGACGACGAGCACGTCACGTGGGGCGAGTGGGACCTGCGCATCGGCTTCGACACCCGCGAGGGGCTCATCCTGCGTCAGCTGTCCTTCGCCGGGCGGCCCGTGATGTACCGCGGCTCGATCAGCGAGATGGTCGTCCCCTACGCCGACCCTGCGCCCAACCGCTTCTGGCAGAACTACTTCGACACGGGCGAGTACCTCTTCGGCCGGTACACGAACGAGCTCGAGCTCGGCTGCGACTGCGTCGGCGACATCACCTACGTCGACGCCGTGCTCTCGGACGAGAACGGGATGCCGCGGACCATCCGCAACGCCGTGTGCATGCACGAGGAGGACTTCGGCTCCCTCTGGAAGCACACCGACATCTTCACCGGCTCCAGCGAGGTCCGCCGCGCCCGCCGTCTCGTCATCTCCTTCTTCACGACCGTCGGCAACTACGACTACGGCTTCTACTGGTACCTCTACCTGGACGGCACCATCGAGTGCGAGGCCAAGCTCACCGGCATCCTGTTCACCTCCGCCTACCCGGGCGAGGGCTACCCCTTCGCGTCCGAGGTCGCGCCGGGGCTCGGGGCGCCCTACCACCAGCACCTGTTCTCCGCCCGACTCGACATGACCGTCGACGGCGTCGCCAACGTCGTCAACGAGATCGACGCGGTGCGACTGCCGATCTCCGAGACCAATCCGGCCGGCAACGCCTTCACCAAGAAGGTGACGCCGATCGCCTCCGAGAAGGTGTCGGGCCGCGTCGCCGACGGCGCGGTCAACCGCGTCTGGCAGATCGCGTCGACCGAGAAGACGACCGAACGCGGACAGGCGACCTCGTACATGCTCTTCCCGACCGAGACGCCCGTGCTGCTCGCCGACGACGCCTCGTCGATCGCCGCGCGCGCCGCCTTCGCCACGAAGAACCTCTTCGTCACGAAGTACGACCCCGACGAGCGCTACGCCGCGGGCGACTTCGTCAACCAGCACCCCGGCGGCGCCGGCATCCCCGCGTTCATCGCGGGCGACGAGCCGCTCGTGGGCGAGGACGTCGTGCTCTGGCACACCTTCGGCCTGACGCACTTCCCGCGCAACGAGGACTGGCCGGTCATGCCGATGGACTACGCCAAGTTCACGCTGAAGCCGTACAACTTCTTCGAGCGGAACCCCGTGCTGAACGTCCCCGCGCCGGCCATGTCGCACTGCGCGCCCGCCGCGCACCCCGCAGCCGAGGATTACGCCCCCGGGCACGGTCCGCACGCCGGCGAGGCGCCGGGCCACGGATGCCACTGCTGACGGGATGAGCGAGGTCCTTCACGCGTGGGCGGTCGCCCCCGCCGCGATCGGCGCCTGCTGCGTGGCCGCCGACCGCGCGCGGGTGCGGCCGCCCGAGCTGGCGGCATCCGTCCTCATGCTGCTCGCGATGCTCGACGCCGCCCTCGCCGGGTGGGTCCCGCCGGTGTACTGGACCGCGCTGCTGTCGGCGGCGGCGGTGGGCCTGGCCGTCTGGCGGCGCCCCCGCCAGCGCCGCGTCCCGCGGGTGCCCGCGCTGATGACGGTGCACACCACGCTCGGGATGGTGGTGATGGCGGCCCTCCAGGCCGGGATGGGTGGGCACGCCGCGGGCGCGGGACACGCGCACGGCGTCGGTCTCATCCCCTTCCTGCTCGTCGTGGCCGCCGGGTACCTCGGCCTCTCGGCGGTGGCGGCCCGGCGGATGCGCACGCGGCTCGATCGCGCGCAGATCCTCGGGATGGCGGCATCCACGGGTCTGATGGCCCTCGCCGTGCTCTAGCCCCTGTCCCTGCCCCGTCAGGGCCGGAGGGCGAGGGCGGCGGCGCCCAGGAGCGGACCGTCGCCGTCCAGGCCCGACCCCACGATGCGGCACCGGCGGGCGTACGCGTGGACCGCGGCCCGCTGCGCGGCCGCGCGGACCAGATCGATGTAGTCGTCGGCCACGCGGGCGAACCCGCCGGCGATCGCGACCGCCTCGAGGTCGCACAGGGTCGTCGCCGCCGCGATCGCCTGGCCGACGGCCGTGGCCGAGCGGCGGACCGCCGCGACCGCGACCTCGTCGCCGGACCGGTACGACGCCGCCAGGTCCAGACCCGTCTCCCCCGCCCAGCCGTGCGACCGGGCCCAGGCGACGGTCCCCGGACCGGCCGCGACGGCCTCGAGAGTGGATGCCACGACGTCCCCGTCCTCGACGGTCCGGACGAACGTCTGCCCGAGGTGCCCGGCGTTCCCGCTCGCCCCGCTCGCGGGGCGGCCGTCCAGGACGAGGCCCCCGCCCACTCCCGTCGACACCACGATCGCCATCGCGTCGCGGCACCCGACGAGCGCGCCGCGCCAGTGCTCGGCGAGCGCGATGCAGGTGCCGTCCAGCGCGAGGTGGAGCGGGCCGTCGACGAGACCGCGCAGCACCTCGTCGAGCACGAGCCCCGCCGCGTCCGGCAGGTTCAGGGGCGACACGGCCCGTGCCGGCCGGTCGATCGGACCGGCGCTTCCCACCCCGATCGCCCCGACGCGCAGGTGGGGGACGGCGGCGAGCGCGGCGGTCGCGGCCGCCCGGATGTTCCCGGCGATCTCCGCGCGAGACGCGTCGCGGCCGGTCGGCCGGCGGGTCACGCTCTCGCGCACCACCTCGCCCGCGGCCGTGACGACGGCGGCATCCACCTTCGTCCCGCCGATGTCGACGGCCAGGACGGGGGCGGGCACACGGTCGTCGCTCATCGAGCCTCCTCGGTCGGCGGTCCGATCCTAGGTGCCTGGGCGGCGACCGTGCGGCGGCTGGGGGGACCCCGACTCACGGCCTTCTCGCCACGTCGGCAGGTTACGATCGGGTCACGGCGGCCACGACGCGCCTCCGGCACATCCACGAGCAGAGGGATGCCATGGACGAGACGGTCATGCCCGAGGCGGTCGCCCGCCTGCGACGCTCCGATGCCGGCGGGCCGGAGTCGGAGCTCACGAGCGAGTCCTTCGCCCGGCTGACCGGCGAGATCGTGGCATCCATCTCCCGCGTCATCGACGGCAAGCCCGAGGCCGTGCGCGCGGCGCTGACCGCGCTGCT
The DNA here is from genome assembly GCF_040815675.1 of Microbacterium sp. LMI1-1-1.1. Lineage (NCBI taxonomy): Bacteria > Bacillati > Actinomycetota > Actinomycetes > Micrococcales > Microbacteriaceae > Microbacterium > Microbacterium sp. LMI1-1-1.1. The sequence continues at coordinate 16,860 of NZ_JBFPNN010000001.1, read as the reverse complement.
GGCCGAGGGGCACCTGCTGATCGAGGACGTCCCCGGCGTCGGCAAGACGATGCTCGCGCGGGCGCTCGCCGCGACCGTCGACGCCGACGTGCGCCGCATCCAGTTCACGCCCGACCTGCTGCCCGGCGACATCACCGGCGTCTCGGTGTTCAACCCGGTCGACCGGCAGTTCCAGTTCACGCCGGGTGCCGTGTTCGCCCACATCGTCATCGCGGACGAGATCAACCGCTCGTCGCCGAAGACCCAGTCCTCGCTGCTGGAGGCGATGGAGGAGCGGCAGGTCACCGTCGACGGCCGCACCCACGTGCTCCCCTCGCCGTTCCTCGTCGTCGCGACGCAGAACCCCTTCGAGATGGAGGGCACGTACGCGCTGCCGGAGGCGCAGCGCGACCGCTTCCTCATGCGCATCTCGATGGGCTACCCCGACGCGGGCGCGGAGGCCGAGATGCTGCGCCAGCGCGACACCCGCAACCCGCTCGACACCCTGCGACCGGTCGTCTCGGCGCGGCAGATCACCGCGATGATCGCGTGGGCGCGGAACGTGCACCTGGCTCCCGCCCTCGGCGAGTACGCCGTCGCGCTCGCGCAGGCCACGCGCAGCCACCCCGACATCCGCCTGGGCGCGAGCCCGCGCGCGACGCTGCAGCTCGTGCGCGCCGCGAAGGTGCGCGCGGCCCTGGACGGCCGTGGGTACGTCATCCCCGACGACCTCTCCGCGCTGCTGGCCCCCGTCTTCGGCCACCGCCTCATCGCCAACCGCTCGGCCGCGGGCGGGCGCGCGGCGGCCGTCGTCGTCGCCGACGCGCTCGAGCGGATCGCGGCCGGCGTGCGCGTCCCGCTCGCCGCGCACGCGTGAGCGGGCCGTGAGACGTCTCTGGCCGCTCACCCTGCGGGGGACGGGTGCGCTCGTGCTCGCCGTGACGGCCTACGTGGTCGCGCAGCGCGCGGGCATCCCCGAGCTGCTGTACTTCGCGGTGCTGCTGGCCGTGCTGCTGGTGGCCGCGGCCGCGGCCCTGCTGCTCGTGCGCCGCACCGACGACGTGGCGCGCACCCTGCGGCCCGAGACCGCCGAGGTCGACCGGCTCGTCACGGTGGAGCTGCGGGTCGGGCTCCGCACCGCGCTGCCGACGGCCCCCGGGCGCTGGACCGACACCCTGCCGGTGGGACTGCGGGGCCACGCCGTGGGCGACTTCCCCGCCACCGGCTCGGGCCTGCGTTCCGGGTCCGGTCCGATCACGCTGCGGTACGAAGCCGTGGGCGCCCGCCGTGGCGTGCACGCGCTCGGCCCGCTGCAGGTCGCCACCACCGACCCGTTCGGCCTGGTCCGGCGCCGTTTCGGGCTCGGCGGGACGACCGCCGTGACGGTCGCTCCCCGCATCGTCGACCTCGCTCCCCTGCCGCCCGCGTCGGGGGAGGCCGGCGGCACACGGCAGACCGCTGCGCTGCAGCTCGGCCAGGGCGCGGACAACCTCGTCGCACGCCCGTACGCCCCCGGCGACTCGATGCGGCGCATCCACTGGCGGGCCACCGCGCACCGCGACATGCTCATGGTCCGGCAGGAGGAGCAGGAGTCCAGCCCCGCCGCGACGGTGATCCTCGACCGCGGCGTCCGGCGCTGGTCGCCCGACGCCGCCACCGCACCCGGCGCCGACGAGGCGTTCGAGACGGCCGTCTCGGCGTGCGTCTCGGCCGTCGCGCGTCTCGTGCACGAGGGCTACACCGTGGACGTCGTCGACAGCGACGGCACGCTCCTCGCAGACCCCGTCGAGGGCGGGGAGGAGAGCGAGGCGCGTGCGCTGGCCGCGGCATTCGCGACCGTCGTCGCCCGGGACGACGGCCCCGGCCACCGCCTCGTGCCCGCCGCGGCGTCGGCTCTGCTCGGACCGGTCGTCGTCGTCACCGGGGCGCTGCAACAGGACGACCTGATCGCCCTCGGCGGCGTGGCGCAGCACTCGGCGCTGCCCGTGCTGCTGAGCGTCGGCGGCTCCGTCGACGTCGAGGGTCTGCGCCGCGCCGGTTGGCACGCCGCGACGCTCCCGCCGGCGGGCGACGTCGCGGCGGCGTGGGACGCCGCCCTGGACCGGGGGCTCGCGCATGTCCGCGGCTGACCCGTCGACGTTCCGCTCCCCGCGCCGCCGCCGCGACGCGCTGCTGCTGTCGCTCGGCGTCCTCGCCGCGATCGTCGCCGCGCTGCTGCCGGTGTTCTCGGTCATCGGGCCCGGTGCGTGGACGGCCGGCGCCCTCGGCGTGACCGTCGCCGTCCTCGGCACGGGCCTGGTGGCGCGCCTGTTCTCGCTCCCCGCCCTCGTGGTGAGCGTGCTCGAGGCGGGCGTCTGGATCCTTCTGCTGACGGCGATGTTCGGGCGGGGCAGCACGCTCCTCGGCGTCATCCCCACCCCCGCCACCTTCGGCCTCGTCCCCGACCTCGTCGCCGCCGCGGCGGAGGAGGTGCGGGTGGGCGTGGCCCCCGTCGACGCGGCGAACGGTCTGTCCTTCGTCCTCGTCGCCGCCGTCGGCGCCCTGGCGATCGTGCTCGATCACGTCGTCCTCACGGCGCGGATGCCGCTGCTGGCGGGCGTGGGTCTCGTCGCCGTCTCGCTGATCCCGACGATCGCCGTCCCCGCCGAGGTGGACGTGCCGGGCTTCGTCCTCCTGGCCGCGGCGATCCTCTTCCTGCTGCGGGTCGAGACCCGCTCGCGGACGGGGGGAGCGTCCGGGGACGGCGCGCGCACGGCAGCCCGGCCACGCTTCGCCGGAGCCTCCGCGACGGCGGTCGGGATCGCCGCGGTCGCGGTCGTCGTCGCGATCGTCGCGACCCCGCTGCTCCCCCAGCCGGGTCTGCGCTTCGCCTCCGGCGGCAGCGGCGGCTTCGGCTCGACCATCAACCCCAACCTCGAGCTCGGCAACGACCTGCGCCAGCCTCGGCCCGTCGACGTGCTCAACGTCCGCACGACCGCTCCGCGCGCGCCCTACCTGCGCGCGGTGACCCTCTCGCAGTTCGACGGCTCGGTTTGGGAGCCCGACACGGGCGACACGGTGCAGGTGCCCGCGGACGGTCCCGTCTTCGATCCGGTGACGGTGGATGCCGACATCCCCGTCGTCGACTGGACCACCGACGTCGTCGTGGACGAGCTCGACAGCCCGTGGCTGCCCATCCCGTACCCGGCGCTGCAGGTGTCCGGGCTTCAGGGCGACTGGCTGGGACTCCCCCAGAACGCCACGGTCGTGACGCGCTCGGGCTCCACCCGCGACCAGGAGTACGAGATCTCCACGCGGGTGCCGCGTCCCACCCTCGAGCAGATCCGGGCGCGGCCGGTCGGCGGCGACGGCCTCCCCGACTCCGTCCGCTCGCTTCCGGACGGCGTCCCGGCCGTCATCGAGGAGACGGCGCGCGCCGTGACCGCCGAGGCGCAGTCCCCGTACGACGCGCTCGTCGACCTGCAGGCGTGGTTCCGCGGCACCGACTTCCGCTACTCCCTCGACGCGCCCGTCGAGGACGGCTTCGACGGGGCCGGCCTGGACGCGGTCGCGCAGTTCCTGGAACGCCGCGAGGGGTACTGCGTCCACTTCGCCTCGGCGTTCGCCGTCATGGCGCGGACGCTCGACATGCCCGCGCGCATCGTCGTCGGCTACCTCCCCGGCACCCCCACGAGCGGTGTCCAGCAGGGGCAGACGACCTACACCGTCAGCTCGTCGCAGCTGCACGCGTGGCCGGAGGTGTTCTTCGAGGGCATCGGCTGGGTGCAGTTCGAACCCACCAACAGCCTCGGCGTCCCCACGTACTTCGCGCCGGGCACGACCGACGCCGAGGGCGGCGCCGTCACCACTCCGGACCAGCCGGATGCCTCCGCTCCCCAGCCCGCGCCGACGACGGCGCCCCAGCTGTCCGACGAGGACGCGGCGCCGACGGGCGGAACCGGGGCGGCCTCGGCCGCGGAGACCGACGCGACGTGGGCCGCCTGGACCGCGGGCTCCGTCGTCCTGCTGCTCCTGCTCGCCGCCCCGGCCGTGACGCGGATCCTCCGCCGCCGCCGCCGGCGGACCCGTGTGCTGTCCGGCGACGCCCTCGCCGCCTGGACGGCGATCCAGGAGAGGGCGATCGACCTCGGCATCCCCGCCCCCGCCGCGGAGTCGCCACGCCGGTACGCGGCGCGGCTGCGGGAACGGCACGGCGCCGACACCGACGCGCTGGACCTCCTCGTCGACGCGGTCGAACGGGCGAGCTACGCCGGCGAGGCCGTCGACGCCGACGCGGGTCCGCGCCTCGGCGCCGCGGTCGACGCCGTGGACCGGTCCCTCACCACGGCGGTGTCGCCGGCACGCCGGCTCGTCGCGGCCATGCTCCCCCGCTCGCTCGTCGTGCGGCCGGGCAGCGCCTACGCCGAGTCGCGGGAGCTCGTCTCGCGCTGACGCCCGTCGTGGCGGCATCCCTGTCCCCTTTCGTCGGGGAGAAGGGAGCCGGGAGGGGGACGTACCGGCAACGACGAAGCCCCGCCGAACTCTCGTTCGGCGGGGCTCCGGTGGCGGAAGTGACAGGATTTGAACCTGCGAGGCGAGTTACCCCGCCTACATGGATTCCAGCCATGCTCCTTAGGCCGCTCGGACACACTTCCAACAGACGATCTTACACGGCGCTCGGCCTCGACCGAACGCGCGCCCTCGCGTCGCCGCAGGGAGGGGATGCCGCGAAGGGAGGACCCCCACCGCAGAGGGACTCCTCCGCTGCCCACATCTCCTCCCCCCACCCCCGCCGCCGCACGACGGGGAAGGGAGGGGATGCCACCAAGGGAGGACCCCCACCGCAGAGGGACTCCTCCGCTGCCCACATCTCCTCCCCTCCGCCCCCGCCGCCACACGACGGGGAAGGGAGGGGATGCCACCAAGGGAGGACCCCCACCGCAGAGGGACTCCTCCGCTGCCCACATCCCCTCCCCCCACCCCCGCCGCCACACGACGGGGAAGGGAGGGGATGCCGCGAAGGGAGGACCCCCGCCGCAGCGGGACTCCTCCGCTGCCCACATCTCCTCCCGCCGCCGACGCCGCCACGTGACGGGGACGGGAGGGGATGCCGCCAAGGGAGGACCCCCACCGCAGCGGGACTCCTCCGCTGCCCACATCTCCTCCCCCCGCCGACGCCGCCACGTGACGGGGAAGGGAGGGGATGCCGCCAAGGGAGGACCCTCACCGCAGAGGGACTCCTCCGCTGCCCACATCTCCTCCCTCCGCTCCCGGCCGCCAAACGACGGGGAAGGGAGGGGATGCCGCCAAGGGAGGACCCTCACCGGAGAGGGACTCCTCCGCTGCCCACATCTCCTCCCTCCGCTCCCGGCCACGACGGGCCGCAGACGCGGCGAGTCAGCGCGAAGGGAGGACCCGCGGGTCAGGAGCGGAGCGTCGAGGAGGGGGTCTCGCCGAACTCCGCCCGGTACATCGCGGCGAAGCGGCCGAGGTTCGAGAAGCCCCAGCGCGCGGCGATGGCGGCGACCGTGTCGGTGGAGGGGTCCCCGCCGCGCAGGTCGGACCGGGCGGCATCCAGGCGCACATGCCGCAGGTACTGCATCGGCGTGCGCCCCGTCGCCGCGCGGAAGGCGTACTGCAGCCCGCGCGGCGACAGCCGGGCCGCCTGGGCCACGTCCGCCAGCACGACCGGCTCCGCCGCATGGGCCTCGATGTACGCCTTGGCCCGTCGGACCGGCGCGGGCAGCGGTCGCGCCGGCCGCCCCGACGCGAGGACGTCGGTGAAGGTGGTGGGGAAGGACAGCAGCGATGCCTCGAGCATGAGGGCGCGCGCCTGCTGCTCGACCAGGGGTGCCCGCTCCGACGAGCGGAGGAGGACGTCGCGGCAGTACTTCCACGTCCGCGTCCAGTACCGCAGCCGGTGGTCGCTGACCGGGGCGTACCCAGTGGGGCGCACGCGCAGGCCGTCGTCGCCGGACAGGCGCTGCGCGGCCTCGTCGAACTCCGACCGGGCGAACGACACCGCCGTTCCCACGATCCGCCCGCTGAAGGCGATCTCGAGGGGGCGGTCGGCGACGAGGAAGGGGACGGCGGTGTCGATCCGCTCCCGCCGGTACGTGCCCTGCACCCGCGGGCCGGCGATGCGCCCGACGACGACCTGGTCGAGGGGATCCGACTCGACGAGCATGGTCGAGCCGATCGTGTAGTCGCAGAAGCCGAAGGAGCCGTCCGAGACGGCATGCCACGACAGGGCCGGCTGAATGGTCTCGGCCCGCGCGATCCGAGCGCCGGGGACCACCGTCTGCCACAGCTCCTCGACGGTCGCGGCATCTCGGGTCTCGATATTCACATGGTCCACGAGAGTTTCCTAAATCGTCCGAAAGAATGCGGCAAACCCGTTGCGCATTGCCGCTATTTCTGTATGGAACCGCTCTCATGCGGCATCCGTCCCCCCGGCCGGTCGCCGCGGAGGCGATGTCCTCACCGTATCGGTCCGCGCCCGCCGTCCCTCGCGCCAGGGCGTCCGGGCGCCCGTCCGGGATCGATATCCGCAGCGAAGAAACCGATCGCGACGGCCGTCACTTGACCTCGCCGTCCGCGGCATCCACGGTCGGGCTCGCCGGCGCATCCTTCGCCGGTCCGACGCCCACGGGGACGCCCGCCTCGGGGTGGTGCAGGTCGAACGCGGGCCGCTCGCTCCGGATGCGCGGAATCGACGTGAAGTTGTGCCGCGGCGGCGGGCAGGACGTCGCCCACTCCAACGACGCGCCGTATCCCCAGGGGTCGTCCACGGTGATGACCGCCCCGCGGCGGGCGGTGATCCAGACGTTGAACAGGAACGGCAGCATCGAGGCGCCCAGGATCATCGCGCCGATCGTCGAGATCTGGTTCTGCCACGTGAAGAGATCGGCGCTGCCGTAGTCCGCGTACCGCCGCGGCATCCCGTCCACGCCCAGCCAATGCTGGATGAGGAACGTCAGGTGGAATCCGATGAACAGCATCCAGAAATGCGTCTTCGCGAGTCGCTCGTTCAGCATTCGTCCCGTCCATTTCGGCCACCAGAAGTAGAAGCCGGCGAACATCGCGAACACCACGGTCCCGAAGACGACGTAATGGAAATGCGCGACGACGAAATAGGTGTCGTGCAGGTGGAAATCCAGCGGGGGCGAGGCCAGGATGATGCCCGTCAGTCCGCCGAAGACGAACGTCACGAGGAACCCGATGACGAAGAGCATGGGCGACTCGAAGGTGACCGATCCGCGCCACATCGTGCCGATCCAGTTGAACACCTTCACCCCGGTCGGCACGGCGATGAGCATCGTCATCAGCGCGAAGAACGGCAGCAGCACCCCGCCCGTCGCGTACATGTGGTGCGCCCACACCGCGACCGACAGGGCCGCGATCGCGATGGTGGCGTAGACGAGGGTCTTGTAGCCGAAGATGGGCTTGCGACTGAACACCGGCACCACCTCGCTGATGATGCCGAAGAACGGCAGCGCGATGATGTACACCTCCGGGTGGCCGAAGAACCAGAACAGGTGCTGCCACAGCAGCACTCCCCCGCTCTGCGGGAGGAACACCTGCGCGCCGAGGATGCGGTCCGCCGCGGCGGCGAAGAGCGCGGCCGCGAGCACGGGGAAGGCCAGGAGCACCAGGATGCTGGTGATGAGCACGGTCCAGGTGAAGATCGGCATCCGCCACATGGTCATGCCGGGCGCGCGCATCGTGACGGCCGTGGTGATGAAGTTGACGGCGCCGAGGATCGTGCCGAAGCCGCTGAGGGCGAGGCCGAGGAACCACAGGTCTCCCCCGACCCCCGGATGGAACGTCTCGCTCGCGAGGGGCTGATAGGCCGTCCACCCGAAGCCGGCCGACCCCTGCGGGGTGAGAAACCCCGACACGGCGATGGTCGAGCCGAAGAGGAACATCCAGAACGAGAACGCGTTCAGACGCGGGAAGGCCACGTCGGGGGCGCCGATCTGCAGCGGCAGCAGGGTGTTGGCGAATCCGGCGAAGAGGGGCGTCGCGAACATCAGCAGCATGAGGGTGCCGTGCATGGTGAACAGCTGGTTGTACTGCTCCCGGGTCGGCACGATCTGCATGCCCGGCTCGAACAGTTCCGCCCGGATGACGAGGGCGAGGACCCCGCCGAGGCAGAAGAAGATCAGCGCCGAGATGATGTAGAGGAAGCCGATCGTCTTGTGGTCGGTGGAGGTGATCCACCGCACGACGACGTTGCCCTTCGCGCCGACACGCGTGCGGGCGAGCAGCGCCGCCTGCTTCGGGGGCAGGACCTCGGGGCGGCGGGGGGTCGGCGCCCCGGGGGTGCGGTCGGTGGTCGACATCGGGTCCTGCTCTCACGCGTTCGACGGAGGTGGCGGGGGGAGGGATGCCACGTGCGCGGACGATAGGAATCCCCGTGGCCCCGCGACGACGGGCTTGTCAGCGGCTCCGGCGTGCGGTATCCGCGGGCTCTGCCCCACCGCCCGCGGGCTGTCAAGGGGAGCGCGCGTGCGTCCCGCCGCTCGCACCATGGTGCCGCCGACAGGGTCGTCGGCTGTTCCACCCCGGAGGTCCCCATGTCCCTCGACAGCGACGCCACGACACGCACCGAACTGCTCTGGGTCGGCGACGGGGGCTGGTGCATCTGCGACGCCGCCCGCGGCGACGACGATCCGCACCGCGTGCTCGCCTTCGCGCAGTGCCGCGATCACGTGGTCGATGTCACCTGGGTCCGCACGCCGCGACCGCCCGAGCGGTTCGAGACCCTGCGCGAGGCGCTGCTCGCGGTCGAGCGGGCGACCGGTCGGCTCTGATCCGGCATCCGCCCCCGCCTGGAACGGCATAATTGGACGGTACGTCGCCGGACGTGCCGAACGAGACGGGAGTCCTCATGCCGTTCCGCACTTTGTCGACGTTGCAGACGTGGGTCGACGACTTCACCGCCCTCGGCTACGACACGGGGATCCTGCGCGTCATCCCGCAGGAGACGGACGAGGACGACGACACCGGCCTCATCGCCGCGAAGCTGCGGAGCGTGTCGACGACCTTCTTCGTCGCGCCGGAGGCCGGCCCGGACGGGACCCGCTGGTCCGTGACCTTCGAGCCGCGGGAGGATGCGGCACCGCTCCCCGGCGGGCGCGTGATGGCGCTGTCCGCCGAGCTCGCGATGCTCTCGGCGCTCTGCGCGTTCCTGCAGTCGCGGTCCGAGGCGTTCGTCGCCGCCGCCGCCAGCTGATCCCGTTCACCCACGGCCTCACCCGGGCCGCGCGGGCCCTCGCCCGCGCCGGCGGGATGCCGCGGGGCCGGGGTCCCGCGATGCAGCGGTGCGGGCTCTCCCCCGCCGGCGACCGTCGGGAGGTGGAGGCGGCCGTCAGCCGTCGGAGGCGGCCGTCAAGAGGTGGAGGCGGCCGTCAGCCGTCGGAGGCGAGGTCGACGATCCGGTCGAGGATGCGGGTGAGCTCCGCCGCCGTCTCCGGCGGCACATCCGCGATGGCGGACTCGATGGCGGCGTCGAACCCGCGCAGCGCGCACCACGGCTCCGCGTCGAGGTCGACGATGGCGGTGATGTGGTTCACGCGCCGGTCCTCCTCGTCCAGGTCCCGGCGCACGGTGCCGCGCTGGACGAGACGGTCGATGAGCGTGGTGACGCCCGCCGACGTGATCCCGAGGTGGTCCCGCACGTGCGACGGACGGGCACCGGGGTTCCCCGCGACGAACAGGAGCGCACGCGCGTCCAGCTCGTTGAGGGACAGGGTCCGACGCGCCTCGACGGCGGCGACACGGCGGGCCTCGCCGTAGGCCAGCAGAGCGCGTCCGAGGTCGGAGACCGGGGACGGCTCCGCGACGGATCCGGTGGAGTTCTGCACGAGGCCTGATAGTACCCACACCGGCGAAGAAGTCACGGCGCCCCGCACGAGGTGTATAAGGCGGTCGGCGTCGGCTCCGGGCACTTCGTTCCGCGGCCGTTCGCGCCTCACCGCAGGCCGCCGCGCGCATTGCACGCCGCCTCGCCCGGGGCAAGGCCCGCTGCGGGGGCTCGCGAACGCCCCTATACCTGGCTGACCAACGCAGGACGGAAGGAGCGATTATGTCGCAATACACCGCGTCGGACGGCGGAAGCCAGGACGACTCCACGGTCAAGAACGCCGCCCACGAGGCGTCCGCCGTCACGGGCACCGCCCGGGACGCCGCACGAGGGGTGGCCGAGACGAGCGCGCACGAGGCCGCGGCCGTCGCCGGGGAGGCGAAGGACCAGATCCGCGACCTCGTGTCGCAGACCGGCAGGCAGCTCTCGGACCAGGCGTCCTCGCAGCAGCAGCGTCTCGCCGAGAGCCTCGGCTCCGTCGGCGGGGACCTGTCGCGCATGGCCGACGCCGACGAGAACGGCGGGCTCGCCGGAGAGCTCGTGCGCCGGGCCGCCGGTCACGTGTCGACCGTCGGCTCCTGGCTGGGCGACCGCGACCCGCAGCAGTTGCTCGAGGACGTGAAGGGCTTCGCCCGTCGCCGTCCGGGCACGTTCATCGCCGTCGCCGCGCTCGCCGGCATCGTCGTCGGGCGCCTGAGCCGGTCTCTGGCCGCCGGAGCCTCTTCGGCGAGCGGGTCGGCCTCGACGGCCGGGTCGGCGCCTGCCGCGCCGCCGCTGCCGCCCGCCCCGCCCGCCCCGCCGACGTCGGGCTCGACGATCGGTGACGCGCCCGTCGGCGGCGCCGCGCTGGCGGGGACCGCGGGCGTCGGAGCCGCGGGCGTCGGAGCCGCGGGGGTCGAGACCGTCGCGGACGGCATCGGTCCCGTCGACACCGGACTCGACGACACGGGACTCGTCACGGACGTCGACTCGGTCGACCCGCCCGTGTACGCCGAGTCGGCCGCCCGCCTGGACACCACCCGGGAAGGGGGACTCGATGAGCGACCCGGTACCGTCTGAGCGCCGCGCCGCGTCGACGTCGCTCGGCGAGCTCGTCGGCGAGGTCACGCGGGACATGTCGACGCTGATGCGGCAGGAGCTCGCCCTGGCCAAGGCCGAGGTGAAGGACTCCGCGTCGAAGTCGGCGAAGGGCGCCGGGATGCTGGGCGGAGCGGGCTATGCCGCCGGCATGGTGCTGCTCTTCCTGTCGGTCGCGCTCTGGGCTGCTCTGGCGACCGTCATGGGCGAGGGCTGGTCCGCCGTCGTGGTCGCCCTCGTCTGGGCGATCATCGCGGCCGTGCTGTTCGCGCTCGGGCGCGCGCAGCTGAAGAAAGTGGAGGGCGTGCCGCAGACGGCGGCGACCCTGCAGGAGATCCCCGAGGCATTCACGAGGAACGAGGAGAACCGATGAGCGATTCACCGGAAGCCATCCGTGCCGACATCGAGCGCACCCGCGCCGAGCTCGGCTCCGACGTCGACGCGCTGGCCGACAAGGTCTCGCCGTCGAAGATCGTCGAGCGGCAGACCAACAAGGTCCGCGACGCCGTCGGCGGCGTCCGCGACCGGATCATGGGCGTCGCCCACGACTCGGCCGCGGCGGCGTCCGACCTGGCCCACAGCGCGGGCGACGCCACGACCGGCGCCGCCCACAAGGCGAAAGGCAGCCCCCTCGCGGTCGGCCTCGTCGCCTTCGGCGTCGGCCTCGTCGTGTCGTCCCTGATCCCTCCGACCCGCGCCGAGCGCGACGCGGCAGCGAAGGTGAAGGACCAGGCGCAGCCCCTCGTCGACCAGGCGAAGGACGTGGCGAAGGAGATCGCGGGCGAGCTCAAGGAGCCCGCCACCGAGGCCGCACAGGCCGTGAAGGAACGGGCCACCGAGGCCGTCGCGCACGTCAAGGACGACTCCACGGAGGCCGCATCGACGGTGAAGGACCGGGCCCAGCAGGCCGGCGAGTCGGTGCGGGAGGGCTGACGCCGTCCGTATCGGAGGATCCGTGGGGCGGGGCACCGGGCTCGCTCCGCCCTACGGGCCGACCCACTCGGGGGCGGGTCGGAACGCCACGGAGCCGGGATCCGCGAGGATCCCGGCTCCGTGGTCGATCGCCGCGCGGCCCCGTCAGCCGGGGATGTCCCGAGGGTCGTGTCCGTACGAGCTCCGATCGCCGATGCGACCGTGCAGGTCGCGGACGATGTGCTCGACGCGTCGCGCCCGGGCGATGGTCCGCCCGGCCGCGGCCGCCTCGGCGCGCGTGCGATGCGTGCCGTCGATCGTCCCCTCCTCCCCCTCGATGCGGTTGTGCCACGCACCGTCGCGGTGGAAGGTCTCGACGTCGCCGGCCGGCATGGTCAGTCCTCCTCGTCGCCCGAGGGGTCGGAGTCGTCGGAGCTCTCGCCGATCGTGCCGCTGGTGTCGCCCTGCGTCAGGTCGTCGTCGCCGATGTCGCCCTCGGCCTGGCTGGGCTTGTCGGGAATCGAATCCGTCATGGTGCTCTCCTTCGGTCGGTCGGCCTCCCAGTCCAATGCGGACGAGGATCGACGCGAAGGGGGTTGACGTGCGGCGCCCGGGGAGCCGACCTGCGAGAACGGACGCGCGTCATTACTCTGGGGTGATGGGCACGATCTTCTACGGGACGACACCGATCCGCATCGAGGACCGCGCGCTCGCGCATCTCAAGGTGGTCATCTCGACGAAGCTCCGTCGCGGTGAGAGCTTCACCCTCTCGTGGCGGCACCCCGACGGCGACGACGTGGGCCGCGAGACCATCTGGATCCACCCGTCGATCCCGCTGCGGTTCGTCTTCGACGAGATCGAGCCCGCGCAGCTGAGCCGCTCCTGGATCGAAGACCTCGCCAACTCGGCGAACTCGTCCGGGGGCATCATGCTGGTCCCCGAGAACCTGGATGCCGCGGCCCCGACGTCCTCCGACTAACGGTCCTTGCCGGTCGAGGTCTGCTCGATCTCGTGCCGACGGCGGCGGATCGCCCACACCGCCAGCTCGGAGCCGGCGATCGAGACGGGCAGTCCCGTATCGGCCTGCACCATGAGCAACGGGATCCCGGCGCCGACGCTCATCCACGTCGTGGCCAGAGCGCCCTCGACGATCCCGGGGAACGTGACGACCTCGACGCGCCCACGATTGCTCAGCTCGCGCGACAGGTCGACGACCGCATCGGCGATGGCGTCATCCGTGAGGATGCGTGTCCCATTGACGAGGAAGTCCCGCATGTCGTGTCACCTCGGTCCTTGTCTCGCACGCTCGTCCAGGATGCGGCTCCTGCCCACCCGCACGACCCCCCTTGCCCCATCGGTCCCGCCCGGATAGGGGACGGGTTGTCAAGGGCCGGTCGACGGCACGCACGTCGGAGTACCTCTGAGGGGAACGACCCGTCGGGAGACGGGGAAGAGGAGGACACCATGACGATCTATGGACAGCACGCGGGACAGCAGGGCAGCTCGGTGTGGAGCAGCGCGTTCTCGGCCGCGATGGGCGACGGCATCGTGCCGCGGTCGGCCCCGGCCGCGCACCCGACCGCGCGCAGCGCCGTCCGCTGGCCCTGGGCGCGGCCGGCCGCCCCGGTCGCTGCGGAGACCGCGCCGACGGCCTGACCGATCCGACGCGACGCGCCGGCCCCGTGGGGGTCGGCGCGTCCTGTCGTGCGGAGGGCGTTCACGAGATGGTCGTCCTGACGTAACCCGGCGCCGCGCCGCGGCTTGCAGCATAGGCCCATGTCGACGACTGGTGCCGTGCGCGTGCTCTCCCTGTACGAAGGATTCTTCGCCGGCGGCGCGCGCATCCTGCATAGCGACGTGGTGGCCGGCCTGGCCGCGGGAGGGGCCCAGGAGCATCACGTGCTCTCGCTCACCTCGTCCGCGCGCCGCGACGGATCGGTGCAGCGCGCGGCGGACGACGGCCGCTATCGCGGACTGCGGGCCGCGGGCGTCCGCATCACCGCCTTCGACCGCGTCGCGGGCGACCGTCCCGTCGCGCCGGAGGACTTCACCGCCGACGAGCTCGCCGTCGCGTCCGCGGCGATCGCGGACGCCGACGTCGTCCTGTCGCTCAAGGAGCAGCCGCTGAGCCTCGTCGTCGCGCTCGAGCGCGCGGGGATGCTGCCGGACCGCCCCCTCGCCGTCTGCCTGCACCGCTCGGACCCGACGCACTCCGGCCCGGCGCTGGAGTGGCTGCGGCACGCGAGCGCCTCCGGGGCCGTCACGACCACGATCGCCTGTGCGTCCTCCACCGCCGCGGCATACGCGGCCGCGGGCGTGCAGGTCGCGGAGGCCCTCGTCGTCGACAACGGCATCGACACCGGCCGGTTCCGTCCCGCCGTGCGTGGCGAGAAGCGCGCGATCCGCGCACGGCTGGGGATCCCGGAGCGGGCACCGCTCGTCCTGCTCGCGGCGCGGTTCGACGCTATGAAGGACCCCGGGCTCTTCCTCCGCTCCGTCGCCCTCCACGCCGCGCGCCGCCCGGACGCCCACTACCTCGTGTGCGGCTCGGGCATGACCATGGCGAACCCCGGGTTCGCCGCGCTGGTCGCAGCCAGCGGCATCCCCTCCGGCACCCCCCTGCACGCGCTCGGGCTGCGCGAGGACATGCCCGAGCTGTACCGCGCGGCCGACATCGTGGCGCTCACCTCCGCCTTCGGCGAGGCGTCGCCGCTCTGCCTGGCCGAGGGCGCGGCGTCCGGCGCCACCCCGGTGACCACGGACGTCGGCGACGCGGCGCGCATCGTCGAGGGGGTCGGGGTCGTCACCGATCGCGACCCCGTCCGCGTGGCCGCGGCCTGGGAGCACGTACTCGCCCATCGCGGTGCCCTGCGCGCGGCCGCCCTCCTCACCCGCCCGCGCTGGGACCGCAGCCGCATGGTGGAGGACTACCGCGCCATCGTCGAGAGCATGCAGCTGCGCGACGTCCTGGCCGCCTGACCCCTCTTCCCGGCGGTCGTCGGGGAGAATCTTGCGTCGATCTTGCGCCGGTCCCGTCCGCGCGCGGGGCGGTCCTTGCGGGGCCGGGCGGACAGTGGATGCCATGGCCCGCTCCTCCGCACCGACGCCCTCCGCCGCACCGGTCGACCACGTCCTCCTCCACGGCGAGTACCTGGACACGTCGGCCCTCGTCGACCTCGACCTGCTGGGCGCGCTCGCCCCGGCGGAGACGCCGCCGCCCGTGCTCACCGTGTGGGAGACCCCGCCCGCGACGGCGCCCGATCTCGGCGACGTCGACCTCCTCCCCCCGTGGCCGTGGCCGTGAGCAGCCCGACGCCGGGGCCCACGGCCCACCCGCCGCTCGCGGTGGGACTGTCAAGGGCTCGGACAGGCGTCGGCGCTCCCCGTAGCGTGAGCGCCACGTCGCATCCCCGCCGCCCTACGTCTTCCGAGGTCCTCGCCATGGCATCCCCCGTCTCCGTCGTCGTCCGCTGGTCGACGGGAGACGAGGAGGGGCAGCTCGTCCGAGTAAGCGACGCGCCGACGGTGGGAGCGGTGGCCGCGATCGAGAACGCGCTGGCCGCGGCCGGCCTGGAGGTGCCGCCCACCCAGCCCGAGACGCCCGAGCTCCTCGACGCGCGGTTCGTGCTCGTGCCGACCGCCGGCTTCGGACCGGACGACCCGTCGGCCCTCCTCGCCGTCGACGGCGACTGGACCCTGCAGGATCTGGCGCAGGTGGTCGGACGCAGTGCGGGGCTCCGCCTCAAGCCGGCCGACCCGCACGCCGCGGACGGCGCCTACGTCCTCACCCTCGACGACTTCCGCGGCTTCGGCGAGTTCGCCGTCAACGTCGCCGGCGCCCTCACCCTGATGCGCGGCGTGGCCCGGACAGTGCACCGGTTCCGGACACGGCAGCTGCACCAGCTGGCATCCGGGGACGCCCCGGTCCGGGGGGCCCTCGTCGGCGAGCGGGTGGACACGACCGCCTCCGAGTGAGCGCCGGCGCACGCTGTCAACCCTCGTGCGCGCTCCCGAGACTCCCGGTGGAGTCGGGTCTCCGATCGCGAGGAGACAGACATGACCCAGCCCGCTCAGCAGCAGGACGTGCCCGGCAGCGACCAGGCCGTGGACCCGAAGCCCGACTACGGCGTCGACAGCTACCGCGGCTCCGGCCGCCTGGAGGGCAAGGTCGCGCTCATCACCGGCGGCGACAGCGGCATCGGCAAGGCGGTGGCCCTGGCGTTCGCCCGGGAGGGGGCGGACGTGGCGATCGCCTACCTGAACGAGCACGAGGACGCCGAGGAGGCCCGCCGCTTCGTCGAGGACGCCGGGCGCCGGGCGATCCTCCTGCCGGGCGACGTCTCCGACCCGCAGCACTGCCGCGACCTCGTCGCGCAGACCGTGCAGCACCTCGGCGGACTCGACGTGCTCGTCAGCAACGCCGCCTTCCAGATGAGCCACGACACCCTCGAGGAGATCGAGGACGCCGAGTGGGACTACACGTGGGCGACGAACGTCAGCGCCTACTTCCACCTCGTCAAGGCCGCCCTGCCCCACCTGACGGAGGGGGCGTCGATCATCGCGTCCAGCTCGGTGAACTCCGACATGCCGTCGCCGCAGCTGCTGCCCTACGCCGCGACGAAGGCGGCCATCGCGAACATGACGGCGTCGCTGGCGCAGCTGCTCGCCGAGCGCGGCATCCGCGCCAACAGCGTCGCCCCGGGACCGGTGTGGACGCCCCTCATCCCCGCGACCATGCCCGAGGACAAGGTGGCGAGCTTCGGCGAGCAGGTGCCGATGGGACGCCCTGGACAGCCCGCCGAGCTCGCCCCCGTGTACGTGCTGCTGGCCTCCGACGAGGCGAGCTACGTTTCCGGCGCCCGCGTCGCCGTCACCGGCGGCAAGCCCATCCTGTAAGACCTGCGTCGACGGTCCCACCGAGGTGAGCAGCGCCGTCGGCGGCTGACCCGTGACACAGAAGCGGCGCGCGGCGCGCCCCCCCGGCGCGTCCCGCGGCCCCCCGGCAGCCCGCGGGCCACCCCGCCCCCAGGGGGCGGGTGTTTATT